>NZ_NWSQ01000016.1 GCF_002531725.1 Rhizobium sp. L43
CCTGCTTGCAACAAGAGAATCAGAAGGCAATCCCATAGGCAATTTTAAATGTGTGAATGCCATAGCCCCGAGGGGAGGAGAGATTCGTGGCAACCTCGTCTTCATCTATCATTCTGGAGAGTATGTCTCGACGGCGGCTCATTCCCTTCTCCCCAGCGGGTAGAAGGTAGCCCGAAGGGTCGAGGGGCTCGCACGGCAGCTCGTCTCAGTTGTCAAAATGCCCCTTCAAAGCCCCGACGCGCGTTCCAGTTTCCCGCGCGCCTCGATCATCGGGATCGCTTCGGAGTAGCTGACGCAGGCGACGTCAGCCCGGTGGCAGACGTCGCTGACCAGGCGGTCGAGGGCGCGCCAGTAGGCGCCGCCGTTCATTTCGACGAAGTGGAAGCCGAGTTGGAGGGGAGTTCGACCGCCGGCATATTGCTTGTCGAAAGCCTCTTTGAAGGCTGAATAGGCGCGCTGCTCGAAGGCCGCGCTGTCTGCGGAATCTTCCTCACCCTTGGAGTGCCGCACGAAGAGATTGTAGTCCATGCCGATGATCGGCTTTTCGCTCGGGCCTTCTGGAATCAGCGGCAGGCCGAAGCGGATGATGCCATCTTCCTCGACGGGCATGGCCGGGCCTTTGGTGACGAGGCTCGCATCATAGCTGAAGCCCGCCTTCTTTTCGGCGGCGATCATATCGGCGCCCGCGGTCGCCGAGAGATAGGGGGCGCGAAAGCCCTTGATGCCGTGATCGACCAGGTCCTGCCAGCCGGCGGGCTCGTCGAGACCGACGCTTTTCCAGGCATTCTCAAGGGTCGCGTGAAAGGTCGCATATTCGGCCGACCAGTCGGTCTCGCTCCAGAGCCGGCCGTCGAAATGGCCGCAGGCATGGCTTGATATGTCGTGGCCTTCGAGATGGGCGTGCCAGATATTGCCGAGGCGCTCGCGGATCTCGTCGTCGCTCTGGGCGAAGCCGACATTGGATTTTCCGCGTTTCTGGTGCGGCGCCTGGTAGGCCTTCTTCGCCGCCTCGTTCATCAGGAAGGTGCAGGAGAGGAAATAGGTGAAGTGGGCGCCGTTTTTCGCCGCCATCTCGCGGCTCTTCAGCCAGAGCGCATTGTCGTGGGCGCCGTCGAAGGAAATGATGACGAGCTGTTTCGGCTGGTCGGCCGCCTCGGCGATTGCCGGGAGCAGGAACGAGGCAGCCAGACAAGTGGAGAGGAGAGAACGGGACATGGACACCGCGACAATTTGTTCGCGGTTTCCCTCCGATAGAATTGCGGCGAAGCTGCGGTCTTGCTGGCATTTTTTCACGTCACCCGCTAAGCCATGACAAACGGCACGGAAGGGATCCGCAATGACTTTGCTTATCGTCGGCATCATACTTTTCCTCGGGGTACATCTGGTGCGGGTGGTGGCCCCCGGCTTCCGCCGTTCGATGATCGCAAGCCTCGGCGAGACCAGCTGGCGGGTGGCCTATTCGATCGCGAGTCTGGCCACGCTGATCCTGTTGATCTACGGATTCGGGCAGGCGCGTGCGGTAACCGGCATGCTTTACAATCCGCCGGTCTGGACGGCGCATATCGCGATCACGCTGATGCTGATCGCGATGATCTGTCTCGTCGCCTCGCTGCTGCCGGCGGGGCATATCGCTGCGAAGACCAAACATCCGATGGTGCTGTCGGTGAAGATCTGGGCGCTGGCGCATCTGCTCGCCAATGGCGAGACGTCGTCTGTGCTGCTGTTTGCGGCCTTTCTCGCCTGGGGCGTGATCCTTCGCATCTCGCTCAAACGGCGGCAGCGGGCGGGCGAGATTGTACTCCGGCCCTTCGTCTCGGCCAAATACGACCTCTATGCCGTCGTCATCGGCATCGTCGCCTGGGCGTTGATCATCTGGAAGCTGCACGAATGGCTGATCGGGGTCTCGCCGCTCGCGATGTGACCGGCGCATACCCAAAAATCGATTCCGATTTTCGGAAAGGATTATGCGCGGATTCAAAGTGTTAGAGCGTCCTTTGCGGGTCCTGTCGGACTCGCTAGGGATAGAGCGGTTCAGCTTTTCATGGAAGCGCAGAACCGCTCTAACTTTTTGTTTTACGCAATTCCCGGCAAAAGCGCTTCGCGCTTTGCCTGGGAAAACCGCGGCGCACTTTTCCTGGAATTGCTCTAATCTTTCACATCCCCCTTACAACGGCGGCAAAATGGAGTAGAAGGCCCGACAATATGCATTATGCATAGTGTATGGGTATTTCCGCGGCCGGAGACGAGAATGGCATTCAACGACGACAGCTTCATCCGTGAAGTCAATGAGGAATTGCGGTCCGATCAGATGAAGGGCGCCTGGCGCCGCTTCGGCCGTTATATCATCGTCGTCGCCATCCTGATCGTCGTCGGCACCGCCGGCAAGGTTCTCTACGAATATTGGGACGACAACCGCTCGTCGGGCGCCGGCGACCAGTTCCTGGCGGCGATGAAGCTTGCCGACGAGAACAAGAACGATGAGGCGCTGGCCGCACTCGACAAGCTCGAAAAGGAAGGCCACGGCGCCTATCCGGTGCTGGCGCGGATGCGGGCTGCGACCGTCCAGGCGCAGAAGGGCGATGCGAGCGCCGCGATCGCCGCCTTCAACGAGATCGGCAAGGACAACGGCGTTCCGGCTGCCGTGCGTGATGCCGCCAAAATGCGCGCCGGCTGGCTGCTGATCGAAAACGGTTCCTACGAGCAGGTTTCGGCCGCGATCGAGGAAATGGCCGTGCCGGGCAATGCCTTCCGCCATTCGGCGCGCGAAGCGCTCGGCCTTGCTTCCTATAAGGCCGGCAACATGGCGCAGGCGCGGCAATGGTTCCAGTCGATCGTCGACGATACCGACAGCCCGCGCAATGTTGCCAATCGCGCCCATATGATGCTTGATCTCATTACAGCATCCGGCAAGGCGCCCGCCGCGCAGGGCTGAGTTTTAAGGAAAAAGAATGAGTTTCACGGTCGCGATCGTCGGTCGTCCGAATGTCGGCAAATCGACGCTTTTCAACCGGCTGGTCGGCAAGAAGCTGGCGCTTGTCGACGACACGCCAGGCGTGACCCGCGACCGGCGGCCGGGCGATGCCCGGTTGATGGGTCTGACCTTCACCATCATCGACACGGCCGGCCTCGAAGAGGCCGACGAGGAAAGCCTGCAGGGCCGCATGCGCGCCCAGACGGAAGCGGCGATCGACGAGGCCGATCTTTCGCTCTTCGTCGTCGATGCCAAGAGCGGGCTGACGCCGGTCGATACGGCCCTTGCGGAAATGCTGCGCCGACGCGGCAAGCCGGTGGTGCTCGTCGCCAACAAATCCGAAGCGCGCGGCTCCGACAGCGGCTTCTATGACGCCTATACGCTGGGCCTCGGCGAACCGACGCCGATTTCGGCCGAGCACGGGCAGGGCATGATCGATCTGCGCGACGCGATCGTCGCGGCGATCGGCGAAGACCGGGCCTATCCGACCAAGGAGGATGTCGCCGTCACCAACGTCGACGTCTCCCAGGCGGAGGGCGAGGGCGACGAGGACGATGAGCCCGCCTATGACGAAACGAAGCCGCTCAGGGTCGCGATCGTCGGCCGGCCGAATGCCGGCAAGTCGACGCTGATCAACCGCTTCCTCGGCGAGGACCGGCTTTTGACCGGGCCGGAGGCGGGCATCACGCGCGATTCCATCTCGGTCGAATGGGATTGGCGCGGCCGCACCATCAAGATGTTCGACACCGCAGGCATGCGCCGCAAGGCGCGGGTGATCGAGAAGCTGGAGAAGCTCTCTGTCGCCGACGCGCTGCGCGCCATCCGTTTTGCCGAAACCGTCGTCATCGTCTTCGACGCGACGATCCCCTTCGAGAAGCAGGACCTGCAGATCGTCGATCTGGTGCTGCGCGAGGGCCGCGCGGCGGTTCTCGCCTTCAACAAATGGGACATGATCGAGGATCGGCAGGCGGTGCTTGCGGATCTGCGCGAAAAGACCGACCGGCTGCTGCCACAGGCGCGCGGCATTCGCGCCGTGCCGATCTCCGGCCAGACCGGCTGGGGTCTCGACAAGCTGATGCAGTCGATCATCGATACGGACAAGGTCTGGAACAAGCGCATTTCGACGGCGCGGCTCAATCGTTGGCTGGAGACACAGCAGATCCAGCATCCGCCACCTGCTGTTTCCGGCCGCCGCATCAAGCTGAAATATATGACGCAGGTGAAGGCCCGTCCGCCGGCTTTCATGATCTCCTGTACCCGCTCCGACGCGCTGCCGGAATCCTATACGCGTTATCTGATCAATGGGTTGCGCGCCGATTTCGACATGCCGAGCGTGCCAATCCGCATCCATTTCCGCTCGGCCGACAATCCGTTCGAAGGCAAGAAGAGGCGGACGTAGGGTTTTAGGGCGCTGGTTGGTGGTTCATTGGGTGTGCGCCCGTGCGGCCACCCCCCTCTGTCCTGCCGGACATCTCCCCCACAAGGGGGGAGATTGGCAAGAAGCCATGCTTCGCCCTAAATTTACGGTTCATGTGACGGCCAGTTGTTTGGGGAAGCCGTTGCTCCCAGCCGATCTCCACCCTTGTGGGGGAGATGCCCGGCAGGGCAGAGGGGGTGTCACAAACTCTGTCATAGCCATCTGCTGCTCAGTAGCTAAGCCACACTCCTATTCAGCGCCTCGCGCAGCGCCACGATCTCGCTCTGCAGCCGGGTGAGGTCGACTGCAGAGCGACCGCTGGCAGCGACGATGCAGCCGGGGATGCCGATTGCCTTTTCCCTGAGGTGCTTGCCTTCCTCCGTCAGCCGGAGGACCACGACGCGCTCGTCGTCCTTGCTGCGTTCGCGTCTGACATAACCAGCGGTTTCCAGGCGTTTCAGCAGAGGCGTCAGCGTGCTTGATTCCAGGAAAAGCTTTTCGCCGAGGCCGCCGACGGTTTGACCGTCCTGCTCCCAGAGTGAAACCATCGCCAGATATTGCGGATAGGTGAGGCCGAGCGCGTCGAGAAGCGGCTTGTAGACGCGGTTCAGTGCGTGGCTTGCCGTATAGACGGCGAAGCAGATGAAATTGTCGAGCTTCAGCGGATCCTGCATGGGTTGTCTCCAAAACTGATGGAATCTATATCGCGCGATAAATAATCGAAAGCGATTTTTATGCATGACAGCTATGTGCAAATTTAGATTGTTCGATAAATAATCGTGCGCGATATAAAAACAGTGTTCAGGACGAACATCAAAACCCGAGAGGACGAGACAATGTCGACCATCAAGACCGCAATTTCCGCAGCAGCACTCCTGGCAGCGTCCGCCGTCGGCGCGCTTGCCGATCCGGTACTCGAACCGACGACGCAGAAATTCATCGACGGGCTTGCCGGCGGCAAGCCGATCTACACGCTGTCGCCGGCCGATGCCCGCAATGTGCTGGCCGGCGCGCAGAAAGGCGATGTCAAGAAGCTTCCTGCGCAGGAAGAGAACAAGGTCATCAAGGCAGGCCCGACGGACAGCATCAAGCTGCGCATCGTCCGCCCGGAACATGCCAAGGGCAGGCTGCCGGTCATTCTCTATTTCCATGGCGGCGGCTGGGTGCTCGGCGATGCCGACACGCATGACCGGCTGGTGCGCGAGATCGCCAACGGCGCCGATGCCGCCGTCGTCTTCGTCGATTACGAACGCTCGCCGGAGGCCCGTTATCCCGTGGCCATCGAGCAGGCCTATGCCGCGACCAAATATGTCGCCGAACATGCCAAGGAATTCAAGGTCGACGCCAGCAGGCTCGCGGTTGCGGGCGACAGCGTCGGCGGCAATATGGCGGCCGTGGTGACGCTGCTTGCCAAGGAGCGCGGCGGCCCTGCGATCGACCAGCAGGTGCTGTTCTACCCTGTCACCGACGCCAATTTCGACAATGGTTCCTATAACCAGTTCGCTAACGGCCCGTGGCTGACCAAGGAAGCGATGAAGTGGTTCTGGAACGCCTATCTGCCAGACGAGGCCAAGCGCAAGGAGCCGACCGCTTCACCGCTGCAGGCATCGCTCGAGCAGCTCAACGGTCTGCCGCCGGCCCTCATCATCACCGATGAAAACGATGTGCTGCGCGATGAAGGCGAAGCCTATGGCCGCAAGCTCAGCCAGGCTGGCGTCAAGGTCACCTCGATCCGCTACAACGGCACGATCCACGACTTCGTGCTGCTCAATGCAATTACCGAAACGCCGGCCGTCCGCAGCGCGATTGCGATCGCCAACGACACGCTTCGCAGCGCCCTGCACAAAAAGGATTGATCAGTCTCCGGAAGGGAGAGGCCCGGCGGTTTCGCCGGGCTTTCTGCTTCTCGGAAGCGACTTGGCGAATTGCCAGGCCTTCTTCCATTTCGGGGTGATGACGCCGTTGGCGGCGCGGATGTTGTTGATGAATTGCAGCGTCGCCGCTTCCCAGGAATATTGCATGGCGAGCGCATGCGCCTTCTCCCGCGAAGCGGAGAGGGCGGCAAGGCAGGCGGCGCGCAGGTCCGTATCGAGCGCGCCAACCTCGCTGTCCTCGCCGATGATGTCGAGAGGGCCGGTCACCGGATAGGCTGCGACCGGAACGCCCGATGCCAGCGCTTCGAGGATGGTGTTGCCGAAAGTGTCGGTGAGCGAGGGAAAGACGAAGACGTCGGCTTGGGCATAGGCTTGCGCCAGCTCCTCGCCGAACTTCACGCCGGCGAAGAAGACATCAGGATATTGCTTTTCGAGCTCGGCGCGCGCCGGCCCATCGCCGACGACGACCTTCGAGCCCGGCAGATCGAGATCGAGGAAGGCGGGCAGGTTCTTTTCCAGCGCCACGCGGCCGACGGTCATGAAGATCGGGCGCGGCAGGCCGAAGGGCTTTTCCTCGAGCGCCATAGGACGGAACTGCGCGGCGTCGATGCCGCGGCTCCAGGGCATGAGATTGCGGATGCCCTTTTCCGACAGTTCGCGCGCCAGGCTCGGTGTCGCCACCATGCAGCCGGCGCCGCCATTGTGGAACCAGCGGACGAAGGAATAGAGCCAGCTCTTCGGGATCGGCAGGCGGGCCGCGACATATTCCGGGAAGCGGGTATGGTAGCTCGTCGAAAACGGCATGCGGTTCTTCAGGCACCACCGGCGGGCGGTCAGACCGAGCGGCCCTTCGGTGGCGATATGCACGTAGGAGGGATTGTGCTTTGCGATCTCGCGGGCGATGCGGCGATAACTGGCGATCGACAGGCGGATCTCGGGATAGGTGGGGCAGGGGATGCTGTTGAAGCGCTCCGGCGTCACCATCGAAACCTCGACGCCCATCTTCGCAAGCTCGCGATTGGTGTTCTCGATCGAGCGCACCACGCCATTGACCTGCGGATGCCAGGCATCGGTGACGATGACCAGCCGTTCCGGCAGTTTGCCGGGGGAGGCGGCATTGGCCCAGCTCTCGCCGCTGTAAGTGTTTGCCGGACGTTGCAGCATGTCGCGATTTCCATCCGCGTTGCAGTGATCTGTCAACGCTCAACCCCAAAGCGGGGTTCCGGAACGGCGATTCCCGCTTACCTATTTTGAGGCATGACCATGATGGAAATATTACAGCCGCATGCCAGCGTTTGCAGGGCCTTAGCGGCTCGATCGCCGCGAATATGTCAGCGGACGATCGCAGATTTCATGCGGAAGGAATGACGGCGCCGGTCGTGGACCGGCGCCGTTTGGGAGGTTAAGCGGCAGCGGAAGCCGAGCCTGCGAGTGGAACTTCCGAGATCGTCTTCAGAACCTGCGAAGCGATCTGGTAGGGGCAGCCCTGCGAGTTCGGGCGGCGATCTTCCAGATAGCCCTTGTAGTCGTTCTTGACGAAGGAGTGCGGGACGCGGATCGAAGCGCCGCGGTCGGCAACGCCGTAGGAGAACTTGTTCCACGGAGCCGTTTCGTGCTTGCCGGTCAGGCGCTTGTCATTGTCAGGACCGTAGACGTTGATGTGGTCCATCAGGTTCTTTTCGAACTGCGCCATCAGCGCTTCGAAATAGGCCTTGCCGCCGACTTCGCGCATGTACTTGGTCGAGAAGTTGCAGTGCATGCCCGAACCGTTCCAATCGGTGTCGCCGAGCGGCTTGCAATGATACTCGATGTCGATGCCGTATTTTTCGGTCAGGCGCTGCAGGAGGTAGCGTGCCATCCAGATCTGGTCGGCGGCCTTCTTGGAGCCCTTGCCGAAAATCTGGAATTCCCACTGGCCCTTGGCCACTTCGGCATTGATGCCTTCGTGGTTGATGCCGGCAGCCAGGCACAGATCGAGATGTTCCTCGACGATTTCGCGGGCGACGTCGCCGACATTGGAATAGCCGACGCCGGTGTAATAAGGGCCCTGCGGAGCCGGGTAGCCCTGCTCGGGGAAGCCGAGCGGCCGGCCGTTCTGGTAGAAGAAATATTCCTGCTCGAAGCCGAACCAGGCATCTTCGTCGTCGAGGATGGTGGCGCGGGCATTCGATGCGTGCGGCGTGACGCCATCGGGCATCATGACTTCGCACATGACGAGCGCGCCGTTGGTGCGGGCCGGGTCGGGATAGATGGCGACCGGCTTCAGCACGCAATCGGAGCTGCGGCCTTCGGCCTGCTGCGTCGAAGAGCCGTCAAAGCCCCAGAGCGGAAGCTGTTCCAGCGTCGGAAATGCGTCAAATTCCTTGATCTGCGTCTTGCCACGCAGGTTCGGTACCGGAGTGTACCCATCGAGCCAAATATACTCGAGCTTATATTTTGTCATCGTGACTCTCTCAAATGCTACGAAGGTGAGCAAATCCGGAGACGATCTCGGCGCGCAAACGCATCCGACCGCCAGGGGATGCATCTGTTGAAGCATGTAGCGTGCCAGTTTGACGCCCTGCGAAAGAAAAATCGCGAATCAACGGGCCGGCACGCTTTTTTCCGCTTCCCCGAAAGCTGCCCGATTTCGCGGCTGAAGGCTGAATCATCAGGAAGAACGGAATTTTTTGGCCTTGGAACCGGATGAAAAATTGGGCGTTAGCCTGAAGTGATGAAGTGTTGAACAAATAGGCGGAAGCTTCTGGCGTAGACAGCATAGCGATCAATCACCGCGATGGTTGTGCATATATTTTATGCAATTTGCATAAACTCTGTGCATCGTGCTATGGTTTCGGTGGCAAATGTTGATGCGCAGGCTGAATGGAGGCGATCTCATGCCCACCGGTTTCCATCGTGAATCCGCAACGATCTACCAGTTTCCCGTCCGGCCGCCGCGGGCCGCCAGCCGGTTCGAACGCGCCCGGGTGATGGAACGCGAGGCAGCCGAAGTCTGTGATGCTGCGCTCGACAGCTGCTGGTATCATGACGAGGCGGTTCGCGAGACCGATCGGCCGACGAAATCCTGATTTCCTGCTTCGCTTCCGGAGCAGAATGCCGATAGGGCGGAGAGCGCCGGCGCACGCGCTCTTGTTAGGCCCTCGTGCGCGGACTCAGCCGCCCAAACCAAGCTTTTCCTTCACGACCAACGCGCCATGTTCACTGACAACGCGGGCTGCAACCCCTGCAGCGAAGCGGGCGGCGGCGGGCGCATCGCCGGTTTCGAGATACCGGGAGAGGAAGGCGCCATTGAAACTGTCGCCGGCGCTTGTCGTGTCGACCACTTTTTTCACCTTCTCGGCCGGAACGAAGCTCTCCTCGCCGGCGAAATTCAACCTGACGCCGTCCGCGCCGTTCTTGACGACGATATTGACGGCGCCGAGCGCTCTGTAGCGATGGATGGTCGCCTCGATGGAATCGTCGCCGAAATGGGCTGCCTCGTCGTCGAAGCTCGGCATGACGAGCACGGAGGAACGGGCGCCTTCGCTGATCGTCGCGTGCATCACGTCGTAGCTCGACCAGAGGCGGGGACGGATATTGGGGTCGAAGACCACGAGCTTGCCGGCAGCCTTGGCGCGGCGGATTTCAGCCAGCAGCGTTGCGGCATCCTCCTGCGGCAGGATGGCGAGGGTGATGCCGGAGAAGTAGACGACGTCGGCGCTTTCCACTGCCTCGCGCAGACTGTCAGGATCGGCGGCGAGGCTGCGGGCGGCCGAATTGTCGCGCCAGTAGCTGAAGGAGCGCTCGCCATTCTTCAGGTTGATCATGTAAAGGCCGGGCGTCTTACCCCTGATGCGGCGGATGAGGCTCGTGCCGATGCCTGCCGCGTCGATGAAGGCCACCATCTCATCCGACATGGCGTCGTCGCCAAGCGCAGTGAAATAATCGACAGACCAGTCGGCGGCAAGGCAGGCGCGGGCATACCAGGCGGTGTTGAACGTATCGCCGGCGAAACCTTTGCGCAGCAGGCCGTCACCTGCCTGCGAAAGCTCCACCATGCATTCACCGATCGATAGAAGCCGTCTGCTCACCTTGTCCTCCCGGCATCGGAGCGCCGCTGATCAGCAGGACGCTCTATCGCTTTGAATTGACGCTTCATCCGCTGATACGCGGAGCCGGGCGGAGTGACAAGCGCCGATGTTGCGAGCGCCGATCCGACAAGGAATGAAAGCCCGCCTTCGGCCAAGCGAAGGCGGGCGCCGGCGAAGGCTGCTTATTCGTGGATGGTGTAGCTGCCCATCTGGCAAAGATCCTGCGTATCTTCGGTTGTGTCGAGGTTCGAATCCTCGTCAAACTCGAAGCGCATATCGTATTTGCAGACGGTGCGGCCATCGGCGATGGTGATATCCATGCTCTCGCCCGGATTGAGAACGTCATCGCCGAAGACGTCTTCTTCCCAGTTATCGACTCCGGTCGGCGCGCTGTAGAAGCGCGTCAGGACGGAGTTCGTGCCGTTGATGAGCTTGAACTTCAGATCTTCGGCATGCGACGAGACGGCGGAGGCGGCGATAATCGCGGCCGTAACCGCGATCAACCCGGATAGTTTCGATTTCATATATGCGTTCCCCAGCCCATGATCGGGCGGGAACGAGGTAGCATGCGCGCCTATAAATCTTCCTTATCAGGCAATTTGAATCCCAAAATAAGTCCGCTTTTGCAGCGTTTCACGGCCTGTCCATATGATAACAGGCGGCCTTCTGGCCGGGGCGGACTTCCTCGGTCGGCGGCATTTCGGTGCGGCAGATGTCGGTCGCCTTCCAGCAGCGCGGCGAGAAGACGCAGCCTTTCGGCGGGTTGAGCGGCGAGGGCGGATCGCCCTGCAGGCGGATGCGGGTGCGCAGGCGCGCGAGCTTCGGATCCGGGATGGGTGCTGCGGAAAACAGCGCCTGCGTATAGGGATGGGCCGGATGATCGAAGACGGTGGCGCAGTCGCCAGCTTCCACCACGCGGCCGAGATAGAGCACCAGCACATCGTCGGAGATCAGCCGCACGACGGAAAGGTCGTGGCTGATGAAGATCAGCGTCAGGCCGAATTCCTTGCGCAGTTTGCGCAGAAGCGTGATCACCTGGCCCTGGATCGAGACGTCGAGGGCCGAGACCGGTTCGTCGCAGATGATCAGCTTGGGTTTGGTGACGACCGCCCGGGCAATGCCGATGCGCTGCGCCTGGCCGCCGGAGAATTCGTGCGGATAGCGGTTGATCATCTCCGGCACCAGGCCGACGGCGGTCATGATCTCGCGGACGCGTTCGGTGCGCTCGGCCTTCGACAGCTTCGGCTCGAAAACGGTGAGCGGCTCGGCGATGATGTCGCCGACCGTCATGCGCGGGTCGAGCGAGGCGATCGGATCCTGGAAGATGATCTGCATGTCGCGGCGGGCGGCGCGCATTTCCTCTTCCGAGAGGTCGAGAAGATTGCGGCCCTGCCAGAGGATGCGGCCCTTCTGCGATTTCAGGAGCCGCAGGATGGAGCGGCCGAGCGTGGACTTGCCGCAGCCGGATTCGCCGACGACGCCGAGCGTGCGGCCTTCGGCGAGGTCGAAGCTGACATTGTTGACGGCGGTGAGGAAGATCGGCGGCTTGAACAAGCCCTTTGCCGGCAGTTCGAACTGGGTCGTCAGGTTTTCGACCCTCAGAAGCGATCGGTCAGCCATGGTTCAGCAGCTCCTCACGACGCGGGAAGGGGTGGTAACAGGCGGCGCAGTGGCGCGGCGCCAGGGTTTCGAGCGGTGGCGGACGGTCGATGCAATCATCCTGGACCTGCGAACAGCGCGGCGAGAAATTGCAGCCCTTCGGCAGGTGCTGCAGGTTCGGCGGCCGGCCGGGGATGACGACGAGGTCGTCGACATCCTGGTCCGGGCGCGGGATCGAGGCATGCAGTGCTGCGGTATAGGGATGGGCCGGGTTGTCGAAGAGTTCGTCGACGGGCGCCTCCTCGACGATGCGGCCGGCATACATGACGGCGACGCGGTCGGCGAGGCCGGCGACGACGCCGAGATCATGGGTGATCATGATGAGCGCCGTGTTCATTTCCGCCGTCAGGTCGTTGAAGAGATCGAGGATCTGGGCCTGGATGGTGACGTCGAGTGCCGTCGTCGGCTCGTCGGCGATCAGGAGCTTCGGCTTGGTGAGCAGCGCCATGGCGATGACGATGCGCTGGCGCATGCCGCCGGAGAGCTCGTGCGGATAGAGGTGAAAGCGCCGTGTCGGGTCGGGAATGCCGACGCGTTTCAGCATGTCGAGGGCGGCGTCCGAGGCGGCGCGCGCCGTCAGGCCGCGGTGAACCTCGAGCTGTTCGGTCAGCTGCCGGGAAATCTTCAGCGACGGGTTCAAGGCGGTCATCGGGTCCTGGAAGACCATCGCCATGTCCTTGCCGCGGATCTGGTCGAGTTCGCGCGGCTTCAGCGACAGCACATCCTTGCCTTCGAGCAGCGCCTGTCCCGTCGTTTTGCCGTTCTTGGCGAGCAGGCCCATGATGCCGAGGAAGGTCTGGCTCTTGCCGGAGCCGGACTCGCCGACGATGGCGATGCGCTCGCCGCGCCGGACGGTGAGGTTCATGTTGGAGACCGCCTTCACCTCTCCGTCAGGCGTCTTGAAGGTGATCGCATAGTCCTTGAGTTCGAGGAGGACGTCTTTTTGTGTTTCGTGGGCCATTCTTTAGCGATCCTTCGGGTCGAACGCGTCGCGCAGGCCGTCGCCGATGAAGAGCAGGCTGAGCAGCAGGGCGACGAGGAAGCTTGCCGGGAAGATCAAAAGCCAGGGCATGCTTTCCATGGCATCGGTTCCCTCGGCGATCAGCGTGCCGAGCGAGGTCAGCGGTTCCTGCACGCCGAAGCCGAGATAGGACAGAAAGCTTTCGGTGGCGATAATTTCGGGCACCGTCAGCGCCGCGAAGATCACCACCGGTCCGACGAGGTTCGGAATGATGTGCTTGATGATGATCTTGAACGGCCGCTGCCCGGAGGCGCGGGCCGCCTCGATGAATTCGCGATGCTTGATCGATAGCGTCTGGCCGCGCACGATGCGGGCCATGGTCAGCCACTCCAGCGCGCCGATCGCGGCAAAGAGCAGATAGACGTTGCGGCCGAAGATGACCATCAGCAGGATGACGAAGAGGATGTAGGGAAGCGCATACATGATATCGACGAAGCGCATCATGATCGCATCCAGCCTGCCGCCGATATAGCCCGAGATCGCGCCGTAGAGCACGCCGATGACGACGGAGACGACGGTCGCCGTCAGCGCCACGGCGAGCGAGACGCGGGTGCCGTAAAGGACGCGGGCAAGTAGGTCGCGGCCGTTCGGGTCGGTGCCGAAATAGTGGCCGGTCTCGATCGAGGGCGGGATGCGGAAGGCGGCCCAATCCGGATCCTCATAGTTGAAGGGAATGAACCAGGGGCCGAGGAAGGCGGCGAGGATCAGAACCGTCAGGACAACGATCGACAGGACGGCCGCCTTGTTGCGCCCAAGGCGGCGCAAGGCATCCTTGGTGAGCGAACGGCTTTCGGGCGCAAGGCCTTCCGCCGCCAGCAGTTCCTGGGCAAGCAGCTCGCGTTTTGCGGGGTTGAGGATCATCGGTTTCTCACTTTCGGGTCCAGCCAGGCATAGGCGATATCGACCAGAAGGTTCAGGAACACGATCAGCACCATGTAAAAGATGACCGTACCGAGAACCATGCCGTAATCGCGGTTCAGCGCCGCGTTGACGAAATAGCGGCCGATGCCGGGCAATCCGAAGATGCTTTCGACAACCAGCGAGCCGGTGAGAAGGTAGCTTGCCGCCGGACCCAGATAGGAAACGACAGGCATCAGCGCAGGCTTCAGCGCGTGGCGCATCACGGTCAGCCGCGGGCCGATGCCTTTGGCCTTGGCGGTGCGGATGAAGTTCTGGTTCATCACCTCGATCATCGAGCCGCGGGTGATGCGCGAGATGCGGCCGGCATGCGGCAGCGCCAGAACGACGATCGGCAGGATGAGGTATTTGATCGAGCCGTCACCCCAGCCGCCGACTGGAAACCAGGCGAGATGGATGCCGAAGACGAGCTGCAGGATGGGCGCAATCAGGAAGTTCGGCAGCACGACGCCGATCAGGATGAGCGCACCCAGAATATAATCCGGTGCCTTGTTCTGATAGAGCGCCCCAAGACAGCCGACGGCGACGCCGACGATGATGGCAATCAGGAAGGCGGCCGCACCGATGGTGAAGGTGTAGGGCAGGCCGATCATGATCTGCTGGGCGACGGTGAAATCCTCGCTGGCGAAGGAGGGGCCGAGATCGCCCCTAAGCAGGTCGCCGACATAGATCAGGTACTGCTGGATGAGCGGCTTGTCGAGATTGTAGTGGATCGCAAGGTTCTTCAGGATCACCGGCGGCAATGGCCTTTCGCCATCGAAAGGGCCGCCGGGAGCAAGGCGCAAAACAAAAAACGAGGCTGTCACGGCGATCCACATGACGGGGATCGTCGACAGGAGGCGACGGAGGGCGTATTTGATCATGGTCGTGGGCCGGTCCTTTCCGCGATGTGCGGAAAGGACCGTTTTCCCTTACTCTTTCATCGACAGCCAGCGAGTGCGGTGGATGTCCTGGATATTGTCGACGAAGCCTTCGATCTTCGGCGAAACGACATTCTTCGAGACATAGTAGTAGATCGGCAGGGCGGCGGATTCATCCAGCGCCAACTGCTCGGCCTTCTTGAAGATCGCGGCACGCTTGGTGAGATCCGTCTCGGCGTTGCCTTCCTTGATCATCTTGTCGTAATCAGGATTGGACCAGCGGCCGTAATTCATCTGCACGCCTGTCACCAGAAGGTTCAGGAAATTATCAGGATCGTTGTAGTCGGCGAGCCAGCCGGCGCGGCCGATTTCGACTTGCCCACGCTGCATCTGGTCGTAATGCACCTTGGTTTCGGCGTTGACGAGCTCGACATCGACGCCGAGCGGCTTCCACATGGAAGCGATGGCGACGGCGATGCGCTTGTGGTTGTCGTTGGTGTTGTAGCTGAGAACGGCGTGCAGCGGCTTGTCCGGACCGAAACCGGCTTCGGTCAGAAGCTTCTTGGCTTCGGCCACCTTCTCGCTATAGGGCAGGTCCTTCCAGCTGACATAGGCCGGTTCGCCGTAATTTGCCGTGCCCGGCGGCACCCAGGAATAGGCCGGCAGTTCGCCGGTGCCGAGGATCTGCGGGCCGATGACTTCACGGTTGATCGCCATGGAGAGCGCCTGGCGGACGCGCTTGTCGCTGAAGGGCGGTTTCTGCGAGTTGACGACGTAATAATAGAGCCCGGAGAAGGGGGCGACATGCGCCTGGCCGGGCAGGTTCTTCTTCATCCACTCGTACTGGTCGGTCGGAAAGTCGGTGAGGATATCGAATTCGCCGGCGCGGTAACGTTTCAGCGCGGCTTCCTGGTCTTCCAGCACGAAGAACTTGGCGCCGTCGATCTTCAGGTCCTTGGTGTCGTACCACTGATCGTTCTTGACTGTCGTGACATGGGAACCCGGAACCCACTCGACCGGCTTGTAGGGGCCGTTGGTGACGATGTTGCCGATCTTGACCCAATCCTGGCCCTTGGCCTCGACGACGTGCTTCGGCAACGGATAGGCGGTGTAATGCATCAGCGCATTGAGGAAATAGGGGGTCGGGTTCTCAAGGGTGATTTCGAGCGTCTTGTCGTCGATCGCCTTGACGCCCAGCTGGTTGAGGTCTGTGATCTCGCCCTTGTTGATCTTTTCGGCGTTCTTGATGGTGAACTGCAGGTAGGCATAATCGGCGGCGTTTTTCGGGTCGACGAGGCGCTGGAAGGCGAAGACGAAGTCTCCTGCCGTTACCGGCTGGCCATCGGACCACTTGATGCCGTCGCGAAGCTTGAAGGTGTAGACCTTGCCATCGGGTGAAATGGTCCAGCTTTCGGCCTGGCCGGGGATCGGATTGTCCTTGGCGTCCTCGGTGACCAGACCTTCGAAAATGTCGCCGGCGATGCGGTTCTCCCAGTCGCCTGACAGTTTCTGCGGATCGAGCGACTGCGGATCGCCACCATTGTGAATATTGAGAGTGGCCGCATGCGCCGAAAACGCCAGCAATGTGCCAAGCATTGCGGAGGCGAGAAATTTTTTCGTGAACTGGTTCATTGTGGGTCCACCTTTCTAGGCTTTGCGCCTTTATTAGACATTTGTTCCCGGTGTTTGACCTCTTACGTGCAGGTCAGTGCGCACCTTATCGCAAAGGAATCGCGTTGCAACCCCAAATCCGGAAGCTCGAAACGGGTTGTGGACAAGCCTATATACGCCTCCCCCTTGTCGGATCGCGACGACGTGTCGCGACATCGGCAGCACTTTGATAACGGCTTGATGTGGTTGTCTTTTGTTTCGTCCGCTTTAGTGTGGCGAGCGCAAACAAGCAGGAGACGTAGCCGATGGCATTGCAGACGAGCGGGAATGCGGACTGGTGGCGCGGCGCGGTGATCTATCAGGTCTATCCGCGCTCGTTTCAGGACACCAACAGCGACGGGCTCGGCGACCTCAAAGGGATCACCCGCCGGCTGCCGTATATCGCCAGCCTCGGTGTCGACGCGATCTGGCTTTCGCCCTTCTTCAAATCGCCGATGGCCGACATGGGCTACGACGTTTCCGATTATTGCGACGTCGACCCGATCTTCGGCACGCTCGCCGATTTCGACGAGATGATGGCCGAGGCGCACAGGCTCGGCATCAAGGTCGTCATCGACCAGGTGATCTCGCACACATCGGACCGCCATGCCTGGTTCGTCGAGAGCCGGGCGAGCCGGACCAATCCGAAGGCGGACTGGTATGTCTGGGCCGACCCGAAGCCGGACGGCACGGCGCCGAACAACTGGCTGTCGATCTTCGGCGGGCCGGGCTGGGAGTGGGACGGCGTGCGCCGCCAATATTACCAGCACAATTTCCTGACCTCGCAGCCGGACCTCAATTTCCACAGCAGGCAAGTGCAGGACGCTGTGCTGAAGACGGTGAAGTTCTGGCTCGACCGCGGCGTCGACGGCTTCCGGCTGGATACCGTCAACTATTATTTCTGCGACAAGCAGCTCAGAAGCAATCCGCCGCACGAGCCCGATACCAGTGACGGGGGCCTCGATGCGCCCGACAGCAATCCCTACGGCATGCAGAACCACCTCTATGACAAGACGCAGCCGGAAAATGTCGATTTCCTCAAACGCTTCCGGGTGCTGCTCGATCAGTACGAGGATCGCACAACGGTCGGCGAGGTCGGCGACGGGGCGCGTTCGCTGAAGACGGTGGCCGCCTATACGAGCGGCGACGACAAGCTGCATATGTGCTACACATTCGACCTGCTGGGCTCGGATTTCACCGCCGAGCATATTCGCGGCTGCGTCGAGGCTTTCCAGAAGTCGGTGACGGACGGCTGGGTCTGCTGGGCTTTTTCCAACCACGACGTCATGCGCCATGTCAGCCGTTTCGCGCTGACGGCGGAAGAGCGGCCTGTCATCGCCAAGCTGGCGATCTCGGTGCTTTCGGCGCTGCGCGGTTCGATCTGCCTCTATCAGGGCGAGGAGCTCGGCCTGCCGGAGGCGGAGCTTGCCTTCGAGGATCTGCGCGACCCATACGGCATCCGCTTCTGGCCGGCCTTCAAGGGCCGCGACGGATGCCGTACGCCCATGCCCTGGGAGGCGAGCAAGGCGCATGCGGGCTTTACCTCGGCGGAAAAGAGCTGGCTGCCGGTGCCTTACGAGCAGGCGGCACTTTCCGTGGATACGCAGGAGGGAAGCGACAGCTCGGTGCTCAATCACTACCGCAAAACGCTCGCATTCCGGAAGCAACATCCGGCGCTGATCGACGGCGACATGACCTTCATCGGCACCAATCAGGACCTGCTCGCCTTTATCCGCGAAAAGGACGGGGAAAAACTGCTCTTCGTTTTCAACCTGACGCGCAAACCGGCGGAATTCCGCATGCCGGAAGGCATGGCGCGCGGCGAACTGCTTGAGATGCCGGGCTTCGAGGCGGCGGCGGGCGAGGGGTCGGTGAAGCTTGCGGCGCTGGGTGGGTTTTGTGCGCGGGTTTGACGCAAGGCCGATTTCCGGTTGTGGAAATGGCGAATTTGACAGAGATGTACTTTTTAACTTACAATTGCTCTGTTCATCTTGAAGTAGACAGCTACTTTTCGAAAGTGGCACAAAAAGTTGAAGGATGGGAAGGCCAAGGCGACGATTGCTTTGCGCCTTCAGCGTCTTGCGACGGGGCATGCCGGCGACGCCTCGCCGATCGGCGAAGGGCTGAGCGAACTGCGCATTCACTATGGGCCTGGTTATCGGATCTATTATTGCAAACGTGGAGAAACCATCATTGTGCTTCTCTGCGGCGGTGACAAAAGCACGCAGGAAACCGATATACGAACGGCAAAAAGAATTGCCTCGGAATGGAGGGACGATAATGGCTGAAGAGATTTTCGACTTCGACCCGGCTGAGATGCTTGATTCCGACGAGGCCATTGAAGCCTTTGTCATCGAGGCATTGCAGACGGGAGACGCGAAATTCATTGCGTCTGCTCTTGGCGTCGTCGCGCGTGCCAAGGGCATGAGCAAGATCGCCAGGGAAACAGGCCTAGCGCGCGAGCACCTTTATAAGGCACTCAGCGAAAGCGGAAATCCCACCCTTGAAACCACGCTGGCTGTAATGAAAGCAATCGGGCTTGAGCTGACCACCAAGCATCACGCGGTCTGAGAGCGTTTGTCGCCGACGATCGATCACATCACCCGATCAGCGCGAACTTGTCCACATCAACCATGCCGCGATCGGATATTTTCAGGTGCGGGATGACCGGCAGCGGCAGGAAGGCGAGCTGGAGGAAGGGTTCCTCCAGCGTGGCGCCGAGCGCGAAGGCGGCTTTGCGCAGCTGGTGCAGCGTATCGCGGACCGTCTCGTAGGGCTCGAGGCTCATCAGGCCGGCGATGGGCAGGGCGATTTCGCCGGTGACCTTGCCGTCCTCGACGACGACGAAGCCGCCCTTGATCTCGCCGAGGCGGTTTGCGGCGCGCGCCATGTCGTCTTCGCTGACGCCGACGACGCAGATATTGTGGCTGTCATGGCCGACTGTGGAAGCGATCGCGCCCTTCTTCAGGCCGAAGCCCTGGACGAAGCCGTTGGCGTGGTTGCCGTTCTTGCCGTGGCGTTCGATGACGGCGACCTTGATGATGTCGTTGGCGAGATCGACCGTCGTCTCGTTGCCCTTGACGGGCAGGCGGTAGCGGCGATGCTCGGTGATGATCTTGCCCGGGATGACACCGATGACAGGCGTTTCGCCTTCGGCGACCGGCACGCCGAAATGGGCGGCGTTGACGGGCCTCGCCTTGACGCTGTCGAGGCCGATCGGGGCAACCGGCCTGCGTGTGGAAAAGAGCGCATCGGTGACGCGGCGGCCGGCCGAGAAGACGATCTCGGCGCGGCAGCTTTCCAGGCTGTCGAGAACGACCAGATCGGCGCGCCAGCCCGGCGCAACCAGGCCTCGGTCCCTCAGGCCGAAGGCGCGGGCGGCAGAGATCGAGGCGGCGCGATAAATTGCCAGGGGCTCGACGCCGGCTGCTATCGCCGTGCGGATCATGTGGTCGAGATGGCCCTGTTCGGCGATGTCGAGCGGATTGCGGTCGTCGGTGCAGAGCGCCAGATAAGGCGACAACCGCTCGGTGATAATGGGGATCAAAGCGGCGAGATCCTTGGATACCGAACCCTCGCGCACGAGGACATGCATGCCCTTGCGGATCTTTTCCAGTGCTTCGGCAGCGCTCGTGCATTCGTGCTCGGTGCGGATGCCGGCAGCGAGGTAACCATTGAGATCGTTGCCGGAGAGCAGCGGGGCGTGGCCGTCGATATGTCCGCCCTGGAAGGCGTCGAGCTTGGCCATGCAGACGGGATCCTTGTGGATCACGCCGGGAAAATTCATGAATTCGGCAAGGCCGATGACCTTGGGATGGTCGCGGTAGGGAAGGAGGCTTTCAATCGGCAGGTCGGCGCCGGAGGTTTCGAGATGCGTCGCCGGCACGCAGGAGGAGAGCTGGACGCGGATGTCCATGATCGTCTCCAGCGCGGATTCGAGAAAGAATTCGATACCGGCGCTGCCCAGCACATTGGCGATTTCGTGCGGATCGCAGATCGCGGTGGTGACGCCATAGGGCAGGACGCAGCGGTCGAATTCATGCGGCGTGACCAGCGAGGATTCGATGTGCAGATGCGTGTCGATGAAGCCTGGGACGACTATTTTTCCCGAGATATCGATCTCGATTTCGCCCGCATAATCGCCCGAGGTGCCGACGATACGGTCGGCGCCGATGGCAATGTCAGAGCGGACGAATTCGCCGGTGACGAGATCGAAGAAGCTGCCGCCCTTCAGCACGATATCGGCCGGCACGCGGCCGACGCCTTGGTCGATGAGACGTTCGAGTCTGGTCATGAGTTGCTCACATTACAAGCGATTCAGAAGTTATAACCGATATGCCGCCACAAGCGAGTGCCGCAAACGAAACCGGGCGCCACAGGGGTGCCCGGTCGATGGCGATCAGCGATGGTTTATTCGGCCGCGACGATCTTGCCGGCTTCCCACTTGTAGAGCGAGAAGCTCTGCGAAGTGAGGTCACCGGTTTCGCCGTAGGTGAGTTTGCCGATGGCGGTCGGGATTTCCTTGCCGTCTTTCAGCGCAGCCGCGACGGCTTCCGCGTCCTCGGCGCTGCCGGCCTTCTCGATGCCGGCTTTCAGCACTTCGACAGCGGCATAGGCGTTGAGTGTAAAGGCTTCGGCCGGGATGTTCTTGGCAGCGAGCGCCTCGGCTGCGGCCTTGGAATCCGGGTTCTTCGTCGCGTCCGAAGCGTTGGTGAAGACGGTGCCGGCGGCGGCATCCGTGCCGATGGCCCAGAATTCGGTGTTGGAGAGGCCGTCGCCGCCGATGATCGTCGCGTTGGCGGCGAGATCATGCAGCTGGCGGGCGAGCAGGCCGCCTTCCGGGTGGTAGCCGCCGAAATAGACCACGTCGACCTTTTCGGACTTGATGCGGGTGGTGAGCGCGCTGAAATCCTTGTCGCCGGGGGTGATCGCGTCATTGACGGCTTCGGTGATGCCGCCGGCATTCAGCGTCGCCTTGAAGGCGTCGGCGAGGCCCTTGCCGTAGGCACCCTTGTCGTTGACGATGGCAACGCGCTTGTCCTTGAAATTCTTCAGCACGTATTTGGCGGCGACTTCGGCCTGCTGGTCGTCGCGGCCGCAGGTGCGCAGCACGTTGGTGAGACCGCGCTTGGTGAGGTCAGGCGCCGTCGCGGTCGGGGTGACCATCAGCACGCCGTTTTCCGCCAGCACGTCGGAAACCGGAATGGCGACGCCCGAGGTCACCGGGCCGACGACGAAGCGAATGCCGTCGCCGACGACCTTGTTGGCGGCGGAAACGCCCTGTTTCGGTTCGCCGGCATCGTCGGCCAGTTCGAGGACGACCTTCTCGCCGAGTATCCCGCCTTTCTTATTGATCTCGTCGACGGCGGTCTGAGCGCCGTTCTTCACCTGGTCGCCATAGGCGGCGACGGGGCCGGTCAGCGGTGCGATCAGGCCGATGGTGATGTCGGCACGGGCAAGCGGCGCAAAGGCGAGCGACGCGACGAGGGTCGCCGTCAATGTCTTGGGGGTCATTGTCTGTCTCCTTGGGTGGGGTCCTTCGACCCGCGATGAGTGCCGCGCCGGTTTTTCCGATCATTCAACAGCCCGTCGGGCCGTGCCAAAGACGATCGGTAAGGGCGCGATCAGCGAGCCAGCCGGCCATGTTTGACTCGGGAAGGCTCACGACAGATTTCTAGGAATTTTGATGCAATTTCGCAAGATCATAACAAAACGGAAGAGAAATCGGGTCAGTCCAGCCGAAAATTCGATCGAGATGGATATTTTTGTCGTGGTTTGTCGATTTTTCCGGGCTGCCAAGCGCACGCTTTCGTCGAGAATGAAAGCTGAGTTCATGCGAGCCCCCTTATCTCCCGCATTAACCGTTAATTCGGTGGATTGTAGTAGAAGCATGCGACACGCAAATAGTGCTGCGGCGCAAATGAAAGCTTCACAAATTAGAGACGTATCGGGACTAGAGATCTGAATGCTCAAGCGTATCGACGCCAGCCAGGTGCGTATCGGAATGTTTGTAGAGGCTATCGAGGGCCTGTGGCAGGATCCGCTTTTGTCCAAGCGCAGATTTTCCGTTCGTCGCGAGCTCGACGCCGCAAAAATTCGTAAATGCGCCACTGCCGTCGTCGTCATCAACACCAGCAAGGGCTTCGATACCAACGGCCTCCCGGGTCGTGACATCGAGATCGACAGCAAGGCGGCGCGCGAAACCGTCCAGAAATCCGTGCAGATGCTGGAGGAGGTTTTCGGCCGGGTGCAAAATGGCGAGGGAATCACCTTCGAACAGGTGGCGCCGGTGATTTCCTCCGTCTCCAAGTCGATGGATGAGAACCCTTCCGTTTTTCTGAGCGTGACGCGTCTAAAATCAAAAGACGAAGTGACGTTCCTGCATTCAATTTCGGTGAGCGCGCTGATGATCCTTTTCAGCCGGCATCTCGGACTTGATGAGACTACGGTTCAGATGCTCGGTACCGCCGGGTTGTTACATGATGTCGGCAAGCTCGAAATTCCGCTGGAGGTGCTCACCAAGGAAGGGCGCCTCGAAGAGGATGAGGTCAGCCTGATGCGAAGGCATCCGGAGCAGGGGCACGCAATCCTGTTACGGCAGGAGGGCATGTCGGACATCGTTCTCGACGTCTGCCTCAATCACCACGAACGCATCGACGGCAAGGGCTATCCGCATGGGCTGTCCGGCAGCGCCGTTAGCCTGCATGCGCGTATTGCCACGATCTGCGATGTTTATGACGCCGTCACCTCGGTGCGGCCTTACAAGGCGCCGTGGAGTGCCGGCGATGCGTTGAAATGGATGCTGGGCGTTGAAGGGCACTTCGATCGCCGGCTTCTGAAGAAATTTGCCCTCTGCCTCTCCATCGCCTCGGTGAGCTGAGTTTTCTTCGTTTTCGGAAAAGAAAAGCCCGTGAGGACGATGTCCCCGCGGGCTATTTGTGCCGAGCTTTCAATGCGGCTTCAGATGTTGTTCTGCAGGATGGTCCGCAGCTTGCCGAAAAGCTCGTCGATATGGTGCTTCTCGATGATCAGCGGCGGGGAGAGGGCGATGATATCGCCGGTGGTGCGGATCAGCAGGCCGCTTTCATAGGCTTTCAGGAAGGCGGTGAAGGCACGCTTGGTCGGCTCGCCGGCGATCGGATCGAGTTCGATCGCGCCGATCAGGCCGGTATTCCTGATGTCGATGACATTGGGGCAGTCCTTCAGCGAATGCAGCGCGTCGGCCCAGTAGTCGGAAAGCTCGGCGGCGCGGGTCAGCAGGCCTTCTTCCTTGTAGGTGTCGAGCGTGGCGAGTGCTGCGGCCGAGGCGATCGGGTTGCCGGAATAGGTGTAGCCGTGGAAGAACTCGATCATGTGCTCCGGGCCGTTCATGAAGGCATCATGGATCTCGGAGGTGACGAAGACGGCGCCCATCGGAATGACGCCATTGGTCAGTCCCTTGGCGGCGGTGATCATATCGGGCTTGACGTCGTAATATTGCGCGGCGAAGGGGGCGCCGAGGCGGCCGAAGCCGGTGATGACCTCGTCGAAGATCAGAAGGATACCGTGCTTGGTGCAGATCTCGCGCAGCTTCTGCAGGTAGCCCTTCGGCGGGATCAGTACGCCGGTCGAGCCGGCCACCGGCTCGACGATGACGGCGGCGACGGTGGAGGCATCATGCAGGGTGACGATGCGCTCAAGCTCGGTGGCGATATCGCCGCCATGCTCGGGCTCGCCGCGGGTGAAGTTGTTCTTGCCCGGCTGGTGGGTGTGCGGCATGTGATCGACGCCGGTCAGAAGCGTGCCGAACATCTTGCGGTTGGTGACGATGCCGCCGACGGAGATACCGCCGAAATTGACACCGTGATAGCCGCGCTCGCGGCCGATCAGGCGGAAGCGCGAACCATTGCCTTTCACGCGGTGATAGGCGAGCGCCACCTTGAGCGCGGTCTCGACGGATTCAGAACCGGAATTGGTGTAGAGAACGTGATCCAGGCCTTCGGGGGCGATGTCGACTAGGCGGTTTGCCAGTTCGAAGGCCTTGGGGTGGCCGAGCTGGAAGGCCGGCGCGTAGTCGAGCTCGCCGGCCTGCTCGCGGATCGCCTCGGTGATCTTCGGGCGGCAGTGGCCGGCATTGACGCACCAGAGACCGGCCGTGCCGTCCAGCACCTGACGGCCGTCATGGGTGGTATAATACATGTCCTTGGCGCCGACGAACAAGCGCGGCTCCTTCTTAAACTGGCGATTGGCCGTAAACGGCATCCAGAAGGCGCGAAGATCGTTGGGTGCGTTGAGGCGATTGGACATGCTGTTCTCCTGGCCGCTGACGGCCCTTTCCCGGGGGCTTTACGCCCATATTTTGACTGCCCGGTCAAATTATCAGCGCTTCCCAAGGCGTCAACGGGAAAAGTCCCGAAGCCCTCCTGAGGGGAGGGGCAAGCTGCTTGGCTCGTTCACGGGCAAGCGCTTCGGCGCGGTCATGCTGCAGTTCCTTCTGGTAAAGGGAGCAGAGAGACTATGGCTGTCAAAAAGCACGACCGGCAAATCGCAAATTTGCCGGTCGTGCCATAAGGTTCACGTGCTGAAATATCTTGGCCACGCCTCCGGGAACATTCCCCTTACGGCACGGCATAGGCCGACATTCATGTCAGCGCTATCATCAAGCGGCGGATCTATTCCTGTTTTGCACGAGGTAGATGTCTTCGAGCGTCGCCAGGATCTTCATCACCGGCTCGGAGGTGCTCGAATAATAGATGGTTTGTGCGTCTCGGCGGGTCTTGACCAGCTTTTGAGCGCGCAGTTTCGACAGGTGCTGGGAGAGAGCCGACTGGCTGAGGCCGACCTGCGTTGCAAGCACGCCGACGGCCACTTCGCCCTTCACGAGGCTACACAGGATCAGCAATCGCTTGGGGTTTGCCATGGCCGACAATAAAGCTGCCGCCACATTCGTGTGATCGGCCAAATCAGTGGTTTCCATATTTATCTTCCTAATGCGAAACGTACATCACGTGTGTTGGCACAGGCCGCCTGCCGCGATTTTCACCCACACCTAAAAACTAGCAACTTGGGTCGAAGATTGTATATACCTAAATTTAAGGTATCGAGTATGCTGTTTTAGATATGTTTGAACAAATGTGATCGGCCTCCTCAGCGAGGCATTCGAATTCATATCGCAACAGAAAATCGCCGGAAATGAGGTCAAAACCTGAGGGATCGATACCACAAATGCGCCAAGAAGCCGATTTTGGCGCGTTTAACCTGATGGCGAGGGTCTGGGCCACATCAGGGTGGCGTTCTACTAAATCTCGCACTGTTTCTGCCGCGCAGGCGGCGATCTCCTCATTCGCGGCGGATTGGATGATGAGATCGTTCCCCTCGAGTTGGTAGGCACGGCCGAAGCCACCATTGAGGCTCCCCAATTCCGGTTTGAGACGGAAGAACAGGAAATCGGGAAAATCGACATAAAGATTTGCCTTGGGGTGGCGAGCGAGAAAACGCGTGCGAATACGGTCATAGAACGCGTGGCTGCGCTCGACCGGTTCCGCCAGGCATTGGGTCGTCAGACGGGGGTGGGCGAGGGGATCGCCCTTGCCGGGCTCGCCGGTCAGCAGTGAGGCGCGCGAGTCCTTGGCGAGCGCCCTGGTATGGGCCGACAGCTTCGAAACCAGGATGACGGGAGTGCCGTCGATATCGGTGGCGACCAGCACGCGGCTGGCGAAGGGAAAGCCGGTCTCGGAGTCGAGAACGGCAATCGCCGCGTGCCGCGCAGAGCGCAGAAGCACGCGGGCGAGTTTGCGGGCATCGTCGTCGGTTTCGCGTATGGGCGAGGGCTGATCCTTCATACCCGCTTTGTGGCAAAGCGGATTGAAAACATCAAGCGTCCTGCTTGCGGCGATGGCGGGTAAGGCCGGCGACGATATCCTGGGCCGAGATCGTGCCGACGATCGCGCCGTTCTCGACGATGCCGATGCTGCCGGGCTGGCGGGCAAGGGCGTCGAGGACATCGACGAGCGGGGTGGCGGCGCGGGCCGTGGCGCTGACGCTCATGCCGGCGGCGGTCTGTCCGAGGCCGGGCTGCATGACGTCGGCCGCCGTCAGCATGTTGATCGGATTGAGATGCTGCACGAAATCGGCGACATACTGGTCGGCGGGGTTCTTGACGATGTCGTGCGGCGTGCCGCACTGGATGATACGGCCACCCTCCATGATGGCGATGCGGTTGCCGATGCGGAAGGCCTCGTCGAGATCGTGGCTGACGAAGAGGATGGTCTTCTTCAGCCGCCGCTGGAACTCCAGGAGTTCATCCTGCAAGCGGGTGCGGATCAAGGGGTCGAGGGCCGAAAAAGGCTCGTCCATCAGCAGGATCGGGGCGCCGGTGGCAAAGGCGCGGGCAAGCCCGACGCGCTGCTGCATGCCGCCCGAGAGTTCGTTGACCTTGCGATCGGCCCATTTCGTCAGGTTGACAAGTTCGAGCTGCTCGCCGATGCGGACCTTGCGCTCGGCCTCCGGCATGCCGGCGAGCTCAAGGCCGAAGCCGACATTCTCGGCGACCGTGCGCCAGGGCAGGAGGGCGAACTGCTGGAACACCATGGAGACGGTGTGGGTGCGCAGGTCGCGTAGCGCCTTGGCATTGCACTTGTAAGGGTTGACGGAACCGGTGGTCGTGGAGACCGCGACATCGCCGCGCACGACAGGGGCGAGCCCGTTGACGGCGCGCAGCAGCGTCGACTTGCCGGAGCCGGACAGGCCCATCAGCACCAGGATCTCGCCTTCCTCGATCGTTAGCGAGGCATCGGCGACGCCGAGCACCAGTCCGGTGGCGGCGCCGATTTCGTCGCGCGTTTTGCCCTGGTCGACCATGGCAAGGGCTGTCTCCGGCCGGTCGCCGAAGATGATGCTGACATTCTTGAAGTCTATCGCTGTCATGCGCCGTCTCCTTCGTCCCCTGCACGGAATATGCGGTCGAGAATGATCGCCAGGATGACGATACAGAAGCCGGCATCGAAGCCCTTGGCGATATTGACGGTGTTCAGCGCGCGTACGACAGGCACGCCAAGCCCGGGGGCGCCGACGAGAGCGGCGATGACGACCATCGACAGCGACAGCATGATGGTCTGGGTGAGGCCGGCCATGATCTGCGGCGCGGCGAAGGGAAGCTCGACCTTGCGCAGCACCTGCATCGGCCGCGCGCCGAAGGCGACGGCTGCTTCGACGAGGGATGGCGGGGTCGAGATGATGCCGAGGCGCGTCAGCCGGATGGGGGCGGGGATCGCGAAGATCACGGTCGCGATCAGGCCCGGCACCATGCCGAGACCGAACAGGATCAGCGCCGGGATCAGATAGACGAATGTCGGGATCGTCTGCATGAGATCGAGCACCGGACGCATGGCGGCATAGACCCAGGGGCGGCGGGCGGCGGCGATGCCGAGCGGAATGCCGATCACCATACAGACGAAGGTGGCGGCGAGCACGAGAGCAAGCGTCTCCGTCGTCTCCTTCCAATAGTCCTGGTTGACGATGAGCAGCAGCCCTAGACAGGTGAAGACGGCGATCGCGATCGACCGGCGCAGCCAGAAGGCGATCGCGGTGATGGCCGCGATGACGATCAGCGGGTGCGGCTTCTGCAGTATGAAGAGCAGGCCGTCTATGGCGCTCGACAGCAGGAATGCCAGCTGGTTGAAGAACCACTCGCCGTTCGAGGTCAGCCAGTCCACGAAGGATTTAGCCCAGGGGCCGATGGGAATCTTAAAGTCGGTGATCCAATTCAAGAGCGCGCCTATCCAGAAAAAATCAACAATGGACAAAATGAAACGGGGCGGCTGGCCGCCCCGTTCACACCATCAAAGGCCGAGGCCGGTCTTGGCGGCCGCCAGCGCGTCGCCCTTGCCGTCGCGGGTCTTGACACCGGCGAGCCAGGGCTCGAGCGCCGAAGGGTTCGCCTTCAGCCATTCGGAGGCCGCAGCCTCCGGCTCTTTGCCGTCGTTGAGGATCTTGCCCATGATCTGGTTCTCCATGTCGAGGGAGAATATCAGGTTCTTCAGCATGGCGCCGACATTCGGGCATTCGGCGAGATAACCGGCGCGAACATTGGTGTAGACCTTGGCGCCGCCGAACTCCGGACCGAAGATATCGTCACCGCCCGTGAGGTAGGTCAGCTTGAAGTTGGTGTTCATCGGATGGGGTTCCCAGCCGAGGAAAACCACAGGCTTGCCAGCCTTGTCGGCACGGGCGACCTGGGCGAGCATGCCCTGTTCGGAGGATTCGACGACTTCCATATCCTTCATGCCGAAGGTGTTCTTTTCGATCATGTCCATGATCAGGCGGTTGCCGTCATTGCCCGGCTCGATGCCGTAGACCTTGCCGTCGAGATCGTCCTTGTGGGCGGCGACATCCTTGAAGTCCTTGATGCCGAGTTCCGCGCCCTTGGCGTTGGTGGCGAGCGTGTATTTGGCGCCGACGAGGTTGGGGCCGAAGGATTCGACCGACTTGTCGTCGAGATAGGGACGGACATCCTTTTCCTGCGTCGGCATCCAGTTGCCGAGGAAGATGTCGATGTCCTTGTTCTTCAGCGAGGTGTAGGTCACCGGCACCGAGAGGACCTTGATGTCGGTTTGATAGCCGATGCTTTTCAGGACGACGGACGCGGTGGCGGTGGTAGCGGTAATGTCAGTCCAGCCGACGTCCGAAAAATGGACGGTGGAGCAGCTGTCGGGATCGGCGGCGAAAGCGGCAGTCCCAACGGAGAGGGCGGCGACGGCAGTTGCAGTGACGAGTTTGAACGTGCTTGTTGTTTTCATTTTAGACTCCCAGTCTTTAAGTTCCCAAGCCAACCACCAATAGCCGAGTTTGACAAGCGACCTCAGTGCGTTTGCGTCGTATCGACCCATGCGATTGCGACGTCGGCAGTTTTTTCGCGGCGCTTTGTTTTCAGGCCGTTCGGCGATTTTCGGGCTGGGATTCCTGTGATTATCGCCTTCAGGGGGCTTTCCTTTGCCATTGTGAGCTTTCAATAAACCGATCGAGGAGAGATCGGATGGCAAAACTCTATTTCAACTACTCGACGATGAACGCCGGCAAGTCGACGATGCTGCTGCAGGCCTCCTATAATTACCAGGAGCGCGGCATGCGCACGGTGCAGCTGATCGCTGCTTTCGACGAGCGCACCGGCCGCGGCGTCATCGGCTCGCGGATCGGGCTGGAGGCGAGCGCCATTCCCTTCGAGCCGCACGAGGACCTGTTCCAGCTGATCGCGACGCTGAGCGGAGAAGGGGCGCCGATCGCCTGTATCTTCGTCGACGAGGCGCATTTCATGACGCCTGTCCATGTCTGGCAGCTTGCCCGCGTTGTCGACAGGCTCGGCATTCCTGTGATGGTCTACGGGCTCAGAACCGATTTCCAGGGCAAGCTGTTTCCGGCCTCGCAGGAGCTGCTGGCGATCGCCGATGAAATGCGCGAGGTGCGCACGATCTGCCATTGCGGGCGCAAGGCGACCATGGTGGTGCGGCTCGACGCGGAGGGGAAAGTGCTGCACGAAGGCGCGCAAATCGATGTCGGCGGCAACGAGAAATATGTTTCGCTCTGCCGCAGGCATTGGGATGAAGCGATGAACGGGGCCTGGATCGCCGAGCCCGTCTGAAGCCGCGATGCCGCCTGTTTTCTTTGGCGCCGCAAGCGACTAGCTTGGGCGAGGAGATTCCCTGGAGAGATCAGGTGCGCAAACCCCGGCCATTCGACAGCCAATACGAAGCTGCAGGCAGCCTTGCCGAGAGGATTGCGGCCGACGGAGCCTATTGCGTGGCCGCGATCAGCGCCTTCAACGGCGATGAAGCGCGTTCGGCCGACGATGTCTTCCTCGAGCAGAATGCTCGCTTCCAGGCCCATATCGCCGATGCTGCGGCGCTCGACGCCCTGCAAGCCGATCTTGTCTTTTCCCTCGACCGTCTGACGGCTGAGGTTTCGGCCGATCTCGACAGTTTCCGGGGGCTGACGCTGCGCGAGAAGATGGCCGGCTGGACGTCGCGCCAGCGGATGTGGCGCATGTATACCGAACGCGTGCGCGAGGCGCCCGTCATCGAGCGGCTGCTCGACCTTTTGACGAAATCGGACGCGCTCGCCGGGCTGATCGCCGGCCAGCGCGCTTCGATCACCGAACGGCACAGGGCCGCCGAACGCGGTCTCGTCGACATCGTCGAACAGCGGCGCCGGTTGGTCGATTCCATCGATCTCGCCCGCCTCAAGATGAAGGAACTCAATGCCAAGGCGCTGACGACGCAGGGCCGCATCGGCGTCTACGGCAACAGGGCGCATTGGGAGCAGATGGAGGCCGAGCGGCGGGCGCTGAAAGCGGAAGCCGAGCAGATTTCGGCCGAGGAGCACGAGATGCGCGACGACAGTCAGCGGCGCGAGCGTTTCATCGGCCTGTTCCAGTCCCTTGTTGATTCGCTGAATGGCCGGATCGCCGCCTCCAACGTGCTGCTGCGCAAGCTGATGATCGACGTCGAGGAGCGGCTGATCATCTACCAGGCGCAGGTCGATACCGACCGGCCGGGCATGAAGATGCGGATCAAGCCGGAACTCTTTCCCGATATCGCTACGCCGATCAGGCTGTTTGCGAAGGGCATGCTGGTCGCCCAGGATCTGGAGCGGCGCAAGAGCCGCGCCGATCTCGAATTCGCCGGCAGGTTCCCGGCCTATGCCGAACCGCCGGAAACATCGGGAGCGCCTCTGATCGACACGGCGCGCAGGTCCTTCCGTTTCAGCCTGCCTTTCCTGCGTTCCTGAGCCTCGGGGCCTGGTTCGCACCCCTTTCCCGCGATGCTTTCATTCGGAAAAATCGAGGGGCTCGTGTTGTGCTCGGCCTACCGAGCGCATATGTGGATGCAACGGGGCGGCGATGTCCCGATGTTCGCCTCACCTGACAGGAGACGACGATGCTTGACCGGATAGCCGGTTTTTTCAGGCTGATCGGCCAGACGATCGGTCGCTGGGCCCGCCTGTTTTTCGCCTGGGCCTTCTGGCCCTTTCTTGCCGCGCATGGCTGGTATCAGCGCCGGAGCTGGATGATCCGGCTGCCGGTCATTGCGTTCGTGGCGCTTTTCGTCGTGCTCTACGGCTATTTCTTCTGGCAGACGCAGGTCTGGTCGAATTTCAATACCGCCTTCGTCGACCAATACCGGCTCTCCGAACGCAAGGTTCCGGCCGGGCAGGAACTGCCGGCCGCCGAGGGTGCTGCGACCGCCAAGACCTGTCAGCGCTCGGCCATTGTTGACGTCACGGCCGACCTGACGGATTTCAATGTCGACCAGAACGCATGGATATCCTCCATGCTGCTCTACAAGATGGGCTTCTTCGGCATCGACTGGGATCACACGCCCTTCCTCGACAACAAGGCTTCGTTCCAGCGCGGCATCAACCAGGCGGTTCGCCGGACTTCGGCTGAGCTGGTCGATACGCTCGGGCGCGTGCGCGGCACCTCGGGCATCAACAACGACCTGCAGAGCGCGCGCGGCAATCTGCAGTTCGACGAATCTAGCTGGTATTTCGGGCTCAATCCCTTCGGACCGAAGACGCCGACGCCTTCCTACTACCGCACGGCGATCAGGGACCTGCGCAAATTCAACACCGATCTTTCCGCCTGCAATGCTATTTTCGACGGCCGCGCCGACAATCTGATGCAGTTCATCGACCGCATCGCCAACGATCTCGGCAGCACCTCCGACATGCTCGCCGAACGCTCGGAGCACCACAATCGCGGTTGGTTCGATACACGTGCCGACGACCGGTTCTGGTTCGCCTACGGCCAGCTCTACGCCTATTACGCCATCCTGACCGCCGCGCAGGCGGACTTCTCGCAGGTGGTGCAGGAGCGCAATCTCGGCGCGATCTGGGGCGGCACGACCCGGCAGTTCCAGGCGGCACTGCGCATCCAGCCGGCGATCATTTCGAACGGGCGCGAAGACGGCTGGATCATGCCGAGCCATCTCGCCACCATGGGCTTCTATATTCTCAGAGTACGCTCGAACCTCGTCGAGATCCGGTCGGTGCTCGACCGTTAAAACAGCATGTCACCGAGACGCAGTATTGTCCTCGAAGCCGACGACGCGCAGTTTCTCGACGAACTCATAGGTGATGCCGACGATGCCGCCGCCGCTTTCGTCGTCACGAATGCGGCCGACGCTGCGCACCAGCTTGTAGCCGCCAAGCCGGTTGTCGACGCGATAGACGAAATGGAAGCCGGCGCCGTGACGGCTCGCCTCTTCGAAGGTCTGGGCGATCAGGCTGCGATCCTCCTCGTGGATGCGCGACATCAGCTCCGCCAGGTTGACGGGGCCGTCGCTATAGAGGAGGTCGAAGATCGTGTGGACATCCTCGCTTGCGAAGAAATGTCCTGTCTCGATGTCGATGCGCCAGAGGCCGAAGAGGCGATAGGCCGCAAGCATCTGGACGATTTCCGCATCGGTGATGCCGATGTGGACGCGGGATTGCTCTGCTTTGTCAATGACGGGCTGTTCGAAGCGAAGAGACACGATACCCCTAGAGCGGTTCAGCTTTTAACGGAAACGCAGAACCGCTCTACCCTTTTGTTTTTACGCAATTCCCGGCAAAAGCGCTTCGCGCTTTGCCTGGGAAAACCGTTTCGCACTTTTCCTGGAATTGCTCTAGATCACGGGACGGCGTTCCGACTCTCTTCCGATTCCTCAGTTGATCAGCTTCAATCGAATTGCCTTGGCCACCAACTGGGTACGGTTGACGCAATCAAGTTTCTTGATCGCGTTCGTCATATAGGCATTCACCGTGTGGTCCGAGAGCGTCAGGATCTGGCCGATTTCGATCGAGGTCTTGCCCTGGGCGGTCCAGCGCACAACTTCCAGTTCTCTGATCGATAGCACGTTATGCGCGGATTCCTCATTGCGTTTGACTGCATTATATGCATCGAGTGCATGCAGAATGATCATTGCCAGTTCGTTGACCTCGCTCTGGCCAAGTGCGGTGCGCTCGCCGCAGAACCAGAAGACCAAGCGCTGGCCGTCGGCCGTAATGGTCGGCATGGCAACGCCTGCCGGTATGGCGTGGCGCAGCATCAAGGCACGCAGTTCGGCGGGGAAGGCCTGACCATTGACGGCGTCATTGAGGTGCCAAACCGGAGGGACCGCGGACTCCCTCAGCCGCAAGCCAAAAGGACAGCCACGCATCATGTGAGCGCGGTCGAACTCCCTGATATAGGCGGCCGGAAGCGAACTTTCGATCAGCAGGGGTTTCAACAGCAGGTCTTCCGGAGTAGGGGCGTGCATCAACGTCGCATGCGACAATCCGAAGGCTGCCGAGACCCTGCCGAGCGCCTGCGCAAACAGACTGCGCGTTCGTGCAGCAGCAAGCTCTGCAGAAAGCAATGACTGTCTTTCAGAGGTGGTCATGTAAGACATTTGTACGCCCCGGCAGCCAATGTTAACGCTATCAAACACCGAAAGTCCCCAGGATGCTAGCCCCAACTGCCTCCGTGCAGGCCGATTAGTCCAAATTGTGAAGAATTAGTCACAAATGCGCGCGTCATGGTTGAGTTGCCGTCGATGCTAGTAGCGTTGTGGTATCGGTAACATCTTTCGTCGGCGGATAACTGTGGTTTCGCCTATGGCGGATAGGAAGAGAATCACTTCGGGAAAGAGGTTGGGCGGTAGCCGCCGTCGAAATCTGGCTTGCTGCGGTTCGGTGCAATTGCTAATCGTATTCCCATGTATAACTGAGGCGATTTAATCGTGCGCTTTGCATTTCTTGTTTTTAGAAAGTATCTGTTTTCCCTTATATTACTTGCCTTGTTATTTTTGAGCTTGCCGATCGGTGCCGCGATCTCGCAGGCTGCCGAGCAGAAGAAGCAGGCGGGGCAGCCGCCGATGCGTTTCATCATCGTACGCAGCCTTCTCTGCATGGAAGACTGTCCTGAATGGATATCGGCAGAGGGACGCATAACCACCGATACTCCCGGCCAGCTCCGAAAAGTTCTGAAGAAAATCGGGGATCGGAAATTGCCGGTGGTCTTTCTGTCGGAAGGTGGTGAGGTCGATGCTGCTTATGCGATGGGCCGGATGATCCGCAAGGCCGGGCTGGAAACAGCCGTCGGAGGCACGCGACTGAAGGATTGCCCAGCGGACGATACGCGCTGCGCCGCCGCTATCCCAAAGGATGGCAGCTCGGTCGGCGTCACCTATTCGGATGGCGCATACTGCTTTTCCGCGTGTCCCCTGGCCTTCGCCGGCGGTACCTCGCGCGTCTCGTCGCAATGGGCTTTCATCGGCGTCCACCAGATCACGACTGTCTACAGCAGGGTGCGTGTCTCCTATCGCATCGAATACAAGATGGTGAATGGCAAGAAGACGGAAATTTCCCGCAAGGAGGTTGGCCGCAAATCCGCGGGGCAGAGTAGTTCCACGAAACTTGGAAAGAAGGCCGCCGCTGCCCTGACGGGCTATTTGAAGGAAATGGGCGTCAGTGCCGATCTTATCGCTTTGATGATGAGTACCCCTCCTGATCGCATCACTATCGTACCGCCCACAGATGCAATTCGGATGGGGCTGAACACCGACATGCTGGCTTACAACGAGTGGCCGGGCATGCCGCTCTGCGCGCCAGGTGCAGCCGCCGAGGCCGTCTGCCACGGCCATCCGGCGGTCGAGGCCCCTGCGGCGGCTGAGGCGCCCGCGCAGGCTGCGGCCGCAGATACGAGCGTGAAGCTGCCGACCACCCATCCGATGGATTTTCTGCTGATGTCCAATGGCAATTGCCAGGAGGAGTGCACCCAGTGGATCTCTGCGGATGGAGACATCACGCCGGAGACGCCGGCGCGGTTGGAGGCGATCCTGAAGACGCTCGGCGGAAGAAAGCTGCCGATCGTCTTTCAGTCCAATGGCGGGGACATGGAGGCGGCTTTCGCGGTGGGGCGTATGATCCGTGCTGCAGGTCTGGAGACCTCGATTGGCAGAACGCAATTGCCGAATTGTCCAAAGCTGGATCCGCGTTGCAAAGCCAGCATCGCCGAAAGCGGGCCGACCGAGGGCAAAGTCTTTGCCGGCCGTGCGTCCTGCCTTTCGACCTGTACTCTGGCCCTGATGGGAGGAAGGCCGCGGGTTGTCGGATATTCCTCTATCGGCCTCGTCAGACCTACGGCGGCTGAATACAGGGAATTCTTCGCCTATTTCGACGAGATGGGCATCAGTGCCGAGGCATATGAGACGATGATGCTCGCGACATCAATTGAGCGAGGGACTATATTTCGTTCTCAGGCGCTCGAGCTTGGCATCATCAATGGTATCATCCCTGATGATGAAGAGCCCGGTTATCACCTGTGTGGACCCGATGCCAAGGAAAGCCTTCGATGCCACAGAAAGGCTGAGGTGAAGATCGTTCCTGCTGCTTCGGTCAATTGATCTCACGACAGGAAAGGGCATAGCTCGGCGTTTGCGTCGGGCTGCTGCTTGTTCACCCTTCGAAGGTACTTCTAAGCCTTATCCTTCAAATCATTCTTCGACGTCACGCTCATCAGCTTTTCCAGGAAGCCGAGCATGACGGCGGACGCGACGAAGGCGAGGTGCATCAGGGTCAGCCACATGATCTTGCCGTCGTCGTATTTGTCGGCATTGAGAAAGACCTGCAGCAGGTGGATGGAGGAGATGGCGACGATCGAGGAGGCGACCTTGATCTTCAGGCTGCCTGAATCGAGCTTGCCGAGAAAGGAGACTTCGTTGTCGGCTTCGCTGGCCTCATCGAAGCGGCTGACGAAATTCTCGTAACCCGAGATCATCACCATGACGATCAGGCTTGCGACGAGGGCCGCATCGATCAGGCTGAGCATGGCAAGGATCATCTCCGCCTCGTCGAGGGCGAAGACGCCGGAAGCGATCTTCAGGAGCTTGTAGCCGAAGGAAACCGCGTAGACGGCGAGCGCCGCTACCAGGCCGATATAGAAGGCGACGAGGATCCAGCGGCTCGACAGGATGATGCGCTCGATGATGAGTTCCAGTGCTTTCATGTCTTCACCCTGTAAAACCGCGATCGTTGCCCGCCACATAAACATCCGGCGTGGCGGCCGCAAGGCGTGGCGCTATTCACACCCCGCCGATATTTCGCTATCCCGATAAAGAAAGAACAAATAGCTCCGCGTCTGCGGAGGTCGGGACGGGGAACATTCATGCCATCCATCAAATCCGATATCGAGATCGCGCGCGCCGCAGCCAAGAAGCCGATTTTCGAGATCGGGGCGAAGCTCGGCATTCCGGTCGAGCAGCTCGCTCCCTATGGTCACGACAAGGCAAAGGTCAGCGCCGAGTTCATCGCCGGGCAGGCGGGCAAGAAGGACGGCAAGCTGATCCTCGTCACCGCGATCAATCCGACGCCGGCGGGCGAGGGCAAGACGACGACCACCGTCGGGCTCGGCGACGGGCTGAACCGGATCGGCAAAAAGGCGATCGTCTGCATCCGCGAAGCTTCGCTCGGCCCCTGCTTCGGCGTCAAGGGCGGAGCGGCCGGCGGCGGTTATGCGCAGGTCGTGCCGATGGAAGACATCAACCTGCATTTCACCGGCGATTTCCATGCGATCACCTCGGCGCACAATCTTCTGGCGGCGATGGTCGACAACCACATCTACTGGGGCAACGAAGAGAATATCGACATCCGCCGCATCACCTGGCGGCGGGTCATGGACATGAACGACCGGGCACTCCGCAGCATGGTCTCTTCGCTCGGCGGCGTTGCCAACGGGTTCCCGCGCCAGGGCGGGTTCGACATCACCGTCGCCTCCGAGGTGATGGCGATCCTCTGCCTTGCCACCGATCTCAAGGATCTGGAGCGGCGGCTCGGCGACATCATCATCGGCTATCGTTTCGACCGGACGCCGGTGCATGCGCGCGATCTGAAAGCCGACGGCGCCATGGCGGTGCTGTTGAAAGATGCGATGCAGCCGAACCTGGTACAGACGCTGGAGAACAATCCGGCCTTCGTGCATGGCGGGCCTTTCGCCAACATCGCCCATGGCTGCAATTCGGTAACGGCGACGAAGACGGCGCTGAAGCTCGGCGACTATGTGGTGACGGAAGCAGGCTTCGGCGCCGATCTCGGAGCGGAGAAATTCTTCGACATCAAATGCCGCAAGGCCGGGCTGAAGCCGGATGCGGCGGTGATCGTCGCCACCGTCCGGGCGCTGAAGATGAATGGCGGGGTGAAGAAGGACGATCTCGGCACGGAGGATGTCGTCGCATTGAAGAAGGGCTGCGCCAATCTCGGCCGGCACGTCGCCAATGTCCGCCGTTTCGGCGTGCCCGTCGTCGTGGCGATCAATCATTTCGTCTCGGACACCGATGCCGAGATCGCCGCGGTGAAGGAATTCGTCTCGAGACTCGGCGCCGAGGCGATCCTCTGCCAGCATTGGGCGAAAGGTTCGGCGGGCATCGAGGAACTGGCACACAAGGTGGTGGAACTGGCCGAGTCAGGACAGGCGAAATTCCAGCCGCTCTACGGCGACGATCTTTCGCTGTTCGAGAAGATCGAGATCGTCGCCTCGAAGATCTATCACGCCGGCGAGGTGACTGCCGACAAGGCGGTGCGCGACCAGTTGCAGACATGGGAAGAGCAGGGTTACGGCAAGCTGCCGATCTGCATGGCGAAGACGCAATATTCCTTCTCTACCGATCCGAACCTGCGCGGCGCGCCGGAAGGCCACATCGTCACCGTGCGGGAAGTGCGGCTTTCGGCGGGAGCCGGCTTCGTCGTCGCCATCACCGGCGAAATCATGACAATGCCCGGCCTGCCGAAATCGCCGTCAGCGGAGCGGATTTTCCTGAACGATCAGGGCTATATCGAGGGGCTATTCTGATCAGCGGATGGCTTTCCAAAGCGCTCGACCAGACGACGCTCCCGGCGTTTTTCAAAATCCGGATCGATAAATAGCCAGATGAAAAGGCCTTGTAGCGTGCCGAGTAACAGCATTCCGATGGCAAAGTGCCAATGCAATTCACCGGTGAAAATATAGCCGACAGCGACGATCAGGAGAACCGCGATGATGCTTGATCTTCATTCGCTGCTGACCCCCTCCACCCATTTTGCAGCTTCTATGTGGTTATTTCGCCGCATGATTCAAGCAAGGATCGCAGCCACTGAATGATCAATGGCAATAACGATAGCCGCCCTTCCGCTCGATCACGTCGAGGTGGAAATGCGTTTCGTGGGCGGCGTCGCTTTCGGGGTCGAGGACGGTGGTGAAATAGAGGCAGCCGGCCGCACTCACGGTGCGCTGGAAGGCGCCGGTGAGCGTTGCGTCCTCGCGGCGCGAGCGGACGGCGACATCCTCGCCCTTTTCGAAATGGAAGCTCGCAATATCGATGGCGTTGCCGCGGGCGTGCTCGGAGATCTTGCCTGTTCCGGCACCATTGCGCAGGCGGCACATATAGGCCGTCGCCTGGTTGACTGATGTGATGCGGCCCTGTTCCGGCAGGGCGGCGGAGGCGGCGGGGATGACGCTCTCCTTCATCCAGCGGGCAAGGGCAAGGGCTGTCGGGCAGCGGATCGTCGCCTCCGGCTTGAGCTTGATGCCGGGCAGGGGTTCAGAGACGATAATCGGCTTGTCGATGCCGCAGCCGTTGCCGTCGTCGATGCGCGGTGTGTCCTTGAAGACGACGCCGAGCGCCTGGAGTGCCGCAGTGCATTCGGCGTGGTCGGCATCGCTTTCGGGTTCGATTGTCAGATGCTGCTCTTCGAGTGTCTGCTCGGCAGGTGGCTTGTCGTCTTCCGCCGGCGTCTGCGGGCTTTTGAGCCCGCCCGGCGGCAGCGGCGGGCCCTGCATCGGTTCTGCAGGCTCCGGCTTTGACTGTTCGGGCTTTGCCGGGTCGGTCGGTGGCGCCGACGGCTGGTCCGGCGCCGGTGCTTCCGGTTCCCCCTTCACATCAGGCTTTGGCACATCAGGCTTCGGCTGCGGCGCTGGCACATCACCCGGCGCAGGCGGTTCAGCCTCATCGGGCAGCGGGGCGGGAGTTGTCTCCCCGGCGTCCGGTCGAGCTTGGGGCAAGGGGCCATGCGGGGGCAGGCGGGCGCCGGCAAGAAAGGCGGTAGCGGCGAGGATCGCCAGTATCGAAAGTTTTCTCAATGCATCCGGTTCCGTCATGTCGATAGCGGAGCATATAACGCATTGTGGCGGTTTTCGTTGCAATTGCGCAACGTCCGGGAAGATCATTAAAACTTGAAGATAATATTCAACATAAGCTTCCGCCTTATCTTGACAGGATTGCTCATGTTTTTTATGCGGCGAAAAGAAGGCGAAATTCTGCGTCTTCATCCGCAAAGCCCAGCCAGCCCCTCGAGCGTTCGACGCGCCACGACCAGCCAGCCCGGTAATCATCATGAGAGGGTAGGTTATGATCGTCCGGTATTGGCGTTCGGTTCTCTTGGTCTGCACGGCAGCCACAGTTGTTCTTCCTGTTTCACAGTCTTTTGCGCAAAGCGCTCCGGCAACGGCGCCGCAAGCCACCGCGGAAGACAGCACGGTCCTGCAGAAGATCGTCGTCAAGGGCAAACGCGTGGCGCCGGGCAGCGTCGCCGACACGCCGCTTGCGACCGAGATCACCGACAAGCAGCTCGAGGAGAAACAGGTTACCAATCTCGAAGATCTCGGTCGCAGCATCGATCCCGGCGTGAATTTCTCGCGCGGCGACGCCGGCGTCAATCTGCGCGGCCTCTCCGGCGCACGCATCCTGACCGTTGTCGACGGCATTCCGATCCCCTATCTCTCGAACAGCGCGCGCCAGGGTGCATTTGCGCCGGCCAACGCCAATGGCGGCGGCGACACGTTCGATTTCAACTCGCTCTCGTCGCTCGATATCGTGCGCGGCGCGGATTCGAGCAAGGGCGGCTCGGGCATGCTCGGCGGTGCGATCGTCGTCAATACGCTGGAGCCGGAGGATATCATTCCTGAAGGCCGCGACTGGGGTGCGATCGTCAAGTCGACCTATGACAGCGAAGACAGCAGCCTTTCCGGTTCGGCCGCTGCCGCCAAGAAGATCGGCAGCACATCGATCCTGTTTCAGGGCGGCTACCGCAAGGGCCATGAACGCGACAATATGGGCGACAACGACAGTTACGGTCGTTTCCGCACCGAGGCGGATCCCGCCGATTTCGATCAGCACAACCTGCTGTTCAAGCTCCGCCAGGAATTGGAAGGCGGGCATCGCATCGGTCTGACGGCGGAACGGTTCCGCCGCGATCTCAAGACCGACCTGCGCGAACTCCAGGGTGCTGCTCCCCGCACCTTCCTGACCGACAATTATGACGGCCGCGAACTGCGCGACCGCGATCGCGTGTCTCTCGACTACGATTACGAAGCGCAGTCTTCGGATGCATTCTTCACCAGCGCCCGGGCCACCCTCTATTGGCAGGATCTGAAGAAGGAGTCGGGCAGCAAGGGACGCACGTCGGCCAATGTCGCCTACGGCCGCAACAACGAGATCGAAAATAAGACCTGGGGCTTCAACGGCACTGTTACCAAGGACTTCGAATATTCGAACGTCCGCCATTCGGTGAAGGTAACCCTCGAAGCGACAACGTCGGGCTGGAACCAGTACAGCTCTGCGCTTTGCCCGACGCCGACGACGTGCCCTTCGCTCAACAACCAGTCGGAAGTGCCGGACGTCGACAGCAAGACGATCGGCCTGTCGATCGAAGACAAGATCGAATTCGCAGATACGAATTTTGCGCTGACGCCAAGCGTTCGTTTCGACTGGTTCAGCTATGATCCGTCGACGGGCGGCGGTTTCGCCAGCAATCCGGCGCTTGCCAAGTTCGGTGCGCTGTCCGACCGCAGCGATCAGCATGTTTCGCCGAAGGTGCTCGCCACCTACGAACTGACACCCGATGTGCAGATCTACACCCAGCTGTCGTCGGCCTTCCGCGCGCCCACCGTCGACGAGCTCTACAGCCGCTTTTACAATGCGGGCGGCAACTATGCCCAGCTCGGCAATCCCGACCTGAAGCCCGAGACAGGCTACGGTGTCGAAATGGGCGCCAATTTCGACACAGGCGATTTCAACGGTCGCCTGGCGCTCTTCCACAACCGCTATCACAACTTCATTGAAACGAAGACGAGCGTAAACGCCTCCACCGGCATCACGGAGTTCAACTATACCAACGTCAGCAGTGTGACGATCTCGGGTGTCGAAGCGAGCGCCAATAAGACGTTCGACAACGGCATCAACCTGCATGCAGCGCTTGCCTATGCTTATGGCCGGAACGAGGAAACCGCCCAGCGCCTGCGCTCGGTGGCGCCATTCAAGGCGATCGTTGGCGGTGGTTGGAGCAACGAGACCTTCGGCTTCGATCTTTCCTCGACGCTTTCGGCCGGCATGCTCACCGACCATCTGAATACCGTCGGCACGAAGCCCGATACGACCTTCGATGCGCCCGGCTATGCAATCGTCGACCTGACCGGCTGGTGGACGCCGGAACAGGTGCCGGGCCTGCGCGTGCAGGCCGGCGTCTACAACATTTTCGACCAGGAATATTTCAATGCGCTCGCCGTGCGTGATGTCAACTTGAGCTCGACAGCAACGCAGCCGCGCGACTGGTATTCCGAGCCCGGCCGCACCTTCAAGATCTCGCTGACGAAAATTTTCTGATCCGATCACCGGACAGATCACGACGTCAGATCGGGCGGCTTTCGGGCCGCCCTTTTTCATTCCCGCGATCGCCTCTTGCGCAATGGCTGATCTCAGGCTAACAATTTTCCCCATGATCAAGTCCTTGAACATTGCTGTTTGGTGGTGGGCTCGCTAAGGCGGCCTCGACCAATCGTGTCCAAAGACGACGACGAGTGAGCCGCCCGAAACTTCGAGGCGGCTTTTTTGTTTTTATCGCCGCCTCTCGTCCGGGCCCCGATAACGGAGTGGAACAATGGTAACGATCCTGCGGGATGATGGTGCGGAAATCTACGAGACCAAGGGCGGCATATCCGTCACGCGGCAGCGGCGGGCAATCCCCTACGGCGATGCGGTCTCTTCCTATATCGACAAGCTCGACGAACGCCGCGGCGCGGTGTTCTCGTCGAACTACGAATATCCGGGCCGCTATACGCGCTGGGATACGGCGGTTGTCGATCCGCCGCTCGGCATCTCCTCCTTCGGGCGCGACGTCTGGATCGAGGCCTATAATGAACGCGGCGAGGTGATCCTCGGCTTCGTGGCCGAACGGCTGAAGACCGTGTCGGAGCTCGTACTCGGCGCTTCTTCCGCTCGCCGTCTCGACCTTGCCGTCAAGATGCCGGACCGGGTGTTCACCGAGGAAGAGCGCTCGAAGATTCCGACGGTCTTCACCGTGCTGCGCGCCGTGACCGACCTGTTCTATTCGCAGGCGGATGCCAGCCTCGGGCTCTATGGCGCCTTCGGCTACGACATTGCCTTTCAGTTCGACGCGATCAATCTGAAGCTGACGCGGCCTGCCGACCAGCGCGACATGGTGCTCTACCTGCCGGACGAGATCCTGGTCGTCGACAATTACGCCGCCAAGGCCTGGGTCGACCGCTACGATTTCGAAAAGGGCGGCGTGTCGACCGAGGGCAAGGCAGGCGATATCGCGCCAGAACCCTTCAAGCACACGGATTCCATTCCACCGAAGAGCGATCACCGGCCGGGCGAATATGCCGAGCTCGTCACCAAGGCGAAGGAAAGCTTCCGCAAGGGCGACCTCTTCGAAGTCGTGCCGGGGCAGAAATTCATGGAGCGCTGCGACAGCAAGCCTTCCGACATTTCCAGGCGGTTGAAGGCGATCAATCCGTCGCCCTATTCCTTCTTCATCAATCTCGGCCATCAGGAATATCTGGTCGGGGCATCGCCCGAAATGTTCGTGCGCGTGTCCGGCCGCCGCATCGAGACCTGCCCGATTTCGGGCACGATCAAGCGCGGCGACGATCCGATCGCCGACAGCGAGCAGATCCTGAAGCTATTGAATTCCAAGAAGGACGAATCCGAACTGACCATGTGCTCGGATGTCGACCGCAACGACAAGAGCCGCGTTTGCGAACCGGGCTCGGTCAAGGTGATCGGCCGCCGGCAGATCGAGATGTATTCGCGCCTCATCCACACGGTCGACCATATCGAGGGACGGCTGCGCGACGACATGGATGCCTTCGACGGATTCCTCAGCCACGCCTGGGCCGTCACCGTCACCGGCGCGCCGAAACTCTGGGCGATGCGCTTTATCGAGAGCCATGAAAAGAGCCCGCGTGCATGGTATGGTGGGGCGATCGGCATGGTCGGCTTCAACGGCGACATGAATACCGGCCTGACACTGCGCACCGTGCGCATCAAGGACGGCATTGCCGAGGTGCGCGCCGGTGCGACGCTGTTGAATGATTCCATTCCAGAGGAAGAAGAAGCCGAAACAGAACTGAAGGCCTCCGCCATGCTTTCCGCCATCCGCGACGCCAAAACGGGCAATTCCAGCAAGATCCAGCGCGACGTCGCAAGCGTCGGCAAGGGCGTCAGCATCCTGCTCGTCGACCATGAGGACAGCTTCGTTCACACGCTCGCCAATTATTTCCGCCAGACGGGGGCGACGGTTTCGACCGTGCGCACGCCGGTGCCGGAGGAAATCTTCGATCGACTGAACCCGGACCTCGTCGTGCTGTCGCCCGGACCCGGGACGCCCAAGGATTTCGACTGCAAGGCGACGATCAAGAAGGCGCGGGCGCGCAACCTGCCGATCTTCGGCGTCTGCCTCGGCCTGCAGGCGCTTGCCGAAGCCTATGGCGGGGAACTGCGCCATCTGGCGCTGCCGATGCACGGCAAGCCCTCGCGCATCCGCGTGCTGGAACCGGGCATCGTCTTCTCCGGCCTGTCGAAGGAAGTGACGGTCGGCCGCTACCACTCGATCTTCGCCGATCCCTCGACGCTGCCGCGCGAGTTCATCATCACGGCGGAAAGCGAGGACGGCACGATCATGGGCATCGAACACGAAAAGGAGCCGATCGCCGCGGTCCAGTTCCATCCGGAATCGATCATGACGCTCGGCGGCGATGCCGGCATGCGGATGATCGAGAATGTCGTGGCGCATCTGGCGCGCAAGGCGAAGACGAAGGCGGCGTGATGGCAATCCGCCCGGCCCTTCCTGCGTGCGGGAAGGGCCGGGCGCTCAAAAGCGGCGTCGAGCGTGTCCTTCGAGGCTTCGCCCTATGAGCTGCGCGCCTCAGGATGAGGATGTTGGAGGATGCCGTGCCGATGCACGGGCGTAGAGGATGCCGCGACAAGCCGCTGCAGAGGCCGAGAGAGCCTCAGCCTGAGGTGTGTAGCCAGTAGGGCGACGCCTCGAAGGGCGGGGCGGGCATTCCGAGGTTGACTTTATCAGGCAAATCAGAACATTTCAGGAACGATCAATCGGAACCCATCGCCGTGGCCAATGCTGAAAAGTTCATCGTGCTCCCTTACCGCAAGAACCGCGGCAATCTCGTGCCCGGCGAAATGCGCCAGGCATCGAATTCCGTCAGTGCGGAAAAAATCGCTTCGGCGATGGCTGAGCGGTTCGTCGGCGTGGCGGCTTATGCCGTGATCGTCGACGAGGAAACCGGCGACATGTCCTCGCCGCGACTGCTCGCCCGATATGGCGAGATTGCCGATCTCAACGCCGCCTGAGGCGCCGTTTTTGCCATGGAGACGTCGCTTTACCTGCCGGTCAAAACCTTCCTGGAGGCGGCTGGCTATGTCGTGAAGGGCGAGGTCGGCGGATGCGATCTCGTCGGCCTGAGCGAGGGCGAGCCGCCGGTCGTGGTGGTCTGCGAACTGAAACTTTCCTTCAACCTCGAGCTGCTTCTGCAGGCGGTCGACCGCGCCGCTATGAGCGATGAAGTCTGGATCGCGGCCCGCGTTTCGGCCAAGGGGCGGGGGCGGGAGGCCGACAAACGCTACCACGACCTCTGCCGGCGGCTCGGCATCGGCATGCTCGGCGTCTCCGACGGCGGCGAGGTCAGCGTCATCGTCAGCTCCGTCTCGCCGATGCCGCGTACCAATCCGAAGCGGCGGACGCGCCTCGTCAGGGAGCATCAGCGCCGCCGTGGCGATCCTGCCGTCGGCGGCGGTTCGCGGGCGCCGATCATGACCGCCTACCGCCAGCAGGCACTGCTCTGTGCTTCGGCACTCGAGCAGGGCCTGAAACGGCCGCGGGAGATGACGATGCTTGCACCCAAGGCCGGCCCGATCCTGCGCGACAATGTCTACGGATGGTTCGAGCGAGTGGAAAAGGGCATCTACGCTCTGACACCGGCGGGGCAGGCTGCTCTGTTGCGGTGGCCGCAAGCTGTGCTTTCCGACCCGGCTTCCTGAGCCGGGCTATGGGTGGCGCGGGGATCACGTGGCGGGCCTGCTTCCGGCCGAGGATGGCGAGGCCTGTGAACGGCGCGTCATTCCCTTTGACAAATCCTGCGTCATCGCCCATATCACCCTCAACTGAACCGCCTGCGCGACATTCGCGTGGGCGGTTTTGCGTTTCAACGGCTGGAAAGCTGCAATTCATTCGCAACCGCAGGGGGACGATATGAGCGATTACGGCGACCTTACGGTTCGGAAGCTGGCGATGTGGGGAATTCCGCTTTCGCTCGGCGTCATGGGACTGAAGATGGTGGCCTGGTGGGTCACCGGCTCGGTGGCGCTGCTGTCGGACGGGCTTGAATCAACGGTCAACGTCGTGGCCGCCTTCATTGCCTTCTTCGTCATCCGTTACGCGCAGAAGCCGGCCGATCACGACCATCCTTTCGGCCATCACAAGGCGGAATATCTGTCTGCCGTCACCGAGGGCGTGCTGATCGTCGTCGCCGCCCTGCTGATCGTCAACGAGGCTGTGGGTTATCTCGCCGAGCCGCGCATGCTTGACGCGCCGGGGCTCGGCCTTGCGATCAATTTGGCGGCCGGTGTCATCAATGCGGTCTGGGCTCGGCTGTTGATCCGGACCGGACGCAAATACCGCTCGGCGGCGCTCGCAGCCGACGGTCAACATATCATGTCCGACGTCGTGACCTCCGTCGGCGTGCTGATCGGCCTGTTGCTGGCGCTGGCGACGGGTTATGCGATCTTCGACCCGGTGCTTGCCATTCTCGTTGCCGTCAACATCCTCTATCAGGGCTGGAAGGTGATCTCGCAATCAATCGGCGGGCTGATGGACCAGGCGGTCGATCCGCGGGACGAAGAAGCGATCAAGCAGGCGATCGCCACCCATGCGGCGGGCTCGATCGGTGTGCATGACCTGAAAACGCGGCGGGCGGGCACCGTCACCTTCATCGATTTCCACATGGTGGTGCCCGGCTCTATGTCCGTGCGGCAGGCGCATGATATATGCGACCGCCTTGAGGATGCCATCAGTGCGGTGCACGAGGGCGCCAAAATAGCCATTCATGTGGAGCCGGAGGGCGAAAAAGCCCATGGCATCCGCGTCAAAGTCGTCAAGGAGGCATGATGCCGAATACCGATGTTTCCAGCCTGTCGATGCTGGGCCAGCAAACCGAAACCGCCAAATCGCCTGAGGAGGCGGTGCTTGAAAAAGTGCCCTCCAATCATGCCGGCACCGATTACGTCGTGCGCTTCACCGCGCCGGAATTCACGTCGCTCTGCCCGATGACCGGGCAGCCGGATTTCGCCCATATCGTCATCGATTATATTCCGGGCGAATGGCTGGTGGAATCGAAGTCGCTGAAGCTCTTCCTGCATTCCTTCCGCAATCACGGCGCTTTCCACGAGGATTGCTCGGTCTATATCGCCAAGCGCATCGTTGAGCTGCTTGACCCCAAATGGCTCAGAATCGGCGCCTACTGGTATCCGCGCGGCGGCATTCCGATCGACGTCTTCTGGCAGACGAGCAAACCACCGGAAGGTGTGTGGCTGCCGGACCAGGGCGTTGCCACCTATCGTGGACGTGGGTGAGTTGCGGTCGGGCGCAGCCCGAGCAATCGATCCAGTGAATCGATTGCAGCAGCGAACGCCCTGAGCCTTAGCGAAGGGCCGGGCAACGGCGCGGCAACTGAATACAAACTGCCGCCCATTCTCCGGCTATTACACTTCAGACATCCGTGACGTCGTCGCCGGACGAATCATCGGAATAATCGTCGCCGTCGTCATAATCGGCCTGCTGCACGTTGGCGTCGTCCTTGTCATCGGCGGCGTTGTCCGAAGCCTGGCGGCTGTCGTCATTGCCGTAAAAATTGTTGATGACGGTTTCCTCGGTCGGCGCGCTGGCATTGCCGAAAGGATTGGCGCCGAAGGGTGACCCCCAGCCGAGCGAGGACATGTGGTTGCCGAAGATGCCGCTCAGCGAATTGGCAAGCAGCATGCCGCCGGCAACGCCCGCCGCCGTGCCGAGCGCGCCGCGCAGGAAGCTGCCGCCGGCCGAGGGTGCAGAGGCCTGCTGGCTCCAGGGGCCGCTCGGCTGTTGCTGCGGCTGGCGGGCATCGCGGTCGTAGCCGCGGGAATCGTCATAGCCGCGGGAGGACTGGCCCCAGGGACCGGGATTGGACGGGACAGGTGCGGGCTGCTGCGTCTGCGTATTGCCGAAGATCGAGCTCAGGAAGCCGCCGCCCTGTTCGGCCTGGCGGTGTTCACTCGCGCCGGCTTCCAGCTGGCGGACATGCTCCTCGAGTTCCTTGATATGGTTGGCTGCTGCCTCGAGCCCTTTTTCCTGAACGATGACGGCCTGGGCCAGATAATAGGTGGCCGACGGCTGCTCGCGCGTTGCCTGGTCGATCAGGGCTTCGGCCTCGCGGTCGCGCGGCTGGGCCGCGGCGGTGCGCACGCGGTCGAAGAGGGCGGTCAATAATTGGCGTTCTTCCGGTGACATGTCCTGCCTCCTGTTGATCTCATAGAGCGGTTGCCGCTTGAGGGGTGAGGTAGGAACCGATTCAGGCTTTTCAAAGCCTTTCACCGTTACATTTCAGTAAGGCTTGCAGAACGGCGCGCGGCTTCTTAAGGATATCTCCATCGCTTCGGTGCCTTGTGTTTTTCCCGCATTGTTTTAGGCATTGAGTCGCACTATGTGCGAGGAACCCGAATTCATCTCCAAGAGGTTCGAATGAACGACGAAGACCAGGACGACAAGACGAAGGAACTGCCGCTCGGCAAGGAAACGGAGGCGAATCTTTTCAAGTCGCGTTCGATCTTCATCTACGGACCGATCAATCAGGAATTGGCGCAGAAGGTCTGCTCGCAGCTCGTGGCGCTTGCCGCGGCCAGCGACGACGACATCCGCATCTATGTCAATTCGCCCGGCGGCCATGTCGAATCCGGCGATTCCATCCATGACATGATCAAGTTCATCAAGCCGAAGGTCTGGATGATCGGCACAGGCTGGGTCGCCTCGGCCGGTGCGCTGATCTATGTCGCCACTCCGAAGGAGCGGCGCCTCTGCCTGCCGAACACCCGCTTCCTGCTGCACCAGCCCTCCGGCGGCACGCGCGGCATGGCATCCGACATCGAGATCCAGGCGCGCGAGATCATCAAGATGAACGAGCGCCTGAACAGGATCATGGCGGAGGCCACCGGCCAGCCGCTCGACAAGATCGCCAAGGATACGGATCGCGACTACTGGCTTTCGGCCGAAGAGGCGAAGGACTACGGCCTGGTTTCGCGGATCGTGACCTCGCAGGCCGATATCTGAGTTTTCTCAGCCGAAGCTGCAAAGTACCGCCCTTGCCCGCTGACCGCAGGCGAGGGCGTTTTGTTTGTCCGGCAAAGAGAGGCCGGCCGATCTGATGACGCGGGCGCTGAACGGAAAGGGCTGAATCCGGACTTGCACGCGAGGCAATCCTCATGCTCCATGCGCCATTCCGCAGCCGCGAGTCCTGCCATGCTCAAACATTTTTCCGTCCAGGCCCTGTTCATGGGGCTGCTGACCGCCTTCGTCGGCTCCGCCAGTTCCTTCGCCGTCGTGCTGCACGGGCTCGAGGCGGTCGGCGCGACGGATGCGCAGGCGGCGTCCGGGCTGATGGCATTGTCGATCTCCATGGGCGTCTGCGCGATCGTGCTCAGCGCCGTGACGCGATTGCCGATCAGTATCGCCTGGTCGACGCCGGGTGCGGCGCTGCTGGCAAGCACCGGGGCGATCGAGGGCGGCTTCAACGCGGCGGTCGGGGCCTTCCTGATCTGCGCCGCGCTGATCATCGTCGCCGGGCTGTTCAAGCCGCTTGGCCGGGCGGTTGCCGCCATTCCCGCGCCGCTTGCCAATGCGATGCTTTCCGGGGTGCTGATCGGCCTCTGCTTCGCGCCGGTGAAGGCAATCGGCTTCAATCCGCTGTTCGGGCTTCCGATCGTTGTCGCCTGGATCGTCGTCGGCGCCTTCAAGCGGCTCTGGGCGGTGCCGGCGGCACTCGCGGCCTTCGTGCTGGTGCTTGCCTTCGGCGTCGATATTCCCGAGGGCGCCTTCGCCTCGCTCGAACGATCGCTGGTGCCGACGGCTGAAATCGTCCGGCCGGTGTTCAACCTTGCCGGTTTCGTGTCGATCGCGCTGCCGCTCTTCATCGTCACCATGGCATCGCAGAACATTCCCGGCATCGCGGTGCTGAAGGTCAATCACTACGATCCGAAGCCCGGTCCGCTCTTTGCCGTCACCGGCTTCTTCTCGCTGCTGTCGGCGCCGTTCGGCGGCCACGCCGTCAATCTGGCGGCAATCACTGCGGCGATGTGCGCGAGCCAGGATGCCCATGCCGATCCGAAGCGGCGCTACTGGGCATCGCTGATCGCCGGCGTCGGTTATATCATCCTCGGCTTGCTGGCCGGCGCGGTGACGGCTTTCGTCGCCTTGGCGCCTCCCATCCTGATCGAGGCGGTGGCGGGACTGGCGCTGGTCGGCGCCTTCTCGTCCTCGGCAATGTCGGCCTTCCAGGCGCCGGAATCGCGCGAGGCAGCGGCAATCACCTTCCTCGTCACCGCCTCCGGCATTTCCTTCGGCGGCATCTCAGGCGCCTTCTGGGGATTGATCGCGGGCGGCCTGATGCTCGCGCTGTCGCAGCTGGTGAAGATGGCGAAAAGCGGGTCTCAGTCGAAGTGAGGCAAGGTCGGCGCGCCGCGAGGGCTTGCCAGTTCCTCCGCCCAAGGTTATAAGCGCGGCCATGAAGACCACTGGCGCCAAGATTTCCGAGACGATTGCACGCGGCCGCATCGCCCTGCGTGACAACTCGCGCGCCCTGACCTCGCTTCTTCTCCTCGGCCTTACGCGCGGTTGCCGGGTCCTTTGAGGAGCGCCCGGCGGCCGAAAGCCCGCCCGGCCATCGCTCCTCGCGACTCACTTTCAAAATTGACCTAACGACCGACGAAGGTCCGCATTTGTTTATCGCCAAGCCCGATGTGATCGGCTAAGAGCGGGCAAATGCCGGGACGAGGAGACAAGACAATGGACGCGAAGACGCAATCCTCCAAAAGCGCTGCAAAAGGCATGCCCGATGCGGCGGTGAAATACCGGCCCTATCCGCAGGTGAATATTCCCGACCGCACTTGGCCGACGAAGACCATCACCAAGGCGCCGGTCTGGTGTTCGGTCGATCTGCGCGACGGCAACCAGGCGCTCGTCGACCCGATGGGCCACGACCGCAAGGCCCGCATGTTCCAGCTGCTGCTGGAGATGGGCTTCAAGGAAATCGAGATCGGCTTCCCCTCGGCTTCGCAGACCGACTTCGATTTTGCCCGCTGGTGCGTCGAGGAGGGTAATGTGCCCGCCGACGTCTCACTGCAGGTGCTGGTGCAGTGCCGCCCGGAACTCATCACCCGCACCTTCGAAGCGCTGGAAGGCGCAAACCGGCCGATCGTGCATTTCTACAACTCGACCAGCGAGCTGCAGCGCCGTGTTGTTTTCGCCAAGGATGTGCAGGGCATCAAGCAGATCGCCGTCGATGCCGCCAAGATGATTACCGACATGGCCGTCAAGGCCGGCGGCGGCTACCGTTTCGAATATTCGCCGGAGAGCTTTACCGGCACGGAACTCGAAGTGGCGCTGGAAATCTGCAATGGCGTCATCGAGGTCGTCAAGCCGACGCCCGATAACAAGCTGATCATCAATCTGCCGTCTACCGTCGAGATGGCGACGCCGAATGTCTATGCCGACCAGATCGAATGGATGTGCCGCAACCTCGACAATCGCGAGAACCTGATCATTTCCCTGCATCCGCATAACGACCGCGGCACCGGCATCGCCGCCGCCGAACTGGCCTTGCTGGCAGGCGCCGACCGCGTCGAAGGCACGCTCTTCGGCAATGGCGAGCGCACCGGCAATGTCGACATGGTGACGATGGCGCTGAACATGTTCACGCAGGGGGTCGACCCCGAGATCGATTGCTCGAATATCGAGCGCATCAAGGAAGTGTTCGAATATTCGAACCAGATGGCGATTTCCGAGCGCCATCCTTACGTCGGCGAGCTGGTCTATACCGCCTTCTCGGGTTCGCATCAGGATGCGATCAACAAGGGCATGAAGGCGGCCCAGGTCGCCAACCATCCCGTTTGGGAGGTCCCGTATCTGCCGATCGACCCGCGCGACGTCGGTCGTTCCTACGAGGCGATCATCCGCATCAACTCGCAGTCCGGCAAGGGCGGCATCGCCTATATCCTGCAGCAGGATTACGGGCTCAACCTGCCGCGCAACCTGCAGGTCGAATTCCGCGAGGATATCCAGCGCATCACCGACGTCGAGGGCAAGGAGCTTCCTTCGAAGCGGATTCACGACCGTTTCGTAGAGCGCTACGTGACGCAGCCGAGCGCGCGTCTCAAGTTCGTCGACCACCACACCTATCCCGACACGGAGCGCAAGGGTCAGCGGATCGTGGCCGCCGAGATCACCGACAATGGCGAGATCAAGCGCATCGAAGGGCGCGGCAACGGCCCGATCGACGGCTTCATCAACGCGCTGTCGCATTATCTCGGCATCGAGATGTCGGTCGAGGATTATTCCGAGCATTCGCTGCAGCACGGCTCGAACGCGGCGGCGATCTCCTATGTCGAGACCTCCTATCCCGGCGGCAAGCTCTTCGGCGCCGGCATCAACACCAACATCGTCGCGGCTTCGCTGGAAGCGATCGTCTCGGCAGCCAACCGTGTGCTCGAGGTGAGGGCCGGCAAGGCCTGATCCCGGAAAGAATCAGGCCGCGATTGCGTCGGTGCGGCGCGGCCTAACGATTAAGGCTGGCTTCGCTGAGCGCAAGCGAAGGGCAATGAAGGGCGTGCCGTGTGGCCCCCTCATCCGCCCTACGGGTCGATTTTGGTTCGCTGGCACGCTCACGCTTCGCCACATGCGATAGGCGGAATCAGATCGCCGTGGCGATTTTCATGGCGAGCTGGCCGAGTGCCGCTTCGGCGGAGGGACCGGCAAGCACGTAGGACGTGCCGGCATTGTGCCATGTGACAAGACCGATCTCGTCCTTGATCGTTTCCTTGAAGTCGTCGGTCTCCGGTGGCTGCGCGTCCTTGCGGAAGCAGATGGAGATGACGTCGCCGTCGGCATTGGAATAGACGAGCTGGCCGACAGGACGGCTGTCGCCGAGAATGACGCGGGCACCCTGGAACGTCCAGGATTCGGCGCTGAGATCGGGCACACGGAAAGGCACGCCGATCGCGGTTGTCAGCCAGCTGGAGATTTCCTCGGCCTGCGAGGCGGGCACTTCGACGAGATGCCGGGGCTGACGGATCAGCAGGCGCTGATAGGCGGTGACATCGCCCAGCCAGTCGCTGGTGTTGACAGGCGCGGTGGCGGTGGTCGTGGTGGCGATCTCGTCGGCATCCGGGCTGGTGCCGACGAAATAGCCGATGCCGCAACCGACGGCGAAGAGGATGAGCGCGGCGGCCAGCGCCTGCGGGCCGCTCGGCGCCAGTTTTACGTGCGGGCGCGTGGCGCGCTGGGCGATCGGCGTCTTCGGCGGCTGCGTGCTCTTGATCGAGCGGACGAGGGCGAGCGGCACCGGCTCCTTCAGGATGTCGTCGAAGCGACGGCGGCCGAAATCGGCGCCGTGGCGCAGCTTCTCATGCAGCCGGCGCGCGTTCTCGTCGTCTGCCAGGCGCTGCTCCAGCTCGTGGCGCTGTTCGGGCGAGACTTCGCCATCGAGAAGGGCGGTGAGCTGGGCTTCGAGCGGCAATTTCCTGAGATCGAGCAAATTCAGTACCTGTGAATCGGGTGGGTGCCGGCAAGCCCGGCAAAGTGCAGCCTTGCGGTGGCGAGCTGCGAGACGACATTTGCCACTGGCGTGCCCATGATGTCGGCCGCCTGCTGGTAGCTGTGGCCTTCGACGTCGACGAGCAGGAACATGCTGGACAGGCCCTCCGGCATATCGGCGATCATGCGATGGATGGCGTCGGGATCGACCGCAGCCGAGCGTTCGCGCGCGGCCTCCCTGATATCGGTGACGTTGCCGCGGGCGGAAGCCTTCGGCTTGCGCTTGCGGCTGTCGTCGGTCCATTGCTGGCGGGCAAGCGTGTAGATCCAGCTTTCCAGCCGGCCTTCACCGCTCCATTGATGACCCTTGGCGATGGCGCGCTGACAGACGGCCTGAACGAGTTCGTCGGCCACGGCAGCCTCACCCGCGAGCGTGATCGCGAAGCGGCGAAGGCGGGGCAGAAGGCCGACGAGATCACGCCGGAGATCGATGGTCGTTGCGGGTTGACGCATTGTCTATCCAAGAAGCATTCACAATGGTTTCGCGGACGAAGGGTTCGCCCTCGGGCGCGAAGCCGGCCTTATCGACGCCGACGATGCATGTGCTTTATGAAACAAGTCTCCTGCACTTCGCAAGCATCCGGCGGTCCTCATCCCCCTTTCTCAAGGGATTTTCGTATTGTGGCCCACAAAACTTGCGTCAATATGTCTTGTAGCCGTTCAAGCTCTGCAGCAGAGCGCGATAGGCCCATGTGCCCTCGCCGCCGCGATCGCGGATTTCGACGAGTTGGACGCGGGCTCCCTGGATATCTCCCTGTTCCACCAGCGCCATGCCCATGTAGGAGCGGGCGAGGATGTAGTTTTCATCCGCCTGCAGCGCCTTGCGGTAGTAAGACATGCCGAGTTCCATGCGGCCGGCCTTGCGGTTGGCGTAGCCGAGATAGTTCAGGATGCGCGGGTCGTTCTGGTTGCGGGCGAGATTGAGCACGGTGATGGCGTTCTCATATTGGCCGGCATAGGCAAATTCCCGGGCGAATTTAAAGAGATCGTCGTCGTTGAAGCTGCTCTTCTTCGGGTTGACGCATTCCTTCTTGGCCTTGTCCCAAACCTTGCCGCCGGTGCAGGTCTTGGTCGTCTCGGTCTTCGGCGGCGGATTGGTGTCATCATTGCCGCCGCCGACCGCAAAAGCGGCCGTGGCAATGCCGAAGGCGAAGCCGGCGGCGAGCGAAAGTCTGGACAGGTGACGGAAGGAAGAAGTCATGGGCGGGCTCCGTTCTGAGGCGATGCGGTTGCTCGGATTGTACGCTTACCGCTAAAAATACCAAGAGGGTAAGCGGCCTCCGTGGCAATTGTTGCGGCGATGGCCCGACGTCCTCGCAGATCGATTCCAGTGCTGCATGAAATGAGTCCGGAGCCGGCGCTAACGTGCGAAAATATCGGCGCTTTCCGGCATCACTGCATCGCCGGACCGGTTGATGCTGAAGCGCTGGCCGCTGAGCTCCCAGGCGCCGGGAGAGCCGTCGATCGAGAAGAGGTTGTAGGCGGCGGGCGGCTTGATACTGCCTGGTCCCTGCGAGGCCGACGCGATGCCGACGACGGGCACCGGCTGCACCTGGCCGCGCAGCCAGTGCAGCGTGTTGAGGTGCGTGTGGCCGTGCAGCACGAGCTCGGCGCCGCCGGTGGAAATCACCGCGGCGAAACGGCGGATGCCGATCATGCGCTTGTAGAAGGCGGTGGCGCCGCGGATCGGCGGATGGTGGATCATGACGACGCGGAAGAGACCGGCTTCACCGGCCGCGCGCAGCATGTTGACCGTGTCGCGGGCCTGGCGCGCGCCGAAGAAGCCCGAGGCGGCAAAGGGAGGGGTGGCAACCGCGGTGGAGCAGCCGACGATCGCGATTTTGCCGCGGATGCGCAGATAGGGGAAGATGTGGCGGTCTTCCTGCCATTGCGGCGGGGAAAGATCGCCGCGGACGTATTCGTACCAGGCGCGCATCGACTTCTCGTAGGCGCCGGGCACATAGGCATCGTGATTGCCGGGAACGACCGAGGTATCGGCGGGGTCGCCGAGTTCGCGCAGCCAGGCGGCGGCGGCGCGAATCTCAATGCCGCTCGCCAGATTGACAAGGTCGCCGGTGACGGCCAGATGATCGGCCTGATGGGCGCGGATGTCGTCGAGCAACAGATCCAGCGTGCTGCCGAAAAGGTGCTTGCGTCGATTTCGATGCCAGTTCACAAAGCCCGTTATGCGTTTTGAAAACAACTCCTGGATGGAAAGGCGGGGCAACGGCCCGAGGTGGACGTCGGAAATATGCGCGAGCTTGAACATGCTACGAGACATAGACCAGCTTATTGACAAATCAAACACATCCGGCGCGATGAAGAGCTGAAACGGAGCGATGGTGGATAAAGAGAAGCGACCCCTTCACATCAGGACGGCCCTGCGCCTCCTGCATGTCTATTTCTCTTTCGCCCGGGGGATGACGATGGGTGTCAGGGCTGCCTGCTTCGACGCGGAAGGCCGGATTTTCCTCGTGCGTCACAGCTATGTCGGTGGCTGGCATATGCCGGGCGGCGGGCTGGAACGCAACGAAACGGTCGAAGAAGCGCTCGCCAAGGAACTGCGCGAGGAGGGCAATCTCAGGATCATCGGCAAACCGCAGCTGGTCCAAGTCTATTTCAACACCACGACCACACGGCGCGACCATGTCGTGTTCTACCGGGCGAGCGTCGAGCAGACGGCGCCGCGCCCGCCGGACTGGGAGATCTCCGACAGCGGTTTCTTCTCGCTCGACAGCCTGCCCGAGGGCACGACCCTGGCGACGCATCGCCGCCTCGCCGAGCTTCGGGGCGAACAGGAGCCCGACCACCGCTGGTGAGAGGCAAATCTTAAGCCGCGGCCAGTTTGGCGCGGCCGTGCGGGCTATCGAGATCGAGCGCCGGGCCGACGGGGACGATGCCTGTCGGATTGATCGTCTTGTGGCTGCGGTAATAGTGCTGCTTGATGTGTGCGAGGTTCACCGTCTCGGCGACGCCGGCCGTCTGGTAGAGGTCTCTCAGATAGCCGGGCAGGTTGCGGTAATCCGCGATAGGGCGGATGTTGCACTTGAAATGGCCGACATAGACGGGGTCGAAGCGCACCAGCGTGGTGAACAGGCGCCAGTCGGCCTCGGTCTGACGGTTGCCGAGGAGGTATCGGTCCTTGCCCAAACGTTCGTCGAGCATATCGAGGGTTTCGAACAGCTTGCCGACATTTTCCTCATAGGCTTCCTGGGTGGTGGCAAAGCCCGCCTTGTAGACGCCGTTGTTGACGCTATCGTAGATGGTGGCGTTCAGCGCATCGATTTCGGCGCGGAGATCCTCGGGATAAAAATCGCCCTTCGCGCCGGTCAGCCCGTCGAAGGCGCCGTTGAACATGCGGATGATCTCGGCGGATTCGTTGTTGACGATCGTGCCGGTCTTCTTGTCCCAGAGGACGGGAACGGTGACGCGGCCGGAATAATGCGGATCGGCCCTAACATAGATCTCCCAGAGCGTGGCCGCGCCGAAGAGCTGGTCGCCGGTGGCGCCGTCGCCGACTTTGAACTCCCAGCCGTTTTCAAGCATCAGCGGGTCGACGACCGAGACCGAAATCAGCTCCTCCAGCTTCTTCAGCTTGCGGAAGATCAGCGTGCGATGCGCCCAGGGGCAGGCCAGCGAGACGTAAAGATGGTAACGCCCGGCCTCGGCCTTGAACCCGCCGCTGCCGGAAGGGCCGGCTTCACCGTCCGATGTCACCCAGTTGCGGAATTGCGAGGGCTGCCGTTTGAATTGACCCTTGCTCTCCTTCGTGTCGTACCAGACGTCATGCCAGACGCCGTCCACCAGCATTCCCATGATCTTCATTCCCTTGGTTGGCCTGGCCCTTGGCACCGGCCTTCGATTGCGTGTTGGCTGGAAGATATCCGAGATAGCGGGGCTTTGCAGGCGGTAAAGATTGAACAGTGCGTCACGTCGGTCAGCTGACAGTGCATTTTGCGTTGGACGGCCGAAATTTTTCCTGCTATCGGCCTTTTCACGATTTTGGGATCCCTGCCTGATGTTCATTTCCAGAAACCCGCGACGACGCTGATGCTCCCGAACGCCCAAGGCGTGTTCGAGACCCATCAATCTGTCCATCCGGTTTCTGTCATCATGTACAAGCACGATCTCGTCTACCTCACCGAAGACGCGTCTCATGACGCCGCCATCGAACACATCAACGAAGAAGCCTTCGGTCCCGGCCGCTTCACCCGCGCCGCCGCGCGTATCCGCGAGCAGGGGCCGCACGACCTATCGCTCTCCTTCATCTGCACCGACAACGGCGAGACGATCGCCTCGGTGCGCATGACGCCGGTGCTGGCAGGCTCCGTGAAGGGCCATCTGCTCGGCCCGCTCGCCGTCCGCCCCTCGCACAAGAATCAGGGCATCGGCCGGGAACTGGTGCGAATCGCGGTGGAGGCGGCCAGACGCAAGGGCTCGGAAGCCGTCATCCTGGTCGGCGATCCGCCCTATTACGGCCCGCTCGGCTTCCAGAAGGTCGCCTACAACGCGCTTTCGTTTCCAGGCCCCGTCGATCCCGGCCGCGTGCTCGTCGTTCCGATCGCCGAGGGCGTGCACGAACGGCTAAAAGGCATCATCGCCTGGCACGGATGATCAGAGGTTTTTGCGGAGGAAGCTGCGCATGCGGCCTTCCGGGAAATCCTCAAGCTCTCCGAAGACCTCATAACCCTGACGCAGATAGGCGCGCAGCGCCTGCGGACTAAAGGTGTCGATCCAGGCGCCGCGGCAGCCCCGGGCTCTCGCCTCTTCTTCCGCTCTGCTCAGGAGCTCGCCGGCGAGACCGGTGCCGCGCAGCGTATCGGGAATATAGAGCATCTGGGTGAAGAGCCAGCCCCAGGCGGTGAAGCCGGAAAGACCGCCGGTCACCTTGCCGTCGGTATCGCGGATGAGGACTGCGAGCGTCCGGCGATCGGACGGGCCGACATCGCTGTTGTTGAAGGCCGAGAGCGCATCGGCGATCGTCGCGAGTTCCTCCGGCGAGGGCGAGGCGGTCAGTTCGAATTCCGGCATAAGATTACCGCCCTTCGCGCCACCACATGGCGCCGAAGGCGAAGAGCAGAATGCCGACGCCGGCGAAACCGGCAAAGAGCGGCAGTGTGTTGATGCCCTTCAGAACCGTTTCGCTGGTCATGCGGATCATCATGCGATCATTGTCGGCGACGCGCACCTGGCCGCGCACCGGCAGGATCGGCGGCACGCTGATCCTGCCACTTTCATTGGCAACGCGGGTGACGAGACCCTTGCTTCTGTCGGCGACCGGCTTCAGCACATCGGTCGTCGAGATCATCGCCTTGAATTCCGGTGCGTCGACGGCGCCGATATGCACAAGCGTCGACAGCTTGCCGTTGCGGATCTCGAAGAGGCCGATTTCGTCCATCCGCTTCTCGGCCTTGTAGAGCCCGGGTTCGGATTGGGTGAGCGGCAGGGTTTCGGTCTTGCCGGAGGGATAACGCACTGTGGCGTTGCCGGGATTGTCGCCGATCGTCTGGCGCGTGACTTCAAGGGTCCGGCCGGAGGCGCGCGCCGTCAGCGCTTCTTCCTCGAGCGCCGGCTCCTTCATCAGCCAATGGGCGATACGGCGATAGAGCGAGACATTCGGACCGCCGCCTTCGAAGCCGCGCGCCCAGAGCCAGCCCTGATCGGAAAGCAGCATGGCGACGCGGCCCTGGCCGGCGCGGTTCAGCACGAGCAGCGGGTGGTTGTCGGCGCCGAGCATGATCGTCTCGCCCTGCGGTCGGTCGACATCGACGCTGCGGAACCAGCGGCCCCAATGCGGCGGATCCTCGCCCGAACCATCAAGACCGCGCGTGACGGGATGTTTGCGGCCTTCCTCGGAGAGGCGGGGATAGAAGGCTTTTTCGATCATCTCTCCGGTGGGCGTTGCGGGCAGGACCGAGGAAAGCGGCGTCAGCGCGATGGAATCGGGGCCGGCGTGCTCGGGACCGGCGGCGATCAGGAGCGCGCCGCCATTGTCGACATATTGCGCGATGTAATCGTAATAGAGCAGCGGCAGCACGCCGCGGTGCTGGTAGCGGTCGAAGATGATCAGGTCGAAATCCTTGATCTTGTCGACGAAGAGCTCACGCGTCGGGAAGGCGATCAGCGACAGCTCGTTGATCGGCGTGCCGTCCTGCTTTTCCGGTGGGCGCAGGATGGTGAAGTGGACAAGATCGACCGAGGCGTCGGATTTCAAGAGGTTGCGCCAGGCGCGCTCGCCGGCATGCGGTTCGCCGGAGACGAGAAGGACGCGGAGATTCTGGCGGATGCCGTCGATGACGTGGACGGCGCGGTTGTTGGCGGTGGTGACCTCGCCGGGAAGCGCTGCGACGGAAAATTCGAGCACGTTGCTGCCGCCGGCCGGCACCTTGAAGGAGAAGGGCGTATCCTGGCCGGGCGTCGCCTGCAGGGTGGCGATCTCGTCACCGTTCAGCTTCACGGTGACATTGGCCGTGCCGCCGGGGCTCGGGCCGTCGTCGAAGACGCGCAAGATCACCTGCTGCTCCTCGTTGACGATGCCGAAGCGCGGCCCCTTGATGACTTCGATGCGGCGATCGAATTCGTTGGCTTTGCCGGTGATGAGGCCATGGATCGGCGCGTCGAAACCGAGCGCCTGATTGGCGGCCGGAACATCATGGACTTCGCCGTCGGTCAGCATGATGGCGCCGCCGATACGGGCGGGTGGGACATCGGCGACATTGGCCGACAGCGCATCGAACAGCCGCGTCGACGGCACGTCGGAATTGACGTCGCCTTCGACATCGACGAAGCGGGGTTCTATCTGCGGAAAGCGGGCGAGCTGTCCCTTCAAGGCCGCAAGCGCATCGTCGGTCGTCTTGACCCGATCGGGTGTCTGCTGGCTCTGGCTGCGATCAACGAGAACGGGGACGATGGTCGACAGCTGATCCCGGTCCTCCTGCAGCAGCACAGGATTGGCAAGGGCGGTGAGCATGGCGAGTGCTGCCAGCGTCCGGATCCAGGCGCCGCGAATGCCGCGCCAGATGGCGAAGGCGGCGATGATGGCGCTGACGGCCGCCAGTGCGGCCAGAACTGGCCAAGGCAGAAAGGGTGAAAAGTCGAAGGTCATCTCATTGTCCTAACCGTTCGAGAAGGTCGGGAACATGGACCTGGTCCGTCTTGTAGTTGCCGGTCAGCATGTACATCATGATGTTGACGCCGGAACGATAGGCATATTCGCGCTGCGTTTCATCCGACGGCACGGTCGGCAGTATCGGTATGCCGTTGTCGTCGATTGCCCAGGCACCGGCGAAATCATTGCCGGTGATCAGGATCGGCGAAACGCCGTCGGCCGTCGCCGCCGATTTTTCGGTCGCTTCGCGGCCGCCCTGCCGGGCCTCGATCCAAAGCGGGCTGCCGGTGTAACGACCGGGAAAGCTCGACAGGAGATAGAAGGATTTCGTCAGCACGTGATCTGACGGTACCGGCTCGAGCGGCGGAATGTCGAGATTGCCGAGGATTTGCTGCAGCCTCTGACCGTTGGCGCTGACATTACCGCCATTGTCCAATGCGCTGATCTGGTCGCGCGTATCGAAAAGCACGGTGCCGCCATTGCGCATATAGGCGTCGATGCGGCTGATTGCCGCCGAAGACGGCATCGGCGCCGTCGCCGAAACCGGCCAGTAGATGATCGGGTAGAAGGAGAGCTCGTCCTTGGTCAGGTCGATGCCCACCGGCGGCGCCGGCTCTAGCGTCGTGCGGAATGTCAGGAACTGGGTGAGGCCCTCGAGGCCGCGCTCGGATATATTGTCCACGTCCTGTTCACCGGTGACGACATAGGCGAGGTGCGTGTTATCGAGCCTCTGCAGGATGAGGTCGTCGCCGGGCTGGGAGTCGTCGGCGTGAAGCGTGCCCGGTTGCATGAGAAAGCCGGCACTGAGCGCAATGGCGATCATCGCCGCTGTGCGGACAGCCGGGCGCGAGCGCGAAAACGCGCCATTCATGAAGAGAACGACCAGGCTATCGGCCAAGAGCAGCAGGAAAGCTGCGAGAAAGAGCGCGGGTTTTGCCGACCAGCTCTCGCCGCCGATCAGGCCTTCGCGTACGGCATTGGTCCCCGTTGTGTCGAGCGGCGTCAGTTCGGCATTCTCGGGCAGGACATTCAGGGAGGTGAAACCATCTTCCGACCCGTAGAGCCCGGGCGGGTTGTCGAAATTCGCCGTCGGTTCGGCTCCGGCCTGTGGAATGAGCGGCCGCGCCGAACCCGTCTCGGAGACGAGTGTGCCCTTGGCGGTCAGCATGCGGAACGGCGGCAGGGTTTCGGAGACACGCGCATTGCCGCGCGCTTCCGACGTCACGCCACCCGAGCGTGATATCTGCAGGAGGTGGCGCAGCATGTCGACGAAAGTGCCTGAGATCGGCAGATCGGACCACGTCGCTTCCGCCGTGACATGAAACAGGACGATCTGGCCGGATGCGAGCTGCTTCATCGTGACGAGCGGCGTGCCGTCGGCCAGGCTCGCCCAGGTGCGTTCGGCAAGATCAGGCGTCGGTTCGGCCAGCACCTGGCGCTTGACGACGACATCGGCGGGACGGGTTATGCCGGCAAAGGGCCCGAAACTCGGAAATTCGGCGAGCGACTGCGGCTCGCTCCACGACAATGTGCCGCCCAGCGCCCGTTCTCCCTGGCGCAGGATGACAGGGATCAGCGGATCGTCCGCAGGCGCTGCCGCCATGCGCGGACCGGCGAAACGCAGGAGCATGCCGCCATTCGATATCCAGCGGGTCAAAGGTTCGTAGGTCTCCTCCGGCAGCCGGCCGATATCGGCCATGATGATGATGGAGGGATTGCTGGCGAGAAGTTTCGGTATTGCCACCGAAAGATCGGAATCGCTGGGTTGGATCAGATCCGCATAGGGCTGCAGCGCCCGCTGGATATAGTAGAGCGGCGAGAGCAGCGGCTGGAACTCATCCCCTCCTTCCCCTGACAGCAAGACGACGCGGCGGCGCTTGAATGCGTCGTCGAGAAGGTGGACCGCGCCCGCCGTCGCGCCGTTATCGACGCTGACGCGGGCGAAATCGTTGCGCATTTCGAAAGGCGCGGTGATCGAACTCGTCGCAACGCTCTGACCGGGGCGAAAATCCACCCTACCGTTGGCAATCGAGCGGCCCTGGCTATCGGCGGCGTTCAGCGCCACGGATGCGGCATGCGAGCTGTTCAGCCGTGTGACCTTGACGGTCATGGCATCCGCCGCATTGTTGGCCGCGGTGATCGCGACCGTCCGTGCGGCATCGCCCTCGATCAGGCGGAGATCGGCGGGCTGGAGTTCGGCGAGCCTGCGCACCGTGGCGTCGTCGGCCTTGGCGGCGGCGCCGTCGGTCAGGAAGGCGAGGGTGCCAGGCTTGATGCCGTTCAGCGCGGCGCGCAGCGCCTGGAAGGTGCGCTCACGGTCCGGTACCAGCGGTCGCGGCTCGGCAGCACGCAGCTTGTCGCGGGCGCTCGCGGCGGTGCCGGGGATGGCGTCGTTGGTCGGATCGGCGGTGAAAGCGATCGACACGGGCATGCCGGCGGATTCGGCGTCGTCTATCAACGCGTCGGCGGTCTGAATGCGGCGCTCCCAGTCGGGTGCCGCCGCCCAGCTGTTGTCGACGAAGAGGACGAGCGGGCCGCCGGATGCGAGCGAACTGCTGCGCGGATTGAAAACCGGATCGGCGATCGCAAGGATGATGACGGCGGCGAGCAGCATGCGCAGCAGCGTCAGCCACCACGGGCTTTGCGCCGGCGTCTCCTCGCGCTTCAGCACCGATGCGAGGATCTTCAGCGGCGGGAAGACCTCGCTCTTCGGACGTGGCGGCGTCAGCCGCAGCAGCCACCAGATGACGGGCAGGGCGATGAGCGCGCCGAGAATGGCGGGATAGGCGAAAGCGAAGGGCAGGGCGTTCATAGCTGCCCTCCATGCGTCGCCTTGGCCGGCATGCCGGACAGATACATATGCACGGCGACCAGCGCCTCCGAGGCAAGATGATCGGTGCGGTGCGTCGCGAAGGTCCAGCCGAGATGGCGCAGCGATTGGCCGAGGCTGTCCCTGCGGGCGAGGTAGGCGTTGCGATAGGCCTCGCGGACGTGTTCGGCGCGGCCGGAGACCAGTTTGGCGCCGGTCTCCGGATCGGTGAATTCGGTCCGGCCGCTATAGGGGAATATCTCCTCGGCGGGATCTGCTATCTCGACCACGTGGCCGCGCAGGCCGCGGCGGGCAAGCGGGCCGAGCCGTTCCATGATCGCCGGTGCATCGTCGAGGAAATCGCCGATCAGCACGAGGTCGCTCCAGCCGCGGATCATCGCCGTTTCCGGCAGGCCGCCGGTCAGCGGGGTGTGCATCAGCGCGGCCGCAAGGCGCTCGGCGGCGTTGCGGGTGGAGACGGGGTCCATGATGCCGGGGCAGCCGATGCGCTCGCCGGAGCGGGCGAGGATTTCGGCCAGCGCCAGCATGACGACCAGCGCGCGGCTTTCCTTGGAGACGCTGCCATAGCTCGATTTGTACATCATCGAGGGCGACATGTCGCTCCAGAGCCAGATCGTGTGGGCCGCCTCCCATTCGCGCTCGCGCACATAGGTATGGTCGTCGCGGGCGGAGCGGCGCCAATCGATGCGCGACAGGCTTTCGCCCTCGGCATAGGGACGGAACTGCCAGAAATTTTCGCCGATGCCGCGTTTGCGGCGGCCATGCCAGCCGGCGATCACCGTGTTGGCGATGCGCTTGGCTTCCACCAGGCAGTCCGGCACCAGGGCGGCCCGCTGCCTGGCGCGGGAAAGGGCATCGCTGCCTGACGTCGGGTTGACGATCTGTCCGATAGATGCCACGCGTCCGGCTTCCTTATCCCTTTGCCTGCTTGACCAGTCCGGCGATGACATCGCGCACCGACATGCCTTCGGCGCGGGCGGCGAAAGTCAGCGCCATACGGTGCTGGAGAATGGGTTCGGCGAGTGCAAAGATATCGTCGAGTGACGGCGCAAGACGGCCTTCGTAGAGCGCCCTGGCGCGCGCGCAGAGCATCATCGCCTGGCCGGCGCGCGGGCCGGGACCCCAGGCGACGTTCTTGTCGGTCGAGGCATTGCCCTGTCCGGGACGGGCGGAACGTACCAGCGCCAGGATGGCATCGACGACCGTATCGCTCACCGGCATCTGCCGCACCAGGGTCTGGATCTCGATCAGCCGCTGCGCGTCGATGACGGCCTCCGGCCGGGTTTCGCCCAAGCCCGTCGTCTCGAGCAGGATCTGGCGTTCGGCGGCGAGTTCGGGATAGTTGACGTCGACCTGCAGCAGGAAACGGTCGAGCTGGGCTTCGGGCAGCGGATAGGTGCCTTCCTGCTCGAGCGGATTCTGGGTGGCGAGCACATGGAACGGCGCCGGCAGGTCATAGCGCTGGCCGGCGATGGTGATGTGATATTCCTGCATGGATTGCAGAAGGGCCGACTGGGTACGCGGCGAGGCGCGGTTGATCTCGTCGGCCATCAGCAGCTGGGCGAAAACAGGACCCTTGACGAAGCGGAAAGAGCGGCGTCCACTGTCGTCCTGATCCATCACCTCGGATCCGAGAATATCCGAAGGCATCAGATCCGGCGTGAACTGGATGCGGTTGGCGGCAAGGCCGAGCACTTCGCCGAGCGTCGTCACCAGTCTGGTCTTGGCAAGGCCGGGGACGCCGACGAGCAGGGCATGGCCGCCGGAGAGCACGGCGAGAATGGTGTTCTCGACGACGCTTTCCTGACCGAAGATTACCTTCGAGACTTGTCCGCGGATGGCGGCGATATCGGAGAGCGCCTTCTCGGCGGCGGCGACAATCGCCTTTTCATCGAGGCTGGCTTCGGTCTTCATCATACCCACGGGCATCTCCAACGGCTGAAATCATTCGGCAGCGAATCGGCGGACTTATACATCTGCCTCATACTCGATAGAGTTATGGAGATGCGACGGGCTGACAAGTTCGTTGCGAATGACTATCTCGTGACTTTACTTCGTTAAGGACAAACCGGGACGGAAGAATGGCAGCCGAAGAAATCAGCGGACAGGCGGATGCGGCGGGACTTGCCGCAATGATTTCGCGCGCGTCTGCGGAAAGTAGCGGTAAAAAACGTGGATTGCCGCCAGTCCAGCGGTGGAATCCGCCTTTCTGCGGCGATATCGATATGGAGATCAGGGCCGACGGCACCTGGTTCTACATGGGCACGCCGATCGGCCGGCCGGCGCTGGTGCGGCTGTTTTCGACGGTTTTGCGGAAAGACGACGACCAGAAGACCTATCTCGTAACTCCTGTGGAAAAGGTCGGGATAAGGGTCGCCGACGCGCCTTTCATCGCCGTGGAGATGAGCGTAACGGAAGGGAAAGGTCAACAGGTGCTGACCTTCCGCACCAATGTCGGCGATGTCGTGGAGGCGGGGGACAAGCATCGGCTGCGCTTTGCCATTGCGGACGGCAACGCCGAACTGAAACCCTATCTGCATGTGCGCGGGCGGCTGGAGGCGCTGGTGTCGCGTGCGGTGATGTATGAACTGGTCGCGCTCGGCGAGGTCCTCGACGTGGAGGGGCGGGCGATGTTTGCGATCCGCTCCGCCGGCGAGGTTTTCCCTGTCATGCCGGCCGACGAACTGGATGCTCTTTGCCGATGAATGATGCGATCACCCACCGTTATCCGCTGTTTTCCGCAGCCGAATTCCGCCGTCGCGCGCTCAACCAGAATGGCGGGCCGGTCGATCATGCCTGGCGCGATCACGGCGACCACATCCTCAATCCCGATATCGTGGCCGAGGTCGAGACCTTCAAGCTGCGCGACGCTGCCGTGCTCGTGCCCGTCGTCGACGACGGCGAAGAGGCGCAGGTGATCTTCACCAAGCGCACGGCGACGCTGCGCAAACATTCCGGGCAGATCGCCTTTCCCGGTGGCTCGATCGATCCCGCCGATATCTCACCTGAGATGGCGGCGATCCGCGAGACGGAGGAGGAGATCGGTCTCCCCGGCTCCTTCGTCGAAACCGTTGGGCGGCTGCCGAATTATCTTGCCTCGACGGGCTTCCGCATCACGCCGGTGCTCGGCGTCGTCTCGCCGGGCTTCGCGCTGACGCTGAACCCGGCCGAGGTGGACGATGTGTTCGAGGTGCCGCTTTCCTTCCTGATGAATCCCGCCAACCACAGCCGCGACAGGCGTGTCATCGACGGCATCGACCGGCATTTCTACCGCGTGCCCTATGAAACCAGAATGATCTGGGGCATCACCGCCGGCATCGTCCGCACGCTTTACGAAAGGCTTTATGCATGACCAGCCTTGCCGACCAAGCTTGGTTCCGCGATCCGGCACTCGGCCGGATCCTTTCGCTTCTCAACGCCGATGGTGGGGCCGATGGCGGGGAAGCGCGGGTGGTCGGCGGCGCCGTGCGCAACAGCCTGATGGGCCTGCCGGTCAGCGATATCGATATCGCCACGACACTGACACCCGAGATCGTCATGGACCGGGCGGCAGCGGCCGGCATCAAGGCGGTGCCAACCGGTCTGCAGCACGGCACGGTGACGCTCGTCATCGACGGCAAGCCCTTCGAGGTGACGACGCTTCGCACCGATGTCGAAACCGACGGACGGCATGCCAAGGTTGCCTTCAGTACCGACTGGAAGGCGGATGCCGAACGGCGGGATCTGACGATCAACGCGCTCTATGCCGACGCCGGGGGCGAAGTGGTGGATCTGGTCGGCGGGCTCGCCGATATCAAAGCGCGCAATATCCGCTTCATCGGCGATGCGGCAAGGCGTATCGCCGAGGATCATCTGCGCATCCTGCGCTTCTTCCGCTTCTTTGCCTATTACGGCTCCGGACGGCCGGATGCCGAGGGGCTGAAGGCCTGTGCGGCGGCGCGTTCGAAACTGAAGACGCTGTCGGCGGAACGTGTCTGGTCGGAGCTTAGAAAGCTGCTCGGTGCTGCCGATCCCGGCCGGGCGCTGCTCTGGATGCGGCAGATGGGGGTGCTGACGGAAATCCTGCCGGAATCGGAAAAATGGGGGATCGATGCGATTCCCTCGCTGATCGCCACCGAAAGGGCGCTCGGCTGGACGCCCGATCCGCTGCTGCGCCTTGCCGCGATCGTGCCGCCCGATGCGGCACGGCTGGAGGCACTTGCGGTTCGGCTGAAGCTCTCGAATGCGGAAGCGGCCACTCTCAAGGCCTGGGCGATGGCAGCGCCTGTGAATGACGAGATGTCGTCGGCGAGCTTCGAACGGCTGCTTTACCGCAACGGCGCCGACGGCATCACGACGCGGCTCAAGCTGGCGCTCGCCGTTGCGCGCGGCAAGGCTGAAGGGGATTTCGGTGAAATGGCGCGGTCGGCGCGGCTAACAAAGCTGCTGGATCAGGCGACGAACTGGAAGAAACCGCAGTTTCCGTTGAACGGCGGCGATGTGATTTCAGCGGGCATCGCTTCCGGCCCGCGCGTCGGCGAACTGCTTGCCGGCCTGGAAAACCAGTGGGTCGAGGAAAACTTCGTTTCCGACCGGGCGGCGCTGCTCGCCCGGCTGCTGGAGCGCTTGAGCTAGAGCATTTCCGTTTTTCTTCGAATCACGAAAATGCTCTATCTTTTTGTTTTCACGCAATTCCCGGCAGAAAGCGTTTCACGCTTTGCCTGGCAAAACCGCTGCACACTTTTGCTGGAATTGCTCCAATCAGGCGGCGTTCACCTCGTCACGGATGCGAGACTTGATATTATCCACCATGTTCTCGCGGATTGTGGTTTCGCCGTGAGCGTTTTTCAGATGCTCGACGGCGCGGCGGACCACCTCGGCGTCGCTATCCGCGCGCGTATGCCAGGCGCAGCCCGGGACGAGAGTGCCGCATTCGAAAAGTCGCATGGTCTTCTCCTCTGTTCGAAACACAACGACGATCGCGATCTCACGCGATTTATGAATGTGCGGGAGGAGGGAAGGTTCCGGCCGGCATCGGCATGCCGGCCAGTAAAGGCCGTATCAGTCGGGCATCGCCCAAGCTTTGTAGGTGTCCGAAAGCTGGCCGGGCATGTTGCTGTTGGCGGCCGCAGCTTCGTTCTGCAGCTGTTCCGGCGATTTTCCGCCGGCCAGTTGCAGCTTGACCTGCTCGATGAAGCAGGACAATGGCAGATCTGAGCCGCTCTTGGCCCGTAGCTTCTCGGCGATGCGCGTCAAAAACTCGGATGTGTCGATCGTGCGGGATGTTTCCTGGACATCCGTGGACGCAGGCGAGCCACTTTGTACCGTCATGACAATCCTCCTCCGATTGTTACGCACATACATATAAAGTTAGGACGCACTGAGTTTTCGTGAAGGTCTTTCACCTCGAATTTATCGATGAGATCTCACAGTGTCATGGCCAGCGGACGACGGGCGGCAACGACGACAGGATGGATTCCACGTTGCCGCCGGTCTTCAGGCCGAAGATGGTGCCGCGGTCATACAACAGATTGAATTCGACGTAACGGCCTCGGCGGATCAATTGTTCGTCGCGGTCGGCTTCCGTCCACAGCTTGTTGAAGTTGGAGCGGACGATCTTCGGATAGACCATGGCGAAGGCCCGGCCGACATCGCGGGTGAAGGCGAAATCGGCGTCCCAGCCGCCGGCCTGCTCGCTGGAATGCAGCCAGTCGTAGAAGATGCCGCCGATGCCGCGGGCCTCGTTGCGGTGCTTCAGGAAGAAATACTCGTCGCACCAGGCCTTGTAGGCGTCGTAATCGGCGACGGCATGATTGCGGCAGGCGATCTCCATGGCCTTGTGAAAGAGCTGACTGTCCTCATCTTCCTGCGTGCGGCGGCGCGACAGCACCGGCGTCAGGTCGGCCCCGCCGCCGAACCAGCGGCTCGTGGTGACCACCATGCGTGTGTTCATATGCACAGCCGGAACATTGGGATTGACGGGATGGGCGATCAGCGAGATGCCCGAGGCCCAGAAACGCGGATCGTCCTTGGCGCCGGGTATCTGCGCCCGGAAGTCCGGGGAGAATTCGCCGTGAACGGTCGAGGTGTGGACGCCGACCTTCTCGAAGACGCGGCCCTCCATCATCGACATCCGGCCACCGCCGCCGGCGCCGTTTTCGCGCGACCAGTCCTTGGCGACGAAGCGGCCGGGTTCCTGGTCGGAGAGCGGCCCTTCCAACTCATCCTCGATGGCTTCGAAGGAGGCGCAGATCGTATCGCGCAATCCCTCGAACCAATTGCGGGCGACCACCTTCTTCTCTTCGATATCGTCAGGCAGGCCGATCGGCAGTTCCGGTCTTTCCATGTCACGCCTCCAGCGACCACTCCCTCTCAGGACGCGACTCGCTCATTCTTGATTGCACTTTCGGTTTAGCAGTTGGCGCCGCATCTCGCCAAGCCGACCGGTACGGCGTGTGCAGCCAAGATTCGACTCGCAAATCAAGGATTTCGATATTACCTTTTTCACAAGAGGTAGGTTTGATGGCAAAAATTCCAGGACCTCCGTCCTTCGACGGCCTGAAGCGCAGAATGGCGAGACACCGGGCGGAAAATCCTCCCCGCAAGAAAGACCATTTCGTTCGTGAGACATATTGCCTCGGCCTCATCGATGCCCGCGCCAAGGCGCGCGAATGGTTCGACGAATATCCGAAAGCAGCCTATTGGACCGAGGTGGAAAGCTGGCGTCAACTCGACGGCGACCACATCGAATTCACCATGCGCCGCCTGCCTTCGGCCGACTGACCGTTACTCCGCTGCGGGCCGCACGCGGCTTTCGATCAGCAGGCCGCTTTCGTCCATGATCGGATGCGCCACTGAAACGATGTGGGCGTTGATGCGCTTGAGGTCGCGCAGCATGTCGAGATGCAGCGAACTCGTCTGCAGGCTGTCGGCGCGACCGTCGCGCAGGCGCTCGAGATGGCGCTCGGCCGATTGTTTCTCCATCCGGCGTACCTCGACCTTCACCTCCATCATCTGCCGCGCGAGATTGAAATCGCGGGTGACGAAGATCGTCTGGGCGACGCGCAGATTGTCGATCGTCAGATCGAACAGCTTGCGCAGTTCCTGGTGGCCGTCTTCGGAAAATTTGAGCCCGAGGGAGATTTTCTTCGCAACCTGCTCCGCCAGGCCTTTCTCGATGATATCGCCCATATGTTCGAGATTGATCGCATAATCGATGACGACGATCGAGCGGCGGGCGTTCTCGTCGGTGAGACCTCCGTGGCCGAGCTTCGAGAGATAGACCTTCACCGCTTGCTGCAGCCGGTCGACGCGCTCTTCGAGGGGCGGGATCTCGGTAAGTTTCGATGCGTCGTCATGCTCGAAGGCTTCGGAGACCCTGATCAGCATGCGTTCGATAAGGTCGCCCACGCCGAGCACTTCACGGGTGGCGCTGGTCAGGGCAACGACAGGCGTCGATAACTCCTGCGCATCCAGATATTTCGGGGCGTTGTCGGGCTCGGCCTGATCCGGCACCAGCCGGGCCATCAGAACGGCGAGCGGCCGGGAGAAGGGCCAGGCGAGTGCTGCGAGCAGAAGGTTGAAGGCCAGATGCGCATCGACCGGCAGCTTGGCTGGCCCGAAGGGCAGCATCTGGATGAGTTCGGCGCCATAGCCTGCGAGCGGTAGAGCGATGAGGCAGCCGAGCGTGCGGATGGCGAGATTGCCAAGTGTCACGCGCCGCGCAGAAACAGGCCCGGATAATGTCGCGACGACTGGCGGTATCGCGCCGCCGAGATTGGCGCCGAGCACAAGCACGATGACAAGTTCGGCGGAGACCACGCCGGCCGAGGCGAGCGACAGGATGAGCACCACCACCGCGAGGCTCGACGAAGACGCAAAAGCGAGTGCCGCGGACACGATCATTGCCACGGGCAGGGCGCCGTCCAGCAGGCCGATGAAAGCGGCGAGAGCGGGGGAGGTGCGCATCGGCTCGGTCGCAAGGCCGAGGAGGTGCAGCGACAGCAGCATCAGCCCGATACCGATCAGCGCTGTGCCGCCACCCTGGGCGGTGCTTGAACGGCCGCGGCAAAGCACGATGCCAACCAGGATCAGAAGAGGAGAGAGCCACTCGATGCCCGTCGCCACGATCCAGGCGGTGATCGCGGTACCGACATTGGCGCCGAGCAGAACAATCTGCGCCATCCGCGGCTTGATCAGGTCACGCTCGACAAAGGAGGCCGTCATCAGTGCCGTCGCCGTCGAGCTCTGCAGCGCGACGGTTGCAACGAGGCCTGACAGGAAAGAACGAAGACTGCCACGCGTGCCGGTTGCCAGGCCCGTTCGCAGGCGAGCGCCGAAGGCCCTCGTCACTCCATCTTTCACCTGCGCGAGACCGAACAGCAGCAGAGCCACGGCGCCGAACAGGTTGATCATGATGATTGTGGAGTCCATTTTATTGTTTTTATTCTGCTTTCGTCCGTATGAGGCGCTGTTTTCCTCCATGGCTCTTCCAACCTATTGGAATCGTGGAGGCAATGCGAAGTTTTTGATTGTTCGGCTAATAAATATACGCCAGTTTGCGCGATTGACAACGTCGTTTTGCGACATGTTGCGGAGCTGATCGGCAATTCCCGCAGGCCTGTCCTCGGCCCGCGCCCGCCTTCGTCAGGCCCAGACGGTTTGGCGCATCGCCTCGCCGACGATCATTGCGGCCGAGACCGCGACATTGATCGAGCGCTGGCCAACGACCATCGGGATCAGGATGCGGGCGTCCGCGGTCTCATGCACCTGATCCGGCACGCCGGCGCTTTCGCGGCCGAAAAGCAGGATATCGTCGGGGCGGAAGGCAAGGTTGGTGTAGCGATCGGCGGCTCTCGTCGAGGCGAGGATCAGGCGGCGGCCTGATGTGGCGCGCCACGCCTCGAAGCGCTCCCAGCTGACATGGCGGGTCAGCGCAGCGGCGGCGATATAATCCATGCCGGCCCGTTTCAAATTGCGGTCGGAGACATCGAAGCCGGCCGGCTCGATCAGATCGACCGCGAAGCCGAGGCAGGCGGCAAGCCGCAGGATCGTGCCTGTGTTGCCGGGAATATCCGGCTGATAGAGTGCCAGTCTGAGGTCCGTCATGACGTGTCGCCTTTTTGTTTTCGTTTCGATGCGCGAGGCGTAATCCAACTGTTATTTCGGAGCAACAGGGGCGCATTTTGGCGCCGAAACGTTCAATTTACGCCATTATGGGGCTGGAAATTTCGCGATTTTCGCGTTATCCATGCACATCTTCAATCGCCAGCAGGGAGGGCCGACATGAATATTTTGCTCGATATGCGCTTTCCCGCCGTGATGCCGATCAAGGCGACACGGCGCCGCTAGTGCGCATTTCTTCCTGAAATCCCCTTCTTGATCCATTGTGCGGCTGTTTAAGCCTCGCCCCTTGAACGTTCGGTTCCCATATGTGCTTGCATGGCGCCGGGATGGCGCGAAGCCGGGAGCCGAAACGCTGACGTTTCGGAGCAATTTCATGTTTGGCTGGTTCGAACAGCGACTCAATCCTTTTCCGAGCGAGGAGCCCGTCGCTCCGCCGAAGGGGCTTTTTGCCTTTTGCTGGCACTACAGCAAGCCGGCAGCACCCTGGCTCGGCCTGATGGCGATGCTGACGGCCTCGATCGCTGTCGGCGAAGTGGCGCTCTTCCAGTTTCTCGGCGATATCGTCGACTGGCTGACCAATGCCGACCGCGCCACTTTCCTGCAGACGGAGGGCCACAAGCTTTTCTGGATGGCGGCGCTGGTGCTGGTCGGCTTGCCGCTGGCGGCCGGGCTCGATTCCCTCATCATGCACCAGATGCTGCTCGGCAATTATCCGATGAGCGCCCGCTGGCAGATGCACCGCTTCCTGCTGCGCCACAGCATGACGTTCTTCGCCAACGAGTTTGCCGGGCGTGTCGCCACCAAGGTGATGCAGACCTCGCTTGCCGTGCGCGAAACGGTGATGAAGATCCTCGACGTCTTCGTCTATGTCGTGACTTACTTCCTGACGATGATCATCGTGATTGCGGCGGCCGACTGGCGGCTGATGATCCCGATCCTCGTCTGGCTCGCGGTCTATATCAGCATCGTCGCCTATTTCGTGCCGCGGCTTCGCAAGATCGCGGCGCAGCAGGCGGATGCACGCTCGATGATGACGGGGCGCGTGGTCGACAGCTACACCAACATCGCAACCGTCAAGCTGTTTTCGCATGCCGGCCGCGAGGAGGTCTATGCCAAGGAGGGCATGGACGAGTTCCTGCAGACCGTGCACAGGCAGATGCGCAAGGTGACGCTGTTCCACATCTGCGTCTACCTGAACAACTGCGTTGCGCTCTTCGTCGTCTCCGGCCTGTCGATCTGGTTCTGGCTGAACGGGGCGATCTCAGTCGGCGCGATCGCCATTGCCATCGGTCTTGCCATGCGCGTCAACGGCATGTCGCAATGGATCATGTGGGAAGTCTCGGCGCTGTTCGAGAATATCGGCACGGTCTATGACGGCATGGAGATGATGAGCAAACAGCATGACATCGTCGACAAGCCGGGGGCACCCGTCCTGACGGCGAAGAAAGGCGCAATCCACTACGATCGCATCCGCTTCCACTACGGCAAGAGCAAGGGTGTCATCGACAATCTGTCGCTCGACATCAAGGCGGGCGAGAAGGTCGGTCTCGTCGGTCGCTCCGGCGCCGGCAAGACGACGCTGATGAACCTGCTGCTGCGCTTCTACGATCTGGAGAGCGGCCGTATCACCATCGACGGGCAGGATATATCAGGCGTCTCGCAGGAAAGCCTGCGCTCGCTGATCGGCGTGGTGACGCAGGACACCTCGCTGCTGCATCGCTCGATCCGTGACAACATCGCCTATGGCCGGCCGGAGGCGACCGATGCCGAGGTGATCGAGGCCGCCAAACGCGCCAATGCCTGGGAGTTCATCGAGGGGCTCGTCGACATGCAGGGCCGCGCCGGGCTCGACGCGCAGGTCGGCGAACGCGGCGTCAAGCTGTCAGGCGGCCAGCGGCAGCGCATCGCGATCGCCCGTGTCTTCCTCAAGGACGCGCCGATCCTGGTGCTCGACGAGGCAACCTCGGCGCTCGATTCGGAAGTCGAGGCGGCGATCCAGGAAAACCTCTTTGCCCTGATGGAGGGCAAGACGGTGATCGCGATCGCCCACCGGCTTTCAACGCTGACGGAGATGGACCGGCTGATCGTGCTCGACAAAGGCCGGATCATCGAGGCCGGCTCGCACGGCGAATTAATCGAGAGTGGCGGCATCTACGCCGACCTCTGGAACCGCCAGTCCGGCGGCTTCCTCTCCGATCATGCGGAGGAAGCGGAAGAGGCGGCGGAATAAAATGAAAGAGGCCCTCCCTGCGAAAGCGGGAGGGCCTCTTGAAATTTGGGGCGGCTGTGGGTTTGCCGAATGGTTGCCGAAACCCTGAGCGCGTTTGCTGTTATCCGCTCAAAGGCTATCGGCCCAGTCGATCACGCGGTCATGTTCAACGATGACGATGGTGTTGGCGGCTGCGATCGTGCGCAGCGCCACGATGCGGCGGCGCTCTTCCTGGTCGAGCCAGGCGGCGATGGCCTCGGTCACGATCTCGTCGCGCGGCATCGCCAGGTCGATGGCCAGGGCATCGAGCCTCTCTGCGAGCGGAAGCGGAATATGCGCATCGAGCATTTTCGTTTCCATGAAACTTATCTCCGGTGAAGCGCCATCGTAGTGTCAGATTGTGACCGGTTCGGGGGCAATCAATAGCGATGCCGCCGATGTTATCGATCATTACGAAAATATAAGGTTTGTCGGCATTTCATTCTCTTTGCCGGTCCTCCTAATCCGCCTATATCGCTTTCTATGATCTTAAGCCCCATCCTCCGCCTGTTCGAGACCTGGATCGATCCGTTTCGTCCACGCGCCAATCTCCAGCCTCCGCGCTCGACGCTCGGATTCATCTGGTTCTATATCGGCCAGGCGAAGATGCCCTTCATCGCCATGCTCGTTCTCGGCGGCACGTCGGCAGCGATCGAGGCGGCGCTCTTCTGGTTCGTCGGGCGGCTGGTCGATATCCTCGGCAGCATCACGCCCGGCACCGGCTGGAGCGGTCTTCTCGCAGCCCATGGCGGCGAGCTCTTCGGCATGCTCGCTCTCATCGGGATCGTGCGCTTCGTCGTCGCCTTCCTGATCGCGCTTGTCGATCAGCAGGTGATCACACCTGGTTTCTACAATCTAGCACGTTGGCAATCCTATCTCCATGTCTCAAGGCAGTCTTTGTCGTTCTTCCAGAGCGATTTCTCCGGACGCATCGTCACCAAGGTCTGGTCGGCAGGGCAGGCGACCGGCGATCTTGTTACCTCGCTGATGGAAAGCGTCTGGTTCGTCGGCATTTATGCCGCGACGACGCTCGTGCTTGTCGCCCGGCTGGACTTTTCCCTTGCCGCTGTCGTGCTGTTCTGGCTTGGCGCCTTCGGCCTGCTTGCTCGCCACTTCGTTCCGCGGATCCGCCATCATTCGCGCGAAACCGCGGAGGCCGGATCGATGCTGAACGGCCGGATGGTCGATTCCTACAGCAATATGCAGACGCTGAAGCTATTTGCCCGCGATGAGGAGAGCGACCGCTATATGCGGCAGGGCTTCGACATCTATCAGGACACCGTGCTGCGCTTCACGCGGTTCATCACCGGCGTCAGGGCCTCGATGGCGCTGCTCTCCGGCCTGATGATCGTGACGATGGCGGGGTTGAGCGTCGATCTCTGGCTGCGCGGCCTGGTCAGCTCCGGTGCGGTGGCCTTCTCGCTGGCGCTGGTGCTCCGGCTGAATTTCCTGCTTGGGCGGCTGATGACGCAGTTCAACGGCATCATGCGCAATCTCGGCACCATCCAGAATGCCGCCGAGCTGATCTCCCAGCCGCTGGGGCTCGTCGATCGGGCCGAAGCGAAGAACCTGGTGATCCGGCAGCCGGGTATTCGTTTCGACAATGTTTCCTTCCGCTACGGCAAAGATCACCAGCCGGTCGTCGAAAATTTCTCGCTCACCATCCGCCCGGGCGAAAAGGTCGGGATCGTCGGCCGTTCCGGCGCGGGGAAATCGACGCTGATGAACCTGCTGCTGCGCCTCTACGATATTCAGGACGGCCGCATCCTCGTCGACGGCCAGGATATAGCAGCCGTGACACAGGAAACCCTGAGGATGCAGATCGGCGTCGTCAGCCAGGACACGTCGCTGCTGCATCGTTCGGTGCGCGACAATATCCTGTTCGGCCGGCCGGATGCCGGCGAGGAGCGGCTGGTCGAGGCGGCCAGGCGCGCCGAAGCCATCGACTTCATCGAGCGCCTGCAGGATCAGCAGGGCCGCAGAGGTTTTGATGCGCATGTCGGCGAACGCGGCGTCAAACTGTCGGGCGGCCAGCGCCAGCGCATCGCCATTGCCCGGGTCATGCTGAAGGACGCCCCGATCCTCGTTCTCGACGAGGCGACGTCGGCGCTCGATTCGGAAGTGGAGGAAGCGATCCAGTCCAATCTTCATCGGATCATGGAAGGCAAGACCGTGCTCGCGATCGCCCATCGGCTGTCGACGATTGCAGCACTCGACCGGCTGATCGTCGTCGATCTCGGCCGGATCATCGAGGAGGGCAGCCACGACGAACTGCTTCGCCGCGGCGGGCTCTATGCCGAACTCTGGGCGCGTCAGTCCGGCGGCTTCCTGGCGACGGACGAGGATCCGAGCTCAGGGATCGACGACGAATTCCGCCATCAGGCCAAAATGATTTGAACCGAAACTGTCCTTGATGCGGCGGACCGATTTCAGCCGCAGAGGCGCTTTGCTGAAGACGTGATCGATCGGGATGCCGAAGGCGCCTGCAGCGATCGGCCATGTCGCCGGCTCCTGCGATACCGTGCCCAGGCCCTGGCTGCGCATGAGATACTGCACGTCGGGCGCCAGGATGGACGTATTGAAGTCACCGGCAAGGACAAGCGGTCCCGGCAGGGTCGGGATGATCTCGGCGAGATCTTCGATCTCAAGGCCATGGAATTCGTCATAATAGGGCTTGGTCAGGTGCGCCGCGAGGAAATTGACCTTCTGACCGTCGAAATCGACCGTCGCGATCGTCAGCCGGTTGCGCCAGAGCAGCCCGAGATTGCGGATGCGGGGTTCGATGAGCGGGCGCTTCGACAGCACCAGCGTATCGCATTCCTGCATGCCGACACCGCAGCCGATGTAATAAGGATAGGTCTTCAAGAGCCGTGGCAGTTCCGACAAAACCGGTTCGGCCTCCAGGATGTTGACGACATCGGCGCCGGAGGCGATGGCCATGTCGGCGATATCAGCGCCGTTGGCGAAATTATCGTTCTCGATATTGAAAGACATCAGCTTGAAGAGGGCCGGGCGGTTCTCTTCGACAGCGGGTTCGACGAATTCGCGCATCATCACGATGCCGTGGACGGCAAGGACCACGGATACGCTAAGCGTCAGCAGCGCATACCAGTGCCGTTTGATGAGAAGGGCTGCGATAGACGCCGCCGCTGCGGCCACTGCCAGATGGACCTGGAAGCTGTAAAAGAAGGAAAGCAGATAGAAATCTTTGACGTAGCGCAGCGAGACGATGGCGAGAACGAGGGTTGTGAGAACGCTGAATACGCAAAAAATCGTGTCTCTCATCCGCTCCGGTCCGGCTCGTTGACGTGGCTGCGACTGCGCCTATCACGGCGGCCCTTTTGTTGCAATGCAGCATAATGGCAAGCGTGTGTTTGCCTTAAAAAATTCATCGGAAATTCCCGCGACATTGTGCCCTCGTCCCCTTGCCAAGACTGGACATAATTTGCGATCAAGCTTAGAACGCGCCGGATTGCCCGGTGAATCTATGGCCGAATTGTGTCCAGATCGATTCGCCGGCAGAGGGGGCAGGGCGGAATTCCGCAATAATTGCGCAGAGGATGGTTAGGCCGTGAGCGAACACGTAACGACAAGCGAGGCTTCGACAGAGCCTACTCGCCGTGATTTCCTTTATCTCACCACTGGTATGGCGGGCGCTGTCGGCGCCGTTGCGGTTGCCTGGCCGTTCATCGACCAGATGCGCCCGGACGCATCGACGCTGGCACTCGCCTCTATCGAAGTCGACGTTGCGAGCCTCGAGCCCGGCATGTCGCTGACGGTGAAGTGGCGCGGCAAGCCGATTTTCATCCGCAACCGTACGCCCGAGGAAGTGAAGGCCGCCGCCGATGTTCCGCTGGCCGATCTCAAGGATCCGGTTGCCCGCAACGCGAACCTTCCGCCTGAAGCTCAGGCAACCGGTGTCGACCGTTCCGGCGGCAAGGACAAGGAAAACTGGATCGTCATGATCGGCACCTGCACCCATCTCGGCTGCGTTCCGCTCGGGCAGGCCGGCGAATACAACGGTTGGTTCTGTCCCTGCCATGGCTCGGTCTACGATACGGCCGGCCGCATCCGTAAGGGTCCTGCGCCGCAGAATCTGGCGATTCCGACCTTTTCATTTATATCCGATACCAAGATCAAGATCGGTTGAGGGGAGACTGATTCATGAGTGGCCATTCCAGCTACGAGCCATCAACCGGCTTGGAAAAATGGGTCGATGCGCGCCTTCCGCTGCCGCGCATGGTCTATGACAGCTTTATTGCTTATCCGGTTCCGCGGAACCTGAACTATGCCTATACTTTCGGCGCCATGCTCGCCGTCATGCTGGTGGTGCAGATCCTGACGGGCGTGACGCTCGCCATGCATTACGCCGCCGACACGACGATCGCCTTCAACTCCGTTGAAAAGATCATGCGCGACGTCAATCATGGCTGGCTGCTGCGCTACATGCATGCCAACGGCGCCTCCTTCTTCTTCGTTGCGGTCTACCTGCACATTGCCCGCGGCCTCTATTACGGCTCGTACAAGGCGCCGCGCGAAATCCTCTGGATCCTCGGCGTCGTCATCTACCTGCTGATGATGGCGACCGGCTTCATGGGCTATGTTCTGCCCTGGGGGCAGATGTCCTTCTGGGGCGCGACCGTCATCACCGGCTTCTTCTCGGCCTTCCCGCTGGTCGGCGAATGGATCCAGCAGTTCCTGCTCGGCGGCTTTGCCGTCGATCAGCCGACGCTGAACCGCTTCTTCTCGCTGCACTACCTGCTGCCCTTCATGATCGCCGGCGTCGTCGTCCTGCACATCTGGGCGCTGCACGTCGTCGGCCAGACCAACCCGACAGGCGTCGAGGTCAAGACGAAGACCGATACGGTGCGCTTCACGCCCTATGCAACGATGAAGGATGCGCTCGGCGTCTCCATCTTCCTGCTGGTCTATGCCTATTTCGTCTTCTACCTGCCGAACTTCCTCGGCCATGCCGACAACTACATCCCGGCCGACCCGTTGAAGACGCCGGCCCACATCGTTCCGGAATGGTACTTCCTGCCCTTCTACGCGATGCTGCGCTCGATCACCTTCAACATCGGCCCGATCGACTCCAAGCTCGGCGGCGTGCTGGTGATGTTCGGTGCGATCATTGTGCTGTTCTTCCTGCCCTGGCTCGACACGTCGAAGGTCCGTTCGGCCGTCTACCGTCCCTGGTACAAGCTGTTCTACTGGCTGTTCGTGATCAATGCGATCATCCTCGGCTGGCTCGGTTCGCAGCCGGCGGAAGGCGACTTCATCTGGATTTCTCAGATCTGCACGCTCCTCTACTTCGCTTTCTTCCTGGTCGCGATGCCAGTTCTCGGCCTGGTGGAAACGCCGCGCCGTATCCCGAACTCGATCACCGAAGCGGTGCTCGAAAAGCGCAACAAGACAGCTGCCGCCAGTGCAGCGGCCAATGCGTAAGCGCGCGACGGAAGGAAACAGAAATATGAAAACGCTTGTTGCAAGCATTCTGCCGCTCGCCGTCGCGGCTCTTCTCGGCAGCGCCGCCTTCGCTGAGGAAGCGGCGCCTGCGAACGGAGCAGCACCCGCCGCCCATCACGCGGAAGGTGCGACGCCACACTATCCGCTGAAGGAGCCGAAGGAGGAAGAGTGGACTTTTGCCGGTCCGTTCGGCCATTACGACAAGGCTCAGCTGCAGCGCGGCCTCAAGGTCTATACCGAAGTCTGTTCCGCCTGCCATTCGATGAACCTCGTGCCTTTCCGCATGCTGGACGAGCTCGGTTATTCCGAGGCGCAGGTGAAGGCTTTCGCCGCAAACTACGAGGTCCAGGACGGCCCGAACGCCGCCGGCGAAATGTTTACCCGCAAGGCGGTTCCTTCCGACCACTTCCCGTCGCCCTTCGCCAATGCGGAGGCGGCCGCCGCTGCCAACAACGGTGCGGCTCCGCCCGACTTTTCGCTGATCGCCAAGGCCCGCGAAGTCGAGCGCGGCTTCCCGCGTTTCGTCGGCGACATCTTCACGCAGTATCAGGAAAACGGCCCGGATTACATCCACGCGCTGCTGACCGGCTATGAAGAGCCGCCGGCCGGCTTCGAGATACAGCAGGGCCAGCATTACAACCCGTATTTCCATGCCGCCGCCGTCCTCGCCATGCCGAAGCCGCTTTCCGACGGCCAGGTGACCTATGACGACGGCGCGCCGGCGACCGTCGACCAGTATTCGAGAGACGTCTCCGCCTTCCTGATGTGGGCCGCCGAGCCGCATCTCGAGGAGCGCAAGCGCACCGGTTTCATGGTCATGATCTTCCTGGCGATCTTCACTCTGCTGATCTATCTGACGAAGCGCTCGGTCTACGCCAACAAGGAACACTGACCGGTTCCCGATCGACATTCAAAAGGCGGCCTTGGCCGCCTTTTTTGTTGGTTCCGCCCCTGGCAATTGATAGGGTGCGGCCAGTTTCATGCCCTAAAGCGTGTCGCGATCTTTCAGATTCTCTTGCCACGCTTTAGGTCTTTGGTTTTGCGCATGTCGTGACCGCAAAACCGCTGCACACTTTTGCGCGACATGCTTTAGCAGAATATGGACTTGCCATGGACAATACGATTTCGGAGCTCGCAGCCAGCATTCGCTCCATTCCCGACTACCCCAAGCCCGGCATCATCTTCCGTGACATCACCACGCTGCTCGGCAACCCCCGCGCTTTCCGCCGGGCGGTCGATGAACTCGTGCAGCCTTATGCGGGCACGAAGATCGACAAGATCGCCGGCATGGAGGCGCGCGGCTTCATTCTCGGCGGCGCTGTGGCGCACCAGCTTTCCTCGGGCTTCGTGCCGATCCGCAAGAAGGGCAAGCTGCCGCATGATACCGTGCGCATCGCCTATAGCCTGGAATATGGCGTCGACGAGATGGAGATGCATCGCGACGCTGTCCAGCCCGGCGAGAAGGTGATCCTGGTCGACGACCTGATCGCCACCGGCGGCACCGCCGTCGGTGCGACCAAACTGCTGCGCCAGATCGGCGCGGAGGTGGTCGGCGCCTGCTTCGTTATCGATTTGCCGGACCTTGGCGGTCGCAGAAAGCTGGAAGAGCTCGGCGTCAACGTGCACACGCTGGTCGAATTCGCCGGACACTGAGCGCGTATTCCGACGAGGTCAGTCGAATTCCAGCACGCCGCTTTCGAAGCGCATGACGGCATCACCGTTCTGGTTGACGCCCTCGCAGAGGATGGTGTTGAGGTGCCAGCCCGGCCGCGACGCGAGCGGCCGGCTGGCGAGGAGGGCGACGGAATAGGTCACGGCGTCGCCCGGGAAAACCGGCCGCAGCCATTGCAGTTTCTGGAAACCCGGCGAGGGGCCGAGGTTCGGCGCCGTCAGACCCTTGTGCGCCAGTGCGACGCTCTGGCTTTTCCAGAAGGCGAGGAAGGTCCGCATCCAGGCGGCGGTGGTGTGCCAGCCCGAAGCGCAAAGGCCGCCGAATAGGGTATCTTTGGCGGCTTCCTTGTCGACGTGAAAACGCTGCGGATCGTAACGTCTGGCGAAGCGGATGATGTTTTCCTCGGTGAAGGTGTAGCTGCCGATCTCGGCCTTTTCGCCGACGGCGTAAAGTTCGGACATTCTCATGCTGTCGTCTCCGGGCTCGCGCTGATGCCGGGGGCAGGTCGCATGCGGATCATGACCGAATTCTCCGAGAGACAAACGAGTTCGCCGCGCTGGTTTTCCAACTCGTGGCGGAACTTGGCGATGCCCAGGCCGGGACGCGAGCGCATCGGCCGGGCTTCGAGCACGGTCGAGTGGCCCTGCAGCGTATCGCCTGCCAGCACCGGCTTTCGCCATTCCATCAGATCGATGCCCGGCGCACCCTCGCAGAGCGCGTTCAGGATATAGCTGTCGGCCATCATGCGCATCAGCATCGAGGAGGTATGCCAGCCGGAAGCGGCGAGCCCGCCGAGAATGCTGGCGCGGCCGGCGGCCTCGTCGACATGCATCGGCTGCGGGTCGAACTCCCGTGCAAACTCGATGATTTCTTCGGCGAGCACCAGCTTCGGGCCGAGGGCGAAGCGGCGACCAGGTTCAAAATCCTCGAAGGAAAGCTTTTCTGCCGACATTCGCTCCTCCGCCATATCAAGCGCACAATGCTTACAATAGCATCGGGGCGGGCTCAATGATTCCGGGGAGATAAACCGGCATGACGGAACTGAGGTCGATACTCGACGAGGCGGCGCGCCAAGGGCTGATTTCGTCGGAGGCGGGTGGGCGGCTTCTGCCGTTTCTCATCGAGCGCGGCGTGGCTGTCGCCGCAGCGCAGCCGGCGATCGCAGCCGAGGGGCAGGCATGGTCGGATACGGAGACGCCGCGTTTCGTGCGAGGCTTCCACGACGTGCTGATCACCATCGGCGTTATCGTCGCGCTCGTCGGCCTCTGGGGCCTTGCGCCGCTTTACGCCGTGCCGCCTGCCATCATCGTGCTTTCGGAAATCCTGGTGCGCCGCCAGCGACTTGCCTTGCCGGCGGTCAGCCTGGCGATCGCCCTGTTCTGCTGGACATTTTTGCTGATGTCCCGGGTTTTCACGCCGTGGACTTCCCAAATCGGGGCTGATCTGACGCAGTTCGTCGCCGGCTTCCCGATTCTTCTCGGCGTCTACTATGCGCGCTATCGCGTGCCCTTGGCGCTGGCGCTCGCCATCATGTCGACGCTCGCCCTGGTACTCACCCTGCTTTTGCGCCTGGTGCAATGGCTAAGCGGCAATCCCGCATTTTTCGTCGATCATCTTGCCCTGCTGGCCGGGATCTCCCTCGTCTGCGCGCTCGGCCTCTTCGCGACGGCGCTCTATTTCGACCTCGGCGACCGGCTGCGCCGGACGACGCGCTCGGATATCGCTTTCTGGCTACATCTAGGCGCGGCGCCGGCGCTGCTCTACAGCACCGTTTCCCTGCTGTCTGTAGGGGAAAGCGGTCGTATCTTCGATCTGGCGAACATGTCGGCTCGAACGCCTGTGGTCGTCGCGACTGTGGCGGCGCTGATGCTGATCGGCCTCGTCATCGACCGCCGCGCCTTCGTCACCTCGGGGCTGCTGTCGCTCGGTGTCGCGATCTTCAGCGTCTTCCGGCACGGAAGCGCGACTGTCGACACCTATATCTATACCACGCTGATCGTCGTCGGCGCGATCGTATTGATCATCGGCACCGGCTGGATGCCGCTTCGACGGCAGGTGCTGCGCGCACTGCCGCCGGCAATCGCAAACAGGCTGCCGCCGGGTTGAGGCGGTAGCCTGTCTACTTAAAGCGCGTAGCGATCTTTCAGATTCGCTTGCCGCGCTTTAAGTCTTTGTTTTTACGCATGTCTTTATCGCAAAACCGCGCACACTTTTGCGCGACATGCTCTAGGTATTGAAGCGGAAGTGGATGACGTCGCCGTCCTGGACGACATATTCCTTGCCTTCGTCGCGCGCCTTGCCGGCATCCTTGGCGCCGACTTCGCCATTGTATTTGATGTAGTCTTCATAGGCGATGGTATTGGCGCGGATGAAGCCGCGCTCGAAATCCGAATGGATGACGCCGGCGGCCTGCGGCGCCTTGGTGCCGCGCTCGATCGTCCAGGCGCGCGTTTCCTTCGGACCGACGGTGAAGTAGGTGATGAGGTGGAGCAGCTTGTAGCCGGCGCGGATCAGCCGGTCGAGACCGGCCTCATCGAGATCGAGGGCGGAGAGGAATTCTTTGGCCTCCTCCTCTGGAAGCTGGGCGACCTCGGCCTCGATCGCCGCCGAGATGACGACGGTCTCGGCACCCTGTTCCCTGGCCATGACGGCGACGGCCTCGGTGAATTCGTTGCCGCTCGAAGCCTCGGCCTCAGCGACGTTGCAGACGTAGAGCACCGGATGCGAGGTCAGAAGGTTGAGACCCTTGAGGATGGCGATTTCCTCGGCGTCGAGCGTCGACAGCAGCGTGCGCACCGGCTTGCCTTCGTTGAGCAGTTTCAGAGAGGCTTCCATGATCGGCAGCATCGCCATCGAATCCTTGTCCTTGCTCGTGGCGCGCTTGCGCGTCTGCTCGGTGCGGCGCTCCAGGCTTTCGAGGTCGGCGAGCATCAGCTCGGTCTCGATCGTCTCGGCATCGGCCACAGGATTGATGCGGCCCTCGACATGGGTGATGTCGCTGTCTTCGAAGCAGCGCAGCACATGGACGATGGCATCGACTTCGCGGATATTGGCGAGGAACTGGTTGCCGAGGCCTTCACCCTTCGAGGCGCCGCGCACCAGGCCGGCAATGTCGACGAAGGAGATGCGGGTCGGGATCAGCTCCTTCGACTTGGCGATGTCGGCAAGCTTGCGCATGCGCGGATCGGGCACGGCGACTTCGCCGGTGTTCGGCTCGATGGTGCAGAAGGGATAGTTCGCTGCCTGTGCCGCCGCCGTCTTGGTGAGCGCGTTGAAGAGGGTCGATTTGCCGACGTTCGGCAGACCGACGATGCCGCATTTGAAGCCCATGGCTTGATGTCCGTATCTGTGAAAACTTTGCCCCTGCCTATGGGGGAACACCTTTCCCCGGTCAAGGGTCCATGAAATTAAAGCTCCATTGAAAGTAAGGCAAAGTTGCCTTACTTTCAATGGAGCGGGAGTGTTGTGATGGTCAGGCTCAAGGTTACGGCGAAAGGTCAGGTGACCCTCAAGAAAGAGGTTCTCGACCATCTTGGGGTAGCGCCCGGTGACGAGATCGAGATCGATCTCCTGACGAGGGGCAGTGGAAATATCCATGCGATCAAGCCGATGGTGCCTATCGAGCGCCTCTTCGGCATGTTCTCGCACAAGGCCGACAGAGCCTATTCCATCGATGAAATAAATGAGGCGATCGAGGCTGGATGGGCTGGCGAGGACAAGGTTTGAAGGTCGTCGTCGATACGAACATTCTCGTGCGGATGTTCACGCGGGACCATCCTGTCGAGAGTCCGAAGGCCGAAGAGTTCCTTCGGTCCTACAGGATCGTCGTGCCGAACCAGACTCTTTGCGAATTAGTCTGGGTTCTTCAACGGCTCTATAAATTCGATGCAGCTGAAGTGAAGCAGGCGGTAACATATCTCGCAGATGCGGAGACGGTCACACTCGATCGTGCCGCTGTTGCAAGTGGTCTTTTGTACTTGGAGGCTGGCGGCGATTTCGCGGATGGCATCATTGCGTTCGAAGGCGAAAGGCTCGGCGGAGAAAGCTTTGCGACATTCGACAGGAAAGCGGCTGCCATCCTTCGAAAAGCCGGCCAGAATTGCCTCCTGCTCTCCGCCGAATGATCCGTTATTGAACTGCTGTGCTGACGGTGCAATATATTATCGGCGGATGTTTTTCCGCTTTTTCATGTCATCAACGGGGTGGATTTTCCGATGAGTGACAATGACGTCGCCCTGAAACCGAAGATCAAGGTGAAGCCGAAGCTGGACAAGCCGAAGCTCTACAAGGTCATTCTCGTCAATGACGATTATACGCCGCGCGAAATCGTCATCGTGATCCTGAAGGCGGTCTTCCGCATGAGCGAGGAGACCGGCTACCGGGTGATGATGACCGCGCACAAGCTCGGTTCCTGCGTGGTCGTGGTCTGCGTCAGGGACATCGCCGAGACCAAGGCCAAGGAGGGCATCGACCTTGCCAAGGGCATGGGCTTTCCGCTGATGTTCACCACCGAACCCGAGGAATGATGGTGCGCAGACACGCCTGGGCTCAGGGCCGGCGGATCTGATAGCCGGGCTTGTCGCTGATGAAGCCGCAATTCTCATAGAAGCGCAGCGTCGCCGGGTTCTTCGAGCTGGTGAGCAGCATCACCTTGTAGCAGCCGCTCTTCCAGGCCTCAGTCACCGCATGGCCGATGACGGCGCCGGCATAACCGCGCCGGCGGTGGTCGGCGTGGGTGACCACGTTCTCAATCAGCGCATAGGAGGCGCCGTTCCGCGTCAGGTTCGGCACGACGATCAGGGTGGCGGTGGCAGCGGCGAGGCCGCCGGCAAAGCCGATGAATACAGTCATGCCGGGCTGGGCGAGGATGGCGGAGAACCGCTCTTCGGCCATGGCATCTTCGAGAAGCGGATCGGCCGGGTTCAAATGCCGGTAGAGCACGGTCAGCCCCGAGAGATCGCCTGATGCGGCGGGGCGGATGGCGAAATCCCGGTCCAAGTCGTGATCCGGCACGCGCATCATTCCCCTTTGTTGCCGAACATCTTCTTCAGCATCTCGGCCATCGGCCCGGTGACGGGAAGTTTCGGCTGATTGCTGTTGCGGGCTTGGCGGATATGCGACTGGCCGGCCGGCTTCTTCTCGCTTTCCTTCCGCGGTTTCTCCTCCTCGGCCTTGCCGCCGAGCGCCAGCGCGATCTTGTTCATCAGCTGCGAATCCTCGTTTCGCACCAGCATGTCGGCATTGTCGGCGAGTGTATCGAGCAGCGGCTCCAGCCAGACCTTGTCGGCCTTGGCGAAATCGCCGAGCACATGATTCTGCACCATTTCCTTGACGCCGGGATGGCCGATGCCGAGGCGCAGCCGCCGGTATTCCTTACCGCAATGGGCGTCCAGCGATTTGATGCCGTTGTGGCCGCCATGGCCGCCGCCGGTCTTCAGTCGCGCTTTGCCCTGGGGAAGGTCGAGTTCGTCGTAGATTGCGACAAGGTCGGCAGGCTGGAGCTTGTAGAAGCGCATCGCCTCGCCGACGGACTCGCCGGAGAGGTTTATGAAGGTCTGCGGCTTGATCAGCAGCACTTTCTCGCCGCCGAGCTCGCCCTCGGCGATCTCGGCCCTGAACTTCTTCGACCAGGGCGAGAAGCTGTGACGCCTATGAATGGCGTCGACGGCCATGAAGCCGATATTGTGGCGGTTGCCGGCGTATTTGCCGCCGGGATTGCCGAGACCCGCGATGATCAGCATGGCCTGTCTTCCCTCGCTTGAGCATGTCGCGCAAAAATGTGCAGCGGTTTTGCGATCACGACATGCTAGAAATCAGAGACCTAAAGCGCGGGCCAAGCGAATCTGAAAGATCGCGCCGCGCCTTGGAGCTTTCCTGAGTTCACCACCCGGAAACGAAAGCAAAGTCAAGCGGAAAGGGCAACGGCCTGCCGGGCGGTGTCAGTCCGACAGGTTCATGCCGTATTTCAGGTAGATCTGTTTCTGGTCGCCATCGGCGATCAGCTTGTCGAGAGCAGCCTGCATCCTGGCGCGCAGATCGTCCGGAAAGTTCTTCTCGCAAGCGATGCCCATCGGCTGGGCGGACAGCACGGTCACCAATTCCACCGGCTGGTCGGCCTTCAGCTTTTCAAAATAGAGTTCAGAGATCGGCATCATGTCGATGCGCCCGCCAAGCAGCTTGCGTAGCGTCGCGTTGAAGTCGCTGGCGACGTCGAGCTTGGTGAAGCCCTTATCCTTCAGGATCGTCTCGGTGTAATCCTCGCGCTGGGTGCCGATCGTATATTTCTTCGCCTCGTCCAGATTGGCGGCGGTGACCCCCGAGCCCTTACGGGTAATCAGGATGTTGCGGTCGATGAGCAGCGGCTCGATCCATTTGAACAAGGGGTCGCGCGCGCTGTTGTGGGCGGTCGCAAAGACGCAGGTCATCGGCGCCGTGCGGGCAAGGCCATAGGCGCGCGCCCAAGGCATGACCTCGAGCGTGTAATCGACACCGATCGCTGCCATCACCTTTTCGACCTGCTCGACAGTCGCGCCCTTGATCTCCTTGCCTTCGCGATAGTTGAAGGGGGCATAATCCTCGGTAGTGAAAGTCACCGTCTGCGCATGGGCAGCACAGGGCAGTGCCAGGCATGCGAGAAGCAGGAGCTTTTTCATCATATCAATCTCCTTCGTTCTTCATTCACGAGGCGCGTGCCACGGCCGATGGTGAGCCCACCAGTTGCTCGATGAGCGTGGTTGCATGCTGCGGACGATGGAAGAGGTAGCCCTGGCCATAATCAAGCCCCATCTGGTGGAGCGTGCGGCATTCCTCTTCGGTCTCGATGCCCTCGGCGATGACGGTGCAGTTCATCTTGTGCGAGAGCGTGGTAATGCCCTCGATCAGCATGCGGCTCTTCTGGCGCACATCGTCGTCGCCGTCGTTGATCGCGCGGGTGAAGGACTGGTCGATCTTGATGATATCGACAGGGAAGCGGTTGAGGTAGCTCAGCGATGAATAGCCGGTGCCGAAATCGTCCAGCGCGATGCGGCAGCCGAAACGGCGAAGCTCCGTGACGATCATGCGGATTTGCGGGTTGTCGTGCATCAGCACGGCCTCGGTGATCTCGACGACGATGCGCTCGGGGCGGATGCCATGGCGACCGACGATGGCGGCGAGGCGGGCCGGCAGCGCCGGCTCGAACTGAAGCGGCGAGAAGTTGATGGCGAGATAGGTATCCTGCATGCCTGATATGCGGGAAATCTTCGCGAGATTGGCGATCGCCTTTTCCATGATGACGTTGCCGACGCGGACGATCTTTGCGGTCTCTTCGGCGACGCTGATGATCTCGGCCGGCGGCATTAAGCCCTTCTGCGGATGGTTGAGGCGCATCAGCGCTTCGAAACCGGCAATGCCACGACCGTTCAGATTGACGATCGGCTGCAGGAAGGCCTCGAACCAGTTGTCGACGAGGCCGGCTTCGATATTGGCTTCGATCTCGGCGCGGCTGCGGGCACGGTCGAGCATGGCGTTGTCGAAGAGCTGCGCGCCATTCTTGCCGTCGCGTTTCTTGGCATACATTGCCAAGTCGGACTTCTGCAGCAGTTCGGCCGCGGTTGCGGCATGGTGCGGATAGATGGCGATGCCGACGGAAGCACTCAGATGCATGTCGGGTGCGAACGGCGTTTCGAAGATCGAGGCGATCTGCTCGCACATCATCTTCGCGCGTTTTTCGGCGTCCTTGGCCGGCAGCAGGATGGCAAATTCGTCGCCGCCGAGACGGGCCGCCTCATCGGAGGGGGCAAGAAAGGTCTTAAGGCGTTCGACGAGCTCGACCAGCGCCATGTCGCCGGCGGCATGGCCCATATTGTCGTTGATCCACTTGAAGCGATCGAGATCGACGAAGAGGCAGGCAAGCTCCTGGCCGGCCGCGTCGGCGGCGGCGATCTTGTTGTCGAGCACGGCTTCGAAGCCCTGGCGATTGAGAAGCCCGGTCAGGTGATCGGTGATCGCTTGGCGGTGGTTGCGGTCCTCGGAGGCCTTGAGTTCGGTCACATCGGTCATGACCGAGAGCGACAGGCGGTCGTGAGCGCCGGCTTCCGCCTCCGATTCCATGATGAGGACGTCCATGGTGCGGCCGTCTAGGCAGACGAACTTGACGGTGACGGTCATGCCGCTCTCGGCCTGGCGGCGCCGGACGAACTTGTCGCGGGTGGTCGATGTGACGAGATCGGCGAAGTTGCGGCCGATGACGGCGGCGCGGTTATAACCTGTGGCAAGCAGCCAGTAATCGCTGACGGCGGTGATGCGGTCTTCCTCATCGAGCGAGAAGAGCATGGCGGGGGTCAGATTATAGATGTCGGTGGCGCGGCGGTGGGCGAGCTTCAGCTCCTTTTCCTCGCTTTCAAGCTTGGTCTGCATCTCGTTGAAGCTGCGGGCAAGCCGTCCCATCTCGTCGTTCGACTGCCAGTCGACATGGTGACGGGAGCCCAGCTGGCGGGTGGCCTCGATCGCTGCCGTCAGCCGCATGAGCGGCTGGATGACGAAGAAACGGTTGCCGATCAGCGCCGTGCCGAAAACGGTCAGCACGGCGAAGATGAAGATCGAGATGAAGACGACCTCTTCCTGCTTCAGGCCGGAAAACAGGCCAAGTGCTGGATAATAGACGCTGATGCTGCCGAGGTTCTTCGGGCCGTCGACGGTGTTGTAGATGATGGCGCGCGACACCTGCACGAGCGTGCCGTCGAAGGAGCGCGGAATGGTGGACTGGCTGACGTCGAGTTGGCCCGACTGGTCGCGCACTTCGACCTTGACGATGGCGCCCTGGGAAACGACCGTCGCGCTGATCTGGGTGACGCTGTCTTCATCGAGATCCCAGAGCGGCTTTGCCAGCGCCTGGGCATTGGCGACAAGAAGAACGGAAATATGATCGCGTATTTCCTTGTCGGCCCGTTCCGAGGAAAGAAAAAGGAAGAGAACAAAGAGAGGAGCGACAAAAACAAGCAGCGCTCCGCAAACTATCGCAAAAAATCTGTTCTCAACGGAATTGTTCATGGTTCCGTCTACTCCCCCAGGCCGGCCATATTTGCTGTCGCGCGTTCGGGCAGGCTTCATCGCAGCTGACGGGGCATGCTTTCACGAATATATTAAATTTGCTGAAACGGAGGTCTTTGCCGGGCAATGAAAAGCCCGCTTCCCAGGGGGAAGCGGGCCGTACGCTTTACAAATTGGTCGAAGCGATCAGGCTTCGGCTCCACCTTCGGCAGCAGCCTCGTCAATGCCGCCAGCCGGGGCAATGATGGTCGCGATCGTAAAGTCACGATCGATAACCGTCGTGACGCCCTTCGGCAGGGTGACTTCCGAAATATGGATGCTGTCGCCGATCTTCTTGCCGTTGAGGTCAACGTTGAAGAATTCAGGGATCGCATCGGCCGGGCAATGGACTTCGACTTCGTGACGAACGATGTTCAGAACGCCGCCGACCTTGACGCCCGGGGACTTCTCTTCGTTGATGAAGTGAACGGGGATTTCGACGGTCACCTGGGTGTTGCCGGAGACGCGCAGAAAATCGACGTGCATCGTGAAGTCACGGACCGGATCGAGCTGATAGTCCTTCGGCAGAACCTTGAACTTCTTGCCGTCGACTTCGATCGTCGCCACGGTGGTCATGAAACCACCGGCGTGAATGCGCTTCGTCACCTCATTGGTGTTCAGAGCGATGGCAATGGGGGCCTGCTTGTCACCATAGATGACAGCGGGAATCAAACCGTTGCGGCGAAGTTCACGGGCGGACCCCTTACCAACCCGTTCGCGCGCCTCGGCCTTGAGCTCGTAAGTTTCCTGGCTCATGGCTATTCCTTTCGAGGTTATTTGGAGAGTTCAGCGGCGGGCAAAAGCCTTGTTCCGACGAACCGGAGGCGGGTTTCCCCATCCTCATCCGCGTTGCCTCCAAGGGTGTCTACGCGGACCGGTGGCGTATATTATAAGTCGGTCGGAAACGCAAGTTGCGGATTCAGGCTGTTTTCCGGTGAAATGCGCGCTTCGGCAAGCCGAAACCGCGCCCGAGATCGCGGCGATCGTATTCCCGGTCCTGCAGGTAGCAAAATTCAGCTTTCCCGCTCAGGTCGAGGTTGACATCGGCGCGCTTCACCTCTTTGGATGGCCGCATTTAAAAAGCGGCTGAGGAGAAAATCGGACTATGCGTCTCAAACTTGTCACGGCAACGAGCTTGCTGGCACTTTGCCTTGCCACCACGGCCCAGAGCGTCGAGATCAACCAGGACGGCGCCAATGCAGTCAAGGACACTCTGACGAAACTCCTTCCCCAGGATCTGGCGAAGAGCGGCCTCGTTACCGTCAATCCGGCAGGCGCGCGCTACGAGATCATCTACGATCTGGCGAAGCTGCTTGCCAAGGCCGATCCGGCGACATTCGCGATCAACGGACTGACGCCGTTCTCGATGTTCGCCACGCCGCTCGACAGCGGGCTCTGGAATATCGAGGGTGACAACAAGCTCGATGTCTCCGGCCATTTCAAAGGCCCAGAGCAAAAGCCGACGGATTTCTCCTATTCCATCGCTTCGCTTGTTTACAGCGGCGTCTTCGACCCGGCGATAAGTTATCTGCGCTCCGGCACCGCCACGGCCAAGGACATCAAGCTTTCCAGCAAGTCCGAGACCGAGGAAGTCCATGCCAGCATCGCCGGGATGGACCAGAAGCTGAGCTCGACGGACAGCGCCGGCGGCAATGGGCGTATCGATTTTGTCGGCAGCGGCTCGATGTCGAATTTCGTCGAGCAGGTTTCCGGCCTGCAGATGCCGCCCGTTGAAATCCGCGCCGACTCGATCGATGTCGAGGCAAAGGTGAACGGCCTGCCGGCCAAACAGATCCGCGAGATCGCCCTTTTCGTTCTCGACCATCTCGACGAGAAGGAGTTGAGCCCCGAGAACAGCGACAAGATCAAGGGGATGCTCAAGGAAGCCTTTCCGATTCTTGCCTCGTTCAGCGAGACGATCGGGGTCAATAATCTGGCCATCAGCAGCCAGATGGGGAATGCCGGCGTCAAGGCGTTCGGTTACAACCTGGCTGTGGATGGGCCGAGCAACGCCATGCGTTTCGGCTTCGGCATGAATGCACAGAACATCAGCTTCGACAGCCCGTTGATGCCGGCAAACTATTCGCCTTTCCTGCCGACCAGCTTCGAACTGCAGCTCGCCATGCCGAATCTGGATTTCGCCACCTTCGGCGACGCGCTGATGGCGATGGATTTCAACGCCAAGCAGCCGGAGCAGAGCGGCGACGAGATGGCGAAAAAGTTCTTCCGCGACGGCCGCCTTGCCGTCGAGTTTCCGAAGATCAGTGCCAAGTCCGATGTCTACGACGTCGACATGACGGGCAAGATCGAGGGACGGGTCGACACCGAGAAGGACTATTCGATGGAGGCGACGATCCTTGCCCGCGATCTCGACAAGACGATCGCCGCGGTCCAGGAGCTTGCTAAGACGGATCCGGACCTCAACCAGGTCTCCTTCGGCATCATGATGGTGAAGGGCTTTGCCAAGACCGATGCGGACGGCCGCTCGCGTTGGGACATCAGTGTCAGCCGCGATGGTTCCGTGGCGATCAACGGCCAGCAGATCAAGGGGCCCGATGGTCCGGATGAAGATCAGGACCAGGATACGGGGCTGGAGCCGGATCAGGAGCAGGAACCGGATCAGGGTCAGGACGCAGTACCTGCGCCGCCACAGCAGCCTTGAGCCTTATCAATCGGGATCAGAAATGAAGAGGCCGGCCTTTGTGCCGGCCTTTTTTACATTTTGCGCCACAAACTTCGCCGCGACCAACGATCGGCACGGCGGCTTGCTCCGCGACAATCAACGGCCGGCAATTCATGCGGCTCGGTGAGCATGCCCGGTAATAGCTGGTCCATCTGATGCAGACATTGAAAGAGCCGGTCGAGTGCCGGCTCTTTTTAATCGAAGAGGCTGGAGACGGATTCTTCCTGGGCCGTTCGGCTGATGGCTTCGCCGATCAGCGGCGCCGTCGTCACAATGCGGATATTGTGTGCCGAGAGCACGGCCGTGGTCGGCTGGATCGAATCCGTGATGACGAGTTCGCGAAGCTTCGAGGAGGTGACGCGGGTGACCGCGCCGCCGGAGAGGACGCCGTGGGTGATATAGGCGGTGACGCTGGCCGCGCCCTGGGCCAACATCGCGTCGGCAGCATTGCAGAGCGTGCCGCCGGAATCGACGATGTCGTCGATCAGCAGGCAGTCCTTGCCGGCGATGTCGCCGATGATGTTCATCACTTCGGATTCACCCGGCCGATCGCGACGCTTGTCGACGATGGCCAGAAGACAGTCCAGCCGCTTGGCAAGCGCGCGGGCGCGAACGACGCCGCCGACATCGGGCGAGACGACCATAACGTTGCTGAGGTCATAGTGGCTCTTGATGTCGCGCGTCAGCACGGGCAGGGCGAAGAGATTGTCCGTGGGTATATCGAAGAAGCCCTGGATCTGCCCGGCATGGAGATCGAGCGTCATGACGCGGTCGGCGCCGGCCTCGGTAATCAGGTTTGCAACCAGCTTGGCGGAGATCGGTGTGCGGCCGGAGGCACGACGGTCCTGACGGGCATAGCCGAAATAGGGAAGAACCGCCGTGATGCGGCGGGCCGAGGAACGACGCATCGCGTCGATCATGATCAGCAATTCCATCAGGTGGTCGTTGGCAGGAAAGGCGGTGGGCTGCACGAGGAAAACGTCCTCGCCGCGCACATTCTCCTGGATTTCCACGAAGATTTCCTGATCGGCAAACCTTCGGACACTGGCTTTCCCCAAGGGAACATTGAGATAGGTGCAGATCGCTTCGGCGAGTTGCCGGTTCGAATTGCCTGCGAAAACCTTCATTTTGGTCCGCCTGTTATGCGCTGATAGCCGCGCTTTTTAGCCAGCTTCCCCATGAATGCAAGGGGAAAGGCGTCACAGGCTTCCATATTTGCAAAAAGTTTGTGACTAACCGCCCTGCGTCTGCCGCCAGGAGGAGAATTCCGCGATGGTTTTCGAGCCGATCTGCTGCATCACCGAGGCCGGAACGCCCGCCCAGGGATCGGCCGCGGCCGTCGGCACGCTTTCCTGCCCCTGGATGCGGTGCAGGCGGCCGCCGCCACTGTCGAGAACGTCCCAGACATAGACCACGGTGACCTTGCCGTCGTCGCTGAAGGCGGAGAGATAGCCTTTGAGAATGTAGTCGCTGCTCGCATCGGTCGAGCTCTTGATGGACAGGCCGTGGGCCCGCGCCTCGGCGCCGAGTTGGCGCGAGAGCGGCGTCACCGCTTGCACAGGAGCGCCGATGATCGGCAGGAAGCGCACGGTATTGCCGCGGCCGGAAGAGGCGTTGGGGCTGACGGCGGCGGTCTGCTGCGGCTGTTGCGCCTCGGCCGGCTGAGCCGACTGTGCGTCCAGCCCACCGCCTGAAGCCGGCGGCGGCAGCGATTGTCCCTCGATCGGGGCGGAGGCGGCCGGCGAGGAGCTGTTCCTCGACAGGGCGTCAGCCTGCTCCTGCATTGTCGTCGGCGGCGCGCCGGTGCCGGGCCGATAGGCCCGTTGCGACTGATCATAGGCTGGATGGTAACCGCCGGGCTCCGGGCTTCCGGCGAAACCCGGCTGGCGGGCGCCTGCCAAACGCTCGGCCTCGCTCTGGGTCACCGGGCTCGATGACGGCCGCCCGGAAGAATCGCCGATATCGACCTGCGGCGTCAGCGCATCGGTGGTGTTGCAAGCGGTGAGCAGAGCCATGACGACCAGGAGCGTGGGCACAATCGCAGCTCGCGTCATCCCTTGATCCGTCCTTCCCACAATCGCATCAGCCCCACCCGAATTTATGCGGGTGGGGAAGGTCCTCTGTCAATTCCGGATTCTCAACCGGAGCAAACGCGATCTTTAAAGCCCGATGAAATCGAGCGGATGGCGGGACAGCACACGCGGCGCATCCGCTGTCGTCAGATAGGTCTGGCCGAGCGTCATCGCCGTGCCCGTATCGGAATCGGCGATGATCATGTGCACGAAGAGCGACATGTTCGGCTCGATCGGCTGCGGATTGCCGACATGGAACATCTGATGCTCCATCCAGGACGGTGAGAATCGGGCGCCGAGCGAATAGCCGCAGGCATTCAGCCGATGGCGGGCGAGGCCGCGCTCATCGATGATCCTGGCATGCATGTCGAAGACATCGCCGAAGGTATGGCCGGGCTTCAGCACGGTCTCGATCGCCTCGATGGTTTCGCGGCAGGCGTTGTAGAGCTCGCGGTGGCGGTGCGTCGGTTCGCCGATGACGATCGTGCGCATCATGGCGGCATGGTAATGCGCGTAAGTGCCCGCCCATTCGAGCGTCAGCTGATCGTTGGCGTCGAGCTTGCGGCGGCCGGCCTTGTAGCGGCAGAGCAGGGCATCGGCGGCGGAGCCGATGATGAACTCGTTGGCGGGATAATCGCCGCCGCCGGAAAAGATCGCGCCCTGCATGGCGGCGAGGATATCGGCCTCGTCGGCGCCGGGTTTTGTCAGCCGGATCGCGGCATCGAGTGCATCGTCGGCGAGAACGGCGGCGCGTTCGACATAGGCGACCTCGGTCGGGCTTTTGATCAGGCGAAGGCGGCTGACGAGATAGGAAGCGTCGACGATCTGGCCGAAGGCGGTCAGCTGTGCGTCGAGCAGGCGGGCGACACGGCCGGTCATGCCGTGCGTATCATATTCGACACCGATACGGGCGCCGAGCAGATCCATCTCGACCAGCAGGTTCTTCAGGTCGAGCGTCGGATCGGCGTTGACCCTGTCGACCCAGACGTGGATGTCCTCGAGGATCGAGGTATGCCTGGCCTGGCGAAGATCGGCCGAGCGGGTGATCAGCGCCATGGTGCCGTCGCTCTTGACGACCAGCGTCTGGAAGAAGCAGTAGCCGAAGGTGTCGTAGCCGGTCAGCCAGTACATGCTTTCCTGAGCGAAGAGCAGCAGGGCGTCGAGCTTTTCTTCCTTCATCTTCTCGGTGAGGCGCGCAAGCCGGCTTGCGAACTCGGCCTTTTCGAAGTGGAGTGCCATTCTGCTCAAGTCTCCCTGATTGATATCGCTGAAATCTGGCGGCCGTAGTCCGGCTCCTTGCGATGCGTCGTCCTGCGGTAGGAAAAGAAGCGCTCGCTGTCCGGATAGGTGCAGAGGCCGAGCCTTTCGGCCCGCACGCCGGCCCGGGTCAGCCTGTCGACGGTCAGCGCCGGCAGATCGAACATCGCGTGGCCTGATGTTGCTGACGGCACGAAGAAGCGTTCGTAATCCGGGTTCTCGGCGATGAAACGGTCGACGAATTCCGGGCCGACCTCATAGCTTGCCTGGCTGATCGAGGGGCCGAGGCAGGCGACGATGCTGGCGCGGTCGGCCCCCAGCGCTTCCATGGCAGCGATGGTGTTTTCGAGCACGCCGGTCAGCGCGCCCTTCCAGCCGGCATGGGCGGCGCCGATGACGCGATTGTCGGGATCGGCAAAAAGGATCGGGCCGCAATCGGCGGCGAGCACGCCAAGCGCAATACCCGGCGTGGCGGTCACCATCGCATCCGCTTCGGGGCGGGCGCCGTCGTAATCGGCGCCGATCGTCGCGACATCAGGGGAATGGACCTGATGCACGGTCGCCAGCCGCTCGATCGGCAGGCTGAACCAGGTGGCGACGCGGCGGCGGTTTTCCATAACCTTGTCGCGTTCGTCGTTGGAGCCGAGGCCGACATTGAGGCCACGATAGATCCCTTCGGAAACGCCGCCGGCCCGGGTGAAATAACCGTGGCGGATGGTGCTGCCCGCCACTTCGTTCAGCAGCGCGCTTTCGATCGGTGCGGGAGAGGCCGCGTCCTGCATCTGTGATTCCGGGGTTTTTTAAGGGGTTTGTTATTATCCCAAGCGCATCGCACCGGCGGCGCGCTTCAAGTTCTTGTTTCGCTGGGATGTTGAACCAGCCGCGTGCGCCTTGTCAATCCACCGGACGAAAGGGCATGAGGTCGACGGCGGGATGAGAGACCGCCATCACCTTGAAGAGTTCGCCCATCCGGCCTTCACCGGCGCCGGCAAGCCGTTCGACCGCTGTCTGGATGACCTGCTGGGTTTGCGGTTCGCGATCCTTGCCGAGGGCGGCAGCACGTTCGAGGATGCCGAGGCCGGTCAGAAAATCGCCCTGATGCAGGGCGCCGTTCAGATGGACTCCGGCCGCGAGCGCCGTTTCGGCGAGCTGCTGGAAGTCGACATGGCTCGTCAGATCGGCTTCACCGGGATGGGCGAGCGGCGGGTCAAATTCATGCATGCGCACGGCCTGCAGCGTATCGCCGAAGCCGGTGACGAGATGGCCGTAGTCGATCGCGAGCGCCGTTCCGCCGAAGGCGCGCAGCCGCTCGCAGATCGCCATCATCACCGCCTGGCGGGCAGGCGAGATCTCGAAGAGCGTGCCGAGCGGCAGGTTCTGCACCGGTTCGGGGAGAAGTGCTGGATCGAGGCCGGCGACGCCGGCGGCGAAGGTCAGCTCGCCATCGGCACCGATGCCGACCATGCGCTCGCGGAAACCCGTCGGCATGCGGACGAACTGGCGGATCGGGATGGCGTCGAATAGCTCGTTGGCGGCGATCAGCGTGAAGCCCGATGGCACTTCGTCGAAGCCGTTGTGCCAGGCAATCTTGTCGCCGTAATCCTCGAGCGTCTGGCTCTGGACATCGCGCAGGCGTTCGCTGGTTTCGACGAGATGCACGGTCATGGCGTCGAAAAGCGGCGGGGCGATACGGGAGATGACGCGCAGCATATCCGCCATCATGGTGCCGCGGCCGGGGCCGATCTCGACGAGGCGCACGTCCGCTGGCGTCCCGTGGCGTTGCCAGGCATGGACGATGAAGACGCCGATCATCTCGCCGAAAATCTGGCTGACCTCGGGTGCGGTGACGAAATCGCCGGACCGGCCGAAGGGCTCGCGGGTGCGGTAATAGCCATGTTCGGGATCGGCCAGGCAGAGCGAGAAATAATCGGTGACGCTGATCGGGCCGTTGGCCTGGATGATCGCCTTGATCTTTTCGCCGAGAGCGGTGGTCATGTCGCGTCCTGCCGTTTTAGAGCTGCAGCGCAGCCTGGCGGCGAGCCCGCAGCATCGCCCAGAGGCCGAGCAGGATCATCGGGGAGGAGAGGACCATGCCCATGGTCAGCCAGTTCGTGCCGAGGAGATAACCGAGCTGGGCGTCGGGCTCGCGGAAGAACTCGACGAAGATGCGCGACAGCGCATAACCGCAGACGAAAACGCCTGTGATGAAGCCCGGGCTTTTCAGGGCGCGCATGCCATAGACGAGGGCGGCCAGCACCAGGAGCAGAACGATGCCTTCGAGGCCGGCCTCGTAAAGCTGGCTCGGGTGGCGGGCGAAGGGACCGCCGGTCGGGAAGACCACGGCCCAGGGCACGTCGGTCAACCGGCCCCAGAGCTCGCCATTGATGAAATTGGCGATGCGGCCGAAGAACAGACCGAAGGGAACGACGGTCGCGACGATGTCGAACAGGCTCCAAGTCGGGATGGCGTTGCGGCGGGCAAAGAGGATCATGGCGATCGTCGTGCCGGTCAGGCCGCCATGGAAGGACATGCCGCCGTTCCAGATCTCGAGCGCACGGACGGGACTGCGCAGGACGGCCGGAAGATCATAGAAGAAAATATAGCCGAGACGACCGCCAAGCACGACGCCGAGGGCTGCCCAGACGATAAAATCATCGAGCTGCGTCCTTGATATCGGCGAGCTATTGCCGGGCCAGAGACTGTCGTTGGCGGCGAGGCGGCGCGCATAGGCCCAGCCGAGCAGGATGCCGGCGACATAAGCAAGACCGTACCAGTGAATCGCCAGCGGACCGATCGAAACGGCGATCGGATCGATATCCGGAAAAGGCATGATGGCAAGGAGATCGGCGGCTATCGGCAAGGTTTTCCCATCCGTTGAGGTCGGCGGAACATGCCGCTGCGATCCCGGACGGTCAAGTCCATTGTTCGTGATGGCTCCTTGGCGGCCGGTTCCGGGCAAGCTTATCCGATGCAAAGCGCTTGCATCACGGGTGGCGAAGCCCTACCTCAATCTTCGAGGCCCCGAAGGGCTGAATTCACCTCATGCCAAGGAGAAAAACGCCATGACGACCGGAACGAACCGCATCATGGACGAATTCGCCAAGCTGATGACCGATGCGGCCGGCGCCGCCCAGGGCGTCCGCAAGGAGATCGAAACCGCCTTCAACGCCCAGGCCGAGCGCTGGCTGAACAGCATGGATATCGTCAAGCGCGAGGAGTTCGAAGCCGTGCGCGAGATGGCGATCAAGGCGCGCGACGAAAACGAGGCGCTTGCTGCCCGCATCGCGGCACTCGAGGCAAAACTTGCCGGCGAAGGCCACTAAAACACGTCGCGATCGTAAAACCGCTGCCCACATCTGCGGGACATGTCTGAAAGTCCCGATACGACGCAGGATGCGGCATGGCCTTGTTGCCACATGCCGCATCTTTCATAAAAAATTCAGGTGAGTTTTCCACCTGTGGACACTGCCAAAAAAGCCAATTCGCAGAGTCGCTTATTCTCCCTTCTGAATTGAATTTCGAAGAGCCTTTCCACAGTGACCGGCCCTATTTTCCCTTATGGGGGCTGGCAGGGGGCAAGGGGCGCTATACACTGATTTTAAATGATGATTCGAAGCGACTTGGTAAGCTCCGGGCAGGTTATCTGCGTTAAGTCTGGCAGCGGTTCAACGATCATCCGAGTGGTGGTTCCGGTATTTGCGTGTGTCTTTCTTGTGTTCGTACACCAAGTTAGTCGCATTCGTTCCGGTCAAGAAGGTGCTGCATGAACCTGATGGAATTGGAAGTCGAGCGTCAGTCGAACCCGGTCGATATGATCGAGTACGTTGCGTCCAACAATGACTGGTCGTTCGAACGGTCCGGCGAGGACGAGATCGCGATGACGGTCGAGGGCCGCTGGACGGACTACCATGTCTCCTTCTCCTGGATGGAGGAATTCGAGGCGCTGCACCTTGGCTGCGCCTTCGATATCAAAGTTCCCGACATCAGGGTCAACGAGGTGGTCAAGCTGCTCTCGGCGATCAACGGGCAGGTGCTGATGGGGCATTTCGACCTTTGGCGCCAGGAAGATGTCGTCATTTTTCGCCAGTCACTGCTGCTTGCCGGCGGTGCTGAGCCGACCAACCGCCAGGTTGAGGTGCTGCTGTCCAGCGCGCTCGACACCTGCGAGGCCTATTTCCAGGCATTCCAGTTCGTCGTCTGGTCCGGTATGGACGCAACGAAGGCGATGGAAGCCGTGCTGTTCGAAACGGTTGGCGAGGCATAAGATGCCGACGAAGGCTTTCTCCTCGGAAAAACCCGTCGTCCTGATCGGTGCCGGAAACATGGGCGGGGCGATGCTCTCCGGCTGGCTGAAGAGCGGCGTCCCGGGCTCGGCCGTCATCGTCGTTGATCCCGGCCCCTCACCGGCAATGCTCGCGACGATCAGCGAGGCGGGTGCGAAGCATCTGACCGCGCTTCCCACGGATCTGAAGGCGAGCGTTCTGTTTCTGGCGGTCAAACCGCAGGTGATGGAGACGGTGTTGCCTGATGTGAAGAGCGCCGTCGGCGCGGAAACGGTGGTCGTTTCGGTCGCGGCCGGCAAGACGCTCGGTTTCCTCGAGAGACATCTCGGTAAAGCCGCCATGGTGCGGGCTATGCCGAACACGCCGGCCATGGTCGGGCGCGGCGTCACCGGCGCCTTTGCCAATTCAGGTGTCGGCGCTCAGCAGCGCGAGCGTGTCCATTCGCTTCTCAGTGTCTCGGGTCCGGTCGAATGGGTGTCCGCCGAGGCTGATATCGATGCCGTGACGGCGCTTTCGGGCAGCGGTCCTGCCTATGTGTTCTATCTCGTCGAATGTATGGCGGAGGCAGGCCGTAAACTCGGCTTGCAGGCGGACCTCGCCATGCGTCTTGCGCGGGAAACAGTCGCGGGGGCTGGTGAACTTTTGCACCAGTCCCCCGACGACGCTTCGCGACTGCGGCAGAATGTGACGTCTCCCGGCGGCACGACGGCGGCCGCACTCGCGGTGCTGATGGGCGAAAACGGCATGCAGCCTCTGTTCGATGCTGCACTTGCGGCGGCGCGCAAGCGGGCCGAAGAATTGGCGGGCTGACGCAGACATGGCGGAAGAGATCACCTACGCCGATTTCGAGCGTGTCGACATCCGTGTCGGTACGATCGTCGAGGTCAATCCCTTTCCGGAAGCGCGCAAGCCGGCATTCAAACTGGTGATCGATTTCGGCCCTGACATCGGCACGAAAAAATCCTCGGCGCAGATCACCGTCCATTATACGCCGGAAAGCCTGATCGGTCGGCAGGTGCTCGGCGTCATCAACTTCCCGCCGCGCCAGATCGGGCCGTTCCGCTCGGAGGTGCTGACACTGGGTTTCGAGGACGAGAACGGCGCGATCGTGCTGGCGGCCGTCGAGCAGCCGGTGCCAAACGGCCGAAAGCTGATGTGAGCGTGAGCTCACATCGTCCTATCAGGCGTTTGGCCTGATGTGCCTGCGATGCTTCACGGGGTTTGGATTTCCTGCAGAAACGGATTGCTCCGCCGTTCATCGCCGATGCGGCTGCCGGGGCCGTGGCCGCAGATGAAGCCGACATCGTCGCCGAGCGGCAATACCTTGTCGCGGATCGAATCCAGAAGCTGCTGATGATTGCCGCCGGGCAGGTCCGTGCGGCCGATCGAGCCGTTGAAGAGCACATCGCCGAGATGGGCGAAATTCTGCGCGCGGTTGAAATAGATGACGTGGCCGGGCGCATGGCCGGGCGCGTGATAGACCTCGAATTCGTGGGTGCCGAAGGAGATCTTGTCACCATCCTTCAGCCAGCGGTCGGGCAGGACGTTGCGCAATCCCGATATGCGGTATTTTTCGGCCTGGGACTCGATCCGCTGCAGCAGCGGCAGGTCGTCCTGATGCGGGCCAACCACTTGGACGTTCAAGGCGTCCTTCAGTTCGCTGGCGCCACCGGCATGATCGAGATGGCCGTGGGTCAGCCAGATTTCCTTGATGGTCAGGCCGTTTTGCGCGATCGCCTGAAGGATCAGCGGCACGTCGCCGCCCGGATCGACGACGACGCCTTCCTTGGTATCGGCATCGAAGAAGATCGTGCAGTTCTGCTGGAAGGGTGTCACCGGAATGATGCCGGCCTGGAGCATGCCCATAAGTGCCTCGCTTGGTGTCTCTGATGCTCCGGGTATAGTCCGAAACGACTGCAAGGACAGCCGGAATCTTCCGCCTCCGCGGCCTGCCTCACGGCAAAAAGACGGACTGCAACAAGAATTTATGCCTCGCGATACTGTTTCCGGAGGCGAGAAAAATCAAACTTTATTCAACTTCTTCAATGGCTTGTGAAAAAAATCCTGCACGCGGCGTTTCGCGCTGTGGAGCGCCTGGGAACATCGGGGAAGCCCACGCGTTGTCAGCCCATCGAAACCAAGGAGACGCTCATATGACCTTGAAGAGAAACATTCTGCTGGCGGGAGCCGTACTCCTGGCGAGCGGCGGTCTTGCGCAGGCGGAGATGGTGGCGACGACCGTCAATGATCTCAACGTCCGCGCCGGTCCCGGCCCGCAATATCCGGCAGTCGGTCTTGCCACGCGTGGCTCGACCGCGGTGCTCGACGGCTGCATCGAAGGCAGCCGCTGGTGCCGTGTCGACGTCAACGGCATGCGCGGCTGGGTCTATGCCGATTATCTGCAGGTCGATCATGGCGGCAGCTCTGTCATCGTCGAACAGCACCGCGCCGAGATCGGCGTTCCCGTCGTGACTTACGAGTCGACCGCAAGTGTCGTCCCCGCCGACCCGCAGCCGGCGCCGGGCGACGAATTGCTCGGTCCCGTCGGGGCGGTCGAGACCATCACTCCGCCGGAAACGGTGCGCACCTACATCGAGACCAATCCGGCTGATACGGTGCGGCTCGGCGGTGATGTCGTCGTCGGCGCTGAGGTGCCTGCCGACGTCACCTTCCAGACGATCCCGGACTACGAATATCGTTATACGAGGATCAATGACCGGCCGGTGCTGGTCGATCCGGGTACGCGCCGAATCGTCTACGTCTATCAGTGACGTGATCTGCAAAATGCCAAAGAGGCGGTCGTCCGGCCGCCTCGGTTCCTGCCTCTCCTCTCGCCGCCTTAATCCCGTTTGGGTTGATTTTTCCTCACGCTTTTTCTTAAAATATGATAAAATTCTAATATGCCGAAGGTCGGCATGGATCGGCGATCGGGGAGATCGCCAGAGGAGGAAATCATGGAAGCGTTACTTCCGCTCGTCACTCAATTGATTGCCGGCGCCATCGGCGGCAACGCGGCGAGTGCGGCGTTGAAGCAGCAGTCGATCAATGTCGTCGCCCGCACGATTGCCGGCGCGATCGGCGGTGTGGGCGGTGGCATGCTGCTCAGCATGGTCGGCGGGGAAGCGGCAATGACCGGCCTGATCGCCGACGGCATCGGCGGCCTGATCGGCGGCGGCATTCTCTCGACGCTCGCCGGACTGGTGATGGCGCGGGCACACAGGTAAAAGGCCCGACACTCCGGCCGGAGCGAACGCGTGACGGATATTATCCGGCGGCGACCGCCGCCGGATAGACCTCCTTTAAGTCGTCGTTCATCCGGGTTTCGGAAACCGGCCTCACTTCCGCCGCCGAGCCGGTGAGGAAGTGCTCGCTGAAATCGGAGAGCTCTTCCGGCAGGGATCGCGCGTTCTATCTTGACGAAGACGATGTTGGCCCGGTCGCTTCGCCGACCTGGCCGCGATCCGCGCAGCCCTTGGCTTCGGCGGTGTGCTTGGAAACAATTGCAGGTTATGGAGAGACCGGGGGCCTTGGAGGCACAGGGCGCGGTCTTCGGATCCGGACGACGGTATTCGGCATGGCGACGTTGATGCGATTGGCCTGCGCCGAAACGCCCTTCATTTCGCTGCCGCGCCAGGCGATCGGGCTGCTATAGACATCCTGCAAACCCTGGCGCTTCGAGAGCTCGACGGTCGCCGCGGGCGCCATGCCTGTTGATTGTTGTCCCCATTACGTTTTATCCACAGACGCGAGGGGAAATCGCATATTGCGTCGGTGTGCCGGACGGGCCTTGGTTTCCAGGGAAATGAGGCCGTGCGGCTCCCGGCAGAGTACGGCGAAGCCAGCAGCGGAACAAATTTACGTCAATAAAGCTTACATATCTTCGCGAAAGTTTCCCGCTGTGCTGGGAAAGAGAAAGGAAATGCCGAGTGTCACGACAGACCGGTCCGAAAGCGGGCAAGCCTGAGCCGCTGGCCACGGCGATGGAAGATACCGACACTATCGATTTCGAGATCATCGAGCAGTTCTTCTTCGCCTATCGCGATTTCGTTTCCGATCCTGACGCCATCCTCGAAAAGAGCGGCTTCGGCCGGGCGCATCACCGTGTCGTGCATTTCGTCAACCGCAATCCCGGCATGACGGTCGCTGATCTTCTCGATACGCTGAGGATCACCAAGCAGAGCCTTGCAAGGGTGCTGAAACAGCTGATCGATTCAGGTTATATTCGCCAGGTGGCGGGGCCCGAGGACCGGCGGCAGCGCAAGCTCTATCCGACGAAATCGGGGCGGGAGCTGGCGCTTGCCCTTGCCGAGCCGCAATCGCGCCGCATTGAGCGGGCATTCGAAGGGGCTTCTGCGGAGGTGCGGGAGGGCGTAAAAGCTTTCCTCAGAGGGATGCGGGACAGACAGAAGGCGGATTGAATGGCGGTCAAGACAGGTATTTCCGACGATGCGGCGCATCTGCTGGTGGTCGACGACGATTCGCGCATCCGTGCGCTGCTCAATCGTTATCTCGCCGAGAACGGCTTCCGCGTCACCGTCGCCGCCGACGGCGCCGAGGCGCAGCGCAAGCTTACGGGCCTCGATTTCGATCTCATCATCATGGACGTGATGATGCCTGGCGAATCCGGCATCGAGGTCACCCGCGGGCTTCGCGCCATCAAGAACGTGCCGATCATCATGCTGACGGCGCTGGCGGAATCGGGCAATCGCATCGAAGGATTAGAGGCGGGCGCCGACGACTATCTTTCCAAGCCCTTCGACCCGCGCGAACTGGTGCTGCGCATCAACAACATCCTGCGCCGCAATGCCGGCGGCGAGGGACCGAAGATCGAACAGGTGATGTTCGGTCCCTATACTTTCTCGCTGACCCGCAAGGAGCTGAAGAAGGCCAGCGAGGTGATCCGGCTCACCGACCGCGAGCAGGAGATCATGCTGCTCTTTGCCCGCCGCGCCGGCGATACGATCCCCCGCCACGAGCTGATCGGCAACGACACCGAGGTCGGCGAGCGAACGATCGACGTGCAGATCAACCGGTTGCGGCGCAAGATCGAGGAGGATCCGGCCAACCCGGTCTGGCTGCAGACGGTGCGCGGCATCGGATACAGGCTGAGCATCGATTAAACTCAAGATCAGGACCGGCGCTGATGGTGACGATCGACAGCTTGCGGCGGGAAGACCGCCCTTCTGCGCCGGGCTGGCGCTGGATCGTCCGCTGGCTGCGCCGGCGGCTGCCGACCGGGCTTTATGCGCGCTCGCTGCTGATCATCATCATTCCGATGGTGCTGCTGCAATCCGTCGTCGCCGCCGTCTTCATGGAGCGCCACTGGCAGATGGTGACGGAGCGGCTGTCGCTTGCCGTCACCCGCGACATCGCGGCGATCATCGAGATCATCGAGACCTACCCGCAGAATTCCGACTATAGCGAGATCATCCGCATCGCCCGCGACCAGCTCAGCCTGCAGATCTCCATCGAGCCGGACGGCGACCTGCCGCCGCCGCGCGTCAAGCCGTTCTTCTCGATCCTCGACGGCATCCTCAGCGACGAGATCACCGACGAGATCCACCGGCCTTTCTGGATCGACACGGTCGGCAACTCGAACCTCGTCGAGATCCGCATCAAGCTCGACAACAAGATCCTGCGGGTGCTGACCAAGCGCAGCCAGACCTATGCCTCGAACACCCATATCTTCATCGTCTGGATGGTCGGCACCTCGCTGGTGCTGATCGGCATCTCGATCCTCTTCCTGCGTGGGCAGATCCGGCCGATCCTGATGCTGGCGCGCGCGGCCGAAAGCTTCGGCAAGGGGCAGAAGCCCGACAATTTCCATCCGCGCGGCGCCGACGAAGTCCGGCGCGCCGGCCTTGCCTTCATCCTGATGCGCGAGCGAATCGAACGGCAGATCGAGCAGCGAACGGCGATGCTCTCCGGCGTCAGCCATGATCTGCGCACCATCCTCACCCGCTTCAAGCTGCAATTGGCGCTGGCCGGCGACAATCCCGATCTGCATGGGCTGAATGACGACGTCAACGATATGCAGACCATGCTGGAGGCCTATATGGCGTTTGCGCGCGGTGAGGTCGAAGAGGATGTCGGCGAGCTGAAACTGAGCGAGATCTTCGCGAAGCTGGAATCCGATTTCGCCCTGCACGGCAAAAAATTCAGCTATTCGATCGAAGGCGATGACGACATATCGGTCCGGCCGAACGCCTTCATGCGTCTCGTCACCAACCTTGCCTCGAACGCACGCCGTTACGCCGACAGGCTCGACATCGAGGCCAAGCACAATGCCAAATGGCTGACGGTCGTCTTCGACGATGACGGGCCGGGCATTCCGGAAAAGAACCGCGAGGACGTGTTCAAGCCATTCTTCCGGCTGGATATGGCGCGCAACCTCGATGCGTCGGGCACCGGCCTCGGCCTTGCGATCGCCCGCGACATCGCCCGCAGCCACGGCGGCAACGTCACCCTCGGCGACAGCCCGCTCGGGGGCTTGAGGGCGACGATCCGCATTCCGGCTTAACTCTCCGCAGTCAGCTTCACGGCTTTGCGCGCATCGAAATCGTCCAGGCGTTCGACGATCCAGCGCCAGAGCGTTACGACCTGCATGAGGAGATCGCGGCCGAGCGGCGTCAATTCGTATTCGACGCGCGGGGGGATCTCCGGGTAGAGCGTGCGGATGATAAGGCCGTCGCTTTCGAGGGTGCGCAGCGTCTGCGTCAGCACCTTCTGGCTGATGCCCTCGACCCGCTCCAGCAGGCGCGAAAAGCGCAAGGGCGCGCCAGCATCGGAGAGCGCGTGCAGGATGCGCAGCGGCCACTTTGCCGCCGCCCGTTCGATCAAGGCGCGCGCCCGCGCATCCTGTTCGTCCGTCATGTTGCAGCAGAAATCGAATATGTCGCTGGTCACTTCAGTTACCTCGAGGTATGTATAGATCTTGTTGGTACCTTCTTTCGATCGGAAACAATAGAACATACATGGGCCGGGAACCAATCAAGGAGAGGTTTCCGATGTCGAAGGTATGGTTGATTACGGGGAGTTCGCGCGGTCTCGGCCGGGCGCTGGCGGAGGCGGTTCTGGCCTCTGGCGACAATCTGGTGGCGACGGCGCGCGATCCTGCCCAGCTTGCCGATCTTTCCGAGCGGTATGGCGGCCAGGTTCTGACGCTGGCGCTCGACGTGACGGACGAGGCGGCGGCCGCGGCCGCGGTCGAGGCTGGTGTGAAGAGGTTCGGTCGCATCGACGTGCTTGTCAATAATGCCGGTTATGGCAATGTCTCCTCGATCGAAGATACCTGCCTTGCCGATTTCCGCGCCCAGATCGAGACCAACCTGTTCGGCACGATCATCATGACCAAGGCAGTCATCGCTCCGATGCGCGGGCAGGGGGCGGGGCATATCATTCAGTTCTCATCCGTCGGCGGCCGGATCGGACCTGCCGGGCGCGGCGCTTATTCGGCGGCGAAATTCGCTGTCGAGGGTTTTTCCGAGGTGTTGTCGAAAGAGGTTGCGCCATTCGGCATCAAAGTGACGGTGATTGAGCCCGGCGGCTTCAGAACCGATTTCGCCGGCGCCTCGACGGTGCTTGCCGAAGGGCGGCAGGATTATGCGGAGACGGTCGGCGCGACCGTGCGCTTCCAGCGTGAGTATAATGGTCGCCAGCCCGGAGATCCTGCCAAAGCGGCTGCGGTCGTCATCCATATCGCCGGGCTCGATGCGCCGCCGCTTCGGCTGCTGCTCGGCAGCGATGCCGTGCGCAATGTCGAGAAAGCGGATGCCGGGCGTATCGAAGCTGATCGGGAATGGCGTGCCGTCAGTGTCTCGACCGATTTCGAGCCGGATGGCGAGGCGGAGCTGACGCCCCGGGAACAGAAGGCGGGCTGAACGGAGCTAAAAACAAAAGCGCCGCTGAAAAGCGGCGCTTCGTATCAGGAATGGTCGAGGAATCAGCCGGCGGTGCAGAAGTGGCTGCGGCCGTCATTGCCGATATAGGTGCCGCTGCGCGGATCGAAGGACCGGTAGCGATACGAGCAGTAACGCTGCCATTGCGGCGACCAGGGCTCGACTGACGTGCGGACCGGCGCGTAGTATCCCGGCTGCTCGACATATTGCGGCTGCTCGACATAGACGCGGCGCGGGGCGCGATAGACCGGAGCGGGCTCGTAGTAATCCGGTTCATAAGCCGGGTCGATGTAGCGACGCTCTTCGTAAACCGGACCGTTATTGGCATTGGCAATGGCCGAGCCGACGATCAGGCCGGTCGCGAGGCCGACGGCGCCGCCGACGAGCGCGTCGTTGCCGTTGTGATGGCGCCAATGGCGGTCGCGGGCAGACGCCTCACCAATGGCGGAAAGCGTGAGCGCCGCAGCGGTTGCCGTCAGCAGAAGAGTCTTGGCGAGCCTGTTCATTGGCATAAATCCTAATCCCGGGAACCGAACGCCGGCTCCTTTCTCGATGGTCATAGACGTACAGATTTTTAGCTGAACGAAGGCTGAACGATAAAACCCGGCATCGCTGCCGGGCTTCAACTCGAATTCGACAGCCTTGTTAAGGGTTCAGCCCGCAATCTGCAGATTGACGGCCTTCGGGCCTTTGCCACGGCGATCCGGCTCCGTGTCGAAGCTTACCTTCTGGTTTTCCGTCAGACCGGCCAGCCCGGAGGCTTGAACGGCAGAAATGTGAACGAAGATATCGGCGCCGCCCCGGTCCGGCTTGATGAAGCCGAAGCCTTTGTCGGTATTGAAGAATTTTACAGTGCCAGTCTCGGCCATGCGTCAGGTCCTTTTCTCTCTGCCCGCCATCCACACGGGCAGCATCATAGCATTGCCTCCTTGCAGGAGGTGTGGGCAGGCAATTCTTGAAATGTGAGAAAAAGGTCCCCTCTACCTCGGCCTGTCCCAGGCAGGACTTTCGCCCGCCATTTTCGGAACCGGCTGACCGGGATAATTGGCGTTCCCGGCGCGCAAATACTTAAGGACTTCCCATGCTCGCAAAATGCCCGAACGCGCTGAGAGTGCTGCGTTTAAAGGATTTTGGCAAGCAAAAGTTTTTAGCCTGCCGTGTGGGGCAAACCCCTGCGGATACCCAATTTGCGCAAAAACGCAAAATTTTCTTCGAAGATAGGGAATGATTAACGTTTTATATCGTCTGCAATATAAGTTCCGAGCAGATTTTCCCAAAAATGCAACGTGAGCGCGTCTTCACGCCTCCGACAAATTTTTCTCGGATGCGTGACCAACCCATATTTGGACGCGTGTTCAGGCGGCCGGCAGGCGCCGCCGGGCGAGCCCGGGCACGAGTTCGACCACAAGCATAGCGGTAAACAGGAGCGCGCAACCTGCATAGCCTGTCGCCGGCATCGTCTCGCCGAGCAGAAGGGCGGCGAGTGATGAGCCGAACAATGCCTCGGACGAGAGGAAGATCGCGGCCTGCGAGGGCGTGGTGTAGCGCTGGGCAACTACCTGCAACACGAAGGCGAGGCCGGAGGAGAAGATGCCGACGTAGAGTATCTCAGGTGCTGCGGCCCATATCGCCGATAGGGTGATCGGTTCGACGGCTGCGGCAATGGCGAGCGCGCAGACCGCGGTAACGGCGAATTGCGTGGCCGAGAGCGCGAGCGGCCTTCCGGTCGCAGACACGGTCGTGCCGGCAAGGGTGATCTGGATGGCCCAGAAGACGGCGCAGACGACGGTCAGGAGATCGCCGGATGTGAGGGCCGAGAGATGACCGCCGGACAGGAGATAGATACCCGCGGCAGCCATCAGCGCGCCCGGCCAGATGACCCAATGCGGGGCACGACGCAGGAAGAACACGGCGATCAGCGGCACGAAGACGACATAGAGGCCGGTGATGAAGCTGGAATTGGTGACCGTCGTCGTCTGCAGCCCGACCTGCTGTGTGGCTGCGCCGCTGAAAAGGGCAAGGCCGGTCAGGACATAGAGTTTCGCATGGCGTCGGCTTGTCCTCACCGTGGCTTTGCGCGCTTCAAAAAGAACGAAAGGCAGCACGGCCAACGTGGCGACGGCAAAACGCAGGGCGATGAACCAGAAGGGGCCGATCGCCTTCATTGCCGTCGATTGCGCGACGAAACCGCCGCCCCAGATGGCGGCCGCAAGCAATAGGAGGAGGTTCGCCTGAGCGCGCGTCATGTCGTCCTCGATGGGGAAGGGATGTGCCCAAGCGGTTAGCAGTTGCGTTTCCCCTAGGCAAGGGTGAAGACTTCACACCTGACGATGGAGGTGAAAGCATGCGAGGCGAAGAACGGGCCAGCGATACGACGCTGAGGACGGCAGGCTATTCCGGTACGCCGCTCGCCAAGAAGCTCGGCCTTGCGCGCGGACAAGTGGCCGCCCTTCTCGGCATTCCCAAAACGATCGAAGGCATCCACGGTTTCGACGGTTTTGCTTCGATCGTCCACGTGCTTCCCGAGACGCCACAGCGGGCTTTCGATTATGTGCATCTGTTTGCGACTGAGCGCACGGCACTGGAAGCGGCCGCGCCTGTGCTCTTCCGCGCCTTGAGACCGGACGGCATGGTCTGGATCTCCTGGCCGAAGAAGAGTTCACGCATGCCGACGGATATCACCGAGGATGTGCTTCGGGAAATCCTGCTGCCGACCGGTCTGGTCGACGTCAAGGTCTGCGCTGTCGACGAAGTCTGGTCCGGGCTGAAATTCGTCATCCGTAAGGAATTGCGCGGCGCATTTTGACGTCTCAGCCGTTGCCGTTTTCCGGCACTGTCCCAACGCACCATCCGCGCGAAGAGCCCGCCCAAATTGCCGATTGTGTAAACGACGGAAGGCCGTATTGTCCGGTCGAATATAGGTGGGCGATTCTAATGCATATTAGATATTTAAAGTATATCCTGTTGTGCTGGCTTTTAATAGTTGCCATAGAACCCGCGAGTGCCCGCGACACTGGGGATAGTGGAACAACACAGCTTAGCGGCTCGGAATTCAATTATACCGTCACTGCTTTAGGCGCCAAGGATCGAAGAATCGAAGTCACTCACAACGGAGAAAAATATATTGGCCCGTTGGCGGAGATGTCGTTTCGGGACCGGCATTTGCAAGTTTTCCAGATGGTGGCGAAATTGATCAAAGGCAGCTGTCAGAACGGCGTTTCCTCGCTCGGAAATATTTGGCTGAGCAGGGATCCGGAACAAGACAAAGATCCCGAGGCTAGGCATCCTCAATACTTCATCTGGGAGTACAGCTGTAAATAGCTGCCCCGTGCTTGGCTTCCCGGTTTCGGGAACAAGTCGATCACGGCGTTCCGTTCCAGCGAAGTGTCGCCGTCCCCGTCTTCAGCCATTCGTCCATCATCGCCGTGCGCGCTCAGCCGTTATTGGCCTCAGCGCGCGAGACCCTGAGCAGTGATCCGTCATCCTCGTCCGTCACCATCAGCAGCGCGCCGTCGGGCGCGACGATGACATCGCGGATTCGGCCGTATTCGCCCTCGAACAAGCGCTCTTCGGCGACGAAGGCGCCGCTCTCGTCACGCTGCATGCGCGAGAGCAACTGGAACTTCAGCGCCGCGACGAGGAAATTGCCGTCCCATTCCGGAAACATGGCGCCGCGATAAACGGCGAGCGCACCAGGGGCGATCGACGGATCCCAGTAATGCAGCGGCTGCTCCAGCCCTTTCTTGGCGGTACCTTCGCCGATCTCGGCGCCCGAATAATCGCGGCCGTAGGTGATGATCGGCCAGCCGTAATTCTTGCCGGCCTCGGGCTGATTGATCTCGTCGCCGCCGCGCGCACCGTGTTCGACAGTGTAGGGTTTGCCGTCCTTGATATCGAAGGTGATACCCTGCGGATTGCGGTGGCCCTTCGACCAGATTTCCGGCAGCGCCTTGCCGCCGTCCTTGAAAGGATTGTCGGCGGGGATGCTGCCATCGGCGTTGATGTGGATGATCGAGCCGGCGTCGTCCCGCCAGTCCTGCGAGCGGTCGCGGTCGCCACGGTCGCCAACGCTGATGAACAGGCTGCCGTCGGGAGCGATCGCGATGCGCGAGCCATACTGGATGTTGCCCGAGGTGAAGCGCCGCATCGTGAAAACAGGCGTGACGGCGTCCAGTCTCTTCTCGTCAGCGGAAAGCGTGGCGCTGAAGGCTTCGGTGCCGGAGCCCTGCCCAGTGGCGATGGCGGCAGTGAAATACAGCTTGCGGCTCTTGGCGAAGTCCGCAGCGAGCGCCACGTCCATCAGGCCGCCCTGGCCACGAGCGCTGACCTTGGGAACGCCGGCGATTGGATCGGAGACCTTGCCGTCGCGGATAATGCGCATGCGGCCGGGCCGCTCGGTGACGAGATAGGCGCCGTCGGGCAGGATTTCGACCGCCCAGGGATGCTCGAGCCCGTCGGCGAGCTTGTCGACTCGGACGGTCGGGCCCTGCGTGTTGACAGTATCGGCGGCAACGGCGGATACAGCGCTGAAGAGGGCCAGCGCTGCTGCGAAATGGAAGGCGGACAGTCTCTTCATCTTGTTTCCCCGTCGTCTCTCCAGTGCGAACGTGGAGCGGGCAGGGGATAGCTTCAACCTCATTCGGTCTGCAATAACGGCTTTGTGTTTGCCGGTTGAACGGAACCCGTCGCCTGGTCGATCAGTCCAGCCTTCGCCTTCAGCAGAAAGCCGTCGCCGATCAGCGCCAGGCCGTAAAGGGCAAGACCGGCAATGGCAAAGGCTATTGCCCGTTCGGTCGAGGAAAGGCGCCAGAGGAAAAAACCTTTCCTTCGTCGCGCCTTCGGCACATCGTGGGCCGTGGCGGCGGCCAGGGCGAGTTCCAGATAGGTCGGAAGCGGCTCGAATTCGGTCGCTCCCTCATTCCGGCTTGCAGCCGGCCTAGCGACCATCGTGCTTGGCTCCGATCAAGACAATGCCCTTGAGGCGACGACGCCAGACTGCCAGCCCGCTTGCCGCCATCAGCGCCAGGAGCAGCATGGTGAGCCCGCGGATGATCTGCTCCTCGGCCTGCATTGCCGTCTGCGTCAGGTTCACCGTCGAGGACTTCTGCGCGATCATGGTGGCGGCCTTGGCGATCGGGCCGGAGACATCGATGGCGACGTCGGTCTTCAGCCATGGCGCTTCGACATAAAAGCCCGGCGGCGAGCCGCTTTTGACGTCGTTCGGCCGGACAAGTGCAGCGAGCTGGTTGGATGCCTGCTGCGTCTCGGCGGCGCGGGCGGCGGAGGCAAGCCCCGCTATTGCGGCGATGCAGGCAACAAAAGCGGTGACCGCGACAAAAAATGAAACGGAAATCCGGCGCATTCGCATGCGCCCGACGGTAAGCTCATCTTCCAGAAACAATGGCGCACCCTCAATAACCAATTTCGGAGATGGAATGATACTGCTTCGATCTCGGCGCGCTCGCGACCGAATTGCGGCGACTCACGGTATTTGTTGCGGCTTATTGGTGGCGATGACAAAATCCGTCGATCTCTCTGATTTAAAAAGACGAAAGACGCGATTGCCGCCACCGCGAAAGTGCCGGGGTCGAGGCCATGTCCTGTCCAAGACCCATGCCTCAGGCGGTCGCGGCTCTCATGGACGGGTGATCCTGTAGACCAGCAAATCATCCGAATCGACAAGCTTGGTTGCAGTCTTGTCCAGATAGTCGATGACCCCGTCATGATGCTCGACGAACAGCAGGTCCTGTTTGTCGGTGGCGTTCTTGGCCGCGCCGAACAGATCCGCGCCTTGCGCGCGCAGTTCCTCGAGCTGGGCGATCGCCGTGGCGTTATCGGCGACGAATTTCGACCATTCGGTATCGCCTCCGCCAGGCGGGAGCACCCAGCCGCGCGCCCTGCTGTAGTAGACTGCGACGGGATCGCCGACCTCGGGCGCGATGGCGACGACGAGGTCGCCGGGTTGCGCCAACCGCGCCAGTTCCTCGCCAAGCAGCTTGCCCTTCATGGCGATCGGCTTCTTCATCGTCCTGACGAGGGGAAAGGTCGACCAGGCAAGCGTGACGGCCACGATGCAGATCGAGCGAAGCACGACCACCGGTGATGGAACGGTTCGCGATGCAAGCGTTGCCAGAAGAAGCGCGCCGCGGCCGCACAAGATCGCGACCGGCACATGAAAGATGTGGAAGTTCCACACATTGCTGGTGATCTCGCCCGCCGCCGCCAGATAGACGATCATGGCCGCAGCCAGCCACACATAGGGAATGGCCGAAGGGGTTCGTTGCCTGGGGTCTTCGGCGGGTCTCGGCGGCATCCACAGACCGACCGCGAGCAGGATCAGGAACGGATAGCCGTAGAACCACAAGACCGAGGTGTTCCACGCGGATTGGAAGTAGAACCTGTCCCTGACATATGTCCGGACGCCGGATTCCCAGATATAGCCGCCGGTGCCGGCGACATGAAACGGCGGATAGCTGCGGCCGAGATAAATCGCCCAGCTGAAATAAGCACCGATGATGGCCAGGCTCAAGAGCCCCGACAGGAAGACTGAGGTCGGCTGCTTTCGCTTCTTCTCCAGAATCCAGCAGACCATCAGGTAGAAGATGACGGCGCCCGCGGCGAGGCCCGGTGGCTTTGACAGCGCGCCGAGCGTGAAGCTGACCGTGGCGAGCGGCAAGAGCCAGCCATTGCCGCCGGCCCAGTATTTGACGAACAGCCAGACGCCGAGAGTCACCAAGGCCAGCATCGCGGGATCTGGAAGAAACGAGCTGTCGATCATGATCGCCGCCGGCATCAGCGCATAGGCAAGTGCCGCCGCGTGGGCGTGCATCTCGCCCCAGCATAGCGCCGTCAGCCTGTGCAGCGAAAACACCGTCGCCAGACCGAAGAAGGCCGCAACCACGCGGCCGAACCAGTCGTGCCAGCCGAAGAGTTGGTAGAGCAAGGCTGTGAGATAGCTGACGATCTGGAATTCGCGGCCCTGATAGCTTGGCCCAGGCCCGGTCCAGCTGACCTCCGGAAAGAAGATGTTCCAGCTGCGCTGCTGGAAATTGTCGGCCATCATTGCGGTGCTGACCTCGCGCCAGCTGAAGCCGTCGACCAGGGGCAAGGTGATCTTGTGGAACCTGAAGACGATCGCAACAATCAGGATCCCCAGCAGGATCGCCGTGTTGAGGTTCAGGTAGTTGCGACCAGCCATGTTCCGGCAGGTCGTCTGCTGCTGACATTGCTCACCGTCGGCCTGATTCAGTTCCGGGTCGTCCGGCGCGATACGCGCGGGCATCGGATCGAGAGGAGGGTTGGGCTGAGCGGGATCTCGCCGCCGGCGCGGTCGGTTGTGGAGCTGCTCGTAGGCTTCACCGAGCAGCGGCTTGGAAGGCTTGCGGGGCGGCTTTGTCATGGCGGCAGTTCATCAGCAATGCCTTAAAAAGCAATTCACCCAGATTGATTATTGACTGCGCGCTACAAGCCTTGCCGAAGAGGATAGCGGGCCGCCTCGCCGGTGCGGCGAAACGATCAATAAGAATCATTGCCTCCATCACGCCTTTGCGCTTGAAATGCCGTCATACATTGGACATAGAGCTAACCGCAGAACTCCGGTCCCGGCTTTCTGCCCGTTTCAACCAATAGGACCGATATCATGGCCTTCCTTGCCGATGCTCTTTCCCGTGTGAAGCCTTCAGCCACCATCGCCGTCTCCCAGAAAGCGCGCGAGCTGAAAGCAAAAGGACGTGACGTCATCGGCCTCGGCGCGGGCGAGCCGGATTTCGATACGCCCGAGAATATCAAGAAGGCCGCCATCGACGCGATCAATCGCGGCGAAACGAAGTACACGCCGGTCTCCGGCATTCCTGAGCTGCGCAAGGCGATCGCCGCCAAGTTCAAGCGCGAGAACGGCCTGGAATATTCCTGGGAGCAGACGATCGTCGGCACCGGCGGCAAGCAGATCCTGTTCAACGCCTTCATGGCGACGCTGAACCCGGGCGACGAAGTCGTCATCCCGGCGCCTTACTGGGTGTCTTATCCGGAGATGGTGGCGCTGTGCGGCGGCACGCCGGTTTTCGTTTCGGCCACCCAGGAGCATAACTTCAAGCTCCAGCCCGCCGATCTCGAAAAGGCGATCACGCCGAAGACCAAGTGGTTCATCTTCAACTCGCCGTCCAACCCGACGGGTGCAGCCTATACGCATGCCGAGCTGAAGGCGCTGACCGACGTGCTGGTCAAGCATCCGCATGTCTGGGTGTTGACCGACGATATGTACGAGCACCTGACCTATGGCGACTTCAAGTTCGTCACGCCCGTGGAGGTCGAGCCCAGCCTCTACGACCGGACACTGACGATGAACGGAGTCTCCAAGGCCTATGCGATGACCGGCTGGCGTATCGGCTATGCGGCGGGCCCGCTCCAGCTGATCAAGGCGATGGACATGATCCAGGGGCAGCAGACCTCGGGCGCGACGTCGATCGCCCAGTGGGCGGCTGTCGAAGCACTGAACGGCACCCAGGATTTCATTCCTGCGAATAAGAAGATCTTCGAAGGTCGTCGCGATCTCGTCGTTTCCATGCTGAACCAGGCCAAGGGCATCGTTTGCCCAGTGCCGGAAGGCGCCTTCTACGTTTATCCCTCCTGCAAGGGCCTGATCGGCAAGACGGCTCCCTCGGGCAAGGTCATCGAGACCGACGAGGACTTCGTTTCCGAACTGCTGGAAACCGAAGGTGTTGCCGTCGTCCACGGCTCGGCCTTCGGCCTCGGTCCGAACTTCCGCATCTCCTACGCAACGTCGGAAGATTTGCTCGAAGAGGCTTGCCGCCGCATCCAGCGCTTCTGCGGCGCCTGCAAGTAAGCGGACTGCAATCAGAGCGACCCAGGGCCTGCCGGTGACGGCGGGCCCTTTTGTTGTGCAGTGATGTTGATGATATCGCGGCATCTGGCTACATTTGCATTCATGAAGACCGTCTCGATCAGTGATGCGAAGAACCGCCTGACCGAGCTTGCCCGCGAGGTCGAGAGAGGCGAGACCATTGTCGTGACGCGGAACGGCCGGCCAGTATTCGATCTCGTGCCGCATCAGAAACGCGGCGGTTTGGACTTGGAAGCCGGTCAGGCTTGTCTTCGCTCCAAGGGGATCACCACGGCTGAGATGTACATTGCCGATGACTTCGACGATCCTTTGCCGGAAGATTTTCTTCTGAAGCCGCTGCCGTGACCATGTGCTGCTCGACACGCCTATGGTGATCGCGATTGTCCAGCAGAAAGTGCAGGGGCTCTAAGTTCACGTTCCGATTCAACATGCTGCGCATCTGAATCCGCTTTGCCTCGCAAGTCGTTGAATTCCGATTCAAAACGTGAGGGCGGGTGCCGGCGGGACGGATGGTCTGCGGTTGCGGGCGGACGCCAAACCAACTAGATATCCGGCATCAAGTTCAATTTGCCGCTTCGGGAGCCGGATTTTGCAGCAGAGTGCCGTCATCGTCTGTTCGGATGTCAACATGCTGCCGGCAGCCTGCTGCACTCTGCTTTCCGTCAAGCGCAATCTCGCCAACGCCGGCATAGAGTTCCTGCTTCTCGGCATCGACCTCAAGCCGAACGAGATCGCCGAGGTCGGCAATTTCGCGCGTCCGCACGGCATGACGATCAAGGTGCTGCCTTATGCTACGCCGGAGACGGCGCGGCAGGCGCGAGGCCGCTGGTCCGCCGCGACGCTGGCGCGGCTCTATATGGATCTGCACATTCCCGAGACTGTCGAGCGCCTGCTTTACCTCGATGCCGATGTGCTCGCGGTGGCGCCCGTCGACGAACTCTTTACGAGAGATCTGCAGGGCAAGGCGCTTGCCGCCGTCGACGATTACGTCATGGCTTTCCCCGAGAAATCAGGTGCGCGGCAGCGGAAGATCGGCGTGGGCGAGGGCGGCCGCTACTTCAATGCCGGCGTGCTGCTGTTCGACTGGTCGGCTTGCCGGGCGAGGGGGCTTTTCGCCAGGACGCGGGACATCTTCGAGGAGCGGTCGCATCTGTTCGAGAATAACGACCAGGATGCGTTGAACGTCACTTTCGATCGCGACTGGCTGGTGCTCGATCCGCGCTGGAATACGCAGACGGGCCTGCTGCCTTTCGTCGATCGGCCGGCCATCTTTCATTTTACCGGCCGCAAGAAGCCGTGGCAGGCGACCGTTCCCTGGGTGCACCGGCGGATGGCCGAACGTTATGCCGAGGATCTCCGCAACACGCCCTGGGCCTCCTTCTGCAGGCAGCCGTCAATGACGGGCCGGGTCGCGGGCTTCCTCTCGCATGTGGGAAAGCAGATCGGCGGGCTGACGCGGCTTGCACGGATGCGCGCCTATTTCAACAGCTAGTGAGGCGGGCCGAGCGCATCGTCCTTGGAAAGTGCATGTGAGCCGATATGGAATCAATTCCCAGCGACACGCAAACCATGGCCACCGCCGCAGATGGCGGCCTCAATGTCTTGACGGCGGAGGCTTGGAAGGCGCTGCTGTCGCGCTATTCCCACATCGTGCTGGTGGCAAACAGCGAAGCGGTCGATTTCGAGCGGCTGCGCAGCGAGTTGCCGGAGACGGCGCTCTACGTCTTCTTCAACAATGTCTACAAGGTGCTCGACGAACCCTTTGCCGGCCACGCAGTGCTGGTTGCCCGTAGCGGCGTGATGGGCGCCAATATCGTTCACCGGCGCGAGGTGGGGGATGTGCTGCGCTTTTTTGCCGGCGACGATTTTCTGGGCGTCGTCAACATCCGCGTCTCGCCTGAGGAAAACTTCAGCGAGGAGAGCGGCTTCAAAGGCGCCAAAACCCGCCACCTCGATCTGACGCAAATGCTCGGCGATCTCTATCCGATCGGCAAGATTGCGACGAGCGGCTTTGCGACGGCGCTCTGGCTCGCCGACCTGCAATTGCCGGGCAAGATCCTGCTGGCCGGCTTTTCGGCAAAGAGGAGCGAGAAGTGGAAGGTCTTCGACGTGCACGACTGGACGTTCGAACAGATCTTCCTGCGTCTCTTCGCCAGGATGGGCACGATCTCGATGATGGGCGGTGTCGATGCCAGCCCCTATTCGGCGCTCGCCAAACGGTTTCCGCAGGTGCCGCCGATCGAGATCGCGATGACGGCGGCCGAGGTCCTGTCGGAGCGGCTTCACAATGCGAACAGCCAGATCGACAGGCTGATGTCCGTCACCAAATCCATCCGCGCCATCGAAAATTTCTTCCGGCGCTTCAAGCCGAAAACCCGCAAGGAGCGCTTCCTCGAAAAGTCGAAGGAATGATGATCGCGGGCGGTTGCGCGCCGTCTTCAAAGCCCGAGCGCTGTCAGCATGACGAAGGTGGCAAACAGAATGAAATGCGTCATGCCCTCGATAGCGTTGGTCTCGCCGTCGTTGAGGTTGATCGCCGCGGCGATCAGCGTGATCGCCACCATCACCGTTTGCACCGGCGTCATCGCCATGATGAAGGGCTGGCCGGTATAGAGCGCGATCGCCTCCATGACCGGCACCGTCAGGATGACGGTGGAGAGCGAGGCGCCCATGGCGATGTTGACGGTCGCCTGCATCCGGTTCCTGAGTGCCGCCCTCAAGGCGGTCAGGATCTCCGGCGCGGCCGAAATCGCCGCGATGACGACGGCCGTCACCGCGATCGGCGCGCCGCTGTCGCGCAGGCCTTCTGCCATGAAGGCCGACATGAATTCCGCCAGCAGGCCGATGATGACGACGCCGATGAGAATGGTGGCGATCGAGGTCGCTGTTGACACGCCGGCGCCGTGTTCGTCGTGACTTTCCTTCATCCGCTCGGAGCGTGGATAGCTGTAGCTGAAGAAATAGCTGTGCTGGCCGACCTGCATACGCAGGAAGAGACCATAGAGCGCGATCATCGCGACGATGGTGAAGGCAGAATAATAGTGCCACTTATCGCTCGGCACGAATTCCGGCACGACCATCGAAATGCCCATGGCGGTGAGGATCATTACGCCGTAGGTCTTGCCCGAATTGTCGTTGTAGGGCTGCTCCCCGTGCTTGAGGCCGCCGAGGAGGGCTGCAAGGCCGAGGATGCCGTTGATATCGAGCATCAGGGCCGAATAGATCGTGTCGCGCACGAGTGTGGGAGAGTTTTCGCCGCTCATCATGATGGCGAGAATCATGGCTTCGACGGCGACGGCCGAAAGTGTCAGGATCATCGTGCCGTAGGGATCACCGACCTTGACGGCCAGCAGTTCGGCATGATGGGCAACGCGGATCGAGGCGAGCACGATGGTGCCGACCAGTGCTGCGGTGGCGATGAGCGCCACGCCGCGCCCCATCTCGATGACCGTATGTTCCAGAAGAGTGGCGATCACTGCGACGACGAGTGCAAAGACCAGAAACTTTTCCTCTTCAAGGCGTGACGCGATGCCCAAGTTTCAGCTCCCGTTCCGATTCATGCCTTTTAACTAAGTCGCTGATTTCGGATGGGAAGCACGCGGCGGCACTCTGCTATTTGCAGTCTTCGGCGTTTAATGGAATACTGAACGACATCGGGGCCGGAAAGCAGATCGCGGCGTCCTCGAATTCTCGTCAAGCGGCCGCGATGATCCGGATCCTGTCCGGAAGCGTGCGAATGCGCAATAAAGATGAGGAGACGGATGCATGATCAAGGTGGTCTACGAAGTCGTGCCGCATGACGGCGGTTGGGCATACAGGCTCGGAGGCGTCTATTCCGAGGCATTCCCGACCCATGCCGATGCGCTCGAAGCGGCGCGCATCGTCGCGGCCGAACAGCAGGTCGGCGGCGATTCCGCCGAGATCAGCTGGCAGGACGAAAACGGCAAATGGCATGAGGAATATGCCGAGGGCGGCGACCGGCCCGAAACCGAGGTGGTGGACGGCCAGTGGAAGGGCCGCGCGGCTGAGGCCTCGCAGGGCATCTGACGCGAACCATCGCCCATCAATGCTCGCGCGACGATCGCCATTCATCCCGAACCTGGCTGCCAGCCTTCATTTGAGCGCGGCATAATCGGCCGCCGCTTGCGGCCGCGCGACGAGACAATCCCGGATCCCTCCTCCTTCGATGCGTGCCGTCACCGGTCGGGCCGGATGCTCGGTCATGCGCTCGTGGGGTCAGGCGCTTGTGCAATATCGGTGGTAGTCTTGGAGCCCTTTGACCAGCGCGTCGAAGGTAGCGCGGCAGCGCGGCGAAGTCTTCAGGCTTTCATGCATCGCCACCCATGTGCCGAGCGGGATCTCGAATGCGTCGGGCAGGATGTGAAGCAGGTCGGGATTTTCCCGGGCGAGCCCGGTCTGGCAGATGCCGATGCCGACGCCGGCGCGGATCGCCGAAAGCTGGGCAAGATTGCTGTCGCTCCTGTAGGAGAATTTGATGCCCTCAGGCGCCGGATAGCGTTTCATCACCATGCGGACATAGGCCGTCTGCCGATCGAAGCCGATGAGCCGGTGGTTTGCGAGATCTGCGATGGTTTCGGGGATGCCGTGCCGTTCGAGATAGCGGCGATGGGCGTGGAAACCGAGCGGGATATCGCCGATGCGGCGCACGATGAGCGCATCCTGATGCGGCTCGGCCATGCGCACGGCGATATCGGCCTCCCGGTTCACCAGATCCTCGATCGTATCCGATGCCGAGAGCTCGATCTGGAGTTCGGGATAGGTCTCCTGTAACGGTCCGAGAATCCCCGGGAGTACTTCGACGGCGATGACCTCGCTGGCGCTGACCCTGACGGTTCCGGCCACGCGCTGGCGCTGGCCGGATGCGGTGCGCAAAAGCGCGGCGGCGGTTGCCGCCAACGTTTCTGCGTAGGGCTTCAGTGCCAGTGCGGCGTCGGTCGGCAACAGGCCGTTCGGTGATCGGATGAAGAGCTCGGCGCCGACCGCCAGTTCCAGGGCATCGACATGGCGGCCGATGGTCGGCTGGGTCAGCCCCAGTTCACGGGCGGCGGCCGAAAGCGACCCTTGCTGGAGCACGGTTAGAAAACTGCGGTAGAAATCCCAGTTCGGTTCAGTGCTCATATATTTTTGTATAATAGATGCATGTATTTTGTCAATTTCGTTTACATCCTTCCGAGGGCATACTCATCTCATTCGATCGAAGGAGATGATTGTCATGAGCAGAGACATGAAGACGACAGTGCTGGTCCTTGGGGCAACGGGCGGTATCGGCGGCGCGGTTGCCCGCAAGCTGCTGGCGCGCGGCTGGTGCATCCGGGCGCTCAACCGTGATGCCGCCAAGGCCTCGAGGAGCGAGCCGGCCTTCGACTGGGTGCAGGGCGATGCGATGAATGCCGGCGACGTGCTGAGAGCGGCCGAAGGTGTCGGCCTGATCGTTCACGCCGTCAATCCGCCCGGCTACCGCGACTGGGAAACGCTGGTGCTGCCGATGCTCGACAATACCATCGCCGCTGCCCGCGCCGTCGGTGCGCGCATTGTGCTGCCGGGCAACGTCTATAATTTCGGTCCCGATGCCCTGCCGGCGCCAACGGAAGAAAGTCCGCAGCATCCGCTGACGAAGAAGGGCGCGATCCGCGTCGAGATGGAGAAGCGGCTGGAGGCGGCGTCGCAGGCCGGTGCCAGCGCCATCATCGTCAGGGCCGGAGATTTCTTCGGTCCGGGCGCGACTGGTAACAGCTGGTTCTCATCGGGTCTCGTCACGCCGGGCAAGCCGCTCGGTACGATCAAGAGTCCGGGGCAGCGCGGCGTCGGCCATCAGTGGACCTATCTGCCCGATATGGCGGAAACCATTGCTCGGTTGATCGACCGGGCCGATCGGCTGCCGCCCTTTGCCGTCTATCATATGGATGGTTTCTGGGATGCGGATGGCATGCAGATGGCCGAAACGATCAAGCGCGTTGCCGGCGGCAAGGCGAAGATCGGCCGTTTTCCCTGGTGGATCGTACCGCTCGCAGCCCCCTTTATTCCGATGATGCGCGAGATCAACGAGATGCGTTATCTCTGGAAGATGCCGCTGCGGATGCGAAACGACAAGCTGGTTGCCGAACTCGGCAAGGAACCGCAGACGCCGATCGACGAGGCGGTCAGGGCTTCGCTCGCGGCGCTCGGCTGCCTGCCCGAACCGCATCGCGACGTGGCCGCTGCCTTTATCGGGCATTCGCCTGAGAATGCGGGTTAGGTCTGCAACTCTGCCAGCGCGATCCGGGCGACCGTCAGGGCTTTTTCTGCCTGCTCGACATTGGGATCACCGAGGAACCAGGCGGCGGAAAGGCCGGAATAGGCGGCGATCCATCGCAGCAGCCGCTTCGGCTCGAGCCGGGCCTCGGCAGAGACGATGGCGAGCTGGCGGCGGAAACGGACGGGGTCGGTGATAACAGGCAATTCCTCGTTGGCGAAGATGTTGGCGAAATCGAAGCCGCGCTCGCCGTGGAGCCGCTTCGGATCGATCGCCAGCCAGCCGCGCGCTTCGAAATCGAGGATATTTTCGTGATGGATATCGCCGTGGAGGACGGCGAGGTCGCGCGGATCGGCAAGCAGGGCATTGGCGATCGCCGAGCAATCGGCAAGCGTGCCGCCATGTTTGCCGGCGGCCGGTTCGAGATCGCGGAACCAGCGACTGAGGGGAATGGGATCGGGAATCGGCTTTGCGCGCGGCGCATGCAGCCGTGCCGCGGTGCGGCAGAGAATGCGGCTTGCTTCGTCATCCTCGCCGTCCATCGCCATGGCAAGCAGCGAGCGTTTGCCGGTTGCCCGTTCCAGCAATACGGCGTCGCCTTCGTGGGCATAGACATGCACTGCGCCGTCGCCGTTCCACCATTACATCAGCAGCGCGCCATATCGTTCGTCGATATCGGTGGCGACCTTCAACATGGCGGGCCTCTCCTGCCAGCGGACCGGCAACAGGCGGCTCGAATGGGTGATGATGGGGTCGCCGTCTGATATGAGCGACCAGCGATCGAGATAGGGAGCGAACATGGCGTCCTACATAGGGATCCCGAATGCAGAAATCCCACCCTTCGGCGGGATTTTGCGGTTTGTTGAGAGGCCTTTACTCCTCATTCGGCGTCATCCTCGGCCTTGTGCCGAGGATCTGCTGCACGGGCGGCAGATGCTCGGGACAAGCCCGAGCATGACGGAAGAGGAGTTGGCCGACTTTGCCAGCAATCTGGGAAATCCCGCCACAAAGCGGGATTTCGTCGTTTGTACCGAAAGACTCAGGCGACTTTTTCAAGTGCGGGATAGTCGATATAGCCCTGGGCGGTGCCGCCGTAGAAGGTCGACTGGTCGGGCGTGTTGAGCGGCAGGTTCTTCGCCAGCCGTTCGACGAGATCCGGATTGGCGATGAAGGGCTTGCCGAAGGCGACGAGATCGGCGTGGCCGCTTTCGGCGGCATCGATCGCCAGATCGCGGTCATAGCCGTTGTTGACCATCCAATTGGCCTTGCCGCCGGCCTTTTCATAGGCCTGGCGCAGCGCCTTATAGTCGAAGGAGGGGTTGTCGCCCTGCTTGTAGTCCCGGTCGCCGCCGGTCTGGCCTTCGACGATGTGGATATAGGCAAGGTCGTATATGGCCAACCTATCGACGACGTAGGTGAAGGTCGCCTGCGGGTTGGAATCGTAGCTATCGTTCGACGGCGTGACCGGCGAAATGCGGATTGCGGTGCGGCCGGCGCCGATTTCCTTCACCACGGCATCGACGACCTCGAAGGTCAGGCGAGCCCGGTTTTCGATCGAGCCGCCATAGCGGTCGGTTCGGTCGTTGATGCCGTCGCGCATGAACTGGTCGAGGAGGTAGCCGTTGGCGCCGTGGATTTCGACGCCGTCGAAACCGGCATCGATCGCTGCGCGGGCGGCCTTGCGGTAATCCTCGATGATGCCAGGAATTTCAGCCGTTTCGAGTGCGCGCGGCTCGGAGGTATCGGCAAAGCTGCCGCTGCCGTCGGCATTGACCAGGTAGGTCTTGGACTTGGCGGTACGGTTGGTCGAGGAGACCGGCTTGCCGCCGTCCGGCTGCAGCGTCATGTGCGAGATACGGCCGACATGCCACATTTGAACGACGATCTTGCCGCCGGCGGCGTGGACGGCATCGGTGACGCGCTTCCAGCCGTCGAGCGCTTCCTTGGTGTAGAGGCCAGGCACGTTGGCATAGCCTTGGCCCTGATGGGTGATCGGGGTCGCCTCGGTGATGATCAGGCCTGCCGTGGCGCGCTGGCGGTAATATTCGACGTTGAGGTCGTTCGGAATCGCGCCCGGCGAACGGTTGCGTGTGAGCGGCGCCATGACGATGCGGTTCTTGACTGCGATGTCGCCGACCTTGGTGGGTTCGAAAAGCTTGGCCATGATGGTCCTTTCTTTTGCGGGAGGATCACTCGGCGGGGGCGAGGGCGGCCCGGCCCCGGGCGGAGAGATAGGTGAGCGTTGTCGCACCGAGACCGATCAAGGCCATCAGGGCTGCGGCGAGCGGAACGCGGGTGAGATCGAAGCCGGCGTCGATTACCAGGCCGCCCACCCAGGCGCCGAGCGCATTGCCGGTGTTGAAGGCGCCGATATTGATGGTTGAAACCAGATTGGGCGCGTCCTTGCCGAAGCCGACGACGCCGACCTGAAGCGCCGGCACCGCGGCAAAACTTGCCAATGCCCAGAGGAAGAGGGTGATTTCAGCCGGGATGAAGAAGCGGCTCGTATAGCTGAAGGCGATCGAGGTGATGGCGATCGCGACGAAGACGCCGGCAAGTGTGACGCCGAGCCGCCAATCGGCAAGCTTGCCGCCGACGAGATTGCCGACGGTCAACCCGAGGCCGATCAGGAACAGCGTCCAGGTGACGCCTTCCGGCGAAACGCCGGTGACATCACGCAAGAGCGGTGCGATATAGGTGAAGAGGGCGAACATCGAGGCGGCGAAGAAGACGGTGGTGGAAAGCGCCAGCCACAGGCCGCCATTCCTCAGTGCTGCGATCTCGCGCAGGATGCTGCCGTTTTCCTGCTGCCTATCCCTGGGCAGGATGGCGATCAGGCCTGCTATGGTGACGATGCCGATGACGGTGACGACGCCGAAGGTGGCGCGCCAGCCATAGGCCTGGCCGATCGCGGTGCCGATCGGCACGCCGAGAACATTGGCAAGCGTCAGGCCGGTGAACATCAGCGCCACGGCGCGGGCCTTACGGTCTTCGGCGACGAGGCCGGCGGCGACGACCGAGCCGATGCCGAAGAAGGCGCCGTGGCAAAGTGCGGTCACGATGCGGGCGATCATCAGGACCCAGTAGTCGCTCGCCAGAGCGCACAGCAGGTTGCCGGCGATGAAGAAGGCCATCAGCGCAATCAGGGCGGTGCGGCGCTTCAGCTTCGCCGTCGAAACAGCCATCACGGGGGCGCCGATCGCAACCGCCAGCGCATAACCGGTGACCAGCCACCCGGCCTGCGGGATGCTGACAGAGAGATCGGCGGCGACTTCGGGCAACAGACCCATGATGACGAATTCGGTGGTGCCTATCGCAAACGAGCTCAAGGCGAGAACGAGGAGGGCGAGGGGCATTCTAAAGATCCTGCGTCAGTTGCTTCAGGAAGGCGGCAATCGTTTCTTCGTTGCGCTTGTAGAAGATCCACTGGCCGACGCGTTTGGTGGTGACGAGGCCGGCGCGATGCAGGGTTCCCAAATGAGCCGAGACCGTCGATTGCGACAGGCCGCAGCGCTCGAACTGGCTGGCGCAGACGCCCATTTCGAAAGGATGCTCCTGCGACGGGAAATGTTGCTCTGGATTTTTCAGCCAGCTCAGAATGTCCATCCGGGTGGGGTGGCCGAGTGCCTTGATAATCTCGTCTTTGTCCATCGTGGTTCGCCGAACTATAAATCGTGTTTGATCGATATATCGATCGTCAGACTTCGGTATGCAAATCACGGAGGCGTGAGGCGGCGAATTTTATCGAGTGAGCAAAATTTGGGCAAAAAAAAGGGCCACCGGAAAACCAGGGCCCTTGTAATTGTGAAGGTCAAAAACCTCCAGAGGGGAACAGCTAATGCGGTGGTACTGGGAGAGAAACCACAAGATGCATCAGCTGAGAGAGATATGGTGCTTCCCCAGGCAGGTTTCAATGCTTTTTTGTGCATGTCTGCTATGCGCCGCACAATTTTTTTGCGGTGCGGTATTTTCCTGAGGGAGCAAGGCAAAAAAAGAGGGCCACTGGAAAACCAGGGCCCTTATAAGTGTGAAGGTCAAAAACCTCCAGAGGGGAACAGCTAATGCGGTGGAACTGGGAGGAAAAGCCACCATGTGCATCAGCTATGTGCGATATGGTGGTTTATTGGGCAAACGGCAACCCTTATTTGCGCATGCCAGTCATGCGCCTTCTGCATAGTATGCAAAACGTCGACAAAACCGGCTTAAAAGTTCCAGTTTCTGGCCTTGCTGACGATGAAATCACGGAAGGCCTTCAGCTTAGCGGCATTCTTGATCTCGTCGGGATAGCAGAAATAGGTATCGAAGGAGGGAACGTCGGCATTGATCGCCAGCTGAATCAGCCCGGGGTCGCGGCCGACGATATAATCCGGCAGGCAGGCGACGCCGATTCCGAGCAGGGCGGCGCGCTTGATCGAGGTCTGGCTGTTGATCTGCAGATGCGGAATACGCTTGTTGTCGGACGAGCGGCCGGCGACCTCGAGCCAGTTGACGTCGAGCAGATAGCTTGGCGCGGGCTCGCCGAAGGTAATGATGCGGTGATTGTCGAGATCCTCGATCTTCTGCGGCTCGCCATGGCGGTTGATGTAGGAGGGAGCGGCATAGACGTGCATGTGCACGGTAAAGAGCTTGCGCTGGATGAGGTCGGACTGTTGCGGCTGGCGCAGGCGGATGGCGCAGTCGGCATGGCGCATGTTTACATCCACTTCCTCGTTGTCGAGGATCAGCTGGATCTGCACATCGGGATAAAGCTGCAGGAATTCCTGGATTTTGTCGGTCAGCCAGCCCTGGCCGAGGCCGACCGTCGTGGTGACGCGCAGCTTGCCGGACGGCGTCTCATTCGTCTCGGTGAGCTGCATCTTCACGGTTTCGAGCTTCAGCAGCACGTCATGGGCGGTGCGGTAAAGCAGCTCGCCCTGTTCCGTCAGAATCAGGCCGCGCGCATGGCGATGAAACAGCTTGGTGCCGACATCCTGCTCCAGCGCGCTGACCTGGCGGCTGATGGCGGATTGGGACAGATGCAGTTTATCCGCCGCATGCGTGAACGAACCCGCCTCGGCAGCTGCGTGAAAAATACGCAGCTTGTCCCAATCCAATGGCATTCCCCCACCCCTCATGCCGATCTTACTCCGCTGCCACGGCGACGGGCATGTGGCCCGTCAGATATCGCTCGGCTTCAAGTGCCGCCATGCATCCCAGGCCGGCGGCAGTAATCGCCTGGCGGAACGTATCATCGGTCACGTCGCCCGCGGCATAGACCCCCTCCAGGCTGGTCGCGGTCGAATCCGGTGCGGTCCAGAGATAGCCGTTGTCCTTCAGTTTCAGTTTGTCCTTGAAAAGCTCGGTGGCCGGCGCATGGCCGATGGCGACGAAGACGCCGTCGATCGGCATCTCGGTGATCGCCCCGGTTCTGACGTCGCGCAGGCGGGCGCCGGAGACGGATTGCGGCATCGGCGGCTTGGCCGGCGTGCCGGTGATTTCGGCGACTTCGGTGTTCCACACCACCTTGACGTTGTCCCTGGCGAACAAACGTTCCTGCAGGATCTTCTCAGCCCGGAAGAAATCGCGGCGATGCACCAGTGTCACCGACTTGGCGATGTTGGAGAGATAGAGGGCTTCCTCGACGGCGCTGTTGCCACCGCCGACCACGATCACATCCTTGTTGCGATAGAAGAAACCGTCGCAGGTGGCGCAAGCCGAAACACCAAAACCCTGGAAATGCTGCTCGCTCTCGATACCGAGCCACTTGGCCTTGGCGCCGGTGGCGATGATCAGCGTATCGGCGGTCCAGACCTGGCCGCTGTCGGTGCGGGCGACGAAAGGACGCTGGTTCATGTCGACTTCGGTCACGACGTCGTTAACGATCTCGGCGCCCACATGTTTTGCCTGCTGCAGCATCTGTTCCATCAGCCAGGGACCCTGGATCGGATCGGCAAAGCCCGGATAATTCTCGACATCGGTGGTGATCATCAACTGGCCGCCCTGTTCGAGACCGGCGATCAGAACCGGTTTCAGCATGGCGCGCGCGGCATAGACCGCGGCAGTATAGCCTGCAGGTCCGGAACCGATGATGAGCACCTTGGTATGGCGGGCGGGCATGTCATTTCCTTTCGACTGGGCAGGAGGCGGCGGCTAGATGGCGATTGCGGCCGTTTCGCGGTCCATGCGCCATTTATGAACGTCCAATGCTTTTATTCAAGGGCAGCCTTGCGTTACCAACAAGCCAAATCGCCCGGATGTGCAAGAATCCGTCATCGGCGTGAAACATTCTTGCGTATTCCGCCGCTTTATATAGAAGCTCCCCGCGGAGAATTAAAGAAAGGCCATGATGTGGGTCGCGCCGAGCTCGACGTCATCGACATAAAGATACTCCGGGAATTGCAGGCCGACGGCCGCATGACCAATGTGGAGCTCGCCGATCGCGTCGGCATCTCGGCGCCGCCCTGCCTGCGCCGGGTGCGCAAGCTCGAGGAAGCCGGCATCATCGAGGGCTACCATGCGATGCTGAACAGCCCGAGGCTCGGCTTCGATCTGGTTGCTTTCTGCATGGTCGGCCTCAAGCACCAGTCGGAAGGCAATCTCAAGGCGTTTGCCGCGGCGACTGCCGAATGGCCGCTGGTGCGCCAGGCCTGGATGGTCTCCGGCGACAGTGATTTCCTGCTGCATTGCGTGGCTGAAAATCTCACCCACTTCCAGGATTTCGTCATCGAAGTGCTGACGGCGAACGAGCATGTCGATACCGTGCGCACCATGCTGACGATCCGGCAGGTGAAGAAGCTCGGACTTGTAGAAGTCTGAGACAGCCTATTTGCGCACGGCATAACCGCCGCGGTTGATGCCGTGGCGCTGCAGCTTGTCGTAAAACGTCTTTCTCGGAATGCCAAGCGCCTCGATGGTGCGGCGCACGTCACCGTCATTGGCCGCGAGCGCATCGCGGATGATCTCCGCCTCGTAGCGTTCCAGCCGTTCGGGCAGCGTGCCGCCCGTCGGCTGCGGGGGCACTGATGCCGCTCCACCGCCTTCCACGCCCAGCACCACGCGTTCGGCATAGTGGGAGAGCTCACGGACATTGCCCGGCCATACATGGGTGGCGAGATGACGGCGAACATTCTCTGAGAGTTGGGGGACATCGCGGCGAAAACGCTCGGCGGCGCGGGCGGCAAAGTGAGAGAACAGCAGCGGAATATCGTCGCGCCGTTCTCGCAGCGGCGGAATGGAGATCGTCACCACATTCAGCCTGTAATAGAGATCCTCGCGAAAATCCCCGCGCAGATCGGGATCCCCGAGGTCGATCTTGGCGGCGGCGACGACGCGAAGATCGACCGGGCGCACCTCGTTGGTGCCGAGCGGGGTGATCTCGCGCATCTCCAGCACTCTCAACATCTTGACCTGGGTGGCGACCGGCATGCTTTCGATCTCGTCGAGGAAAAGCGTGCCGCCGCTTGCATGTTCGATGCGGCCGGTGCGGCGCTTCTGGGCGCCGGTAAAGGCGCCCGCCTCATGGCCGAACAGCTCGCTTTCAATGACGGTTTCGGGGAGCGCCCCGCAGTTCAGCGCCACGAAATTGCCCTTCCGGCGGTGGCTCCACTGATGCAGGATCTGAGCGACCACTTCCTTGCCGCTGCCGGTTTCGCCGGCGACGAGGACGTCGACATCGGTATCGGCGATGTGGCGAAGGATGTTTCTCAGGTTTTCCATCACCGGCGTCTGGCCGATCAGCGGCGAATTTTCCTGCGCATCTTCGGCCGCCTTGCGCAGCATGCGGTTTTCCAGGACAAGCCGGCGCTTCTCGCCGGCGCGACGCACACTTTGGACGAGCCGATCGGCCGCAAAGGGTTTGGCGATGAAATCATAGGCGCCGTCCTGGATCGCCTGAACGGCCATCGGAATATCGCCGTGGCCGGTCATCAGGATCACCGGCAGGTCGGCGTCAATGCCCTGCAGCGTGGCGAAGAGCTGCAGCCCGTCGATCTCAGGCATGCGGATATCGGTGATGACGGGGCCGCCAAAGTCCGCCGGCAGGTCGGCCAGCGCGGCCTTCGCGCCGTCATAGGCTGAAACGGAAAATCCGGCGAGTTCGAGCGTCTGGGCGGTGGCGCGGCGCAAATCCCTATCGTCGTCGATCAGCGCAACGGGCATCGGTGCGGCCATGATCTCAAGCCTTCCTCAGATGAACCATGAAGCGGGTTCCGCTGTCATCGCTCTCGACCTCCATCCGGCCGCCGTAATCGCCGACGATATCCTTGGCGATGACCAATCCCAGGCCGAGACCGCTTTCCTTCGAGGTGTTGAACGGTGTGAACAGGCCTTTGCGGATCTCGGGCGAAATGCCGGGGCCGTTGTCGGCGACCGTCACCGTGACCATGCCTGAAACGGCGGATGTCCTGATCTCGACGCGCCCCTCTTCGGCTTTCGGCGCCACCGCCTCCAGGGCGTTCTGAAGCAGGTTGATAAGCACCTGCTCGAGACGGATCCGGTTTCCCATGACCTGCAGCTCGGCAGGCGGCAAGTCGATGTCGAGCGTATCCATGCGGCCGGCAAATCGGCTGCGCAGCAGCAGCACTGCACCTTCGATGACGTCCTTCAATCCCGTCGGTTCGGCGTTGCCGCGGCCCTTGCGGGCAAAGGTCTTCAGCTCCTCGGTGATCGAGCCTATGCGCTCCGTCAGCGCCGCGATGCTTTCGAGATTTTCACCGGCGGGCGTCGTCTGGCCGCGATCGAGGAAGGTGCGGGCGTTATCCGCATAGGCGCGGATGGTTGCCACCGGCTGATTGATCTCATGGGCGACGCCGGCCGCCACCTGACCGAGAATGGCCAGGCGGTTCGCCTGCACCAGATCCTGCTGCACCGCCTGCAGCTTCTGCTCCGTGCTCCTGTGGCCGGTGATTTCAGCCTGCAACCGGTCGCGCGCCTGGCTGAGATCGAGAGTCCGCTCGACTACCCGCCGTTCCAGTTCCTCCCGCGCCTGCTGTTCCCTGAAAATCTTGAGGGTGACCGTCTGGCGGCGGCGCAACAGGAAGGCTGCGCCTGACAGCAGCGGCAGGAGCATAAGCAATGCCAGCATCCGGGCTTCGCGAATGCCCGCATCCACCGACGGCCCCAGCGCCACCAGATGCTGCAAATGCCATGCTGTGGCGGGAACCGGCATTCCGACATCGAGAAAGCTAGTTTTTCCGGCGCCGCCCGGCATGACGATCTCGACGACGTCGAGCCTGTCGCCAAGGCTTCGGACCGTATCGAGCGGCAGCGGTTGAAGCGGCGCATCGCCGAATTGCAGGCTTTCGCGGATCGCCGTCAATCGATCGTCGGCGATCCGGTCGATCGTCATGAACCGCCAGGAGGGAATGCTGGTGATGAGGACGATGCCGCGATCGTCGATCACGTAGGACGGCGCGTCCGAGGCTTTCCAATCCGCCTCGACGTCGTCGAATTCCACCTTGACCACGACGACGCCGAGCAGCCCGCTGCTGCCGTTGATCCGCTCGGATATATAGAGGCCGGGTTTCTTGCTGACGGTGCCGAGCGCGAAGTGCTCGGCCTGTCCCAGCGCGACCGCCCCCTGAAAATATTCCCGGAAGCGATAGTCATTGCCGACGAAGCTCGTCGGTTCGCGCCAGTTGCTGGCCGAAACCGCCATGCCGTCCTTGTCGATGACATAAATGACGGCAGCCTTCGTGCCCGCCGCCAGCATTTCCAGCTTCTGGCTGAGCCGCTCGAACGTGCCGGCTTCGTTTCCCGTCAGCGCCGAGGCGAGTGCTGCGTCTTGCGACAGCACGAAGGGAAGCGCCCGGTATTTTTCGAGAACCGTGCGCAGCAAAGCCGCATTCAGCCTCGCATCCATGCGGGCCTGTTCTTCGAGGGCCGCCTCGGCCTGGCGCCGTCCAATCTCGCCGCTTGCCCACAGACTTGCAGCGACGGCAAGAAGCGCGATCACCGCATAGGCCCACCACATCCGGCGGATGCGGTGCTGCAAAGGCAACGAAGACCACGGCGGCGACAGGGACAAAGACATAGAGGATTTGTGCATTTTTCCGCACGAGACGCAATTGTATTTGTGTGGGTTTCCGCATTTCTGAATGCGTCGCCAATGGCTCTGGAAATAATTAAATCATAAAATCAATGATTTAATTTGATGGGTTAAAACTGGCACGGTGATTGCGAATGAGATGGCAACAACGGCTGAGCTGTTGGACTTGAAGCGAACGGCTCGGGAGGCCGGAGTTCGTTCCGGACGAGCCTTTAGGAGGACATCATGATCGCAGCACCATTCGATGCAGTCACAGACAGCAAGGGCAAGAAGCCCTTTTATTCCCATCTTTACGTTCAGGTTCTCGCGGCCATCGCCGCGGGCATCCTGCTCGGCCATTTCTACCCGGAACTCGGCGCGCAATTGAAGCCGCTCGGCGACGCTTTCATCAAGCTCGTCAAGATGATTATCGCTCCGGTCATTTTTCTGACGGTGGCGACCGGCATTGCCGGCATGAGCGACCTGAAGAAGGTCGGCCGCGTCGCCGGCAAGGCGATGCTCTACTTCCTGACCTTCTCAACGCTGGCGCTCGTCATCGGCATGATCGTCGCCAACGTCGTCCAGCCCGGCGCCGGCATGAACATCGATCCGGCCTCGCTGGATCCCACCGCCGTTGCCAGCTATGCCTCGAAGGCGCATGACCAGAGCATCGTCGGCTTCCTCACCAACATCATCCCGACGACGATCGTCGGCGCCTTTGCCGATGGAGACATTCTGCAGGTGCTGTTCTTCTCGGTGCTGTTCGGCATCGCGCTCGCCATGGTCGGCGAAAAGGGCGAGCAGGTCGTCAATTTCCTCAATGCCCTGACGGCTCCGGTCTTCAAGCTCGTCGCCATCCTGATGAAGGCCGCCCCGATCGGCGCCTTCGGCGCCATGGCCTTCACCATCGGCAAGTACGGCATCGGGTCGATCGCCAATCTCGCCATGCTGATCGGCACCTTCTACATCACCTCGCTGCTCTTCGTCCTCGTCGTTCTCGGCGCCGTCGCCCGCTACAACGGCTTCTCGATCCTGGCGCTGCTGCGTTACATCAAGGAAGAGCTGCTGCTGGTTCTCGGCACCTCGTCTTCGGAAGCCGCCCTTCCAGGCCTGATGAACAAGATGGAAAAGGCCGGCTGCAAGCGCTCGGTCGTCGGCCTCGTCATCCCCACAGGCTATTCCTTCAATCTCGACGGCACGAACATCTACATGACGCTGGCGGCCCTGTTCATTGCCCAGGCAACCGGCATCCAGCTCTCCTGGGGTGACCAGATCCTGCTGCTCCTGGTGGCGATGCTGAGCTCCAAGGGTGCCGCAGGCATCACCGGCGCCGGTTTCATCACGCTTGCCGCGACCCTTTCCGTCGTGCCCTCCGTGCCGGTCGCCGGCATGGCGCTCATCCTCGGCATCGACCGTTTCATGTCGGAATGCCGGGCGCTGACCAACCTCGTCGGCAATGCGGTCGCAACGATCGTCGTGGCACGCTGGGAAAATGAGTTGGATACCGCGCAGCTTGCGGCAGCGTTGGGCGGTCAGGCCGACGACACGTCGGCTGCCGGGCTCCAGCCGGCCGAATAATCGGCCAGACTGCTCATAGTCTTGAAAATCTGCAGCGGCCCGTTCTCCAACGGGCCGTTCTCTATTTCCGCTTCAGCCGCGGTTGTCGCCGAGGAGGCTGTTGTAAACGGCGCCGATCGCGCGTGCTTCCTTCTCCAGCGCGAAATTCGTCCTGACATGGCGCAGTGCATTCTCGCCATGCGCGATCGCCAGAGCGGGATCGGCGATATAGGGCGCGATGGCCCGCGTCAGCGCCTCGCCATCGCCGGCCGCGACGACCGAACCGGTCTCGCGCCCAACGATGAGCTCGGCATAAGCGCCCGCGTCCGATGCCACCACCGCCGTGCGCGAAGCCATGGCTTCGAGCGGCGTCAGGCCGAAGCCCTCGTTGCGGGAAGGGGCGACGTAAAGCGTCAGACGGCGATACCAAACCTTGATATCGGGAACTTCGCCGAGGAAGAGGATCCGGTCGCTGAGCCCGGCGGCGGCAACATCCGCCTTGAGCTTGTCGGCGAATGCCGTGTGCTCCGCCGTCACGCGGCCGGAGACAACAGCCGTCCATTCCGGATTCTGCGGCAGCAGCTCGATCATCGCCCGGACGAAGAGATCGGTGCCCTTCTGATGGCGCACGCGGCCGAAACAGCCGATAAGATGGCGGCCGGGCAGGCCGGTGGCGGCAATACCGTCTTCTGCCGTTTCCGGCGGATGGAACAGGGCAAGGTCGACGCCGTGCTGGATGACCGTGTGCGGCACCTCGAGGAACGAGCCGGAACGGTCGCTGGTCGCGATGACGGCGTCCATGCGGCGGATCAGCCATTTGGTATAGGCGGTGTGGCGGCGTTGGGCGGCCGAGGTGAAGAGCAGCTTCAGCGGCATGCGCAGGAGATGCCGAAGCAGGATGCCGACGGCCATCTCGTTGTTGCGGCGGGCGTGCCAGACACGCCGGCGCCGGCGCGCCGGCGGGCGCCAGAGGCCGAGGAGCTGGCGCCACTGAAGTTTCGGCAGGCCCTCCGGCAGGCCGGGGCCGAGGGTGGCGATCCCGATGCCGAGCCGGATCTGGCAGGGGATGAGCTGGACGATGGTCGACGTGACGCCGGAGAGCCGGCGCTTGAAATTGGGCGCGATGATCTCGACGTCACGCATATCAGGCAAGGGATGGGTCTCGTCTGTGGCGGGCGATCAGCCCCAGGAAACCTGGAGGATTTCGTAGGCCTTGGAGCCGCCCGGCGCGTTGACCTCGATGGAATCGCCGACTTCCTTGCCGATCAGCGCACGGGCGATCGGCGAGGAGATGGAGATGCGGCCGGCTTTGACGTCGGCTTCCTGGTCGCCGACGATCTGGTAGGTCTTTTCTTCCTCGGTGTCCTCGTCGACGAGCTTCACCTTGGCGCCGAACTTGATCTTGTCGCCCGACATCTTCGTGAGGTCGATGACCTCGGCGCGCGCCGTCAGGTCTTCCAGCTCGCTGATGCGGCCCTCATTGTGGCTCTGGGCTTCCTTGGCGGCGTGGTATTCGGCGTTTTCGGAAAGGTCACCATGCGCACGGGCTTCGGCGATCGCCTCGATGATTCGGGGACGCTCCTCCTGCTGACGCCAGCGCAGCTCTTCCTGCAGCTTGACGAAACCACCCGGTGTCATCGGTACCTTTTCAACCATTTTTCTGTCCTTCAATCCTTGTATCCGCCGGTCCCTGCATCAGCAAAGTCAGGTACACACAAAAGAAAACAGGTCCCGAAGGGGAGCTTCGGAACCGTGCCACAATCCTAGTTAAGTGCTTATAGCAGATCGCCAAGGCCGATTTCCAGAAAATTCGCATGAACTAAACGCAACCCGCCGCGGCATCCGATGGTGCGCCTGAAAAATGGGCGAGGGCGGGATTGCTCGGATTGACTTTGTGCTCCGGAACATATAGTGAACACTCTAATGAAGAAGTCGCTCACAGAACGCCTGGCCATCCTTTCCGACGCCGCGAAATATGACGCTTCCTGCGCTTCCAGCGGCACGGTGAAACGCGATTCTCACGCAAGTGGCGGGCTCGGTTCGACCGAGGGATCCGGTATCTGTCATGCCTATGCTCCGGACGGGCGGTGCATTTCGCTTCTGAAAATACTGCTGACCAATTTCTGCATCTACGATTGCGCCTATTGCGTCAATCGCTCGTCGAGCAATGTCGAACGGGCGCGCTTTACGCCCGAGGAGGTCATCTGGCTGACGCTGGAATTCTACCGCCGCAACTATATCGAAGGCCTGTTCCTTTCCTCCGGCATTATTCGTTCGTCAGATTACACGATGGAAGAGATGGTCCGCATCGTCCGCGAACTGCGTGTGACCCACAATTTCCGCGGATATATCCATCTGAAATCGATCCCCGAGGCGTCGCCGCGTCTGATCGAGGAGGCGGGGCTTCATGCAGACAGGCTGTCGCTCAATATCGAGTTGCCGACGGATAACGGCATCACCCGCTTTGCGCCGGAAAAGAAGCCTGCCAATATCCGGCGATCGATGGGGGATCTGCGGCTGAAGATCGAGGCCGCCGGCGAACCGACGCTGCAGACGAAGAAGCGTCAGCGTTTCGTGCCGGCCGGCCAGAGCACACAGATGATCGTCGGCGCCGATGGCGCGAACGATGCGACGATCCTTGCGACCAGCGGCCGGCTTTATAGCAGCTACGGGCTGAAGCGCGTCTACTATTCCGCCTTCAGCCCGATCCCGGACTCGTCGAAAAACCTGCCGCTGATCAAGCCGCCGCTGATGCGGGAACACCGGCTCTATCAGGCCGACTGGCTCTATCGATTCTACGGTTTCGGCATTGACGAGATCACCGCGAACCAGGCGGATGGCATGCTCGATCTCAGCCTCGACCCCAAACTTGCCTGGGCGCTCGCCAACCGGGCAGAATTCCCCGTCGATATCAACAAGGCCGAGCGTGAACGGTTGCTGCGCGTGCCCGGTCTCGGCACCAAGACCGTCAAAGCGATCGTTTCGGCGCGGCGTTTTCGCCGGTTGCGGCTCGATGATCTCCAGCGGCTCGGCATTTCGATCAAGAAGGTTCAGTCTTTCATCTCGGCGGAAGGCTGGTCGCCGCGCCGATTGATCGAGCGCCCCGACCTTCGCGCCATGTTCGAACCGCAGCCCGAACAATTGTCGTTGCTGTGATGCGCCGGGTCGTGCTTGCAGGACGCGGGGAGCTTGCCGAATGGCGTGACGCCGCGCGCGCTTTCGCGGTCGCCGGCATCCTGCCGGAAGAGATCGATTGGCGCGAAAAAAGCGAGGAGGCGGACCTTGCGTTTCAACGCGACGCCATGCCGCCGGCGCCTATCATGGCACGCAAGCCGATGACGGTGCCGCCCGCCTTCATCGATCTCGCGGAGACAGTTCTCTGCCATTCCGACGCGGCGCGTTTTTCCCTGCTTTACCGTCTGCTCTGGCGGCTGCAACTGGACCGCCAACTGCTTGAAGTGGCTTCCGACGAGGACGTCGCCCGTGCCAGGCTGATGGCGAAAAACGTTCGGCGCGACGCGCACAAGATGACGGCCTTCGTTCGCTTCAAGGAGGTTGGTGCGGTGTCGGTGGGCCGTCGAAAATTCCTCGCCTGGTTCGAGCCGGATCACCATATCGTCAGGCGCACAGCGCCCTTCTTTCAACGGCGCTTCACCGACATGGACTGGCTGATCGCGACGCCCAAGGGATCGGCCGCCTGGGACGGCGAGCGGCTGACGATGAGCGACGAACCGTGTGAAAAACCCAATCTCACCGATGCTACCGACGAACTTTGGCGCACCTACTACGCCAGCATTTTCAATCCGGCGCGGTTGAAGCTGAAGGCGATGCAGGCGGAGATGCCGAAAAAATACTGGAAGAACCTGCCGGAAGCCGATCTCATCCCTGGGCTGATCGCATCGGCGGAGAGCCAGGTGCGGGCCATGGCTGCACGGGAGGCGACCCAGTCGTTGCCCTTTCACGATCGCCTGCAGGAAGCCGCGCGCAGCATTCCGGCCGAGCCCGAAGCGCCGGCGGGCACGCTGGAAGCACTGCGCGCGGAAGCTGCCGCCTGCACCCGCTGTCCGCTTCATGCGAAGGCCACGCAAACCGTATTCGGGGAGGGGCCACGCGATGCCGAGGTGATGTTCGTTGGCGAGCAGCCGGGCGACCAGGAGGATATTGCCGGGCGCCCCTTCGTCGGTCCGGCCGGCAGGCTGCTGGATCAGGTGATCACTGAAGCGGGCATTGATCGCTCAACGCTTTACGTCACCAATGCCGTCAAGCATTTCAAATATGAGCCGCGCGGCAAGCGTCGCATCCATCAGAAGCCCAATATGGGCGAGGTGAAGCATTGCCGCTGGTGGCTCAATCTGGAGATGGCACTGATCAAGCCGAAGCTCATCGTTGCGATGGGGGCGACGGCGCTCGCGGCGCTGACCGATACGAAACAGCGGCTTCAGGATGTCAGGGGGAAAGCGATCGCGATCGATGAGGAGCGAACGCTCTTCGTGACGGTGCATCCATCCTATCTGCTGCGTATTCCCGATGAGCGGCTGAGAGCGGAGGAACTGGCACGATTTCGCGAAGATATGCTGATGGTTCAGCGCCTTATGGTGGCCGCTGCATACTGATTCAGAAGCCTCCGGTGGTGCCCCAATGCCAAGGCTGGCGCCATCGCTCATCGAGCGATGGCGTTCCGTATCTCAGGCGAAATAGCTCTGCAGCGGCCGCACTTCCAGATTGCCGGCCTTCAGCGCCTTGATTGCCTGGGCGGCGGCTTCGGCGCCTGCCATCGTCGTGTAATAGGGCACCTTCTGCATCAGCGTCGCACGGCGCAGCGACTTGGAGTCGGAGATCGCCTTGTTGCCATCGGTGGTGTTGATGACGAGCTGGACCTGGCGATTGCGGATCGCGTCCTCGATATGCGGGCGGCCTTCCAGAACCTTATTGATCTTGGTGGCAGTGATGCCGTTTTCGCCGAGGAAGCGGGCGGTGCCGCCGGTTGCCAGCACCTTGAAGCCCTGTTCGACGAGGATGCGGATCGCCGGCAGCACGCGCGCCTTGTCCTCGTCGCGCACGGAAACGAAGACCGTTCCGTCACGCGGCAGTTCGACGCCGGCGCCGAGCTGCGACTTGGCGAAGGCCAGCGCGAAATCGGTATCGAGGCCGATGACTTCACCGGTCGAACGCATTTCCGGGCCGAGCAGCGTGTCGACGCCGGGGAAGCGGGCGAAGGGGAAGACAGCTTCCTTGACGGCGATATGCTTCAGCTTGCGCGGATCGGGCTTTTCCCCATAGGCGGCGAAGGTCGCGTCGAGTTTCTCGCCGGCCATCACACGGGCGGCGATCTTGGCGATCGGCGCGCCGATGGTCTTGGCGACGAAGGGCACGGTGCGCGAGGCGCGCGGATTGACTTCGAGAACGTAGACGGTGCCGTCCTTGATGGCGAACTGGACGTTCATCAGACCGCCGACATTGAGCGCCTTGGCCATCGCCTTTGCCTGGCGCTCCAGCTCGTCGAGCAGTTCGACGGGCAGCGAGCGCGGCGGCAGCGAGCAGGCGCTGTCGCCGGAATGGATGCCGGCTTCCTCGATATGCTCCATGATGCCGGCGACATAGACGTCGGTGCCGTCGGAGAGGCAGTCGACGTCGACTTCGATGGCATGAGAGAGATAGCTGTCGAAGAGCAGCGGGTTCTTGCCGAGCAGGGTGTTGATCTGGCCGGTCTTATCGTTGGGATAGCGCTGCTTGATATCCTCCGGCACCAGTTCCGGAACCGTATCGAGCAGGTAGGTCTGCAGCTGACCTTCCGAATGCAGGATCTGCATGGCGCGGCCGCCGAGCACGTAGGACGGGCGTACGACCAGCGGGAAGCCGATTTCGGCGGCGACCAGGCGGGCCTGTTCGACCGAATAGGCGATGCCGTTGTTCGGCTGGTTGAGATCGAGCTTCATCAGCAGCTTCTGGAAGCGGTCGCGGTCTTCGGCAAGGTCGATCATATCGGGCGCGGTGCCGAGGATCGGGATGCCGTTCTTTTCCAGCGCCTCGGCAAGCTTCAGCGGCGTCTGGCCGCCGAACTGGACGATGACGCCGACGACTTCGCCCTTTTCCTGCTCCGCGCGCAGGATCTCGATCACGTCTTCAGCGGTCAGCGGCTCGAAATAGAGGCGATCTGATGTGTCGTAGTCGGTCGAGACGGTTTCCGGGTTGCAGTTGATCATGATCGCTTCATAACCGGCATCCTTCAACGCGAAGGCGGCATGGCAGCAGCAATAATCGAACTCGATGCCCTGGCCGATGCGGTTCGGGCCGCCGCCGAGGATGACGACCTTTTTACGGTCGGACACTTCGGCCTCGGAGCGGGCGGCGCCGACGAAGGGCGTCTCATAGGTCGAATACATGTAAGCGGTCGGCGAGGCGAATTCGGCAGCACAGGTATCGATGCGCTTGAAGACCGGGCGGACGTTCAAGCTGTTTCGGAACTCGGCGATCTGCTTCGGGCGCTTGCCGGTCAGTGTTGCCAGGCGCGCATCGGAAAAGCCCATGGCCTTCAGCATGCGCAGGTTGGCGGCATCTTCCGGCAGGCCGTGCTCGCGGATACGGGCTTCCGTGTCGACGATGTTCTTGAGCTCGGCGATGAACCAGGGATCGATCTTGCAGCCCTCGTGCACCTCTTCGATGCTGAGACCCATGCGCAGCGCCTGGGCGACCATGCGCAGGCGATCCGGCGTCGGCGTGCCGATGGCGGCGCGGATGGCGTTGTGGCTGGATTCGCCTTCCTCGGAGTCGGGAATCTCGATCTCGTCGAGGCCGGTCAGGCCGGTTTCGAGGCCGCGCAGCGCCTTCTGCAGCGATTCGGCGAAGGTGCGGCCGATCGCCATGACTTCGCCGACCGATTTCATCGCGGTCGTCAGCACCGGCGAGGCGCCGGGGAATTTCTCGAAAGCGAAACGCGGGATCTTGGTGACGACGTAGTCGATCGACGGTTCGAAGGAGGCAGGCGTGGCGCCGCCGGTGATGTCGTTGTCCAATTCGTCAAGCGTATAACCGATGGCGAGCTTGGCGGCGATCTTGGCGATCGGGAAGCCGGTGGCCTTGGAGGCCAGCGCCGAGGAACGCGACACACGCGGGTTCATTTCGATGACGACGAGACGGCCGTCTTTCGGATTGACGGCGAACTGGACGTTCGAGCCGCCGGTCTCGACGCCGATCTCGCGCAGCACCGCGATCGAGGCGTTGCGCATGATCTGGTATTCCTTGTCGGTCAGCGTCAGCGCCGGGGCGACGGTGATCGAATCTCCGGTGTGGACGCCCATCGGGTCGATGTTCTCGATCGAGCAGATGATGATGCAGTTGTCCGCCTTGTCGCGGACGACCTCCATCTCATACTCCTTCCAGCCGAGCACCGATTCTTCGATCAGCACTTCGGTCGTCGGAGACGCGTCGAGGCCGCCGCCGACGATCTCGAAGAATTCCGAGCGGTTGTAGGCAATGCCGCCGCCGGTGCCGCCGAGGGTGAAGGAGGGGCGGATGATGGCGGGCAGGCCGACATGGTCGAGCGCCTGGGCGGCGATCGCCACGGCATGGTTCATGTAGCGCTGCTTACGGTCGCTCTCTCCGAGGTTCCACTGGTTTTCCAGCTCGTCCAGCGCCTTGTCGAGTTCGGATCCGGAGAGGCTCTCGCGCAGCTTGCTGCGCTCAGCCTCGTGCGTCTTGCGGTCGAGGTCCTTGATGTCGGTGGCGTTGGCCAGCATCGAGCGTGGCGTTTCCAGGCCGATACGGCCCATCGCCTCACGGAACAGCGCGCGATCCTCGGCCATGTCGATGGCGGCGGGCTTTGCGCCGATCATTTCGACATTGTAGCGATCGAGCACGCCCATGCGCTTCAGCGAAAGCGCGGTATTCAGCGCCGTCTGGCCGCCCATGGTCGGCAGCAGCGCGTCCGGGCGCTCCTTGGCGATGATCTTGGCGACGACCTCGGGGGTGATCGGCTCGACATAGGTGGCGTCGGCCAGGCCCGGATCGGTCATGATCGTCGCCGGGTTGGAGTTGACGAGGATGACACGGTAGCCTTCCTCCTTCAGCGCCTTGCAGGCCTGGGTGCCGGAATAATCGAACTCGCAAGCCTGGCCAATGACGATCGGTCCCGCGCCGATGATGAGGATCGATTTGATGTCTTGGCGCTTCGGCATGGGCGATATCCATTTCTAGCTGCGCAGAAAGCCGGCCAGGGTGGGAGATCACCGGGTCGGGTCGCGCATTGAGGGTCTTTTCAGGCTAGAAGCGGCTTATAGGCAAATGTATTTGCAAACGGAACCCCATAAATCGCGGAATCGACAGGAATCCAACACGCCGCGAAAGCCCATTCCCCGTCGGGCACGACCAGCACCCGGATTTCGCCGCCACGTCCTCGCGGAGGCGGGGCTGATTGCCCGGATGATGTCGCTGGAATTCCGGCCGCCGACGGATATATAGATTCCTTAAAGTGCAGCAGAGGCATTGCCGGGGAGAGCGAAGATGGAATGGAGAGGCCGGCGTCAGTCCGACAATATCGAAGATCGCCGCGGCGACCCGGGCAGCGGCGGTTTCGGCCGCGGCGGCGGCTTCAACTTTCCGTCCGGCGGCGGCGTTCGCCGCGCCGGCGGGCGCTTGAGCATCGGCACGATCATCTTCCTCGTCGTCATCTATTTCATCTTCAAGGCGATGGGCATCGACCTGATGCAGATGCTCGACACCGGCGGCGTGACGAGCGGCCCAGGCTACGAGGAGAGCCAGTCGGGCGGAACGCGCACACCCGCCAATGACGAGATGACCGCCTTCATGCGCACCGTTCTGGCCGAGACCGAGGATACCTGGCAGGGCATCTTCCAGGCGCAGGGCCGGACTTACGAGGAACCTCGCCTCGTGTTGTTCTCGGGCTCAACGGCATCGGCCTGCGGCTCCGCATCATCGGCAACAGGTCCGTTCTACTGCCCGGGCGACCATAAACTCTATCTCGACACCGAATTCTTCCAGGAGCTTTCCGACCGCTTCGGCGCGTCGGGCGATTTCGCCGAGGCCTATGTCGTCGCCCACGAGGTCGGCCATCACGTGCAGAACCTGCTCGGCATTCTGCCGAAGTTCAACCAGGCCCGCCAGCGCATGAGCGAGGAAGAGGCCAACAAGATGTCGGTGCGAGTCGAGCTGCAGGCCGATTGCTTCGCCGGCATCTGGGGCAAATATACCCAGCAGAAGGGACTGCTGGAGAGCGGCGACCTGGAGGAAGCGCTGAACGCCGCCCAGCAGATCGGCGACGATACGCTGCAGAAACGCTCGCAGGGTTACGTCGTGCCCGAGAGTTTCAACCACGGCACCTCGGCGCAGCGCGTCAGATGGTTCAAGCGCGGTTTCGACAGCGGACAGCTGACGGCTTGTGATACGTTTTCGGGGCCGGTTTGACGGGGATAGCGGCTTCTCCGGCGTTGGGGGTGATTGCCCTTCGCTTGCGCTCGGCGCATTCGCTCCTGTCGTCGCTCACCCCTCATCTGCCTGCCGGCAGATGAGGGGGCCGCACGGCACAACGTTCAGTCCCTTTCGATCCGCCCTCCACCTACTTCTCACTGTCCATATGCTGCAGCATATGCTCGGGATAACGCCCGCCGGCGGCCGCATCCTTCGGCACGGCGCGTTCGATGGCGGCGAAATCGTCTGCTGACAGGTCGACCGCGCGTGACCCGAGCGCCTCGCTCAACCGATCGCGGCGGCGGGCGCCGATGATGGGGACGATATCCCCGCCCTTGGCGGCGACCCAGGCGATGGCGATCTGGGCGACCGAGACGCTCTTTGCCTCTGCGATCTCGCGCAGCTTCTCCACCAGAGCGAGGTTCTGCTCGATATTGCCTTCCTGGAAGCGCGGGCTGTAGGCGCGGAAATCGCCGGCCGTGGCTTGGCCTTTCTGCCAGTGGCCGCTGATCAGGCCGCGCGAGAGCACGCCGTAGGCGGTGATTGAGATGCCGAGTTCGCGGGTCGTCGGCAGGATCTTCTCCTCGATGCCGCGCGAGATCAGCGAATATTCGATCTGCAGGTCGACGATCGGGGCAACAGTGGCGGCGCGGCGGATCGTCTCGGCGCCGACTTCCGACAGGCCGATATGCCTGACATAACCTGCCTTGACCATATCGGCGATGGCGCCGACCGTGTCTTCGATCGGCACGTTCGGATCGAGGCGGGCCGGGCGATAGATATCGATATGGTCGACGCCGAGGCGCTGCAGCGTGTAGGCGAGGAAATTCTTTACCGCGACCGGGCGGGCATCGATGCCGCTCCAGCCGCTTGCGGGATCGCGGAGCGCGCCGAACTTGACGCTGATGACGGCATTCTCGCGCCTGCGGCCTTTCAATGCCTCGCCGATCAGCATCTCATTGTGGCCCATGCCGTAGAAATCGCCGGTATCAAGCAGGTTGATGCCGGCATCGAGCGCGGCATGGATCGTCGCGATGCTTTCCGCGCGGTCGGAGGGGCCGTACATGCCCGACATGCCCATGCAGCCGAGGCCGATTGCCGAGACTTCGGGTCCGGTCTTTCCCAAACGATAGGTCTGCATTGTCTTCTCCTTCGTCCTCGCCGCGAGCGGCGCGCTGTCGATATGGTTCTACCGCATTCGCGTTCGAGCGATAATCGGACGGCATCGAACAGGCTGTGCGGGGAAATGCACAATGAGCGATCCTTCGAGTGATCTGGATGCCGTTGCGTCCATTGCAAGGGAACGTCGCCCGGTGATCTGCTGGGCGGCCGTCGGTCTCCTGAAGCTGGAACGGCAGTGCCCGCCCTGCGGTTGAAGCGTCTCGTGAACTTCCCGTGCAGCATGATCAAAAACTTTGAAATGTTCACGGATTGTTTCGGTCTCTTTTCTGAGCTATGTCACTTTCTCGGCGACGAGATCGTCTTTTCAGAACCAACCGCTGTAGAGATGCCTCATGCTTGATCCCAAATTCGTTCGCCGCGGCCTTTTCCTGGTCTTCGTTATCCTCTTCCTCGACATCATCGGCATCGCCATCATCATGCCGGTGCTGCCCGCCTATCTGGAACAATTGACCGGCGGCAGCGTCAGCGATGCGGCAATCGATGGCGGCTGGCTGATGCTGGTCTATGCCGGCATGCAGTTCCTGTTCGCGCCGCTGCTCGGAAACCTATCCGACCGTTTCGGCCGCCGGCCGATCCTTCTGCTGTCGGTGCTGACCTTTGCGATCGACAATTTCATCTGCGGCATCGCCACCAGTTTCTGGATGCTGTTCGTCGGGCGCGTGCTTGCCGGCATCAGCGGCGGCAGCTTCGCCACCTGTTCGGCCTATATCGCCGATATCAGCACGGAGGAGAACCGGGCGAAGAATTTCGGGCTGATCGGCATCGCCTTCGGCGTCGGTTTCACCATCGGCCCCGTGGTCGGCGGTGTTCTCGGCGAATTCGGCCCGCGTGTGCCGTTCCTTGGTGCTGCGGCGCTGTCGCTTCTCAATTTCATCGCCGCCTGCTTCCTGCTGCCGGAAACGCTGGAGGCAAAGAACCGCCGCCGGTTCGAGTGGAAACGCGCCAATCCGCTCGGCGCGTTGCGCCAGATGCGTAATTATCCCGGCATCGGCTGGGTCAGCCTTGTGATGTTCCTGTTCTTCCTGGCGCATGCCGTCTATCCCTCGGTCTGGTCGTTCGTCTCGACCTATCGCTACGGCTGGAGCGAGGGGCAGATCGGCCTGTCGCTCGGCATTTACGGCATCGGCGCGGCTGTTGTCATGGGGCTCGTTCTGCCGCGGATCGTGCCGGTGCTCGGCGAGTGGAAGACCGCTCTGCTCGGCCTCTGCTTTTCGGCGGTCGGGCTCACCGGCTATGCCTTCGCCTGGGAGGGCTGGGTGGTCTACGTCATCATCGTTGCGACCGTCATGGAAAACGTCGCCGATCCGCCGCTGCGCAGCATCGCCGCCGGCATGGTGCCGCCGTCGGCGCAGGGCGAGCTGCAGGGCGCGCTGACCAGCCTCAGCAGCATCACCACCATCCTTGGACCGCTGATCTTCACGCAGATGTTCGGTTATTTCACGCGGCCCGAGGCCCCGCTCACCTTTGCCGGCGCGCCCTATCTGACCGCCGCCCTATTCATCCTGGTGGCCGCCGGCGTGTTCCTTGTCCGGGTTCGGGTTCGTGAGCCGGTCGAGGCGCTGGAAGCGGCGGGTTGATCGATCAGCAATGCTGATGTGATGATGAATTTTTCATCATCTGCCTGTTTTGGGGTAGTTCTTCGCCGGGCTTTGATCTAAGTCGGAATGATATTTTGCCGCGAGCGGCGGCGACGCGATTTCAATCACAGGACTAGTGTCATGGACACGCCGATCGACGCGCGCAGGCTTGCGCCGACAACCGATAATCGTTGGGGCGCGCATTTCCGTGCAACGCTGGCGCTCGGCATTCCGCTGATCGGCGCGCAGCTTGCCCAGCTCGGCATCAACACCACGGACGTGATGATCGTCGGCCGCCTCGGCGCCGAACATCTGGCGGCGATGGTGCTTGCGGCGCAATTCCTGTTCACGATCCTGATCTTCGGCTCGGGCTTTGCCATCGCCGTCATTCCGATGGTGGCGCAGGCCTATGGCCGCGGCGACGTTATCTCGGTGCGCCGGGCGCTGCGCATGGGTCTGTGGGTGGTGATCGCATACTGGGTCATCATGCAGCCGGCCTTCTTCAATTCGGAGCAGATCCTTCTGTTCGCACAGCAGAAGCCCGAGGTGGCCAAGCTCGCCCACGGCTACATCATGATCGGCCAGTTCGGCGTGTTGCCGGCGCTGCTCTTCAACGTCATGCGGGCGCTGGTCAGCGCCATCGGCAAGGCGGGCATCATCCTCAACGTCACCATCGCCACGCTGGTGATGAATGCCATCTTCGCCTATATGCTCGTGCTCGGCCATTTCGGCTTTCCGGCGATGGGGCTCGAGGGCGCGGCGATCGTTTCGGTCGTCGTGCAGACGGCCGGCTTCCTCTTCATCCTGGCTTTCGTGCAGCGGCGGGAAGAGACCCGGCGCTACGAGATCTTCGTGCGGTTCTGGAAGCCCGACTGGCATGCGCTGCTGGAAGTCATCCGGCTTGGTTTCCCGATCAGCGTCACCATTCTTGCCGAGGTCAGCCTGTTCACGGTGGCCTCGCTGCTGATGGGCTATATCGGTACCATCGAGCTTGCCGCCCACGGCATTGCCCTGCAATGGGCCTCGATCGCCTTCATGATCCCGCTCGGCCTCAGCCAGGCGGCGACAGTGCGCGTCGGTGTCGCGCACGGGCAGGGCGATTATGATGGGCTGGTGCGGGCGTCGATCATGGTGCTCATCCTCGCCTGCGCAATTTCGGCGGTGGGCTCGGTGCTCTTTGCCACCATGCCGCAATTCCTCGGCAGCTGGTTTCTCGACGTCAACTCGCCCGAAGCGCCTGAGGTGCTTGCCTATGCCGGGCCGCTGATCGTCGTTGCCGGGCTCTTCCAGCTGGTCGACGGGCTGCAGGTGATCGCCAACGGATTGCTGCGCGGCCTCAAGGACGCGCGCGTGCCGATGATCATGGCGCTGATCGCCTACTGGCCGATCGGCTTCTTCCTGGCCTGGGCCTTTGCCTTCCCGCTGGGCTTCGGCGGCATCGGCATCTGGTTCGGCTTTCTCGTCGGGCTGGCAGCGGCCGCCGTCATGCTCTGCGCGCGCTTCTACCTTCTCCTTCGCCGGGAGGCGGAACTGGCCCGCGCCTGAGCCCGCCTTTGCCGTCAGGTCGCGACGGGCTTGTAGCTGGCGATATCGGCGCGAATGCCGAGACGCGCAAACATTTCCTGCGGATCGAAATTGGCGGCCTTGTGGGCCGCTGCCACGGCTGCCCGCGCGTGCTCGACGACTTCGGTGTTTTCCCATTCGGCAATGGTTACGAAATTGAATTCACCGGGGCCGGCGACCTGCTCCAGCACCCTGTGATCGATGAAGCCCTCCTGCGCCTCCAGCAGCTTGTGGGTCATTATCACTTTGACGAGAAATTCCTCTCGCGCCGCCGCCGGCACGATGAACTTGTCGACTCGATAGAAAGCTCGGTTCATCCATTTTCTCCTGCATCAGATGTCTGCAGGCAGATCTGTAGTTCCTCAAGTTAAGTTGAGGTCAATATGAGGATAAAGAAAAAGGCCCGGTTGAACGGGCCTTTTTCGAAATCGGTATTGCTTGAAATCAGCGTTCGGCAAGCGCCGGTTCGCCCTTCTTCTCGCGCACCATGTTGATGAAGCGGCGGAAGAGATAGTGGCTGTCCTGCGGGCCGGGAGAGGCTTCCGGATGGTGCTGGACGGAGAAGACCTGCTTTCCGAGGACGCGCAGGCCGCAATTGGTGCCGTCGAAGAGCGAAATATGAGTCTCTTCAACGCCATCGGGCAGTGACTTCGAGTCGACCGCGAAGCCATGGTTCATCGAGACGATCTCGACCTTGCCTGTCGTATGGTCCTTGACCGGGTGGTTGGCGCCGTGATGGCCCTGGTGCATCTTTTCGGTCTTGGCGCCGAGGGCGAGACCCAGCATCTGATGGCCGAGGCAGATGCCGAAGACCGGGATATCAGTCTTAACAAGCGTCTTGATGACCGGCACGGCATATTCGCCGGTTGCCGCCGGATCGCCCGGGCCGTTCGACAGGAAGATGCCGTCCGGCTGCATGGCGAGCACGTCTTCGGCGCTCGTTGCGGCCGGCACGACCGTCACCTTGCAATCGAGGCCGGCAAACAGCCGCAGGATGTTGCGCTTGACGCCGTAGTCGAGGCAGACGACGTGGTATTTCGCATCCGCCGCGCCAAGTTCACCGTAACCTTCGTTCCAGACCCACGGGGTCTCTGTCCATTGCGAGGACTGGCCCGACGAAGCGACCTTGGCAAGGTCGAGACCTTCGAGGCCGCTCCAGGCCTTGGCTTCGGCCTTCAGCGTCTCGATGTCGAAGACGCCGTTCGGATCGTGGGCGATCACCGCGTTCGGAGCGCCGTTCTCACGGATCCAGGCGGTCAGCGCGCGGGTATCGATGCCGCAGAGACCGATGACGCCACGTGCCTTCAGCCATTGGTCGAGATGCTTGGCGGCGCGGTAGTTCGAAGGGTCGGTGATGTCGGCCTTGAAGATGACGCCGACGGCACCGTGGCGGGCGGCGGGCGTCAGGTCCTCGATGTCTTCATCGTTGGCGCCGATATTGCCGATATGCGGAAAGGTGAAGGTGACGATCTGGCCGAGATAGGAGGGGTCCGTCAGGATTTCCTCATAGCCGGTCAGCGCCGTGTTGAAGACGACTTCGGCCGGCACCTTGCCGGTGGCGCCGATGCCCTTGCCTTCGATGACCGTGCCGTCGGCAAGGACGAGCAGGGCGGTCGGCTTTTCGATTGTCCAGGGTGCTGTTGCGGTCATCTTCATCCCGTTTCCGGCGGCTGGTGCGCGCGTTGCCGCGGCTGGCCGCCTTTTGATCTCGCAGGCGTGTGGACGCGGCAATGCCGCGCGCTTCAGGCCTGATCACGAATTTTGGTGCAGGTGGCGGTAAATAGCCACGCAATCGCTTAGCGTCAATCTTTCTAGCCGAGATCGCTGTCGTTTTCCTGCGCTTTATCGCAGCGACCGCGCAATTTATTTGATCCGCCGCATCAGCGTGGTTTATGAAGCGGCATCAAAACAGGAGTGAAGACCATGCTGCGCGATCAACTCGCCACCCAGCTGAAAGAGGCGATGAAGGCTAAGAATGCCGAGCGGCTTTCCACCGTCCGGCTGATTCAGGCCGCGGTCAAGGACCGCGATATCGCCAATCGCGGCACCGGCAAGGAGCAGGCGAGCGATGACGAGATCCTGCAGATCCTCGCCAAGATGGTGAAGCAGCGCGACGAATCGGCGAAGATCTACGAGGAGAATTCCCGGCCGGAACTTGCCGCCAAGGAGCGCGCCGAAATCACCGTCATTCAGGATTTCATGCCGAAGCAGCTTTCGGACGGCGAAGTGCGCGCCAACATCTCGGCGATCATCGCCGAGACAGGTGCCGCAGGCGTCAAGGACATGGGCAAGGTGATGGCGGTGCTGAAGGAGCGTTATGCCGGCCAGATGGATTTCGCCAAAGCGTCGGCGACCGTCAAGGAACTGCTGAACTGATGCGTCTTTTATTTTTACGCATGTCTCGGCAAAAGCGTTTCACGCTTTGCCTGGCAAAACCGCTGCACACTTTTGCGTGACAAGCTTTAGCTAACGCGTCTCGCCTGTGGTTCGTCCCGAACCGCAGGCCCGAGCACCGCTTCGGCGGCGGCATCGATGATGGCGAATTTCGCCGCCTGATAATTCCAATATTCCATGATGAAGCGGCCCGACAGCCAGAAGTCGCCCTTGCGGGAAGGTTCGGTCCAGCCGACGCTCCCCATCGTCGCTGCCTGGGTCAGAAGCCGCTTCAGGTGGGTGTTGGAGATCATGAACTGTTCGCGGATTTCTCTCAGCGACAGAGGACCGAGCACGACGCGTTCGGCCGTCCGGGGAAATTCCGGAAGGCGCGAGATCAGGTAGTCCATCACCAACCCGCCGGTGTTCGCCCAGTTGAAGAGGTTGAAGGTGGGGCCCGGACTGCGGACCGCTTCACTCCCGATGATCGCCCTTGCGATCAGCGGCTGGATCGCTGCCATCATCGCCGGGGGATCGGCGGTGATCTTGTCGGCGCGTTCACCGCCGTCGAGGCTGTCGAGGATCATCATATGGGCGACGAGCCATCGGGTGAAATGCTGTTCGGCGATCTCAGTGGGTTCCAGATAGCGTGTGCGCTTGTCGGGGCCGGGAACCGGTCGCAGGAAGCGATAGGCCAGCATCTCCTGCATGAAGGCCGCGGCCGTGTTGCGGCTGGCAATGTCGTTCCTGACTGCGAAATCGATGAAGCGGCCGGAATAGAGGCCGCTGCTCCTGCCGTCGTCGGGATGACCGTAGTGAAGGGCGAAACCGGCATGGGCCATCAGCCAGCGCTGCTGCGCGGCAAAGATCGAGGCGATACGTGGGCTCTCGCGGTAGATCGAAAGCATCTGATCGGCGCAATGCAGGATCGCAGAAAGAAATCGATCGTCTGCTGCAAGATTTTCCGCGGTAAAAGCCATTGGAGAGGTCCAGGAGTTCGGCGCATACATCTTTCATGCAAGCGTCGCCTGTCAACGGTTTTGTCAATAAGCGGTTAATTTCAAAGGAGAGTTGTTGCAAAGGGAGCCAGAATTTAAGAAGGCAGGAGCTGGGGGCGCTCCTGCCTTCTTGCTCTTTGCTTCCGCCGGCAAACGCAGGGCCGAGGCCCAAGCCGGAGGGTATTTGCAAAGGCACCCTTGCGAAGCGGCGCCGGGGGTAGGGATGGTGCTTCGCTCGGGGATCGCTTTGTTGAGATCGAACCTATTGCGGGCTGGCGGCTTATTCAAATTACAAAAAAATAATGATTGGCGAAAACGGCGGTTCGAGAGGCCTCAAAGCGGCGGCTGAACAGCGGCCTCCAAGACGGCGATGCCCAAGCGACGGAATTGATAAATCCCTGTTTCTAAACGTTTTAATCCGGAAATCCCGAAGGCTGCGGCTCTTCGTGGAGCACTCGCGACGGTGTCTTTCCCGATCCGCGAGGACAATAATGTCGCACCCCTGTCGCAGGGGCGATAACGTGTTGTTGATTGGATAACCGACGTCTTGGGCAACCGGTGCACTTGCCTGTGAATAGCGGGTTTTGATGACAAGTTTCGTGGCATGGAGCGGCAAACCAGCTTATATGAAGCTTGGCCAAGAGGTATAAATGCGCTTTTCCAACACCTTTCTCGATGAGATCCGCGACCGCGTTCCGATTTCGAACGTGATCGCGCGCCGCGTCAGCTGGGATAAGCGCAAGACCAACGTGTCGCGCGGCGATTACTGGGCCTGCTGCCCGTTCCACGGCGAGAAATCGCCGAGCTTCCACTGTGAGGACCGGAAAGGCCGCTATCACTGCTTCGGCTGCGGCGTCACCGGCGACCATTTCCGCTTCCTCAGCGAACTCGAAGGCTTGAGTTTTCCCGAGGCGGTGCAGCAGATCGCCGACATGGCCGGCGTGCCGATGCCGCTTGCCGACCCTGTCATGGAGAAGCGCGAGAAGGAGCGCGGCTCGCTGATCGACGTCATGGAAATGGCGACACAATTTTTCCAGGATCAGTTGCAGACGGCGAATGGGGCGAGGGCGCGCGCCTATCTGCGCGACCGCGGGCTGACAGGGCGCACCATCGAGACCTTCCGTCTCGGCTATGCGCCTGACAGCCGTAATGCGCTGAAGGAATTCCTCGCCGGCAAGGGCGTGCTCAAAGAGCAGATCGAGGCCTGCGGCCTGGTCGTCCATGAAGACGTGCCGGTTTCCTACGATCGCTTCCGCGACCGCATCATGTTCCCGATCCTTTCATCGCGGGAAAAGGTGATCGCCTTCGGCGGCCGTGCCATGTCGGCCGATGCGCCGGCGAAATATCTGAACTCCAACGAGACGGAGCTCTTCCACAAGGGCAATGTCCTTTACAATTTCGCCCGCGCGCGCCGTGCGATCCAGGGGCCCGGCCGCGGCGATCCGCAGGACGACACTGCGAGTGGCACCATCATCGCCGTCGAAGGTTATATGGACGTGATCGCGCTCTATCAGGCCGGCGTCGAGAATGCCGTTGCGCCGCTCGGTACGGCGCTTACCGAAAACCAGCTCGAACTGCTCTGGAAGATGGTGCCGCAGCCGGTGCTCTGCTTCGATGGCGACGGCGCCGGCATCCGCGCCGCCAATCGCGCCGCCGAACTGGCGCTGCCGCATCTGAAGCCCGGCCGTTCCGTCCGCTTCGCGCTTCTGCCCGATGGCAAGGATCCCGACGATCTGGTGCGCGATGACGGCCGCGCGCCGTTCGACAAGGTGATGAGCCAGGCAAAGCCGCTTTCCGAGATGTTGTGGAGCCGGGAGGTCAACACCGGCAAGTTCGATACGCCTGAGGCACGCGCCGAGCTCGAAGCGCGGCTGAAGCAACTGGTCGCCGTCATCGCCGACGAGAATGTGCGCCGCCACTATCAGCAGGATATTCGCGACAGGCTGAACGCCTTCTTCCAGCCGCAGTTCCAGAACCGCAACAATGGCGAACGCCGCGGCGGCTTCAACGGCAATGGCAATTACCGCGCCGGCCGCGACAATGCCGGCAAGGCAGGGCCGAAAAGCCCCAGCGTCATTTCCGACCGGCTTGCCCGCTCAGGCCCCGTGCGCGGCCACCGGGACAATACGGCGTTGCGCGAAAGTGTGCTGGCGCTGACCGTCATCAATCATCCCTCGCTGATGATCGACGATTATGACGAAATCGCCGCGATCGACTATGACAGCCGCGAGCTGCAGCGGCTCTGGTCGGCGATGCTGGGAGCCGCCGCTGCCGTCGCCGGCCCGCATCTGACGCGCGAATATCTGACCGAACGGCTGGAGTTCGAGGGCTTCGGCGCGCTGATCAAGAGCCTCGATCAGCAGGTGCGCAATGCCCGGCTCTGGACGGCGACCGAGGAGGCGGCGATGGAGGATGCACGCGAAGGCTACCGCCAGGCGCTGGCCTTCCACAAACGGGCGAAGGCGCTGCGCCGGCAGAAGATCGAACTCGAGCGCGAGATCGCGTTGGCGACCGAAGCCGGTGACGGCGAGGCGATCGTTCAACTGATGCGGGCGCAGCAGGAAGTGCATTTCGAAGGGGTGCGCCTTGAGAACCAGGAGGCGATCATCGATGGCTTCGGGGTGCTTTCCGGCCGTGTCAAAGGGGCGGCGAACCACTGATGTCGCTGACCGAACGGAACGAACCGGGCTTTTCCGCCTCCGATGCGCTGTTTTCCGCCGGCCGCGCGCCGCTCGATATCCTCAAGCAGGTTTACGGCTATTCCTCCTTCCGCGGCAAGCAGCAGCAGGTGGTCGAGCATGTGGTTTCCGGCGGCGATGCTGTGGTGCTCTTCCCCACGGGTGCCGGAAAATCGCTGTGCTTCCAGATCCCGGCGCTCTGCCGTGACGGTGTGGGCATCGTCGTTTCGCCGCTGATTGCGCTGATGCGCGATCAGGTGGAGGCGATGAAGCAGCTCGGCATCCGCGCCGCAGCGCTCAATTCGTCGCTGTCGCGCGAGGAATTCGTCGAGGTTCGCCGCGCGCTTTCGGCAGGCCGGCTCGACCTTCTCTACGTGACGCCCGAGCGCATTCTGACCGATGGGTTCCGTGACCTGATCGCCAACGAGAAGATCGCGCTGTTTGCTATCGATGAGGCGCACTGCGTCTCGCAATGGGGTCATGATTTCCGGCCGGAATATCGTGCGCTCGGCCGACTCGGCGAACAATATCCCGGCGTGCCGCGCATCGCCCTGACGGCGACGGCCGATCCGCATACGCGCGACGACATCATCGAGCGGCTGGGACTCGATGCTGCGGAGATCTTCACCACCAGCTTCGACCGTCCGAATATTGCCTACGAGATTGTCGAGCGCGACCAGCCGCGACAGCAGCTCCTGCGGTTTCTCTCCGGACACAAGGGCAATAGCGGCATCGTCTATTGCCTGTCGCGCGCCAAGGTCGAGGATACGGCCGAATGGCTGAACGGGCAGGGCATTCGTGCGCTCGCCTATCATGCCGGTATGGACAGGGCGGTTCGCGACGCCAATCAGGATGCGTTCCTGAAAGAAGAGAATCTTTGCCTGGTCGCCACCGTCGCTTTCGGCATGGGCATCGACAAGCCGAATGTGCGTTATGTCGCCCATCTCGACCTGCCGGGCTCGGTGGAAGCCTATTACCAGGAGACCGGGCGCGCCGGGCGGGACGGCCTGCCGTCGGAGGTCTGGATGGCCTATGGCATGGCCGACGTCATCCAGCGCGGCCGGATGATCGACGAGGGCAGTGCCGCCGCCGAGATCAAGCGGGTCGAACGCGCCAAGCTCAACGCCTTGCTGGCGATCTGCGAGACGGCCTCCTGCCGCCGCCAGGCGATCCTTGCCCATTTCGGCGAGGCGCATGCCGGCCAGTGCGGCAATTGCGACACCTGCCTGAAACCGGTCGAGACCTGGGAGGGCACGGAGGCCGCAATCAAGGCGCTGGCTGCGATCTATCGCACCGGCGAGCGTTTCGGCGCCGGCCATGTCGTCGACGTGCTCCTCGGCAACGTCAACGAAAAGACCGAGCGTTTCGGCCACACAGAGATGCCGGTCTTCGGCGCCGGCAAGGATATTCCGGCGCGTGTCTGGCAATCGGTCTTCCGCCAGCTGCTCGCCATGGGGCTGATCCGCGTCGACCACGAAGCTTTCGGCGCGCTGAAGCTGGAGCCGGAGGCGCGCGCCGTCTTCAAGCACGAGCGGCAGGTGTTCTTCCGCAAGGACCGCCCGGCTTCGGAGCGGCGCACGAAGAAGGCGGAACGCAGCGAACGCAAGTCGGCACTCTCAGGCGCCGACGGCACTCTGTTCGAAGCGCTGAGAGCCGAGCGCATGGCGATCGCGAAATCGCTCGGTGTGCCGCCCTATGTCGTCTTTCCCGATACGACGCTGATCGCCTTCGCCACGGAGAAGCCGCGCAGCCGCAAGGAGCTGCTCGCCATATCAGGCGTCGGACAGGCAAAGCTCGAACGCTACGGCGATCCCTTCCTGGAGATCATCCTCTCGCACGACAGGGATTGAACAGCTGACGGCTGATCGCGGTCCCGCGCTGAAGAAGACAAGCCGGTGGCGATATGCTAACCCGGCTGGGACGGAAATCTTCACGAAGGGCCGCCCATGACCTCACAATTCCTCTCCCATCTCCGTAACGAGATTTCGGCGCTGAAGGATGCCGGCCTCTACAAGTCCGAACGCGTCATCACCTCGAAGCAGTCCGGCGAAATCGCCGTTGTTTCCGGCGAGCGGGTGCTGAATTTCTGCGCCAACAACTATCTCGGCCTTGCCGACAACGCGGAACTGGCCGAGGCCGGCAAGCAGGCGCTTGATCGCTACGGCTACGGCATGGCCTCGGTGCGCTTCATCTGCGGCACGCAGGAAGAGCACAAGCAGCTCGAAGCGCGCATCTCCGCCTTTCTCGGCATGGAAGACACGATCCTCTATTCCTCCTGCTTCGACGCCAATGGCGGACTGTTCGAAACACTGCTCTCCGAAGAGGATACAATCATCTCGGACGCGCTAAACCATGCCTCGATCATCGACGGCGTCAGGCTTTCGAAGGGCAAGCGCTTTCGCTACGCAAACAATGATATGGCGGCACTCGAAGAGGAATTGAAAAAGGCCGAAGGCAGCCGCTACAAGCTGATCGCCACCGACGGTGTATTCTCGATGGACGGGATCATCGCCAATCTCGGCGGTGTCTGCGATCTCGCCGAGAAATACGGTGCCATGGTCATGGTCGATGACAGCCATGCGGTGGGTTTCGTCGGCAAGAACGGCCGCGGCTCGCCGGAACATTGCGGCGTCGAGGGCCGGATCGACATCATCACCGGCACGCTCGGCAAGGCGCTCGGCGGTGCATCGGGCGGTTATACCGCGGCGAAAGCCGAAGTCGTCGAATGGCTGCGGCAGCGCTCGCGGCCCTATCTGTTTTCGAACACGCTGGCGCCGGTTATTGCGGCGGCCTCGCTGAAAGTGTTCGACCTGATCGAAAACGGCGACGCCTTGCGCAAGCGCCTGTCCGACAATGCCGACCTCTTCCGCAGCGAAATGACCAAGCTCGGCTTCACGCTCGCCGGCGAAGGTCATCCGATCATCCCGGTCATGCTGGGTGACGCCAAGCTCGCCCAGGATATGGCGGGCCTGATGCTGAAGAAGGGCATCTATGTCATCGGCTTTTCCTTCCCGGTGGTGCCGAAAGGCCAGGCCCGCATCCGCACGCAGATGTCGGCGGCGCATTCGCGGGCGGATGTCGAGCGGGCGATTGCCGCCTTTGCCGAGGCAGGGCGGGAATTGGGTGTGATTTGAGAATGGGTTTGCCCCTCTTCTCCCCAGCGGGGGTCCGAAGGACGGGTCGAGACCCGCGGCTCGACCCCGGTCGGTGACCCGAAGGGTCGGATGAGAGGCGAGCGAAGCGAGGTTTCGAGCGGCGAGCGAGGAATAAATTCTAGTTTAGACGGCGTGCCGTGCGGCCCCCTCATCCGCCCTATCGGGCACCTTCTCCCCGCTGGGGAGAAGAGGGAGTCGAGAGGACGGCGCCAAATAAATGTGGGGATGGTTGAATGTCGAACATGATGAAGGCGCTGGTCAAAGCAAAACCGGAAGTCGGGCTCTGGATGGAGAATGTGCCGGTGCCGGAGGTCGGGCCGAATGATGTGTTGATCCGGGTGAAGAAATCGGCGATCTGTGGCACTGACGTGCATATCTGGAACTGGGACCAGTGGGCGCAGAAGACCATTCCGGTGCCGATGGTGGTCGGCCATGAATTCTCCGGCGAGATCGCCGAGATCGGTTCGGCGGTCACCCGTTATCATGTCGGCGAGCGGGTCTCCGGCGAGGGCCACATCGTTTGCGGCAAGTGCCGCAATTGCCGGGCGGGCAGGGGGCATCTCTGCCGCAACACGCTCGGCGTCGGCGTCAATCGTCCGGGGTCCTTCGGTGAGTTCGTCTGCATTCCCGAAAGCAATGTCGTGCCGATCCCGGACGATATATCGGACGAGATCGCCGCAATCTTCGATCCGTTCGGCAATGCCGTGCACACCGCGCTCTCCTTCGATCTCGTCGGCGAGGACGTGCTCGTCACCGGCGCCGGGCCGATCGGCATCATGGGCGCGCTGGTCGCCAAACGCTCCGGCGCCCGCAAGGTCGTCATCACCGATATCAATCCGCACCGGCTGGATCTGGCGCGCAAGCTTGGCATTGACCACGTCGTCGATGCCTCCAAGGAAAACCTGACCGATGTGATGAAGGCGATCGGCATGACGGAGGGTTTCGACGTCGGTCTCGAAATGTCGGGTGCGGCCCCAGCCTTCCGCGACATGATCGACAAGATGAACAATGGCGGCAAGATCGCCATTCTCGGCATCGCGCCTGCCGGTTTCGAGATCGACTGGAACAAGGTGATCTTCAAGATGCTCAATCTCAAGGGCATCTATGGCCGCGAGATGTTCGAGACCTGGTACAAGATGATCGCCTTCGTCCAGGGCGGCCTCGACCTTTCGCCGATCATTACCCACCGGATCGGCATCGACGACTTCCGCGACGGCTTCGAGGCGATGCGGTCGGGTAACTCCGGCAAGGTCGTCATGGATTGGATGTGAGGAGGACGACATGATTTATGAAGGAAGCTGCCATTGCGGCAACGTGGCTTTCGAGGTCGAAGGCGAATTCACCGAGGCGCTCGATTGCAACTGTTCGCTCTGCCGCCGGCGCGGCGGGCTTCTCGCCTTCGTGCCGCGTGACAAGCTGGTGCTGAAGACGCCCGAGGCTAATCTCTCGACCTATACTTTCAACTGGCATGTCATCCGGCATCACTTCTGCGCCAATTGCGGCATCGCGCCATTCGGTGAGGGCGTGGGCCCGAACGGTGCGGCGATGGCCTCGATCAATCTGCGCTGTATTCCCGCGGTCGATCTCGGGGCGCTGACGGTGACGGCCTATGATGGCAAGGCAAAATAACCAATATTCGTCGGTCAGGGGCGAATAGATCGCCGGCAGGACTGCAAAAATGGCCGAAACACCTGCAGCAGCAGGCAAAATTCTTGCTGCCCTTGTCTTTTGTTCGCCGCCTCTTAAATAAGGTTCGCAATCGCTGCCGCGGTTCAAAGCCTGTGGATAAGGCTTTTTCCGATTTTTCGTGGGCTTTTTTTTGTGGAAAAGCTTGACGAGAGCAAAAAATGTGGGAATCACCGTTCGACTTGTTGAAACGGTGAACTGGGTCAAGGCGGATCGCGCAACCATGGCCGGAAATCCAAAAGCAAAAAAGCTTTGCTGTCCGGTGCCGGCTATCGTGGTTAATCAGGCTTTAAATGTCATCCCGTTAGGTGGGCAAAGGTGATTCGAGGGCGGCGCGAGCGACGCGTCTGGCCCTGAGACGGCCCATTCACCGTAGCGAGATTGGATAGCGTCAGGAAGGCGACGATATAAATGGCAACCAAGGTCAAAGAGAACGAAGACGCGGAAGTCGAACGCGACGGCGCAAGCGACGGCCCTCTTCTCGATCTTTCCGACGACGCGGTCAAGAAGATGATCAAGGCCGCCAAGAAGCGCGGCTATGTGACGATGGACGAGCTCAACGCGGTCCTGCCGTCCGAAGAAGTGACATCCGAGCAGATCGAAGACACGATGTCGATGCTGTCGGACATGGGCATCAATGTCATCGAGGACGAGGAAGCCGAGGAAGCCGGTGCTTCCGGCGGCGGCGATGACGACGATAGCGGCGGCGACGAAGAGAGCGAAGGCGGCGAACTCGCGCCGTCGAGCGGTACTGCGCTCGCGACTGCCAAGAAAAAAGAACCGACCGACCGGACCGACGATCCTGTTCGTATGTACCTGCGCGAGATGGGCTCGGTGGAGCTGCTCTCCCGCGAGGGCGAAATCGCGATCGCCAAGCGCATCGAGGCCGGCCGCGAAACGATGATCGCAGGCCTCTGCGAGAGCCCGCTGACTTTCCAGGCGCTGATCATCTGGCGCGACGAACTCAACGAAGGCACGACGCTGCTGCGCGAGATCATCGATCTCGAAACGACCTATTCCGGTCCCGAAGCCAAGGCTGCGCCGCAGTTCCAGAGCCCTGAGAAGATCGAGGCCGACCGCAAGGCCGCCGAGGAGAAGGAAAAGACCCGCCGCGCCCGCTCCGGCGACGACGACATCACCGATGTCGGCGGCGAGGGCCTGCCTCCCGAGGAGGAGGAAGAGGACGAGGACGAATCCAATCTTTCGCTGGCGGCCATGGAAGCCGAGCTTCGCCCGCAGGTGATGGAGACGCTGGATACGATCGCCGAGACCTACAAGAAGCTGCGCAAGCTGCAGGACCAGCAGGTCGAGCAGCGCCTGTCGGCTTCCGGCACGCTGTCGACCGCCCAGGAGCGCCGCTACAAGGAACTCAAGGATGAGCTCATCAAGGCCGTCAAGTCTCTGTCCTTGAACCAGAACCGCATCGACGCCCTGGTCGAGCAGCTCTACGATATCAACAAGCGCCTCGTTTCCAACGAGGGCCGCCTGCTGCGTCTGGCCGAATCCTACGGCGTCAAGCGCGATAGCTTCCTGGAACAGTACCAGGGCGCCGAGCTCGATCCGAACTGGATGAAGTCGATCGGCAATCTGGCCGCCCGCGGCTGGAAGGAATTCGCCCGCGGCGAAAACACGACGATCCGCGACATCCGCCAGGAGATCCAGAATCTGGCGACCGAAACCGGGATCTCGATCTCGGAATTCCGCCGTATCGTGCACATGGTGCAGAAGGGCGAGCGCGAAGCGCGCATCGCCAAGAAGGAAATGGTCGAAGCGAACCTTCGCCTCGTCATCTCCATCGCCAAGAAGTACACGAACCGCGGCCTGCAGTTCCTCGACCTCATTCAGGAAGGCAATATCGGCCTGATGAAGGCGGTCGACAAGTTCGAATACCGCCGCGGTTACAAGTTCTCGACCTATGCGACGTGGTGGATCCGTCAGGCGATCACCCGTTCGATCGCCGACCAGGCCCGCACGATCCGCATTCCGGTGCACATGATCGAGACGATCAACAAGATCGTCCGCACGTCGCGCCAGATGCTGCACGAGATCGGCCGCGAGCCGACGCCGGAAGAACTGGCCGAAAAGCTCGCCATGCCGCTCGAAAAGGTCCGCAAGGTCCTGAAGATCGCCAAGGAGCCGATCTCGCTCGAAACCCCGGTGGGCGACGAAGAGGATTCGCATCTCGGCGATTTCATCGAGGACAAGAACGCGCTGCTGCCGATCGACGCCGCCATCCAGGCGAACCTGCGCGAAACGACGACCCGCGTTCTCGCCTCGCTGACGCCGCGCGAGGAACGTGTGCTGCGCATGCGCTTCGGCATCGGCATGAACACCGACCATACGCTCGAAGAAGTCGGCCAGCAGTTCTCGGTCACCCGCGAACGTATCCGCCAGATCGAGGCGAAGGCACTGCGCAAGCTGAAGCATCCGAGCCGCTCGAGAAAGCTGCGCTCGTTCCTCGACAGCTGAGGGACGACAAGATCTCTACGATTGCGAAAGCCGGGCTTCATGTCCGGCTTTTTGCTTTTTGTCTTTGCGCCACTGCCGCACACTTTTGGGCGACGCACTAATACCAATGATCCTGGCGGCTTTCTTGTCGCTCGGGGGTGACAAGATTATAGTCCGGCCACGGGGGAAGAAATCGATCGCGATGCGCGAGCGAGGACCGATGCATGCCCGTGTCGGGCGAATCCTCCGTTGGGAGGTGCGAAATGACCACTTACATCGTGTTGATCAACTGGACGGACCAAGGTGTGCGCAACGTTCGCGACTCGTCAAAACGGCTGGATGCGGCGAAGAAACTGCTCGGCGACATGGGCGGCTCCTTCAACCAGTTCTTTCTGACGATGGGCGGTTACGACATGGTGGCTGTCTGCGAAGCGCCTGACGATGCCGTCATGGCGCGGTTTGGCCTCTCGCTGGCGATGGGCGGCAATGTCCGCACCCAGACACTGAAGGCATTCCCGGAGGCCGCCTATCGAGAGATCATCGGCTCGCTTGGTTGATTGCGACGTTGATCGCGACAAGGGACCGCTATCGGCGATCATAAACGTTGCGCAACTCGCGTCAGACTGGCACTGTCGCCCTGTCCTTAATTCCTCGTGGCGCATCGGCAGGCTCTTGATGAAAGCGTTCCTGGGTTTCATGACCGCCTTCGATTGCCCGACGGCTGTTTCCTGAGCGATGGAACTGACGTGGGAAAATCGGGATGAAGGCATCGAGCGGGGCGCTTTCGCCTCGTTCGCTCTGCATGCCGTCATGCTTGCGCTGCTGCTCCTGCTGCTTCCGCGACCTGAGCCGCCGACACCGCTGCCGGACAACGGCATTACCGTCGATATCGTTCCCGAGGTGGCCAAACCTTCAGCAATAGCGCAGCCGGTCGCGACGCCTGCGCGCATTGCGACAAAGCCGGATGTGAGTGCGCCCGCCCGAGAGATCGCTCCGCCGCATCAGGAGCAGGCGCCGGCGGTTGTGACGTCGCCCGAACCGGCTTCCGTCCCTTCGGTGCCGCCGAAGCCTGATGCATTCGTTGAGGCGGGCCAGCTGTTTTCGGAGACGGTGTTATCGGATCCGCGCAGCCGGCGCGCCCGCGAAGCGCTGCGTGGCCTTGCCGGCGGCGAGCGCAATCTGCAGCTTTGCGACCTGGAGGCGATGGAGCAGGTCCGCCGCGCGCGGCCGGATATGCGGCCCGATACGCTCGCGCCCTATGCGATGGCGGCGGAGAAGGTCAGCGGCAACAGCGTCGAGGTGAGGGGCGGCGCCATCAGGACCGAGAAAGCGTGGTTCAACATCCAGTTCAGGTGCGAACTCGATGCCCGCTCCGGCAAGGTCGCTTCCTTCGCCTTTCTCATCGGCAGCGCCATTCCGAGGGATGAGTGGCAGGCACATGATCTGGTGGCCGACGACGGGCCTGCCGACCAATGAACCCCCATCGTTGCTGCGATCACGAGGTTTTTTCCTTTTGTGGCTTGATGCTGCCGGTTTTAGAGGCCACATCGCTGCTGTGACAGACGAAGTGGTACAAACGGAAGCGCATCACGAAGCGGGAAACCGGCGGCCTGAAATCCGCTGGGGCGTCGTCGCGTCCGTTGTCGCCCATATTCCTATCGTCGCCCTTCTTATTTTCGGGCTGCCAAAGATCCAGCCGAAGCCAGCCGAGGATGAGAGCGTGAAGGTGGAACTCGTTCCGCCGCCGGAGGAGAAAAAAAAGCCGGAAGAGAAGAAACCCGAGGAAAAGCCGCCGGAGCCAAAACCACCGGAAGAGGCAAAGAAGCAGCCGCCGCCACCTCCTCCACCGCCACCGCCACCGCCGCCGACGGCCAAGAAAGTGCCTGAGCAGGCGAAGCCGATGGAGACCCTGAACCCTGTCATCGAGTTTGGCGATAAGAATAGCGGCCCCGAAAAATCGTTGGCGGGAAAATCTTCTCAAGGCCAAGCCAAACCCGCAGCAACTCCGCGGGAGCACGATGTGGAACCGGAGCAGATGCCGACACAGGCTGCTGCGGAAAAACCTGAAACTGAAACGCCTGCTTCAAAGCCTGTCCCAGATGATGTGAAGCTTCCAGAGGTTGCGACAACAGACGTTTCTCCGAAGCCCAATGGGCCGCCGACAGACGTGTCTGGCGAAGCCACGACCAGTATCGAGCAGGCCAAGCCGCCGGAGCAGAAGACTGCTGACAAGCCGAAAGCGGTCGCTAAAAACAACGACCTGCCCAAGGCAAAAACGCTGTTTTCGCGCATGGGAGATGGCAATTTGTTTGCGCAGACCGCGATCGATGGCCTTCCGCGCAAAGAGCGAGTGGCCACGCTTTGCACTACCGAGCTTCAGGGCCAACTCGTTCATGGTTCGCCGAGTTTTTTCCCGTCCGCATTGCCTAGTTTCGGGTTGCGAAGCGGGACCGTCCTTGATGTGCCGGATGCCGCCTTTGGCACAGCTAAAGGCTGGTACCAGGTTCGCTTCCGTTGCGAGTTGGATGAGGACGCCACGAAAGTCGTGTCGTTTGCCTACGAAGTTGGTGGATTGATCCCCCGCAGTCAGTATGCGAAATATGAAATTCGTGACTAGTCCTAGCGATGCTGGATTGCGTCTCATCGGGAACAAGCCACGCGCAAGGAACCGCATCTAGCCTCTTCTCATGGCCGTGATGGTTACGGTGAAGAAGGGACAATGATATGTCGAACGAGATCGAGCGTTTTCTTGGGCGTCAGGACGAAGCCGTGAGCGCGTTGTTCCTGGAAAACAAGGGCGACGAGCTGACCGATATTCTGGTGGCGGCACTGGAAGAAGCTTTCGAGATCCTTCTCGAAGCAGCGCCCGCCGAAACGTTTCATTGATAGTTTCCGACAAATTGCCTGCTGGCCCGCTTGCGGCACGCCTGTCCGGTTACCGGATGGAGCAGGATGCGCTCGGCCGGTCGGCGGCAAGCGTCTTCCGGCTGGAAGGCGAGGGCTTGCCGGTCCTTTATCTGAAGGTCGAGCAGGCGGGGCCGTTTGGCGAGCTGGCCGATGAAGCAGCCCGGCTCGGCTGGCTCAAGGCCTCCGGTCTGCCGTGTCCCGATGTCATCGCCAGGGAAAGCGACGGCGAGCGCAACTGGCTGTTGATCAGCGCCCTGCCGGGAACCGACCTTGCCAGCGCATTGGCGCTGACGCCGCTTGCGCGGGTCGAACTGCTGGCCGCAGCCCTTCTCGACCTGCATCGTCTGCCGATCGCTTCCTGCCCTTTCGATCATCGGCTGGAGAGACGTATTGCAACGGCAAAAGCGCGGATGCAGGCCGGCATCGTCGACGAGACCGATTTCGATGAGACGCGGCTTGGAAAGAGTGCCGAAGCCCTGTTTGCCGAGCTCGAAACCAGGAGGCCGGGCCGCGAGGATCTCGTCGTTGCCCATGGCGATGCCTGCCTGCCGAATTTCATAGCTTCGGGAGACGGGTTCTCCGGCTATATCGACTGCAGCCGCCTCGGCGTCGCTGACCGTTATCAGGATATCGCGCTTGCCTGCCGCAGCATCGCTTCCAATCTCGGCGAGGCGCTGGTGCAGCCATTCCTTGATCGTTACGGCATGCCGGCCACGGAGCCGGCGAGGCTCGGCTATTATCAGTTGCTCGATGAGTTCTTCTAGGCTGCAATGATTGCGCGATGTGCATGCGGCTGGCACAGTGCTTGGTGATCGGACCTGCGGACAGACGATGGCGAAAAACCAGTTCAGGATGTTGCGCTCTCTTCTAACAGGCGTCGAAGCGGTGGAAGCGGAAACGCATCACAGCTTCAGCAGGCACACGCATGAGCAGTTCGGCATCGGCCTCGTCTCATCAGGGGCACAGAAGTCGCTCAGCGGCCGCGGCATGGTGGAGGCAGAGGCCGGCGACATCATCACGGTCAATCCGAACGAGGTGCATGACGGCGCGCCGATCGGAAAGGGACGATCCTGGCGCATCCTCTATTTCGATCCCGCGATCGTCACCGGTCTGTCGCGGGAGATCGGTGAAGACGGGGCAGGGCGATCGGAAATCCCGCATCCCGTCATCCGCAACAGCGCGATCGCCGCCCGCTTCGAGATGCTGTCCCGGGTGGTGACCGGCGATGGAGCGGCCGACGGGCTGCTCTGCGAGGAATTGCTGCTGCAACTCGTCGCCGATGTCATGCGCGAGCGCGGCGGTAGTGAGCAGAGGCCGCCGGTGCCGGCGTCGATCCGCGCGGCCCGAGAGCGGATCGATGACGATCCGCTTGCGGCCATATCGCTTGCCGATCTCTCCCGGGAAAGCGGGCTCAGTCGCTTCCAGGTGCTGCGCGGTTTTGCCAAGGCGACGGGATTGACGCCGCATGCCTATCTCGTCCAGGCCCGCATCCATATTGCAAGGCGGCTGATCGCTCAGGGCATGCCGCTGGCCGAAGCCGCCTTTGCCAGCGGCTTTGCCGACCAGAGCCATATGACGCGCGTCTTCGTTCGCAAATACGGCCTGTCGCCGCGCCTCTATGCCGACGGCTTTCTCTGAGCGCCCAGCCACCCGCCCTCGTCCTTCGAGGCTCCGGCCTCTGGCCTGCGCGCCTCAGGATGATCCTTGGGGGCACCTCAGGATGAGGGCTGATCGTGGGTGCCGCGGGCCGCCACCTCTCTCCAGCCTCATCCTGAGGCGGCCCCGTAAGGGGCCTCGGAGGACGGGGCTGGCCGCGGCGCTTTGGTTCTTTGGTTTATGCCTGCAATTTCGTTCAAGACCTTGAACCATCCCTGCTGTTTCCTCGGCGCATCCAACAGGAGACGCGGAATGTCGAGACAGGTTCAAGGTTATCTCTATCTGGCGCTGGCCATGCTGACGGTGGGAAGCACTGTTATCGCGAGCAAGCTCATCGCATCGGGCCTGCCGCCGTTCAGCGCCACCGCCTTGCGCTTCGCCATCGCTTTTCCCGTCTTTCTCGTGCTGATGCGGGCGACCGGCGCGCGGCTGCCGAAGCTCTCCAGGCGTGACGGCCTCATCCTCATCATTCAGGCCGGAGCCGGCAGCGTCGGTTATACGACGCTGCTGATTTCCGGCCTCAGCCTGACCTCGGCGGCGGATGCCGGCGTCATCATCGGCACGCTGCCGGTGGTGTCGGCCGCAATCTCCATCCTGCTGCTTGGCGAACGGCCACAGCGTGGCCTGCTTCTGGCCGTGGCGCTGGCGACGGCAGGCGTGCTGTCGATCGCCCTCACGCCGGAGGCGGCCGGCGGATCGCTCTCCGGCAATGCGCTGATCTTCCTGGCGGTTATCTGCGAGGGATTGTTCATCCTGCTGAACAAGAGGCTGAAGACGGAGATTGCGCCGCTTGCCCAGTCGACGCTGATGACCGGCATCGGCTTCATCGTCGCCGGCATCCCGGCAGTCTTCGAAGCGCCTCTTGCGCACGCTATTTCCGCAAGTGCTGTCGCCGCCGTCGTCTATTATGCGCTGGTGCCGACCGTCGGCGGCTTCCTGCTGTGGTATGCCGGCGCCGAAAGGGTGAGCGGCACGGAAGCCGCGCTCTTCACCGCGCTTGCCCCGGTTTCCGCCGTCATGCTTGCCTTTATCATCCTTGGCGAGCCGGTCGGGCTCAACCAGATCGCCGGCATCGCCTGCGTGCTTGCCGCCGTGCTCGGGCTGGCTCTTGCCGGGCGGCGTGCTGCGATGAAAGCGACAGGCGGAGGGTAGACCGAGCGCTTCAGCCATTCCGATGCGATATGGCAGGTCTTTCACGAACTTCGCGCCGGCGTACCCTTGGGCAGGCGGCATGCCCGCCCTATCTCCATGGGGCCGATATCTCCTGGAGACGAACCACCATGTCAGACAAGACGATCAAGATCCCGGGGCCGGACCATCCGATCACCGTCGAGCACAATCCCTCCCGCGTCGTCGTTACGCTCGGCGGCAAGACGATTGCCGATACCCATAATGCGCTGACGCTGCGCGAGGCCTCCTATCCGCCGGTGCAGTATGTTCCGCGGAAGGATGTGGACATGTCGCTGCTTCAGCGCACCGACCACAGCAGTCATTGCCCCTATAAGGGCGATGCCTCCTATTACAGCATCATTGCCGGCGGCGAGCGCTCGAAGAATGCCGTCTGGACCTACGAGGCGCCGAATGCCGCGGTCAGCAATATCAAGGACCATCTCGCCTTTTATCCCGACCGCGTCGACGGCATCGAGGAAATGGCCTCTCCGGAAGCCGGCGCTTTCTGACGACGCGCCGGCCGTTCCGGCGGAACATGTTTGCCGCCGGGCCGTTAGGCTGATCTAGCGGGGGATGTGTCGTGCCGAAATTCTACTTTCAGCTTTTCGATCGGGACGGTGTCGGGACCGAGACGGGATATGATTTCGACACCATCGAGGCTGCGAAAGCGGAGGCGCGGCGCGTGCTCGCCGAGATGGCCGCCGAAGGCCTGCCGACGGCACCGCTCAACATGCTGTCGGTCGAACTCTTCGATAAAAGCCGGCGGCCGCTCGCGGAAATCCGGCTCGTTCTCGAAGAGATAGCGAAATAGCCGCGATCGACATGCCCGCCTTTGGACATGCCCCGTCTGCGAATGCCTGTCGACCCAGCCAAAGCAGTCGCAAAACTATGTCAAATTTAATTGCCGGCTGTGAAGGCGGGTCTTAGCGTCGCGTCCATCGACCGAGTCGGATTGACCCTAAACGGCAGTGGCTAGCGTAAGTCGTCGAGCCATTCATTGTTGAAGACGAGGCTGGCAACCGTGACCGGATCGCCGTTCTCGTTGCGAACGGTGATGGCGATTGTCATGCGATCGCCCGCAGGCAGTTCGTCGCGGGCCACATCCAGCAGGATGCGGGTCACCTCTTTCGGAATGTCTTCACGAGATCTGAGCTCGGTGCCGTGCTCATCGCGCGTGGGACCTTCGCCGTTGTGTAGATCGAAATAGTAGCGAGCCATGTTTTTTCCCTGCGCGTCAGAGGGGAAATCACAGATGAAGACAATTGTTCCCGAGGCCAGGCATTGATTCCTATAGAAAATACAGGTCGCATCGAGATGATCCGGAGCACTTACGATAGCGGCGGGCAGGATTGTGATTGAATCCCTGCTGCTCAATCTTGGAAGCCGCGATGTGCTGTCGGCGGAAGAGGAAAGCCTGCTCAGATCGATCATCGTCAAGGACAGGCTGTTTGCGGCCGGCGAGGATCTTGTCTCCGAAGGGAGCCGGCCGCCCTACAGCACGCTGCTGCTCGATGGTTTTGCGGCGCGATACAAGCTGATGGCCGATGGCAGCCGCCAGATCACCGCATTGCATGTCGCCGGCGATTTCGTCGATCTGCACGCTTTCCCGATCAAGAAGATGGATCATGGCATCGTGGCGCTGTCGTCTTGTCATGTCGGCTTTGCCGATCACGCCGACCTCAGGGCGATCACCGAGCGCATGCCGCACCTGACCCGGCTGCTCTGGCTCGACACGCTGGTCGATGGCGCCATCCATCGGGAATGGATCGTCGCCATGGGCCGGCGCTCCAAACGCGCCCATATCGCCCATCTCGTCTGCGAACTCTTCGTGCGGCTGCAGGTCGTCAAGCGGACGCGGGGCGCAAGCTTCCAGTTTCCGTTGACGCAGATCGAGATGGCCGACGTGCTCGGCGTTTCCGTCGTCCATCTCAACAAGACGCTGCAGGCGCTGAGGCGGGAGGGGGTGTTCGCCTGGGAGAACCGAACGATCACCATCGTCGACTGGGAGCGCCTGCAGGAAATCGCCGAATTCGACCCCGGCTATCTCAGCATCTCCAGGGAACCGCGCTAAGACCGGGTCGGAAGGCCGAGACATCACACAATTCGGTGACACCGGCTCATGGTGATTGACAATTCGTCCATTCGGGCAGAACACCGCTCCGATCTTCTGAAAAACTCTTATGAAGGCCGGCGCGACCGCAGCCGGCCGGTGACATCGCAATGGACATATCCCAAAGCCCGGGGAGCGTTCTTCGCCACCCCGGCTATCTGAACTTCGCCGCCTCCCGCGTCTTTTCCTCACTTTCCTTTCAGTCCATCGGCATCGCCATGGGCTGGATGATCTATGATCAGACGCACAGCGCCGTTGCGCTCGGCCTCGTCGGCTTCTGCCAGTTCCTGCCGATGGCGGTGCTGACCTTCGTCGTCGGCCATATCGCCGACCGGTTCGACCGGCGGCGCATCGGTCTCATCTGCCAGCTGATCGAGGCGCTGACGGCGCTGGTGCTGGCGATTGCCACCTGGCAGCAATGGCTGACGCCGGCCGGCATCCTGGCAGCCGTCACCGTGCTCGGCGCCGTCGTCGCCTTCGAGCGGCCGACCATGGCGGCGCTGCTGCCGAATATCGTGCCGGCCGCGATGCTGCAGAAGGCGGTCGCCACCTCCACCTCGATGATGCAGACGGCGCTGATCATCGGCCCGTCGCTCGGCGGCCTGCTCTACGGCCTGAACCCCGTCGCGCCCTTTGCCATCGCGGCGCTGCTGTTTGCCGTCGCGAGCTTCAACGTCATCTCGATCCGCATGCAGTGGGCGCCTGCCAAGCGCGAGCCGGTGACATTAGCCTCGGTCTTTGCCGGCGTCTCCTTCATCCGCAGCCGGCCCGTCATGCTCGGCACCATCTCGCTCGATCTCTTCGCGGTGCTGCTCGGTGGCGCCACCGCGCTGCTGCCGATGTTTGCTAAGGATATCCTGCATGCCGGCCCCTGGGAGCTCGGCCTGCTGCGCGCCGCACCGGCGATCGGCGCGCTCGCCATGTCGATCGTGCTTGCCCGCCGGCCGCTCGAGAGCAATGTCGGGCGCAAGATGCTCGTCGCCGTCGCGGTGTTCGGCGTCGCCACCATCGTCTTCTCGCTGTCCACCAATATCGTGCTTTCGGTCGCCGCACTGCTCGTCGTCGGCGCTTCCGATACGGTGAGCGTCGTCGTGCGCAGCTCGTTGGTGCAGCTCTTGACGCCGGACGAGATGCGCGGCCGCGTCAGTGCCGTCAACTCGCTGTTCATCGGCACCTCCAACCAGCTCGGCGAATTCGAATCCGGCATGATGGCCGCCGTGCTCGGGCCGGTCGCCACCGGTCTCGTCGGCGGGCTCGGGACCATCGTCGTCGTGCTCTTATGGATGCGGCTCTTTCCCGATCTCACCAAGGTCAAGACGCTGCAGGGCTGAAACATGCCCGCCGCGTTGAAAGTGGGTGCGTTGAAAGCGGGTGCGTTGAAAGTGGGAGGCGGTCCCGTTAGGGTCCGCGCGAACCATTAACCTGCGGGGGCCGCGTGTGACGACATGTTTTCTAACCTATGCAATGGCGGCGGTTTTCGCCTTGGCGCCGGCTGCCGCACTGGCCGAATGGCAGGCGGTGGAAGAGGTGCGGCCCTATTCGATCTCCGGCAAGTCAGGCGCCGAACTCTACGAATCGATCGGGGCGCGCGGGCCCAAGGCCGGGGTCACGGGCCGGGTGATCGCGCATACGACCTTCAAGCTGACCTGGACCCGGAAATACGAACCGCAGGGCAATGCCTGCGTGATCACGACCAACCGGCCGAAGCTCATCATCACCTATACGCTGCCGAAGCCGGCGGCTGCGCTGCCGGCGGTCGTCGAGAGCAGCTGGGAGAGCTTTATATCAGGCGTTGCGGCGCATGAGCGGGTGCATGGCGAAACCATCAAGGAGATGGTCAAGGAAATCGAGACGGCGAGCATCGGCCTCACCGTTGCTGACGACCCCGATTGCAAGAAGATCCGGATCGAGCTCACCCGCCGCCTCGGCGAGATCTCCGCGAGACAACGCCAGCGCGGTCGCGACTTCGACAAGGTTGAAATGGGCGACGGCGGCAATATCCAGCAGCTCATCCTCAAGCTGGTGAATGGGCCCTGATTGGGCCGAGCTGATAGGTGGCGCGGTTAACCGCTCGCCGGCGGACTGGACCCGCTTGGCAAGGCTCCTATCTCCTCCGCAATAACAGACACGCGAGAGGAGGAATGCAATGTCCTATGTCGATGGTTTCATCGTCGCGGTGCCGAAGGAGAATGTCGAGGCCTACAAGAAATTCTCGACCTTCGCCGGCACGATCTGGAAGGAATATGGCGCGCTCGAATATGTCGAATGCATCGGCGACGACGTGCCCTATGGCGAGCTGACCTCCTTTCCCCGCGCCGTGCAGGCCAAGGATGACGAGGTGGTGGTGTTTTCCTGGATCGTCTACGGCTCGCGCCAGGAGCGTGACGATATCAATGCCAAGGTGATGGATGATCCGAGGCTCAAGGGCGACCAATGGCAGATGCCGTTCGACGGCAAGCGGATGATCTATGGCGGCTTCGAGGAGATGCTCAGGCTCTGACGCGGTGTTCAGCGTTGACTTGTTGGTCAGGGCGCGCCAACTCGCGGCGATAAGATTCCGAGATGGGAGAGCGCCTTGCCCCAGACGATCCTTACCCTGCCCACACGCGGACAGGGCCTTTACGAATTCACCGACCAGGCGGAGGCCTTCGTCAGCGCGACTGGGGAGGAGGGGCTTCTCACCGTCTTCGTGCGCCACACATCCTGTTCGCTGCTGATCCAGGAAAATGCCGATCCGGATGTGCGCACCGACCTTCTTTCCTTTTTCCGCCGCCTGGTGCCGCCGGCCTCCGATCCCTCGATGGGCTGGATCGTGCACAGGGACGAGGGGCTGGATGATATGCCGGCGCATATCAAGGCGGCGCTGACACAGGTCTCGATCGGCATTCCGGTCGCGCGCGGCCGGCTGATGCTCGGCACCTGGCAGGGCCTCTATCTCTTCGAACACCGCGATCGCCCGCACCGGCGCGAAATCGTGCTGCATCTCAGCCCCTGAAAGGATTAATCCTTCTGAACGCAAACTGAATGTGCGGTTCGAACGCGGTTCAGTTTGCCGCGGTTACTGTCGAGACAATCCCTGAAGGGAGAGTCGTAAAGACAAAGAACAAACCGACGGAGATACCCATGACGCATTTCCTCACCAAGGCTTGCCTCGCCGCAGTGCTCGCCCTCGGCGCCGTTCCGGCCACCGTTTCCACGGCAGCCGCGGGACCGCAGACGAACTTCGTCGTCGAGGCGCAATACCATCGGCCGATCCGTGGCTGCTCGCCGATGCATGCCGTGAATAAGGCGCGTGATTACGGCCTGCGCAGAGCGCATGTCACCCGTATGTCGCCGCGCGTCGTCGTCGTTGCCGGGCGCGACCGTCGCGGCTGGGACAGAATGGTCTTCGCCAATGTCCGCGGCTGCCCGCTGATCCGCCGCTAAGATACTAAGGCGGCAAGCGCCGACGAGCCCTTGCCGCCGTTTTGCCTTGACGGCGCCACTTTCCGGCGTCTTTTCTCTAATCCGTATGAGTGATTCCCAATGACGCTTCGGCGTGATGCGGGGGGAGCGCGGCGCGGCCGCACCGACTATAAAACGAAAGGTTTTTCGATGATGCAGTTTTTGGCAAAGGCGGGTCTTGCCGTCATGCTGGCAGCCGGCACCCTTGCCGGCACGGTGGCGCCTGCCGCCGCCCAGTTGAATATCATTATCGGCGATCAGGAGCGTGATGCGCCGCGGGATTACCGCCGTCCGCCTCCGGGCTTCGAAGGCCGCCGGCCGCGCGGCTGCGATCCGCGCCTTGCCGAAGACATGGCCCGCGATTACGGCTTCCGCCGCGCCCGCGTCGTCGATATCACACCGCGCCGCGTCATCGTCCAGGGCTGGACACGTCGCGGCCCCGGCGAAATGAGCTTCGGCAACGTCCGCGGCTGCCCCGCGCTGCGTCGCGGATATCAATGAAATACCGCCTGCCCGTCTAAACGACGTGCGGCGCTGCAAAAGCCGCCTTTGCCAGTCTCCCCGATCGGCAAGGGCGGTTTTCTTTTGCGCTCAGTTTGACTGCGCCCTTTCCTCCGGCGTCGTCCTCGGCCTTGCCCCACGCCTCTTTGGCTCGCGCCCCAACGGCTGCCCCTCACCCTAACCCTCTCCCCGTAAAAACGGGGCGAGGGGACGTGCCCTGCGGGAGCGAGGTGGGAACGGAGAGGTCGCGGCATGGTCCCTTCGCCCCGTCTACGGGGAGAAGGTGCCGGCAGGCGGATGAGGGGCGGCCCCGGCCGCCCCGCGCGCCTGAAAAGACACGCGGCGCCCTCATTTCTACTGCTCGATCGCGAAGGTTACGGTGACGCTGACATTGTAGTTGTTCTCGCCGCCCTGGACGGGAACGGCAGAATCCCCGGCCTCCTTCATCATCGTGGCGCGATAGACCGGCTGCGGCATGGCGCGCGGCACATTCTCGTTGATCTCGAGGATGCGGCCGAGCTTGACGCCGGCGGCTTCGCTCAGCGTCTTCGCCTTCTTGACCGCCTCGGCGACGGCGTTCTTGCGCGCCTCTTCGAGCGCCGCTTCCGGCTTGTCGTTGGTGAACTGGATGTCGCCGCCCTGGTTGATGCCGAGCGTGACGGATTGGTCGATGACCTGGCCGAGCTTGGCGAGATCGCGCAGTCTGACGGTGACCGAATTGATCGTCTGGTAGCCGATCAGCTGCGGTTGCTGCTGCTGGCCGTCGACCGGCTGCGGATAATTATATTGCGGCTGGATGGAAAAGCCGGAGGTCTGCAGATCGCGCTCGGCAATGCCGCCGTCCTTCAGCGCCTTCAGCACCTCGTTCATCGCCTTGTTGTTCTCGTCGAGCGCTTCGCGGGCGGTCTTTGCCTGCTTGACGACGGCGAGATTGACGATGGCCATATCCGGAGCCACGGCCGATTCGCCATCGCCCGTCACCGAAATCACCGCCTCGCGCGGCTTTGCCTCCTGCGCCAAAACAGGCGCTGCGCTGCCAAGCGGCAGAGCCAGAAGGGCAGTCATCAGAAGTGTCTTGGAAAGAATCGGCGCCATGTTTCATTCCCTAGTTGTCGTTTCCCGGATGAACTTTCTGTCGGTTGATTGTGAAGCTATTGCGGCGGAGAAGATAGGCGCATGCGCATCGCGAGAAAAATGTCTGAGATGCCTGCGTTAGAGCTTGCGCCGGAAGGGCGTCGGCTGACCCTTAAAAGCGGAAAACGGCTGGACCGGAACCGATGGGTCGCTATCCTATGGCGATCATCGATGAGGAAACCATGTTCGAAACCCTTGATCCCGTTCCGCCTGAGATCGCAACTGCGATTTCCGACGGCCTGACTGCCTTCAACGAGAGCGCTGAGATCAGGCGTGAGGCGTTCGCCATCGTCTGGCGAGAGAATGGAGGGCTTACTGCCGGAATAACGGCGTCCGTTTCCTTCTCGATTCTTTTCATCGGCAATCTGTGGGTGGCAAAATCGCTGCGGTTGAGTGGCATCGGCACGAAGTTGATGGCGGCGGCGGAAGAAGAAGGGCGCCGCCGCGCCGCCGTAACGGCCTGCGTCGACACGCTCTCGACCCAGGCGCCGGACTTTTACCCGAAGCTTGGATATGTCGAATTCGGCAGGATCAGCGGGCATGCCGCAGGCCGGCCTGTCGACCGGATCTGGTTCCGCAAGGAATTCTCCGTCGCAGCCTGATCAGGACCGTTGGCATGACCGATGTCGGCGAAGTGCGCGAGAGGAATAGGGGGTGCCGTGGCCACCCCCTCTGCCCTGGGGAGATCGGCAAGAAGCCATGCCTCGCCCGAAATCTACGGTTCAGTCACGGCCGTTAGTTTGGGGAAGCCATCGCGCCCAGCCAATCTCCCTCCTTGTGGGGGAGATGCCCGGCAGGGCAGAGGGAGCTCACATGGCACGCCGGTAAAGCTGCAAGCAAACAATTGCATAAACCAACGTGGCGACGCGACCGCTTCCCAAATCCGTGATAGCAAATAAGGCGGGTTAAGGAACAAGCGGCGGCCGCACAGCACACGGTGTGGCCGGCAAGGGGGCAGCATGCGATTCATGGCAATTCTTTCGATCGGCCTCGCCATCGGCCTGGCGGGCTGCTCTCAAGTGGCGGAAAAGGCGGAGAACGCCGCCAATCGCTCTTACACCAGCTATGCGCTGGGCAAGCCCTATGCGGAGATCGCCAATCTCGGTCAGTCGCCGATGGCGCGGCTTTCCGGTTCCGAAGCGACCTTCGGGCCGATGATCGGCGCGACGCCGTTGACAAACGGCATGACGATCTACCGGCATATGGCGCCCGCCGCCAGGACCGAGACCGGCACGAATTTCGTCGGCCTGGTCGGCAGCTCCACCGTTTCTGAGAATAACCGGCTTTCCTATTTCCTGGTGGGCGCCGACGGGATCGTCAAGGATTGGGCCACAGGCTCGGTGCAGGGCAGCGCCAGCGACTGCGTGCAATATATCGGCGGCATCATCAACCGTTGCAACGACATGCGGCAGCTCCAGGCCTCGCTCGCGCTATATGATATCAGGGTGGCGACCAAGGGCGGCCAACCCATTTCCAGCTGGGGCGAACCGGCTGCACCTGTCGTGAACTGAGGGGAGGGCCGGCCGGGATAAGGTCGTTTGACTTATCCGCTGGCCAGCGGACGCGTTGACGGCTAGGCGCCGAAATCATCCATGAAGGATGGATGGATGGCGGGCTTGCGTTCTTCGCGTGCGTCGCGAAAACGCTGGGGAACAGCGCCGAGACCGCTGACGAAACGGCTCAGGAGCCGGCGATTGAAAAGTTTCTGTATGGCACTCATGGCAGTTCACTCATTCTTTTTTTTGTTAGCCGGCAGCATATATTTTGCTCAAGCTGCCGTCGCAATGGGCAATTTGGCATGACAGCTATGCGCACGTGTGCATGGCGATCACATTGACGTTAAGAGGACCTGTCCAGGGCGCTCGACCGCTATAAATTGTGCTCTTCGGCTAAAGCCATGCCCCTGCAAAGGAGAAGCTCAGATGAACCGATTTTTCGCACTTATCGCGACCGGAACGCTGATCAGCCTTGCCACGATCACTTCGGCCTGCACCTCCACTAGCCCCGATCAGACGTCGTCGATCGGCGGCGGTTATTATTATCACGAGAGTAGCTCGCTCAACCCGGCTTGCGCCGATGGGTTTAGGCCCAGCGATGGGCGTTCTTGTAGTTATTAGGCGTATTCGGTGGCAGATCTGAGCGTATCCCCAATGGCGAACGCGGCCTTTGAGGAACCGGATTTTTGTGCGGGAAGGCCAGCCTGTGCGGATTGGTTCAGTCTATATCCTCTACAGGCTTGATATAAGTATGTGAGAGATAGCGGCGTTCTCGCCGCCTGATAAATCAAGGCAGAGGTCTGCGGCTTCCAAAAATCTTGGCAAATGCTGTAGCAACGGCATGCAGAGTCAGTGCGAGAACGGAAGGTTTTTGAACGATCGGAGGCAGGCCCATCACCAGCCGCTGCGTGGGAGTTAGCCTCACGGTGTCGACCATTGTCCATGCATTGCCGGCATCGACGTCAACAAGACCTTGGGAGCGCGCTTGCTTCACGATTTCATCGTCGGCGAACCCAAGGCCGTCAAGTTTCCCGCCCTTGGCGGCGACGGCGCGAAGGAGTTCTTCAATCGTCTGCGGAGATTGCATTTTGTGCCCTATATCCTCAACCCAAGGGCTGGGGTATCAGGTTGCAAATTTCGCGTAAATCGTGCGGTGCAGCAATGGCGCCGAAACTACCAAAAATGGTTAGCCGGCAAGGTTAAGCGAAGCCGCTCTGAGGGCTTTCATCCGGCGGCAGCTTAGATCACTCAACTGCAACTCCATTAAGGCTGACTGCAAGAGATGGTTGAAAAGCACCCGCCGGAAGTTCTAGTCTCCGACTGGCTGGGGATATTCAGATGGCAACCTTGTCTCGCGTCTTTTGGAGCAGTTTCTTTTCCGCTGTTTTTGCTTCCCTATGTCTTGCCGGCGGCCCGACGTCATCGGGGACCGGCTTCGCAGTAACCACCGATGGGTGGCTGCTGACCAATGCGCACGTCGTCCAGGGATGCACGCGCATCGAAGTGAAGGGCAAGGGTGATGCCGCCGACCCGCGGATCGACGCCACGAACGATCTGGCTTTGGTGAGGGTCAATGCTGCCGAGCCTTTGAAGCCTCTTGTGTTCCGTCACGCACCAACGCGCCTCGGCGAGGACATCCTAGCCATAGGCTTTCCCCTGGCGACGTTGCTGTCGGATTCAGTTAAGGTCACCACAGGCAACGTCAACGCGCTTGCGGGGCTTCGAAACGACACCCGCTACATACAGATTTCGACACCGATCCAGCCCGGCAATTCAGGCGGGCCGGTCGTTGACCGCGATGGCTTTCTCATGGGCATCACCAGCGCGACGCTGTCCAAGGGACTCGCGGACGAGATCGGCATCACGGCGCAGAACGTGAATTTCGCTATCCGTGCCTCGGTTGCCGACCTTTTCCTCCAGTCCCAAAACATTACCGGGCAATCTGGAGACCGCGCAGCGGATCAGCAGCCGATCTCGACCGCTGACCTGGCCGACAAGATCACGCCCTCGGTTTTCCAGATACTCTGCTACGGCGAGAAACAGGAACAGGCGTCGGCCAACATGCCAAGCGCCACGACTAATCTACCCGCACCGCCAACTGCCTCGTTCATCGATGCTCGCGGCTATGACGCGATCGGCTTCGACTACCGAGCCGTTAAGGATGTTACTTATTCAGGATGCCGCGAGATTTGCGAAGGCGACGGCCAATGTAGGGCGATTACCTACAACACCAAGCACGGCGTTTGCTTTCTGAAGAACAATATTGTCGCCCTGATAAGGAATTCGGATGCGGTGGCCGCCTATGCATCGTCAAAGGCAGCCGATGTGATCGTGTCTGATTTCACGAGCTATTCCGGCATCGATCTCCCCGGCGGAGACTATAAGCGCTTAAGAGGCAGCAACTATTTACAGTGTTTCACTGCCTGTATCGGCGACAATGCTTGCAAGGCATTTTCCTATGTTCCCAAAAAATCCGAATGCTGGCTTAAGGACACGATCGGCCGGCCTAAGGCGACTAAAGGTGTGGAGTTGGGGATTAAGTAAAAACAGTGAACGCCCTCACCGAGCCGACTCGCTCGCAACGCGATGACGAAACCGCCTCCAAATTGTCTATCCGGCGTTAACTTCCACCGTGGTCAGGTCTTCGATGGCGCCGATACCTGGGGTTACAAGCAATGTCCACGGCAGAACGCCAGTCAAAACTGGTTCATGGAGCGTCTCATTTCCGGCGTGGGCCGTGCCGCAATAAACATCACCGCTTTGGACACCTGCTTGGCGTCTAAGTTATCACTCAGTGAAGTCCTTGCAGTCTGTTCCGACGCTCCGCCAGCAGTTCATGTTGAACCAGATTCCTGGCATTGTCCGAAAGACCATTCGGCCCCAACAGACCAAGTTCGGTAAACCGCGCTTCGATTTCCTTAGGAATGCTATCCGCTTCGTGTTGGCAAAGGCGCACAAGCCACTTCCATTCGTCGCTAGTCATATCCCTGTGAACGACCATGAATTGCTACCCCCTCCCGAGAACAACGACATCCATTAATCAGTACCACAACTTCGATCGAAAGGCAGGTGGCTCGACGATCAGGCTGAAGGACGAACGCGAAGTTTCCGATCATTCTCGGTAAGTCTCCACAGCCGATAGTTGGCAACGGTGGCGCATACTTCTAGCCGCAGTCCGGCGCGCGATCTTGCAACAAATATAGAAGTCTGTTTGCGCGGAAGAAAAGCCACATCCCTCCGAGGGAGAAGCTCAGATAAACCGATTTTTCGCATTTATCGCGACCGGCCTGATCAGCCTTGCCACGATCACTTCGGCCTGCGCCTCGTCCGGAAGTCTCGATCAGACTTCATCGATCGGCGGCTACTATCATGAGGGTCGTCCACTGAACCCGGCCTGCGCGGACGGGTTTAGACCCAGCGACGGGCGGTCCTGCAGTTATTAGCGGGCGCGATACTTGCCATGATCACTTTGGCGCATATGTTCTCTACCATATAGTTTTGCGAGTGTGTCTTTAGCGTTACAGCTATTTGTTGAGTTGGGCCGTATCTAATATGTTGCAAGACATGGGGTAAACGAAGATGAAGCTAACGATCGCCACCATTTTTCTAGCACTTGTCGCAACGAGCGCGTTTGCAGCGGATGCCTTGCAGGACGTCCCGGCCGCACCTGTTGCGGCTGCGCCAGCTTTCAGCTGGTCAGGCCCGTATCTTGGTATCGATGGCGGCGCCAGTTGGCTGAACGGTGACTTCAGCGTCGGCGGCGCCAGCGATTCTCAGGATTTCAACGGCGGCGTCTTCGGTGGATTTGCGGGTTACAATTTCCAGTTCGACAACAACATCGTTGTCGGTATCGAGGGCAATCTCGAATACAATTGGAACGAAGAGGAAGCGCTGGGGGCGGACGTTGGGACCGATTGGGCCGGCGCTGTTCGTGGTCGTGTCGGCTACGCCTTTGACAGAGCGCTGCTTTATGGCGCAGCTGGATGGACCGCCACGCGTGGATACGTGGACCTGCCGGGATTCGACAAGGAAACGGAGACCTTCAACGGTTACACTGTCGGCGCTGGCGTCGACTTTGCCATCACCAACAACATCTTCGCGCGTGGAGAGTACCGATATAACGACTTCGGCGAGAAAGACATTCTCGGCGTTGATGTCGACCTCGACCAGCACGAACTCAAGTTCGGAATCGGCGTGAAGTTCTAAAAACTGTCCGTCGATCAGCAGTAGAAAAGCCCCACAAAAAAGCGGGGCTTATTCTGCGTTTCATGGCAACGACGTCATTTGATGCAGCTCGCTGCGGTGGATGCCAAACTGAATTCAACTCTCGCGCGCCGAGCGAACGGCACCTGATGCGGAGGAAGGTGATAAAGCATCGCGGGCCTTGGAAAGAGGCCCGCGATGCTTTCAAGTTATTGGATGACCTCAATCACCGCGCGGGTCTTCGGATTGACGAGCACGCGCTTTTTGTTGACGACCACATAACCGTAATCAGGTTGATCGGGGATTGTGTGGATCTCGACCGTGTCAGGAAGCGGCGTACCGACTACGACGTCACCTTCAAAGGTGACGGATGGCGTTTCCTGTTTTTGGACATAGGTCTTGACCTCGCCAGGGACGACGACCGTCGTCGTCTGCGCGACCGCCGCTCCTCCGAGTGACAGAAAAACCGATACCGCAGAGATGACCAGTGCTTTCATGTTATCCTCCCAGGATCTTGAGTGTCCCGGTGAACGCCTCCGATAAGATATAGTTCCTCCGCTACACGGAATGCCTGTGGGCATGTTTAAATAGTCACATCCACTTTCCGGGTCAGATTGACGCATTCTGGAGGCGCAGGTTTTCGCCATCCCTCTTGGTACGTCCGAGCTCGCGGAATAACGCTCGCTACTGCGTCGGGAAGCGGCTCAGCATCCGGTCGTGGACATTCTCCTCGCCGACGATCATCGCCGCAAGCGAGATGGCTTTGTCGCGGTCTGCGGCTTTCGTGATATAGCCTTCGAGCAGGACGACAGGGCCGAGCATCCGGATCTCGATGGCGCTGCTGTCGATGTCCGGATTTGCGGACAGGGCTGCCTCGATGGTTGCGATCGTCGATGCTGAACTGTGGCCTTGCGAGCAGCGCTCTTCGTGATTGTAGTTGTCGGGGCCGAACTTCATAGTCTCCTCCTGATCCGCCCTCCACGGATCTTCAACATGCCTCAAGGCTAATATGAGCAGCAGGGCCTGGAGTTGCCAGTCCGACTTAAGTCCGCCTTTCTCTCGGTATCATCCGCTTTAGATGCCTCCCCAGCCCTGTTGAAGGGCACCAGATTGTCGATCCATAGGGGGAATGAATAGCAATGCAAACGGTCGGAATAGTGGACAGGCACACAAGTGAAGACTTCGCGCCGCTGGGCCGTTCATCGAAGGTTAATGCCTGTTAACCCAGACTCACAGCCTGAAAGGATGCGCCGATGAAGATGCTTTTTTCGTCACTCGCAGCCATAGTGTTGGCTGCATCTTTCGCTCTGCCGCTGAACGCCACACCGATCGTGGTGCCGAACGCAGTACATGTGCACACCGGCGACGTCGAGCAGGTCAAACACCGGAAACATCATAAATGGCACGCGAATCGCCACTGGGAACGGCGGCACGCCTACCGCGACTGCAGGTATTACGGCTCGTGCTACCGTCAGCGGTATTACGGCCATCGCGACTATTACGGCTACCGCGACGATTACCCCTATCGTCGTCGGTCAGGTGTGACCGTGTACTTTGATTTTTAGTCGGTATTGCCGCGGACACCAACCTTGGCGCCCCACTAGCGCGCCGTCGGCATCACCGGCCGGCGGCTTTTCCGCCCTTTGCCGTTGTAGTAAAGAGTGCAGATGAACAGCACCTCCATCCATCTCCGAAAGAAACGCGCGCGCCATCGGGGCGCACCGGCTTCGTTCGGGAACGAAGGTGACTATGGGAAAGCGCTTTTTGCGCGCGACCAGTTCGAGGCTATGGCGGCTCGCCTGCGCCAGCTAAAAGGCCGCTTCATCCTGTCGATAAACGATGTGCCTGAGATCCGCAGGCTGTTCGATGGGTGTCTAGTTCACCCTGTCGAATTGACCTATTCGATCGGTGGGGGAAAGGGTACGAATGCGAATGAGTTGATCGAGGGCTAAAGGAAGATTGATAGTGCGGATGTTCTGGATGGCCTTGGCCGCGCGCCATTCGCAAGGGTTCCAATGAATGGCTGCGCACCATTTTGTCCCTCGATTACTCTTGCAACAATTCTCGCACGATGGGGTCCATCTTAACTTGATGGAAAAAGACACTCGTCGCATCTTTGGGGGCACCGTAGCAAGGTCCTTTTCGCTACGTGACTTCCACCGAATCGTGCCGGACGGATTGCCTCAATTCGGCGATCTTCCAGAAGAGCAGGTTGTGCCTGATGTGGAACAGGTGCTCGATAGATTCTTTGAAACACCCGCTGGAGATATCATCAAGAATGTCGTTCAGAGTGAACGCCTGGATCTGCAGCCCGAGCAACGGTTCGAACTCGTGAAATTCGTTGTCTTGCAGTGGTATCGAACGCCTTCGAGGTTTCTAAAGCAGCAGGAGCACCTGCGCAGGCTCATTCCGACATTGCCTCACCCCACAAACAAGATGCGTCCGCTCGGAAAGGCAGCTGATGGCGAAGACTCTTTGAGGGATATGAGGTTGGTCGCGATGCCAATTGAAGTCGTCAACCTGGCCGCAGTCCTGCAGCGCGCCGATCTTTATCTCTACAAGCTGCATGAAAGCGAGTTCTTATTGGGGGATGATCCGGTTTCCGTGGTCAATAAAAGAAGTCGACCTGCTTCGAACGTAGTAGCGCCTTTCTCCATCACTTGGCATGGGTCCGAAGTCTTTCTGCCAATATCGCCTCAGTTGGGTATCTATCTTGCAACGGGGATGGACGCGAAAAGGGGCGATATCGGCAGAACAATAAGCGAGCCAATTATCTTGGGTGCTTGTGATCGAGCGCCATTAAATCAGCTTCAATTCAGGAACGCATCACTATACGTGGCGTCCAAAAGCGGGGAGTTTCCCGACATCTAGCAATTATAAGATCTGTCACCTCCATCGAGCCACAGGTCTCAAAACATCCTTTGAGGGCACTTCAAAGGTTTCTCAAAATTCCGGAACCTAGTGTCAAAATTCCGGAATTTCGCGTCCGGCTACAGCCTGGAAAAAGTGGTGGGCCCGGAGGGACTCGAACCCCCAACCAAGCGGTTATGAGCCGCCGGCTCTAACCATTGAGCTACAGGCCCTCGGCGCCGGATGTCCAGCGCCTTGGTGCCGGAGGCCGGCACCGTGATGCCGGGGCAATGGTTCCCGCAGCATCGGTTCGCTCTAACGCAAATTGCAGAGAGCCACAAGCGGAGAGCGCAAGCATCTGTGGACGATGCATATTTCATCGATGCCGGCACTGGAACCTTGCCGCGCGGGCGACAATTAGTGAGATCGTGTTCGATGAAGAAGGCGATTGCTGATGGTGGCTTTGAACAGTGCCGTGGTGCTCATCGTGGAGGACGAACCGGTGATCCGGTTCAATGTCCTCGATGTGCTGGAGGATGTCGGCCATGTGGCGCTGGAGGCGGCGAATGCCGATGAGGCGCTGGTGGTGCTGAAGGGCCGGCAGGATGTCGATATCCTGTTCACCGACGTCAACATGGCCGGTTCGATGGACGGTCTCCAGCTTGCCAAGCGGGTGCGAGCGATGCGGCCGAACATCGGCATCATCATCACATCTGGCATGGTGCGGCTCGACCCGATGGCGCTGCCCGCCAATGCCGCCTTCCTGCCGAAGCCCTATATGCACGACGCACTGATCTCGACGATCGATTCTCTGATGACGTGACGGGATTGGCTGATGAGATGACAGGCGCGCGCAGCCGCAAAACGGGGACTGGTTTTGCGGCTGCGCGCGAGGCGCCGGGAGACATGCTCGTCTTCGGGTGCAGCGGAGGGGGTCGCGCCCTCAGCCGAAGCTGCTCTTCAGCGCCTCGTTCTCGTGGTGAGCCTTCTTTTCGTAGATCGTGAACAGCGCCATCGAGAGGAGATAGGAGAGGAAGGGATCGCCTATCTGGGTGGCGATGTCGCGGGATGCGAGAACATGGCGCTCCAGCATGCCGATGTCTTTCTGTGTCGCGGTTTCAACGATGCGTTTCATGCTGCCATCTCCAGGAATTGCGTCACGACCGAGCGGGCCGGCACGTGTCTGATATAAAGGGGTAGGGTCAGGCCGAGGGCGGCGCGCATCTTGCGCAGCACGCGGTCCGACACTTCGAAGGCGCCGCAGCAGACGGGATACTTGCCGTAGCCGTCTGCGCGGCCGAGTTCTTCCACTTCGGCGCCCGCACGTTTGTAGACGCGCTTGAGATAGGGCTCGTAGTTGGAAATCATCGTATGGATGCCGTGGTCGAGCGCGCATTCGCAAAGCGCAAGCAGCATCATCGAGAAGGCGCGGCCGGCATCGATATTGGGGAAATCACTGGCGATCGCCTCCTCGTCGATGCACATGCGGGTGCCTTCCCAGATGCCCGGGGCGATGAGATCGGCGGCATCGGGGAATGTCTCGCGGAAGACATCGTAGAGAAGGGTCGGGCCGGTCGTCGGCATCAGGCGCATGCCGCCGTAAAGGCGGGTGCGGCTGTCGTTGCACCAGACGAGATAGGCGGGAGCCAGCGAATCGTAGCTGTCGCGTTCGTAGGGGCCGACGACGGGAACGTCCCAGCCGAGCGTCTCGGCGAAAACCTTCTTGCGCAGGCGAAACATCTGATCGAGTACGGCAGCGTATTTCTGATACTCATGTGCCTGAATGATAACGAACATTTTGCCCTCCAGCGTTTGCAAGTCCGTGGAAAGCAGAATGGTTCAGACGGGCCGGATCGGAAATTCCCTCAGATAGGCCCCCCCAGATGAGGGGATTAGCCCAAAAGTATGATGAATCGGATCAGGTGCAGCCGGGGCGCGGCAAGGACCCCGACGCGCCGGCTTTGTGAATCGGGGCATCGTGCTTTCCGAAACTGACTTGATTTTCGGGCTAGGGATTGATGATGCGCAATTGCACGGCCCGCGAGGCGGCGGCCGAGATCGTGGCGCAGCCGAGCTTGAAGCGGGCGGTCTTCAGATAATCGCGCGTGGTATGCTCGGATATGCCCAATATGACCGAGATATCCTTGTAATCCTTGCCGAGCGCCGTCCAGTGCAGGCACTCGATTTCGCGCGGCGACAATGCCGGCACCGGATCGTTCTCGCCGTGCAGCTCATAGACGGCCTTGCGGTGGATCAGATGGGCGATCTCGATCCATTCGTTGCGGCAGCGGCGCACCAGTTCGGCCCATTCGTCGGCCGGTATGCGGGCATTCACCGATAGCAGCGCGCGGCGCTGCGCCTTGTCGGCGACGGGAATGGAGTAGCCGTTGCCGCCGATGCCGTGCTTCTGGGCGTCGACCAGCATGGCATAGGCCTCCGGCGTCGGCTCGACCTCGCTCCAGTCGAAGGGCAGCTGGCGTTCGAAGCCCTGCTTGACGATCGGATCGACCTTCACATAGCTGTTCAGGAGATAGCGGGAGACCCAGGCATCCGGATAGGTGGTGCGCACGAAGGGCGAATCGATCTTGGCCGCGATCGTCTGGGCGAGATGGTAGGTGACGAAATCGAGGCCATATTCTGCCTGGAGAATGCGGATGGCGGCATCCACATTGACCGCGGCCTTGATCTGTTCGAATGCGGGTTCGAACTTTTCGCTATAGGTATTCTCGATCATTTCCACTGCCCCAATTCCCTCAATCCTACCGTGAGGACCGTCTTAAATACAAGGCACCCCCACATATGCGGGGAATGACAATCCGGGCTCCGTCTGCTAGCGCCTTTCCACGAGGAGACCTCATATGGACAGCAAGAGACCATTCGAGATTGCCGAATGCCAACAGGCCGCCAAGGGCCTGAGATCCAGCTGGCAGGACATGGCGGGCTCCGAAGCGCTGATCCGCGCCCTCGTTGCCGAGCGCAACGGCGACACCCCGCTGGCGCTGTTCTGGACCGAGGTCCACCGGGCGCTTTGCAAGGAACACAACGTCTTCTGACATGGCCCGCCCCGGCGGATTTCAGGCTTTTCCCCGATATAAACAGGATCGTCCGGGCATCGGAATCGACGCCGCGGCGCCCCTGGCGGCGCGTGAATCAGTGCTTCGCGAACGAGCACGTTTTCAGTCTCATCCGTTTCCGATTTTGCAAAGAGAGTGTCGAGCGGCAATGTCGCGGGCGGGTGGAGGCAAAGCACTTATCCCATGGATTTATGCAGATATGCTTGATGAAGAGTTTCCAGCGGGAGCAGGGAGGTTGGCGGAAACGGTTATACTGTGCCATTGCTGCCAGGCGGCAGCGCCCATCACCCGCTAGTCGTGGTGCCTGCCGCTTGGGATGACGGAAGAGGAGGGAATCGAGACGCTGCCCCAAATCTCTTCTCCCCTCGGGGCTATGGCATTCACACATTTAAAATTGCCTATGGGATTGCCTTCTGATTCTCTTGTTGCAA
>NZ_NWSQ01000017.1 GCF_002531725.1 Rhizobium sp. L43
CTGGCAACAGTTCCAGGCCGCTAAGCGCGGCGTATCCCTCCTCCTCTCAGCTTTCGATGATGTGTGAATCTGATAGCTCCTCCGGCCGGTGCTGCGCGAGACCTCGTCCAAAAGCTCTACACAGCCATAGAGCAGCACCATCGCCTTTCCTTGCATGGGACAGTTGCCCGAGAAGGTGAAGATGTATCGTTTCAGGGCAGCGTCGTGCAACGCTAGGCGAAGCCATTCTTCAGCCCGGCGGCTTTCCTGATTGGTGACGCTGCCCGCAAATGGCTCCTCCTTCCAGAAGATCGGCACGATCGTCCGCTTCATCGCGATGACCAGGCTGCCGCAACAGAAGAGATCAGCGGCGGCGTACTCGACGAAATTCTGTGGCCAGTTACTGATCGACAGGTTTCGATGAAAGCCGCGCGGTCGCGCCCCGCAGGAAAGCCGAGAACAGATAGATATCGAAGCTCGCAAGCATCGCCATCTCGCCGAACCGCTCCATGGCATCGACAGAAATCCCGATGACCTCGGTCTGCGAAGGCAGAAATGCAGCATTCTCAGCGCAGTCATCGACTGCCCGCTCCCACCTTTTCATCCTTAACCTCATATCGTCGACTTCGGCTTGGCTGCGCTGGCGGCAACGAGAAGCTCGCGCCGAAACGGGAAAGACGGCTTTTGCCCGCATCCCAAGGACACGAAGCGTCAAAGGCACGAACTGGATTGGATCGATACAGTGGGAAGAACAGAGACGACGTTTTGCGCTCATTCTCATTTTGCGGCGCTTAGAAAATTGTCCCGGCAAACCGGGTCTTATTCACTCCGCATCGCTCCCATGCAGCCGCGACAAATTCACGTGGCGGCAGTCGCCTACCCCCAATCCGGGGCCGGACGGCGTCTAAATTTGTTATCAAAGTCTTACGATGGGTTTAGGCAAATTTTAAATGTGGCAGGCTAGAGTGACGTCCGTGGTCTTGCGTTGTGTAGAGAGTCCAATGACCGAAATGATACGTCCTCGAGTGAAATATGTCATCGGCCCCGATGGCAGCCCCCTGACGATCGCGGATCTGCCGCCGCCCAATACGCGGCGCTGGGTGATTCGCCGGAAGGCAGAGGTTGTCGCGGCGGTTCGCGGTGGCCTGTTGAGCTTGGAAGAGGCCTGCGAGCGTTACACGCTGACGGTCGAAGAGTTCCTCTCCTGGCAGTCGTCGATCAACAGCCATGGCCTTGCCGGCCTGCGCACCACGCGCATCCAGCAATATCGCCACTGATTGCACGCCAGCATCGATGAAATTTATTTCGGGCCGGACGCATCTCCCATCAGGGAATGAAGAAGGCCCGAAATCATTGACGAGGCCGCGTAGCACCAGAGGCCGGGCTGCGTGAAGGCATCCGCCAGCCCCGTCGTCTTTGCCGCCGCAATGACGATCGCGACCAGCAGCACGTCCATCATTGACCACTTGGACAGATGCGGCACGACGCGACGATAAAACAGGCTGCCGGCCCCGCCGCCGGCACCCGTCGCTTCCGCGGTAATCCCCATCGCCTCCACGGTGATGCCGATCATCTTCAGAAACGGGAGCACGACCGAAACCAGCGCGACGATCGCCGCCAGCAGTCCATCCCCGCCCTGCCAAAGCGAACGATGATTTCGATAAGCGATGGCGTCTTATCGAAAAAATACAGCGTCTCGAAACGAACCAGCGGCAAGACGAGGCCGAGCGCCAGAAAGAACGGCGCTGCCACGAGCAGAATCGGACGGATCAACAAAACCCTGCTCATCGCCCTGCACCTTGCATCGATCCGACATTTTGCATGAACACTGCGTCTCCTTCGCGCACCACCCCTGTGGCTTGGCATGACCGCCCCGTCATGTCACGGTCTGCGGCGACAATATCCGACCACGAGGAAAGACAATGGAGATTCGAAACGAGGAAGGCGCCTCCGGCGGCCGTTATACGGCCGAGGTCGAGGGACACGAGGCAGAGATGACCTATTCACGCACATCGCCAAAGCTGGTCATCATCGATCACACCGCCGTTCCCGATGCGCTGCGCGGCAAGGGCGTCGGCCAGGCATTGGCGTTCCACGCCGTGGAGGCGGCGCGCGGCGGCGGCTGGAAGATCATCCCGCTCTGCCCCTTCTTCAAGGCGCAGGCACAGCGTCATCCGGAATGGCAGGATGTCGTAAACTGATTGTCGCGGCATGCCGCCCGCAACCGTGCAGTTCCGGGATAACCACATGCAAACACCAAAAGCCATGTATGAAGGACAGCGCGCCCGTCATACATGGCTTCTCTGAGGCGATCCCCGGGGCGCCGAAGCCGGCGCCCGCCGTTTCTCTTACGCCCTAGCCCGGGCGCTGGTGTCACGCTCTTCCAGCGCCGTCGCCCTTGCATATTCCGCCTGCATTTCCTCGAGCGCCAATTCCAGCGTCTCTTCCTGCATCTTCAGTTCCTTGATCGAAACCTGCAGGTTGTCGGCCCGCTGACGCGCGGCCTTGGCGAAGGTCGGATAAGCAAAGTGATTCGGGTCTGATATACCGGACTTCTTTTCCTCGACGACGATCTGGCTCTCCAGATCCTTCGTCATCCGTTCAAATTCGGACATCATCATCTGCAACTGCTGCAATTGACGTCGTTTTTCGTTCACCTGAAATTCCTTCAGGCGAACGAGACTCTCTCGCGACTTCATACGCATTACTCCCGTGATGCGAGACCCCGGCTCAACTTGAAACCGCCCTGCGCGCCGCTTTGACACGGTTTGCTAAAAAATTTCCGGCGATATTAACAAATACCTACCGCTGGTAACCTTTCGTTTACGGGCATCGTTAATGATAGGCCCGATGATTTAAGGGTCGGTAAATGCCGCGGCATGAAATTCGAACCTTTTCATTGGCGAGTCGGATGAATCACTTAGCGTCTTTTCCTAATGTAAAAGTTGAGGAGAGCCTTTTTGAGATTCCTATTGGAAAACAGAGAAATGGAAAAATTATTTAATAAATTCGATACTCCTTGCCAGAGTGAATTAGAATTTGTTAACCATTTCGTGGCAGCTTCCAAATCACGTAGCGTGTTCGGTATCGTGAGTGGGGGCCAGACCACCTTTCGGCGGCGGTAAAGGGGATAATTATGCGGGTACTTCTCATCGAGGATGATAGCGCTACAGCGCAGAGCATCGAGTTGATGCTGAAATCAGAAAGTTTTAATGTTTATACCACCGATCTCGGTGAAGAAGGCGTCGATCTGGGCAAGCTGTATGATTATGATATCATCCTTCTCGATCTGAACCTGCCCGACATGTCCGGATATGAAGTGCTGCGCACGCTCCGGCTGTCCAAGGTCAAGACACCGATCCTCATTCTCTCGGGCATGGCCGGCATCGAAGACAAGGTTCGCGGCCTCGGCTTCGGCGCCGACGACTATATGACCAAGCCCTTCCACAAGGATGAGCTCGTCGCCCGTATCCACGCCATCGTCCGCCGCTCCAAGGGCCACGCCCAGTCGGTCATCATGACCGGCGAGCTGATCGTCAACCTCGACGCCAAGACTGTCGAAGTCGGCGGCCAGCGTGTCCACCTGACGGGCAAGGAATACCAGATGCTGGAGCTGCTTTCGCTCCGCAAGGGCACCACCCTCACCAAGGAAATGTTCCTCAACCACCTTTACGGCGGCATGGACGAGCCGGAACTGAAGATCATCGACGTCTTCATCTGCAAGCTCCGCAAGAAGCTCGCCAACGCCGCCGGCGGTGCCAACTACATCGAGACCGTCTGGGGCCGTGGCTACGTTCTGCGCGAGCCGGATGGTGCCGAATACGCCGAAACCGCCTGATTTTTCCGATCCCCCTTATCGGATGACGAAGATCCCGCCCTTCCGGCGGGATTTTTTTGGTTTCTGCCTGGCAATGAGACGCCGCCAGATACGGAGGATCTCAGGCCAAAGCACGTCGCATCAAATTTGATTGAGGCGACGCGCTTTCGCGCTTTGTTTTTATGCATGTCGTTATCCCAGAACCGCTGCACACTTCCGGGCGACATGCATTAGACCGGTTCAAAATCCTCAAGATCTCGATCAAGGAACCGAAATGTCGGCGGCCGAAAGCGCTTGCACTTTCGACATCATGGCGCATGGAAAAGATATGCCGTCAGGCAGCGATCGCGCGGTTTCCGAAGACGGCGGTCAGGATCTTGCGATCGAAGGGCTTCAGCAGGAAGTCGGTGGCACCGGCGCGTTTGCCCGCCATCAGCTTCTTCAGATCCGCCTCAACGACGCAGTAGTAGATCTTGACCTCTTTGCCACCGTCCATGGCGCGGATGGCGGCGATCAGGTCGAGCGCGCCTTCCATGCCGGAATCGACGATCAGATATTCCGGCAGCTCCGCCTGGCAGCGCTGCAGCGCCTCGCCGGCGTTGGAAGCCTCGCTGACGAGAAAGTCGAGTTCGGAGAGAATGCGCTTGCCGACCTTGCGGACGATGTCCGAATTATCGGTGATCATGAATCTCTGCATGGCGACTCCTTTACCCCTGCATCTGTCCTTGCAAGGGCCTCTAAACAACAGCCAAGCATAGGTCGATCAGGCTAAGGAATCGTTACCGCGCGAACACCGATACTCGTTTTACGCGCAGGAATCAGGTGGCCACAGCCACCGCGGTGAACACCAGTTCTTCGGCGCTGGCGCTGTGATCGAGCGTCATTCCGCACTCCTGCGCCAAAAGAACGGTATAATAGGGCTGGATCGAATGGGCGTCGATCGCCTCCTCGATCGCGCCGGTCGATATCTCGACGAATTTCGGCGGCAAGCGCATCAGTTTGCCTTTGGCCGTAAGCTTGAACCTGGCATCGAACTCGGGATTTTCCAGCGTCACCTCGAGCACGCCGCCGCGCGGAATCGCGGAATAGGCGACGAGGAAGAGGTTGAGCAGCAGCTTGACGCGGTTCTTGGCGACGATGGCGCGCGGGCCGTTCCAGATCACCTCGGTCTTCTTCTCGGCGACGGCGAAATCCTTGGCGGCACGCTCGGCCTCGCCGGTGTCGATCGAGGCGCCGACGGAACCCGAAGCGCCGAAGGCGAGGCGTGCGAATTTCAGGCGGACGGAAGCGTTGAGCGCGCTGGTGCGAATCAGATCCATCGCATCGGCATCGGCACCGCCCTCATCGAGGAGTTCCAGCCCATTATTGATCGCACCGACCGGTGAGATGACATCGTGGCAAACGCGGCTGCAAAGAAGCGCGGCCAGATCCGGGCCGGACAAGGTGAGATTGGGGTTCTTGGACATCATCGTCTCCTGAGGGGCGGCAATTTCATCGCGCCCGGGAATATGCTTCATCAAAATTGCGCGAAGTTTGCGGTCGTATTCGGTGCCATAATGACACCATATTTGGTAAACCGATTGTTAAGATCATCGGCGCAAAATGCACCAATCGCCGCGAGCGGTTGCCCGCTCCAGCCAAACGACGAACGGATGACACCATGCGCCCTCGATTTCCGCACCGATTGATCGGCTTCTGCAGGTTGCTTTCGGCCCTCGTTTTTTCCTCGCTGATGGTTGCCGGACCCGCCTCCGCCCAGGACAACGGCCAGTACACGATGCAGGAAATCGTCGATGCCGGCCATTCCTTCTTCGGCTCCGCCAGCGGCGGACTTGCCAAAGTCGTCGAGAGTGCCTTCCAGAAATACGGCCTCCCGAATGGCTATATCCTCGGACAGGAAGGCGGCGGCGCCTTCATCGCCGGTCTTACCTATGGCGAAGGCCAGTTGAACACCAAAAACGCCGGCGAACATAATCTTTACTGGCAAGGCCCCTCGCTTGGCCTCGACTACGGCGGCCAGGGCTCGCGGGTGATGATGCTGGTCTACGACCTGCCCTCCGTCAACGGCATCTATGCCCGCTTCGGCGGCGTCAGCGGCTCGGCCTATGTGATCGCCGGCTTCGGCATGACACTGCTCAAGAACAATGACGTACTGGTGGTGCCGATCCGCACCGGCGTCGGCGCTCGCCTGGGTGTCAATGTCGGCTATCTCAAGATTACCCAGGCGCCGACCTGGAACCCCTTCTGAGGCCGCAAACCGCTGGAATCCGCCACCGCCCGCATCGGTGGCCTTGCCATGCGTGTCCTGCGTGCTTAATCATCGCGGCCAACCCGTATCAACCTTCTTACCGATGGCCGCGCCGTGATCGAATATGCTCTCTTGTTCGGATTGGGCTTCCTGACCGCGGCCTTCCTCGTCTTTCTGGTCTCGCCGGCCGTGCACCGCCGCATCGTCTGGTATACCGAGAACCGCTTGAAGGCGACGATGCCGCTGAGCCCGCAGGAGGTTCGCGCCCAGAAGGATATGGTGCGCGCGCTCTATGCCGCTGAAAATGCCCGGACCACCCAGGACCTTCTGCGTGAACGCGAAAAATCCCTGTCGCTCCAGCTCCGCCACGACGCGCTCGCCGTCGATGCCGGCAGGCTTGCCGCCGAAATCAGCGACTTGCAGGCCCAGATCGGCGAGATGCATGTCGAGGCCGCCGAGCAGCGCTCGCACCTGCGCAAGGACGAGAATTATATCAGCCAGTTGAAGACCAATCTGCATATTGCCGAACAGTCCGCTGCCAACAAGGAGAGTGAACTGGCGACGATGAGGACGCGGCTGAGCAAACTCGGCGAACAGACCGATGGGCTGAGGATCGACCTGGCCGCACGCGAAACCGAGGCGGAAAGCCTGAAATTCCGCGCCAACGCGCTGCGTGATGAACGCGATACGTTACGCCAGGACGTCACCCTTTTGCAGAAGCGCGCAAGGGATGCCGAACAGAAACTGACGCAGCAGCAGCATATGGTGATCCGCCTCGAGGATAAGGCAGCGCGCGAGAGCGCTTCCGCCGCCGAAAAGGAGGCCCTGGTCGCCCGCCGCCTGCAGGAGGTCGCCAGGTTGAAGGAACAGTTGAAGGCCGCCAATGCCGAGATCCGCAAGGTCAATCGGGTGTTGCGCGACGCCGGCCTTGCCGGGATGGTCGCGGAGCTGCCGGCGGAATTGACGGCCGAAGACACGACACCATCGACGCTCGACACCGCCGCCGTCACGGCGGAGATCGGCGAGGATGTCCGCAAGCGCAGCGCCGCCCTTGCCGAACGCCTGCAAAAGGCGAAGGCCGTCAGCGGCCGCGACGGCGCGATCCGCGAGGAGATCGCCTCGATCGCCGCCAACATGGTGGCGCTGACCGCACTCAACGAGGGTCCCTCCTCGCCGATCCGAACGCTTCTCCCGGAAGGTGCGGAAAAGAACCCGAACGATCGCGTCAGCCTTGCCGACAGGGCAGCCGCGATCATCGCCAATCCCCCGCACATCTGAAAGATGCGCAGCGCGCGCTCATTCTGATTTGGCGCATAACCCGGGAAAATCAGTCCCGATTGTCGCGGTTAGAGCGGTTCAGCTTTTCATGGAATTGGAGAACCGCTCTAAGTTTTTGTTTTTACGCAATTCCGGACGGAAAACCGCTGCGCACTTTTCCTGGAATTGCTCTAGATCCGCCCCATCGCGGAAGCCATGGAAAACAGCGCGATCCCCGTCGCCGTCGCGGCATTGAGGCTGTCGAGTTCCTCCGACTGCGGAATGCGCGCGCTCTGAAAGCGCGCAAGCAGCGCCTCCGGCAACCCCTCGCCCTCGGTGCCGACGACGAGCGCCATGCGTGTCGAGGCCGGAATGGCGCGGATATCGGTCTTGCCATGCGGCGAAAGCGTCCAGATGGCAAAACCCCGTTCGGCAAGCGCCAGCAGCACATCCAGCGCCTTGCCGCCGCGCCGGTGCGGAACGCTCAGCACCGAACCGACCGAGACACGCAGCGCCTTGCGGTAGAGCGGATCACAAGAGGTTTCGTCGAGCAGCACCGCATCCGCCCGGAAGGCCGCCGCATTGCGGAACATCGAACCGGCATTGTCGTGATTGGAAATGCCGCAGCCGACGAGCACCAGCGCCTGCTCCGGCAGTGCGTCGAGAAGGGCCGCCTCCCCGCGATCCTCCCGCCGGCCGAGCGCGAGGACACCGCGATGCAGATGGAAACCGACGACGCCGGTGAGAACATCGGCCTCGGCGACATAGACCGGTACATCGGCCGGCAGCCGCTTCAGGATCGGCAAAACGCCGTCGACGCGGTTGCGCAGCAGCAGGATCTTCTCGGCGGAAAAGCCGCGGCCTGCCGCATGTGCCTCGGCCAGCATGCGCAGCACGACGGTGCCTTCGGCGATGAAGCGGTTCTCCCGGCCCGTCAGGTCGCGCTCTCTTATATCGCGGAATTCCGCGACGCGCGGATCGTCGGCACTGTCGATGTCGATCGGGACGGCGGCCATGCCGGCCTCAATTGCCCGTAACAGTGACGTCCGCGACGGTGCGACCGGTCCTGAGATCGTAAACCAGTGCCTTGTTCTTGCCCTCGGCCGTTTCGCCGTAGAACAGGAGCTGTCCAGCCGAAAGCGATGTGGACTGCACCTTGAAGCCGAGCGGCAGGGAAACGGTCGCCGCAAGCGGCGCATCCGAGGGCACGCCGGAGGCGGCAACAGCGGACGCCGTCTCCTTCGGTTCGCTGTGCATCACCTTGTAGACAACCGCGCCGAAGACCGCCATAAGGCTCACGAACATGATGGCGCCGGAAACGATCTGCAGGCGGACCATCTTGCGCCGGACACTTTCCATCGCCGGATCAAGGGGCTTCTCTTCCTGGTCGTCTGGCTCGATTGCTGTCATCTGTGCGTCCCGTTCTAAAAAATACGTCGGAGAAGAAGCGTCTTGAGCGACCCCTTTAAACAAGCAGCCGGCAATAGAAAAGTCCTGACCGCCGATGAAAGCGCCGAAGGCCGGCTCGACGCCTGGCTGACGGCCCAGGTCGGCGAGGAATTTTCGCGCAGCCGCATCAAGGCGCTGATCAAGGACGGCCAGGTTTTTCTGCGCGGCGAACCCATCACCGACCCGCAGCGCAAGGTGCGCACCGGCGATAGTTTCGAACTCACGCTGCCCGAGCCGGAAGATCCGACGCCGCAGGGCGAGGACATCCCGCTCGATATCCTCCATGAGGATGACGACGTCATCGTCATCTCCAAGCCTTCCGGTCTCGTCGTCCATCCCGGCGCCGGCAACTGGACAGGGACGCTTGTTAACGCGCTGATTCACCATTGCGGCGATACGCTCTCCGGCATCGGCGGCGTGCGCCGTCCCGGCATCGTCCACCGTCTCGACAAGGACACGACAGGGGTCATGGTCGTCGCCAAGAACGACATTGCCCATCGCCACCTCTCGCTCCAATTTGCCGACCATGGCCGCACCATGCCGCTGGAGCGGGCCTATCAGGCCGTCGTCTGGGGCCGGCCTCGCGCGCTGACGGGCACGGTCGACGCGCCGCTCGGCCGCGCCACCGGCGATCGCACGCGCCGCGCCGTCAAGCGCCCCGACAGTCATGACGCCGACGAGGCGATCACGCATTTCGAGGTGATCGAGCGCTTCCAGGAAAAGCCGGATGCGACGGCGCTTGCCTCGCTGGTCGAGTGCCACCTGGAAACCGGCCGCACCCACCAGATCCGTGTCCATATGGCCCATATCGGCCATCCGCTGCTCGGCGATACGGTTTACGGCGCCGGCTTCAAGACCAAGGTCAATCTCCTGCCCGAAGACATCCGCAAGATCGTCAACGGTTTCGGCCGCCAGGCGCTGCATGCCTTCATGCTGCAGTTCGAGCATCCCCGCACCGGCGAAATCATGCATTTCGAAGTGCCTCTGCCGGATGATATGGTGGAACTGATCGAAGCATTGCGCGGTTGATGCCTGTCACCGGGATAACGACATGCAGAAAAACAAAGAGCTAAAGCGAGTCGCCTGAATCAAAGGTGATGCGATGCACTTGAGAGGCGTCTCCGCCCCTCTCACACTCGCGTGAGCGGCACCTTGAACCGCCGTTTTGCCACACTTATCTGTATATTGACTTAGTGCGGGCTCGCAGTAGAGCCGCATGTCCCGGTTTGCCTTTTTTAACGCGAGGACGCGTTTCCAACGGGAATCGGAATCCACTTTAGGAGGGTGCACTATGGCCCGAAATACCTTGCCGTCCATTACCGCCGGCGAAGCCGGTCTCAATCGTTACCTCGACGAAATCCGCAAGTTCCCGATGCTCGAGCCGCAGCAGGAATACATGCTCGCCAAGCGTTATGCTGAGCACGGAGATCGCGACGCCGCCCACAAGCTGGTCACCAGCCATCTTCGTCTCGTCGCAAAAATCGCGATGGGTTATCGCGGCTACGGCCTGCCGATCGGCGAAGTCGTCTCCGAGGGCAATGTCGGCCTGATGCAAGCCGTCAAGAAGTTCGATGCCGAGCGCGGCTTCCGCCTTGCCACCTACGCCATGTGGTGGATCAAGGCCTCGATCCAGGAATATATCCTGCGGTCGTGGTCGCTGGTGAAGATGGGCACGACGGCCAACCAGAAGCGTCTGTTCTTCAACCTGCGCCGGCTGAAAGGCCGCATCCAGGCGATCGATGACGGCGACCTGAAGCCGGAGCACGTCTCCGAAATCGCCACCAAGCTGAAAGTCTCGGAGGAGGAGGTCATTTCGATGAACCGCCGTCTGTCCGGCGACGCCTCGCTGAACGCGCCGATCAAGGCGGCCGAAGGCGACAGCGGCCAGTGGCAGGATTGGCTGGTGGACGACCATGACAGCCAAGAAGACGTGCTGATCGAACAGGACGAACTCGACACCCGCCGGCGCATGCTGGCGAAAGCGATGAGCGTGCTGAACGAGCGCGAACGCCGCATCTTCGAGGCTCGCCGCCTCGCCGAGGATCCGGTGACCCTGGAAGACCTTTCGACAGAATTCGACATCAGCCGCGAACGCGTCCGCCAGATCGAGGTCCGCGCCTTCGAAAAGGTGCAGGACGCTGTCCGCAAGGAAGCCCAGGAACGCGCCAAGGCCGTCCGCGTCGTCGAAGCCACCGCCTGATCGCCTGAACTTACAATTGGAAACGCCACCTCCCCGACGCGGGAGGTGGCGTTTTTGTTTTGTCAGTTGGAGGACGTGCCTTCGGCCTGACCTGCTGCAGCCGCTCTTTAGGGACCGAGGCGCTGCCGGATATCCCTTCTCCCCAGCGGGGAGAAGATGCCGGCAGGCAGATGAGGGGGCGAGCGACGACAGGAGCGAGGCGCTGAGCGCAAGCGAAGGGCAATGAAGGGCGTGTCGTGTGTCCCCCTCATCCGACCCTGCGGGCCATCTTCTCCCCGCTGGGGAGAAGATGGAGCAAGACGCCGCCGCTCATACGAAGGGCAATGAGGCATACGCCTCACTGGCTCGTCGAAACATCCCCGAGTGCCGTCCATTCCTTGATCGCGGTATTGAAGGCTTCGGTTCCCGTGTCGCCCTTTTCCATGGTCAGCAGCGCGCGGCGGCCGTTGCGGTAGGTGACCGGGATATCGATCCAGCTGCGGGTCGACATCAGGTCCAGATTGGCCTTGCGTGCATCGGGATAGTCGTTGAGCGCGATCATGTGGAAATCGTCGGTGATCTTGGCCGGAACCGCGATCAGCGCGTCGCCGCGGTCCTGCTCGGTGCGCTTCATCGAGATGCGCTGGACGCTGTCGATGCTGCCGCCTTCGAAATTCGGCGGCACCGAGAACACGATCTCGACGAGATGGCTTGCCGGCAGCGACGGATCGGAGTTGCGCTTGAAGGTGACAAGAGCCGAGAGATTGCGCTCCGGCACGGTGACGTTGCCCTGCACCGTAGCCTCCTGCCTTCCGCCCTGGCCGGCCTCGTGCTGCACGCTCCAGACGACGGATCCCTCGATCGCCGTCGGCGAGCTTTGGCCGATGCGCTCCTCATAGAGGAACATCTTTTGCGCCGAACCGACGGGAGCGGTCTGCTGCGGCGATGCCGCCGGGCCGTTCGGCGTCAGCGTTTCGGCCGGTGCCGCATCGCCCTGCGCGCTGGCAGGCGGCGGCGTATCCGCGGCCGCGACATTCTGTTCGGCGACCGATTTTCCTTCCGCAGTCAGCGTTCCCGGCACTGTCGCCGGTCCGCTGTCGACCTCGGTCCCATCCGTCAGCAGCCGCTGGGTGAATTTCGAATTGGCCACGGCGCCGTCATTGTTCACTGACGCCACCTGCGGGTTCGGCTGCGCCGGCGCCGCGGGCGTATTCTGAGCTCCTGGTGTGGTCGGCTGGGCTGGAGTCACCGCACCAGGCTCGGCAGGCGTCGCGGAGCCGGCCGGCGGTGTCGCCGCCTCGTTCCTGGTCGCCTGCGACGGTGCCGAGCTCACGAGCCCGTCGACCATCGCCACCAGCGCCTCTCTGTTCATCCAGCCGGCATAGGCGCCGCCACCGATCAGGATGAGCGCGAAGATGAGGGTGATTACCGTGCCGATGCCGAAGCGACGGCGCTTCGGCTCCATCCGGAAACTCTTGCCTTGCAGCTTGGAAGCGACGATCTGATCGATATCCATTCCCGGATTGGCATCATCGTCGTCAGCGGCGACCGAACCGCGGCGGTCGTAGCCGCGCAGCGCCTTCGCCTCGCGCCAGTCCTCGCTCGGCGCGCCGCTTGCAGCCGCCGGCTTGCCGTTGTGCACTTCCGCAAAGATATCGACATCGTCGAAATGCGAGGCGACCGGCGTCTTCTTGGTGCTGCCGGCCTCGATCGGCGGCAGATCGTCGAAGGCTGCAGTCTCCCAGGAGAAACTTTCCTTGGCCGCCGGCATGACGGCCGCAGGTGCCGCCTTTTCGAGGCTCGAGATCACCTCCTCAAAGGCGCGCGCCGAGGTATCCGGGGTGATCGGCGCCGTCTGCGAATACTGCCGGAGTTCCTCTTCCGCCCATTCGGTCTCCGCTTCCTTTGGCGCCGGAGCCGGCGTTTCGGCGGCAGGCTCGGCCCAGACGGGATCGAAATGCGCCGCAGCGTCAGCCTGCAGCGGCTCCTCGCGGCTGTGCTCGACGAATTCCTGCGGACGATCGAAATTGGCGACCGGCTCCACCAGCCGGTTCGATGCATGATCTATGCCGCGCGTAACCGGCTGAAGCGGCTCGGCGGGCTCGTAAGCCTCCTCGGCCTCCGGCTCCTCATCTTCCACCGGCGCCGGTGCAGCCGCAACCTCATCTTTCGCCGCAACCTCTTCGGCTTCCACGGGATGCTGCTCTTCAGCATGATATTCGGCGGCTTGTTCGTCGTGATCCCCGACGGGCTGCTTCCAGCCGTCATGTTCGGCCGGCACATCCTCGGCAGCGACGTCGCGCGCCTCGCTGGCATGCCATTCCTCGGCCGGCGCTTCCTCCTCCTGCGAGGGATGCCAGTATGTCTCGGCGGAAACGGGAGTTTCCGCGGGAACAGGCGTTTCCGCGAGAACGGATGCTTCCGCGGAAAGGGGTTCTTCGGCGGCGATCTCTTCCTCAGCTTCCTCAGCCGGGGCGGCTTCCAGGTGATCGGGCTCGTCGGCGGCCTCGGCCGCCTGCGGCTCGGCATAGGCTTCGTCAGCCGGCTCCTCGACAGCAGTCTCCGGCGCAGGCGCCGGTTCGCTTTCGTCGTGAACCGCTTGTTCTTCTGCGGATTCCAGCGCCGCGGCGGCAACCGGCTCGTCGATCAGCAGCGCCTCGGAGTGTTCGCCTTCCACTTCGCGGATGGCGGCCTCGAGCTTTTCGAGCTGGCGTTGCAGCATGGCTTCCGGCGGACGCGGCTTCATGTTCTCGAGCTGCCGCTGCACTGCGCCGCGAGCACGTTCGTAGACCTTCACCCGCATTTCGGGGGTATTTTCAGCCAGGCCGTCGACGGCCCGCCGAATAACTGCAATAAAATCCGCCATCAGTACTTTCTCAAGAAGTCCGGTACCCTACCGAACCATCCTCCACAGTGACCCGTGAGCTTAATCCTCAAACGGATCGGTCACAAGTATCGTGTCATCCCGCTCCGGGCTGGTGGAAAGCAGCGCGACAGGCGCCCCGATCAGCTCTTCGACCTGGCGAACATATTTGATCGCCTGCGCCGGAAGATCCGCCCAACTGCGGGCGCCGACGGTCGATTCCTTCCACCCTTCCAGCGTGATGTAGATCGGTTCGACCCTAGCTTGCGCTCCCTGGCTTGCGGGAAGATGATCAATCTGTTCGCCGTCGAGCATGTAACCGACGCAGATCTTCAATTCTTCCAGGCCGTCGAGCACGTCGAGCTTGGTGAGCGCAATGCCGGTGATGCCGTTGGTGGCGATCGATTGGCGCACCAGTGCGGCATCGAACCAGCCGCAGCGCCGCTTACGCCCGGTCACCACGCCGAACTCATGACCTTTTTCGCCCAGGAACTCGCCGATCGCGTCCTTCAGCTCGGTCGGGAACGGGCCTTCGCCGACGCGCGTCGTATAGGCTTTGGTGATGCCGAGGATGTAACCGAGCGAGCCGGGGCCCATGCCGGAACCGGCCGCGGCCTGACCGGCCACGGTGTTCGACGAGGTCACGAAAGGATAGGTGCCGTGATCGATATCGAGCAGGCTGCCCTGCGCACCTTCGAAGAGGATGCGGGAGCCCTTGCGGCGCTCCTTGTCGAGGAAGAGCCAGACGGTATCACGGAACGGCAGCACCCGATCGGCGATCGAGGTCAGCTCTTCCATGATCGCCTCATGGCTGACTTCGGCAACGCCGAGGCCGCGGCGAAGCGCATTGTGGTGCGTCAGAATACGGTCGACCTTGCCGGAAAGGCTGTCGAGATCGGCAAGATCCATGACGCGGATGGCACGGCGGCCGACCTTGTCTTCATAGGCCGGGCCGATACCGCGGCGTGTCGTGCCTATCTTGGTGCCGCTGTTCGACGCAGCATCCTCGCGCATCGCGTCGAGCTCGCGATGCAGGGAAAGAATGAGCGTCGCATTGTCCGCGATGCGCAGATTGTCAGGCGTAACCGTCACGCCCTGCGCCTCCAGCCGGCCGATTTCGGCGATCAGCGCATGCGGATCGACGACGACGCCGTTGCCGATGACGGCCATCTTGCCCGGGCGCACGACGCCGGACGGCAGCAGCGAGAGCTTGTAGCTCGTGCCGTCGATGACGAGCGTATGGCCGGCATTGTGTCCGCCCTGATAGCGCACAACGATATCCGCACGCTCCGAAAGCCAGTCGACAATCTTGCCCTTGCCTTCGTCACCCCATTGCGAACCGACCACGACTACGTTCGTCATCCAACTCTTCCTGTTACCGGCGCAGAACCGCGCACCTGCTCAAACCCGCGCATCTATAAAGCTTTGTTTTTGGGAAAGCGACCCTGTTGTCACAGTAGATTGGGCTTTTTACGTGACAAATCAGCAGCCGGCAGGTTATTGCCCGTCACAAAACTCCGGACGGCGATCGCAGAAAGACGGGAAGAACGCTCTTGCAAGCCACGGCCTATATCTGCCTCGTCATCGCCACCCTCTGCTGGGGCGGCAATTCCGTCGCGGGAAAGCTGGCGATCGGGCATATCAGCCCGATGACGCTGACCTTCCTGCGTTGGTTCCTCGCCGTCGCGCTGATCGCCGTGATTTCCGTTCCCCAGCTGAAGAAGGACTGGCCGGTGGCGAGGAAGAACCTGCCGCTGCTCCTTTGCTACGGTGCCATCGGTTATACCCTCTTCAACGCCATGCTCTACTCGGCCGTGCAATATACGACGGCCATCAATGTCGCCATCGAGCAGGCCGGCATTCCGATGCTGATCTTCCTGCTGAATTTCGTATTTTTCCGCACCGGCGTCTCGCTGGCGCAATGCCTCGGTTTCGGCATGACGCTGGTCGGCGTGACGCTGACGGCAGCCCATGGTGACCTCGCCACGCTGTGGCAGCTGCAGCTCAATCGCGGCGACGGGCTGATGCTGATCGCCATCGCTGCCTATTCGCTCTACACGATCTTGCTGCGCTGGAAACCGCCGGTCGACTGGCGCACGCTGATGGCCTTCCCGGCCTTCGCCGCCATGCTGACGTCGGTGCCGCTGCTCCTCTGGGAGCTTGGCCGAGGTGCGGCGCAATGGCCGGACCGGGCCGGCTGGGGCATCACCCTTTACACGGCGATCTTCCCGTCGCTGCTGGCGCAGATCTTCTACATCAAGGGCGTCGAGGCAATCGGCGCCAACCGGGCCGGCCTCTTCATCAACCTGGTGCCGGTGTTCGGCACGCTGCTTTCCGTCGCCCTGATCGGCGAGACACTTCAGTCCTTTCATGCAATCGCGCTGGCGCTGACGCTCGGCGGCATCGCGATCGCCGAAAAGGGCCGGCCGAAAGCTTCCGCCTCGACCGTGCCGGCCTCACCGGTGGATTAGAGCAGTCGCGCAAAAATGTGCAGCCGTTTTGCGGCAACGACGAGCGAATCTGAAGATCGCGACGCGCTTGGACTAACCGAGCTCCAGCGTCGTCACGCCGAAGACGTGCTTCAGCGGGATGGCCGGCGCCGGCCCGCGATACATGCGCGTCGTCTCGAACACCGGTTGAAGGCCGAGGCCTTCGGCAAGCGCGACCGCCTCATGATTCTCGGCGGGGATATCGATGAAAACAGCAGCCCCCTTCGCCTCGGGGATCAATTCGGCAAGCAGCGCTGCGGCGCTGTCGGCATCGTTGGCAAAAAGCGGGCCGATCTTGTAGCCCTCATAGCAGCGGCGGATCGTACCGTAACCGCGAATTTTGTGGCTTTTGCGCACCACGGCCGTACGACGCCCCTTGCGGCCGGTGCACCAGGCGGCGAGGAAGGCATCGCGCGGCTGCGGAAAAATTGCCGAATCATAACGCTGCAGGCCTTCGAGGCGCGAATCCAACACCGGCTGCGCAGCAAGCGTCGAGACAGGCAAGGAGGCGGCAACGCCGCCGTAGCGAATGGTGGAATAGGCGGGTTCGAAGCCGGCCTTGCGGTAGTTGTCCTGTTGAGCGGCGACGCTGTCGAGGCCGATCGTGCGGTCTTGCACGCTGGCGATACCCACCTCCCAGATCGCCTTGCCGTAACCCTTGCCGCGGAAATCGGGATGGACGATGTAGAGACCGAGGAAGGCGAAGCAATCGCCATATTTGACCACCGAGATCGAACCGACCGGGACTTCACCGATGGCGCCGACGAAGAATCCGGACGAATCGGCCTCGAGGAATGCAAGCGAATCGTCGAGGCCCGGGTTCCAGCCCTCCTGACGCGCCCATTCGAGCACGAGCTCCAGTTCGCCGGGCCGCATCGAACGAACGGCAAATTCCGAATTCATGCGATCTTCCCAGATTGAATGTCCCGCAAGTCCATCCCGGCAACGGCAAAGCAATTGTCAGGCCCCAGCTCCCCGATTGCACCTGCGAATGATGGAGAACCGCGCTCATGGACTTGACGACGCGTATAATCATTTTTCGATGCAATGCAGAAAGCTTTGTTTCCGGATTACCATGAAACAATGCCGTTGCAAGCTCAAGAAGATTAGTTGCGCGCCAATTGTCTTCCTGCCGCTGCAATAAAACGCCGCGCCGAATAGATACGCCTGCCCGATCCGAAAAGCGGATAAAGCATTTCGGCCGAAATCACTTCCGCAAGCCGGCAAAAACGCTGTTGAAACCGGGGGCAGCGGCGGTCGCCCGCTGACGGATCATCGGGCCGTTCCGCCCATCGCGGTCTTCTGCTTTTCGAGCCCGCTCGCCATCGGTGAGAAAAGAACAGCGGTCTCCGCCGCCGGTGCGGGATAACCGAACGCGTAACCCTGCAGGCCATCGCAGCCAAGCTCGGCCAGCACGGCGGCATGCGCCTCGGTCTCGATGCCCTCGGCGATCACCTCAACGTCGAGCGCCTTGGCGATTTCTACGATCGAGCCCACCACGCGCCGCTGCTCGGCGGAGCTGACGACCTCGGCGATGAGCTGCCGGTCGATCTTCAGCCGCTTCGGCCGCAGCTTGACCAGACCGATGAGCGAGGCGTGGCCGGATCCGAAATCATCGATCTCGATGTCGATGCCCATCTGTTTGATATCGCCGATATGATCGAGCAGTTTGTCGTCGCTGTCGTCGAGGAAAATCGTCTCGACCAGTTCGAAGACGATCACGCCGGGCGGGATGTCGAGTTTCCTCAGCTTGCCGAGCAACGTCGGATCGGCAAGGCGGGACGCCGAGATATTGACGGCGATGCGCGGGACCGCAAGACCGCGCGACGACCAGAACAGCCGGTCTTCCAGAACGCCTTTGAGGATCGCCGCGTCGATCTCCGCCGCAAGCCCGTGCTCGTCGGCGATCTTCAGGAATATCCCCGGGGCGAGCACACCCTTCTCGGGATGTTTCCAGCGCGCCAGCGCCTCGAAGCCGATGACTTCCCGCGTCCGGGCGTCGAGCTGCACCTGATAATAGGGAACGATCTCGCCGCGCTCCAGCCCGAGCTTCAGCTCTTCGGCGAGGCGACGCTTGGCGCGCAGATCCTCCTGCAGCTGCCGAGTGAAGAATTCGACGCGGTTGCGCCCGAGCTTCTTGGCCTGGTAGAGCGCCAGATCGGATTCGGCCAGCAGGTTGCGCGCCCGCCGATCGCCGCTCCAGGAAACGCCGATCGAGGCGCCGGATTGCAGCATCTCCTGACCGAAGCGGATCTTCTTGCGCAGCCGGCGCTGGAGATCCTCGGTAATCAGCTTCAGCTCGGTGAGATCGCTGAAATTGACCAGCACGATGACGAACTCGTCGCCGCCGACGCGGGCGACCATGCCATCGGCAGGAATGGCGGCGGTGATGCGAAGCGCTGCGGCCCTGAGCACGGCGTCGCCTGCCGCATGACCGTGGCTGTCGTTGATCTGCTTGAACAGGTCGAGATCGAGATGCAGCACGCCAAGCGTCGTGATGCTCCTGTCAGAAGGCAGCTCGGTGAGCCGCTTGTCGAGAAGACGTCGGTTCGGCAAGCCGGTGAGATAATCGTGATCAGCGACATGCTCGATGCGTGCATTGCTTTCCTCGAGCGCCAGCGCCCTCGCCTCGGCCACCACCTTCTGCCGCGCCAGCTCCGCGTTGAGCAGAACGTCGGCGGTCACATCCCATTCGGCGCCGATGAAGGAGGGCAGCCCCTCCGCATCCACGTAGAAATGCGCGCGTGAGCGCAGATGGCGGATTTCGCCGCTCGGCAGCACGATCCGAAATTGCGAATTATAGGCGCCCCGTGTGGCAATCGCCTCATCGAAGTCACGTTCGGCCTGCTCGCGATCGTCGGGATGGATCGCGTTCGACCAAAGCAATGCCGGCACCAGACGGCAAGTCTCCCCAGTCTGGTAAAGACGATGCATCTGAGCATCCCACAAGATCCCGTCCTGCTCGATGCTGTGCTCCCAGACACCGATCTGGGATGCATCGAGAGCGAGTTCGAGCCGACGCAGAAGATCCTGAAACTCCCGTTCGGATCGTGTGGCTTTGTTCTCTGGCAACGCGGTCTCAGCCTTAGAAGCTTTGCATAACGGCAATATGGTCTCAAGCCGGCATTAATGAAGCCTTGTTCCGATGACCGAACTAGTGACTAGGTGAACCGTTCGTTACGGCTTCCTCTTTTGGATCAAGGGACTTGCAGTCTCCGGCACCTCAAGATCAGTGGTTATGCCGTGGCGGGTTTTTGGCGATCCGGCGGAATTCCGTCGCCCCCTCCAGCACCGCGCCGTCGGACAATTGCGTGACCGAGCGGCGGTAGATCTGCTGCCACGGCGTCGCATCCGCCGGCACCGGCGGAATACCCTCGCCCTTGCGCCGTTCGATCTCCGTCTCGTCGACCAGCATGTCGCAGCGCCCGTCGTTGAAGTCGATGCGGATGATATCTCCGGTGCGAAGCCAGGCAAGACCGCCGCCGGCCGCACTTTCCGGCGAAGCGTTGAGGATCGAGGGGCTGTCCGCCGTGCCCGATTGACGTCCGTCGCCGATCGTCGGCAGGCTGCTTATGCCGCGTTTCAAGAGATGATCCGGCGGCTGCATGTTGACGACCTCGGCCGAACCCGGCCAGCCGAGCGGCCCGGCGCCGCGGATGACGAGGATGGTATTTTCGTCGATGCCGAGTTCAGGATCGTTGATGCGCCGGTGATAATCCTCCGACCCGTCAAAGACCACCGCCCGGCCCTCGAAGATGCCTTCGCGCCCCGGCTCCTGCAGGTAACGTCGGCGGAAATCTTCCGAGACGACGCTCATCTTCATGATCGCGAAATCGAAGAGATTGCCCTTGAGAACAAGGAAGCCGGCCCGTTCCTTCAGCGGCGTCTGGAATGGCCGGATGACCTCTCGATCAGTGGCCTCGCGCCCTTCGAGGTTCTCGGCCATCGTCCTGCCCGTGATCGTGCGACAGCCGCCGTCGAGCTTTCCCACTTGCAGCAATTCCCACATGATCGCCGGCGTGCCGCCGGCGCGATGGAACCGCTCGCCGAGATAGGCGCCCGCCGGCTGAACATTGGCCAGCAGCGGAATATCGAAGCCGTGCACCTGCCAGTCGTCGGGATAGAGCTCGACGCCGGCGTGTTTTGCCATCGCCGCCAGATGCGGCTGGGCGTTGGTCGAGCCACCGATCGCCGAATTGGTGCGGATGGCGTTGAGGAACGCCGCGCGGGTCAGGATATCCGACGGCTTCAGATCCTCGAAGACGATCTCGACGGCGCGTCGCCCGGTGCGGTAGGCCATCTGGCCGCGTTCGCGGTAAGCGGCCGGAATGGCGCCACAGCCGGTCAACGAAAGGCCGAGCGCCTCGGCCAGCGCATTCATCGTCGAAGCAGTGCCCATCGTATTGCAGTGGCCGACGGAAGGCGCCGAATCGAGCGCAGCCTGCAGGAACTCTTCCCGATCGATCTCGCCTGCCGCATATTTCCGCCGCATCCGCCAGATCACCGTGCCGGAGCCGGCCAGCTCCCCCTCATGCCAGCCGTCGAGCATCGGGCCGCCGGAGAGCACGATCGCCGGGATATCGACCGTCGAAGCAGCCATGATCGCCGAAGGCGTGGTCTTATCGCAGCCGGTGGTCAGCACCACGCCGTCGAGCGGATAGCCGTAGAGGATTTCGACGAGGCCGAGATAGGCGAGATTGCGGTCGAGTGCCGCCGTCGGGCGCTTGCAATTCTCGAAGATCGGATGTGTCGGAAACTCGATCGGAATGCCGCCGGCATCGCGAATGCCGTCGCGCACGCGTTTGGCCAGCTCGATATGCACCCTGTTGCAAGGTGTCAGGTCGCTGCCGCTCTGGGCAATCCCGATGATCGGCTTGCCGGAACGCAGTTCCTCCGGCGTGATGCCGTAATTCATGAACCGCTCGAGATAGAGCGCTGCCATGTCGATATGATCGGGATTGTCGAACCAGTCCTGCGAACGTAGGCGCCGCTTCGGCGAATGGCTGTCCGTCACTGCTTTCCTCCCGGCCGGGCATTCTTCTCTTCGAGATGGAGGAGCAGGCCGCTGTGGTCCTTTTCGCCATTGCCATTGGCGACGAATTCGCTGAATTCGGCATGCACCGCCGCAGTCAGCGGCAGCCTCAGCGACAGGCTGTCGGCCGTCTCCATGGCGGCGTTCAGATCCTTCAGCTGGTTGCTGGACGAACCGCCCGGGGTGAACTGCCGCTCGACCATGCGCTTGCCGTGAAGTTCCAGGATGCGGCTCTCGGCAAAGCCGCCGCGAATGGCGTCGCGGAAGGCTGCCGGCGAGCCGCCGCCCGCTTCGATCAGCATCATCGCTTCGGCAACGGCGCCGATCGTCACCGCGACGATCTGCTGGTTGGCGAGCTTGGCAAGCTGGCCCGCCCCGCTCGGACCGACGCGGGTCACGCGCCCCATCGGCGCAAAGACATCAGCAAGCCCGTCGATCACCTCCTTGTCGCCGCCCGCCATGATCGCCAGCGTACCGGCTTCCGCCCCGACGACACCGCCGGATACCGGCGCATCGACATGAGCGATGCCGCGTTCGGCAAGTCTCACAGAATGGTCGCGGGCAAAATGCGGGGCGATCGAACTCATGTCGATGACGGTAGCGCCAGGCGCCATTGCACCGGCTGCGCCACGGTCGAACAGCACGTCCTTCACCGCCTCGGCATTGGTCAGCATGGTGATGACGACGTCGGCGCCTGAAACGGCATCGATGGGCGTTTCCGCAAGGACCGCGCCGTCTCCCGCCAGTGCTTCGGCCTTGCTCTGATCGCGATTCCAGACGGTAACGGCAAAGCCCGCACCCAGCAGCCGGCGGGCCATCGGCGCTCCCATCAGGCCGGTGCCGAGAAAGGCAATCCGCCTGCCGTCATGACCTCTACTCCCTGTCATTCAGTCCTCCCAACTGTTGTCCGTCTTTGATAGTCCCCTCGCCCCCGGTTGCAAACCGTTTTGACTGGCGCAAAGCACTTTTGTGGCGTGTCCTCAGACAGAGCATGATGTCGTCCGAAAACGGCGCACAGTTTTCGGCATCATGCTCTGAAAACGATACGGGCGAGAACCGAAGTTCCCGCCCGATTTACTCGACAAAGGAAGGTTGAATTCCGTTTATTCCGCCGCGAGCCGGATGACCTCCGCCTCTTCTTCCTTGTGTTCGTCCGGCTTGTGCTGGACGAGCGGACGGTTGCCCGCCAGCCGTCGCAAGAGCACGTAGAAGACGGGCGTCATGAAGATGCCGAAGAAAGTCACCCCGATCATGCCCGAGAAGACCGCGACACCCATGGCCGCGCGCATCTCAGCGCCGGCGCCGGTGGAGACGACGAGCGGCACGACACCCATGATGAAGGCGAGCGAGGTCATCAGGATCGGGCGAAGACGAAGGCGGCTGGCTTCGATCGCGGCCTCCCGCGGCGTCCTGCCCTCGAACTCCAGTTCGCGGGCGAATTCCACGATCAGGATCGCGTTCTTCGCGGATAGGCCGACCAGCACCACCAGACCGATCTGAGTGAAGATATTGTTGTCTCCACCGGTGAGCCAGACGCCGGTCAGTGCGGCCAGCACGCCCATCGGCACGATCATGATGATCGCAAGCGGCAGCGTCAGGCTTTCATACTGGGCGGCCAGCACCAGGAAGACGAGCAGCAAGGCCAGCGGGAAGACGACGATGCTCGAATTGCCGGCAAGGATCTGCTGATAGGTCAGATCCGTCCATTCGAAGTCGATGCCCGCCGGCAGGGTCTCGTGAAGGATCTTCTCGATTGCCGCCTGCGCCTGGCCGGACGAGAAGCCCGGTGCAGGACCGCCGTTGATATCGGCAGCGAGGAAGCCGTTGTAGCGGTTCGCACGCTCCGGACCGGTGCTCGGCTCCACCTTCAAGAGCGCCGACAGCGGGATCATCTCACCCGATGCCGAACGGACCTTCAACTGGCCGATATCTTCCGGCTGGGCGCGGAATTTCGCATCGGCCTGCACACGGACGCTGTAGGTGCGGCCGAAGGCGTTGAAGTCGTTCACATAGAGCGAACCGAGATAGATCTGCAGCGTCTGGAAGACGTCGGTGACGGAAACCCCGAGCTGCTCGGCCTTGGCGCGGTCGAGATCGGCATAGAGCTGCGGCACGTTGATCTGGAAGCTGGAGAACAGCCCGGCAAGCTCCGGCGTCTGGTAGGCCTTGGCAAGAACGGCCTTGGTCGCCTCGTCGAGCGCCTGGTTGCCGAGGCCGGCACGATCCTCGATCTGCAGCTTGAAGCCGCCCGTCGTGCCGAGACCATTGACCGGCGGCGGCGGGAACATGGCGATGAAGGCATCCTGGATGACGCCAAACTTCTGGTTCAGCGCCATGGCGATCGCCCCGCCCGAAAGGTCAGGCGTCTTGCGCTCCTCGAAGTCCTTCAGCGTCACGAAGACGATGCCGGCATTGGAGGAGTTGGTGAAGCCGTTGATCGATAGGCCCGGGAAGGCGATAGCATTGGCAACGCCCGGCTGCGCCAGCGCGATGTCGGTCATGCGCTTGATGACGTCTTCCGTGCGGTCGAGACTTGCGGCATCCGGCAACTGGGCGAAGCCGATCAGATACTGCTTGTCCTGCGACGGCACGAAGCCGCCGGGGACCGTCGTGAACAGGCTGTAGGTCGCGCCGACCAGCGCCAGATAGATCACCATGACGATACTTTTGCGCGACAACAGCCCACCCACGCCCTTGCCGTAGGCATTCGAGCCCGCGCCGAAGACACGGTTGAAGCCGCGGAAGAACCAGCCGAAGATGGCGTCCATGAACCGCGTCAGCCAATCCTTCGGCTGATCATGGCCCTTCAGCAGAAGGGCTGCCAGCGCCGGAGACAGCGTGAGTGAGTTGAAGGCCGAGATGACGGTCGAAATTGCGATCGTCAGCGCGAACTGGCGATAGAACTGACCCGACAGGCCGGAGATGAAAGCGAGCGGCACGAAGACCGCGACGAGGACCAGCGCGATCGCGACGATCGGACCGGAGACTTCCTTCATCGCCTGGTAGGTGGCAGCCCGCGGCGACAGGCCATGTTCGATATTACGCTCGACGTTTTCGACCACCACGATCGCGTCGTCGACGACGATACCGATCGCAAGCACCAGTCCGAACAGACTGAGCGCGTTGATCGAGAAGCCGAAGACATACATGACCGCGAAGGTGCCGATGATCGATACCGGAACAGCGATCAGCGGGATGATCGAGGCGCGCCACGTCTGCAGGAACAGGATGACGACGAGGACGACGAGCGCAATGGCCTCGAGCAGCGTGTCGATGACCTTCTCGATCGAGGCCCGCACGAATTTCGTCGTATCGTAGACGATCTCGTATTTGACGCCCTCAGGCATGGCGAGCTGCAACTGATCCATGGTCGCGTTCACATTGTCCGCGATCTCGATCGCGTTCGAACCCGGCGCCTGAAGAACGGCGACGGCGACGGCCGGCTTGCCGTCGAGCAGCGAACGCAGCGTATAATCGGCAGCACCGAGCTCGATGCGGGCGACATCGCGAAGGCGGGTGATCTCGCCATTGGCGCCCGTCTTGACGATGATGTTGCCGAACTCCTCGGGCGTGCGCAGGCGGCCCTGGGCATTGACGTTGAGCTGCAGGTCCACACCGGGCTGGCTCGGCGATGCGCCGATGATACCGGCGGCGGCCTGGATGTTCTGGGAACTGATCGCGCTGCTGATGTCGCTAGCGGCAAGATTGTGCTCAGCGGCCTTTTGCGGGTCGATCCAGACACGCATGGAATAGTCGCCGGCGCCGAACACCTGCACCTGACCGACGCCTGCGATGCGGGCGAGCCGATCCTTGACGTTCAGGGTCGCGTAATTGCGAAGATAGGTGATGTCGTGACTGTTCCCGTCGGAGACGAGGTTGACGACCATGATGAAGTTGGGTGAGCTCTTGACCGTCGTGATGCCGAGCGAACGGACTTCCGCCGGCAGGCGCGGTTCGGCCTGGGAAACGCGGTTCTGCACGAGCTGCTGCGCCTTGTCGGGGTCGGTGCCGAGCTTGAAGGTGACGGTGACGTTGAGCACGCCGTCCGATGTCGCTTGGCTGGCCATATAGAGCATGCCTTCGACGCCGTTGATCTGCTCTTCAAGCGGCGTCGCCACCGTTTCGGCGATGACGCTTGGGTTGGCGCCGGGATAGGTGGCGCGCACGACGATCGACGGCGGCACGACCTCCGGATATTCGGAAATCGGTAGCGCGCGCAGGCCGATCAGGCCGGCAACCAGGATGAGGACCGAAAGAACGCCGGCAAAGACCGGGCGGTCGACAAAGAATCTGGAGATGTTCATATCAAAGCCCTCTCCGGGGTGAACATGGATGCAACGTCCCTCTCCGGCGGTTTGGCAGCCGCCGGCGGGTCATGTCATTTCGGATATCGGCCCTCCCCGAGAGGGGAAGGCGAAGTCTTTACTGCGCGGTCGCGACCTTCTCTTCCATCTGAGGCGCGACGACTGCGCCTGGACGGATGCGCTGCAGACCGTTGACGACGATCTTCTCGCCGACGTTGAGGCCGCCTTCGACCACCCGCTGACCGTCAGCCACTGTGCCGAGCTGGACCTGCCGATAGGCGACCTTGTTCTCGCCATCGACGACGAAGACGAACTTCTTGTCCTGGTCGGTGCCGACGGCGCGGTCGCTGATGACGATCTTGTTCTCGGCCTTCGGCTGGCCCATGCGCACCCGCACGAACTGGCCGGGGATGAGACGCCCGCCCGGATTGTCGAAGACGGCGCGAACGCCGATCGTGCCACTAGCGGCATCGACCTCGTTGTCGATCAATTGCAGCTTGCCCTTGATCGGCGTGCCGCTGTCGGTCAGCGTGCCGACCTCGACCGGGATCTCTTCGACGGGAGGCAGGGCGCTGTCCGTCTGCGGAAGCTGGGCGAGCGCCCGCGTCACCATCTCTTCGCTGGCATTGAAGCTCGCATAGATCGGATCGACCGAAACGAGCGTCGTCAGCGCCGGCGAGGCCGACCCGGCCGCCACAAGGTTACCGGCGGTCACCTCGATCTTGCCGATACGGCCGGACACTGGAGCCCGCACCTCAGTGTAATCGAGATCGAGCTGGGCCGACTGCAGTGCGGCCTGCGCCGAACGCAGCCCCGCCTGGGCCTCGGCCAGAGTGCTCTGCCGCTGATCGAGATCGCTCTGGGAGATGGTGCGGTTGTCGGAAAGCCTGCGGCCGCGATCGAGTTCGGTCTGCGCCAGGCTGACCTTGGCTTCGGCCGAAGCGACCTGGCCTTGCGCCTGCGCTACGCTCGCCTGGTAGGGAGCCGGATCGATGGTGAAGAGCAGATCGCCCTGCTTCACCAGCGCCCCTTCGCGGAAAGCCACCGCCAGGATGGCGCCCGCGACGCGCGAACGCACCTGCACGCGGTCGACCGCTTCGAGACGGCCGGAGAAATTTTCCCAGGCCGTCACGTCGCGCGCCGCGACGACGGCAACCGTCACCGGCACAGCGGGAGCCTGTGCGGGGACCGAAGCGGCCGTGGCGGTCGTGCTCATCGGCAATTCGAAAAACAATGCGGCCCCGGAAACGGACGCAATAAGGCCTAAGCCGGCGCCCACTAGGGCCCAGCGCTTACTTCTGGACGTCATCAGTGCTCTCCTTGCGGCCCCCAAGGCCGCCGAAATATCAGGTCTTCTTCAATGCAATTGCGGTTGGACGCTTACGTCTCGAAGGAAGCTTCCGAAATGGCGGGTGACGTTTTCCTGCCAGTCGGGCACTCCGTCGGATTTCCCACCATAAATCGAGGGCCAGCCCGTCCCGGCGGGAAGAACATGCTGGCGCACACCGACACCGGCCTTTTTCAGGCGGGCACCGTAACCAATCGTTTCGTCGTGCAGCGGATCGTCCTCCGCTGTGAATATCAGCGCCGGCGCGACGCCTGAAATACGCGAACAGAGGCAAGGCGCGGCATAGGGGTGGCAGCCGCCGCCGCTCAGATAGTGGCTCCAGCCCTCCGTCCAGCGCCGGCGCATGCCGATGGCTTCCGCCTTGCGGATCGAGGACGTGCCCATGAACGGATCGAGCAGCGGCGAAATCAGGACCTGGCCGTCGAGCGCATCCGGCATCTGGTCGCGCGCCTTCAGCGCCACGCCGGCGGCAACATTGCCGCCTGCCTCTTCGCCGGCGACGAAGAGCAGCGACTTGCGGTCACCGAGACCGGCGCGTTTGTTGGCGAGATAGCTGAAAACCGAGAAGGCGACTTCCAGCGCCTGCGGAAACAGATTGCCGGAAAGGCTGCTGTAATCGGCGGCGACGACGATGGCCCCGGCCTTGGCGAGGCTGATTGCCACCGGCCGGTCGACGTGTCTGTCGCTGTCGAGAAAGGCGCCGCCATGCAGGTAAAGCACGATGGGCGGACCCTTGCCGTAATCGGCGCCCTGGTAGATGCGTGCGGAAACGGGGCCGATGGCCACCTTATCCAGCATCATATCTTTCCATTCCACCGTCATGCTTCCGGTCTCTTCTGAGCAGATAACGTCTGCCGCTTGCATTTTGCATAAAAAAGATATTGTTATTCCAACCAAGGAATAAGAAGCTATATCGCGATAACACTGTTCCAGATCTCGAACAATGTTGCAACGCAAACTGCGGATTTCAAACCGATGGATCAGCTCTCGGCAATGCGCGTCTTCATTCGCGTCGTGGAGACGGGCAATTTCACCCGCGCCGCCGACATGCTCGCCATGCCCAAGGCGACGGTGACCAATCTCATCCAGGGGCTGGAGGCGCATCTGCGCACCAAGCTTTTGAATCGGACCACGCGCCGGGTGATGGTGACCACCGACGGCGCGCTGTATTACGAACGCGCGGCCCAGATCATTTCGGAACTGGAGGAACTTGACGGCAGCCTCTCCAATTCGCAGAGCCTGCCGAGCGGGCGGCTGCGCGTCGAGATGGCCGGCGCTTTCGCCGATTGGATCGTCGTTCCCGCACTCTGCGATTTCTATCAGCGTTATCCCGATATCCGTATCGACCTCGGTGTCGGCGACCGCACGGTCGATTATCTCGCGGAAAATGTCGATTGCGCGCTGCGGGCCGGCACGCCAGCCGACCAATCGCTGATTGCCCGACGCGTCTCCGAAGTCGAGATGATCACCTGCGCCTCGCCGAGCTACATCCAGAAATTCGGCATGCCCGAGCGACCGGAGGATCTGGAGACCGATCATTACTCCGTCAACTATTTTCGCGCCCAGAACAACCGAACGCTGCCCTTCGAATTTCGCCGGCACGACGAGGTGATCGAGAGCAGTCCGCGTTACATCGCCTCGGTTAACGACAGCCGCACTTATCTCACAGCGGCGCTGACGGGTCTCGGCATCGCGCAGGTGCCGATCTTCATGGCGCGTGAGCCGATGGCAAGGGGTGAACTCGTCCGCGTGCTGCCGGAGTGGCGCCGCGATCCGCTGCCGCTCTACGTCGTCTACCCCCCGAACCGCCACCTCAGCAACAAGGTCCGCGTCTTCGTCGACTGGCTGGTGAAGCTTCTGGCAGAGGCAAGACTGAACGACGGCTGAGCGCTAAAACAAATACGGCCCGGAAGGCAGGGGAAACCTTCGACGGGCCGCAATTTACAACTTTGAACATCAAGCCTGTCGCACCGCAGATGGGCGCGGCAGGCTCTGGAGGTTCGGAAGAGAGCGGCAGGGAATTCCACTCTCTCGCGATAAGACAGATATACGCACTCCCCGCAGGATTGTAAGAGAAAACTCCACAATCATGTTCACATAATCGCGATGGCGCCGGCCTGGAAACCGCCGCCGGTCTTCGTCAGATCATCCCGCCATTGGCGCGCAGCGTCTGGCCGTTGATCCAGCCGCCGTCCGGGCCGGCGAGAAAGGCAACCGCAGATGCAATGTCGTCGGGCGTGCCGAGGCGTTCCAGCGGGTTCATCTTCGCCATGCGGGCGATGAGTTCGTCCGATTTGCCGTTGAGGAAAAGATCGGTGGCCACAGGGCCGGGCGCGATGGCGTTGACGGTGATGTTGCGGCCGCGCATCTCCTTGGCCATGATCGCCGTCAGCGTTTCCACCGCAGCCTTGGTGGCAGCGTAGACGCCGTAGGTTTCGAGCTTCAGACCGACGACCGAGGTCGAGAAATTGATGACCCGGCCGCCGTCGCGCAGGCGCTTGGCCGCTTCCCTCAGCGTATTGAAGGTGCCCTTGAGATTGACGTCGATCTGGCGGTCGAAATTGGCATCGTCGGCCTCGGCAAGCGATGACAGCATCATGATGCCGGCATTGTTGACGAGCACGTCGACACCGCCGAAAGCGGTTTCCGCAGCATCGAACATGTGGCGGACGGCTTGCGCCTCGCTGACGTCGGCCTTGGCCGTCAGCGCCTTGCCGCCGGCCTGCTCGATCTCCCCGGCCAACTCCTCGGCCAGAGCCGCATTGCCGGAGTAGTTGATGACGACGATGAAACCGTCCCCGGCGAGGCGTTGAGCGACTGCCGCGCCGATGCCGCGGGAAGCGCCGGTGATGAGTGCCACCTTGCCATTTGCGTGGGAAGCCATTGTCTTTCTCCTTCATCCTGCGCCGCAGCGCGTTTTCGATGAGGAGAAGATGCGCCTTTTCCAAAGGCGGATAATCAGGCATTCTTTGGCATCACTATCCGGGAATGGCGAACAAAAAGATGGACAGATTTGATGCCATGCGGGTGTTTTGCCGTGTCGTGGAACGCCGCAGCTTCACCCTGGCTGCCGAGGATACCGGCCTGCCGCGCTCGACCGTCACCGATGCGGTCAAGCAGCTCGAAGCCCGCCTCGGCGTGCGCCTGCTCCAGCGCACGACACGCCATGTCAGCCCGACGCTGGACGGCGAAGCCTATTACCAGCGCTGCCTGTCGATCCTTGGAGATATCGAGGATGCCGAAGGCGCTTTTGCCGGCGCCAGGCCGAAGGGCCTGCTGCGCGTCGATGTGCACGGCACGCTTGCCCGCCATTTCGTTCTGCCGAGCCTGCCATCCTTCCTGGAGACTTATCCCGAGATCGAATTCTACATAAGCGAAGGCGACCGGCTGGTCGATCTGGTGCGCGAAGGCATCGATTGCGTGCTGCGCGTCGGCACGCCCGGGGATAGCGACATGGTCATCAGGCGCGTCGCCATGCTCGACGAAATCACGCTGGCCTCTCCCGCCTATATCGCCACCCATGGCCTTCCGCAGCATCCGGATCGGCTTGCCGGCCATCGCATGGTCGGCTTCCGCTCCAGCAGCACCGGCGGCCTGCTGCCGCTCGAATTCATCGTCGACGGCACGGTGCGTGAGATCACCATTCCCGCTACCGTCGCCGTCAACGCCGCCGAAAGCTATATTTCAGCGGCGAGGATGGGCCTCGGCATCATCCAGATCCCGCGCTATCACGCCGAAAAGGACCTTGCCGAAGGGACACTGATCCATGTGCTTAAGGATTTTCCGCTGACCCCGACACCGGTTTCCCTGCTCTACCCCCGCAACCGCCAGCTGTCGCCGCGCGTGCGCGTCTTCATCGATTGGCTGGTGAAGGTCTTCGCTCGACAAAATTCCGAAAACGCGCTTCATTACAACGCGCTTTCCTAATATGCGCTTAGGGGGAACGGCCGTGGCACTCAGCGATATCACCGTCTACCAGACGGAAGACGGCTTCGTCGTCGAATTCGGCGGCGAAGGCGAAGACAGCATTGCCGTGACGCTGCGGAGCACGCCTGAGCTGACGGCGGAAAACGCCGTCTTGCGGGCCAAGGCGCTGCTTGTAGCGGCAATCGAACCGGTCCATAGCAACGGCGCGCGCAGCAAGGATCCCGCTTTGCTCGAAGAAGAGCTGGAGGAGGGCCTGGAAGACTCCTTCCCGGCAAGCGACCCGGTCTCGGTCACATCACCCTCGATCCCGATGCGCGATCCGCATGCCGGCCGCTGACGCCCGTCGCCAAAAGCGTCAAGCGGTTTTGGGATGACGGCGGATGCATCGGATGTTATCTGCCTCGGTCATGACCGATGGTGGAACGACAACGGGTGCGATCGGCGCCGGCACGCTCACCGGCGAAAGCCTCAGGGCGTTTTTCGACCGCGATGCGATCACCGTCTCTCGCGACCTGCTCGGCTGCCATCTCACCGTCGATGGTGTCGGCGGCCGCATCACCGAGACCGAAGCCTATTTCCCCGACGACGAGGCCTCGCACAGCTTTCGCGGCCCGACCAAGCGCAACGGCGCCATGTACGGCAAGCCCGGCAACGTCTACATCTACCGCATCTACGGCATGTACTGGTGTCTGAATTTCGTCTGCCATCCGGGCTCGGCTGCCCTCATCCGCGCCCTGGAGCCGGAAACGGGAATCCCTCTCATGATGGCGCGGCGCGGCACCGATACACTGACCTCGCTCTGCAGCGGTCCGGGCAAACTCTGCCAGGCGCTCGGCATCGATATCGCCATCAACGACAGGCTGCTCGATCGCCCGCCCTATGCGATCGCGCCGTCGGCGCCGGTGCCTGTCGTCTCGGGAAAACGCATCGGCATCACCAAAAATGTCGAAGCTCCATGGCGCTTCGGCATTCAGGGATCGCGTTATCTCAGCAAGCCGTTCCGCTGATTATTCCATGACAGCACTATGGTCGACAGCGGGCGCCGCTTTCGGCTTGCGCAGCAAGAGCACCAGCGGGATGACAGCAAGCGACATCAGCATCAGCAGCTTGAAATCGTCCATATAGGCGATGATCGTCGATTGTAGGGTGATGATCTCGTTGAGCGAGGCGCGCCCCGCCGCCGTTACCGGGCTGAGGCCCTGCGCCGCCACCGCGTTGAAGGCGTGGTTGAACGGCGTCACATAGGCCGCGATCGATTCATGATTACTCTGTGTGTTCTCGACGATCAGTGCCGAGACGATCGAGATGCCGACCGCCGAACCGATGTTGCGCGACAGGTTGTAGAGGCCGGTGCCGTCGCCGCGCATATGGGCGGGCAACGTGGCGAAAGCGATCGTCGTCAGCGGCACGAAGAGAAAGCCGAGGCCGGCGCCCTGGATGAAGCCGACCGAGATGATCGTCCATTGCGAAACATCGGGCGTCCAGCCGGTCATGTCGTACATCGCCCAGGCGGTCAGGCCGAGGCCGAGCACCAGCAGCAAGCGCGTATCGACCTTGCCGATCAGCCGCCCGACAATGAACATGCAGAGCATCGTGCCGAGGCCGCGCGGTCCCATGACGATGCCGGCGGTGATGACGGGATAACCCATCAGCGTCTGCAGATAGGGGGTCATCAGCGCCAGCGAGGCGAGGTAGGTGACGCCAACCACGAAGATGAAGATCATGCTGACCGTGAAGTTCTGGTCGAGGAACAGCTTCGGATTGACGAAGGATTTCTCCGCCGTCAGCGTGTGCACCAGAAGCAGATAGAATGCGGCGGCTGAGATAATCGCTTCGAGCATGATCTCGCCCGAGGAGAACCAGTCGAGCTGCTCACCACGGTCGAGGAAGAGCTGCAGCGTGGCGATGAACAGGCTCATCATCCCGAAGCCGAACCAGTCGAGTTTGGCGAGCGCATCCCTCTTCGTTTCCGAAACGGAGATGACGATACCGGCGAAAGCCAGCGCGCCGATCGGCACGTTGATGTAGAACACCCAGCGCCAGCTGATATTGTCGGTCAGCCAACCGCCGATGACCGGACCGAGGACCGGCCCGACCATGACCGAGACGCCGAAGAGCGCCATGGCCGAACCGCGCTCCTCCACGCTATAAATATCGAGAAGAATGCCCTGGGAAAGCGGCACCAGCGATGCGCCGAACAGGCCCTGCAGCAGGCGGAAGGCGACGATCTGGTTCAGCGACTGCGCCAGGCCGCAGAGCACGGAGGCCACCACGAAACCGGATATGGCGACGAGCAGCACGCGCTTGCGGCCGAACTTGGCGGCGAGAAAGCCGGACGGCGGCGTCATGATCGCCGCCGCGACGATATAGGAGGTCAGGACCCAGTTGATCTGGTCGGCCGAAGCCGACACGCTGCCCTGGATATAGGGCAGCGCCACGTTGGCGATCGTCGTGTCCAGCGCCTGCATGATGACGGCGAGAATGACGCAGGCCGTGATCGCCCCGCGATTGGCGACGGGGGTCGCCGGAGATGCGGGAGCGTTACTCATGGTCCTTGCCCTGAGGCCGCCCCAGAAGCTTGTTGATGAAATCGGGCAGGCCTCTGATATGACCGGTCTCGACATCGACCACAGTGCTCATGCCGACACGAAGCGGCGGCTTGCCTGCGGCATCCTCGATGCTGACGCGCATCGGAATGCGCTGGACGACCTTCACCCAGTTGCCCGTGGTGTTCTGCGCCGGCAGCAGCGAGAAGCTGGAGCCGGAGGCGGGGCTGATGCTCTCGACCTTGCCCTTCCATGTCACGCCCGGATAGGTGTCGACATAGATCTCGGCTGTCTGGCCGGGTTTGACGTAGGTGAGCTCGGTTTCCTTCGGGCTGGCGGCGATCCACAGATGATCGGTGGCAACAAGCGAGAAGGCCTGCTGCGACGCCTGCAGGTAGGAGCCGACCTGCAGCGCATTGACATTGGTGACGATGCCGTCGAACGGCGCCTTGACGATGCTGTGGTCGAGTTCGCGCTGGGCATTGTCGACCTGCGATTTGGCCTGCAGGTAGAGCGGGTTCTCCTCGGCCGGCTGGTCGGCGGAGCCGCCGAGCTGGGCAAGCGTCGTTGCGGCTTCCGCCTTGGCAACGGTCACCTTCTGCTGAGCGGCCTCCAGATTGTGCTTGGCTTCATCATAGGCAGACTGCGTCGCACTGCCATTGTTGACGAGGTTCTGCTGCCGGTCGAACTGGTCCTGGTAATAGGGAATGTCGGCTTGCGCCTGCGTGATTTCGGCGAGCGACTGCTGATAGCTCGCCTTGAGATTCATGATCTGATTGTGCTGCGCGCCGAGCTGCGCCTTGGCGCCATCGAGCGCGATCTTGAAGGAATCCGACCGCAGGCTGAAGAGCACCTGCCCCGCCTTGACCGCCTCGTTCTCATGCACATCGATCCGTTCGACGATACCCGAGACATCGGTGGTGAGCCCGACCATGTCGGCCTGGATATAGGCGTTGTCGGTCGACATCACCTGGCCGCCATTGACGTAATAATAACCGCCGACGACGAGCGCCACCGGCAGCAGGGCAAACAGGATCGGCCGCGTGAGACTGCGCCGGCGGCGGACCTTGTTGCCGCCAGGCGCAGCCACGGCGGCAGCCGGCGCTGAATTGGATGAAGGCGCTTCGGCTACCGTTTCCTGCTGTTTGGCTTGGTTTTCTTCGACAGATGTCTTGGCATTGGCGTCGGCAACGACGCGGAGGGAGGGTTGATCAGCCATCGTTCGTCTCATTCTCTTCGACCGGTGTTCGGCAAGCCTGCACCAGGTTCGTCTTCATTACCGAGAGGATTTGGTAAAGCTGTTCGCGCTGCTCGACGGAGACGCCTTCCAGCGCCTCGCCGCGGGTTACATCCCCGAGTTCGCGCATTTCGGCGAGCAGCGGATGCGCCTCCTCGCGCATGTAGAGCAGCCAGATGCGCCGGTCGGTCGGGTGCTGGCGGCGCTCGATCAGCCCGCGTTCGGCGAGTTTGTCGAGAATGCGCACCAGCGTGATCGGCTCGACTTCGAGGATTTCGGCAAGGCCGCTTTGATGGATGCCTTCGTTGTTCGAGAGATAGGCCAGCGTCTGCCATTGCGACCGGGTCAGCCCCAGGCACTTCGCACGCTGCTCGAACCGCTTGCGCAGCAGCCGTGCGACGTCGTGGAGAAGGAAACCAAGGGTCGGAGTGGCGCTCATGAAAACCTGCGATCGTTATTTATAAGCATACTTATAATATCGGTAGATATATTGAGCTTGTGCAATGCACAAGGGCATGAGTGGCAGATTCGGCCGCCGCGACGAAAATGCCGCAGGCCGGTCGAGCCCATCCACCCTTCCCTCCTGCAGCCCTTTCGAGACCCCGGACAGTAGCCGTGGCCAGGCTCCGCCCTAACTCTGCCTGTAGTCGTCGCCTCCGCCGGAGGTGCCGCATTGGGGAGCTCGATGGCGTTCTTCGAAAGCATGCTGACGCTGCTGTTGGTGGCGATCGTCTTTCTGCAATTTTCCCGGAAGTTCCGGATCCCTTATCCGACAATGCTGGCGATCGCCGGCGTCATCGTCGCCGCCGTGCCCTGGGCGCCCGAGGTGGCGATCGATCCCGAGCTTGCGCTGGCGCTGCTGATCGCGCCCGCGCTCTTCGACGCCGCCTATGATCTGCCGCCGAGGACGTTGCGGCGCAACTGGCTGCCACTGTTCTCGCTCGCCGCCATCGCCGTCATCCTGACGGCCGCAGCCGTTGCCACCGTCGGCGTGACGATGGCCGGCCTGCCGATTGCCGCAGCTGTGGCGCTCGGCGCGATCGTCGCGCCGCCGGATGCCGCGGCCGCAACCGCCATGCTCGACCGCTTCACCCTGCCGCGCCAGACCTATGTGATCCTGAAGGGCGAAAGCCTGCTCAACGATGCCGTGGCACTCCTGATCTTCAGCGCCGCGGTAACAGCCGCCGCAAGCCCCGCCTTCTTCGCCGGCGCCCTGGCGGAACTGGCGCTCGCCGTGCCCGGCGGCCTCATCCTCGGTTATCTCATGGGCCGCCTCTATATGGTCGTCGGCCTCAGGCTCGCCGGCACGCTCGGCGGCACCCTGCTCGAATTCGTCGCCACCTTCGGCACGTGGGTCATCGCCGAACACCTGCACCTTTCGGCCATTCTGGCGATCGTCGTCTATGCCATGGTCATCGCCCGCTACATGCCCGAGCGGCAGACCGCCCGCCACCGCATTCATTCCTATTCGGTCTGGGAAGCCGTGGTCTTCCTGCTCAACGTGCTCGCCTTCCTGCTGATGGGCCTGCAGGCCCGGCAGATCGTCCTCGCCCTCGATCCCGGCCGGCTGAATTTCGCAATCACTTTGGCGGCCGCGGTCTTCATCACCGTCATCGTCACCCGCTTGGCCTGGGTGCTCCTGTACAACCGCATTATCACCTTCCTTGCCGAGCGCGGCCATACCAAGCAAGCCGTTCCCACCTTCGCCACCAGCTTGCTTGCCGGCTGGTGCGGCATGCGCGGCCTCGTCACGCTGGCGACCGCGCTCGCTCTGCCGATCGACTTCCCCGATCGTGACATCATCCTGCTCAGCGCGCTTGCCGTCGTTCTCGGCACGCTCATTGTCCAGGGCCTGACGCTCGGGCCGCTGATCCGTTTCCTGAAATTCGACCCGGACACCTCCCTGGATCGCGATCTCACCAGAGCTCGTGTCACGTTGATCGATGCAGCCCTGGCCGAACTCGCCGGCGGCGAGGACAAATCCACCCGCATCCTGCGTGACGTCTATACCTCCGAGCGCGAGATCGCCGCCGACGGGAAACACCCGCGCGAAGTCAGCAGGCTCGACAAGCAGCGCCGCGGCGTCATTGCCGCGAAACGCCGCAGGCTGGCAGCGATGCGCCGCGCCGACGAGATCGACGACGATGCCTTCCACATGCTGGAACAGGAGCTCGATTGGGCCGAACTCGCCGTCCTGCCACCCGGCCGCGACGAGATCGTCGAGAGTTGACGCCGTCCCATGAAGTTTGATGGATTCCGGAACCGCCGCCAATTGGCATTTGCTATTTTTCGCCGCTGCCGTTTATATCCAGTTTCATAGCGTCACGATTTTTCCGATGTGCATTGCGTGCCGGCCTTCCTTTCCAAGGATTGGACGCCGGGAGAAATCACGGGGGCCGAGGCCTTCGTTCAAAGCAAAAGACCTGAATAGCATCACTTCATCTTAGGTTCGTCGGCAGTCGATCGGCCGTCGAGATTGGAGGACAGGTATGACTTACGTGCTTCGACAGCTGTTGGTGCTTGGCTGCATCGCCACGTTCATGCCTCTGGCCGCGATGGCGCAGGGCGCCCCGGCTGCTCCTCCTCCCGTCACCGTCGCAAAACCGGTGGTGCGCGATGTGGTCGACAATGACGAGTTCATCGGCCGTTTCGAGCCGGTCGACGAAGTCTCCGTCCGCTCGCGCGTCGGCGGCTACCTGCAAGAAATCCATTTCGAGGACGGCGCCCTGGTGAAGAAGGGCGACCTTCTCTTCGTCATCGACCAGCGGCCGTTCATCACCGCGCTCAATCAGGCAAAGGCGACGCTCGAAGCGTCACAATCCGCCCTGGTCTTTGCCGATGCGCAGTATAAGCGTGCCCAGTCGCTCGCATCGAGCGGCAGCCAGTCGGCACAGACGCTGGACGATCGCCGCCGCGAATTCGATTCGGCCGAGGCCAATGTCCGCGGCGCGCAGGCCGCAGCCGATCGCGCGTCCCTCGACATGGAGTATACCGAGATTAAGGCCCCGCTCAGCGGCCGCATCGACCGCCGCCTGATCTCGGCCGGCAACCTCGTGCAGACCGACCAGACGGTGCTGACGACGATCGTTTCGCTCGACCCGATCGATTTTTATTTTGACGTCGATGAACGCCGCCTGCTGAATTTCGCCGACACGGCGCGCAAACAGGGCCAGGTCCTGCAGCAGGGCGGCGGCGGCGTCGATGTATCCGTCACCATCTCGGATGCCACCGCCAAGCCCTTCAAGGGAAAGCTCGATTTCGCCGAGAACCGGATCGACAATGAGAGCGGCACCATCCGCATCCGTGCCCGCTTCCCCAATCCTGATTTCGTCCTTCAACCCGGCCTCTTCGGTCGCATACAAGTTGCAGCCTCCAACACCTATCAGGCCATTCTCGTGCCCGACGAGGCGATCGGCTCGGACCAGAATGAACGCGTCGTTTATGTCGTCGACACCGACGGCAAGGTGACGACCAAACCCGTGAGGCCCGGACCGCGGCTCTACGGCTATCGCGTCATACGCGAAGGTCTCGACGGCACCGAGACGATCATCGTCAACGGCGTGATACGCGCCCGGCCCGGCTCGAAGATCACGCCGCAGATGACCGAGTTGCCGCAGGAACGGCAGGACGCTCCGCCCGAGACCGCCGGCGCGGAGAACGGACAATGAGATTTGCTCATTTCTTCGTGGATCGGCCGATCTTTGCGGCGGTCATCTCGATCCTCTTCCTCGTCGTCGGCGGCATTGCCTATACGCAATTGCCGGTCTCCCAGTATCCGGAGATCGCCCCGCCGACCATCGTCGTGCGCACCTCCTATCCCGGCGCCGACCCGCAAACGATCGCCGACACTGTTTCGACCCCGCTCGAACAGCAGATCAACGGTGTCGAAGACATGCTCTACATGTCCTCCTATTCCAGCGCCGACGGCGCCATGTCGCTGACGATCACCTTCAAGCTCGGCACCGATCTCGACAAGGTCCAGGTGCTGGTCCAGAACCGCGTTTCGATCGCGCTCCCGCGCCTTCCCGAGGAAGTCCAGCGGCTCGGCGTGACCACCGACAAGAGTTCGCCCGATCTGATGATGGTGGTGCACCTGCTGTCGCCGTCGCACCGCTACGACCAGCTTTACGTCTCGAATTATGCCCGCAACCGGATCCGCGACGTTCTCGTGCGCCTCGACGGTGTCGGCGACGTGCAGCTCTTCGGCGAACGCCAGTATTCGATGCGAATCTGGTTGGATCCGGAAAAGCTCTCCGCCTACGGCATGACATCCGATGACGTCGTTGCCGCCTTGAGAGACCAGAACGTTCAAGTGTCGGGCGGCAAGATCGGCGCGCCGCCGGTGACCGGCAAAAACGCCTTCGAATATACGGTGCGAACGGACGGACGCTTCTCCGACGTGCGCGAGTTCCGATACGTCATCGTCAAATCGACGACGTCGGGCCGGCTGGTGCAGTTGCAGGATGTCGCCCGCATCGAACTCGGCGCACAGGACTACGTCACCAACAGCTATCTCAACAATGACCCCGCCGTTGCGCTCGGCATCTTCGCCCGGCCGGGAAGCAACGCCCTGGACACCGCCCATCAGATCCAGTCGATCATGAAGGACCTGTCGCAGAATTTCCCGCAGGGGCTGGAATATCGCATCGTCTACGACACCACCGAATTCATCTCGGATTCGATCTCGGAAGTCTATAGAACCATCGCCGAAGCGGCCATACTGGTGGCGATCGTCGTTCTCGTTTTCCTGCAGTCCTGGCGAACGGCGATCATCCCGATCGTTGCCATACCAGTATCGCTGATCGGCACCTTCGCCGTCCTGCTGGCCTTCGGCTTCTCGCTCAACATGCTCACTTTGTTCGGCCTGGTGCTGGCGATCGGCATCGTCGTCGACGACGCGATCGTCGTGGTGGAAAACGTCGAGCGCAATCTGGCGCGCGGCATGTCGCCGAAGCAGGCCTCGCATGTCACGATGGACGAAGTCGGGACCGCGGTCGTCGCCATCTCGCTGGTGCTGATTGCGGTATTCGTGCCGACGGCCTTCATCCCCGGCATATCGGGCCAGTTCTACAGGCAGTTCGCGGTGACGATCTCCGTCACGACAGCGATCTCGGCATTGAATTCGCTGACGCTGTCACCCGCACTTGCCGGTATATTGCTGAAAACCCATGACCACGAAACCAGGCGCAAGAATATCGCCTCGCGCCTGGGAAGCGGCCTTGCAAACGGCTTCAATCGCGGTTTCGATCGGCTGAGCTCCGGCTATTCGTGGATCGTCCGGCATCTCGTCAGCAGCTGGGTCGGATTGACAGCCGCGATGGTCGCCTTCATCTGCCTGCTCGGGGCAACCTGGTTCATCGGTACTAGAGTGCCCGCGGGTTTCATCCCGACCATGGACCAGGGTTACGCGATCATCGTCATCCAGCTTCCGGACGGCGCCTCGCTTGCCCGTACCGACGCCGTCGTCAAGCAGGTGGGCGATATCGCCCGCACCGTGCCCGGTGTCGGCAACGCCGTACAATTCGCGGGCTTCAGCGGGGCGACATTCACCAATGCCTCGAATTCCGGCGTCGTCTTCGTCCCGTTCAAATCCTTTGCCGAACGTGAGGAAGGCGGAGAGAACGCCAACAAGATCATCGGCGAGCTTTACGGCAAGCTGCAAAGCATCCAGGAGGCCTTCATTATCGCCATTCCGCCGCCCTCGGTGCGCGGCGTCGGCAATTCCGGCGGCTTCAAGATGCAGATATCCGATCTTGAAAACGCCGACATGACGCGCGTGCTCGGCCTCGCCCGCCAGATGATGGGTGCGGCCGCCACGACCGAGGGGCTGACCGGCGTCTTCACCACCTTCTCCGATGCCAGCCCGCAATACTTCCTGGAGATCGACCGTGACAAGGCACGCTTCCTGAACGTGCCGATCCCCAATATCTTCAATGCGCTTTCGATCAATCTCGGCGTCGCCTATGTGAACGATTTCAATGCGTTCGGCCGAGTCTACCAGGTTCGCGCCCAGGCCGACCGGCAATACCGCATGGACCGGGACGACATCCTCGCCCTGAAGGTCCGATCGGCGACGGGCGCACTGGTTCCGCTTGGAACCCTGATGGACATCCAGGATTCCAGCGGGCCGGCGCTTGTCCAACGCTACAACATGTATGTCTCGGTACCGCTCCAGGGCAATCCGACGCCAGGCACGTCGACAGGCGATGCCATCAAGAAGATGGAAGCCTTGGCGGCGAAGATCCTGCCGCAAGGAACGACCTTCGAATGGACGGAACTCGCCTATCAGGAAACGCATACCGGCAACACGGCGATCTACATCTTCGCCCTGTCCGTCATCTTCGTCTTCCTGGCACTGGCTGCACAATATGAAAGCTGGGTTCTGCCCTTGGCGATCATTCTCATCGTCCCCCTTGCTGTGCTCGCCGCGCTGATCGGGGTCTCGTTGAGGGGAATGGACAACAACGTCCTGACGCAGATCGGTCTGATCGTCCTGATCGGCCTTGCGGCCAAGAACGCCATTCTGATCGTCGAGTTCGCCAGGCAGGCCGAAGACGAGGGCAAGTCGGCGGTGGACGCGGCCATCGAAGCTAGCCATCTTCGCTTGCGCCCCATCCTGATGACGGCATTCGCCTTCATCTTCGGCGTTCTGCCGCTTGCCATCGCCACCGGCCCCGGCGCCGAAATGCGCCAATCGCTCGGCACCGCCGTCTTTTCGGGCATGCTCGGCGTGACGATCTTCGGCCTGTTCCTGACGCCGGTCTTCTACGTCGTGCTGCGCGGATGGCGCCGCAAGCAGCCGGTTGAAAAGACGGTGGAGGTCACTCCGACCGAGAGAGAAACGGTCTGAGGCCGGAAGGTCAGGTGGAAAACAGATGCACCTGACCCTGCCACAAGCGGGCGACGGTGAGCTTGCCGCTGCGAAAGGCGCGCGTATCGAGATTGAGCCGCCTCGGCCGTATGTCGGGCTCGTCGTTCGGCGTATGACCGTGAACGACGAGTTTCGGCAACGGTATCCGGCTTTCGAGAAACCGCTGGCGGATGAGGACCAGATCCTCGTCCGTCTGCTCGCCGAGCGGCAGCTTCGGATTGATGCCGGCATGCACGAAGATCACGCTCGGAGTCTCCAGCATGACCGGCATTGCCCGCATGAAGTCGATATGCGTGTGCGGCAGCGACTGGCGGATGAAGGCATCGAGTTTCGCGCCGGTGGGAAAGACCAGCGGCAGGTGATCCGGATCGAGTCCATAGGATCTGAGCAATTCCGCCGAACCCATCCCCATCCAGTCGTCATAGGAGATCCAGCCATCGATATAGTCGAGCATGGCGATTTCGTGATTGCCGACAAGGCAGATGCGATCGAATCCCTCAGGCAGCGGTTCCATGAGATGGGTAATGACCCGCGCCGATTCCGGGCCACGGTCGATATAGTCGCCGAGCGTGACGATCAGCTTACGCCCAGGCAGGCGCGCGCCATCACGCAAGACCGCCTCCTCGGCTTTCATAAGCAGGTCGTATCTACCGTGAATGTCGCCGATCGCATAGGTTGGGATAGCGGCAATATCCAGCGTCAGACGCGGTCTCGGCTGGCGTGCCATTTTCATCATGTTTCTCGATCAAGGAGGCCCAATTTCACCGTAAGTAGCGTTGAGAACAAGGCAATCAAGCTGGTAGAAAAATTCAAACCATTCGGGTTTTGTAGAAAAACCGGCCTTATCATTCGAGGGGCAATCCCTCACTCCTGTATCCGTCGAGAAGAGAGTGACCGATGGGAACGGTATCGCAGTTTCATGAGAACTTGAGGCCTCCCGCGCATCGCATCGAAAGCGAAGAGGAGGCGATATCCACGGCCCGCGACCTCGCCGCCGCATTCCGGCACCAGGCGAGCGAACGCGATATCAACCGCATCCTGCCCTTTGCCGAGCTCGACGCGCTGTCGGTATCGGGACTGACGGCAATCACTGTTCCGCCCGACCATCAGGGGCTCGACGTGTCGAACGCCCTGCTCGCCGAAATCGTTGCGATCATTGCCGAGGCCGACGCCTCGATCGGCGAGGGGCTGGAAAATCATTTTTGCGCGCTGGAAACCCTCCGCACCCAGGCTACCGAGGATCTGAAGGCATCGCTGTTTGCCCGTGTGCTGCTCGGAGACCGTTTTGCCGCCGCTACCCTCGCCGACGGGGCCGAACTGACGGCAGAAGGCCCGGGCTATCGCCTGAGCGGACGCACGCGCCAGGCGCGCGGTATTCTCTTCGCCGACTGGATCGCCGCTGCCGCCACCGTGCCGCCCAGCCGCCCAGTAACGCTCTACCTCGCAAACGACGAAAGCGTGCAGGTGGTCGACGATTGGGACGGCTTCGGCCAGCGCACCAACGGATCGGCGACGGCGATCGTCGGCATGCTCCACGTCAACGCCGATGTGATTGCGGCTGCCCCCTCCTCCCAATATTCGACCGGCATCTCGCTCGGCCTGCTGCTCAAAGCCGGCGTCAGCCTTGGCATTGCGCGGGCCGCGTGGACCGACCTGATGACCGCGGTCGGCGATCGCAGCCCGGCCGTCTTTGCTCGGCTCGGCGAACGCGCCCTCCGCATCGAAACGACGGCGGCAGCCTTGGAACGGGCCGGCCGCAAACTCGACATTGCCCAGGTCAATCCTGTGGAGGCCGCGATGGCGGACGCGCAGTTTTCCGCCTCGGCGGCCGCGATCCTTGCCGGGGAAACGGCGCTCGACACCGCAAACGCGCTGTTCGAACTTGCCGGGGAAACATCGACCGGCATCGGTCTCAATCTCGACCGCCATTGGCGCAATGCCCGCATTCACGTGCTTTCGCTGCCGCGGGATAGATTGGTGCACACCGCAGGCGAATATATGTCGAAGGTCGGCGGCGCCTAGAGCGCCGTGCATCCTTTCGGACGCACAAAGGACGCTCTAGCATTTTGAATCTACGCATCGTGCTTTCCGAAAATCGATTCCGATTTTCGGGCCGATGCGCTAGTTCAGCTGGCGGCGGAGATCGGAAATTCCTCTTTGTCGCCGTCGATGCGGCCGCCGTCGGAAACGAATTGCTCGAGGCTCATATTGTCGAGAATGGCGGCGATCGCGTCACGAACATCGGTCATCGAGCGCCGCACCTGACAGGTCTCAGGATCGGCACAATCGTCGCAGGCTTCGTAAGCCGTACGGCTGGCGCAACGGATCGGCGCCAGGGGGCCGTCGAGCGTGCGGATGACATGGCCGATGCGAATTTCCGAGGCCGGCCGCGACAGCGAATACCCGCCGCCCGGCCCCTTCTTCGAGCGCAGGATGCCGACATTACGCAGTTCGAGCAGGATCGTATCGAGGAACTTCTTCGGGATATTGTTGCGGGCCGCGATGTCGTTGATGAAGGCCGTTTCGCCCGGCGCCAGCCGCGCCAGATCAACCAGCGCCTTCAGCCCGTATTTTCCCTTTTTCGTCAGCATCGTCGTCGCCTTGTAGAATCGCAGTATTCATCCTGCCAATAGCAGGCAAATAGCGTCAAAAGCGTGAACATACAACAAAATAGCTATTATTTATAGCTTGTATCGGCAACGTCCACAGGCCGGCCCGGCAGTCTTGAGGAAGATCGACTTGCCGAGCCCTGCCGGCAGCTCGGTCAGATCGTCTTCAGCATGCCGCCGTCGACGAAATAGGTCGAGCCGACGCAATAGCTCGCGCGCTCCGAACTCAGGAAGACGAAGACATTCGCCAACTCCTCCGGCGTGCCGAAGCGTTTGGAGGCGGCGTGCTCGTTGGCGACACTCTGCAGGTAGCCTTCCCAGTTGCCGCCGGTCTCAGTCGTCAGCTGCTTGGCGGTCTTGATCCAGTCGGGCGTCAGGATCAGGCCGGCATTGACGCAGTTGACGCGGATATTGTCCTTGATGAGCTCGGTCGAGAGCGTCTTCGAAAACATCATCAGCGCCGATTTGCTGACATTGTAAATCGGCTCGTACCAGAGCGGCTGCACGGCGCAGATCGAGGCATTGTGCAGGATCACCCCGCCGCCGCGTTCCTTCATCTGCGGCGCGATGCCGCGCGCCAGCCGCACGGCGGCCATCACATGCAGGTCCCAATAGGACTGCCACTTCTCGTCGGGCGCCTCCATGACAGTCTCGTTGGAGCCGGTGCCGGCATTGTTGATGAGAATATCGGCGCCGCCCTTTTCGGCAGCCGCCGCAATGATCGCCTCGGTTCCCCCAGCCGTCGCCACATCGGCTGCAACAGCGGTGGCGCTGACGCCGTACTTCTCGGCGATACGGGCGGCTTCCGCCTCGAGCCGATCGCCGCCGCGGGCCGCCAGCACGAGGTTGGCGCCCTCGGCCGCCAGCCCCTCGGCGATCGCCAGTCCGATGCCGACCGACGCGCCTGTTATGACGGCAGTCTTTCCCTTCAATCCGAGATCCATGTGTTCCTCCGCAGCAGCCGGCGGTCCCGGCCTGATATGCTGAGTGTTCCGCCAATGAACCCGGGCGTCAAGCGCCCGAACGCCTCTTGCGAGAGGCTCCGATCTGTCGCATGCCTGCATCCAGAGATGGGAGGAGTTTTCATGCAACGTTATTCAGCCTGCATAGAGTGGCTGTTTGCCGAAGAGGGCGACAGTTTTCCCGATCGCATCCGCCGCGCCCATACGGCCGGCCTGACGGCAATCGAATTCTGGCGCTGGAGCGACAAGGATCTCGACGCGATCGAGGCGGCGCTGAAGGAAACCGGCCTTGCCGTCTCCAGCCTCGTCGCCGAACCGATGATCGCGCTGACCGACGCCGCCAACCGGCGGGCCTGGCTGAAAGGCCTTGCCGAATCCGTCACCGTCGCGAAACGTCTCGGCGCGCCGGTGCTGATTGCCCAGGCGGGCGACGATCTCCCAGGCCGGAGCCGGCAAGAACAGCGCCGGACGCTGACCGAAACGCTGAAGGCCGGCGCCGATATTCTTGCAGGCAGCGGCGTGCGCCTCGGCGTCGAGCCGCTCAACATCCGCATTGATCATATCGGCTATTTTCTCGATTCGACCCGCGAAGGCCTCGACATCATCGATGACATCGCCCGCCCCGAGATCGGCATCGTCTACGACATCTACCATTCCGCCGTGATGGACGAGCGCACCGAGGAGGTGCTGAACGGCCGTCTCGACCGCATCATCCACGTCCATGTCGCCGATCACCCCGGCCGCAACGAACCGGGCTCCGGTGATATCGACCTTGCCCATCGCCTCGGCTGGATCTTCGCCAACGGTTACGACGGCGCCGTCGGTCTGGAATATCGGCCGACCGGGCCTAGCGCGGACGCCGTCAGGGCAGCGATCGCCTTGCTCGGCGGCTAGGCCGGATTTGCACCTTCGGCAAAGGCCTCAAGCTCGGGGTCGAATTCGACCTCGACGACATTGTTGAAAACGGCCGTGGCCAGCATGATGCCGGCGAAGGCGACAAGATCTACCAGCACCTTGGTCTCGTAGCGCTGTTTCAGCTTCACCCAGAGCTCAGTGGGAACGGCGTTGGAATCGGCGACAACAGCCTTGCCGAAGGCGGCAAGCAGCGCTTCCGCCTCGGAAAGCTCCAGCGCGTCCGGATCGAAACCCTTGTTGATCAGCGCCCGGCGAAAGAAGGTGACGGCGATCTTCGATTGCGCCGTCTTCGAGATCGCATGCGAGAAGATCCAGATCTCCCGGTCGCTGACAGCAGGATCGAGCTCGGCCCGCAGCGTGAACCATTCGGCATAGATGCGATGGGCAGCCGGCGAATGTAGGAGGGTGCGCTTCATGTTGGTCATGCGTCCGCGCAGCTTGATTTCCTCGTCATGCGCCGCCCGAATCTCTTGCGAAGCCGTGTCGTAGTCGATCTGCGGGAGGTGGCTCATCGGGTCTGCTCTTTCCTTTTGGTCAGGGGCATCGGGTCGCCGAGATGGTGTGCGGGTGCCTGACGGCAAATCCGCTTGGCCACCGTGCCGCTCCCGCCTAGACTGACCAAATCCGAGATGGAGGCAAGGCATGAGCGACGACCACGAGCATCATCACGTCGACTGGCGCGAACATGGCGTCAAGGTCATTCCCGGCAATTCGCTCGATCCGAACACCGCACAGACGCCGGGCATGAACCGCGCCACCGCGATCAACAATGCCCGCGCCGGCGCCGAAAGGATCTGGGCCGGCACGGTGACCATCCATGCCAACGCCAAGACCGGCGCCCATCATCACGGCGATCTCGAAAGCATCATCTACGTGGTCAAGGGCAAGCCCCGCATGCGCTGGGGCGAGCATCTGGAATATACCGCCGAGGCCGGCCCCGGCGATTTCATCTATGTCCCGCCCTTCGTGCCGCACCAGGAGATTAACGCCAGCCGCGACGAGACGCTGGAATGCGTGCTCGTCCGCTCAGGCCAGGAACCGGTCGTCGTCAATCTCGACATCGAGCCCGTGGAAAAGCCGGAAGACGTGCCCTGGATCGACCCGATCCATCGCTGATATCGGGCGCCCAGGCGGGATCGGAAACGGTTGCGGCGCTCAGGCGTGAACGACGCCGGCGCCGCTCGTGGCGGTGTTCTCGATGATCCGGCCGGTATCGGCGGCATAAAGATGGATCGCGTTATAGTCGATGGCGATGCCGATTGGATCGCCCGACTTCACCTTCACCGCCTCGGTCAGCGCCACGGCAAAGGGCAACCCGTCGAAATCGGCGTGGACGACGCGGCTTGCGCCGAGCTCTTCGATGAAATCGGCCGTTGCGGTGAGGGCGCCGGGCGCATCCGGGGCCACCAGCCGCGCGGCTTCGGCGCGCATGCCGAGCACGACGCGTTTGCCTTTCAGCGGTGCGGCGCGCTCGCGCGGCAGCGCGACCTTGCGGCTTTGATCGTAGACGAAGACGCCCTCGTCATTGATCGTGCCCTCGAGCAGGTTCATCGCCGGCGTGCCGACGAAGCCCGCGACGAAGCGCGAGACCGGATGATGATAGACCTCTTCCGGCGTGCCGACCTGCTCCACCCTGCCGCCGTTCATCACCACCAGCCGGTCGGCCAGCGTCATCGCCTCGGTCTGGTCATGCGTGACGAAGATCGAGGTTGCGCCGAGGCGGCGGTGCAGGCGGCGGATTTCGGCGCGCATGGCGATGCGCAGCTTGGCGTCGAGGTTCGACAGCGGCTCGTCGAAGAGAAACACCTTCGGTTCGCGGATCATCGCGCGGCCCATGGCGACGCGCTGGCGCTGGCCGCCGGAAAGAGCGGCGGGCCGACGGTCGAGGAAGGGTTCGAGGCTGAGCGCCTTGGCGACCTCGCCGATGCGCCGTTGACGCTCCGCCTTCGAAACGCCGGCCACCTTCAATGCGTAGCCGATATTCTCGGCAACGCTCATATGCGGATAGAGCGCATAGTTCTGGAACACCATGGCGCAACCGCGCTCGCGCGGCTCCAACTGGTTGACGACGCGGCCGTCAATAGCGATTTCACCGCCGCTGATTTCCTCGAGCCCGGCGATCATCCGCAGCAGCGTGGACTTGCCGCAGCCTGACGGACCGAGGATGACGATGAATTCGCCGGACTGAATCTCCAGGTCGACGCCGTGAACGACGGGATTCTTGCCGTAGCTCTTTTTCACATCACGGATTGAGATCGGTGCCACAGCACTATTCCTTCACTTCTCGGTGGAGATAAGGCCGCGCACGAACCAGCGCTGCATCAGGATGACGAGTACCAGCGGCGGCGACATGATGATAAGTGTGCCGGCCATGGCGACGTTCCAGTCGGGCAGGCCGAATTCGGACGGGATCAGGGTCTTGAGCTGCGTCACCGCGATGCCGAAATTCGGATCGGTGGTGATCAGCAGCGGCCAGAGATATTGGTTCCAGGCCCAGACGAACATGATCGTGAACAGTGCGATCATGTTCGGCCGCGACAGCGGCAGCAGAATATCCCAGAAGAACCGAACCGGACCCGATCCGTCCATCTTCGAGGCCTCGGCCAGCTCGTCCGGAACCGTCAGGTAGAACTGCCGGTAGAGGAAGGTGCCGGTCGCGGTTGCGACCAGCGGCAGAACGAGACCGGGATAGGAATTCAACAGGCCCCATTCGAGCTTGATCTGGATGCCGGTGATCTGCGCAACGAGCCAGCTTATTCCGGTGAAGTCGAGGATCGTCTGGAATGGCTGCAGCGCGTTGGCCGCAATCGAATAGGTCGGCACGATGCGAACCTCAAGCGGCAGCATCAGCGTGATGAAGATGATCCAGAAAATCACATACCGGCCGCGGAAGCGGAAGTAGACGATCGAGAAGGCCGCCATGGCGGAAAGGATGACCTTGCCGGCGGCGACCGACGTGGCGAAGATGATGCTGTGGACCAGCTTGTTGCCGAGATCGGCGCGAACCCAGGCGGTCTGGACGTTTTCCCAGAAATGCGAACTCGGAGTGAGCGGCAGCGGCACGCGATTGACCGTTTCCAGATCGAGCGTCGATGCAACGATGACGATGAAGAAAGGCAGAAGCGCGATCAGCATGCCGAGCGCCAGGAGCGTATAGCAGATGAAGTTGAATATCGGCGTGCGTTCGATCATGTCCGAGACCTCACTTGTAATGCACGCGCCGCTCGATGAAGCGGAACTGGAAGATGGTGAGCAGGACGACGAGCAGCATCAGGATGATGGACTGCGCCGCAGCCCCGGAATAATCGAGCCCCCTGAAGCCGTCGAAATAGATCTTGTAGACCATGAGCTCGGTCGCGCGCGCCGGACCGCCCTGCGTCATGACGTCGACGATACCGAAGGAATCCTGGAAGCTTTCGGTGATATTGATGACGAGCAGGAAAAACAGCGTCGGCGTCAGCAAGGGGAGTTGAATATCCCAGATACGGCGCATCGGGCCCGAACCGTCCATGGCGGCGGCCTCGATCAGCGAGCGCGGAATGCCTTGCAGCGCCGAGAGGAAGAAAATGAAATTATAGCCGATATATTTCCACGAAAAGGCAATGATGACGGCGATCATCGCGTCCTTGCCGTCGAGCGCCGGGTTCCAGAGGCCGGGCCAGACATGATTGATGACCGAGAGAAGGCCGGCCTCCGGCGCCAGGATGAAGCGGAAGGCAAGGCCGAGAGCGGGAGCTGCAATCGCGTAAGGCCAGATGAAGACCGACCGGTAGATTTTATGGCCGCGCAGCTCACGATCCGTCAACAGCGCCAGGATGAGCGCCAGCCCCATGGCAATGGCCGTCGAGCTGAAGCCGAAGATCATGCTGCGGGTGATCGACTCCCAATAGATGGGATCGCTGAGCAATTGCTTGAAATTGTCGAAACCGACCCAGGCATTGCCGCCGCCCCACGGCTGCTCGAGCGTGAACGCCCAATAGAGCGCCTGCGCACTCGGCCAGTAGAAGAAGACGAAGATCAGCAGCAGCATCGGAAACGCGAAGAGCAGTCCGATCGTCGTCGAGGAGAAAGTGACGCGCTTTTCCATGGGGAGTCGTTTTCGCCCTGGTTTGGTTTAGGCGGGTGGCGCGTTTCGCCTCCGCAGCCGGTATGAATGTACAAGGACACACCCGGCACGCAAAGCGCGGGCCGGGTGCGGCTCATATCGGTCGATCAGGGAAGCTGAACGTTCTTGTAGGTCTGCTGGAAACGGCGCAGCAGCTGGTTGCCGCGTTCGGCAGCGCTATCGAGCGAAGCCTGGACATCGGCATTGTTGACGAAGATTGCCTGCAAGCCATTGGCGATCTCGGTGCGGACCTGCAGCAGGCCGCCGAGGCGGATGCCATGCGGGGCTGCGTCGCCAGCCGGGGAAACGGTCAGGCTCTGAATGGCGAGCTCGCGGCCGGCATAAGGAGCCTTGTCGTAGAAGCCCTGCTTCTTCAGATATTCGAAGCCGGAGTTGCGAACCGGGATGTAGCCGGTCACGGTCGACCAGGTCAGCGCTTCTTCCGGCTTGGCAATGAAGTTGAAGAAGGCAGCGGCAGCCTTGTATTCAGCGTCCGAATGACCCTTCAGAACCCAGAGCGAAGCGCCGCCGACATAGGAGCTGTGACGGGTGGCATCGCCGTAGGTCGGGAGCATGGCAACGCCCCAGTTCATGCCCTGCTTGGCGGTGCGGCCGATGTTGCCGTGGTCGCCGACCGAGGTCAGGATGACTTGGCAATCGCCGGCAGCGAAAGCTTCGACGAAGGTCTGGCCGACAGCCTTGTTCTTGATGACGGCGAGCTTGTTGTCGTACCAGGACTTGAGGTCCTTGATATAGCTGACGAGCAGCGGGTTCTTGTTGAACACCAGCTCGGCATCGAGACCTTCAAAGCCGTTCTTCTTCGTGGCGATGGCTTCGCCGTTGATGGCTTCGAACTGCTCGACATACTGCCAGATCTCGTTGTTGGAGATATCGAAGGCGAGCGGGCAAGCATAGCCCGCGTCCTTCAGCGCCTTGAAGTCTTCGCCGGCTTCCTTCCAGGTCGCCGGAGCGTGATCCTTGCCGATCTTGGCGAAGGCGTCCTTGTTCCAATAGAGCAGTGCGGTCGAAGAATTGAAGGGGAAGGAGTACATCTCACCCTTCGAGGTCGCGTAGTAGCCTGAAATACCGGAGAAATAGTCCTTCCAGTCGACGGTATAGCCCGTGTCGGCCATCAGCTTGTTTGCCGGGTAGTAGGCGCCGGAAAGCATGATGTCGAGGGTGCCGGCGTCGGAAACCTGGGCGATGGTCGGCTGCTTGCCGGCGCGGAATGCGGCAATGGTGTTCTGCAGGGAAGCGTCGTAGCTGCCCTGGCTGGTGCAGACGACTTCGTAATCGGCCTGCGACTGGTTGAAGCGATCGCACTGTTCCTGGACACGCTTTGCGATGTCACCGGAATTGCCGAACCAGAAGTCGATCTTGGTCTTATCGGCGGCGGCGGCGGGACCAGCAAGAAACGCTGTAGCGAGAAGGGCACCAACGGCGCCGAGAAGCTTGGCTTGCATGAGAACCTCGAACGTAAAAGGGACGCGCACTTTCAGCGCACGCCCTATTAGCTGGTTCAAATTGCCGCGGCCAATGAATATTACATGACATGAAACGATCGAAATCGTGCCGTCACAAAACCTTCATGCGGATGTTATTTGCCGCGGCCGAGGCTATATTTAGAGAAACCTCGCCGGCCACTCCAGCGCACTGCCGAACAGATATATTTATATTCGAATAAATATAATTTTCAAGGGTTTTCAATATTTGCCTATATTGCAGCAGCGCGTCTTTATTCGCCGATATCGTCGCGTGAAACTTGCAAAAATGGCCATCTTTTCTGCTGTTGCACTGCTGTGCAACGCCCGGTTTCAGCCTCTGAATCAGAGGGAATCCTTCAAAATTGCAGCAAAATGCGGATCGAATGCACGGCTGATCGGTCCGGCGGCAGCCCCGAGCGCCACCGACCAGGGATCGGCCATGCCCGGCTGCAGGCGCGGCAGCGTCCGGCCGCGTCGTTCGGCGATCGAGGGCAGCAGCGGCCCGATGGCGGCGATCAACCTGTTCACCAGTGCGTCCGGGGCGCTGCCGCAAAGGATCACCGTCTGCGGATCGAAGATCGTTTCGATGAGATGGACGCTCCAGCGCAGGTCCGCTGCCGCCGCTTCGATCCAGCTCTCGATGCCTGGATCGCCCGCCAGGACGAGGTCGTTGATCTGTGCATGCAGATCGGCATCGGCCGGATCGATCGACAGGTGATGGTAGAGCGAGGCAAGCGAGGCGCGATGTTCGAGCGGCGTCGATTTGCCGTCGGCAAACAGCAGCGCCATGCCGATCTCGCCGGCGTTGCCGTTGGTGCCGCGGTAGAGTTCGCCGTTCAGAATGAGACCGGCGCCGATGCCGTAGCCGACGAAGAGGCAGACGGCATGGTCGAGACCATGGGCGGCTCCCACCATGCGCTCGGCGGTCGCTGCCGCCGCCGCATCGTTCTGCAGGCCGACATCGAGCCCGGTGCCGGCGGTCAGCGTTTCCAACAGCGGAAACTTCTGCCAGGCCTCCATCATCCAGGGGTCGTCGCCATTGCCGGCGACGCCGAAGGGCCCGGGCATGGCCGCGCCGAGGCCGACCAGCCGCTTTTCCGACTGCTGAACGATCCCGGCAAGCTTTGCACGCACGCCGGCAACGAGATCGAGGATGACCTTCGCCCCTTCCGACGGACCTCCTGTGGGAAGGCCGGCCTCATCGCGCACGAGAACGCTGCCGACGAGATCGACCGCGACTGCCCGCGTCACATGCCGGTCGATCTGCAGACCGATCGCAAAGGCGCCCTCGGGAACGAGCCGATAAGGCGTCGAGGGCTGACCTCGGCCCTTCCTCACCGCCTCCTGCGAACGGACGAGGCCGTCGCGCTCGAGTTCTTCGATGATATTCGACACGGTCTGCTTGGTCAGCCATGTCGCCCGCGCCAGATCGGCGCGTGAAAGCGCTCCATTCATCCGCAAGGCATCGATCATCACGCGCCGGTTATGGGCGCTGGTGCCTTCATGGTTGGTGCCGCTCTTGGCCCGGATCGGCCTGCTGTCATTCATGTGCAATTGCCTCTTGACTCCAATAGAATGTTGAAGAAGTAATAAGTCAAGACAATTGACTTAATAAGGGACCGGAGAGTCCCAGGGAACGCAGGAGGCCGGACAAGGCCCCGACGACGCTCCGAGACGAAAACCGGCACGTGTCCGCGCGTGCCTTCTCGAACACCGATGGCGGAAAGACCGCCCTCGGCCATGCGTAAATGTCACAAACTGGAGGCTGCAATGCTGAAATCCCTTACCAAGACGCTTCTGGGTGCGGCCTTGATCGGCGCATCCTTTGCACCGCACGCTTTCGCCGAAACGACGCTGAACGCGCTCTTCATGGCGCAGGCCGCCTACAGCGAGGCCGATGTGCGCGCCATGACCGACGCCTTCGCCAAGGCGAACCCCGACATCAAGGTCAATCTCGAATTCGTTCCCTATGAAGGCCTGCACGACAAGACGGTGCTGGCGCAGGGTTCCGGCGGCGGTTACGACGTCGTGCTCTTCGACGTCATCTGGCCGGCCGAATACGCCACCAACAAGGTGCTGGTCGACGTCACCTCGCGCATCACCGACGAGATGAAGAAGGGCGTGCTGCCGGGCGCATGGACCACCGTGCAATATGACGGCAAATATTACGGCATGCCGTGGATCCTCGACACCAAATACCTGTTTTACAACAAGGAGATCCTTGAAAAGGCCGGCATCAAGGCGCCGCCGAAGACCTGGGACGAGCTGACCGAGCAGGCAAAGACGATCAAGGACAAGGGCCTGCTCGCTACGCCGATCGCCTGGAGCTGGTCGCAGGCCGAGGCCGCGATCTGCGACTACACCACGCTCGTCAGCGCCTATGGCGGCGACTTCCTCAAGGACGGCAAGCCGGCCTTCCAGACCGGCGGTGGTCTCGATGCGTTGAAATACATGGTTTCCAGCTATGCATCCGGCCTGACCAATCCGAATTCCAAGGAATTCCTGGAAGAGGACGTCCGCAAGGTCTTCGAAAACGGCGATGCCGCCTTCGCTTTGAACTGGACCTACATGTACAACATGGCCAACGACCCGAAGGACAGCAAGGTCGCGGGCAAGGTCGGCGTCGTGCCGGCGCCGGGTGTGGCCGGCAAGAGCGAGGCTTCGGCCGTCAACGGCTCGATGGGCCTCGGCATCACCTCGGCCAGCCAGCATCCCGACGAGGCCTGGAAATACATCACCTTCATGACCTCGCAGGCGACCCAGAATGCCTATGCCAAGCTCAGCCTGCCGATCTGGGCCTCCTCCTACGAGGATCCTGGCGTCACCAAGGGCCAGGAGGAGCTGATCTCCGCCGCCAAGGTCGGCCTTGCCGCCATGTATCCGCGCCCGACGACGCCGAAATATCAGGAGCTTTCGACCGCGCTGCAGCAGGCGATCCAGGAATCGCTGCTCGGCCAGTCCTCTCCCGAGGACGCGCTGAAGTCCGCCGCCGACAATAGCGGCCTCTGATCAAGCATGAAGACCCGGGCGGCGCCTGCCGTCGCCCGGTCTCCAAAACCTATAATGAAGAAGGGTCGCCTTGATGTCGGGCACTTGGCTGACAACCCGCGCGTGGCTTTTGATGCTGCCGCTTCTCGTGGTCATGATCTCAGTCATTGGCTGGCCTCTGATCGATACCGTCGGCCTCTCCTTCACCGACGCCAAGCTTGTCGGCACGCAAGGAAACTTCGTCGGCATCGACAATTACGCCAAGATGCTTACCGGCTCGAATTTCCAGCGCACGCTGATCACCACCGCGTGGTTCGCGATCGTCTCGGTCGCCGCCGAAATGGTGATCGGCGTGCTGGCAGCCCTGCTGCTGAACCAGCAGTTTCGCGGCCGCACCGCGCTTCGCGCCCTGATGATCCTGCCCTGGGCGCTGCCGACCGTCGTCAACGCCACACTCTGGCGGCTGATCTACAATCCGGAATACGGCGCACTGAACGCCGCGCTGACCCAACTCGGCCTGCTGGAGGCCTACCGCTCCTGGCTCGGCGAACCGGGCACGGCGCTGGCGGCCCTCATCGTCGCCGATTGCTGGAAGAATTTCCCGCTTGTTGCGCTGATCGCGCTGGCCGCACTCCAGGCCGTGCCGCGCGACATCACCGCCGCCTCGCTGGTCGACGGCGCCGGCGCTTTCGCCCGCTTCCGCTTCGTCATCCTGCCCTATCTCGCCGGTCCATTGATGGTCGCCCTGGTGCTACGCACGATCGAGGCCTTCAAGGTGTTCGACATCATCTGGGTGATGACCCGCGGCGGCCCGGCCAACAGCACGCGAACGCTGTCGATCCTGGTCTATCAGGAAGCCTTCTCCTTTCAGCGGGCGGGCTCGGGCGCATCGCTGGCCTTGATCGTCACGCTGCTGGTGACGCTGCTTGCCGCCGGCTATGCCGCCCTGGTGCGCAAGACCGCCGGGAGTGCGGCCTGATGGAACGCCAAAGCCCGCTTTTTTCGGTCTTCATATATGTCTGCGCGCTGCTGCTTGCCGCCGTCATCCTGGCGCCGATCCTGTGGCTGTTCATCATGAGCATCTCGCCGGCCGCCGATCTTGCGGCAAAGCCGCTGCGCTGGTGGCCGCAGGCGGCGGATTTTTCACGATACCAGATCCTGCTCTCGACACTCGAAAACAGCGCCGGCGCCGCCTTCACCTCGTCGCTGCGCAACAGTATCGAGGTTGCGGGCATGGCGACGATCGCCGCCATCGCACTCGCCATTCCGGCCGGCTGGGCGGTGTCGCGCACGCCCTCTGTGGGATGGTCGCTGTCGATGGTGATCGCCACCTACATGCTGCCGCCGGTGGCTCTCGCCGTGCCGCTCTATATGGGCCTTTCCTATCTCGGCATGCTGAACAACGTCTTCGGCCTTGCCCTGGTCTATTTGACGATCCTCGCCCCCTTCACCACCTGGCTGATGAAGTCGGGCTTCGATTCCATCCCGCGCGAGATCGAATCCGCCGCGATGATCGACGGCGCCGGCCTATTCCAGACGCTCAGGATCGTCACGCTGCCGCTCGCCGCCCCCGTGGTCGCGACGTCGAGCCTGTTTGCCTTCCTGCTGGCCTGGGATGAATTCTTCTATGCGCTGCTCTTCACTTCGGACCAACGCGCCAAGACGCTGACCGTCGCCATTGCCGATCTCGCCGGCGGCCGCGTTTCCGATTACGGACTGATCGCCACGGCAGGCGTGCTCGCCGCCCTGCCCCCGGTGCTGATCGGTCTCGTCATGCAACGCGCCCTGATTTCCGGGCTCACCAGCGGCGGCGTCAAGGGATGAAGATGACAGAAGAAACAATCCGGCCGGCCGGACTTGCCGCGATCGACCGCGAAATGGCGCGCCAGCATGCCGATGCGATCGCCTCCTATGAAGCGGCCCAGCCAATGGCAGCCAAGGCCGCCGCTTCGCTGAAAAAGACCGGCAGGTTGCTGCTCATCGGCATGGGCGGCTCGCATGCCGTCAACCGCGCCGTCGAGCCGCTCTACAGGACGCTCGGCATCGATGCCGTCGCTTTGCCGTTGTCCGAACAGCTCGGCCAGCCGCTGCCGATCGCCGGCAGGACGATCTTCGTCACCTCGCAATCCGGCGAAAGCGCCGAGGTCGTGCGTTGGTTCAACGAGACCGGCGGCACGCAGGAGACCTTCGGCCTGACGCTCGAAGGCAGCTCTTTCCTCGCAAGAACAGCCCCGTCGCTGGTCGGCGCCGGCGGCACCGAGCTGGCTTTCGCCGCAACCCGCAGCCTGACGGTGACCTTCGCCCTGCATCTCGCGATCCTCGCCGCCCTCGGTGAAGATCCGGATGCAGCGCTCGCCATCCTCAAGACGCCCGAAGACCACGATATCGCCGATGCCCTCGCGGCACTCGAAAACGTCGGGACGGTCGTTACGTCGGGACGCCGTCTGCAAGGCGTTGCCGAGGCGTTGGCGCTCGGATTGACGGAGCTGTCGCGCCGCCCCTGCTTTTCGCTTGAAGGCGGCCAGTTGCGCCATGGACCGATGGAGATGCTGGGGCCGGAGGTCGGCGTCGTGCTGTTCCGCGGTATGGACCAAACCGCCGACCTGGTGACGGCGATGGCGGTGTCCGCGGTCGAGACCAGCGCTCCGGTCATCCTGTTCGACGCCTCGGGCGAAGTGCCGGTCGCCAGCGCGGTGACGATCCACTTTGTCCCGGCAACGGGCCTTGCCGCGATCTTCGCCATGCTGCCGATCGCCCAGCGGCTGATGATCGCCTTTGCCGATGCCCGCGTGGAGAATGCCGGAACGCCGGTTCGATCCACCAAGATCACCCGGAGCGAATGAATGCGGCCGCTTGCAGTCATCGGCAACGTCAATGTCGACCTGATCCTTGGACCGGCCGCCCCCTGGCCGAAAGCCGGGACGGAAATCATCGTCGACCATGACGAGTTGCGCGTCGGCGGGGCCGCCGGCAACAGCGCGCTCGCCTGGCAAGCGCTCGGTGTCGAATTCGAGATCGCCGCCAATATCGGCAGTGATCAGTTCGGCCGGTGGCTGAGTGAAGCCTTCGGCCACCGTTCCGACAAGTGGCCGGTACGTCCTGAGAAAACGACGCTCTCCGTCGGCATCACCCATCCGGACGGCGAGCGCACCTTCTTCACGACGAGAGGCCACCTGCCGCGCTTCAGCCTGGCAGACGTCTTTGCCGTCATCGAGGGCGCACGACTGCAGGGCGGCTACGCGCTTCTCTGCGGCTCGTTCCTGACCAACGATCTGACAGAAGAATACGGCAAGTTCTTTGACTGGGCCGACAGCCATGGCATCACCGTCGCGCTCGATACCGGCTGGCCGCTCGACGGCTGGACGGACGAGAATTGCGCAGCGACACGCGCGTGGCTCTCCCGCAGCGGTGTCGCGCTGCTGAATGAGGTCGAATCGACGACACTTGCCGGCATCGCCGATCCGATCGAGGCCGCGCGTCACATCAGGTCGCATATGCCGGCGGGTGCGATCGTCGTCGTCAAACGCGGCCCGGACGGCGCTCTCGCGATCGGGCCGGACGGCAGCTTGGTTTCGGTGGCAGCACCCGTTGTCGAGGTCGTCGATACGATCGGCGCCGGCGATGTCTTCAACGCCGTCTTTCTCGCCGCGCTCGCAAGCGGTGAGCCGCTGGTTTCCTGCCTGAAGGCTGGAACCGAGGTTGCCTCGCGCGCCATCTCCACGCTTCCCCGCACCTATGGCGGCCCCACATCTCTTCAGGAGCCCGTGCGATGAGCGCGCTCGAAATTCAAAACATCCGCAAGACCTATGGCGACGTCGAGACGCTGAAAGGCATCGACATCTCGTTGGAAAGCGGCGAATTCCTGGTGCTGCTCGGTTCCTCCGGCTGCGGCAAGTCCACGCTGCTGAACATCATCGCCGGCCTTGCCGAGGCAACCAGCGGCGACGTCAGTATCGGCGGGCGTTCCGTGCTCGGCGTTCATCCGAAGGACCGCGATATCGCCATGGTCTTCCAGTCCTACGCGCTCTATCCCAATCTGACGGTGCACAGAAACATCGGGTTCGGCCTGGAAATGCGTAAAGTTCCGGCACCGGAGCGCGACAAGGCCGTGCGTGATGCGGCAAAACTTCTGCAGATCGAAAACCTCCTCGACCGCAAGCCGAGCCAGCTCTCCGGCGGCCAGCGCCAGCGTGTCGCGATCGGCCGCGCGCTGGTACGCAAGCCGGAGGTGTTCCTCTTCGACGAACCGCTCTCCAATCTCGACGCCAAGCTGCGGATGGAGATGCGCACCGAGATCAAGCGGCTGCACCAGATGCTGAAGACCACCGTCGTCTATGTCACCCACGACCAGATCGAGGCGATGACGCTGGCAAGCCGCATCGCCGTCATGCGCGACGGCCGCATCGAGCAGCTCGGCACGCCGGAGGAGATCTACAACCATCCGGCAACGCTTTATGTCGCGACCTTCGTCGGCGCGCCGCCGATGAACCTGCTGAAGGCGACGGTGCGTGACGGCCGCCTGGCGCTTTCGGGCTCCGATGCCAGCCTGCCCCTGCCCGCCCGTTTTCACGAGGCCGCCGGCCATGGCCGCGACTTCATCCTCGGCATCCGTCCCGAGGCGCTTCGCACCGATGGCGCCGGTCCGTCGATCGAGGCAACCCTGGAGGTCGCGGAGCTGACCGGCCCGGAACTCGTCGTCACCGCCCTTGCCCGCAATCAGCGGCTGACGGCCTGCCTGCCGCCGCGCACGCCGATCCGCGACGGTGAGAAACTCACCCTTTTCTTCGACGAGGAGGAGATGCACCTCTTCGATCCGAAGACTGGTCTCAGCTACCTTCGTTAGCGATGCCGATCCGCCATCTGTTCAATTCGCCGCGTCGACGGGCTTCCGTTTGTAAACGTGAATATAGTCGACGAGCAGGATCGAAGGGTTCGGCGTTTCATCGATCGGCCAACCCGAGCCGAGCGCCAGATTCACCAGCGGATAAAACGGCATGTGGAACTCCTTCGGCGTGTCGAAGCTCCAAATGAACTGACGGTCGAAGTAGAAGCTCGTCTTGTCAGCCTGAATATCGACGCCGTAGGTGTGATAGTCGCTGTTCAAAATTCCGTCCTGGACCTTGTTCCAATAGCCGCCGGTGGAGTTCTGGCCACCCTGGCTCTGACGCCAGATATGGAAGCCCATGCTGAATTCGTAGGGCGCGCGTCCATAATATTCCAGGACGTCGATTTCGGCGGTGTATTTCGTCCGGTCGAGCCCGATGAGCCAGAATGCCGGCCACACGCCCTTGCCCGGCGGCAGCTTCATTCTGGCTTCGAAGTAGCCGAACTGCTGCGAGAACCCTTCGCCTTTCGGGTTCACCGACGACAGCAGACCCGAGCGCCATGTGCCATCGGCCTCTTTGCGCGCCTCGATCTTCAGAATTCCCTGATCTGTCGTAAACGGAAAGCCGGGGACCGGATCGGTGAAACGGGCATCACCGAAGTCGCCGTTCCAGGGCGTATGGGCGATCCAGCGGGAGCTTTTCTCTCCCCAGGCCGAAACGTCGAGACTGTCGAAACTCTCCTCGAACGTCAGCTGGTATGCATTGATATTGAGCGGTTCCTGGGCCACACTCGGTCGGCCCGGCAACGCCCCCAGACCGAGAACGACGAGCAAACCCAGAGCCTTAGAAGATATTCCGTATCGCATTCCGCTCCTCCGAAAACGCCAAACCAATCGTTGGACTGCACTTGTCTCGATCATGAAGTGAGAACCCCGTTTCGTCGCGGCATGAGCCTTTGGACGATAATGGTCTCGATGCCGTCAGCTCTTCCCAGAATCTGCCACACGAGCAGCGCGAAAGCCCAGAAGATCGCCGCTGCCGCCCCGCCGCAAAGCGCCAGGCCGACGACAAGGTTGAGGCCGACAGGTATGGCGGCGAGCATCGGCTCCACCCAGAGCAGGAAAGCGATCATCGGTACGCTCGCGGCCAGCGGCCGGCAAAACGAATTCAGCTGTGCGGCAAAACTCGCGCCGATCAGCCGCCGCGTGATGACCAGCGATGCGCCATAGGCGACGAGAACTGCCACGATCCGCGCGCCGAGCGCGCCCGCCACCTGAAAATAGGCGATGCCAAGGACGGTGACCGGAGCCCTGACCGCGAACTCGACAAACATCCTGAGAGCGACATAACGGGTATTGTTCATCACCATGGCCAATGGCGGCATCATGTTCGTGGGAAGGCCGAGCAGGCTGACAAGGCACAGCCATTGCAGGATCGGCGCGGACGATGCCCATTTCTCGCCGACGAGGATCCGCACGGTCGGCTCGGCAAGAAGAGCAAGCGCAATGAGAATCGGCGCCGCCACGAAGGTGATCGCATTCGTCGCCTTGAGATAGGCGGCAACCAGGTTGCGGCGGTCTTCGACAGTGGAGAATGCCGCCATCAGCGGACGCAGCAAGGGGCCGACGAAGGTCTGATATGGAATACCGGCGATATTGTCGGCGACGCTGAAGGCGCCAAAGGTCGACAGGCCGGTAAAACGCGGCAGCAGCAGCCGGTCCAGCTGCCAATTGATCGAGTTCAGCACCTGCGACACGGTATTCCAGCTGATCATGTCCTGAAAATGCTTCCATTCGGAAAGGCTGAATGTCGGCCGCATCGGCGCAAAGACGTAGGACGTGATCATCGCCGCGGTCGGGCCGGCGACCGCTCCGATCGCCAGCCCCCAATAGCTGCCTGTTGCCACAGCTACCCCTACCCCGAACAGCAATGTCGATCCCTTGGCGATGAGATCGAGCGCGAATTCACGTTTAAAATCGAACCGCTGCATGAAAAGAACCATGCGCGGACTGATCGTGCTGCGCATGGCAGGCGCGATCGAGAGAACGGCGACAAGGGCGAAAAGCCGGGAATCGTCGTAGATCAGCGCCATCGGCCAGGAGATGATCATCATCAGCAGGCTGATGGCGAGCCCCCTCAGCAGGCTGAGGGTGAAGGCCGTGGCAAACATCTCGTTCGAAGGCGACGGCTGGCGCATCAGGGCCTGCGTCAACGGCAGGTCCAGGATCGCCTCGACGATGACCAGCACCGAGGTCGCGATGGCGACCAGGCCGAAATCCGCCGGGCTCAACAGCCTTGCCAGCACGAGCAGGCTGACGAAATCGAGCATCCGCGCCAGGAACTTTCCGCTGATGGTCCAGATGCTCGCCGTCGCCGTCCTCTCAGATACGCTTGACATGATTTATTTATCTATTCCTCGTCGAGGGTTTGAGATGGCTTCGGTCGCGGCGGCGGGGCAGAGAACTCCGCTCCTTCCCGTCAACCCGCCCGTCTTCTGAAGACGTCTGCGGATCGGTCGCCGTGGCTGGACAATTGTTGCTCGATGAGGCCGGAGAGACGATCGCGGAATACGGCGGAGGAGAATTTCAGCGAGTGCGCGCGGATTGCATGCGGATCGATATCGTCCTCGACCTCCTCGAATGCTGCCATCGTTTCCAAAAGAGCTTCCGTCGTCTGCTCGGCGAAGCGAAAGCCGACCTGCGGCGAGGACACGGTTTCCCTGGCGCCGCCGGCGTCGAAAGCCAGGACCGGCCGCCCGGATGCCATGGCTTCCACCGGCAGGATGCCGAAATCCTCCGTGCCTGGAAACAACAGGGCGCGGCATCGCGACAGGTGGTCGCGCAGCACGTTGAAAGGCTGATGACCGAGAAACTCGACGGTCGGTCCGGCGATCGATTTCAGATAGGGTAGTTGTTCGCCCTCGCCGATCACGACCAGCTTCCGCCCGGCCTCGGTGCAGGCGCGCACCGCAATATCCGGCCGCTTGTAGGTGGTCAGCTGTCCTGCATAGAGGTAGAATTCGCCTTTGCCCTTCCCCAGCGCAAAATCGTCGGTGGCAACGGGCGGATGGATGACGATGGATTCCCGGTCGTAGAAGCGGCGAATGCGGCTTGCGACATAATCGGAGTTGGCAACGAACACATCGACGCGCGAGGCGGTCGTCACGTCCCAGGCGCGCAGCATCGGCGCGGTGATCGACATCAGCGTGCGACCCACCCAGGGAAGGCCGTGGCGATAGACATGGAACTGATCCCAGATATAGCGCATCGGCGAATGGCAGTAGCAGACATGGAGAGCGTCGGCCCGCGTGATGATGCCCTTGGCAGGCCCGGATTCGCTCGACAGCACCAGATCGTAATCCTGCAGGTCGAATTGCTCGAGCGCGAAGGGCATCAGCGGCAGCATCTTGGTGTAATGCCGCTGCGCACCGGGGATCTTCTGCAGGAAGGAGGTGCGGATGTTCCGCGTCTTCAGAAAATCGCTGATGCGATCCGGGTTGCAGACCAGGGTGAAGATATCGGCCTGCGGAAACATGCGGCACAGTTCTTCGACGACCTTCTCGCCGCCGCGCATCGAAACGAGCCAATAATGCACGATAGCGACGCGAAGCTGCTTGGCGTCGCCTGCGCTTCCGGCCGCGGCGACGCGTCTTTTCGCCACCACAGGCGCATCGCCGAGAAAGGCTCGCGCGTCGGGAAGAGAGGTTGTTGCTTTAAGGGTCAACTGAATACTCCTTGTCTCGTCGCACCGTCTGTCAGTTCGGCAACCAAATTCGTCGAAATCAGGCTGTGATATTCGGCAAGAAGCGCGTCGCGCCATTCCTCGTGTGCCGAGGCGAGATCCGGCGACTTCAGGAAAGCCCGCTCGCTCATGGCGCGGATCTCTTGCCTCGACATCCGGCTAAATCGTGCCAAAGTCTCGGCGAAGGCGCTTTCGTCGGCCGTATCGCAGGCAAGCGCCATGCCGGCTCTTTCCATTTCCTCGGCGAGAAAGGCGCTGCGCGACATGATGACCGGCAGACCGCTTCTCGCCGCTTCGATAGCGACGAGGCCGAACGGCTCGGGATAGCGCGAGGGCATCAACAGCGCCCGCGCCTGGCGGATGGTCGGGCCGATCTCCGCATGCGACTGCCAGCCGAGGGCCCTGACGTGATCTCCCGACGCTCTGACCAGCGGCATCAGCGGCCCATCGCCGATCACGCAGAGCCTGGCGCCGGCTCTGCGCACGGCAGCTATGGCGTCCTCCACGCCCTTCTCTTCGTCCAGCCGCCCGATGAAGACGAACTCGTCATTGGCCTCCGCCTCGATGCGTTTGATCGAGAGGGGCGCGACGGGATTGCGGATCGTCGTCAGCCGTTCGGGCCGATAACCGGCGCCGACGAGAAAGCTCGCCATCTTCTCGTGCAGCAGGATTATCCGGCCGAAATCGGCCTGATCCTTCAAGAGCCGGAGGATATTGGAGCCGCGGGCGACCCGCCACAATTTGTGCGAATAACTTCTCTTGTCGCAGGCCGTCGCAATGCAGCTTCCGCCGAGCGGCCGGCGCAGGCAGATCTCCTGCGCCTGGTAGTCGAAGAAGGCGCCGTTGGGGCAGGCCGTGAAGAAATCATGCGCGTGAACCACGCATCGTCCGGCGACCGGCGCCAGCGCTCTGAAAATCGCGGGAGACAGGATCTGGTGCCAGCCATGCACGTGGTAGACGGTGTTGGCGGTATCCTTCGCAGCAATCCAGTTCGCGACCATGCGGACGGCGGCGCCGTTGTGAATGCCGGTGACAAAAGCCTTCGCACGCTCGGCGCTCAGCAGGTCACGGCTGTTCAGTCCGACCATCGAGACCCCGAGCGCGACAAGCTCCGCATTGGCGGCGTCGTCCCCGCAAATATAGGTCACGGGGATGTCGAGCCCGCGGAAAAGCTTGGCAGACAGCACCGCCAGGCCTGTCGCACCGCCTCTCGCCACCGAATAGTCGTCGATGATGACCACGCGATCGATCTTTGTCGTGCCGGGGCCGGGCAAGCGGCCGGCGTTTGCGGTGGATCGCATGGCTTGGGAAAGCGACGGGCGCATCACTTCACCGAAACCGCGCCGTTGGCACAGGCTTCCAGCGCCTTGCGGTTGAGAATGCGGATCTTGCCCTGCCCTCCGTCGATGATCTTGCCTTCCCGCAGGCGCCGCAGGCATTGATTGACCTTCTCGCGCGACGCCGGCAGCGTTGCGGCCAGATCATTTTGCGAGATGATCAGCTCGTCCCCGCTGTTTGCCGCGTCTTTTCCATAAACAGCAGACAGCCGCAGCAGCGTGCTGGCCAGCCTCGACTGCAGGCTCGACGCCGCATTCGCAATGATCCGGAGCTCAAGCTCCGAAATACGCGCCAGCGCCCTGGAGAAGACCTTTTCGCGAAAGCAGGGATCGCTGGCATACATGTCGCGCAGCAGGCGCCCCTCGAAGAAATGCAACTCGCAATTGGAGGCAGCCCGGTATTCGAGGCTCAATGTCTGCCTGCGCAGAACCTCGAGCTCGCCGATCAGACCTGATTTCGGGATGATCTCGACGATGAATTCTCTGCCGTCGGGCAGCATCGTGCTGGCGCTGACCACCCCCGCATGCACGCGAGCGAACATATCGATCAGGACGCCGGCTCCGGCGATGACCTCGCCGCGCCGGAAGCGCCGGACGCTCGACCGGCAGGAAAGGAATTCATCGTCGAGCACTATGCGGCTGCCGAGATGAATGCCGCCGCTAGCCGAAACCGCCGCCTTGCCGATGCCGACCCTGCGATCTGATGCGTGTGTCACCCCATCCATGCGCATAACTCCGAGTACTCGAATGACCATAGGCAATGCTGCACTGCATCATTTATATTGGCTCAATATGCAAGTCAAATAACATCGCTGATATATACGATAAAACAAAGTCTACATTTGATTTAAAAAGAAAAAAATACATCAAATCCCGGATTCAAAAACTCAAATACACCAAAGAACGGTCAATCTGATTGAAGAAATGTGCTTATAAAGCGGCACTATGCATTAAAATAATGCAATATCTGAATTGATGATATCAAAGATATAAATGAATCTCAGTTGAATAATCACCTCTAACTAGTTTATGTCGCGATTTAGAATGATAATAAGTTAATCCAGACCCAGTCAAAATTCTCTTCTGCTGTTTTAGTAGCATAAAGAATTTATTAAGGATTATGACCTTGGTAACAGACAACCAGAGTGCGGCGCAGCAAAGTTTGAGCGGTTCTTAATCGGAAAGTTTTGGAGACCCCCGATGGCATGGGAAGCACATAGTTTCGAGGCATGGTCACGTGCCGGGCAGTCTGCGAAAGGCGGCGACCTCCATGCCTCCCAGCCTCGTGCCGCGGGCAGATCGTCCAAGCGCGCGCTCGATTTCCTGATGGCGATCACCGCCCTGATCCTGCTTTCCCCGCTTCTGCTGCTCGTCGCGATGATCGTGAAGTTCGCCGACCGCGGCCCGATCTTCTATTCCCATACGCGCATCGGTTTCGGCGGCGTGCCGTTCGGATGCCTCAAGTTTCGCACGATGAAGACCGATGCGAGCGCTCAGCTTGCCGAATTGCTGCAAAACAATCCGGCGGCGCGCAGCGAATGGGAAGCGACGCGCAAGCTGAAGGATGATCCGAGGATCACGGCCGTCGGCGAGATCCTGAGGCGATCGAGCATTGACGAGCTTCCCCAGTTGTTCAATGTCGTACGTGGCGAAATGAGCCTGGTCGGCCCCCGGCCGGTCACCGCCGAGGAATTGCCGCGCTACGGCGAGCATATGTGGGCCTACATGGCCGTCCGTCCCGGACTGACCGGTCACTGGCAGACCAGCGGGCGCAACGATGTCAGCTACGAGCATCGGGTTTCCCTCGACGTTCACTACATCAACAACTGGTCGCTCGGCCGGGACTTCGTCATCATCGCCAAGACCATTCCCGCTCTGTTTACCCAGCGTGGCTCCTACTGAGCATTGAAGGGGAGAGCTGCCGATCATGCCCGACATCGGAAGACACGTTACTCCCCCGTCCCTTCCAAGCTGCAAGTACCTGATCACCCGGTACCTGGTTACTCCGTGATATCGCCATTTTGGATTAGGACAACATGACCTCAAGCACGATCTTCAGTGGTGTTTCTCCGCTATCTCTGCCTGCCGCAACCACTGGCGGGAATTCACCGCTGACATTGCGGGATATGTTCTTCTTTCTCAGGATGCGCTGGCTGTGGATCGTGGCGACGACGATCGCCTTCCTCGCAGTGGCAGGGAGCTACCTGCTGACCGCCGACCCGACTTTCGTTGCCAGCACGCAGCTCGTGATCTTCCCCCAGGTGAGCGGCTCCGAAGCACAGAGGGCTTTCGCGGAAGACGCATTCATAGAGGGGCAGCTGGAAATTGCCAGATCCAGCGATGTCGTCGGCGGAACGGTAAGGGCGCTTAGCCTCGATACCGACCCTGACTTTGTCGATCAGACGCCTTCGCTGCAGGACAGGGCGAAGAACTGGCTGATGGGGATGTCTTCGGAACCGGATGTACCTCAGGAAACGGCAGCCGCAGCAACGCATGAAAGACGACCGCAGACGGAGCAGGAGCGGATCTACGACCGGGCGATCGCGACGCTGGCGAACATGGTGGGAATACGCCGGATCGGCAGTTCGACGATCATCGAGATATCGGCTTCGGCGTCAACCCCTCAGAAGGCCGTCGACATCGCCGACATGCTCGCCAAGCAATATATCCAGAAGAATATCTCGATGAAGGCCAACGCCTCGCGGCAATACAGCGAATGGCTGGAGAAATTCGTCAGTGAGCAACAGCGTGGACTGGCCGAAGCTGCCAGCGCCCTGGCCAGCTTCACCAGCAATCCGCGCGATCAGTTCAAGCTTGCCGAGTTGCAGAGCGCGACGGATGCTCGCCGCACCCTCTATGAAAATACCTTGAACCAGCTGACCGAAGCCAGACAGCGCATCACCTACCCGGTATCCGACGCCACGATCGTCTCGCGGGCCACGCTGCCTCTTTCCAAGGCCAGACCACGCAGCGCGCTTGTGTTGGCCTTTGCGGTGGCGGTTGGTCTCGGCGCCGGCCTGGCGCTCGCCATGATAAGGCATGCTGGCGATCGCCGGATCGTCCGCCCCCATCAGATCACGGAAGCCGCTGGCTTGTCCCTGGTCACTTTGCTGGAGACATCGAAGCAGACCCGGAATGGACACCCCCGGCATTTCCTCGCCGCCGGCACGGGCAGCAACACCGCAGCCGCCTATCCCGCTATTCCAGGCATGGCGGAACTAAGCGCAACCGTCGTCGGCCTTCGACGCAAGCGCCGGGTCGTCATTGGGGTCGTCGCCGTCAATCCCGGCGGCGGGGCATCGACCATCGCATGCGAACTTGCCGTGCTGTCGTCGATCTCCGGGGCTCAGACGCTGCTGATCGATGCGGCCGCGCAGAAATCCTCGCTCAGCAAATCGATCGCACCCGATAGTTCCACGGGCCTCGTTGATGTTCTCGACAATGGCGAACTGATCCGGGCGGCGGCATTGCCCCTCACCCCGACGCTGAAATTCCTTCCCCTCGGCAAGGTCGAAGCGGTGACGCCGGCCGTTCGCCTGAGTTCACGCCGCACACAGTTGAGCTTCGCCGACCTGAAAAAGGAGTTCGACGCCATATTCGTCGACATTTCCGCATTCTCCGCTTCGCCGGATGCCAATGCGATTGCGCCGGAGCTGGACGGAGTCCTCGTCGTCACCTCACACGGGCGCAGCTCGATCGACGACACCATGCGCGTCATCGACACCCTGCGCAATGTCGGCGCCGAGATCCTCGGCGTGATCATCAACCACGCACCGAAGAGAATGCAGTCATGACCTCGACTTCGGCAGCAGCAACCAGGCAGGACGGTTCGGTCAGGCCGACGTCTGTTCCTTGCGGCCCTGAAGCCGCGCGCGCGCGCGGGCGCCGCCCATTGCGAATTGCCGTGGGGATAGCTTCGGCAGGCCGCCCCTCGATATTGCGGGAAACGGTCGATTATCTCCTGAGCCTGCCGGATCAGGCGGAGCGGCTGATCGTCTGCGTGCCCGTGATCGACGATGCTGCCGGGCTCGCCGACCGCCCCGACGTGGACGTCATCGTCGGCAGCCGTGGCCTGACCTCCCAGCGCAACAGGATCATCGAGGCCGCTGCGGCCGATACGGATATTCTGATCTTCCTGGACGACGACTTCATCCCCGCCTCGACCTTCCTGTCGCGGATTGCCGCCGTCTTTGCGGCAAAGCCCGACGTGGCGATCGCCACCGGCGAAGTCCTGGCCGACGGCGTCCTCGACGGCGGCCTCAGCATGTCAAAGGCCTTGCAGGTTCTCGAAACCGCCGGCGAAGGCGCCGAAAAGGTGACAGAGGTCTATAATGCTTACGGATGCAACATGGCGGTTCGCCTTGCATCCGTTCTCGAGCACGGCCTGACTTTTGACGAGCAGCTGCCGCTCTATGGCTGGCTCGAGGATGTCGATTTCAGCCGGTCCATCGCCCGCTACGGCAGGTCGGTGCGTATCGAAGGCGCCCGCGGCGTGCATCTCGGCGTCAGATCCGGGCGCCAGCCCGGTCGAAGACTCGGTTATTCGCAGGTTGCCAATCCCGTCTATCTGATCCGGAAAGGCACGATGTCGAAAGGCCGTGCTATCGCACAGATCGGCCGCAACATCCTGGCGAACGCGTCGGGCCTGTTGTTCAAAGACCGCCTGGTCGACCGTTGGGGCCGTTTGAACGGCAATGTGCTGGCGCTGTCCGATCTTCTGATTGGCCACGCCTCTCCGTCCCGCATTCTCGAATTCGGCAATCCGTCGCCGCGCGAGATGCCTTCGCCGTCGATCGCAACGAAACGGAGATAGATCAATGCAGCCTACATCCTGGTCCGATCGCCTCGTCTCCGCGGCACTCGCTTTGCTGGCATTCTGCTGCCTGACCGGCTGGAGCGTCGCCCATGCGCAAACATTTACCCTCGTAGCGGAAGACAAGGTAAGACTGCGCGTCGTCGAATGGCGCTCGTCGGATTCCCGCTATGCCAGCTGGGAAGCGCTCGACGGCGTCTATACCATCGACGATACCGGCGACCTGTCGATCCCGATCGCAGGCCATGTACAGGCAACCGGAAAGACGACCGAAGAGCTCGCCGATGCCATCGCCGGCGCACTGGCCGAAAAGGCCAACCTTCCCGGCAAGCCATATATCGCCCTGGAAATTGCCGAGCATGCACCGATCTTCGTGACCGGAACCGTGCAAACTCCCGGGCGCTATGCTTTTGAACCCAATATGACCGTCATGAAGGCCGTCAGCATCGCCGGCGGCTTCCTGCGGGAACGCGAGGACAATACCTATTTCGAGCGCGACCGGATCCAGGCTGCCGGCGCCTACCGAACGGCCGTTCTCAACCGGCGCGATCTCTTGATGCGGCAGGCGCGGCTGCGCGCGGAGATCGCCGGCGAGCAGAGTTTCGAGATCCCTGCCGAACTCTTGGGAACGGCCGATGTGGACAGGCTGAAGGCACAGGAATTGAACCTGATGCGGCTGCGGCGTGTCGATATCGACAGCCAGATCGAAGCGGCAAACGACCTCACCCGTCTCTATGGCCAGCAGGTCGAGTCGCTTGCGGCCAAGATCAGCTCGCAAAAACGGCAGATCGACCTTGCCCAGAAGGAACTTGATAACGTCAACAACCTGATGAGCAAGGGCCTGATAAGCAATTCCCGTCAGGTTTCGGTCGACCGCTGGGTGGCGGATGCACAAGGCACCCTGATCGATCTCGAAGTCGCACTGACTACGGCCCGTCAGGGCCTCAGCGAAGCCGACCGTTCGAAGATCAACATCGTCAACAGGCAGAACAGCGAAAACCAGGAATTGCTCAACCAGGTCAATCTCGCAATCGGCAGGGCGGCGATCGATATCCAGGTGGCCCAGCTTCTGGGCGAACAGGCCGGCTACGACGCCCAACTGGCCCAGATCAATACCGACGCGCCGGGTCTCGGCAGAGCGCAGAAGAACTACAGAATCGTGCGTCGTAATGACGACGGGACCTCTCGCACCATCGCGGCGGACGAGCAAACCGCATTGCTGCCGCACGATCTCGTCGAGGTCGGCTTGGACACGAATGTTCAGGCGCCATCTCCGCCGCCGCAGACCGCACCGCAGAAACAGAGCTCGACAGACCCATCGTCCGTTGTGGCCGGGGATAATCGGCCGGCCGCCGGCTGGATATCGCCGACAGGATCGAATTAGGAGGCGGCTGTGATTATCGACGACATCGGCGGCTTTCGCCTCGGCCGCTCACTCTCCGGAACGGGATCTGAAGCATGTCGATAGAACCGATCGGTTTCATCGTTCTGTTGCTCGGCGTGCTCAGCGTGGTCAACGGCGCGCGCTTTGCTATTACGATCCTCTGCCTGTCGACGCTGCTGGGAGCCGCGGCGGCTCTGCAATTGCCGGCGCTCGGCGGCAGCAGCATCCAGCCAAGCCATCTTCTGGTACTCTTTCTCGTTGTCGCAGCGCTGCTGCGCCCGGCTCAAACGCAGGCCGCCCTGGCCAGCCTCGCCTATCCGGGTCCCGGCTTCTGGTTTGCCGCCTACATCCTGTTTTCCGTAGCATCGTCTTTCTTCCTGCCCCGCATCTTTGCCGGCGCGACCCTCGTCTACTCCTCGGCACGAGACGCCTCGGGCATGATGTCGACAGTGGCCGCTCCGCTGTCGCCGGGTTCGTCCAATCTCAGCCAATCCGTCTATCTACTCGGCGACCTCGCCTGCTTTGCCGTCGTCTCGGGGCTTGCGAGACTCGGATATGCCCGTTTCATCGCACAGCAGTTGATCGTCGCGTCGATCGTCTGTTTTGTCCTGGCGTTGATTGATATCGGAACCTTCCTGACCGGTCAGTCCTACCTGCTCGATGTCATCAGGAATGCGAATTATACCATGCATACGGCCGAAACGATCAGCGGCTTCAAGCGCATCGTCGGCGCCTTTCCGGAAGCGAGCATGTACGGCGCCGTCGCACTGGCTTATTTTTCCTTCACGCTCATGCTGTGGCTGGAGCGTGTTGAAAGCCGCATGGCGGGACTTGCAACGCTTTTCATCGGCCCGACGATCGTCCTCTGCACGTCGACGACTGCCTATATTGCCGGCATGTTCGTTGTCTGCATGTTCGTGCTGTTCTGCCTGAAACGACTGATCGGCGGCCCGGCCACGACCCCGCATGTTACACTGCTGGTGATCACGCTGTTCCTGATCCCTTGCGGCATCGTTGCCCTGAGCCTTGTCCCCGATGCGTGGGATTCCATCGTCGGCCTGGTGAACACCACGCTCTCGGACAAGCTGCAATCGCAATCCGGCGAAGAACGCACCGCCTGGAATACGCTGGCATTGATCGCATTCGTCGATACCGCCACCTTCGGCGCCGGGCTCGGCACGGTTCGCGCCTCGAGTTTTATCGCTGCATTGCTTTCCAATGTCGGATTAACAGGCACTCTTCTCTTCGCCACCTTCCTGTACAGCCTTGTAAGAGCGTCCGGCCGGCACATATCAGGCAATCGGCAGACGCACGCAGTCGGAAACGCCGCGGTCATGGCATCGATCGGCCAGGTCGCCTCGGCGGCGATATCGGGAAGCGGCACCGATCTCGGCCTTCTGTTCAGCACCACGGCGGGCCTGGCGGCCGGGTGCCTGGCGGTAACCAATATCTCACCGCGACGCGCAACCCGATGGCTTGTCAACCGGCCCCCGCTGGAGACATCGACCTCTCTGATGAGAGCGCCGATGGTGTCGACACGATGATGCCCGCGCTCGAACTCCGCCCCGGCGCGGATTGGTCTGATCACAGCATCGGCGTGTCCGCGCTGGGCCGGAGCCGGCCGGCCGCGTCGTATCTTTCAAGGATCGCGGCTGGAAACAGCCCGTCTGCCGAGGACTCTAGGTCAATATCAGCCTTGCTGGCGCTCGCTGGTGGTCGCGACACTGTCTGCGACGGAATTATTTTGCCGCAGCCTGGCACTGCGGCGCAAAAGCCCCGACACGAACACACCTGCCAGATAGCCGATTTCCATGAGCACGAGGATGGCGAAACCGGAGAGGATCGCCGCGATCACGGAAGACCCATTGGCAAAAGCCACACTGCCGAAGCCGATTGCCACGAGGAATGCAAAAATTGCGAAAGCCCAGGCACGGATGGAGGCCCCGGCGGCGATCGAAATTGCGACTGCCACGACTGTGGTGATCAACATGGCAATCCCCCTTCCCTCTGCATTCCGACAAGGATCCCGGCACCGATGGTCGTACCGCGAAACAAGATGTCGAAACACAGCCTGGTGACAGGCAAGGCACTCTTCATGGTGAATATCTCAACAATGAACACACATAAGCCGCCGACGGCCAGATCCGATTCAGCCACGCCCGGACTGGACGCGGCTATATATACCGAACGGGGCCTTCATATGACAGACCCATCGGCTCAATTCACAATCGTCCCCTCGACGGGAACGACAATGCCGGCTCATTCGTATTGCGCACAATCGGAAGGATGATGACATGAACAATCAGTGCGTCGTCTACGTCACGGATGTCGAGTATTCATTTCCGACTATTCTCTCCGCACTTCAGGCTCGCAAATTCGCAAGCCCCGCAACCGATGTCTGCGTCCTCATGTCGGAACATCTCGATAATTTCGAAGAGCTGAAAGCCCTGCTTGCAACGAGCGGGGTCGACTTGATCGATGCGACGGAAGCGCTGCAGGACTCGCTCGGCAAGCTCGACGGATCGCATTTCCAGGGACGCATCAGCGTCAGCACCATGGCCAAGCTGGTCCTTTGCGAGATCCTGCCTGTCAACTATACTCAGATCATCTACCTCGATGGGGATACGCAGATCGTCAGCGATCTCGGGAGGCTGGAAAATGCCACTGTGCCCGAGGGCAGGTTTTTCGCGGCGCGCGATTACACCGCGATCCACGACTTCCTCGACACTGGAAAGAGCAGCTACTATTTCAACGCAGGGGTCCTAAAATTCCATCGCAACGGCTGGATCGGGCAGGAGGCGCTTGAGCTTTTTGCTAAAAACCCCGAGGCCTGCGAGGGCAAACATGATCAGGGCGCATTGAATTATGTCTGCGGTTCATCGCTCATCCTCGTTTCGAACCGCTGGAACTTTCCCAAACAGTTCCTTCATCTGGTGAACATGTCCTCCTTGTCGATTGTCCATTATATGGCGCATCCGAAGCCGTGGCATGGCACTTTCTTTCCTTGGACCGATAGGGAAAGCCAAGTCTACGTCGACCTGCGCAAAGCACATCCGATTTACAGCGCGCTGTATCGCGGAATAAGCTTCGACCGTAAGATGCTCTATAAATACCGATCGATACGAGCCCGCATCGAACACGCAATTGAGAAAGACGGACCCCATCCACGGGTCCAGAGCTTGCTGGTCGGCGGCGACTACGCCGTATAATGGTGTGTTGTTGGTCAGACCTGAGGATTGTCCGCGTGAGCGATGTCGGGATTGCCGGTCGAGCCGTGATTGCCGGCGGACGCGCAACTATTCATCCATTCATCCCAGAATGGATAATGTTCAGGACAGAATATGAGTTATAGCGCCTCCGCCGCCAGTATCTCGCATTACCTAAAAGCCCGCCTGCGCCGGGGGCTCAAGGCTCGGCAGGTTCGCTACGACGCGCTGCGCGACGGGCTCAAGCAGGCGCGTCACGTCGTCATCTGCGTCATCCGCGACGAGGGGCACCGGCTGGCATTCTTCCTGCAGTATTATCGCGATCTCGGCTTCGAGCACTTCATCTGCATCGACAACGGCTCGACCGATGGCACGGTGGAATTGCTGTCCAGCTTCGATGATGTCTCCCTTCTTTCGGCTCACGGCTCCTACAAGGCGGCGAGATTCGGAAACGACTGGATCAACGAAGTCATCAACCGGCACTGCCGGGAGAAATGGGTCCTCTATGTCGATGCAGACGAGTTTCTGGTCTATCCGCATTGCGACACACGGCCGATCGATCAGTTGACCGCCTATATCGATTCCACCGGCGGCCATTCGCTGCGCTCTGTCATGATCGACATGTACAGCCCGCATCCCGTTCTTGAAAACATATGCGAGCCCGGCCGCAATCCGCTTGAGGTCTGCAATCTCTTCGACCGATCCGGCTATGTCGCGCATTTCGACAAACGCAACTGGACGATATGGATCAAGGGCGGCGTTCGCGGGCGCGTTTATTTCCACGACCGGCTCTGGGACGGCCCCGCGCTCAACAAGATCCCGCTCGTCTATATCAAGGGTGAACGTCTTTTTCTCAAGTCATCACACCAGGTCTGGCCGCTCTCTCTCAATCTGGGCGACATGCACGGAGCGCTCGGAGTGTCCGGCGCACTTCTGCATTTCAAGTTCCTGTCGACCTTCGTGCACAAGGTTGCCGACGCGGCGCACCGATCCCAGCACACGGAGGAATATACCGTATATTCCTCGAGCAAGGACATGGACGACTTCGTCTATGACGATACGGGCACTTACAGAAGCTGGAAGGACCTCTCCGATCACGGGCTCATCCAGGGTGAAGGGTGGAAATACTGGAGGAATGCGTCGGAGAGCGAGGTCTGACGCTTGCAACCGCTTGGGTTAAGGGGATTGTCAGAATTTTCCGCTGTTCCCTCATTTATTTTGCGGAGCAAAACTCAGGCGAGGGACGTCTCACCCTCGGCATAGGCTTCAAGCGCTTTCCGATTGAGAATACGGATTTTGCCTTGCGTCCCGTCGACCACTTTGCTCTCGCGCAGGCGCCGCAGGCACTGGTTGACCTTTTCACGCGAGGCCGGCAGCGTCGCGGCCAGGTCATGTTGCGAGATGATCAGTTCATCGCCGTTGTTCTGCGCATCCGTTCGGTACAAGGCAGAAAGACGCAGTAACGTCCGTGCCAATCTCTGCCGCAAATTCGATCCGGCGTTGGAAATGATCCTCAGCTCGAGTTCGGAAACACGCGCCAGCGCCTTCGACAGGACCTTCACCTGGAATTGCGGATCGTTCGCACACAGGTCCCGCAGCAACCGGCCGTCGAAATAATGAAGTTCGCAGTCCGACGAGGCCCGATATTCCAGGCTGAGAGATTGCTTGCGCAGCACCTCCAATTCGCCGATCAAGCCGCCTTTCGGAATGATCTCCACGATAAACTCCCGTCCATCGGCAAGCGGGGTGCTTGCATTGATCATTCCGCGATGGACGCGGGCGAACATATCGATGAGGACACCAGCGCCGGCAATAACCTCACCGCGGCGAAATTTTCGAACACTCGTGCGGCAAAACGGAAACTCGTGATCCAAATCCGCCCGGCGGCCGTATTCATTATCTGCAGGTCCACAAGTAACCGCTTCGCCCGTTTGCGGAGCGCTTCCTCTAGTCCTGCCGCCTCGGATGTCAATCATCCCGTCCATTACGAGTAACTCCACGCAGACTAATTGGGTTTATTGCTGCCGGAAACATTCGTAGTGGGTTAAATTAGAAAGTCAAATAATAATAATATAAAAATTTCGTGTTAAAACTATACATAAATATGACAAACACTCATATTTGAATATCTTAAAATTGCTATTGAATTCTATTGGAATGAAATTTCAGAAGCTATGTGACACTTTTTATACAATTAACGGCAATTGCTTGCCGATAGAATAAATCAAGAAACATCGAGGATAAATGACAAACAAAAATAGATGTAATTAATATTTAAGATGTACCGTCCGTAAATAAATAACTGTTTTAAGTATTCACAAGACTTTCTTTGGGATATAAATAAATTATTCACGATTATGACCTCGGTCACAGACATCAAACTTGGATTAAAACAAGCTTTGGCTGTGATTTCTGGGATTTGTCTAACGGAGACGCGGATGGCGGGAAAAAATCAGCGCATCAACGTAACCCAACCTCGGCGGGACTTTGCCGGAGCCCGGCAGGACAGGCATCCTTTCAACTCGTCGCAATCCCATACGATCAGCAGAATTCTGAAGCGTGCGCTGGATATCCTCATTGCGGCAAGTCTCTTATTGCTTCTGTCGCCGCTCCTTTTATCGGTGGCCGTCATTGTCCCGTTAAGTGACGGGGGGGCTGTTTTCAATTCCCGTCGTCGGATCGGCTATAAGGGAAAAGAGTTTGATTGCCTCAAATTTCGGACAGTGAGATCCGCCGCCGCGGTGACCGGGCAGGTGACGGTGATCGGCGATATATTGGAGCGGTCAAGCCTTGAGAAGCTTCCGCAATTGATCAACGTGTTGCTTGGCCACATGAGCCTCGTCGGGCCCCAGGCGATTACCAAAGAAGAGCTACCGCGTTACGGTGAACATGCCGATGCCTATTTGTCCGTCCGTCCAGGCCTGACTGGTCACTGGCAGAGCAGCGGGTGCAAGGGCGTCAGCTATCAAAATAGAGTTTCCCTCGATGTCGACTATCTCGCGAAATGGACGCTCGCGCGGGATTTCGTCATCATCGCAAAAACAGTGTTCGCCCTGCTTTCCCGGCATGCCCTGCTGCCCAGGCAAGACCCATGACGTTCTGACACCAGGCATAGCGAGATAACCCTCGCCAAAGTTCTATCCAGGCGCCAGCCATTGCTTTACCCGTGAGGACGCTTGCCGGTCACATGCGGGCGCCGGGCGATGGAATTCCTCTTCCGGCGTTTTTGCATATGCGCCCACAATGAGAAGGCGAATAGCCCCGCCAGATAACATATTTCCATCAATGCCAGCAGTTCGAGGCAAGAAACGCTCGCCTCCGCGAAGGGAGAGCCGTTCAGCAGGATCACGACACCCCAGGCGGCGACCAGCAGAAATGCGAATGTTGCAAAGGCCCAGGCGCGAATTGTCGCTCCGGCGACGACGGAGACTGCAACCACGATGAGGGTGCTGTTCAGCATTAATCTGCTCCTCTCTTCACACCTCCTTCAAGCCGCCGTCAGCCCTGAAGGCATGACCAAACCTGAAGTCGAAACGAGGTCCGATTAAAGTATTTTATCGGTTACCGTTAAAATATTGCTAAGACCGCCCTAACAAGTCGAACGAACCCACGCTGTAGAATATTCGACTATTCATTCAGCAAGGGCGCTCTACGTCAAAAACCAAGAAATTCGCAGCTATCGCGGCCGGGAAGAGTTCGGCATTTGGGGGATTAATACAGCAACCAGTGATGCAAGCGCGGCATTCACCAGTCGAACTCAAATATTCGTTCTTTGCGGAAAAGATGAGGCTGCATATAGGTTTAGGATGAGCGCATATGCGCTCGCCACGCCCCAGACCGCGCTTGCCAGCCAAGCACGCGACCTCGACCGTGTCGGCAATTTGGCGGCTGCCTGCTCGAAATTCGGCATGACGACGGGGCCGGCTGTTCACCCGCGATGATCGCCACACATAAAAAGCAGGGTTCGCGGCGATGGCGAACCCTGCTGATCCTCAAGCTGTACTGGGCCCCGAACCGGAAGCCTATTTCGAAACCGCCCCGGCCAATTGTCGTTTCGTGCCGCGTTGGAGGCTGAGGTTTTCAAGCCAGGTGACTTGTTTTCGCAATTTCAGCGCCGGCTTTTCGATGAAGCTCCACGAGAAGGCAGCAAAGCAAGTGGCAACGATGCTGCAGACAATGCCATTCAACAGCCAGTTATGCGCCCACGGCCCGAGCGCCACGAACGCCTGTTGGATGGGATAGCCATAGAGGAAGACGCCGTAGGAGTAGTCGGCCCCCCTGAGAACGCTAAGCTTGCGGGGTGAGGTCAGACCGAGGAAGACCGTGGCATATCCCATGGCCGGAATGGCAATGAAGTCCCCGAAGGAGGTGAACCAGTAGGCCCACAGGATCACGGCCACCGACGCGAGGAAAAGTCTTACATCCCACAGCACCTTGTCTTTGTAGAGATAAAAGGTCACGCCCACGAGAAACGCACAAATAAGCAGATTGCCCGACGCGGTGGTGGGCATCGTCGCCCAATCACTTTCATGTTTCCAATACCTTGCGATACCGAAAGCGATGATCAAAGCCGGCGTTGCGATAAGGGCGATCACCCGCCGCCTGACCACGCCGAGCAGAAAGAGCACGGCGATCACGGCATAGCACTCAAGCTCGAAGGGCACCGTCCAGAGCTGCCCGTTGACCATCGCGGCATCAGGATTATCCAGGAATACCCCGGGAAGATTGAAGTGAATGTGCCCGGTGACGTTCAGCAGGTAGGTAAAGAACTGAGGATCGGTGAAGTAGTCACGCAGGTCATACTCCGTATAGATCGCTCCGAGTATAAAGGCTGCCAGCAATACCTCCACCGCAAGCGCGGGGTAGATCCGGATAAATCGGTTCCCGAGAAAGGAGATCAATGTCTTCGATCGTTCAAGACTGCCAGCCACCAGGAAGCCGCTCAGGACAAAGAACATGGGCAGCACTGACTTGATGACAGGACGGAAGGATGACTCCCAGAGAAAAAGGTCATCGCCGTAGGTGACGCGGGCCGTATGGATCCAAAGCACTGAAAAGGCTAACAGTAATCGCATGTAGTCGAATCCTGTCGGTCGCCCGTTTGCTAGATCAAGCTTTTCGCCGAGAAACATCTGTGCCCCTTTCAGAAGTATTGACGCAGTTTGGAATGGCGCTCTGTTGTCACAGAGCGGCTGCGACACCATTGCCGGATCGGCACCGCGTGTCAGTGACCACAGGTACATCAGGAAGAAATTGAACGAGAGAGCACGCCTCTCCCGAAGACGAGATAGCTGACCGTCAAGCCAATGGCCCTGTGCTTCCCGAGGCGCCATGCGACGGTCGGAATGGGATCCAGGCAATCGGGCAGCGGATTGGATGAGGAAACTATGAAATTTCTGGCCACCCTGTTCTATATTGTTCTCGCGCTTATCGGATCAGGGCTGATCGGCGGCGGCGCCTGGCTGCTCAGCCTCGGCGGCTCGCCCTACTACGCGATCGTCGGGCTTGCCTATCTGGTGGCCGCACTCCTGCTGTGGCGCCGGAAGACGTCTGGCAGCCTCATCGTCCTGGCTGTTGTCGTCCTCACCCTTCCCTGGGCGCTATGGGAGTCGGGTCTCAATTTTTGGGCACTTTTTGCACGTTTGATGTCCCCCGTCGCGCTGGCGGGCTTTGCACTTCTGTTCGCGCCGTCGCTTTCACCAACCGCCGACCGGAAGCTCTTCTATGGCGGCGCCTTGGTGAGTGCACTCGTCTTTGCCGCGGGTTTCGGTCTCAGCTTCGTACCGCATGGGATCATCCATCCCTCCGCCGACATCCCCGCCTACAAGATCGCCAAGGGCGACAACGCACCCTCCGACTGGACATCATATGGGCGCAGCACGGCAGGCGATCGCTATTCCCCATTCGACCAGATCGACCGGGGCAATGTTGCCAAGCTCGATCTCGCCTGGACATATCGCACCGGGAAAAGTGACGGCGCCGACCAGAACACGCCTCTGCAGATCGGCGATACGGTCTACACCTGCACACCGACAGATGTGATCGCAGCACTTGATGCGGATACCGGCAAACCCCGCTGGACTTTCGACCCCAAGGCATCAGCGCCCTATTGGCAGCGTTGCCGCGGCCTCGGTTATTACAAGCTGCCGCAGGAGGCCCAATCCGCCGATGGCCTTTGCAACGAACGCCTGGTGCAGACAACGATCGATGCCCGGCTCCTGGAGATCGACAGCAAGACCGGCGCGCCCTGCAAGGGCTTCGGCGACGATGGCACCGTGCTGCTTTCCCAGGGTATGGGTGAAGTCAAATCAGGCTATTATTTCCAGACGTCGGCGCCGCTGATCGCCCGCAATCTGATCGTCGTCGGAGGCTGGGTCATGGACAATCAGGAGGTTGGCGAACCCTCGGGCGTCATCCGCGCGTTCAATGTCGTCACCGGCGCGCTCGAATGGGCATGGGACCTCGGCAATCCCGAGATCACCAAACTTCCGCCAGAGGGCCAGACCTATACGCGGGCCACGCCCAATATGTGGACGACGGCCGCATTCGACGACAGGCTTGGCCTGATCTATGCACCGCTCGGCAATACCACCCCAGATTATTACGGCGTCAATCGCCCTGCTTTCGCCGACCAATACAATGCCACATTGGTAGCGCTCGATGTCACGACGGGACGGGAGAAATGGAAGTTCCAGACCGTGCATCACGACATCTGGGACTATGACCTCCCGGCTCAACCGGTGCTGGTCGACCTGACTGATGCCAATGGCGCCACCGTGCCTGCTCTGCTGCAGACCACCAAACGCGGGCAGCTTTTCCTGCTCAACCGTCAGACCGGCGCACCGCTTGCCGAGGTTCAGGAAAAGCCGGTGCCGCAGCACGGCGGCGCGCCGGAGGAGAAGCTGTCTCCGACACAGCCCTATTCCGTCGGCATGCCGACAGTCGGTGCGGAGCGCGTGACGGAACAGACGGCCTGGGGCCTGACGATGTTCGATCAGCTGGCCTGCCGCATCGCCTTTCGGAAGATGCGCTACGACGGCGATTTCACCCCGATCGGCACGCAATATGCAATCCAGCAGCCGGGAAATCTGGGTGGCCTCAACTGGGGCAGCGTATCGGTCGATTTGCCCAACAACCGCGTCTTCATGAATGATATTCGCGTGCCCAGCCTCTTCGCGCTCATTCCGCGCCAGGACTACGTCGATTTTGCCCTCACGACGACGGCACACGGCCCCTCCGCCCCGCAGCGTGGTACGCCTTACGGCATGGCGACTGAGATGTGGACCTCGAGACTGCGCGTACCCTGCACGCAACCGCCCTTCGGCACGATTACTGCCGTGGATCTGACCACCCGTAAGATCGCCTGGCAGGTCCCGGCCGGGACCGCCGAGGAGCTCGGGCCGTTCAAGATCAAAACCAAACTGCCGATGCCGATGGGCCTGCCGAGTTACGCCGGCACGTCGGCGACCGCCGGCGGCGTCGTCTTCTTCGCCGGCTTCCAGGACTATTATATCCGCGCCTATGATGCCGAGAACGGTACCGAGCTCTGGAAATATCCCCTGCCGGTCGGCGCGAGCGCGACGCCCATGACCTATGTCTCGCCGAAAACAGGCAAGCAATATGTCCTGATATCGGTTGGCGGCGCACCATATTCGCCCGACGCCGGCGACTACGTCTTTGCCTTCTCTCTGAAAAACGGGGATTAGCCTGGCCACCGGTCCGCTCCTCGGCCAAGACCATCGGATTTGGCGACGCTGCCGGTCACACTGTGCTATTTTGGTCCGACGAGTAACTGAGGTTACGGGCGTGACGCGAAAACTGGCGGCGATCCTGGTCGCGGATGTGGTCGGCTACAGCCGCCTCGCCGGTGCGGACGAGGATCGCATCCTGGCGCGGCTGAGAACATTGCGCAGCGACCTGGTCGATCCGACCATCGCCGTGCACAACGGCCGCGTCGTCAAGCGCACCGGAGACGGAAGCCTCATCGAGTTCCGCAGCGTCGTCGATGCCGTGCGCTGCGCGATCGAGGTGCAAACCGCCATGGTCGAGCGCAATATCGGCGTGTCTCCCGAGCATCGAATCGAGTTCCGGGTCGGGATCCATCTGGGTGATGTGGTCGAGGAGAATGACGGCGATCTGATGGGCGACGGCGTCAATATCGCCGCGCGGTTGGAGGCCGTCGCCAAGCCCGGCGCCATTTGTCTCTCCGAAGATGCCTACCGCCAGGTGAGAGCACGGCTTGATCTCGCCGTGACCGATCTCGGCCCAATCCAGCTCAAGAATATTGCTGAGCCGATGCAGGCCTATTTGCTTCAGGTCGGAACCGCCCCGCAGCCGGCCCCGGCACGGCAGCCGGGAGAGCCGCCCGCGGCGAAACCACCTCCGGCAGCGGCCGTTCCTGACAAGCCCTCGATCGCCGTCCTGGCGTTCAACAATATGAGCGGCGACGCCGAGCAGGAATATTTCTCCGACGGCATCAGCGAGGACATCATCACCGACCTCTCGAAGCTCTCCGAATTGCACGTGATCGCCCGCAACTCGTCCTTCGTCTACAAGAATGTGACAGCCTCCGTGCCTGAGATGGCCAAGGCGCTCGGCGTCCGCTATGTGCTGGAAGGCAGCGTGCGCAAGGCCGGCAACCGCGTGCGTGTCACCGCCCAACTGATCGACGCCAGCAATGGCGGACATATCTGGGCCAGCCGTTTCGATCGCGAGCTCACCGATATTTTTGCGGTTCAGGACGAACTGACCCAGGAGATCGTAACAGCCCTCAAGCTGAACCTCGCGCATGGCGACCAGGACCGCTTGGCAAAGGGGCGCCCAGTCGATGTCGGCGCTTACGAGTTGTTATTGCGTGGCCGTGAGCAGGCGTCGGCCCATACCCGAACCGGCAATAGAGCCGCCCGCAGCCTGGCGGCAGACGCTATCGCCATCGATCCGGACTATGCGGCAGCCCAGGCACTCATTTCCTTCACCCATGTGCTCGACTACGTCAACGCCTGGAGCACCGACCCGGAGGCCTCGCTGCAGATCGGGCTCAACCTCGCGCAGCAGACGGTGGAAATGGCCGAAGAACAGCCCAATAGCCACTTCGCACTGGGCATGGCTTGCATGTGGAACCGCGAACTGGATCGGGCGCGGGCGGAAGTGCTGCGGGGCCTCGCGCTGTCGCCCAACTCCGCCGCGCTCCTGATGCTGATGGCCCATATCCAGATATTCTCCGGCGATCCCGAAGGCGCCTTGGAAACACTCGATGCATCAATTCGGCTTGACCCGCACCATCCGGAAATTCTTTTCCAATTTCTCGCCGATGCGCGCTTTTCTCTCGGTGAATATGAGCAAGCGATCGTCGCGATCGAGCAGCGGCTCCAACAAAACGCCCAATCGGAAACCGCCTATGCCCTGCTTGCATCATGCTACGGTCACCTCGGCCGGTCGGAGGAGGGCCGACGGGCATGGGAGAAGGCGCTCCAGATCAACCCCGATTTCTCCGTCGAGCGCCGCCGCCGCATCCTTCCGTTCCGCAACCCCGAGGATTTTGACCGGCGCGTTGAGGGACTCCGCAAGACGGGCCTGGTGGTCCCGGATCTCGGCCAATGCTGAGGAAAACTGCGGCTCGGCCCATTTCCAACATGATGCCACTTCGGGCAACTGTAATGGCAACGGCACGGCACCTGCTGTAAGATAACGGTCAGGGATCGGACACCCGGAAAGAGCTGGCATGGAGCGCCGTCTTGCAGCAGTGCTGATTGCGGATGTCGTCGGTTACAGCCGTCTGAGCGAGATCGACGAAGAGGGAACGCGTATCCGCTTCCACACCGACCTCCACGAACTCTTCGAACCGAAGATCGCCACCCATCACGGCCGGCTGATCAAGACCATGGGCGACGGAATTCTGGTCGAGTTCCACAGTGTGGTGGATGCCTTGCGCTGCGCCGTCAAAATCCAGCAACAGAAGGCGGAACGCAATGCGGCCCTGCGGCCCGAGCAGCGGATGCTGTTCCGCATCGGCGTCAATCTCGGCGATGTCATCGTCGAAGGAGAAGACATTCACGGAGACGGCGTCAACATAGCCGCACGCCTGGAGAGCCTTGCCCAGCCCGGCGGCATTTGCATATCCGGCACCGCCTTCGATCATACGGTACACAAGGCTGATGTCGGCTTCTCCTCTCTCGGTGAGCAGCAACTGAAGAACATAGCCGATCCGGTTCGCGTCTATCGTGTTCTTTTAGACCCCGCTGAGGCAGGCAAGGTCGTCGTCTCCCATCGGCCCCGTCGCAGGGCGATCATCCTGGCGACGCTTGCAGCGCTGCTGATCGCGACCGCTGCGATTGTCTTCGCATGGCAGTGGCCGTTCGTGCTGCAACGTCCATCCGTCGCGGTGCTTCCTTTCACCAATCTGAGCAACGACCCGAGCCAGGATTATTTCACCGATGGCATGACCGACAGCCTCATTGCCGATCTGACCATGCTTTCGGACATTGACGTCATCGGCCATAACTCGGTGTTTGCCTATAAAGGCAAGCCTCTGGTTTTGGCCGACATCGGACGCGATCTCGGCGTCCGTTTTATCGTCGAGGGCAGCGTGCAACGGATAGGCGACCAAATCCGCGTTAATGCGCAACTGACCGATGCCGCCACAGGCGACCACCTGTGGGCCAACCGGTTTAACCGCGGCGCGGCGGATGTGATGGCCGTGCAGAACGAATTGAGCCGGCAGATCGCCGCAGCGCTCGGCCTGAAACTCACTCGATCCGAGGCGGAGCGGATTACCCGTCCGCCGACTGCAAATCTGGAAGCATACGACTACTACCTTCGGGCCGAGCAGGCGACGCGAACGGGCCGCCGTTCGCGGCTGCTGGAGGCACTGGCGCTGTTTGACAAAGCGGAAGCGCTCGACCCCGGTTTTGCAGAGGCCTTCGCGGCCGACGCGCACGCGACCGCCTATGTCTGGCGAAGCGCATATGACGACGTTCTCCAGAGCGCGCTGGCACGAAAAAGGGCCTACGAGAAGGCAAGCCGCGCGCTGGCGCTCGACCCGGTTCTTTCATCGCCATACGCCGTTCTTGCCGTCATGCAGGTGGTGGACCGCCGCTACGAGCAGGCGGTCACCTCGGCGCAGCAGGCAGTGTCGCTCGGGTCTACCGATGCCGAGGCGCATATGGCCCTGGCCTATGTTCAATTGTACTCAGGTAATCATGCCGAAGCCGCCGCGGCCGTCGAGACGGCGCTCAGGCACGATCCGAACCTCTCCGCCATCAACCGATACACAGCCGGCCTGGTCTTCTATTTGCAGCGCGACTACACGAAGGCCATCGACAATTTCCAACGTGCGCGAGACGGTTCGCCGGGAAATGGCGATTTCGTCACCCCACTCGCTATGGCCTATGTCCGCGCCGGTCGCCTCGACGACGCCCGTGCGACCGTCGCCGAGGGACTTCGCTTTCTGGCTGGGCGCGATTCCCTGGCGGGCTGGCGCATCAGCAACGCCCACTTCCGCAACGAGCAGGATTTGACCTCTATCATCGATGCTCTGCGCAAGGCCGGTCTGCCGGAATGGCCGTTCGGTTTCAAGGGCTACGAGCAGGACCGGCTGCAAGGCGACGAAATCGCAAGCGCTGTCATGGGTAATCTTCTGCGGGGCAAAACCGAGCCCTTAGGAAGCCCTGCACTCATGCAAATCGAACGCAACGGCAAGGCGGCATTCCGCTCGGCGACGCAGATGATCACCGGGACGGTTTTCGTCAATGACGACATGCTCTGCGAGCAGAGCGAGAATGCATTTGGACGAGCCGATTGCGGCCCGGTCTACAGACGTGCAAACGCGCCCGATGAAACCAGCTATGCCTATGTGAACTCCACCAAAGTCTTCTATTTCTCGCCCGTCAAATAGCCGCGTTCCACCTGCGTTAGAGCAATTCCAGGAAAAGTGCGAAGCGGTTTTCCCAGGCGAAGCGCGAAGCGCTTTTGCCGGGAATTGCGTGAAAACAAAGCTCTAGTGATATTGATCCCGCTCGAGATCGGCTACGACCTTCGGCCAGTTGCTGTCGGCTTTCGGCGCTGCTTCGGCCACATGAGCGGCAAACTCCTCTGCCGATCCCTTGTCGTAGACCAGGTAGAGTTTGCCATCGATGATCTTGAATGCTTCCGGATCGACATTGATCGTGACCGACCCGAGCGCCACCTCGCCCGCACAGTACCCACCATACTGGGGCGCATATTTGATCGGCTCGCTGATGAACATTTCGCGGTGTTTGGCATTGGCAAACAGCCACGGCGTCCCCAGCCATTCGTGAGAGAACTCCTTAGAGCCTTTCACCGCTTTGCCTTCGGTGAAATAGGCGACGGGGTCGTATCCCATGATTGCAACGCCGCCGAAGTACCCGGTATTGACGGAGTCGTCGGCGAAAGCGCGCGATCCGCCGATAGCGGATAAAGTCAGAAGGAACACCGCCATAGAGCGACCAATTCCTCGCCCACCGTTTCTGGTTCCTGAATACATCTGCGCCTCCTGTTCAATCGTGGATTTCGATGCACTTGGCGTAACCTTCCTCGCCGAGCCGGCTGGCCGGAGGGCACGACGCGCCATGCCGCTTGAACAGCCGCACGATGTCCATGTTGCCCTTCCAGACCGCACGCGTGATCGGCGTATAGCCGTGAACCTCCGCATGACCGACGTCAGCCCCCTCGGCGAGAAGAAACGCGGCGAGAGCGACGTGGTTTTCCTCGCCGGCCACCATCAGCGGCGTCACACCCGCCTTATTGGCCGCGTCGTCGAGCGTCGCGCCATGGTGGAGCAGCAGCTTGCTGATCTCCAAGCTGCCGGAAAAAGCCGCGGCATGAAGCGGCGTAAAGCCGCCCGAATTGCGAGCCATGACGTCGGCACCTTTGCCGATCAGCAATTCGACGATGGCCAATTGGTTTCCGAGCGCGGCGTTGATGAGAGGCGTTGCCTGGTCGCGTGTCCGGCTGTCGACATCGGCACCCCCAGCCAGCGCCTCTTCGACGGCGGCGGAGTTTCCGGTTGCAATGGCATCGAACAAGGGACTCCCCGCAGCGGCTATCGTCGCTGTGAAAATCAACGCCACCGATACAAGCAGCCCGCGCATGGCTCATGTCCCCCCGAAGAAGGTAGCCCAAGAAAATAGCACAAGCCGGGCGTTTTGGGTAGGCGCCAAGGACCGTAAGAGCTTGGCCTCCTTTGCATCAAATTGCTGGCAACACTTCAGCCGGACAGGATGCAAACTCCTATCGCGACCACCGCGCTATGATCTGGTCGGTATTTGCCAAGGCCTTGCGGACCGCGTTGCGCGCCATGGCCGGTCGCTGCAATCGGATGCTTTTCTCAATATTTTCATGAAGTTTCAGTGCGTATCGCAAATTATCTTCCTCTCGCGTGACATGGGCGAAGAGGTGGTTCAGCGCCGACTCGATCAAGACCCCGAGCGGCACCAGCAGATCATTTCCGGAGGCGCGTAAGATCGCGATGTGAAATCGCGCATCGGATTCCGTTCGCTGCTGGAGCGACGTCGCCTGATCCATGTCATGCAGGGCCTGACTGATCGCGTTCATTTGTTCCTCAGTTCGGCGCTCCGCAGCCAGTGCCGTGGCCTCCGGCTCGATCATATGCCTGAGTTCCTGTACGGCCCTCAGAAAGGCTTCCCGATCGGGAGATGCGGCATACCAGCCAAGGACATCTCGATCCAGCAGGTTCCAACGTTCCTTGGGTTCGACCCAACTGCCGATTTTCGGGCGGGAAGAAAGCAGGCCCTTGGCCATCAGCATCTTGATGGCTTCGCGCACTGCCGATCGGCTGACTTCGAAGACCTCAGACCATTTTGCCTCGTTCGGCAGGATCGTGCCCGGCGGGTAGTCGCCGCGCACAATTCGCAGCCCTATCTCGCCGGCCAGAGACACATGAACACTCGCCCCGGCCATGCGGGGAGAATTTGGGCGCCTTGTGGTGGCCGAGCGGTCAACCGTCACCGTCTCGACCGGAGCCGTCGGCCTTCCCGATTTCTTGTCAGGCATTTACGTCTACTGCCTCAGCATTCTTTCGACTGTCTGCGCGTATTATCAAAACAATCGTAATAACGAGGAAGTCGCCTGCGATTGACCCCGCCAAGAAGCGCGGAATCCAGAGCGCGTCAAGCCCTGCGGATCTTCCGATCCGCCTCATGCGGACGGTCGGCGGCACCCATGAACCGGGCGCCGCCAAACCGCGAACCTACTTTTGAATGCAGGTATCGACCGTATCCTTGGTGCACTCATCGAGCCCGGTGAAGACCGGATCTTCTACCGGCTTGCCGGCAATCAGATCCATCATCACCGAGGGCGCCTTGTAGCCCATCTCGAACGGCCGTTGGCCGACGAGCGCCGTCACGAGGCCCTCTTTCGCAATGGCAACCTCGTCGCCGATCGTGTCGGCGGCGCCAATGACAAAATCATTGCTGGCGATCTTGTCGGCCATCGGCTTGAACAGGTCGCGATAGGGTTGCGGCGCACCGAACAATGGCCAGCCACCCATAATGCCGAATGCGTCCAGGTCGGGATTGGCGGCCAGGATATCGGTCATTGCCTGAACACCCTGGGCACCATTGTCATTGGTGAACACCGGGCAGCCGGCGACCTCGGTCCAGCCGCCCTCGCCTTTCAGAGCGGTCAGGCCTTTCTGGCCGGTGAGCGTATCGCGCATACCTTGCGCGCGGCGCAGAATATTATCCGCTCCCGGATTGCCTTCGATCGTGCAGATCTTGCCGCCCTTCGGCTTGGCCTTCTTGATATATTCGCCGATGCGTGCGCCCATCAGATAGTTGTCGGTGCCGAGATAGGTCTTGCGCAACGCGGCATCCTCGGCGGCAAGATCGGCATCGAGCGTCATCACCGGAACCGTCGGATTGGCGGTCTTCAGGGTCTGGGCGATGAGCTTTGCATTCGACGGCGAAATTGCGATGGCGGCCGTGTCTGCCTTGCCCAGCATATCCTGGACGATCTGCGCTTCGCCGGCTTCATCGGATGTCGATGCCGGACCGGTGTAGAAGCACTCGTATTCGGCCGTGGGATTCTCCTTGTTCCATTTCTGGCAACCCTGATTGATGGCTTCGAAGAACGGATTGTCGAGGCCTTTGACGACGATGACCAGTTGCTTCTTGGCCAGGGCCTGCCCGGCGGTCAGTGCTAGAACTGCAGCTGTCAGTAATAATGCCTTCCTCATAGTTTCCTCCCTTGAAACAGACGGACACGACATGCCCGCCACACGAAATCAACCCGGATACCAGACGATGCGAGGCTCCTCCTTCGAACGCTCATATTGCCATGCCGAGTCGATAAGCATTTCGAGATCGTAGTCTGGCCGCCAACCCAGCAGGTACTTCGCCTTGCTGTTATCCATCCAATTGGAATGGAAGCGGCTGGGTATGTCGGTGCAGCCCAGATTACGCGTGCGCTGGAGATAGGCGGCGACTTCGCCATAGTCGACGGGGCGATCCATGCAGATATTGAAAAGTTGCCGCTCCGCCCGCGGGTTGTCGATCGCCGCCAATATGGCCGATACGAGGTCGTCGACATGCACGAAATTGCGTTTCAGCGGACGTCCATCGGCATCGAGCAGCCGCGGCACCGTCCCCATGGCCGCATAGCGCCGCGCCGCCTCTTCCGGAACGAGCGTCTTCCAGTCCGGGCCGCCAAAGACGTCGTCTCCAAAAGACAGCGAATACCTGAAATCGTCCTTTTCCATGATCCAGGGCGCGCGCAGACAACAGCCATTGAGGCCATATTGAATGCCGAACTGCTCCAGCATCACCTCTTCCAGAACCTTGGAGAGCGCATAGCTTCCGGGATAAGCACAATGGGGGGCTTTCTCGGTGATCGGGCCGTCGTGGCGATAGTGGAAATGCCCGATGCCCGCATCGCCGCCGATCAGGATGAACTGGCGTGCCGTGACGTTCGTACGGAATTCCTCAAGCAGCCAAAAGAGACCTTTGACCGTGACATCCATGATATCTTCAGGCGTCTCTTTGCATGTGGCGAGATGCACGACATGCGTAACGTTTTTGAGCGCCGCTGCTACGACATTGCGATCGGCGATCGAACCGCGGATGACCTCGACACGGCTGGTCTCATCGCACACACGGTTGTGACAAAGCGCGCGGATGCGGGCTTTGGAAAAGCTCGGATCGTCAAGCAGCCCAGCTATGAAGCGCCGCCCGACCTTGCCCGTCGCACCGGTCACAAGGATCAGCATGCTCTATCTCCCCGGTGAAAGCTAATATCCAGGCGCCAGTCTCGTCAAATGATATTTGTCTGACAAAACAGATTTTTGCGACAATAACGCCGACACCTCGGACAATGAGTTGACGCTGTCGCTGGGTTTTGCGTAAATGCTCCTGATCGCTTTTCCTGGGAGGACATTGGAAGAGCGAACTCGCTGGAGCCTCGCGTCGAGACACGCGACGGAGAGCCTGTAGTTTTGGGAGGCCAGAAGGCTGGTGGCGGTTCTTGAGCTGACCAATATTTCCAAACATTTCGGCGCCATCCAGGCCGTCAACGATATTTCGTTTTCACTTGAAGCAGGGCAGGTTGTCGGCCTGATGGGCGACAACGGCGCCGGTAAGTCCACATTGGTCAAGATGATCGCCGGCAACTTTCGCCCGAGCCACGGAACCATGCGCCTCGACGGCGCCGAGCTCGTGCTTCATCGGCCGAAGGAGGCACGTCAGCATGGCATCGAGATCGTTCATCAGGATCTGGCGCTCTGCAACAATCTGACGGCGGCAGCCAACGTCTTCCTCGGGCGAGAATTGCGCCGTGGCATATGGCCTCTTCGCGTCCTTGACTATAAGGCCATGTACAAACGCGCCGGCGAGATATTTCGCGAACTGAAATCCGAGACGCGGCCCCGCGATCTCGTCAAGCAAATGTCAGGTGGCCAGCGGCAAGCGGTAGCGATCGGCCGCACGATGCTGTCGGAAGCGAAAATTGTGTTGATGGACGAGCCGACAGCAGCCATTTCAGTGCGCCAAGTGGCCGAGGTTCTCAATCTCATCCGCCAATTGCGTGACCGGGGCATTGTCGTTGTCCTGATCAGCCACCGCATGCCCGATGTCTTTTCGGTCGCCGACCGCGTGATCGTCATGCGGCGGGGCCGAAAAGTGGCCGACAAGCAGATTGCGGCAAGTTCGCCGGAGGAAGTGACGGGATTGATCACCGGCGCCATCGAACAGGTGTGATCGATGCTATCCGTTGCAACAGGAAAGAAGGTCGACGATGGCAATGACACTTGACCAGACGATCGGACAGAAGCAACGGGGCTGGCTGGCATCGGTCTTCAGCGGCCAGACATTCTGGGTGCTGATTGCGGTCATTCTCGCCTGCATTTTTCTGTCGCTAGCAACGGATTCCTTCGCGACCGCGAAGAATATCTATAACATCACCCGCAACGTCACTTTCGTCGCCATTATCGCACTCGGCATGACGCTTGTTATCATCACCGGCGGCATCGATTTGTCCGTCGGCTCGGTGCTTTGCCTGTGCAGCATGGTGCTGGCGGTCGTCATGCACGCGGGATACAGCATTGAAGTCGGCATCGCCGCCTCGATCGGGACTGCTCTTCTGGTGGGAGCTTTCAACGGCGTATTGATCGCCTATCTCGGTTTCCCCCCTTTCGTCGTCACCCTTGGCATGTTGTCTATTGCGCGCAGCCTTGCGATGGTTGCATCCAACAACACCGTCGTTTTCCAGTTTGGTCCCGACCACGACAAGCTGCTGGCGCTGGGTGGCGGCGCCTGGGTTTTCGGCATCGCCAATCCAGTGCTTTACATGGTCGTGCTGGCACTCATCACCGGTTTCGTGCTGCGCTGGACCAAGTTCGGTCGCTATGTCTTTGCCATCGGCGGCAATGAGCACGCCGCGACACTGACGGGCGTTCCGGTGCCGAGGATCAAGGTCATCGTCTATATGATTTCTGCCCTGTCCGCGGGGGTTGCCGGCGTCATTCAAACCGGCTGGCTCGGCGCTGTCACCACAAATATCGGCGCCGGAATGGAACTTCAGGTCATTGCCGCCGCGGTTATCGGCGGCGCCAATCTTGCCGGCGGCGTCGGCACCGCCTTTGGAGCCTTGGTCGGCGCCGCACTTATCGAGGTTATCCGCAACAGTCTTGGCCTGCTCGGCATCAACGCCTTCTGGCAAGGATGCTTTATCGGTGGGGCAATCGTGCTCGCCGTGCTTTTTGACCGACTACGCAACTTGCGACAGGGCGAGTAGGCGAATCCGGCCTCTTGTGAGTGAGCCGGCACGTGCAATGGAGACATCGTGCGCCGGCGAGCCAACAGATTTATCGCAACTTGCCGATGGCCGGGGCCTTCATTTTTTCCCGTCCGCCAACACCCCTTTCCGCCGGCGGCGCGGCAGGCGCGATTTGAGGTACCGCCACATCGGCGAAATAGCGTAGCCTACGACCGGAATTGTGATCAAGCCGACGACAATACCGATGATGCCCGCGCCTGCGGCCTCGACGATCCAGCGCAACACGGACGCCAGAACGGGAATTGCATGTGCGGCCATCTCCCCGGCTTCATGGATCAGATGCGCAAGGCCGCTTGCTCCATAGGCTTCCAGGCCGTGAACGATGATGCCGCCGCCGACCCAAATCATCGCAGCCGTTCCGACAACGCCGAGCACCTTCAGAAAATAAGGCATGCCGGTGACAAGCCCTCGTCCGACCGCGCGCAAGAACGGACCCATCGGAAGCGCCGTCTGCGTCCGCGCCATCATCAGACCCAGATCATCGGCCTTCACGATCAACCCTACGCCACCATAGACCATGACCGTTATGCCCAGTCCAACGACGGCAAGGATGAAGGCCTGCGTGAATATATTGCCTGACGGCAGCGCACCGAGCGTAATTGCCATGATTTCCGCCGAGAGGATGAAATCCGTCTTGATCGCACCGGCGACCTTCTGGTCTTCGAGCGATTGCGCATCGAGGCTTGTCGTCTCGAGTGCCGTTTCATGGGCGTGGGCTGCATGCGGCAGCACCAGCGCGTAGACTTTTTCCACGCCCTCGTAGCAGAGAAAAAGCCCGCCGATCATCAGCAGCGGTGTGATCGCCTGCGGCGCGACAAGGCTCAGGATAAGTGCTGCGGGAAGCAGGATCAGAAGCTTGTTCTTCAGCGAACCGAGCGCGATCTTGCCGATGATCGGCAATTCGCGTGCTGCCGAAAATCCCGTGACGTAGCGGGGTGTGACCGCCGCATCATCGATGACGACGCCTGCGGCTTTCGCGCCGGCCTTGGCTGCCTGGCCGGCAATATCGTCAAGCGAGGCCGCAGCCACCTTGGCCAGCGCGGCGATATCATCAAGAAGGGCGATCAGGCCAACACTCATTCGAGCCTCCGTTGGGAAGACAGACTTAATACAGCGAAAAATGGGAAAACCCGTTATCCCACGACCTCGAGGCGAGACGTGGCATTCTCCGCCGGGAAGATGCCACGCACAGATCGCAACGGCAATGCAGTTATTCGGCCGGCATCGGAGGATATACCCGCAGCTCCTCTTTCGGTGAAACCAGTGAGAGAACGCTCTACCGGTTGACGGCGCTCTTCGTCGATACGCGGATCAGGATTTCCGCGCGCTCGACAGAACCGACAAGCGCTAGAGCGTGCCGCATTCGGCAACGCCGGCATCCGGCCCAAGGGCCAGCGCCTGCAGTTATGATAGGAGCATCGATCTGACGTCCAGCAACGCAAAAAGCCCGCAGGAGGCGGGCATTTGTGTAGCTGATCTTTGAAGGCATTTGGTTTCGTTGGCAGGATTTGTGGTTTTCTGTCCCGGCGCGTCGGCTTCGCCTTCTTGCGCGCCCCTGAAGAGGCGTTAACTCCTCGACCCATTACCAAAAAAAAGCCCGCTTTGCAGCGGGCCTTTTTGTTTGGTTGCGGGGGCCTGATCACACAGTGACTTGTAAATTGGTAGATATTCGAGGGTGTCTGAGCCGTAACAACTATTTATGGAAAATAAGAAGGACTGGCAGACTCGACCGCGCTTCGCGAGCTTCTTACGAAGAGGCGCGATTACGACCCTGGTTCCCATGGAGCCCGCGCTCGTCTCCAGCCGGGCATCCAATTGTTTGACAGGGGCCTTCACGATCGTGTTTCCGAGTCCTGGACTCGTAGCCGGTTCCGCTTTACCGACCCGTTATCTGACACCGTCAACTGCCAATCAGCGGCATCGACCTCGGATGTGACAAGAACCTGGGCATCGGTATGCGTCACGGGAAAGGCATGTTTTATCGCATTGACGAGGAGTTCGGTGACGGTTAGGCCAAGGTTAACGGCGATACTCGAATCCACCACCGCTTGATCTGTCATCACTTTTACCGCGATCTGTTCCTGCCCTCCAATCATTGATGCGTCAAGGCTCTCGCACAGCTTGTTAAGGTACGAGCCCATCTCGGCCTTGTCGACGGCTGCTGACGAGTTTAAGTACTGCTGCACCGCCGCGACACACGCTGTCGAGCTTCCTCCAGAGGGTACCGCGTCTCTTCGTAGCTCACCCACTGGGTCGTGTCGTGCGCGTCACGGCGAACTCGCAAGCAAGATCCCGGCCGGATTCCTCCAAGTCCTCAATCCGTTCAAGGATTTTAATCAGTTCCCCAGACAACACTGCCGTTCAGGCGAGCCAGTATCAGGCCCGAGCGCGCGGTCGACTATTACCCAGGTATCATCTGGTTCTTCGGGCGCCGAATCGCAGTTCTTCAGACATCCGTTTCTTCCTCTGTCTCAGGAGCTTTATAGCTCAAATCGGTATTCTCATGCCCCTGCCAAATTTTATTGTTTAGTAACCGGATACTGTCAGAGTGTGTTCTAGCCATCGCGACCTTAGCGAGCAGCAGTTGTGTTGGCGAGGTCCGACGCCCTGTTCGCACAGGGCGTCGGACCGATTTACCACCGTTCAGATTGCGGGCCGCAAACGTTGAAGGATGATTTGGCGCGTAGGATAGCACGGAGCTCCTTGCAATGTGGCCTCGGCAGTGGCAACGGCTTCGGACCATTTCACTTTGGCTTGCGGCGCCGAGCCTAAAGGGGCAGTTCTTTGACGTCCTAGCAGGCTGTCCCGAATGCAAGCGGCGATCAGCACCGGCTCTTGTGGAATATCGGCAATGCGCCGGCATATGCTGGCCGGATCGAACTGCGACAGGTCTTGTCCATCCACCAGAACGGCTCCGGTCGCCGGCGGTACAGGGCACAAATGACCTTGGCGAGGGTGGATTTACCACACCGAACGACCCTATGATCACCGTCGGTCACCAGACTTCGATCTCACAGCTCAATGCCTGGAGAGCGAACCGTTCGGCCTCATAGCCGAACCACACGTCTCGACCTTGATGGCCGCCCGCTGCGAAAAGCTCGAGCGTACCAAGGGTTTGGAAGATCTAACATTCGACGAATGACAATCGCAGCCGTCCTCCAGACTCTAAAGGCCTCATCGTGATTGGCTCCTCCGGCGCGATAGTCATGATCGCCACCAAGCCGGTCGACTTCCGCAAGGGCGCGGAAGTTGGCCGCTTTGGTGAAGGTTGAAATGGGAGCTGATCCGTTCCCCGGCACGATCTACTTGTTCCGGGCCAAGCGAACCGACCGCATCAACCTGATCTTCTGGGATGGCGGCGGCGTCTGCTTGGTCGCCAACCGGCTTGAGGATGGAGAGTTCGATTGGCCCCGGATGCAAGATGGCGGCGATGCATCTGAAATCCAGTTCTCTCCGCTGTTTTAGGGATTGCAATGGAAACGCGTGCATGCGCCGAGCAAAACGCGCGCCCGTTCGGGCAGGATAGCGTCCGCGACCAATTGAATCAGCCGCATCCGACATCTCGTTCCAAGCGGCAAAATATGCTGGTTCTTGTCCCTATGATATTGGCTCGGCCTGGAACAAGCTCAATAAGTCGAGGCAGATGGGCTTGAAGCGAAGGAAGAGGTGTCGGCCGGTCTGCGCCGGGATCGCATTGCTAAAAGGCGAACGAACCGAGGTTCGTTTCCAGCCCATCTGCCTCGCATTGAGATGGTCGTTAATATCGATGACCATGCCTGCCCAGGCTGTCGTCATAATCTGCATCGGACAGGCGAAGACGTCAGCGAAAAACTCGACATCGTTCCAGCCCAATTCCGGGTGCTGGTTGTTCGCCGACCGAATTACGACTGCCGGGCCTGCGAAGATGTCGTCGTTCAAGCTCCGGCTGAAGGCGCGGGTTTTGGAGACCCACTCGGGTGGACGCCGACAGCAGGCGCAAAGATAGGGTACTTAAGAGTCGTGAATGCTTGAATGATGATCGTTGCCTCAAAAGCCGATCATGGCTCAGTATTTTCACGTTTTGTGGTGACTGTAAGCACTTTTAAACGCTAAAAAGTTCTGCTATCGCGCTAGTGGATCGTGCGATGATGCACCCCTCACAGCGAGAAACTACTCTCCATCACTTGCGCGATCCACACTCTACCACCCACGCATCTTGCCTTCACCTCTCATTAGACTTTCGTTCATTGGCGATTAGACGTTTGATCCTAGACTTTGATGGAGCGTCACTCTCTCCGGATTGGACGGCTGCATTTATGAGACAAATTCTCCATGGCAGCACCGCAACGACAGAGGCAATACAAAACAATTAAGAGAGCCTTCGAAACTCTGCGGTATCAATCAGAGACGGCTCCAAATGAAAGAAACGAACATCCGTCGCCGATCTTTCGACTGATCTGAAAGGACCGAAGTCGACCATTCCTCAAGTGACGCGCTCGTTGCTGCACCAGTGCCAGCAACGCAACGAGCTTACACGTCGATTTCGCCCATGTGCAGCCCGCCAATGGCAAGCTCTACCTCTTCACCCCCATCGACTGAACGTGTAGGTTCGTCTGACCACAGTACATGTCGGCGGCAATCTGGTCAGGCCGTTCCTTAAATTATGCATACCGTGCTGACGGACAATAGCATGCAGTTCGTCAATCGCGCCTGCGATCGATACGCATTGCATCACATCTTCAACAACTGCGACGAGAACAGCTCGAGTATCGGCTGGCTCAGGTGAAACCTTCCTCGACAAAGTTCAGTTCGAGTGGATGAGGTTGCTCGCTCAAGGAGGCTACCGTCAAGCGCTCCCATGACGATGACCCTTGCGAACGCATCTTAGAGACTTCATCGAAGCCTAGTCTAGCATTTCGGCCGCCGTCTCAAGACGCTCAAAGCGCCTTACCCCATACGAATTCATCTGCTGGAGAGGGGACCCGAGCATTTTCCCAATTCGGTCTCCGGCGATCTGGGAAGCCCGCCGTTCTGAAAGACCCATCACAGCGTTCGCATTTCGCTTTTCAGTTGTAGTGCAGTTTCTGAAATTCTATACCCGTGCCTAAGATCGGCTGCTTTCGCGCCGGCCTTCTGCTTCTTCATTCGTCCGTCCTCGAGCCGGAAAGCTCAATTCCATTGGTCAAGAGTTTTGGGGCAGCTTACAATGGGCCAGCCTCTAATCCATTCTGGAGGAAGCTCTCCGTGGCAGGTCAGGCTGTTCTTCGTTCGAATTGGGAGCCACTATGTTCGGCTGGGCCCGCAGGTTAATCTCGTCGATGCAAGACGAACACATTAATTCATCACCATCGATCTTCTTGCCGCTACCACAACGCATGCATACGTGCCCATATTTCTTTTTGCCAAACAGCATCGATCCGACTCTTTCTCAATAATTCTAATACTTTATCGACAAGCGAAAATAGTTCAACTCGCAAGATATTGCGATAATTCTTGCAATTTTAATCGAGTTTTATGGCCTCTCCAGGCGCTCCGAATTCCTTGCCGCAGCGGCAACCCGTGTCGAAAAGGTATCAGTACGCTCGACTTGTTGCGGTACGCTCCCTTGATTCTGTGGATCGTTTCACGGATGTGGAAATCGACATTGTGAAATCGGTACGATTCCTGCGGTGCTTCAGGGACTCCTTCCCCTTCGTCAGCAGGTACCGGAACGTCTTCACCGAACTCGTACCGACCTATCAATGCGAGACCGTGCTGATATAACCTCTGGCCTTTCGTTCCCGAAAGAATTGGGTACACCGCGGCGGCGCTCACCACCTTGGGATTGATCTGCAACTCAGCGTGCGTTGTGATGGAGTTGGCAATGGCGGGCATCGGACTCGCGGCGACAGCCGGCCGGAGGAAATAAATAAATCTCAAAATTGTCCCCAGAAATACCTACAACCATCATTGGCCCAGCGGACTGTTTGATGGCGCCCCCTACGAGCGGACAGTAATGGCAAGATTCGCGGGAGAGTCGAGCCCGGATCCAGACTTTTTCTGGGATTATTAATGGGAGATAAGACTTTATAAACCGAGAAAATACGTCTTGGCTGGAGCGTCCGTATTTTCACTGAAAGCGCATCCCGCGCTTGTGAAGTAGTTTGTGTTAATCGTATCAAAAAGGTATCCAATTCGTCGCCAGAGTGCTTTGCCTTATGTCGGGTTATTCGCATCCAGTGTTTGATCTTGGCGGAGGCTTGCTTGATAGGATTGAAGCTCAATGAGTACTCGGCAGAACTGCATCTGGCGCCAGCCCTCTTTGATGACGTCATGAATTCCAGACCAACGGACCACCGGACATTAACGCCAATACCCCTCCCTTGCTCGTTGCCGCCGCGACGGGATATTCTCGAGAATTCCACGTAAAACGGCACGCGGTTTTGAATGGCAACACAGAACCACATCTCAGGCCGTGGTGCCCATACTGTATTTCGATCGCAGAAGTATCTGCATGCGTAGTTGATCTTCTCAGAAGGTCTGTTCACGTAGGTGGGTTTCTGTCAAAGTAACAACAGGTGTCCGCATGCCTGATTTCTTCTTAGAAGCCGACACCATCTCCGCGAAGTTCACATGCAATAGTGCCAAATACTATACGAATATCCAGCCAGAGGTTGAAGTTTTCGATGTAGTATAGATCCGCATTGATGCGGGCTCGTGCCTTTGCAACCCGGTCGGTTGGTCCCCGTAGGCCGCGCATCTGAGCAAGACCCGTCAGGCCGGGGCGCATAACGTGGCGTCTATGATAGGCAGGAACGAGTTCTTCATAAAGGATTCCACCAGCAAGCATACCGATCGCATGGCACCTCGGTCCGACAAGCGACATATCGCCTCGCAATACATTGTAAAGCTGCGGCAACTCGTCCAAATTTGTTTTGCGAAGTATAGCGCCGAGACGAGTAATTCTGGGGTCGTTTTTTATTGTTTGCTGGGTACCGGTCACGTCACAAAGTTCTGAGCGCATCGAACGAAATTTGTAGACCTTGATTTTCTTCCCACCTTTGCCCCACCGAACCTGAGAAAAAAGCGATGATCCACGGCTCTCAAGCCTGATAAGGAAGGCGATCGTGAGCAAGAACGGCGCGAGGATGAGCAGAGCACTGGCCGAAGCTATGACATCGAACAGACGCTTTAGTATGAAGTTATACGCCTCGGGTCGAGGTGTAACGGCTGCGCCATATCGAGATTGCCAATCAGCAGTGGCATCCTGTACGATCATATTAGCTGGAAAGATATTACTTACACTATCTTCTGTCGTCGCCGTCGACATCGCACTCTGCTCTTAATTGATATTCGGTATGGAAATTTCTTTACTTCGACAAACGCGCGCCGTCATCAAATAAATTAACAAATGGTTAACTGCTAACACTATTTTTGGGTGCATGTCGCGCCCAGGATCACGCCAGCATGATGGATTCCTGCATTATTGGGGACAATTTGAAGTTCACCGATAGCCTGCGGCCGATAATCGCCGCGAGTACAAAGCTAGTGCAGATCCGTAATCAATGAATCGATTGCGAGATGACGTAACGCGGCGAAGCTGATTCAACATCCACAGCGACGACGTGAATGATGACACGAGCGGTCCGCGATCATCTTCCGTTGCGCGTTTGACCGCCGAAGGCTGTTTGCTCCGATTTGCTGATTGGCTTTAAGCGCATGTATATGTCATGCGCTATTTCCGCTATTGAGATCTTGTCCGCCGATGATTTTGGTCGCCGGCGGAAGGTTCGGATCGTTTAGGAAAGCCTACAAGGTTTTCGGCAGGGGTCGGCGACGGCACGGCGATATGGATTGTCGCGGCTATTGTTGACCCGTTGGCGTCGGAATACCGAAGTCGCCTTCTGAGCGATTCCGCGTCAACGGGCTTTGACCTGCCACTGCGAATTTCCTCCAGGATGGATTAGAGTCCGGCCCGCCGGGGCTCTAGTCGCCGCTGGATGAAAGTTCAGTGGCAGGTCAACCCCTGCGCGGTATCGCTCTGAGAAGAAAGGCGTGGCTATTCGCCGGTTCCCTGCGCGGCGGCGAGCGTGCCGCCTTCATGTATTCCCTGATCGTCACGGCAAAGATGAACGATATCGATCTCAGGCCTGGCTGCCGGGCGTGCTCGCACGCATGCCCAGTATTCCCGTATCACGGCTGCCGGAACTGTTGCCGTGGAACTGGACCGCCGGAAGCGCCCGGCAGATGGCGGCCTGATTGCGCGCCCGACGCATGTCTATACGATCGACTACGTCGCCATGCTAATCGGAGAGAACGTCGAACTCATCCAGGAGATCGCGTCCTTCCATAGAGAATCCGCTGTCCGCTCATCCCTCCTGATAATAGGATGAATAGCGATTGTGGTAATATTCGCCCGAGCCATAAGAGCGGTAAAGCTTCAGCCTTTCCGTATCGACCTTGTTGAGGATGACGCCAATGCATTTGCGGAGTAGCTCTGGATGCGTTGAGAAGGTCGAACGGACGACACGTCGCGATGTCCGACCCCATTCAACAACCGCCAGTGATGCATCGAGATGCGGACCAATTGCGCGCGCATCAACAACAGGTCCAAGTGGCGGGAGGTCTAAAACAATATAATCAAAATGAGTTCTAAGCTCTTCCAAAAGATCCACCATTTGAGGTGAAGATAGGAGATCGGAAGAATGCGGGACCCGCCCCCTAACCACCGCAGGCAGGAAGGCAAGCTTCGTCTTGGTGTCGAGAAGCAGCACATTCTGCATTGACTTGTCCTCCAGAATTACCTCCAAAAGACCTTGTTCGGCATGAGGCCCAATGGCGCGCGTTGCACCAGGGTTGCGCAAGTCAGCGTCGATCAGCAGGGTTCTTGCGCCCTGCGTTGCGAGAAGCTGGGCAAAATTGATCGCAACCGTCGATTTTCCTTCTCCCGGAAGACAGGATACGACGCCGACAACCTTACTAGCCCGACCGGTGATCTCCGTATCAAGACCGATCTTCGCACCGCGCAGTGTTTCAGCGAAGACTGACAACGGGTATTCTGTAACATAGCGTGTCGTCAGGTTTCCGGTTTGCAATGCCCGCGGAGAACTAAGCGGTACGTCGCCGGCATCGACATTTTTCGTTTTTACTAGTGGTATATAGCCAACGCATTCAAGGGAAAGGGCGTCTCGGATCTGTTCTCCTGTGCGGAAGAAGCGATCACGAAACTCCCTGTATGCTCCAATAGAACCACCAAAACCAGCACCGAGAATTATGGAAAAAAAGACAACAAGCGACTTTATCGGCGAGCTCGGCTTCATCGGAACACGCGGCGTAGCTATGATTCGGGAGTTGGTGATAGGGAATGATTGCTGCTGGGTTGCTTCTTGGAAGCGCGTCAGAAAGGTCTGATATAGATTCTTGTATGTATCTGCAGTTCGCTCCAGCTCGCGCAGCTGAACTTGCGTCTCGCCTGCTGCGCTGGATACATTCGTTGCCTCGACAACGCTATCCGCTAGTCTCGTTTCACGCTCTTGAGCAACCACCAGCTCACTTTGATAACTTTGTGCAATTCTATTAAGTTCCTCAAACATCTGGCGTTTGTATTCGGCCATTTCATTGCGGAGCCGTACGGCCTGCACATGATTAGGTCCGAGACGCGTTGATATCTCGGCTTCGGTCTTGGAAGCCTCCAGGTATTTTTTGCGAAGTTCGTTTGAAACGGAACTCGCGAGGACATCGGCTACGATCGAATCCGTCTGCCCGGAGTCGATGATCGACTTAACCTGATTGTATTGTGCTTGAACTTGCGCCGTGGCGGCTCGGGCGGTGATGAGTGCGCTGTTCAATTCAGAAAGCTGTTGGTCGCTGAGCAACGAATTACCATTGCTGCCGGCGACCTGTATCAGCCCATGCTCTGTGCGAAATTTTTGAACCGCGAGATCAGAATCGAGAGCCTTCTGACGAAGCTCTTCGATCCGTTTCTGGAGCCAATCACCGGCGCGTTGCATCGCCTCATATTTCGAATCTAACTTCTCACGAATGTATGCATTCGCAATTTCGTTTGCGATTTGAGCGGCAAGGTCCGCTGATTCGGACGTATAACTAATCGACAACACGTAGGACCTACCTATGCGGTCCACTGACATATTCTTGAGTAGCCTATCTGCGGCAATTTCGCGTTTTAAACCGTCTTCCAACTTTTCCGAGTTTGGGAACCAGTAACCGAAGCTCAGAAAAGAACTAATGGTCCCCAAAAAGGACTGCGTGGGGGCCATAAAGATGCCCTTATCTAAAAGCTTCAGTTTATCGATGACCGCAAAGGTAATGGTATCCGATTTGAAGATCTCGGCCTCACTAAGGACAGTTGCATCGTCAGCGACAGGGGTATTCATATTCGAGAGCTGGTTTACGAGCTCGTTATTGCTTCTATCTACAAGAATGCTTGCCTTCGCCGTATATCTCGGTACGGCAGTGAATGCGTAAACAAAACCCAAGACTGCAAATGTGACCATGCAGAGCGCGACGACGCTCCATTGCCGCCGGATGATGGCGAAAAGCTGTTCAACTTTGAATAGTACACCGTGGTCTGCATCGTCCCAATAGCTGTCAGCCTGAATAGGCTGCTTGTCTGGCGATAGCAATGTGACCTCCGTAACAGGCGCTAAGAGCATTTTAATATTTTGACAGTCTTATTAAATGAGGCTTAATTTGGGTTTAACGAAATAAACCGGCGGAGAGTCAGACCACCATCTCCTCCAACGCCATATGTGCGATAGAGCCAAAAGCGATTTGCTCAAGGGAGATTGATCAGCGAGAAATACCGATCGACCTTGCATCAAAGCCAAATCTCAGTAAAGATCAACATCCGCATCAATTCCAACTGGTAGCGACGTTTTCGACACAAATGCCAAGTGCCTAGCTTTTAAGCGCGCAGACAAGTTTTTCAACGTGCCGTCGCCAAGTAAAGTAATCTACTACACTCTGGCAATTTTGCCGCAAGATGCCAAGCTTCATCGCATCATTGAACAGATGCATCATTGCATCCGCGAGAGCTTTTGAATTTCGCGGCAAAACAAGCATGCCGCTCCTTCCATCAACAACCACCTCTGGGATGGCATCGGTAAAAGTTGCTATGGAAGGCAATCCCGCCGCTGCGGCTTCGAGCAATACCAAACCGAATCCTTCGACAGTCAAGGGGTCCGGAACTGCCGCATGAACAAAAACGTCGGCGGCGGCGTAATAGTCCAGAAGCGTCTCTAACGCTACCGGACCTGTGTATTTCACGGAGCAATCTGCAGCGTTGATCTTGTTCTTGATTAGCTCCGCATACCGCAAATCAACGGAGCGCCCTACTACGTGGAATTCCATTTGTTGCTTCATGCTATCTGGAAGAAGGCAGGCCGCGTCGATTGAGTACTCCACACCCTTTCTCGGCTCCAGCCGCCCAACAGACAAAAATACAAATTTGTTGGAGTCGATATTCAATCGCTTCCTGCTTGCCTGCTTATCGCGCTTTTCGGAATATTTTTCTCGATTCACACCAAGCGGGTTTGCTAAAATTTTGGTGGCATTCAAGCCCCCATGTCGTGACACAGCCAAACTTTTTGTGAACTCTGAGTTAGCGTTAAGAAGCTCCAATTCCACAAGTGGATTCAACCATTTCGGCAAAAACCCCAGCATCTTTCCCCTAATCTCCGTACCATGCAGAACCATGGCCCGCTTGCCCCAACGCTTTCCAAGCATAGACAAGAGAAGCCCAGAACGGTGGTCTGCGGCGATTAGAGCATCAAATGACTCACGTCGAAGGGCTCGGCGCAGCCTAAGAAAAGCAACCGGAAGAGAACTAATTTTGAAAGTTCCTTGGGACAACATGTGAACTGGAAAACGCTCGGTGTAAGATTGCGCTCCCTGATTACCCAGCAAAAATACCGTTACGCCATGGCCTTGATTCAGTAGCTCATTAGCCACTTCCCACGCATAGGTAGCAATCCCTCCTGGATATGGAGGAAACTCAGCTGTTATAATACAAAACTTCAAGAAACACCTCTCGACACCAAAAATTTAATTCACAAGCATTTTCTTCACGTATTCGTAGAACTTCTTTCGCCGTTCCTGAACGTGATCTACTACATACTCTTGGCATCGCTCGATGTTTATCCGGCTCATCTGACTGAGCGTTTCCCTATCACCGATGATTTTGGCGAGCTTATCCGCCCACGCAGACGCCAAATTGGGTCTGACCAGAAATTCTTCTGATAACAACTCGCGACTACCCGGCAAATCCGATGACAGACACGGAAGACCTCGGGCCATTGCTTCAATCAAGACCCTGGGTAGTCCCTCCTGGCGGGACGGAAGGACAAACAAATCGCATTCGTCGAGCACATCCATAACCGCTTGACCGGCATCTAATCGCCCTAAGAATTTGACCCGATTTGCTAAACCAAGGCGCTCCGCGAGACGTTCAAATTCTAGCCTATTTTCTCCGTCGCCGACCAGCCACAACTCGACGTCCAAATCATCTAACAACGCCACGGCATTGAGAATGATATCTTGTCCCTTGAGATGCTTCTGCATCATTGCGACATTTACCACGCGAAGAGGTGCGGATGACGGAGTGAACTGCCGTGGAGACGCCACAACCTTATCTCGCCCTAAATCCAAGGTAGTATAATTTGTTTCGTAGCCCGCCCTCGATGCAGGATAGGCTCTTTGGAGAGCCTCCCTCGTTACGTATGACGCCGCAGAGGCGTGAGCACACTGCTTTCTCATCAGCCAAGTCCAAATCGGACCGTAAAAGCTACGAAGCCGCCCTCGATACGCGCCCTCAGAGAACTGGGCAGCTGCATCTGCCATCGCTTCAACACAGTATCGCTGACCTTTAAGCATCATGACAATCCAAGCGATGCTGGGAAAGATGCCAGGAACGCGCAACAATACGGGACTGTTTTTTGGAATTGACCAGAAGGACTGAATTATTTTTGGAAACCAGTAAATCAGTTCAGCGATGCCGTGTACGGACGGTAACGCCGCCACTTCAACGCCCGGCCCCTCTATTTCTTTGCCATTGACGTCGACCACATTGTGTACACGGCAATGAATAACGGTCTCTTCGAAAACTGAAGTGTAGCGCTTAGAAAAAATTTCGTAGTGATTTCGATTGGATACAGCTTTCCCGTCACGAAAGTTGAAATCCCCATCCATCACTACATGTAGTTTTTGCTTCTGCTCGAGTTTCATTTACCGGGATTCCATATGTTGAAATCTAAGAATTGCTAAGTGACTTTCACGATAGCAGACGTTGTTTTCTTGGGATCATTCGAACCGCCCACACCTATTGTCGACCATTCAAGTTAGCGGCCTTCTGGCGTGGTAGGCCAAGTTTCTTTATGCATTACTAGCGTTATGCGCTCTTATCGGTGAGGTAGTCCACGTACCAGTCAATAAATTGGCCAACGCCGTGATTGAGGCCTGACTCAGGCTTGTAGTTAACCAGTGTCTCAAGAAGCATCGGCGATGCAAAGGTTGTGTTCACATCTCCAGGCTGCATGTCGGTGAAGTTTATTTTTGCTTTGACGCCCAATTTTCTTTCAATTGTGCTGATGAAATCCATCAGATCAATTGGTGCTCCTCCCCCTATGTTGACGATCCGGAACGGAGCGACTGGTGAAAGCGAGTCAACATTATTGGGCATGGGTTGTCCAATCGGCGCGGGAATCACTTCCACAAGACGAATTACAGCTTCAACGAGATCGTCGATATATGTAAAATCGCGAGACATTTTGCCATGGCCATAAACGTCGATAGGCAAATCCTCAAGCATGTTTTTTACAAACCTGAATAGCGCCATATCGGGCCTGCCCCACGGGCCGTAGACCGTAAAAAATCGGAAGCAGGTTGTGGGGACAGCGTTCAGATGAGCGTTGCTATGAGCCATCAACTCCATCGATTTTTTCGTTGCGGCATAAATCGTAAGTGGATTGTCTGCTTTGTCGTTTTCGCTAAACGGGACTTCCGGATTGTTCCCATAGATTGAGGACGTTGACGCCATGAGCAGATGAGCCGGCCTCACTCGATTGGTGGCCTCGATTATGTTGAATGATCCCTTAACGTTTGATTCTACATAAGAGCGCGGGTTTTCTAAGCTATATCGAACGCCAGCCTGCGCAGCAAAATGCATCACCACGTCTGGCTTCGCATTTTCACATGTTTCCATCACTAGTGGCGCATCTTCGAGCATTCCGTGAACGAATTCAAACCCATCAAGTTTATTCAAGATGCTCAGGCGGTCCTTTTTCAGTCTGACGTCATAGTACGGTGTGATCCCGTCGTAACCGCAGACAACATGGCCTGTCTGAAGCAAACGCTTTGCCACATGAAATCCAATAAAGCCGGCCACACCTGTTATAAAAAATCGCATCGATTTCGCCATGTTGTTTTGGGTTAAGCTGATACAGCGTGTTAGCGTTTATTGTACTTCGGTGAATGATTTGTAACGATCCGACGTCCACGCCACCTCTTCGGAAGGACTTGTGCGTTAGTTAAAGCGATTGCGGATATGACATAATGAGGATAAAGCCATCAAGGCCTTGGTCCCGCTGTCCTTCGCCATGGAAGTAATCAGCGTGACGTCCGTTGGAAACACCATCAGTTCCCACATTGGCAAGAAATTTACGAAGAAAAGCTATATGCGCTGTCAGTCGGGCAATGGCGGTTCGAGCGAAAATATAGCAAAGGTCTATTCGTTGCGTAAAGCAAATATAATTATCATGCTCTTCTCGTTAACGTTGTTTCTCTTTCCTTTCAATGGCGGCCTAATTGTATTGCCTCCGCTGGGGGAAGCAAGAGCTGAGCCGTACTTCATTATTTCTCTAATTTTGTTTCCGCTGACCGCCTTCTATGTGCTTTCCGGGCGATTTAAACACGAGGTGTATTTTTTCGGATTTATCTTTGTCGGATTAATGTTTATAGTTTTGACCTCTGGAATCGCGTCAGTAAATGAAATCGTTGACTCTGCGTATAAGGGCGAAACAGGCCCAGCCCGATTTGCGAGTGGCTTAGCGGTTCCGCTTTTCGGCTGCTATTATGCAGTTACGTTGGCGTGCGTTGCCAAATTTAATTTAAAAGGTTTTATTCTGAAACCCCTTATACTAGGGGCATACGTGGTTGCTGCCTTCGGGGTTATTGAGGCTTTTTCATGGTTGAACGGTGGGTTTCGAGACCTTTTCGTTACCGCGACGAGTCCTCTCTTTTCCGCGATGAGGCGCGGTGAAACTGTAATGTGGCGAATTCAAAGTGTTACATATGAAGCTTCAAATTTCGGTTTCTACGTGAGCCTCCTGATTCCGCTTATTTTGCATGCAAGGCGCACGACAGCGCGCCCTAAACAGGTTATGTTAAACTTCACGCTTGCAGCTTTGCTACTAGAAAGCTTCTTTTCTGGCAGGACATCCTTCCTAGCCGGCATGTTGGGCCTACTCTCCTTTTATACTTGGCTTCATATTGTGAGGGGCGGCCCTTATGTGCGTCTCGGGGGGATCATTTTTGCTTGGCTCGTGCCGTTCATGGTCGCATTTGTGCCCATTGCATATAATCTGCTGTTTGAGGACGCCATTATCGCTGACCTGTGGAACACAGACAGCATTAGCAACGTCTCACGTTACAGCGGAATATTTGTACAAATTAAGCTAATGCTTTCTAATCCAATTCTAGGGGTCGGTTTGAACCAGTACGGCTTTTACGCCGCAAAACTTTTGCCGGATTGGGCTTATGTGTGGGAAACGCAAGCTTGGCTATATGACCCGGCGGCATCATTCTTCCCATCTTTTTCCCTTTACACCAGAATAGGTGCCGAGACTGGTATAACTGGATTACTCTTGTGGTGCACCATGCTCGGTTTCTTGCAATCTCAGGTGACGAAACGAGGAATCCGAGTTAGCATGGGCGGTGGTGAGCCTACCCTGGCGGCAGCTATTTTAGCAGGCATGATGGGTCTATTGTTCATCTTGTGGACTGTCGCGAGTTTCAAAATCTTTAATATCTGGTTTCTCATTGGAATCAGCGTGTCATACATTGTCAATTGGGGGCGCTTTGAGAATCCCGGCGGTCGGCAGGTGCCCTCTCACGAAGAACGGAAAGACGGCTCCGCACATTCAAACTCATACGCAAAATTGGGGCTTCTGCCGATAGGGAAAGCTCGCCAGCGGTTCAAGTAAAGATGAAGCGAGCGCAGCAGACGAAATCGTGCCCACGAGCAGAGACAAGGCTTGTGGCTGTTTTTCTTCCGCTCATAATCGGTGGAGTTGGTCTGCGTACTGCCGTGGAACTGGCCTCATGCCGGCAGCGCCCGATAGATAGTGGCCTGATGGCGCGCCCAACGCATGTCTACACACATCGAATATGTCGCCACGCTGATTGGCCAGAATCCTCGAACTGATTCAGGAAATCGCCAGCGACTTCGACAACATCGATTGCGGCGAGATGTTCCATGACTAGGATGGAAGCGAAGAGGGTATCACCACTTTGAGCGACCGAGGCATCGTGAGTTTGAAAGAAATTCTGCGCCGACGTGCACAAGTGGAACGGCGGTGTTCGCCAATCCCTAGTCGATTCCCAATGTGATCCTGCAATGATCGAGCACATCATGGCAGCTCAGCGGAAGTGTTGACAATTTGGCCTTCGCCGGCTTGATACCTCGAGGCCGTTGATCAGGGCGCCAATACAGGAACGCAGCGCATTGGCTGCCGAGCCGATCCGGTCAACAGGCGGGAGCGGCCCAGATCAATGCCTTGGCGGCTTATGATCCCTCAGACGGACCGGTCCATGTTGTGATCGACAGGACCGGCGTCAAAGTCTATGGTGCAGACCGTGACTGAAGGAGAAGCACGGCGCCAGCCTACGTCGCAATTGGCGCAACCTCCACCTGGCCGTGAATGCCAATGGCAGCGAGATCATCGCTCCATACGATGCCCGACCAGGACAGGAGCCATGCCTCGCAAGCCACAGCGCTGCTGGTCATATCGATGGTCCGATCGGACAGTTAATTGCGCGCCTGAGACGGAAAGAACCCACGAAGCGGCCGTAAATCACAGCACCAATACTGTGATTGCAATCGGCCGCGCACTGCCATTGGGCAATCCAAGTCCATCATCGGACAGCGACTGAGAATCCGGTCGATTCATACTAAGCAGTCGGAAGTCGCCATCGGCATGTGTCGTCCTCAACAGCATACGCGCTCGCGCACGCCCGAGCTTGGTCCGACGCCGCGCAAGCGCAACATAGTCATCAGAGATCCGCCCAGACATCGGATAGACGCCAACGCCGACTCGCGTCAATTCCCCGATAAAAAGCCCCTAAACTCTCCCATGCCTCCTAGCGTTGAAAACAACGCCAAGTCGGCTTCCAAAGGTTCCGACTCCACCTTCCAATCGAAGGCTCGAACCAGACCAAATAGAGACATCCACCGCCATTTCCTTCGTTGCCAGCATGCGGACGACAATTCTGATTCTTCAGCAAAAGCAGATGTAGTATTAGGATTCCAACATCGGAGAACTAATTTCGCGAAAGGATGGGTTGGAAAATAAGATCGCGTCCGATCCAATTTGCGTAACCACACTGTTGTAGACTTCATCAAGTTCAGAGTTCAGACGCTCGGCGGTGAAATGAGCAAGATACTTATCGCGACCCGCGGCCCCCATCTTCATCAGATCGTCCTTACGAAGGCTTGAGATGGTTTTTGCCAGACACTGAGCAGTGAGGTCTTCTAAGACAAACCCCGTTAGTCCTGTTTCAACCAACGTAGGGAGCGCCCCTCGGTCGCTAACGATCAGCGCGCGCCGCTCCCGCATAGCTTCTATTGCAACCAGCCCAAATCCCTCCCAGCGCGAAGGCATTACGACACAATCACATTTCCGCATCAAGTCAGGAACATCCCGTCGATCAATCGCCCCTAAAAATACAACGTTGCTCAAAGCTTCAACATGGTCGTGACGAGACTTTGAAATTACGGGCGCACCGGCGACGAAAAGTCTAAATCCGTCGCGCGGCAGCAACATCATAGCATCGAGAAGTATGTCCAATCCCTTTTGGGGATCATGTCGCCCAACAAAAAGAAGTTTTATTTCCGAATCAGGCGGAGAAAGCGCACCATCATCGGTACGGCTGCCATCATGTTCTCCATCGAATGTATCAGACACACCATTTACTACTAGAATTTGCTTTCTCGCCTCTATCTTGGCCGCCGAAGCAACTTTCAGCTCGTGCTTGGATATATTTATTATTATGTCTGAGTAACGGCTTAGCCACCGCTCCACGGCAGAAAAGACCTTATTTTTAAACCACCCCTCTCGACTAAAAGACCATCCGTGCGCGCAATATACAATACGGGACGGCAGAGGGGAGAAAGCTTGCCCGACACGGTAAAGGAAGCCCGCAAATGTCGAATGGAGGTGCACAATATCTGGCCGCTCTTCACGTACAATCTTCCGAACATGGAACGCAAGTTTGAGTAGATGAAGAGCCTTCCTGGATGAAAAATCAAAGCTTCTAATATTTTCGGTTGGAACGTTGCTAAAGTTGCCTATGTCAATTTTTGGAACCAAAAATACGACGTTATCGGAGCCATATTGCTGGATCTGATAAGCTGCTATTTCGTCAAAATACGAAGAAATTCCTCCGGCGGCGCTCTGCGCGAAGTGCAAGACCTTCATGTAAGTTCCTAATATAATAAACGTATTCAATACTGGCTTGGGAATGGAAGCTTCACAAGCCGCTGCCGCTCTATATACACAGCCAATTTAAACTTCAACCACAAGAAATGGATCCGATAACAAGTCTTTCCATCTTTCATTTTTAAGGTTAATGGCAGCAATGATCCGCTCACTCGTGAAGGTGGGTTAAATAGAATCCAAATGATACAAGCTGCACAAGCAAGACGACGAAATATGTAGGTATGCCTACATATTGTTCGGCGAACAAGTTCAATAATAGATATATAACTCACTCTTTGAGAGCTATTGCTGTGAGATGGTGGCGGCGATGTCGTCGCCATCGCGGTACAAGCGCCATTAAGTAACCTATTCTCGGGATAGACCGACACAGTTAATATTTAAATGGCGATACTAATATTTGGAAAAACGGATTCGCAACGTACCTATGGCCGTCGGATTCGGCAAAATAGACGTGACTGCCGAGGCGTCACCAGAGACAGCTTCGACACCATACGTAGCCGCCCCCTCGTACACCTCGTCATCACCCGTGCCGAGTTGTTACTGCCACAACAGCGATGTCATTTCCGGTATCAACCTAGAGGTTCATCGCCTCGATGACCGTCGACCTCATCGTTTCATCGCCGGTCTTGAGTATTGAAGGCGGCGTCGCCATAAGTGAATTCAGCCTTACTTGGATCCCAAAACGGCTGAATTTTATCGCAGCGATCAGTGCCATCGATCGAGTTAAGGCAATCCAGTACGCGCCCGTGGACTGTCCGCACATTGCTGATAGTGTTCTGTAATTTCTGTTTTCCTGCAGGCGGCGTTGTGAGAAAAGAGCGCTGCTTGGCTCCTTCAGTGGTCCTGGTTTAAGCGACCGGGTGCCTCAATAATGCTCAGCTCGACCATGCCTTCAAGCACACGCTACTCGCCGCCATCACGTCGCCAAGATGAAATTCAGGGTGACGAGTTGGTCGGAGTATGCGTCGGTAGGTTGGCCTGACCGCGTGGCTGACACCGGATGCCGTTTCGTTGTGGCGAGCGGCAAGGCGTAAGACAAAGAGAGGCGGCCATGCCCGTTATTCCGAGCTGTCGAGCGAAGCCGCCTTTACGCGCTTGGCCTTTTGTTCGATGTGCGGCCGCTCCAGAGGAAGGTCTCCTTAGTGGGTGTTGAAATGATGGGCTGGATCTTGCCATCCCCGATGTGTTCGTGGCTGCGGTCGGCAAGCGCCTCCGTGATTCCTGGTATCTAGTGCGCGCCGATGTCCTCGTGTGGGCAGGCGAGCGCGCGTCGCCTCGATGAGGTCGAGGGGGTCGAGGTCCGGCACCGCCGGCGCGCGACACGTTCGATCTTCACCGAATGCCAACCGCCACGCAACCGGTCGAGCCTCATGTCGTGCGGTACTTGGATACCGCCATGACGGCCGGTTCGACGCGCCAACTTCGTCTCGCCTCGGAACCCAACTTAAAAACGGCTGACCTCCAAAAGCAAAACCCGCCGAAAATATCGACGGGTTTGTCAGTAGTCGGAGCCGGCACCTCCGGGGCGCCGGCCGCTTGGTCTTCAGGCGAGAAGGATGTGATCAGCAGCGACGGTGCTGCCGACGACCGTAATTACATCGCCATTTCCATAGGTGATAATTGTATCGCCCGCATTATGATCAATCGTGTAAGAAGCTATGCCATTAAGCACAAGATAATCGGCAGTCTTGGAGACGCCATAGTCCATGATCTGGTCGCTGCCATCGCCAGCGGCAAAGTGAAAATAGTCCACGTACGCTCCAGCGCCACCATAAAGTACGTCATTTCCCTTGCCAGCATGGATTTCGTCAGTGCCGGCGTTACCGTTCAATTGGTCGTCGCCTTCGCCGCCGTATAGGCTGTCGTTACCATTGCCACCAAGGATGGAGTCATTGCCGGCGCCCCCGAAGAGGTGGTCATTTCCTTCTCCGCCACTGATGAAGTCGTTACCACCTTTGCCGTCGATAACGTCATCGCCACCGTTACCATATAGGGCATTGGCGACTTCAGAGCCTTTGATGGTATCTGCGAAGTTCGAGCCCTGAATGCCTTCAATGCTGTACAAAGTGTCGTGCCCATCGCTACCCGCCGCTGTTCCCAGCTCGAGGTCGACATCGGTTGCGCTGCCGAAAAGCGCGTAGTCGTAGCCGTCGCCTCCGTTCAAGTGGTCGTCCCCGGCGCCGCCATTGAGGATATCATTTCCTGTGTCGCCGTAGAGACCGTCATTGCCATCGCCGCCCATGAGGGTGTCGTGACCGGCGCCACCTGCGAGAAAGTCATTGCCACCACGGCCATCAAGATAATCGTTGCCGATTCCGCCCCAAAGCGAGTTGGCCAGATTGTTGCCGAAGAGGAAATCATCGCCGTCACCGGATTTCACACCCTCAATCGAAATCAGGGTGTCATTCCCGTGCGCGCCAGTAGCCGTGCCTGCCGCGAGGTCGACCGTAACAGCTCCATGTCCGCTATAGACTACGAAATCATATCCATCTCCACCGTTGATGATGTCATCACCAGCCAGGCCTTCGATGTTGTCGTTACCCCCCATGCCGAATATTTCATCATTGGCCACGGTGCCAATGAGGAACTCGCCTGTAGACCCACCGATAATCGCCATTTTTTCCACTCCAAATTACAAGGTTAATATTCCGTTACCCGCAATATATAGGTTTTTTTGTTGCGTCAATCGGACACGATTTATAACTGGGAAGTGTCCTTAATGCATATAATTTGAATTATATGGAATCCATACTATTCGGCGAGTTACGCCTCTATCGAGTTCGTTAAAGTTGCTTTCTTAAAAATTGAGATCTTAACGCGACACATCAAAATTCTTGTCGAAGGAGATCGGGTTCGACGATGTGTCGCATTTCTATTTAATTTAGATCGAACTAATGTTTCCTGTAAGGAGGACAGATCTCTATAAGAGGCGCTATTAGCAAATTGATCAAAAGGCACCGCACCTCGGCAAATATGCGAAGTGAGATGGGCACGCCGGAGCACTTGTCGCTCGCCCGAGCCGTGCTACCGATCTTTGAGAATGGTCAATTGCCTTTGCGATTACGTCCGTCCAAACGTATCCTCAAGCCGAATGATGTCGTCTTCCCCGAGGTAGGAACCGGTCTGCACTTCGATCAATTCGAGTAAGATCTTGCCAGGATTGGAGAGGCGGTGGACGTCGCCCTGCGGGATATACACGGACTGATTCTCACGCATCATCTGCACCACGTCGCCAATCTGAACCTCGGCCGTGCCGCGCACGATGATCCAATGCTCGGAACGGTGATGATGTTTCTGCAGCGAAAGCCGCTTGCCCGGCTTGACGAACAGGCGCTTGACTTGGAAGCGCTCGCCCATCAGCACCGACGAATAGCCGCCCCAGGGACGGTAGCTGGTGCGATGTTCTTCCGTCAGCTTCGCCGTCTTCGGGCTCTTCATCAAGTCCTTGACCACCTGGCCGACGTCCTGCGCATCGGAGAGCTTGCCGACATAGACGGCATCCTCGGAGACGACCACGACTGCGCCCTCGACACCATTGACGGCGACATGGGCGCCCTCCGAGAGCACGAAGGAGTTTCTCGAATTGTAGAGATTGACCGGGCCACGCGTGACATTGCCCGCATCATCGGCCGGACTTTCCTTCCACACCGCATCCCAGGCGCCGAGGTCCGACCATTGGATCGGGGATGGCACAACAGAGGCAAGCGCGGTCTTCTCGAAAATCGCATAGTCTATCGAAATGTCCGGCGCCTTTGCGAAATCGGGCTCACCGAGGCGGGTGAAGTCAAGGTCGATATGGGCAGCCTCAACACAGGCTTCGGCTGCTGACAGCACTTCCGGCGCCAGCTCGCGGCACTCACCGATGAGGACGTCAGAGCGGAACAGGAACATGCCGGAATTCCAGTAGAAACCGCCCTTGGCGATCATCCCTTTGGCTTCTTCCTCGTTCGGCTTTTCGACGAAGCGCTTAACCGCAAAGGATCCCGTCTGCTCCTTGGCGCCGGCCTCGATATAGCCGAAACCGGTAGCCGGCGATGTCGGGATGATGCCAAAGGTAGCAAGGCGGCCGGCCTTTGCGGCGGCGGCCGCACTGTCGATGGCCTTGAGATAGGTCTCATCGAGGCCGATATTGTGGTCGGATGGGAGCACATGCACGAGGCGCGGACCATCCTTGGCAGCAACCAGGGCTGCGGCAGCAATCGCGGGTGCGGTGTTTCGGGCTATCGGCTCGAGCACGATGGCGGTCAGTTCTATGCCAACTTCCTGCGCCTGCTCGGCGACGAGGAAGCGGTATTCAGAATTGGTCACCACGATCGGTTTGTCATAACGGTTCGGATCTTCCAAACGCTTCAGCGTCAGCTGGAACAGGCTCAGATCGCCGGTCAGCGCCAGGAACTGCTTGGGCCGGGCAACCCGCGACAAGGGCCAAAGCCGCGTTCCCTTACCACCTGCAAGTATAACGGGTACGATCAGTTCGTTCGACATTCTCAATCCAATCCCTCCAAAACGCGGCGAAGAACTTGCGCCAACGTATCTAACATTTCGTCAGTGGTTTCCATCGCGCCGGTCTCGACATAAATGCGCATTTCCGGTGCATTACCCGACTGGCGGAAATGCACTGTATCGCCATTGCCGAGCGCCATGCGCACGCCGTCGAGCGTGGAAATCTCTGCCGGGGTGACAATACGAGCATCTATGCCGGCGCGGAAATCGGCCGAGGATTGCACGCTATCGAGGAAGATCTTGCCCTTGTCAGGCGCCAGGTCCTTGACGCGATCGGCCTTCATGAAGCGCGAGGGCAGAGTCGCGGCAAGCTTGGACAACGGCTGGCCTATTTCCTTGGCGAGCGCCAGGCAGGCGACCGCAGGCAGCATAGCGTCACGGGTCGGAAGCCTTTTCAGCAAACCCTTAGCTAGTGAAATGTCGTCCTGCAGTAGGAAGCCGCCATTGGCTTCGAAGCCGACGACCGGGCTTATCTTAGCCGCTGTCATGCCGACCACGACGTAAGGAGAGCCGATGCGCGTGCGCTCGACGACATCGAACCAGCCGGATTGTTCGATCGCGCTGGTCGACGACAGTGGTGTGACAATGGTCTTTGCACCGATCGCCTTGGCCGTCAGCACGCCCAGCACGTCGCCATTGATCTGTCGGCCGGTATCGTCGATCACTAGTGGCCGGTCGCCATCGCCATCAGTCGATACGACGGCATCCAGCTTTTTATCATTGATCAGCGCGCGGGCGCGGGCGACGTCCTCGGCATCGAGCGCCTCCGTGTCGACGGCGACAAAGCCGTCAACACGCCGGAAGGGATGGCATTCGGCGCCGAGGCCTTCGAAAATTGTTACCGTCAGATCTCGGCCGACAGCGGAATGCAGATCTATGCCGACCTTGAGTCCGGCGAGCGCGTTGCTGCCGAATGCCTCGACGTAGCGCGCGACGTAATCTTCCGCCACGGCTGCAAGCGCTGCGCCAGGTTCGAGCGCGGTCACCGCGCGGCTTTCAGCGATAATTTCCTCGGCGCGGTTCCGTAACGGCGCTTCGTCTTCCTTGAGGTTTCGCCATCCGGCCGGTAGAATTTGATGCCGTTATAGGCTTCGGGAATGTGGCTACCAGTGATCATGATCGCGGGCGCTGAGCGCGCCATAGCATAGGCGGCTACCGCTGGCGTCGGCACGTTGCCTGCCCAGATGGGCTCCCAGCCAACCGCCTTCACCGCCGCAAGGCACTGTCCAGCGATACGCGGGCTTGAATCTCGCAGGTCCGCGGCCACATAGACAACACGTGCGGCTGCCTGCGATGCGCAACGCTCGAGAAATGCCCTAACATATCCTGTGCAAACGTCCTGGATGAAATCGATCGCGCGTCCGCGCAATCCCGAAGTGCCGAAAGCTGCAGTCATTTTTAGGAACCCAAATTCAGAAAATTTCATTTGCAATTCCATTCCGGGATTGCATCAAGACTAAATTAATCGATGGACGAAACTAGCGACGTTCAGTCATCTGCGCGACCTCATTTGAATATAGATAGTCACAAGCCACCGCCAACAGCGAAACGGTGCGCCCGAAAATGAATTCGTTGCTCTACATCCTGTCGATCGATCGTTTTACAGTTGACCCCAAGCCTCGGCTGCTGCATCGCACAAAAGAATGCCCAACGAAAGCAATTTCTGTAAGAAAGCTCATAGGATTCTAATATTCGTGCCCTCCCTTCTCCCAAGCAAATGCACGCAATCACAATTGACTGCTTTCGCTTGAATGCTTTTTGGTAGGCTCTAAAGGGGATCTTTCAAATATTAAAGGGAGCTAAGCCGCCGTCAAAGGGGCTTTTTCAATACCTGTTTCGGGTGGTCATAAAGCTTTCTCCAAACTATCAAATCCCCCTCTGTGAATATTGAATTCTCCAAAAAGCAAATGTGAAAACGCCGATCTGGCAGAGTCCACCGACAGCCAGTGCGATTGGTATGCAAAAGACACCCGAGGAAGAAGCAAGGAAATAGGCAGCAGAAAGCGTCACAACAGAAACAACACAATACGACAAAAGCATCGTTTTCCTAAGGTGCATTGCAAAAGCACCGACCCCGGCGGTTGCGCCTGCGTACTGAAACCCAGCCGCGGCGGCCATGGCGATAAGAAAGGAGTAATACTCAACATATCTCTCTCCATAAATCATGAGCAGCACCTGGCTGCCGATTGCGTAGGACGCGCCGGTCGCAACCACCCCTACACACAACATAAATCCAATCCCGCCAAGTTGGGTGCGCCAAAACTGTGCCCACGCTCGTTGGCGGGCTTGATACGCGAGACGAGGGAGGATTGCTTGTCCAAAGGCTGTCTGGACCAGGCTACCTAGCGTCACGAATTGATTAATCGCGCTAAAGTAACCGAGTGTCGAAGCATCAAACTTATGCTCCACCACCAAACGAAGACCTGCAGGCGCTACCGACATAAGGAGATTTGCCAATGCTAGTGGGAAGCTCAGGCGAATGAGAGAGACCAACTGCGATACACCCAGTCCAGGCCATCGCTGACGCATAACAGATAGCGCTACTGCAATATCCGCTCTTTCGAAAAAGAAAGACGCCGACGCCATGGCGAGAAATGAAATGATCGAACCGAGTACTATGTTGGAGGTCACGGCATAGGTCGCGACCAAGAGAATGTTGGCCGGCACCACACGCACGATCGTCAAACGGAGCATCTTCATCGATTTCGCCTGTACCTGCAAAATCGCGCTCCATATGTCGAAGATACCCTCTGCATACTTCATTATGATTGCCGCAAGCAGATATGGTACGAGTTCGAAGCGGCCTAACCCAAACACCACGACAACAAATGCGAAGGAAAAGAGTGCGAGAGGCACGACTAATCGTAGCAGAACATGTCTGTCTATGGCCGTGAAATCAGCGGCAGCCAGGATTTGCTGTCGGGAAGAAAGCCACGCTAGATAGGAGACCGGTATCACTATGGCTTGAGCAAAAGAAAAATACCCTAGTTCGGTCGGCCCCTCAATTCGCGCAATCGCGACAATAACCAACCACTGGGTCAGAGCGGCCAGTACGGCCGCAGCGGTTATTGCTACGGTATCTCGACCCGTCGTCGCAATAGAATTAATCGATTTATGTATCGATATAACATAATTTGGAACAAATCGCATAAATCTGACTATTCACATTTTGGTTGAAGAGGGAACTTATGTGTAGACCGCGATCAATATAACGATTCCGGAGCAAGGAAAGCGTTTCTTCTACATAAGCATAATTATCATTGCGCCGTTTCTAGAAAAATAGAGAAGATACGAAATGATGGCCACATAAAAATCCGAATCTAGACGCCTTTACGGCGGCGCTCCGCGCACACCCAAACACTATCTCACCGCGTCTCATCCTGAGTAAAAAGGAGCAAAAGCACGACGAAAGCGTCCCGGAGGGCTATCCTGAGATAAAGACAAATTTCATTTTTACCAACTCCAGCAACGATCGAAGCAGCAATAAACAATGGCGCAGGAGATTACGAGAGAAATTCTCCAGCAAACGGCTGGGGAGTGCGGCAAAAGAGAAACCATAAGCGGAGACAAGGCATCCTTTGATCAATCGAAACCACGCGATTTTGCTTTTGTAACGATTTTCCATAATTTCAGAGATAGAAGTCACCGATGATCTGCCGCCGAACTTTCATCCGGTGGCGTTTAGAGCTTCGGCAGCTTTTGGTACGTCAAATGGCGCGGTGTGAGCAGCCGGCGGAAACGAGAAGCTTTCGCTCGCGCACGACTGCCGCCCATCAAATACGAGGACAAGATTTTCGGTGGCAATCTTGTCATCACCGTCGCGCCAACCGATCGACGCATGTGCGGACCAGGTATCGATATCATGAGCAATGCCGGGTAGATCTCGCTTTCGCAGTCGCCGACGCGCAAACCTCGGCCCCCACAAACAAAAGCAACGGTATGCCGGATATTTTCAGCCGTGGAACTCTCCTTTTGCTCAATGGATACCGGCGTCAGACTAATCTTCTTGCTCAACGCCGTCGTGTGTTTGAGCCGGGTCCAGACTTGATGGCGCGAAAGCCCCAACTGCAGGCCATCAAGCGTGACCGCTAGGCTCGAATCCCTCAGCATTCCATAATCGTGTGCATCCTGAAGCGCCTGACTTTTGCCCTTGCAGCTGTTCACGTGAGCATGGTTGGCATCTGCTTTCTCGTTGATATGTAAACTCCGCCGTATCCTGCCGTCGGGTTCCGGCTCGACGCGACACATCGGCCAGGAATGAACTGGAAATGAGCAGAAAAGACTCTACCTCACCGACGCGGTCATTCGAGAAGCTCGTATTGGCCCAGCCCGACAGGCTAGGTGCCCGCACCGATCGAACCGCCCATTTCCACTAATTGCCTCAATCGACGGTCGAGCGGCTTATCTGCAAGATTGCCGTCGGCAAGTTTCCCATCAGGCCATGGTGTACTGTTCCGTCGACACTGTCGCTGCTCGATTCATTGCCAGAGGTGCGCCCGCCCGCCGACGATGACCTTGGCGAATCTTCTGACATATTCGCATTCACGAAGCCGCCTCTATGCGCATCTTCATGTTTGTCGCACCTTCAGCTCCGCCAGGCCGACAAAAGCTGTCACATGGTAAGTTGCAAGCTCGGTATCGGCTTTCCCCAAACGGGCAGCGCCACCGCCGCGGATTGGCCCGCAGGCTTGCAGGCGCTTAGCGCGCAGGAGCCATTCTGGAGTTTGCAGGAAGCGGAGCAACGGTATAGTTAGTTCGTGGATCGTCATTAGCCTAGATCCCGCTAAAGACTTTTACGCAAAATACGCAATGTCTTGCACGAAATAATCCATGAATATGCGTAAATGAAGAGCTTTATAGACCTAATAAATTCCCCATAAGAGCATCTATAGAAGAGGTAAGCGAGGTAGAAATGCTAGGAGTTGCCATGTGTTTCATGATCACTGCAGCGGATTTTCAGTATTCATTAGGTGTCAATATTCATATCGGATTCAAAGATACGTCCTATAAAAACATCGATAGAGTGATCGATAACCTCGATTATTTGGGTATAACCAACGTCCGCGACCATGTTCCTGCGTATGACTGGATGTTGAAGGACTACAATAAGTTGGCTGACGCTGGCATTAAAATGGATTTGGTCTTAACCCCTGTAAATGGGTCGTACGACCTTCCATCAAATATCAGCTATTTAAAAAAAATATATATGCATAATTCCCAAGCCGTTAGGTTTGTTGAAGGAGCTAATGAAGTGCTCCTTAACAACTATCGCTACAAGGGTGGCAATCACGTCAGTGATATGGTCGGATTGCAGCGTGACCTATACAATATGGTTCACCAAATTCCTCTTCTAGGGGCGCTTGACGTACTCGGCCTAACGGGTGGGGGAACTGACAAAAATCTTTACGCCTCAATAGGCGATCTTTCACCATACGCCGATTATGCAAACGTACACTATTATTCCCCTTTTGGTGTCGTCCCCGGCACGTTCTGGGCTCAGTTTACAGCTCTCGACAAAAGCTTATATGCCTCAAAAAACCATGCCGTAATGAGCGAGACCGGCTACAATACCTTCAATGATCAAAGTGGGGTTTCGGAAAAAATACAAGCGGTCTACGGATTGGAAACAATACTGCGAGCAAAAAGTGAAGGATACGACTTAACGTATCTTTACGAACTACAAGACCAAAAACTGGACGGCGAAAAAGCTACCCGGCAGAATCACTACGGTCTCTTCAATTTCGATGGCACGCCCAAGCTTGCTGCAATCGCCATTCACAACTTTATGGAGATATTGAAAACAGGCCCGTCGCAGGTTTCTCCGGCCGTCGACCCAGCCCTAGATCGACTCAAAATCGAAGGATTGGGAACGATTGCGCAGACGCTGATAATAAATGAGGAAAATGGAGCGTATGATTTAGTTATCTGGCGGAATGACGAGATGTGGGACTATAAAACACATTCCGAGATAGATCGACCGAAGAGAGATATCGTCGTAACCTTCGGAACGCGATCAAATGTACGTGTTTACGACCCACTACATGACGACACTTTTCTTGTTAAGTATGACGACACCTCGAAAGTAAGCGTTACGCTTGGAAACGCCCCTATAATCATGGAATTTATACCTGCCAAAAACGCACTCTAGCTTTCCGGAACAGCCTCACAAAACTCATCCTCCAGAGTGTATAATGAAGCCAAAGCGTGTCGCACTTAGTCTGCCTCATATCCCGCGGCTTTGAAGAAATTCCGGCATTGAGCTCAATGGCAGCAGGATGCGAAGTGCTCCTTGCCGTCGTTTTGCACCGCGTCAAACGCTTTTCAGCGGGAATATCGATCAGCGCTGGCACAAACATTGGTGGTGAGGCTTGCCCCGGCTGCTTTCGCGACTGTCGGCGACAAGCCGTTCGAGCAACAGCACTCACCGACGCCCCGCCGTTATGTAAGCGTCCGGTGAAGGCCGCCTTTCTAACCGCCGAACTCTGCATGTTCTGATCTCTCCATGATCGCTCATCAGCATGCCGCCGGCGCCCGCAAGGAAAAGGGGGGCGGATATGCCCAGGGCCTGGGCCTGGGTCGGTCTCGCGGCGGTTTGAGCACGAAGATCCATGCAGCAACAGAAGCACTCGGCCTTCCCATTCGATTGATCGTAACCATCCGGTCAGGACCGCAGTAGCCGAGGCTTTTTGCGATTTCTTTCTGCCACTGGTTTCGATGGCGGGTCGCCAATTCCGCGAAGATTGCGGATAATCTGTTGAAGGTTTTCAATCCCCACTTGGGTGAACAAGATGATGTGCTCGCTCAGCTCCGAGGCCGGATAGTCATCATATGCACACAAGCAGCCATCTTCAGAGAACATCTCAATCGAACATTCTCGCAAGAAGTCTTCGTCCTCACCAAGCATCGCTGCGACATATTTCAGTGTGTAGAGGGCAGAGTTGCGGTAGCCCATGATGCCTCGTTCTGTGTTTTTCAGATTTGGTCAGTGCTGCTGGTTTTGGCTCTTCGCAATCCAGCTTTTCCGAGTGTCCGACGGCGGGCAATTTTAGCGACACGGTCTTGAATGATATCAACGCTTAAATCTTCTGGGTCAAAGCGGCCACCATACCAACGCAAGAACTCTCGATGCTGCGCATGTCGTGGCTTCGCCATAACGTTCAGGAATTCCTCGAACCCCGAGGTGCTGCCAACATCTTCCGGCGGCGCTCTGCGCTCACCATCGATGAAGCGCGGATATTGCATTCCCGGCACGAGAACTTCTCGCGCACTGTTTGGATGACCTTCCACTGGCGCGGGATCACTTCCAATGTCTCGGTAACGTCCTCGCCCAGTTTCACCAACTTGGCCGAGCCGCAGCACGGGCAGTTTGTCGGCGGGCTAATGACGACACGTTCGCGCGGCAAGTGCTCCGGAAACGGCTTCTTGGATGGACGCTTGCGTTCGAAGGCTTGGACGTCCGATGAGCGTGCCGCTATCTCGGCTGCCAGTTCGTCATGGCTGGCATCGGCTTCCAGCTCCTCGAGCTGCAATTCCATCTGTTCGAGAAGGCGTGCCTTGCGCTCCGAGCGGCTGCCGTGGATGTCGCGCCTGAGCTTCTCGATCTCCAGCCTCAGCCGGGCAATCAGCACATCCGAATGTGAGTTCACCGCCTGGGCACGGGCAGCAACGGCCTCGGCTTCACGGCGTGCCGCGCGCTCGGCGAGGATCATCGCATGCGCGCTGGCAAGGTCGTCGGGAAGCTGATCGGCCGTATCGTTCATGGCGAGAGGGAATCATATTCGCTCCCACCTTTCCAGCCATTTCCACTATCCAGCGGAGCTCGGACGCCAGGTTTTTTGCGGCATCCGCCAGTCGATCCCTTCGAGCAGATAGCCGAGCTGCGCAGGCGTGATCACCACCGTCCCGTCGGCCGCTGATGGCCAGATAAAGCGGCCGCGCTCAAGCTTCTTCGTGAACAGGCAGGCACCCTGGCCGTCGTGCCAAATCACCTTGATCAGGCCGCCCTTCCTGCCGCGGAAGCAGAACAAATGGCCGCTATGCGGATCACGTTTCAGCGTCTCCTGCACCATCAGCGACAGGCCAGGAAATCCCCGCCGCATGTCCGTATAACCCGTCGCCAGCCACACCTTCACACCGTTCGGAACCGGGATCATCGCCGCTCCACAACATCCAAGATCCGCCCGAGCGCCTCAGTATCAACATCGCTGTCCACTCGGATGCGCCGGCCGCGGCCAAGCTCGATCGTCACGATACTTGTCTTCTTGCGCGCCCGTGGTGCCGGTTCCACGGGATCGGGTGGTGGCAATGCCGTCACGACCTCAATCGGGACAAATGGCGGCAGGGACGGCGCTGACATTTGGCAGAGCTCTTTGCGCCACCGGAATAGCTGACTGACATGAATCCCGGCCGAGCGCGCCACATCCGAGACAACGGTTCCAGGCTCCAACGCCGCCGCTACGAGCCGTTCTTTCTCTTCGCGAGACCAATGCCGGCGACGCTCGACCGACGTGATCACCTCAATATGCTGCTTCGTCATAGGACTACTCCCAGTGCTACCACCAGGACTTCCAATGTTCGGCTTCACATCACAAGACGGCCGTCACCGTGGGGATACGATTGATCGGCTCTCCAGGGCAACGCAATGACATTGCCTTCGCCCATGACCTCGTCGATGGTTTCGAGGCCAGGGCTGCTATTGCCGACAAAGGCTATGATGCCGATCATCTGTGCGACAGGATTGCGCAAAGCGGAACGCATCTCGTCATCCCGCCAAAGCGCAACCGAAAAGTCCAGCGCGGCTACGACGCTGACCTCTATAAGGAGCGCAATCGCATCGAGCGCTTCTTCAGCAAGCTCAAACAGTTCAGGCGCGTCGCAACCCGCTACGACAAACTGCTTGTCAACTTCATGGGTTTCGTCAAACTCGCCGCAATCGCGATATGGCTCAAATAGTTAAATCGTCACCACGACCTAGCGCTCGATGTCGAACGGAGCGTCGATCCGCTTGACGGCTTCCAGTACAATCGGCGAGATCGGCGCGACGTTCTTTCCACGTTTGGTATTCAAAGCGATGTCGGCGAGCACGAAGAACTTGGGGCGCAAGTGTGCCCAGCAAAGTGCCTGCGTCAGCGGACCGCGATCTCGATCAACCCTGAACAGAGGAATTGCAGCCGCCATAGGCATCCACCTGCAGCATGCCGGTGAAAGTCTTCAGGTGGCGTTCTGGATGCTCCTGCCGCCGGTCTAGCGAAGCGTAGTAGAGGCCGGCCGGCGGAGACTGCTCACCGAACGGCCATCATCCCGGACATAGGTCGATATGCGTTCCGTATCGGTCTTTTGTCGTCGGCATGCAGCCGGTCGGCCGCCAGAACATGCGCCTCGATCAACGAATGAGTGGGCTTTAACGCTGCGGCGCATGCGCCGACCTGGTCAGCCGGTGTTTTTAATGGGGGTTCGTGCCGACAGCATCAAGCTTCCAACTCCTCTTGCTCACATTGCGAAGGACGGCGATGATCGGGCGCTCTATGTAGACATGTATTAAAGCTCCACCTGCGAGAGCGGCCGCCAGAATTAACGTATAGATGGCGGGCAGCGGAAACTGCCTTAGGTAATGGGAGGAAATTCCTGCAAGAGCGGACAGAAAAATGCCATGAGTGAGATAGATCGAGTAAGATGCGTCTCCAAGGAATGCGAGGAACCGAAATTTGAGCGAGGGAACTCCAATGGGGCAAACGCCCACGGCTATCACGATGATTAAAGCGCTAAGTGAACACGAATAAACCACAGTGGATATTAAATAATGAGAATATGATATAATCGAATAAAGGAAATTCGCCCCACAAAAAGCCAATGCTATAATAGCTACCGATAGGTTACTATTGCGGAATACCCAAGGACGTAGCTTATAAATGATGCCAATGGCGGCGCCAAGGCCAAAAAGAATATTAATTGGGGTAAATAGAAAATCGGCGGGCGCGCTTAACGATAATACACTTAAAATCATGGGACTGGCAACCCATAACACTACAAAGTAACGCCCCACCAATGGGAAGGCAATCCAGAAAGCGAAAATTGTGTAAAATAGCATTTCATATCGGAGTGTCCATGCTTGCGTGGGGTTGATAGTCCCATATGGGAAAAAGAACGCAGCTCTTATATATGCCCACCAATCGGCTTCGCCGTCGCGCGCAAAAAAACGTAGGGCAGCGTAGGCGGCGACGCAAAACCATAGAAATGGAACAATCCTTTCTATCCGTCGCAGGAAGAACAATTTGACCGATACTTTCGGAGCGAGCGACTTGGCATCAAGCGATATGAACACCATTATAAATCCGCTCAGCACGAAAAACACATTCACGCCAATCGCCCCAAGAAAGAGATTATCGACATTGATTATCCTGCGTCCGATGTATTTTTCGAGACCTATCACAATATTAATATGGTCAATAACCACAAATATTACCGCTATCGCCCTAACATACTGCAAGCCAACCAATGTATTTCTATTTTCGAGCCCTGCCATATCGATTCTTTTCTTTAGGAGAAGTTATTGTAAAGGCATTCATCAGTGGGAAGTCGGATGGCTCCGTCGTCTGCTGGCGAGATCCCAGTTGCTTCAGTCGATCCGTCTGCTTTGAAATGGATCAAATTTTCGAAAGTCGCCGTACGGCGCGTCGTCACCTTTGTCATTACGGGATCAACCACAACGCCTCGTTCACAGAAATGGATTCCAGCTCGAAATTCCTCGTCAGGGAACCAACAAAGTGATTTCTTCGCTACCACGAAATTCGATGGAGCGCATATATATTGCCTGAATAGAATTCGACCTACACAGATGTGTAGTCCGGCGCGCCCGCCTCATTGGAGACCGCGTGCAGGTTCTTTTTTGGCCAAAACATAATCATTCTCCGTGACGACATTCTTTTTGAAGACATGTTGGCAGCTTGAATCGAGTAGTCTTTTGTGAAAGAGGAATCCTTCTATTTTAGATGTCAGCCGCCTGCACTCTGCCACAATCGAACAAGATCGCGTTGGGATGGTTTTGGCCGCACCTTATCCATTTCCGAGACGCGTCGGCCGCTCGTCGTCCACTCTAGGCATTCTCGAAAGCCGATGCTTTTTCGTTGGGTACGAATATGAAGTTGTTAATATAGCGGCCGACTTTGCCGGTCAGGCCAACGTTTTGAATATCTTGATCTCGCGCAGCATTAAACTGTGAAAATGGTACTGGTCGGTTGGCGTCGATAAAGTAAACGCGATAGTTCAATTCTATCAACCATTGAGCTATACGCATTACAGAACCTTTGTTGTGGCGTTCTTCGATTTCAATCAAGAGAGTTGGTCGTTCCCGTCGTAGGGTAGCGGCTGCACCTCGTAGGACTGACTCTTCATAACCTTCAACATCAATCTTAATGAAGCCTACCTGGTCAAAAGAGAAGTCGTCCAACCTCATCAGCGGAACTTTGTGCTCCACAAAGCCTTTATCGGCATCCGCCATCTCAAGCTTATTGGATGACGCTAACGTTGCCCATGAGGGATTGTCACTTGGCATGCGAATTACAGCTGACCCAGCATGATCGGACAGGGCAACCCGATGCAGTTCAATTAGGCCGTCGTAATGTTTTTCCAACTGCTGTTGCATGCTTGGCAAAGGCTCAAATGCAATTACCTTCGACGTGAGCTTGAGCAAATGATGTACATAAAGGCCACGATTTGCGCCGATATCAATCGAAGCCTTCGATGGGTCAACCAGTTTCGATAGCTGCCCGATCTCAACCTCTTTATCTGTGAGAATGCGAATCTGTCTTCGGTGGACTGTTCTAGGAAATAGAGCGTTCGCGATACGTTTTAATAGTCTTCTCACGGTCGTCTCCCGCGCGTTGAATTCAATGTCAAACGTAAGTCGTTTTTTTAGATTTTCCCAGCAGAGTTTTTCTCTGATTGCTTTTGAAGATGGTCGGCGAGCGCGTGCCCGACATATCGGCGTTGGTAACTATCCGAGGCTGGACGGATTCTATCTCTTGTGACGATTGACTTTGTTTGCTTTTGCGCGACAGCGGACGGATTTCGGCTGTTCGCAGGCTGGCATGCTGTTGAGGACGGCGCATGCCGATCGCGATTCCCGACTGCTGTGCAATGAACGACCAGGTTTTAGTCGATAGATAAAGGACGATTTTCCGCTATTTCACTAACCCTCTCCTTCGGGGCCCGCAACTAGGTCGCCGCCGCCAGCCCCCGAGCACCCGCAAGGCCTATGCATAGGACGCTGTGAGCTGTGTTTGCTTCCTCTACCGAAGGTCGAAAACTCCTACGACACGTCTGCTTTCGTGTGAATTTGACCGAAGCCTCAGGGCTTTAAGCGTCCCCTGCCCTAATGCGTGAAACCGTCAGCAGAAATTGGATCCAGGATTTTTTGTCAATTTCAAGTGAAATCTTGAGCTAAAAATCACAGCGAATTGCTTTGTTGCGCGAAAATAGCTGGTCAAATGACTACGCCGCGTACCTATGTCACATCCTTTGCGACGCTTGAAGGCAATGAGCGAACCGCTTTCCGTACGGCAGGAGGCGCCCCCAGGTAGTTATGCAAGAGCTTCATATTCTCCTGGCTGGCAAGCATTGCCTGAACGGCGTTCATATCCTCCATCGCCACAGGATCGGCCTCCAGTGGCTTGGTTCCCCCGGCTCCAACACCGTCGAAGAAATAGGCCGCGGGGACATTCAGCGCGCACATGATCGCGTAGAGCACCGATGCACTGACTCGGTTCTTGCCTTTTTCATATTTCTGAATTTGCTGGAAGGTGATGCCGAGCCGAGCCGCGAGAACAGGTTGGGACATCCTTTTGGCGCGGCGAGCTAGAAATATGCGCTGCCCCACATGAATATCAACGGGATGAGCCCCCTGGGCGGTAATCGTCCGACGCTTCTTTAGTCCAGTTGGCTCTACGTCCACGACTTGGCTCCGATGCAAATTGGATCTTTGTCAGGAGAGCACCTATCACGCAAGCGGCGAACGAGGACGGCGACATCGGGGAGGCATTAGAAATTTCCTGCGAATCCAAATCGTTCTGTCGCGTCAACAGCAGTTCAGTCATCATATAGTTCGTCAGCAGAATGTCTGGCGGATTGGTGGCGATGCTCGCTGCCGAGCCTTCTGCTTCTTGTTGCGCTCGGCTAAACTCTGTCTGGCCATGCGCGCCCCCCGGCCTTCGATCCCGCTCAACAGCGTATTCTTGTCCGCCAGATCGTCAGGACCGATGATACCGCGGTCAACCGTCCAGAAAGTTTCTCCGTGGCGCCACCGATTAAGTTGCAGAGCGCCCGCGAAGTCCTTCGGATCTTCCCAGACCTTGAGCAGGACTTTTTGGAGACGCGACGTTAACGCCGGCGAACGCCACTGTGATGGCAATTAATCTCTGGTAACTGACCGGGCATGAAGGCGGCGGACTCTGAAAAAATCGATTCCTCTGCAAACGGCGTTTCAAGAAGTAACGGGGGGACGAAGTCCCCTTATGAGAACGCCGTTTGCAAAATCGGTCATCAGATTAAGCGGCTAAGAGATCGTCAGGTTCGCAGGTGAACCTTGCGGCGGAACGGCTGGTCATCGCGGGCATAGCGATCGACGAGGCTGTCGAAGACGTCATAGGACGCCCGCTCGTTGAAGCCCTGGTCGCTCAGCACGGCGACAGCCGCGTCGGAAAGCTGGTCAATCCGGTCGGGCCGCCCTTCCTTGAGATAGCTGGTGATCGCCCAGAACAGCAGGGCCCGAGCGACGTCGTCGCGATCCGGGCGCCGCTCATCCCTACGCCGGTCCCGAAGCCGCTGCTGCCGCTCCCGCTGCTTGGCGTTCCGCTCGTCGAGGGTCTGTCGTGCCATGATGTCCTCCCTTTTTGTTATGGATGGCACTCCCATGGTCAGAGGACCGGCGGACCGGCGCAACCCGTTTGTCGCGGCAACGGAATCATTGTGTTTTGAATCGGAATTCCGGAGCTTTGAATCGAATGAGCGCAATTTGACTCGAGTTGAGCGCACGTCGAAACAAATTGCCGGCAAACCATCGGACCGAGATTCAGCGAGCAGGTGGAATGTGGCGACGTCCGCGGCCTCCCCCGAAAAATTCGTGAATCGGAAAATTACGATTTGGAATCGTTGGTCGAGACTATCGAAACGTCAGTCGAGGTTTTGGAATCGTTCGCTCATAGGTCTGAATCGAATGAGCGCAATTTGTTTCAGGTTGCCGGCAATTGATATCGCGTCGTTTCAGTCGGCGCGGAGCCGATCCGCTGATCTCATGGCAGCTGGCCGAGTATCCAACCTTCCCAGGTCGCGACGTCATCGTCGTCTGGTGCTCCTTCAGTGCAGCGCCGCTCGACGACGCCGATCATTCCGAGCAGACCAACGACGGCATCGAAACGATCCTCACCAGTCTTGTCTATCCCAAACCCATTGGTGATCGTCGCTTCCAGCGCCGCGCCGTCGATATGCGGACGGTTGGCCAACCAGAGCATAAGATGAGCTCCTGCAAAACGGCGGCCAGCCTGCTGTCGCTTACTCCACACCGGGCGCCGCGGAATGCCAAGTTGACTGTAGACATCTCCTGGATATGCTTCAGCGACAACAGGTGCTCCGGGCTTCGTGAGTTCAGCAAGGCTTCCGTCGAAAGGCCATCGAGCAAGATCTGGAAGGTTCGGGATGATGATCTCTCGCCAGCCGATAATGGCCGCCTTACCCACTTGATTGCCACCTAGCGTCCAAACAGCATGCAGGCATCGCCACGGTCCGCCGTTGTACGTTCGCAGCGGCGGAGAAGCTCACTGCCGCTTCCGACTCCCAGGGCATCGAACAGGTGTCGGCGCTGCGTCCCGCCTGGCCGCATTGGATAGAAGGGACGATCGATGGCAATGTCGTTTCGATGCTTCGCGACGTCGAACCATCGCTCAAATCGCCCGGCGCCAAATGCTCCCAACGCCGAGCGGAAGTTGGCGAGACCCAGTACTTTGCCATAAGCAACCGGCAGGCCGATCGGGAAATCGAAACCCATCACCAGCGCGCCGTCTGTTTCGGCACGGTTTCGAAGCCGAGGGATGAGCTCCTTCGTTTCGCCGACAGACAATGGCGCCGACAAGACCACTTCGTCCCTTGGCGCACGGCGACGCACATCCACCGCTTTTCCGGTCGATACTCCAGTCGCAGTGAGCAATGACCGCCACAGACATCCTGACCTCCCATGTCCCCACAAGGTCTAGGAGGTGGGGGATAGGATGTCCATCACCGCATCGCCGTCGAGCGCCTGGGCATCGAACAGCGCCCGGACCAGCCGATCGAACACCACTCGGTTTTCGAAGATCACCTCGGTGGCCCTGGCCTGCGCAAACTCCAGACGCTGGTGAACCCGCGTTGCCAGATCGGCGTCTCGACTGAGGATCGCGGTCGGATCTTTGTGTTCGAGATAAAGCAGCGGATAGCGGCTACTGAATCCTAACGTCTGTTCCATGTCGAGTGCGATCCGCGTTGCGCGGGCGAGATCGCTCTGCTCTGCGCCGCCGGAGCCTGCGGATACGTTGTTCAGTACGATGAGTTCCGCCGCACGTCCGGCCATCAGCATGGCGAGTAGCCGCTCATACCATTCCACGGTATCGGGTGTACCAGTTGCGAACGTCAGGGCATTGTGGCCGCCGTCCTTGGTGTCAATCGTTAGACCCTTGATGGAACCCAGACGCAGGGCATGATGGACGACGGCGTGACCCGCCTCATGAATCGCATAGCGCCAGCGGACGTCGTAGGGGACCGGTGGCCGATGGCCACGAATGCCGGCCTCGATCTCGGCATAGGTCAGCCGACGCTTTTCGCGCCGCGCCTTCAACCGCGCCTCACGCACGACGCGTTCGATGTCGGCGCCGGTGAGGCCCATCGCCCGCGTCGCCAAACGCAGGAGTGCCTGTGCGATCTCTTCGTCATCGCGATGCGCGCGGGGATCACGGACACCTGGGTTCGTGCTTGTGTTATCGACCCCATGCGGCTCACCTGCCGCGTTACGGGGTTCCGCCGCCCTACTCATGGCCTTGCTCCTTCCTGAGGTTCCGCTTCTACGATGACATCGAGATCAGCGCCCAAGTGATGAGCGAGGATGCCAGCGAGGGCTAGGATGTCGGGTCGAGGGATCTCGATATGCGTCTCCAACCTTCCGGACCTGCGAATGGCCTCGTCGATTTCATGGGGGCGATTGGTGGCGCCGACAACGATTACACCCTCGCTCCTCACGACACCATCGAGCAACTCAAGCAGCTTGTTGACGCACGCGTTCCAGTAGTCGGCGTACTGTCTGGAAGCTGAGACCCGCATGCCAATGCCGTCGATTTCGTCGATAAAAAGGATGCACGGCGCCTGTGCTCGCGCTTCCGCGAAAGTATTTGCCATCCGGTCAAGCACGGCGTTCAGATATTCACCCTGCAGCCAAGTCGAGACGGAGGTCACGACCAGCGGGATCCGCAGGCTGTTGCACATGGCGCGCGCAAACGTCGTCTTGCCCGTTCCCGGCGGTCCGGAGAGAAGCAGCTTGGTGCTCATGTCGGACCAGGCCAGATCGCCGGCCAGATAATCCGCAAGGTCCGCCTTCAGCCCAAGCGCCCACTCCTTCGCTCCGCCGTAGCCGGTCAGGGTCTCCACCAGCATCGGCGGCCGGCACTCTCCTGGCGTCCCATCATCTGCCGGCATGGGGTGGATCACTTCGGCGCCGGTCGGCTGGGCTTTCGATCTGCCTTTTCGTTTGCCCGACGACGATGCGGTCTCGCCCTCGGCGCTACGATCCTGCGACGAGTGCGATGCCCGTCCGCTGGGGTGCTCGGTAATAAGCCGCCGCGAGGGAGCCGCGTGGTCTTTGTCTTTCTCGCTGCGCCGCTCTTCACGGTTATGGACCGCAAGCCCGGCCAGTGCGTCGATACTGGACAGAATCGGTCGACCAGGCCGGATGGCAATAGCGAGATCGTCAAGCGTCAGGGCGCCCGCATCGATCACCGCGATGAGGCGGTCATGGCACAACACTGCATCGGCGCCATAGACCGCTTCCAGCAAGTCGGCGAGGAATGTGACACTGATCCCTCCGCCCGTCAGTCGTACATCGCTTGTTAGATCGACCTGATCCGGAACGCCGTGGTCGGTTTCAGCCACGGCGAGAACCGGCGAGCCGTGCGCCAAGGCCCAAAGCAATTGAGCGCGCATGGAAGAACGGCTCGGGCGATAACTCTGAGCGACCGGAATCTGCAGGAACACGCGTTTGGCTTTGCCTTCCACATAGCTCCAGAGCTCGTCCACGAAGGTAAAATCAGCGGCCATGCCGACATAAGGACCGAACGGTACAAAGGCCGTTTCTTCGACAAGGTGCGGCAGCGCCCGCTCGAACCCGTCGACCGACACCTGCACGGCGAAGACCCCGGCGGGTTGACGAAGGAACGCGACCAGATCACGCAACTCAACGCCTGATTCCTCCATGGCCGCTGCGAGCAACAGGACGGTCGCCATCGTTTTGATGCCAAGCACCTCACCTGCCTCGGCGACAACCCTGACCGCATAGGCGAGTGCACCATCGTCAGCGCCGTTCCCGGTCGGCAAGCGTCGCCTGAGCTGCGCCGGCCACACAGGCGCGACCGACAGCAGGTCGGGCCGCCCACTCGCGTCCTGCGGAGCGTCGATCAGGAAGGCAGCGAGACGATCGCGGATCCATTGCCGGTCTCGGTCCACCTCGCCCGCCAGATGGGAGGGATCGAAGGCCGGAACGTAGCGGCCGACGACAAGGCCGTCGACGATGGCGGTTGTCATCATCAGCAGACCGTTGCGGACAGCCAGCCGCCGGATCTCGCAGCGCTGCAGATGGCGCAGACGCCGAAGCAGGAAAGAAGACAGACGATCCATCAGCTTTCCTCCACGGTGGTTGCCGCCGAAGTGGAAACAATTTCCGCGGGACCGGCGTGCTGGACACCGGCATGACGGTCGCTAGAGACAGCCCCATCGTGCCGCGTGCTTGCTTTCTCAGTGAGCCAGTCGAGAACCAGACGGCAGGCTGGATCGCCCGACCATGCGTGGTGGCACAGCCGATCAAGGAGCGTCGGCGGAATGGCTGCGGCGTCGCCATCCCCTTGTCGGGTGAAGGCGAGCGCGAGGCCTACGACCAGGGCGGGGTCGTCTTGGCAAACGCGATGACGACTGCCGGACATGGCAGTGCCAGTTCTGGCAGGACCGCGTAATTTGGGCGGCGATGATGAGGTGGGTAAGATTTCTGCGGACATGCAAGATCTCCTCGCCGGTCCAGGTTGGTCACCGGCGTCTTCAGAGCATGAAGGGAACGGGGAAAGGCGGGCCGCGGGCATCAGCGTCGCAGCCATCACCTCAGCCAGAGCGAAGGGCGGACGCCTTCACGCGTCGAGCAGACGCTGCGCAAAGCCGACGCGGATGCGGGCTACGGGGCGGCCGTCGTCCTCATCGTCCTGGGAACCTTCCGCCTCGTCGAGCAAATTGTCTGGAACAAAGATGTCATGCCGGTCCGGCTCCGGACCTTCCCGCATCGCTTGCCCCACGCTTGTCACACCGAGGGACGAACGCTGATTGCTCCGCCGCAGGCGGAAACGCGACGGGGCCGGCGTGCTCGGAGCGACCAGCGGATCGACAATGCCAAGCGCGCGGCAGGCCTCGGCCTCGAGCAACGTCTGGACACGGCGGCCGAAGCACACGCGCAGTTCGGCCATGCAGGCGGCGGCGCCATCGATCTCCAGAAGGTCGTCGATCTCATTCAGCGCCCAGACGCCGCTGGCATGATCGCTCGGACGGCTGGCGCCATCGACGATCGCCACGCCGACATTGTCGACCATCAGGCGCTTGTGGTTCTTGTAGAGCCAGTCCGGCAGGATCATCGCCGAGGCCAGCATCTTCAGTTTCAGTTCCTCGAGACGGGTCGTATCGCCATAAGAGGCGAGTGAACGCTTCAGGTCGAGGATGAAGGCCAGATGTCTGGCGCGGTTCACCAGAATGAGGTCCGGTGTATAGTAACCCTTGGCCGGCGCCTCGCAATCGAGACGGACACCGTCGAGGTGCTTCCAGTCGTTGCCGGTCACCGCCTCGACCGCGGCTTTCACCAGCGGCAGCTTCAGCGACTGGACGAGAACGACGAGGTCCGGGTTCTGCTTCGACAGGCGTTCGAACGCCTGCTCAAGCAACTTACCCTCCCGGAAAGAGACCGCGCGGACCATGGAGGCGAGATTGATGTAACGGCCGAGGATCTCGTCTTCGACCGGATCGCCATCGGTAATGGCGGCGATCGCTTTCTCGATCATGACGTCAAAGTCCGCCTCGACATGGCTGTAGCGGACGAGATGCGGGTGACGGCGCAGCGCTGGCGGCTCAAGCCGGGCGTCAGGACGCTGCCCGTATGCGCGGGACGGCGCCGACATGGCGGCGCCGGCGTGGGGCACGATGGTGTTGGCGGCAGAAGCAGTGGTCGTGGTGATGGTCATGCTTGATCTCCCTTGAGAACCAAAGAGCGATCGACGGCAGCGTCCGGTCGTCGGACGGCACATGGCATCGTCCGCGTGGTAGCCGTGGATCGCAGGTGATGGCGCGGTCACGCCGAGTGCCGTTCGCAGTCGGAACGGAGGGCGGTAGCCGCTTTAAGGGACGAGAGCAGGCAGGATGCTTCCCAATGGAAAGCAAAAAGAGGTAGAGAGGTCACAGCCCGATTCCTTGTACTGAAGGCTTGAGGGTCAGGCCCTTGGTAGCGTTGGCGCGCTGCCTTGGGCCGCTAAGCTTCATCGCTGAAGCCCCTCTTATGTCGCAGGACCCAAGGCGGATCTCAAGGTCCCTGGCGGCAAAAAAGAGAACGGAGCCCGAACAAAGTTAACGGCGGGCTCACAGGCCAAATGCGGGAAGCTGGAATCGGAAAAAGGGCTCGAAAGCCCCTTCTCATTTCGTATCGTTCAGTCCCTGACCAGTTCAAGCTTACGCCGGCGTGGTCCTCTGGCGCCGGAAAGCAGTGCAGCAACTGGGTCGTCGATCTCTCCGGCCGCAACGTTTTCAGCGTCCAAAAGCGTTTCGGCTTCGAACATCTCGGCCTCCTCGGTTTGGTCGTCGAGGTTGACATGATCGTCGTCTTCGATCCCGGCAAAGTCGAGCGTTGGCGCCGCGACGCCAACTGATCTTCTGGCAACGGCCATGCCAGCGACTTTTCCTTCGACGTGGCCCAGATAAGCGTCGGGATCACGATCGTCTCGAGCCATGTCTCAAGGATGTCGACCTTGGCCCAGTTCGTGCTGTCCCGAAGTCTCCACAGCAGCGCCTCGACCTGTTTCCAGCGGGACGCCGATGGCAAACCGACCTTCATTGTCGACTTTCCGTCGCCCTGTGGTCCAACGCCGGTGCCCAGACTGCTCAGCAGTTCGTGGGCATGGTAGGCACGGACTTCAGCTTTCGGCGCGATACGGCTCTTCTTGATCCTCTTGCCAGTCCTCCGCGCTTCGGCCAGAGCACCGGACAGGATCTTCAAAAGCCCCAGGAGATTTCGCAGGAGAGCCGCCGGGCTTTCTCGCGTCCGCGTCTCGATTATGGCCTTCAGACCGTGGACACCACCAAGATCGACGCTCTCGCTCGGCACTTCGTGGCCAGCCAGGATTGCCTTCACATCGGCAACCTGGATCCGACCCTGATCTTCAGCGAAAGCGAACGCCGCTTCGATCTTTTCCGCCGGCGCCGAGATCAACTGAATCAGCACCGTCGGCCCGACTGCCAGTTCTACCGCCCGGTCCCGGTAGCCACCGAGGTTGCGGTAGACGCCGCGCCAGTTGCGCGCCGTACGCGCGGTGATGTTGCAGCGAGCTTCAACCCACTTCCCGAGCGTGCCGTCCGGGATATGAGCACTCACCTGCTCGAGCAGGGCGCCGAGCTGGAAAACGTGATCCGTTTCCTTGCGCCCGAGATCCGCGAGCGACTTCGCCTTGGCCTCGAGTTCCGCGGAGACCTCCGGGGAAATCTCGTAGGCAGCGTAGTCGAAGCCCTTGCGCGCTGACGACGCCAGCGCGTTCTTCCTATTCGTCATGTCAAACATCCCTGTTTTCACAGTACTCGCCACAGCCGCACCATGCGACTGATGATCAAATTATAGCACAACAATTCAAATTCATCAATTATTACAATAGGTTGCGTCATTTTTGATATCACAAAACGACAACCATTACTTTGGTATATACTCGTATTACTTCGAGCTCCGGGCGAATTTCGGCGGGAAAATGGCGGAAAATAAATCTTATACTTAGACAGCAACCATTGATAGCATTGACGACGCAATGGCCTTCCATTCAGAGCCAGGATCACTACCCAATCAGCAAGCCGCAAGCGCGCTGACGGTGCTCGCTCATCCACCGCATACGAAGCTGTCCCCTTCATCCGTCGCCATTGAGAGGCCGTTGGCAGCCAAGTCGCTATGCTTAAGAGCTTGTGAACGGCGACTACGTCAAAGCCGGTATTTTTTTCCAAGATCTATTAAAAACAAACAGAGTCTCAAAAAGGCACATCGCCATGGTAAACATTTATTGCCAAAAAACATTTGATTACAGACACTTGCAATGGGAACGACAGTCGGTTATATGTCCCTTTGTTCGATACATGGCCCAAGCGCCACATAGGAAAGGAGACGCCAAGTGACGACAGCTTTCAGCACCATCATGAGGACGATCTTCTCTTCCGGCGCGTCCCTTCGTGCTCGCATCTCGCTGAGCGCTTTTCCTGGCCGGACCTCCTCCAGCATGGCTGCCTCCGCCGCCCATCGTCGTCGAAGACGATGGCAATTGGCAACCATAGGAGGTCCCCATGTCGAACACGAACCCCACAACTCGTACGTCCGCATCCCCGCGTAGGACGACGGCCATTCCAAGAGGCCTCAGGAAACATGCTTCCTGGTGGCGCTCGGAAGTGCCGAAGCTGATCGAGCAGATCAATGCGGTGCTGGCGGATGCCGATGCACCGGCAGGTCCGCGCGCAGTTCTCATCGAACCGCGCTTTGTCAGTTTTCCGCTGCAGTCGGAGCTGACTGGTCAACTCGCCCGGTCGAAGTTTGGTGAAGTCCGCTATGGACTGCATCTGGCTCCTTCCGTCACGCTTGCCGATATCGGCGATGCCCTGCAGAGCGATGCCCTACGCTACTTGGTGGAAGCGCATCTTTGGCTGCAGGAGGTCGACGAGATCTCGCTTCGCGGTCCAAGCGGTATGCAGGATCCGGGGGTTAGCCGGTTGATCGAGCACCTCAATGCTGCTGCGGCTGCCTTCTCGGCCGCGGTCGAGCGAATTCGCCCGCGCGACGCCTGATAGCGGGCGGCTGCGGCGCAGCGGCAATTATTTCCATCAAGCAACTGCCGCTGACGCCGGGCTCTCAAGGGAGTTGCGGGCTGCTACAAGTCCGCCTCCCGACTTCCAATCATTGTAGAACGGGATTGAAGACATGACGAAGAAGGTAGCTTTTTACGCTCGGGCTGCGAGCAAGACGGGTGAAGGATCGATCGAAGCGCAGATCGAACGCGGCAAGGCATTTGTCGCCGACCGTGGCTGGGCGCTGGTGGGGTTCTTTACGGACGTCGAGAACAATGAGACGCTTTTCAAAGCCAGGCCGGGCATCAAGTCGCTCTGCACCGATATCGAACGCGAACAGATCGATATCGTTCTGTGCGACGCGCCCCTCAACGTGTCGGCCAACCACATCCACGTCGCGCGGTTTCTCGAGGAACTTGGCTCCGGAGGGATCGAACTGTGGTCGGCAGCAATGGCCGAACGGGTGACGCTACGCAATCTGCCCTATGTCGACAGCGGCGATCACGGCAAGCACGCCAACGCGCCCTCCTCGAAGAATGATCACGGAATCCGACCGGCAGGCTTTGGATATAAGCTGTCGTCGGCCATTGATGTCACAGGTCGGCGGATTTTCGGATATCGAGTTATCCACCCGGACGAGGCCGAAGCTGTCCGCCGCATTTTCCGGATGTATGCGGCTGGCCGCGCGCCCCGCGACATCGCGTCGGCCCTCAATGCCGACGGCGTCAAGGGGCCGGGCGGCAAACCGTGGCGGGAGGAGGCTATCTACGGAAACCGGGCGCGCGGGACCGGCATCCTCAATAACATCCTCTACGTCGGCATGCGGCAGAATGCAGCTAAAGAATTCGACGGGTACGTGCCCGCGCTGCGCATTGTCAGCGACGAGCTCTGGCAACGCGTTCGACAGCAACAGGCCAATGTCAGGAGGCGGTTTTCCCAGTCCCGGTAAGGGGCGCGAACGCTGAAGCGTCAGTAGTTCTAGGGAGGCCACCTACCTCGGCCTCCCTTCCAAAGAATAGACCCGTATGGAGTTGGAGATGAAGAAGGTACTGTTTTACGCCCGCTATTCGACGGACCGGCAGCACGAGGTCTCGATCGAAACGCAGATCGAGCTCGGCGAAGCCTTCGTCAAGGATCGTGGTTGGAAGCTGGTTGCGACTTATTCCGATGCCGCAATCAGCGGAACGAGCTACATGCTTCGTCCTGGCATCCAGAACCTCATGGCGCATGTCCGGCGCGAACAGATCGACATCGTCCTCTGCGTGACTGTCGACCGACTGTCACGAGATCTCGAGCATGCGTTCAAGATGCTGAAGGAGTGGCAGTATCGCGACATCGACCTGTGGACCGTCCATGGCGCACAGGCAGTCACCAACCTCGAGATGGCGTTGCGAACGGCCCTCAGCCAGGAATTGGTCGAGCAGATCCGCTATCGAACGCGCGAAGGCATGAAGATGGCCGTAAGGAAGGGCAAGGCGTCGACCTGCCTCGCCTACGGCTACAAACTGTCTCAGCAGCGCGATTTGATGGGTGATCGCATCAGGGGTTTGCGGGAGATCGATCCCGAGAAGGCCGACCTCGTCCGTCGCATCTACCAACTCTATGCTGACGGCACGTCGCCGCGCGACGTCGCACAGCTCCTCAACAATGATGGTGTCCCCGGCCCGCGTGGCCGGAAGTGGCGCGATACCGCAATCCGCGGCCATGTCGGCCGTGGCACCGGCATCCTCAACAACGAGAGCTATATCGGCCGGATGGTCTGGAACAGGCGCCAGTATCGCAAGAACCCGGAGACGGAACGACGGACCGCCCGCGCCAACGATGCTGCTGAATGGGTGCTCAAGGAAGTCCCGGAGATGCGCATCGTCTCCGACGAACTGTGGCAGCGCGTCAAGGACCGGCAGAAGGAGATCGGCGACTTGTTCGACTTCGGGCAAAGCAAGCGACTCAATGCGACGCACCGGCCGGAATACCTCCTGAGCGGCATGCTGGAATGCGCCGAATGCGGTGGCCCCTATGCGATCTCCGGAAAGGACCGCTATAGCTGCACCAATCGCAAGAAGCGTCTACCGATCGACGAGCTCCACGGCGCCTGCTGCGGCAACAGCAAGACAATCACCCGCCACGAACTGGAAGAACGCGTCCTCAACTGCATCCCGGCCGCCTTCTACTCACTCAACATTTTCGACCGGATCTCGGAGAAGATGGTCGCGCATGAGGTGAGCAAGTTGAAGAGTGCGCCGTCCCTCCAGGACCAGTTGATCACCGAGCTTGCGACGATCAAGTCCAAGCAGGCAAGCCTGATGCAGCAGATTCAGGACCGGCATACAGAAGGCCGGCCGCGTCTCGCTATCCTCGACGACCAGCTCGACGAACTGGAAATCACCCGTGAGAAGCTGGTCAAGGAACTCGCCGCCACGGCTGAAGAGCCGGCGGAAGATTTTCAGGAGAAAATTGCGAAGCTGAGGGCGCAGTTCAATCCGGCCAATACCGAGATCGCCATCCGCAAGCTGATCTTTCTGGCGCGCAACAATGCCGACGAGCAAGCCAAGCGCCGCCTGATGCCGATCGTTCGCGATCTGATCCAGACGGTCGTTATTGGCAAGACACCGGGCCATCAGCCGGCGTCCCTGCAGGTCCATGGTGATATCGCCAATATCATGGCTTCGATGGATGTAATCGACATGATGCAGCAGCAGTTTGTCGCTTCGGCCCAGAACGATCTGATGACCCGCATTGCTGCTGGCGAGATCGATACGGAGGCAAAAAAGGAAAAGCTCCTCGAGGCTTATGCCGAGGAGCTTGTGAGGAAGTATCCCGAATGGGAGAATTTACAAGTTTCGGTGGTTGCGGGGGCAGGATTTGAACCTGCGGCCTTCAGGTTATGAGGTTCCAGACCAGCCAAAGTCATATCCCGTCACATCGTGCCAGTATGCGCCAGTTATCAACATAACATATTGTAATCATTTACATTTACCTGCACCGCTGTTTCCCTTTGTTTCGACGGGCATACCACCTCCAGACCGAGCTGTTGCCCGGTTTGTTGCCCGAGAAACAGAAGGAAACGGAAGATGAGACGAACACACCTCAACGACAAGATAATAGCCAATCTCCCGTTCGCAGTGTCGGCGGACCATCGCTACGAGATCCCCGACTCGTCGATCGAGAACCTCGCCATCCGCGTCGGATCGAAGAGCAAGACGTTCACCCTGACGGCCCGCTTCGGAGGGTCGCCGAACCCTTCGCGACGGCCGCTCGGAAAGTTCCCGAAAATGTCCACGGCGACGGCGCGTACGATTGCAGACAACTGGAACGACAAGATCAAGAAGGGCCAGGATCCAGCCGCGGAAGAAGCGCGAAGGCGTGAAAGGGAGGCTCGGAAGAACGACGAAAAGCTTCTCCGCCTGCGAAGCACATTCGCCTCCGTCATGGAGGACTATATCGTCTACCTTCCCACGCGAGAACGGAATAGGGCGACAGGGAAGCTGGTCGGCAACATCCAACGGGAATTCCTGAACCCCGATAGAAATCCCTGGATGAACAAACCAATTTCGCAGGTCACGGACAGCGATGTGAGTTCGCGCATCGCAGCCATCGCGGACAGAGGGGCGAAAGGCCAGGCGCGGGAGTGCCTCAAGCACCTTCGAACCTTTTTCCGCTGGGCGATGCTGCCGCACCGCCGGGACGCCATCGGGCTCGCCCGGAACCCGATTGCCGATCTCACTCCCTCCCTGATGAAGCTTCCAAAGAACACAAGGTCGCGACATTTCGGCTATCTCGAAATACAGGCCTACATCGCGACGGCAGCGAGCTTTGAATATCCCTATGGCCCCTTTGCTCGCGCTCTGATCGAAATGGGCCAACGGCGAGAGGAAACCGCGCGGATGAGGTGGTCGCACCTCGACCTCGAGCGCAAGGTCTGGACAATCCCGGGGGGGACTTCGAAGCCCGAGACTGACCATGTCGTGTATCTGTCAGACTGCATGGTCGGAATGCTGAAGTCTTTGAAACGGGCTCAGGTCGTCGGACACGGCGACTACGTCTTCAGTTCGTCGCACGGCCAGCGCCCCATCGCCAAGCCGAGCTGGTTCAAGGGGGAGTTCGAGAAAAAGTTCGCCGAGGAGCTCGAGAGAATCGCGCCCGGCGCCTCCCTCCGCCATTGGACATGGCATGATGTCCGCCGGACCGTCCGGACCCAGCTCGAGCCGATCGTCGGCAGAAGCGAGGTGGCGGAAGCGGCGATTGGACACGGCAAGACGGGGATCGAAAGGGTCTACAACCTCTATACTTATGCCCGGGAACTGAGGACCGCGTTCAATGCATGGTCTGAAAAGTTGCGGAAGATGAGCGAGGGCACGCTCACTCTCGACGACTGGGAGGATTGGAAATGATCCAGGATCCCGCCGATTCCGAATTGCGCGTCATTTCCCGGGAAGAGCTTTATCAGCTCGTGTGGAGCACGCCGGTAATGCGGGCGGCCGCACGGCTCAAGGTGTCGAACAGCTACATGGCCAGGATCTGCACGGCGCTCGACGTGCCCCGACCGCCACGTGGCTGGTGGACGAGGACGAGGGCCGGCCAGACACTGGCCAGGCCGCCCCTGCCTCCGCCCAGGCCGGGACGGCCGCTGTCTTGGTCGAAGGACGCGTGGGGCGGCAGCCTGAAGACGTACTATGACCGCCGCAGGGTTTGGCACGCGCCCGCGGGCGACCTCCACCCACTCGTCGTCCTCGCAATCGAGATCTTCCGCACTGCGGAAACGGAACCGACCGCGTCCCTCCTCGTCACTCGCGCGAACAACGCGATCGACGTCGCGGCGACTGTGGAAAAGCTCCGACCCGCTCTCGCATGGGCGAACACCTTGTTCCTCGCCCTCGAAGCGCGGGGGCATTCAATCATCGTGGCTGCAAGGCGCCGTTTCATCCGCCCTCGGATCGAAATCTGGGACGAACCTCCCGTTCACTGCAGTGAAAAGGCGGCTCCCGATCTCGCCCCCCGATGGCCGACTGTCGCAACGCTCCACGGCATGCCCGCGGGCCTTGCAATCATCGAGACCTGCCGGGAGACCCAAATGCGGTATCTCGGCGGCGGGAAGTTCGAACCCGTGCCGCCCAGATCACGGAAAGGCGTTCGCCCGGTTGTCGGCATCACCTGGAACGAGTGGCGACCTCAACCCAGCGGCAAGTTGAAGCTGGTCGCCTACTCCCCCATCCACCCGCCGCAATGGAGGCGGGAGTGGTGGACACCCAAGCTCCACGGAAACCCGCGGGAAGTCGAACTGATCATCGACGAGCTTGAAGAAATCGCTGCCGCGCAATCGGCCGCGGCTGCAACTCCCTAGCCTGCCGAGACACGCCAGGGACATCGCATCCGCCTGCCAGGCGGCAGCGGGCGCATGGAATTTCGTACACAAGCAAGATTTTCAAACGCACACCATCCAACCTCGAAAGGATAGTAGCATGCAGAAGATCCATCTCACGGACGATATTGTCCGCAGCCTGCCGTTCACGGCTCTCGGCCGCCGGGTGCACTTCGCCGACTCGACTGTCGAGAACATGCGTCTCGTCGTGGCCGCCGACCGGAAGGTCTTCTACTTCGTCCCCGACCAGCCCGGCATTTCCGGAATCCTGAGAATTGGCGGACATCCAGAGACCGCCACGGAAACGGCGCGCGAGATAGCCGCACGGTTGAAAAGAGCCGTAAATCTCAGCAGCATCGTGACGAAGCCGCCCGAGCAGCTTGACGCACACTCCCTGCCATTCGCCGCCGTGGTCGAGCTCCAAGCGCAGCAACTGCACCTCCGGCGCCACAATCGCAGTGCGGACAAGGACGCCAAGTTCCTGAAACGGTATCTCATCGACCCCTCGGTCAACCCGTGGGCGCTCAAGCCGATCGGAATGGTGGCCGCCACGGACGTCCTCGACCTGATATACTCCATGCGGGACCGGCCCGCACTGGCCCGGACCTGCCTGTCCAAGGTCAAGGCCCTGTTCAACTGGGCAATGCATCCCTCAAGGCGAGTCGAGTTCGGGCTACCGGCGAACCCCGTCTCCGATATCACGCCCAGGATGCTCGACTTGCGCCCCCGGTGGCGAGACCGTCACTTCTCTGAACTCGAGATGAGGGCCTACCTTGCGGCGGCGGACCGGCTTGAGAAGCCTTCCCAGCGGGTATTCTGCAAAGCTCTCACGCTGACCGGACAGCGCCCCCTGGATCTAGGCATGATGAAGTGGTCGGAACTCAACCTGGACAAGGGGATCTGGATGAAACCGCGAGACCGGGACTTCCTATACTCGAATACGCCCGAGATCACGCCGCTGTCCGAACGCACGGTCTCGCTGCTACTGAGCCTTCGCTGCGGCACTTCGTCATCCGTCGACGAATATGTCTTCGGCTCGGACTTCGGAAGTCGGGGAAAGCTGGCCAGGCTGAGAGGGATGGTCGATCGCCGGATGAGCGATTATCTGCAAGGGGCCGCACCGACAAGGCCAAGGGGGGAGCCATGGCGGTGGCACGACGTTCGCCGCTCGGTCATCGAAATCCTCATGGAGGCGGGCGCCCCGGTGGAAATCGCTCGCCGCGCCATCGGAAGCGCCCCGGATCCGATGACTTCAACGACTGCCCTCCGTTCGATCAGAGAGGCGCTCGAAAGACTGGCGCTTGCACTGAACGAGATCCGGCAGGACGGCGAGAGGGACGATGAGGACGGTCCCGGCCACTCGCCCGGGTAAAGGTGGATCCGGCCCCGGTTCCGTCTACCAATCCAAGCGCAACGCCCAGCGCGAGCGGCATTGGAAACGGGGGGCCGCTGGCTGGAAAAGAAGGACGCCGAGCGGCCTCGCCAGCCGCTCGGATCGGCTGTTCGGAACCGGACGATCTGCGATTCCTGGATTCGGCGATTTGAAAGCGATAACCTTGATGGCGGGGCAGCTAGGTGAATGGATGTCAAGGGTGGCTTGGGCAACATTGGAGGTGCTCATAAACTAACTCCTGTGACGTCGTGCTTCGAGCATGACTGTCGTTGCCGGAGACATTTGACGTCTGCCGGACAGCACCGGGGCCTGTGAGGGCTGGCTTCGAGAGGGGGCTTAAGTGTGCCGGTAAGAAGTAAGGGAGAATGCCGGTTGCCGATTGCTCATCACGCAATTCAAGCTAGAGTGGCCTCGCAGAAACGGTTGTTATAAGATTCGCGAATGTCGCTTCCTCCCTTGATCGGACCAAACGCGTCGGATGCCGGCGGCGTTGCCGGGCGTCGCGGCTTTCGGTTTCAAGACCATGTTGCGGCTCGATTTCTGATTCATCTTCTACAGCAGCAGAATCTTGCGCAGGTTGAGTGCGAAACGGGTGACGACATCGCTCTGCGTTGGGATGACGGTTTGACGCGACACAATGAGTACGTCCAGGTCAAGACCACAGACAGCACCAGCAAGTGGTCATTAAGCGAGATCTATGAGCGCTCGCCTGCGTCCTCGAGAGGCACGTCGCTTGTCGAGCGCTCCCTCGCCTCGGAGCAATTTCCTGGGCCGTCTTTATTTAGGTTCGTCACCGTGCGTGATGTCCGTTCAGACCTTCTTCCGTTGAAGATCGCAAGAGCCGACCGTTTCGACCGTAACGTGGTGGACGCGTTTGCATCGCTGGCCCCCAGAATTGCCAAAAGGCTTCCTGGCTCGATTTCTCCACAGGGGACGACGGTGGAACAGTGGACGCACTCAATGCTCTGGGAGACCGTTGGAGGCGGCATCGAGGCCTTGAGGCTTGAGAACCTGAACTCTCTGCTTCGCCTCGCTGAAGCCGATGGGGAATGCCTGCTCGTTTCAGCGGCCGAACAGATCTACGACGACTTGGTCGTTCTGGCCGTGACAGCCGGTGACGCATCCCGCGTACAAAATCCATCGGCCAAAGTGATCACTAAAGGAGCTATCACCGCATGGTGGAAGCAGCAGGTGGTGCTCATTAGGCAGCGGAACCAGTCATTCGTAAAGGTCTATCAATTCGCGACACTAGGATTCTTCACTGAGATCCACAGGATCGAAGAAACGGATCCCATACGCTCGATGGCATCATACGACGCGGAATTCGATGGTGGGGCATGGCGGAAGGACGATCTCTGCGAGTACCTCATCGACTGGCTTCCCGAGATTTCGTTATCGGCCCGAGTTCTTGCTCAGACGCCCAAGCTGGAGGCGCGAAGGCAGATTCATCGGGCTATCGAATCCTTCGACAGGAGCCGCATCGACGAAGAAGCTCTCCTGGCTCAATTGCTCCTTCATGCTATCCTCAGGCACTACAAGTCCAGCGAGCCGCTTACATGCAAGCTCTTCAGCGTAGCGGGCACCACGGCATACGAAATGAACGCTCACATTGTGCCTTCGCCGACGGGAGACGAGTTGTGGCTCGGGCAATCCCACATCACTGCGACGCGCGATTTGGCCGACGTCGCCAGTGCAGTGGCCGCCGCCCTTGCGGACACGCTTGACCGAGATTTTTTGAAGAAGGAACGGGAGATCATCCTCCAGCTCCGCGAACCCCAGCACGTCCGGTCGAGCACCATCGACGGAATCTTCGACCGACATTCGAAGCTGGACGACCTTGTAAAGGTCTTAAATGTGCCCGTTTTAGTTGCATACGACAGTGCTGTACTCGCTGCGGGCTTCGCCGACGATTACGTGACGCACCTTCAGGCAGAAGTGGAAACCACGTACCAGTTCATAACGAACCAGTTTTCAGATGCGTTGAAGAAGGTGCGCATCCACGTTTTTCTGGTACCCGTGCAGGGACCCGAGCTGCTAGATGAATTCAAGCTTCGGCTGAGGAGAGCCTGACGTGGATACCAAGGATTTGCGCGCACTCCTCAAGACCGACTTCTCCCCGGAAGAAGCAGGACTTATCCTCTCTGCGATAAGCCGCCTCGTTAACGCTCGGGCCACCCACGACGAAGGCCGCGAACTGGTCATTCGCTGCCTGGATCGGCGCGAACGTTTCCCCGACGGGCTGTCGATGGTTCTGGATGGATTGGTGCGATCCGTGGGATTGCTACCATACGTCGCCGAGAGCCGAGCCTCAACCTTGGAAGACCAGCTTCTGCTCGAAGCTCACCGCATGCCGATCGTCGGCGAGAAAAGGGTGTTTCATACTCTGCAGCTTCAAATCTATAGGGAGCTTGTGGCTGGCAGGAACGTCGTGCTGAGCGCCACGACCAGCGTAGGGAAGAGCGCCATCATCGACGCGGTTATCGCCACCGGCAAGCACCATCATCTAGCTATCATCGTCCCAACAATCGCCTTGATAGATGAAACAAGGCGCCGTCTCGCCACACAGTTCGGCGATCATTACGACATTGTTACCCACCCGACCCAGATCACTTCTCCCGAGCGTGAGACAATCTTCATCCTCACGCAGGAAAGAGCGCTGACGCGCAAGGATCTCAGCCTCGTGACGTTCTTCGTCATCGACGAGTTCTACAAACTCGATCTGCGGGGTGACGACGATGACGAGCGCTCTGTCGATCTTAATCTATGTTTTCACAAGCTGGCCTCCACAGGAGCACAGTTTTACCTGATCGGACCGCATGTCGACGGAGTTGTCGGCCTGGCTTCGTCCTACGAATACCTTTTCGTGCCGTCGTTGTTCTCCACCGTGGCGTTGGACATCGTGCAATTTAGGTTGCCAAGGCACGGAGGGCAGCGCGAAGATAAGCTGATAGAGCTTTGCTCCGATCTCACTTCACCGACGATCGTCTACTGCCAGTCGCCGCACAGCGCTCACGATGCTGCCAGCGCCCTGCTGGATGCCGCCCTTTTTCCACTGGTCCCGGAACTGGATGACGCGGTTGAATGGCTGACCTTCGAATATCCGTCGGACTGGATCGTGACCACGGCGTTGAAGCACGGAATCGGCATTCATCACGGCAACATTCCGCGAGCGTTACAACAGTACGTGCTTCGCGCGTTCGAAAGTGGAACCCTTAAGCTGCTCGTCTGTACATCGACGATGATCGAAGGTGTCAACACCGTCGCCGAGAACGTCATCCTGTTCGACAAGCGACTCAACAACACCTCATTAGACCATTTCACTTTCCGGAACATTGCGGGACGGGCTGGACGGATGAGGCGGTACTTTGTGGGCAAGGTCTTCGTCCTGGAAGAGCAGCCGGCGCCGGATCGGTTCACCGTGGAGATTGCCGTCGGCACACAAGGCCCGAACGCGCCGATCTCGCTGCTTCTGGATTTGGAGGATGAAGATCTGACGGAAGTCTCTCGAGACCGCGTCAAGGGAGTGCGCGATGCAAGCCCGCTGTCCCCGGAGACCCTGCGCCTCAACCGGCATGTCTCGGTCGACCGGCAGGAGGCCATTTACCACCTGATCACGAGCGATCTTCTTCTCTATCATGACATGCTCGCCTGGACCGGAATGCCACGGCCGCCGCAGCTACTCGGTGTCTGCGATCTTGTCTTCGACTATCTCGACACGAACGTTCTGAAGGGTTACGGCATCTTTTCCGGCAACGCCCTGAAGGCGTCAATTACGCGCGTGCAGATGTCGCAACGCTACCGCGAAGTGGTCGACAACTTCGTTGCACATCGAAGGGCCGACACCACTATAAGCGACGGGGTGGAACTTGCGCTTCGTTTCATGCGCAAGTACCTCTCCTACACATTTCCCCGCCACCTCATGGCGATATCTCATATTCAGGCTGACATCTTTAGGAGAGTTGGCTTGGAGCCCGGAAACTACGGCCTTTACGCAGCCATGTGCGAAAATCTCTTTCTCCCCGCGGGCCTTTACGCGTTGGACGAGTATGGCGTTGCACCGGAAACAGCACGGAAGCTGGGGCCGGGAGACTTTAAGACCCTCGACGCGGCTCTCGACTACATCACAGCCATCGATCTGCAGAAGACCCAGCTTCTTAACTTCGAACGGGACATGATCGAGGATATGCGAGCGACGTTAAGGCGCAAAATGTAGGATCCTTCTCGAACCGCAAATGCGGGTCCATCAGCGCTGAACAGATACGTTGTCGCTTTGCTTGAAGTATCCGCGAGACTACCTCCGATACTGCATTCCGCGCAAACCTTCTGCCTCCCCGATCCATCGAGATTTCCGCTTCTGGGAGGCAGCTAGAATGCAAGCTTTGGCCGGCACGGGGGCGCATTGTAGACCATTGCCAACCCCTAGGTTGCTCCATCCCCATCTTACCCTATCCTCAGCATTCTTCCACAGGACGGCTGAGATGTAGCGTTGCGCCGGATCGCTATGAGAGCAAACTAGATAGGCTTGACCGCAGTCGTCTTGCTTGGCATACAAAGCATGGCCCTACACGCGGGCCGGTGTGCCCGCCACGCAAAGCTATGTCAGCGTTTAAATCTCTAAAGTGTCACTCCATGCCAACGGGCATGGGTCTGGCCATTAGCGGGCACATGGTCGGATCATACCAGGATATGGATATGACCGAAACGAAAGAATTTCGCAGACTAAAGGCTCTGGCAAAGCGATACGCGCGCGCGAACAGGATCGCGCAACATCAGGCCCTTGACCTGATTGCGGGGGAACTGGATTTCCCTAGCTGGACCAAGTTTATCGCCGCCGGCAAAAAAGGTTGGCAGATCGCTACCGAACAAATGGAGGGCCTCGAGGCCTTTGTTAAGCGCCCCCTCCCGGCGGCAACCTTCCGGAACGGTGAACCTGAAACCATGAACCGGCGTTTCATATACCTCGAAGAGGCCGAACAGGGCATGATTGGGGATCATGCATATCGGCTTCAAGTGGTTCTTCACGACGTCATCATCGCAGGCGAAGGATGGAGCATCAGGGTGCCAGAGAACCCTGGCGCGATCCCGATCGTAGAGACACTTACGGATCAGAGTGGGGAGTGCCCGGTGCTTGACCCGGAGTTCCTGGAGACCGCACTCCGTCTGGCCCGAGATCGGGCGGCTCAGGTTCGTGCGGAGATCTCTACCGATTGGCCCCGACGGTCCACAAAGCCGGATCTTGGCGGTGTTGTTCGGCACCCGCTGAGCCACGTGGAGTCGGATGTGTGGTTCTGTGTACATTGCAATGGAAAGATCACCGGCGCTCAGATCGCGCAGAACCTCTGGCATTGTCCGTGTTGCGGGGCATCGCCTCTCGACATCTTTGACACTCCATTCTGGTGTGATGATGGGAGCAAGTCATTTCTTCCGGTGACAGCAGACGGCCCCGCGGATAAAGGCAAGCCCGATTTTCGGATTGTCGATAGCCGGCCCAAGCTCGACCTGAATGAAGACAAGGTCGTTCTTCTCGTCCGCAGCGCTTTGCTTGATGACGCAACCAACATCAGCGAGAAGCTGGGCGCTCTTCGTGCCGAGATCCGTGTCGATGACGACAATGGTGTCTGGATTGGTCTTGAGGAGGATTTGTGGCCGGAGGACAAGGACCCGGCTCAGGCTTTGGCGGTAGCGGAGCTGCTGGGTCTGGAGGTTGAACTTGAAACGATCTGGTCCGCGATACCTTTCGCGTGGCCAGGCCTGGGCGAGTTAACCTCGAGCACGAGTGAGTATACGCGAATAATGCTGGACGCGTATGAGCAGTATGGCGGCTTACCAGACAAGAAAGCTAAGGCATTGTAGGCTGTCTTCGACCAACGCTCTGGCCAGGGAAGCCATGTCAATGGCAGGCGCGTTGGCCGCGACCGCCGCCGCCCCGTCATCAGCAAATTGGCGGCTTTAACTAAAGGGCCGGAGAATTCCCGAAGTTGGGATTAAGGGCTGGGATGCGGCGCTAAACAGCCGTTCCGCGAGGCGAGCCCCCATGTCAATTTGCGCCGACAGCAGACATCGGCAGTCGGCGCTTTGCAGTAAAAGCAGCCATGGCGTTGCCATTGATCTCCTCAATGGTCCACAGGTATGCGGAGAGAAATCGCTTTGTCACGCCCCAAATTCTTGGTGACCTGTCGAATACCATGTTCACGCCTCGGCTGACGTTTAATCGGAGCGGATTTTCGGCTACCGAAAGCTGAATTCGCGAATGTTGCCGAACATCCCGTGGTCCTCGAGAGGCATCTCCTCGACGGGGGGCGCCACGACGAATTCTAATTGGCTCAGGTCCATGTTCTCAATAAACGGAGCAAAGGCGACGACGCGGTCTTGGATAGCGGGCAGAGGCGCAGAGAAGATCGAGGGGATTCCGCTACCGCGCGTCGCGGGGGTCCATGTCTGCGCAAACTGCTCGACTGGCCCCAGCCCCAGGGAATATGAGCTCAGGTAGTGGAGTTCCTTACGAAATGCATCTTGCGTAGGCATGTAGACACCCCGGCGGACATACAACTCATCGAGCGAACCTGGCCCCTCATCACCGAGATGATCAAGGTAATCCGGCAAGAATGCTTCTATAAGACCGTTGTTCGCCTGGAATATCGCCGCCATTTCGGCGGGCGTAAAAAGGGGAACAATGCTTTGATCGACCGCATTGATTACAAACCGACCGGCCTGAGACGGATAGCAGAGCTGGTCGAAGTCGCGGATCGATGCCTTAATAGACAGCATTTCCGGAGAGTCCTGTCGGCGCCTTAGACCGTCGACCCAAGACTCTGTAAAACCGCGTAGAAACGTGTCGAGCTTGGCTGAAGGGACATCTCTTCCCAGAACATAGTCGCAGAATTCGGCAGACCATTTTTTCTGGCTGTCTTTGAAGAAGTCGTGGCTGCGAATGATGAGTTCGTCGCTCGCCATGACTTTTGGGCCAGAGGCGAAGGGGATGCGCTCTACCGGCGCCACACCGGAACTGTCGTCCAGAAGGCGCTGGCGCATGTAAGGATCGCTTAGATTCTGAGGGAGGGTTATGTGCCGAAGCCGCTCTCCCTGTTCCCAGGTCTGCAAGTAAACGTCATAATCATCTCGATCGTCCATTTGATCGGCTTCAACGTTCATTACTATCGTCCTCGTATTCGATGTGTCCCCGCATACCCTGGGCCTGCGGGAGGTGAACATCCCAGCTTGAACTCGTGACATCGCCGCGTGCTGCATCCGGAATATGTCGAGTGGATATTCCACTTCTTCTGGCGGGTTTGGGACGAAGAGCAGCATGGTGTGCTCGCATAATCAAAGCAGGTTGGGTGGGCGACTGGCACGGTCTCATGGCAGAACTGATCGATTCGGCTCTGCTGGTGGCCGTTGACAATGTCGTGGATGCTCATCCCAGTCAGTCGAAGCTACTGATCGACGTCTGCTTGGATGCGAGCTGTCCGAATGAGGGCTACGCCGGGGCCCCGCATTCCCTCGCCATCGATGAAGACGACGCCGGCGGCCTCTTGGGCGGCCCGCACCCTTTCGATGGATTCGACGAGGACGTTTCCCTCGCCCTTCTCTATTCTGGCGACGACCTGGCGGCTGATGCCGGCAAGCGCCGCCAGTTCCTCCTGGCTCAGTCCCAACAGTGCACGGCCTGCCCGCAGGGCGGTCATCATCTCGGAAGTGGTGTCCATGAATCCTTGGAAAGGATTGGGATATCGTTGTCAACAATTACAAGCAAGGATTCATATCGAACCGCACCAAGTGGCGCGATCCTTCGCGCATGGCAACGGACCCTAGGCCGCTCGGGGCCGTGTGAACTAACGGAAAGGCGCTCGAGCGTGGCGCCGTCGCCGTTCCGGGAACGTGGAATGCAGGTTCCGAGCGGCCATTTGCGAGCGGGATCTCAGCGCCAGCGACGCCGCGCGAGAACCGCCGTTTGCCAGTCCGTTCCTCGCGCGGTCCGGCCATCATCACGCCACCGAGATTGTATATCGAAGCTACATGGACCTCGAAGCAACGCCATCCGTACGTCGACGAATGCAGCGCACACGGAGGCACGACAATTCATTCGAGGTTTCAATCAGATCGCAGCTCTTCGACAAAGGGTTCCGCTATCGGGTTCATTACCCCGTGCCCGGAATGAAGCGAATCACCTGCGACATCGCTCTACCCGGGTTGAAAATCGCAATCTTCCTCGATGGCTGCTTCTGGCATGGGTGCTATATCCACCCGCCATCGGTGAAGAAGAACACCACCTTCTGGATGGAGAAGATCGAACGCAACCGCGCACGTGACAAGCGGGTCCGCGAGCACCTTGCGCAGATCGGCTGGACAGTTCTTCGATTCTGGGAGCATGAGGCGGTCGAAGCAATCGTGACGAAGATCGTTTCGACCGTCGAGCAACATAGAGCAGCGAAATCCTCACTTCGCGGCAGCGCGCGCTCGTTGCAGAACATGAAGCGGGCGCCTGGACAATTCGAAGCTGTCGACAGCGACGTAGTTGCTACGGAGGTCCAGACGGTCGAACAGCCTCCTCGCGTCCCATAGTGGATGCACGACCACCCCCCATCGGCTGTTGCCTTCATCGAGGGAGAAGATCGGAATGTCCGGCCTCCCCTTCACGCTCGATACCGTGTTGCCGGGGATGAAGGTCTTCGTCTGGAGCGCAAGCTCCATTGCGGCCTTCGGCCAGTCGTTGAGCTCGAAGTGGCCGTAATTCCCGTCGATCCCGCATTCGTAGCAGGGATCGACCATCGCCCTCAGGTAGGAAAGGCCCAGCCGCCAGTCGAGAAGACCATGGAAGTTCCTGTTGTTGTACCTCTGCAGGCACCTGTAGCAGGAGGATCCGCATCGCTTCATGTGGTCGGGGTCGGCCACGTCGGTCCTCGGCCATGCCGCGTCCTGGTCGAGGATGCTGCCGATGAGGGCGGAGACGGGAATGGTACTGTCGCCGAGCAGGTGGCGGCAGAAGCCGGAGCCGTTCGGCAGCGCGTCCGATATCTGGAGATATGGCAGGCGCTCACCGCTCGGAGAGACCATGATGTTCGGCGCCAGCGCGTCGAACTCCTCAGGGGCGATGTCGAGATCGAGGGCAGCGCGCTGGACGATGATCTCCGTCGCCGAGATTGCCGCGGCGCGGACGCTTGTGCGGGACGGGTCGCGTCGGCCCATGGAGAGGCCGATGTCCATGTCGAGCAGGCGGAGGTTGGGGTTGAGCTTGACCGGTCCGATCTGCAGCGAGTTGGTGACCTTGGTGGAGGCGAGCCATGCGCTTACTGACGGCTCCTCGACAGCCCGGTAGCGGCCGTTCTGGTCATCGGCGAGGACATCCGTGGAGATTGCCTGTCCCGACAGCTTCAGAAGCGGCTTATCCGCCCACCACCAGATACGCTGGGCGTTCGTGTCGATCGCCTCCTGAACCTCGAAGCCGGTGAAGTCCGTGTCGTCCCTGAAGCCGGGATTGACGAGGAAGATCTCGGACTGCTCCGCGAAGTTGACGCTGAGATTTGCGTCGGTCTTCTGCTCGTCGGGCTTGCCGAGGCTCGCCAGCGTCATGCGCTGGCCGACCTTGGAGGCAAGGTTCTCGTCAGTGGGGATGAGTTCCGTGCGATAGGCCGCAGGCGTGATGCACCGGATTCCGGTGTCGGCCAGAGGCGCATCGCAGGCGTGGCAGGCGGCGGTATGTTCGGTGCCCCTGCTCCATGCGCCGCACTGGCCGCAGAAGCGGAGGTGGAAGTCGTCCTTTCTCCAGTCCGAGATCGGATCCACCGGGCCATCGAAGTTCGTTGCATGCTGATCGGGGTCGAGCAGCACGCCCGTGAACCCGATGCAGCGGTGACGCAGCTTCTCCCTCGTGCGAACGCTTCCGGGCGCGAAGTCGAAAATCGCCATGTCCTGGTCGCGGTCGATCGTGTCCCACTCGGCCTCGAAGTTCCCCTTCCCGTTCGCCTTCTTCAGCTCCACGTAGAGGTTCCGCGACCGCGTCGGCATGCCGTATAGCGGCAGCAACCCGCGTTCGGCGAGCGCCGCGGCGATGCCGACCGCCTGCAGCCCGAACTCCTCCTCCAGACCGTCGACATCGGCAAGGACGGTATCTGCCGAGACCTTGTCCACGATCTTCTTCAGATCGCAGCCGGAGACTTCGGCGAGGATGGTCGCCAGCCGGACGCGCCGATGATCCGTCCGCTCCAGTGCGTCGGCCAGTCGATCCCGCCAGTTCATGTCCTGCCGGAAATATTCTCTGCAGTAGAGGAACTCGCCGTGGATGTCGCCGGGGACGACGTCGTCGCCAGCCCACGTCCCGCCGGATTCCTCGCGCAGGATGCGGAAGGCCTCAACGAGCCAGAACTTGCGCAGCAGTCGGGACGGAATGTCCGTCAGTCCCGTCGTGATGAAGGGCGGCGGCGGAGCCGAACCTGTGATCTCAATCGGGTTGTGGAAGTAGTGGATGTCGTGGCTCTTGCTGCGGCAGACCGTCAGAACCGTGGAGAAAGCCTGCCCCCGGCGGCCGGCGCGGCCCACGCGCTGCTGGTAGTTGAACCGCTGCGGGGGCATGTTGCCCTGGTAGACGGCCTGCAGGGAGCCGATGTCGACGCCCACTTCCATCGTCGTCGTGACGGAAAGCAGATCGGCGGTGTCGAACAGCTTCCGCCAGCGGAAGTCCTCGTCGCTCTCGTTGTCGTCCTTGACGAACACGCCCTTGAACTGCTGGAGCCGCTCGGCCGGGTCGCTCGTCTGGCCCGTCAGCTCCTCGCATTTAAGCCTGAAGTGCGGCTCGTCGCTCGAGATCGCGCGCATCACCCTTCGTCCGAGGAAGTTTTCTCCCGTTATCTTCGAGGCCGTCAGATCCTCTGGTCGGGTGAGCGTCTCCCCGCACCGCGTGCAGCGTCCGAACCCGGAGTGGAGATGAACGCGGCCGCAGCGCTTGCACCGCCAGGCGGCTCCGGCCGGATCGGCGGCGCGGAAGTAGAGCATGCTGATATCGATCGATCCATCGCCTCGGGTCTGCTTGAGCGTGGTGCGCAGCTTGTCGAGGAAGTCGTTGCACTCCTGCTCCGGATGCTGGAGGATCTTGTCCATCAGACGGCGGAACTTGTTGTCGCCCCTGCCAAGCATGTCGAATGCATTGCTCCAGGCATTGCGGGTCACGTCCTGGAACTGGTTGGGCGTGATCCGGTACGCGTCAGCGAAGATGCGGAGCATCGCGTCGTCGCGCGACTTCTCATTCGTGTATTCCTCGGAGCCATAGAAGCTCGGCCATCCGAGCCCGGTCTCCTCGAGTGCGAAATATGTCTTGCTGAACAGGAGGTCTGTCGCGTCCAGCGGCTGATCGTCCTGCACCCTCTCGCGCGCCTTTCGGATCAGCTTTAGCTGTTCCTCGGGAACGTCGTGCTTCCACGATATCTGATCGCTTCCATCCCTATCGAAGAACTCGTACCAGGCGTGGCGCTTGTTGATGCGGTTGAGCTTCGTGTCTGCGCCCTCGACCGGGGTGGATCCAAGCTTCATAAGTTCCGTCAGGATCGGACGCGTGAGGTTGCCCACCTTGTCGCGCTCGAACTCGAAGAGATCCTTCAGCGGGATGCTCGGAGGGTGGCCGGCTGCGTCCTTTCGCTTCTTGAGCGCCTTGAGGCGCGGCTGGAGATGGTCGGGATCCTTGTCCTCCATCATCAGCGCGGTGATCTCCTTCTTGAGGCGCTGGTACTCGGCCTCGTCTTCGGCGCCGTAGGCATGATCGAGCGCAATGCGGGTCGCAGCCGAGATGAGGATCTCCCGGCGCAGGTCGCGCTGGTGCTGGACTTCGACCTCCAGAGCCAGGTTCGCCGCATCCTCGCGGCTGTCGGAGAAGGCGACGAGCTTTCCATCGCCGTCCTGCGCCTTCAGCGAGGCGACCAGTTCGGTGGCGAGGAGCTGGGAGGTCTTGCCGAAACCAGTCCTGAAGCTTCGGATGGGCGAGAGACGGCCTTCGCGCCTCTTGGAGTTCGCCTGCCGATATCGTCCGGAATAGTCGGTCCCGCACTTGGCACAGCAGAATGGAACGGCTGTGCCGTCGTCTTCCATCGTGCGGTTCTGGAAGCCGTCGGTGCCTGACCAGCGAAGCAGGTGGCCGGGCACGTCGCCCTTCTCTTCCCTGTCGCTCACGACCCCCGTTCGCGGATTGAGATACCCCGGTGTCCAGCGATACGGTGTCCTGCCAGTGCGGATCTCGACTTCGGCCTGCCCCTGGCTCGGCCAGAAGAGGGCGAATTCGCGGTAGCTGGCATCCTCGAACCGTATGGACGAGGCGCTTTCGGGAAGCTTCTCCAGTTCCTGCGGAGCCGGAAGCAGCGAAACCCTGCGCGACGAGCCGGGATCCGTCTCCCCGCGCTTGCCGCCCAGATAGAGATCGCCGCAGGCTTCGCAGTAGAGCATCTCGAAGAGCCGCTTGCGGCCTTCCTGATCGGCCTCCCCGTCGTAGTTCTGGCCGCGCTCGATGCTTGGGGTCCCCCAGATCACGGCGCCGTCATCCTCTCTGTGGATGGAGGCGAACAGGCCTTCGATGTTGCGGACGAAGCAATGCATTCTGAAGCCGGGCAGCGCCGCGACGGCCGCACGCTTGGGAGCCAGTTCCTCTGGCAGCACGGTGGCCGGAAGGTCTGGGATCGCTCGCAGTGCAAGCAGGCCGCGGACAGCTAGCCTGTCTTCTGCGTCGAACAGGGCGTTGCCGATGTCACCGACCGCGCGCGGGAGCTTGGATCCCGGCTTTTCGGGGTTTTGAAGCGCGAAGTCGAGCATCGCGGCCGCGGTCGCGCTTGCCTCCTCCAACATGGTGGCTGGGGTCTTTCCGGCGGAGCCGGGGATGCTGGCGGCCGCCGCCAGGAAGCGGTCGAAGAGTTCGCGGGGGTTTCGTCGATGGTCCAGCTCCTCCAGCGCGCGTGCGAGATCGGCGAGGCTTTCACGCGACGGCATGGCCTCCGGGCGCTGGACTTTGATCGGACGGCCTGTGACGACGCTCTGTCTCCAGGCATGATCGATGTCTTTTGCTCCCGCCGTTCCAGCGTCGCCGAACATGTTCTTCAGGTAGTCGATGCTGGCAGGAGCGTTTTCCTCGTCCATCGGCAGCGAGGCGGACGACGACAGGATGCGGAGCTTGTGGGCATGCGCGGGATCGGCCAGCCCGAGCCGCTCTACAAGCACCTTGAGAAGGCCAGCCATTTCGGCGCCGGCCGAACCGCGGATCAGGTGCAGCTCATCGAGCACGAGGTAGAAGCGCGCGTCGTCGTTCTCGGTCAGCCATGCGCGTGTCTGCGTCAGGATCGGATCATCGACCTCGCGGACGAGCATCGCGTTGAGGATCGACTGGTTGGTGACGAGGATGTCGGGTGGAGTCGCCTGCATGTCCCAGCGCGAGATCAGTTCGGCGCCGTCCGTCGTGGGGAAGATGTAGCGCAGGTCGGGATCGCCATCGGCGGCGAGCCGCTGCTGGATGGACTGGTAGCGCTGCAGTTCGGTCTTCAACTCCTTGCGTGCCCGCGCGTTCCGCTTCTTCCATGCCTCGTCCTTGCCCTTGCGGGGATGGCGAAGGAACCCGGTGACGGGGGACTTGCCCGTGTATCGGCCGAAGAAGATGCGGTTGCCATTGAAGTGGCGCGCCATGACGTCCTGAGCTTCGTCGGAATCGAGCGCCTTGCGCAGACGAACCATCTGGTCTTCAACGAGCGCATTGAGCGGATAGAGGATGAGAGCGCGAACCGCCTGCGGTCTGTCGGGGTGCTCGTTCCTGCGGTGGTGCTGGAACTCGCGCCCCTTCTCGAGCCACAGGTCGTCCAGAGGCTGCAGGGGCGCGGGCCACGATGCCGCTTCCCGTGCGAGCTGGGCGAGGATCGGCAGCATGAAGGATTCCGTCTTGCCGGAACCCGTGCCCGAGGTGACGATGCCGGGGGTTCCGTCGCGCGCACCCTTCTCAAGCATCTCGACCTGATGGAGGTAGGGCGCGTAGGCACCCTTGAGCTCTTTGCTGGATCTGTCCCGGTCGAAGAGGCCGGAAAGTGCGAGTTCCACGAAGGCCTGTCGTTCTGCCTGCGAAAAGTGGGGGAGCCGTCCTTCGGGATCGTTGATCAGCCCCTCAAGACCGTATCCGATGGGCTCGTAGCGTGGAACCGCCTCGAAGATCGGGTCGAGCGCAAGCTGTCCGGGCGTGGTCAGAAGCTCCTTCCTCAGCGCCGACACGCGCGGATCATCGATCCGGAACGCCGTGTCCAGATAGGCGAGGAATTGGTCGATCATCCTGTTGAAGCCGCCGATCGGATCAAACATGGTTCAGCTCTCTATGTCCTTGAAGTATTTGTTGTGCTCGTGCTCGTCGCCTGCAGCGGTGGCAGAAAGCCACTTCGCCTGCCGGAGGAAGACATCCTTCAGATCCGCGATCTTCGTCCACGCCGGGGTGCGAGCGAGAGCCTTGGCGGCGTTCTGCATGATAACGCCCTCCAGGCCGTCGTCGATGAGGAAATCGACCGCCTCCTGGAACCTTTCCGGATCGGAGGCCGATGGCCACAGTCCTTCGAATTTCGCGGCACCGGGGCGCGCCACTTTCGTTGCCGTCAGGGGGAACAGGTGTCGGAGCGCGGAGCCAGGAACCGAAACGCGAACGCCATCCGCGCCCGCGCTGGCAAACAGCGCAAGGTTGCGCGGCAGCCGCCCGACCCTTCTCATCTCGATGATCTGAGGCAGCCAATATTCGCACGGGCCGTTGGTGATGCCGCAAAGTGCCACGGCGACCAGCGCGTCGGGGCGAGCGCTTGCCTTGTCGATGGCGGCTCTGAGGCCTGAGTGCTCATCGTTGATGAGGTCGGCGAGCGAGATCCTGGTGGGGTCGCAGAAGACGATAGCGGCATCGTCCCCGGCGACGGCCGTGGCGATGTCGACCGCTGCAGCCGCGGAGTCGGTTCCGACCAGCACGGGAACGATATCGACGCCCATCGCGATGACGGCGGCGAGTTCAGGGAGAGTGAGGCCGGTAGCGACGGACAGCTCGCGGACTGTCTTCTGCCTCTGCTCGTCGGAAGCGAGTGGCGACGGAGGAGCTGCCGGAATTGGCTCCACGACTGGCTCGGCTGCGACTGCCGCGACTGGAACCGGGGCGGCGGGAGCAGCGGCGATCTGGATCATCTCGTCGCGCAGGCGTGCGACCTCTTCGCGAATGCTCGCGGTCTCGCGGACGGCATCGCCACGGATGCCTTCGGCCGCGCTCGCAATCCTGCTGCGCAGTGTCTCCTCGTGCTTCTCCGTCTCGTTCCTCAGGAGGGTTTCCCGGTGGGAGAAGGTCGCAAGCTTGGCTTCCGCGTCCGCGATTTCGCCCCGAAGCGAGGCCAGATGGGCGCTACCGGCTTCCGTCTCTCTGCGGAGCTGACCTTCCAGTTGCGCGCGCAGCCGCGCCTTCTCTGATTCCTCGAACCTTGCGAGCATGTCCCTGAACGCCGGATCCCGTCCGAGAATTTCGGGCAGGATGTCGGCAAGCTCGCTGCGCATCGCCAGGAGGCCGGCGACAGCGGCCAGATCGCCCTTCTCCTCGTCGCTGACGGCCCTGTCGGCCAGCAGGCGGAGGAGTTCTGCGGGAGCCATGGAACCAGCGCCGCCCGGAAGACTGACCGCCGCCGTCGACCGGGACAGCCACCGCTCCACAGACTGGAAGATCTCGTCCGCGGGCCGCAGATCGATGTGCTTCGGCTCGGACCATCTGGGCTGGGAGACGAACACCACAAGGCCGTGCGGAAGCCTGATCATCTCGGGGCTGTTTTCGAGCGCAACCGTCGCTACTGATCGCAGCGTCGCCCGATTCAGACCGTACCGACCGGATGGGAGTGCATCGAAACCCGATGTCAGCCACTGGCCCGGCCTCACCTCGATTGCGGAAACCGCGGTTTCAAGCGGAATATGCAGCGTGCCTTGAGAAAGCGCGGCAAGCGTCTCGTCGTTGCTGCCCTCCGGGGGGATGTAGCCGACCTTGAGCCATGTCGCCGCCGAAAAGGAGACGGCGTCGAACTTTCCAGGGGCGGCGCTCTCGTTGACGAGCTTCGGAACTTTGAAGATCGAACTCCCCTGGATTCGGGCGGCCATCGTTGAAACGCCGCCCATCGAGAATGCCGGGCTGATGGCATCCTCCTTCGGAAGAAGAAACTTCGCCTCCTTCTTCTCGCCTCCGACCAGCCAGAAGGAGTCAACTCCGCCAAGGATGATCCGGCTGTCGCGGGTCTCCTTGACCTTGCCGCCGTTTGTCTCTCCGTCCTTCACCTCGGCGATGATCGCGACATCGTGCGACACCACCTGCCTCACCCTGTAGACCGTCTTGCCTGATACTGACATCTTCTATCTCTTTGCGGGCATGACACGGGCAATCCGCGTCGACCGTGATTTGCTGTCATGGATCGCACGGCCCCGGTTGGAGGCCGATGCGAGAAATCTGTCGATCCATTCCGTGCCGCCTTTTGCAGCGTGCTCCTCGACCGGAACGAGACGGGACACGGCGGCGAGCGACGAGGCCCCGATGGCGTACTGATACCGCCAAGTCCCATCTGAAAGTCCCGGAGCGGCGTTGCAGAGCGCCCTGTCGGACACCCAGCGCGCCCAGCTTGAAGGCAGGAGGACGCGCGGGCGCTTCGCCTGCAGGATGCCATGGCGATGCAGGAACAGCGGGCCGCGCCCCCGCAGTTGATGCGCCAGGATCGCCACAGACGGGGAGACGAAGGTCTTCACGGGCTTTCCGTCGATGACAGACCGATAAAGGAAAGGGTTGCGCGATTCCTTCCTTTCGAGTCTGTAGAGACCGTCGGCAACCTTGTTGTCGTAGCGGACTGCGAAGAAGCCATGTCTCTCGTCAAGCCTGCCGATCACCTGGTAGCCGTGCACCCCGTCGGGATCGCCCACTTCGGCGAGCGCCAGTTTCGGCGTGGGCTTTTCAGAGATGGCCATCCTCTCGATGAAGTCGCGGCGCACGCGCTCGTCGGCACACCTGACCGTATACCGGGGCAGCGCCCACTTCGACGGCCCGTGCCATGTCTCGACCTTGGCTCCGGCCGCGCCTGCTGCGGCATGGAGGCGTTCGAGCACCGCGATCGGAGTCGGGCCGCTGATCCTGACTAGATCCGGGTCGACGCGCTCGGCCATCAGCGGGTTCTGAAGTATCCGGCGCACCGGGAAATGGCGCAGCAGTGTCATCTCCAGCCAGCCAGCATCGGAGAAGGAGCGGACCAGATCCCATTCCGAGGGGCGGTCGTCCGCGGGCATGCCTCTCTGCACGATCTCGATGGCTTCGGAGAACGAAAGCCCCCGCGCCGTCCGTTCGTAGAGCGCCTCGCCGATCGTTACCAGCTCTTCGCAGGGTGGGACGCGGTTGCCGCTCCACTCCTCGACGGTGGAAACAAGCGACGGCACCGTTTCATGGTGGAACTCGTCCTCCGAGATCTCCCTTGAGAAGTCGAAGGAAAGTCGGCGGAGCTCGCCGACCTCGTTCGCGCGCGGGACAAGCAGGATCTCGCGGTTTTCCCGGTTGCTGCGGGCGACGAACGTTCCCGAATGGATCCCATCCTTGAATGAGAGGCCGTCATCGCGGCGAACCATGTCGATCTGCTTGCCGTTCTTCTCGACACGGATGGCCGCCGGCATCGGACCTGTGATCACTGGTGCGAGCGGCGTTCGGCCAAGGTACGCGCCGCCAACCCTGATGCCGTCGCGCCAGCCGAATTCCCTCGGGACGCCCGCCGCCTGGCTCCCGCCCCCGACCTGCTTCCTGAAGGTCGCCACGACCCAGTCGGCGTTCAGTCCGGCAACGGACCGGATCGCGTCGGGGTCGCATTCCGAGAGCTTCGAACTCTTCATCAGGAGGATGTTGGATGGCGATGTTCCTGCCAGGTATCTGCCGAAGCCAAGGCTCTCGAGGAATACGATCCCGTTTCGAACGAGCTTTCCAAGAGGCTTGGGAATGAACTTGAGCGCCTGCTCTGGGGTCGAGATAGCCACCCGGTCGCCGAGCGGCGAGACCCTAAAAAGCTCGTGCTCCCCGAAGTCGCCCTCTGCGACCTCGATGTCTTCGAGCGCAGCCTGTTCCGCCACGATCGAGTACCAGGCCTGCCAGAAAGGCGTTTCCATGTATTCGCGCACGCCGCGTTTGCGCGCGTCGTCGAATTTTCCGAAGTTGTACACGAACGACTGCATCGTATCGCCGCGCATCTTCGATGTCTGGATCTTGTTGGCGACGGTAAGGGGGTCGAGAAGTCTTTCCGGAGGAACGAGATCCCTTGCCTTCCGCAGTTCCACCTTGTGGCGCCACGTTGGAAAGGCCATCTGCAACGTGCGGCCGATCCGGCTAATGTGGCTCGGAATGTTCTCGGGCAACACAAGTTCAATCCGGTGTTCCCGCCAGAGGAACTCCCTCAGGTGCTCCCACATCAGATCGAGGCCGTTCATCGGGAACCCGGTGAAGTACTCGTTAAGCTGCTTCGCGAGAAGGTCGTCGCGGAAATCTCGATCCCCGGGCTGCCTTGTCTTGGTCGTCTGCATCCAGCAGAGGAACACGAGGATCCTCACATAATCCGGTGCATTTCCCTTGCGCGGCGCCACATCTCCGGAAAAGCGCTGTTTGAGGATGTCGATGTGCGGAAGGGTTTGGATGAGCCGCTTCCTAGCCTGCTCAAGATCGTCGACACCGAAGATATCGAGAAGATCGTCGTCGGCGACATAGACGCTAGCTATCGGCCCCGTGCTGCCCGGAGCCAGAAAATACCTTTCGATGCATTCCGCCTCGAAATTCGCCAATCTATCTTCCCCTCCCCCGAGCACCCTGAGCCGAAGCTGCTCCCTATCGGTAACGCAGATGGCCGTCCCCATTCTTGCCTCGGCCCTTGTCGCGCGGCGGCTCGGGATGAAGTACGAGGTGCGGAGCCTTGAGCGATGCGTCCGACGACATGTCGGTGTCCTCGAAAGTCAGTCGGGCAAGAAGGAATGTTCCCTTGTTGCCGCCAAGCAGGACAGCGGCGCCGTCCTCCGGAATTGCCAGCGATGGGAGGTTCGAAACCCGCCGCTCTGATAGCTGGTCATGCAGCAGCTTCAGTCGCGCTCTTAGATAGCGCACAGGAACGTCGAGCTCCATGCTTCCTGCTCTCGAACCTACGATGGCGAGAAGCTGGACGATGGCCCTGTCGATCGCATCGACGTCGCCTTCACGCGTCAGCGGCAGAGCAACCATGCCCGCAGGTACGATGCCGCGGCGCTGCTGCTGCTCGTAGACGGCGACGAGGTCCTGATCGGTGAACTTGTCGCGCGAGGCGCGCCATTCATCGCGCCGACGAAACCGCAGCGGCATCTCGCTCAAGCGATAGCCATTGGCGGCGACAGCGTCGGCCGCAATCGGTTCCCCCCAGCCCACGGGCCAGTAAGTTCCGGCGCCGTAGCCGTCTCGGGCGCGCTCGGATTCGTTCTTCTTTCCCGTGAAGCGCTTGACCATCTTGGGCAGTTTCTTGCCGTCCGCCAGTGCGTCCTTGGTAATCCTTGCCTTCACACCTTCGGCGCCATGAAGCAGATGCGGAATGAGCTTTGTCATGAAGAAGGGCGGGACAGCGTTGCCAACCTGCTTGTATTGCTTGCCCCGCGGCCCGGTGAATTCGAAGCTGTCTGGAAACCCCTGAAGGCGCGCGCCTTCTCTGACGGAGAGCGGTCTATCATACAGTGGATGCGTGAAGCAGCCAGAGGTGACGTTCCCGAAGCCGGCAGAAATGGTGTAGGCGGGCGAAGCCTCGTGCAGCCGCCCATAGAGCGTCGCGTAGTCGGTCAGGCGCACGCGGCGAAAACGATCAGGCAGCAATTCCGGCGGGATGTCTTTCCAGGAGCCGCCCTGCGGCACCTTGCTAATCCGCTTGCGGTTCAGGTCGCTGAGAACGTTGCACCAGTGGTTCGCAACCTCACCATCTGAATCCGCGACGAAGTATTGAAACTCAGTCGGCACGGACGGCATCTTGGTGGAAGCCTTCCCGTCGCTGCTTGCCGGAGCTACCAGGTCACCGATAGCTTCCGAAACCGTAACGTAGGCGGGTAGGCCGTGAGTACCATCGACAGCATGCGTCGGCTTTGGAAAGGTGGGGGGGATCGGATCCACTGACGCGATGAGAATAAACCTGTTGCGGAGCTGCGGTAGACCGTAATCCGCCATATTTACGACGTCGGCGAAAACGTGGTAACCGCGATCCTCGAAGAGCGTGAGCAGCTCCTTCACGATGACAAGATTCTTGCCGTAAACGACGCCCGGAACGTTTTCCATGACAACGCGCTGCGGGCGCCGTCCAGCCGCCGTGAAACCGTCCAGCAAGCGGATGAAATGTACGAAGAGCGCGTTTCTGGGATCATCGAGGTGGAAGACCCCCATCGTGCTGACAGCCTGGCATGTGGGGCCTGCGAAAAACCAGTCGATCTTCTCAATCCCCGCACGCTCAATGACGTCGGTCGCCGACACCAGCGAAACATCGCAGCAATCGACTAGCGCTTCGGGGTGAGCCTGCTTGAAGGTCGCAGTCGCATTCTTGTCAATGTCGAGCGCCCATTTCACTTCGAGATCGGGGATTGCAATGGCCGCACCAGCCGACATGCCGCCGCAGCCGGAATAGAGATCGATAGCAGTCTGCATGATTCCCCCAAACTTCTCGCGGCACACTATCAAGATAAACTGCATTCTGCGATGGCATTTAGTGTGACGGGACTAAATTTATACGTGTTCGCTTCCGGAGTTGTGGCGGAGGCTCGCTGTCAAGAACTGCCCTCCGGCGGGGAGCCAACTTGGCGCCCTATGCAATCCCGCTGAACTTCTCTCTATGCAGCGCCAAATAAGCCGGATGGGGCCACAGCCGCTCATCCGCAGGCAGATGTATGCGATCCATCTGCTTCGCAAATAGCGTCCGCAACTCCGAGGGCACCTTGTTGTGTGAAACAAGGATCCTGTATTCGTCGGTCAACGAGATCAGATGCCTATCGAACAGCCAGTGCACGGTAGCCGACAATGCGATGCCATTCTGAACAACATCCGGGCCACCATCGGCGACCGACCATATATGCGCCGCCTGGGCCTCGGACTTGCCGCCGCCATTCACAATTCGCAACCCTGTGATCGCACAACGGCTGTCGTAGGAATCACAGACCTTCCTGCGAAAACTGGCCTCCCGGATCTTGCGGTTCATCAGGATGTGCTCGATGCGACGTTCCTGTTCCTCAATTGGGAGGTCGAGCAGCTCTTGTGTGCGATCATCAACGTGCTTGGGATCGAGTTCCAACCGGATGGCGTTGTTGGCCGACAAGGTCTCAGAAAGGCCTGCACGCACAATAGCCGCAAAGTCGCTCTCTGGAATTGTGCGGATGGATTTCCCTTGAAGATAGGCGCCTACACGGGTCGAATCCGGAATCGAGCGAAGGGTTGCCTCCCAGTAGCGCCCCTCGTGGACGAAGGGGACGGGTTCATCGAACTCCTGATATTCTGCCAGGACAGCGTATGCGTAGCCGGGCCGAGCGGCATCGTCGTTGACGGCGATCACCTTGGCGGTGGCCACGTATGCCCGGCGCCCCCCATTCCGTTGCGGCTCTCGATAGATGATCCTATCGCCTACCAAGGTGTCCGCCACGCCGCGGTACTGTTTCGGAAAATGGTACCGGAACGCGATCTCGTCGTCGTAACCGGAGTCCCGCTTGGTATCGAAGATTCCCTTCAAGATGTGCCCTGCCTTGGTCTGTCGAATCTCGTTTGTTTGTCGGGCATAAGCCTAGACGGAGGGGGACCAAGCAGCAACGGATCAGATGATGGATTTCAACCCTAGGAGGTTCGCGTTGAAGAGGCCGGACGGTCCTCGCCAAGACACGCTCGTCCTGACACCCCAACTTTCAAGCAATAACTCAAGTCGCTGCCACGCGGGTGCTGGTTACGTGGGGCATATCGGCGGCATTCCGGAAAGCCTACTTGCCTGGGTCCTTGGAAGGGCTCCTCCTCAAAGGTTCTCTGCGTCTACCTTGCGACACGGTTTTGCGCCCGACCTTGGCCGGTTCGAATCCCGCTCTCGCCAGAGCTTCGGCGAGCGTTTCAACGTGGTCATTCCCCTCCCCAACCTGGCTGGCGTCGCCATCCTTGCCCGCTTCGTCCCTTCCGCCGTGTGGCATGTTTCCCTCCCGCCAAGCGTTGCAACCACCATGCAGCTCGCAAGCGAAGCTCCCCGAGCTTCTAACGAGTCCTTATCTGGTCAACGAGTGACACGCTGTCCAGCCGCCGGATGGACACCCTGGCGCCGTAGGCATCGTTGCCGGCGGGCAACGCAACGGCATGGTCCCGGACCCCCTAGGCCGCCTCCGCTATTCCACTGTGCTCGATCCTCACCGACCGGTTGGTGACGACTTCAGCCGCCAGCTCAAGGACACGCTCTTGCTCCTCCGTGAGCATCGTGAGCACCCGCTCCCACTCCTCCGACAGCATTTGCGAGACTTCCGCCTCCTGGTGTTTGGGCAGCGGCCCGTACCCGAGGTCTTTGGGAGTGCCAAGAAAGATTGGCGTCTTGCCGAGCCCATAGCTTCCAATCATCCGCCGAGCTACGGACGTCGCACGCTCGACGTCGCTGCCGACCGTGCCGCCCGAGCCCAGTGACCGATCACCGAACACCGCCGCCTCGGCCGCCATTCCGGCGTAACTCACCGCAATGCGGTTGCGCAGACTCGTTTCCGTCGGAAGATAGTCCGGAACCAGGGTGTACGAGGTCAGCCCCCCGAGAAACTCCGTTGCATTCGGGTCAAACCTGTCCCTGATCTCGATGGTCGCGCTCGTGGCATGTCCGAGCGCGAGCGAGACCAGTGCATGCCCGGCTTCGTGGACCGCAAGCCGGAGCTGCTGTTCCGCCGTGTGCCGCAATCTCGCCGGCAGGCGGTTGATGAGATCCCGCAGTTCCAGGTCTCGATCCTCGCTTCGCGCAGCCTCGCGTGCATCGCGGACCAGCTTTTCCAGGTCAGCCCCCGAAGCCCCGTCCAACTCCTCGGCGATATCGGATAGGGACTCGAGCGGTATCGATTCGCCGGTATGATGCTTAAGTATCCCGGTCCGTGACTTGTGGTCGGGGAGAGTGAGCTCGAACTGATTTTCGATGCGCCCGGCGCGCAGGATCGCTGGATCGATCCACTCGGGAAGATTTGTGGCCCCGATCACCACGACGCCGTCGCCCAATCTGGTCAGCAGGTCGAGAAAGGTGGTTATGACCACAAGCCAATAGTGATCGTTTCGGTGACCGGGGGAAGCGGATCTCCTTCCGATACTGTCGAATTCATCGATGAATAGGACCGCACCATGCCCGTCATCGGCATCGCTGAAGCTTTTTTGCATCGCTGCCAGAGTGTCATCGAGATGGCCCTCCGCCTGCCAGCGTCCCACCGTGGCCGAGATCAGCTTGAACCCCAGAGCGTTGGCGAGTGCCGATGCAAACATGGTCTTTCCCGTACCGGGAGGGCCGGATATGAGTGCGCCCCGAGTTATAAGACTCCAGGGCAGCTTGCCGCTCCTCCAACGCGCGACGTCCGCGGAGAGCCGTCTCGCCCATGGCTTCAGCTCCTCATATCCTGGCAGTTCGAAGAGACTTGGCCCGCCGGTTTCGGCGCGGAACAGATCATCGACCTCATCGATTCTGCCTTCGATCAGGTTTGGCTTGAGAACAGCGGCTAGAAGCGCGTTCTGTGGCTTCTCTGCAAGCAGAGCAGCCACCTCCTGAGAAAATGGCACCCGCTGGGAAAGGCGACGAGCCGCATTGATGTGCCCCGGCGTTGGTCGCTCCACCAGCATGACGGCAGTTGCTGCAAAGCGCACGTCCTTTGGCACATCGCCGATGTCCTTGGCGATCAATACCTCCAGCCCGTTGAGACCGAATATCGATATGCGCCTATGGGGGACACCCTTCTTTCTGGGAGGATTGGCAAGGCGAACCTTGGTTTGCTGGTCCACCCAGTCACGCTTGGCTTTCAGGATTGCGAATGCTGCTTCTTCATATTCCTCCGTACGATAGCCCTTGGGGACCACGAAAATCACGAATCCTGCGGCTCCGAAACGAAGCCCGGCGGCTCTCAGGGCGCGCACGAGAGTGCAGGACGCGAGGAACGTGCCAGGATCCCCGGAGTGCTTCCGGGCGAGCGCACGGCCAATCTCGAACCTCATGTCAGTGCTCCCCGCTTCGGGCACGGCCGCCCAGGCGGTACCACCGGTTCATCGTTCGCGCGATGCCTCGATCCGCATCCAGATAGAAAAGCTGGCTCGTGACGATCTTCCGCCCGTCGTCGATGCGGGGATGTCCATGGACGATCCCCGTCAGTGCGAACGCGTGACCGACAGCCGTCCGGTAGCCCTCCAGTAACGGGGCTTCCGCGATGGCCGCTAGGTCCGGCCCCCCCGTGTTCGCAATGTGAATGCTTTCGAGAAGGCGTTCCACCGTCTCGCTGTCCATCCATTCAAAGTTCAAGCTGTGTTCCTTTCTTGGTTATTGTCTCGCATCAACGTGAGAGCTCAATCCGCCGCTGCGATTGCCGTCCCCTTAGCTATGCCTCGCAAGGACTTGGAGATTCCGGCGCAAGTGACCGACTCCGCTGGATCCGACAGCCACCTCTTTCAAAGAGGTACCCGCAGGCCAAGCTCTTTCCGGGGAAGATCGCTCGGACGTTGCTTGCCCTTCTCATGTAGACGGCGAGACGTTCGGCAAACACACCCGTCACGGCGGCAAACCTTCGGCACTACAAAACTTGCCCCCCCATGGAAGGCCGTTAGATAGGATTCAGAGACCACTCACACGCAGGTCTGCTCCCCTCCTTGAATCCTATGCAAGGGGCATTACTTCAAAGAACTCGAGCCATGGGATAGCGTTGCTTTTATACGAAGGATTAAGTTCTATCAGCGAGTAGGGAGAGCGACTTCATGGGACGCCAACCCGGCACCCTGGCGAGAGATGCGGTTTCACCATTACGCTCACTTGAATCACCACCGTGCTCATGTTGTAAGCATTATGTTATTTTCGCGGTTTCGTCAAGCCTTTTTGGTGCCAGTTCAAGTCCTTCCGAGCGCACAAGGCCGCTATAGATCGCCGATGGAGAATACTACAGGATTCAAAGGTAATGTTGACAATTTCCTAATATCTATTGACCACACTCACCGACTCTGCTAGATTAATGGGTTTTAATTTAGTGTGTAGACATAGTATTGTCGGTGTGTTAGCGTCCTTCTCATACATGAAACAGAAGCAGAGACGAGCGGAGCCGGGAGTTTGTCCCGGACCCGAGGCAATGCTGTGTGTGGAGCTACCGCCATGATATTCAATGACCCTGTCGGCTTCTATACGGCGCGCGAGGTGTGCCGCATCACCACGCTCTCCCGGCGGTCGCTGTACCGCTACTTGGACAAGGGACGCTTCCCATATCCTGTGGAGTTCTCGAAGCGGCGAAAGGTCTGGTGGATCCCGGACGTCCACCAATGGATCCGCGATCAGCTTGGAAAGCCCCGCAGATGACAGAAGAACCAACAGACTCGGCCGCTACGAGCCCCGTCTCCGTGCGGCGGATGATCCGCGACGGAAACTTCCCGCCGGTCCCAGTGTCGCTCCGGAATGAACGGATCGTCTGGCGGGTTGAAGAGATCCACCAGTGGCGCCGCGAACAGCTTGGGAAGCCGCGCAAATGACGAAGATTTCAACGGAATCAGCCGTGAAGGGTGCGCGAACTGTTTCACCTGTCTACGGCGGTCACTTGCCAGGCGATCTTACGGTGGCTCAACCGACTTGGCGAGCAGCAATCGCGATGACGCGACGTGTCACAATGGCTCCGCCCCCCGGCAACCGCAGGGCGGTGGCGGGAGCCTCGAGCAGCGACAGCACGGCGACCGGGCGCCGCAGTCGGCGACGCCGTGCAGACATGGGCGGAGTCCTTGGCCGTTGCCCGGAACGTAGCCCGGAATCGGGTAGGAGGGAGCCTTACGGCGCCCCTCCTCCCACACCACCGTGCGTACGGTTCCGTACACGGCGGTTCATCG
>NZ_NWSQ01000018.1 GCF_002531725.1 Rhizobium sp. L43
GGCAAATCAACGACCCAACAGAATCACAATCCAATCGCCGCCGCCAGCAAACATTCACAGGCTCTCAGGATGAGGCTCTTTTGGGCGGTGGTCCCGGCTTCTGTGGTCGAGCCATAATCTGCAGCGCTGCGCATCGAGGCGCAGATTCCTGACGTTCGTCCTCAGATGCCTCCTGCTGGGCACTCAAGGTGCTTGGAGGTTGGCCGAGGGGTCTTCGGCCGGTTGTCCGCGGACAATCGGAAGACTAACCTCCGGTGCGCCCGCCTCGCCCTTCGAGGCCCCTTGCGGGGCACCTCAGGATGAGGCTCTCTTGGGCGGTGGTCCTGGCGTTCGTGGCCGAGCATAATCTGCAGCGCTACGCGTCGAGGCGCAGCTTCCTGGCGCTCCTATAGGAACGGCCTTCTCCGTGGTTCCTTTGAAGGCGGCATTCTCCTGCGTCCCTCATCCTGAGGTGCATAGGCCGAAGGCCGGAGCCTCGAAGGACGCGCTCCAGCGCTGCTCCTGCATTCAATCGGCGTGGGCGCACCCGCCTCGTCCTTCGAGGCCCCTGCGGGGCACCTCAGGATGAGGCTCTCGTGGGGTGCGGCATTCCTTCGCGGCTGTTGTTGGGGCAGAGCCGGCCAGTTGTCCGCGGACAATCGGACGATCGAACGGCGGCGCTCGGTTCGTTGCAGTGGGCAATATTTGGCCGGGGATAATCGGAGCCGCCATTGCGGGCCGTTGCCGCCGGCGCTATTGTTGAGGGCGGGCGCCGTTTGGTTTGTCGTGCTCTCAGTAGTCGCCGGATGGCTGACGCTAGTCTCTGGCGGGCGCGAAAGTTAGATGAGGCTGACCGGATTTCAGCTCTAAAAAGGTGTGCGATACGCCCTTTTCCGCCTCTTGAACCGTCAATGCGCGGCCCCGCCGACAGGTGTCGAAATTTCCCTCACGCAGCAGTAACGAAACTAAAGTCCGAGTTCGGTTCCGTAGCGCGTGGGAAACTCAATAAAATCAGCGGATTGCAATCTGCGAGGCGCTAGGCGTTCTGCGGCGCTGTTGGCTGCAATCGCCCTCCCCTGCGCTCCAAACCACACGAGAAAGCAACGGCTTGCATCCTTTTGCGGCACCCCGCGTTATCCACCAGCAAATCAGAGGATAGCAAATCAGGGGATAGGGTAATGGCAGATGTGCTTCCGCTCAAGAGGGTCTCCATCGCCGCCGCGATGATGGCCGCAGCGGTCGGGGCATTTGTGTTGATGCAGGCAAGGCAGGCCGGTTCGCCGGCGGCGTCGGCGGAGAGCGGCAGTGCGGAGGACGAGCATGGGCGCAACGCCGCCGTGCCCGAGGCCATACCGTTGCGCGGCCTTCGCGATGTGTTCTGGCGCCTTTATCATGAGGTGCTGGATGACCGGGTCACGCTGATTGCCGCGGGTGTGACCTTTTATCTGCTGCTGGCGCTGTTTCCGGCGATGGCGGCTTTGGTCGCTCTCTACGGGTTGGTCGCCGATGCGACCACCATATCCGAACACCTTCGCGAACTGGCGGTGCTGATGCCGCCGGGAGCCTTCGACCTGCTGGCCGACCAGATCAAGGAACTCGTCAATCGGCGCGACAGTGCGCTCGGCATCACCTTCTTCGTCGGTCTCGGCATTGCGCTCTGGAGCACGCATAGCGGCACGCTGGCGATCTTCGACGCGATGAACGTCGCCTATGAGGAGACCGAGAAGCGGGGATTGGTCCGGCTGAACCTGATCGGCCTCTGTTTCACGCTGTGCGCCATGCTGCTGACGGTTGTCATGGTGGTGCTCATCGGGGTGATGCCGGTCGTGCTTTCCTATCTCTGGCTCGATCAATTCAAGGAGCACATGGCGCTTCTCCTGCGGTGGCCGCTGCTTCTGCTCGTCGTCGCGGTGGCGGTGACGTCGGTCTATCGCTTCGGTCCCAGTCGGCAGCCTGCCAAGCTTCGGTGGATGACCTGGGGCGCGGTTCTGACGACGGTCGCATGGGCGGCCATGTCCCTCGGTTTTTCCTTCTACCTCGATCATTTCGCCAATTACAACGCGACCTACGGCACGCTCGGGGCGCTGATCGGCTTCCTCGTTTGGATCTGGCTTTCCGTCGTCATTCTCGTCATCGGCGCAGAACTCAACGCCGAACTGGAACATCAGACCGCGAAGGACACGACGACGGGACCGCCACTGCCGATGGGCGCGCGTGGCGCCTATGTTGCCGACACTTTGGGTGAGACCGTGGGCTAAGCGTTAAGGAGCGGCATCGATCATTGCTCCGCCAACGCGATTTTGATGTACCTTATCCCTTGGGCAATCCCGACAGAGGAGACGATCATGACGGCCCCGCATCCTTCCAAAACCCATATCGGCAATCACGCACTGCATCCCGAAACGCAGATGCTGAATTACGGCTACGATCCCGAACTCTCGGAAGGGGCGGTCAAGCCGCCGGTATTCCTCACCTCGACTTTCGTCTTCAATTCCGCCGAGGATGGCCGCGACTTCTTCGATTACGTCTCGGGCCGCCGCGAGCCGCCGGCGGGCAAAGGCGCCGGCCTCGTCTATTCGCGTTTCAATCATCCGAATAGCGAGATCGTCGAGGACCGGCTTGCCGTCTATGAACGGACGGAAAGCGGCGCGCTGTTTTCCTCCGGCATGGCGGCGATCGCCACCAGCCTGCTGGCCTTCGTCCGGCCGGGCGATGCGGTTCTGCATTCGCAGCCGCTCTACGGGGGAACGGAGACGTTGCTCGCCAAGACCTTCCTGAACCTCGGCGTCGCCGCCATCGGCTTTGCCGACGGTGTCAGCGAGGGTTCGGTGCAGAAGGCGGCGGAAGAGGCGATGGCCAAGGGCCGCGTCTCCGTCATCCTGATCGAGACGCCCGCCAATCCGACCAACAGCCTGGTCGACGTCGCGATGATCCGGCGCGTGGCCGACGCGATCGGCGCAAAGCAGGGACATGTGCCGATCATCGTCTGCGACAACACCCTGCTCGGCCCGGTTTTCCAGCGGCCGATCGAGCACGGCGCCGATATCTCGCTCTATTCGCTGACCAAATATGTCGGCGGCCATTCCGACCTGATCGCCGGCGCTGTTCTCGGCCGCAAGGCAATCGTCAAGCAGGTCAAGGCGCTGCGCGGCGCGATCGGCACGCAGCTCGATCCGCATTCCTGCTGGATGCTCGGCCGCTCGCTGGAAACGCTGCAGCTGCGCATGGAGCGGGCAAACAGCAATGCCCGCGCCGTCGCCGATTTTCTGCGCGATCATCCGAAGGTCGAGAAGGTTCACTACCTGCCCTATCACGATCCGGATTCGCCGGCCGGCCGGACCTTCAGCGCGCAATGCAGCGGCGCCGGCTCAACCTTCTCCTTCGACATCCGCGGTGGCCAGCCGGCCTCGTTCAAATTCCTGAACGCGCTGCAGGTCTTCAAGCTGGCGGTCAGCCTCGGGGGCACGGAATCGCTGGCGAGCCATCCGGCCGCCATGACGCATTCCGGCGTGCCCGCCGATGTCAGACAGCGCATCGGCGTTCTGGAATCGACGATCCGCCTGTCGATCGGCATCGAGCATCCGGATGATCTGATCGCCGACCTGGAGATGGCATTGCAGGCGGCCTGAGGCGGTGGGGGAAACGATGCCCGGCGGCGCCGGGCATCGGGTGTGACGTCACTTGTCGTCGATCGTCAGTTCTTTCTCGTCGGTATCCAGCACGAAAACGGCAAGCAGGCGCGCCGGCTTTGTCTTGCTGGCGTTCTTGCTGACGGCGTGATGATCGCCGGGAAATTCGGGAAAGCTTTCGCCGGCCTTATAGACCTTCTCCGGCCCGTCATTCACCTTGCTGGTGATCGCCCCTTCGAGAACGGTGGCGTAGATGAAGGCCGAGGCCGGGTGGGTATGGCCGGGCGACGATCCACCCGGCGCATATTCGACGAGCACCGCCTTCATGCTCTTGCCGGGAACATTGGGAAGCTTCTGGTCGAATACGACGCGCACCTTCGCGTCGCCGCCTGCGGCGTGAGCCTGCGTGCCGGCGGCAAGGACAATGGCGAGTGCGGTCGCCGAGATCATTTTTCTGAGCATGTCTGTCTCCTCAATTGATGGGAATGGGTCGTCAGGCGCCCGGTATATCAGGCGCTCTTTTTCTGCGGCGGCTGCCGGCTCAGCCAGTCGTCGAAGCGGATCCGGCCGAGCCGCGCATTGGGCCCGGTCACCAGCGAGGCGTCCTCGAGCTCGACGCCGAAATAGCGGGCGTGCGGATCGGCCACCACCTGGCGTGGATCGTTCGTCGCCTTGAACAGGCGCGTAACGATGTCGGTGAGGCGGATTTTCTCCGGCCCGCCGATTTCGATCGTGGCGTTGACGGGTGCTGCCAGCGCCACCTCGGCCATGACGTCGGCGACATCGTCGGAGGCGATCGGCTGCACATAAGCCGGCGACAGATGTGCGGTCTGGCCTACGGTGCCCGACTGGGCGATGCCTGCCATGAATTCATGAAACTGCGTCGAGTGCACGATGGTGTAGGGGATGCCAGAAGTCTTGATCAGTTGTTCCTGGGCCATCTTGGCGCGCATATAGCCGCTGCCCTGAAGCCGCTCCATGCCGACGATCGACAGCGCAATGTGATGCTTCACGCCGGCGGCAGCCCCTGCCTTGAGCAGGTTGCGGCCGGAGGTCTGGAAGAATTCGAGGACGGCCTTGTCCTCGAAGGAAGGCGAGTTGGCGAGGTCGAGCACCACTTCAGCGCCTGCGAGCGCTTCGGCGAGCCCCTTGCCGGTGATCGTGTCGACGCCCGAATTCGGCGAGGCCGGCAGGACGTTATGCCCCTTGCTGCGCAGTCTTTCCACGGTCTTCGAGCCGATGAGGCCGGTGCCGCCGATAATGACGATCTTCATGGGTAGTCTCCTTGTCTTTCGCGAGGAATGTCCTCTGTTGACGTGAGGTAGCTGAACGAAGGCGAGCAGGACCTGCTCGGAGTGCCGAAACCGTGACGGAGCCAAGCGGCTTCATCGGCCGGAACCGATCGGCATGAGAATGCGCCGGATCGCGGCTTCGAACCATTCTCCCTCAGTCGCTGTCGCCCTATGCCAAGGTGTAGGGCGGCTCGCGCTGCGATCGAGCCGCCTTGCGGAAATGGAGGAGATTTGCGTCAACCGGCATGGCGAGGAACGGAGACGGTGCGGAAGGATAGGCCGCGGGTTCTCGATTCCCTCTTCTCCCCTCGGGGAGAAGGTGCCCGTAGGGCGGATGAGGGGGGCCGGCTACGCCGGTCCTTCAGTAAAGCACATGCTGGACTTCGACCGACGCGCTGGGCATGGCGTTGCGGGATGGCTTATAACGGAGAGGATGTTTCGTGTGGCCCCCTTGCCGGCACCTTCTCCCCGAGGGGAGAAGAGGAGATGCCGCGCCGTCTCCGTTCCTCGCAATACTGTCGTCTCGTCAGGAAAGCCTGACAGCCTCGAACAGTGCCGTCAGACCGATGCCGCCGCCGATGCCGATCATGGCGAGGCCGGTTGTGGCGGGTAGCCAGCGATCCCCGCGGACCAGCTGAGTATATAGCCGGCTAACCAGAATCGCGCCGGAGGCGCCGAAGGGATGACCGAGCGCCAGGGCGCCTCCTTCTCGGTTGACCGTGTCAGCAGGGATGTCGAGCTGATCCAGCGATGCCAGAACCTGGGCGGCGAAAGCCTCGTTGAATTCGATGGCATCGATGCCGGGGAGCGAGAGGCCGGGCTGGCGCTGCATGAGCTTCCTGGTCGAGGCGACCGGGCCGATGCCGAGCAGGTTGGGGTCGACGCCGGCCGCAGCGCTGTCGATGAAGGCGAGGCCCTTGTCGATGCCGAGGCTTTTGGCCATGCCGCGGCGCATGACGAGCACCAGGCAGGCGCCGTCATTCATAGGGCAGGCGTTGCCTGCCGTCACCGAACCGTCGGCCTGGAAGACGGGCTTCAGGTTTGCCAGTGCTTCAATCGAGGTCGTGGGGCGCGGACATTCGTCCCGTTCCACCACACCATGCCCGGTGGGGATTTCGACGATCTCCGGCCGGAAGAGACCGGTCTCCGCCGCCGCGACGGCGAGGCGATGGCTGCGCAGCGCGAATTCATCCTGCCTTTGGCGCGATATGCCGAACGCACGCGCGACGTTTTCAGCGGCAACGCCCATCTCGGGATCGCCGATCGCCTCAGGGGAAAACCGGGCGCGGCCGTAAAAGCGCGGCAGTGCGCCATTGGCTTTCGGCCGTTCGACCCGCCATGGCGCGGTGCTGACGCTCTCGACGCCGCCGGCCAGGAAACAGGCTCCCGCCTTCGCCTGGATCAGCCGCGCGGCCATGATGATCGCTTCGAGGCCGGAACCGCATTGCCGATCGATGGCGACACCGGGAACCGCCATCGGCAGGCCGGCGGTAAGTGCTGCCAGCCGGCCGATATTGCCGCCGCCGCCGGCGGCATTGCCGACCAGCACGTCGTCTATCGCCTCGGGCGCAATGGCTGTTTCGGCAACGATCCGGCGGATGATCGGGGCAAGCAGGTCTTCGGCTGCGACCGTCGACAGCGAGCCGAAGGCGCGGCCGATCGGCGTGCGGTAGGCGGCAACCACGACCGGCTGCCAATCCTCGTCAGGCTGATAGGCGTAGGACAAGACCGTCTCCCGAAATGACCGCAGCTTCCACCTGTCCCCTGGAAATCTTGCCGCTGCTCGTCATCGGCCAGGAGGCGATATGGTAGAACTGCCTGGGGATCTTGAACCTGGCGAGCACCAGTGCGCAATGGTCGGCCAGCATTTTCGCGTCTATCGCTTCGCCGGAGACGACGGCGACGATCCGTTGGCCGTAATAGGCATCCGGCAGCCCGAAGACGACGGCGTCTTCGACCCCGGGGCAGGCTTTGAGCGCGCTCTCGACTTCGGCGGGATAGACGTTGTTGCCGCCTGATATCATCATGCCGCCTGCCCGGCCGATCACCCGCAGCATACCATCGGCGTCGAGTTCGCCGAGATCCCCGACCGTGGCACCGGCCTCGGTGACCCGGAACGCCTGACCGTCGTCGCCCCAGAGATAGCCGTCGGCGATCAGGTCGCTGTCGACGAAGATGGTGCCCGGCACATCGGTGCCGACATCGTTTCCATCGGGATCGCGAATGGAAATCTCGACGCCGGGATAGGCCTGCCCCACCCGGTCGATCGGAAAATCGATCGCGCCGCCGACAAGCGTCGAGACGGTCATAAAGCCGATTTCCGAGGCGCCGTAATATTCCCGGATGCGCGCCCTCGGAAAAAGCCGCCGCATGGACTCGACCCCGTTGACGTCGAGCTTGGCGCCGGCGGTCAGCACGTCGCGCAGGGCGGTCAGAGCGGGTTCGGCGGACCAGGCCCTGGCAATGCCGGCTATATGGGTGGGGACGGCAACCAGCCGCTCGACCGCTTCGAAGGAGAGAATGTGCGCGACGGCAGCGGCATCCCATTTCCGGATCGAATGGAAGGTGGCTCCGGCATCCAAGGCTTCGACCATGGCGTAAAGCGCCAGCCCATGCGCCAGGGCTCCGGGGCATAGGGTCGACGGGGCGTTTTCGAGTTCGAACACCACGTGGCCGCGATCGAGGCTGCGGCGCCATTGCTGGCGTGAGCGGTAATAGGCTTTCGGCTCGGCAGTGGTGCCCGAGGTAAATCCGATCAGGAAGATGCCTTCGGCATCATCAGGCAGATCGCCTTCCGGCTCGGCGAGATCGAAGGGCTCCGCTCCGGCGGTGACGACCGATATTCCGAGCCTGCGGCCGATTTCGGCGCTCAGGCCCGCATCGTCGTCGACGACAAGCACGTCAGGCGCCAGCCGCTCGAGAACGCGTTCGATCCTTTCTGCCGGCATCATCGGGTCGATCACCGCGCAGGCATTCGGCAAGGCGGTGGCGGCGACGAAATATTCGGCGAAGCCGATATGGTTGCCGAGGCTGAGGGCCGTGAGTTTCTCGACGCCGGGCAGATCGAGCGTGCGGCGGGTCGAGTGCGGCAATTGCCGGAGAAAGCGGTAAATCGCCTTGGCGCGCAAAGCGAGTTCGCCATAGCTCAGGCAGCGGCCGTCGATCACCAGGGCCGGCTTGTCCGGCCTGTGCATTGCATGTCGAAGAAGCTGCGCGTGGATCGGCATGGACACCCGCTGGTTTGAAGATCGGCCGTCAGGCTAAAGCGGCTCTGGTGGTGTCGGGGATCGGCGTGGGGCGACTGTCGGAAAGGCCGACGCAGACCCAGACGAGCCCCGCCGATGCGCAGTGAGCGCCATCGCGCCGGCGGAAGAGTTCGATCGTAAAGGACAGGCTCGTACGCCCGATTTTCTCGACGGCGACCTTGGCGTCGACGACATCGTCGACGTCGATCGGGTTGTGAAAAGTGATCTCGGCCTTCTTCACGTGATAGGCAACGCCCGAGGTGGTGTGGCGGAAATGGCCGAGGATTTGCCGATGCCGCAGGAATTCGACGACCGCATCCTCGCAATAGTCGAGGTAAACCGAGTTATGGACATGACCATAGATGTCGATGTCTCGCATCGAGACCCGGAACGATGCTAAAGGCCTGTCGTCAACGCTCATTCGATCACCGAAATTTCGAAGGCGTGTTCTAACCGCTGTTATCAGGGGGATGCAATGCAATATCAGGCGGTCGTGCGAAAATTCGGCCCGGCCGAGGAGGTCGTCGGGATCGAACGGGCCGAACTGCCGGCGCTCGCGCGCGGCCAGGTGCGGGTGCGCCTGCTGGCGCGGTCGATCAATCCCTCCGATATCATCACCATATCGGGCGCCTATGCCGGACGCACCACCCTGCCCTTCATTCCCGGCTTCGAAGCCTTCGGCGTGGTCGAAGCGTGCGGTGAAGAGGTTTACGGGCTTGCGCTCGGCACCCGTGTGCTGCCGGTGCGCAGCGCCGGCGGATGGCAGGAATTCAAGGATACCGATCCCGGCTGGTGCCTTCGTGTTCCGGACACGCTCTCCGATTTCGAAGCGGCGACGAGCTATGTCAACCCGATGACGGCCTGGCTGATGCTGCACATGAAGATCGGGCTGAAGCCGGGCATGCGCATCGCCATCAATGCCGCTGCCTCGTCGATCGGATCGATCCTGATCGGTCTCGCCAATGCCGCGGGCGTCGAGCCGGTGGCAATCGTCCGCAGCGAAGAATCACTTGAGCGCCTGCGCGGCCGGCTCGAGGCTGTTATTGTCGACAGGGCGGACGGTGATCTCGCCGCCGGGCTTGCCGGCCGACACGGGCTCGACGCGGTGCTCGATTGTGTCGGCGGCGCGCGCGCCTCCGTGCTTGCCGATGCGCTCAAACCCGGCGGGCATTTCGTGCATTACGGACTGCTTTCGGGCCAGAGCATTCCGGCTTCTTTCTGGGCCTCCCATCCCGATGTCACCTTTTCCTATTGTCATCTCCGGGAATGGGTCCATGCCGAAGCGATTGATGACGTCCAGCGCGCTTATTCGGAGATCGCCGCGCTGATCGCTTCGAAGGTGATCGCGACCGAGGTGCGGGAGGTGTTTCCTCTGGAAAGGATCGGCCAGGCGCTGCAGTCGGCCCTTCCGTTCCGGACGGGCGGCAAGGTGTTGCTCGCCTGACGGTGCGGCACCCGCCTCGTCCTTCGAGGCCCCTTGCGGGGCGCCTGAGGATGAGGCTCTCTTAAACTCCCGCTAAGCGGTTTCGTATCGCCGACGCGCGCTCTTGATCGCCGCATGGTTCCGATCGGCCCAGCCGATCAAAGCTCTCATGGGAACCAGGAAGGATTGCCCCAGCTCCGTCAGTTCATATTCGACGCGCGGCGGAACTTCCGGGTAGACGGTGCGGCTGATGAAGCCGTCCTGCTCCAGATGCTTCAGGGTCTTGGAGAGCATCTGTTTCGAGATGTCCCCGATCTCGCGCAGCAACTCGTTGAAGCGCTTCTTCTCATCATCAAGCGCCTCGAGCGCGAGCAGGCTCCATTGATCGCCGATACGATCGAGCACGCCTCTTACCGGGCATCCCAGTTTCGGCTCGTCCGTTTCCGCAGGCATGCCCTCTCCTTGGTCATCGCAGGCTGACCTTGCCACCAAAACCTGCCTTCTTGCTCGGCATCTCCAGGTTTCATAGACCTGACAGATAGTCTCCTTTTTAGACTAGATCGCCGATCCATACCAAGGAGTTTGATGCATGAGATTTCAATCGCTTTTCGCACTCGCCATTCTGGCGGGCATCGCCGTGCCTTCAGGCGTTTTTGCCGCCTCGCGGGACTTGAAGGTCGAGGAAGCCAACCGGAAGCTGGTGGTGGAGTTCTACGACCGCTTCTTCAACAAGCACGATCTCAAGGCCGCCTCCGTTGTCGCCGACGACTACCGGCAGCACAATCCCCAGGTTCCCGACGGCAAGAAGCCTTTGATTTCCTTCTTCTCCGGCTTCTTCAAGGACAATGCCCAATCGAAGGCGGAGATCGTCCGCAGCGCCGGCGATGGCGATCTCGTCTGGCTGCATGTGCATGCGACGAACGGTGCCGATGACCGCGGCCAGGCGATCGTCGATATTTTCCGCGTCAAGGACGGCAAGATCGTCGAGCACTGGGACGTGATCCAGGCGGTTCCGAACGAGGCTGCCAACAAGAACACGATGTTTTAAATGCAATGGGGCCGGCTCCCGGCCGGCCCCATTGTCTCCGCATTGCGCGCCTGGGTTCAGCCGCCTCTTGCCGGGCTCTGCAGGAAGAACTGGCGACGGAAGGCGAACATGTCTGCGAAGCGGCAGAATTCCGCTGCGCCGAGTTCGAACTCCGCCGGCAGGCCGGAGAGGAGTTTGAACAGCAGCGCCGAAAGCGCGGCCTGCTGCTCTTCATCGGGATGGCGGATCAGATAGGCGATGCTGAGGTGAAACACATAGTCCTCATGCCCGGGATGACGGAGCTGAAGCAGCTCCGACAGCCGGTCGCGCAGGTGCCTGAGACGCGTTTCCTCTGCGCTCGTTGCCGGTACGAGCCTGAGGGCGATGCCGTTGACGAGCGGTTGCCAGCCGGCAATGCACAGGCGGTAGGGCGGATCGTAGGAGAGATCGAAGCTGGAAAGCTTGTCGGCGAAGAGCGCATCACATTCGGCCAGGGGCGCATCGAGGCCGAGATCGGCAGGCCAGAAGCCCGGCCGCCGGACCTGGTCGCAGACGCCTTCGAACACTGTCATATGCCAGCTCGACGGCGGCAGCAGCGAATAGAGTTCTGATAGATCGCTTCGCTCCAGCGCGCCGTAAAGGCTCGAAAGGGCGGCATAGAGCCGGCTCGTCGGAGCGAGGTGGCAGATGATCGTATTGCCGGGAAAGGCTCGGACGCTGCCGTCGACATTGAATTTCGTATGGACGCCGGTGGGAAAGGCGCCTTGAGCGCCAGCCGATGGCTGACACTCCTTATGCTCTTGAGATTGCTGCATGATATCGTCTGGTTCCTTACTGACCCATGACGACTTTTTCGAGGAACTGCGCCGTGATGGCGTCGGCCTGCTTGACCGGGAACCAGTCGACCGCATAGGCGCGCTGCTCGGCCGGCACGCCGCCTGCGATTTTCACCGCGTCGCTGTTGACGGGCGCCGAACCCATTTCCTTGGCGAGCATTGTCTGGGTTTCGGCCGAGGTCAGCCAGTCGACAAAGAGCAGCGAAGCGGCCTTGTGCTTGGCATTGGCGGCGATACCGACGACATTGCCGCCGCCCGGCATGCCGAATTTCGGGATGTAGAACTTCATCCGCTTGTCGATCTCGCCCTTCTGCTGCAGGCCGGCGAGATGGTCTTCCCAGGCCGAGACGATCTGGAACTCGCCGCCGTTCAGGCGGGTCAGGCTATCGGCGTTCGACGAAGTGAAGCCGTAATTCGGCTTGTTGGCGGCAAACCAGTCCCAGGCGGCCTGGAAGTTGCCTGCGGCGATATCTTCCGGCTTGACGGTCGAGCGCACCACGGTCTGCAGGAAGGCCTTGCCGGCGCCGCCGCCGCGCGTATCGTTGAAGGCGAAAGCCTGCGGGTTCTCCTTGATCCACTTGGTGAGATCATCGAAGGTCTGCGGCAGCTTTGCCTCGTCGACCTGCGTCGGATCATAGGCAAGACCGGTCTGGTTGCCCCAGAAGGCAACCGCATAACGCTTGCCGTCGCCGCCATTGATCTGAGTGCGCAGCTTGGAATAGCCGGGCAGGATATCGAGCGGGCCGAGGAAATAGGCGGTGACGTCGAACTTCGGCAACTGATCGCCGCCGAGCGACATCACGTCGATATCGCCTTCAGCGCGGTCGAGTTCGGCGAGGAATTTGTTCTGATTGCCGTCAGAGGTGCCGTCGGGAATGGTCACCTTGATCCCGTATTTCTCTTCGAAGCCCTTGCTCAGTTCGCGGAAGCGGGGCTGGAGGAACCAGTTGTACCAGACGACCTCGCCTTCCTGCTTGGCCTGGGCGACGATGTCGTCCCACGGCTTCTTCAGGAGGTCGTCGGCGGCCGCCGCGGGGGTGGCGAAGGCTGCCGCTGCGATCAGCAGCGGGATCAGGCGTTGTGACATGCGATTGCTCCGATGGTTGGATGGGATGGACCTCATCCCTTGCCGCCAAGCGCGACGGCGCCGTTGCTCTTCAGCAGCCGTTCGAAGAGAAGCATCAGGATGATGTTGGGGACGACCAGGATCAGCGACACGACTGCCGCGTTCGGCCGGATGAAATTATAACCCAGATAGGAATAGAGGATGGTCGGAACGGTGGTGAAGTCAGGCGATCCGAGCACGAAGGAGAGGGCGAATTCCTCGATGCTCTGAATGAAGACGATGACCAGCGCCGCCAGGATTCCGGGTTTGAGCACCGGCAGGTAGGCGGCGGAAAAGCGCGCCCAGCGGCTGGCGCCGAGATCGCGCGCCGCATCGATCAGATCCTGGCGGACAAGCGAATAGGAAACGGAGAGAATGCGGATCGCATAGGGCAGGAACAGCACGGTGTGGCCGATCACGATGCCCAGAAATTTGTTGTAGATGCCGATCCGGTTCAAAAGCGCGGTGAAGAACAGCGCGATGACGAAGCCCGGCAGCACGAGCGGCAGGAGCGCTGTGAATTGCGCCACCGATTTGCCCGCAAATTCGAGGCGCCCGAAGGCATAGGCCGTGGGCGCGGCCAGCATCAGCGTGGCGCATGCGACGATCGGCGCCAGCGTATAACTGTTGGCGATGGCGACCGCGAGATTGGTCGTCTCCCACATCTCGGTCCAGCGGCGGAAGGAGAGTTTCTGCGGCAGGAGGTCGGGATAACTCCAGGCTTTGTCGGGATCAACCAGCGACCAGAGCACCGCCATGGCGAAGGGAACGACGAGCCAGACGATCAGCACGAGGCCGAGTCCGATGGCGAGGAGGCGATTCCAGGATTTTTCCGACATCACGCTCTCCTGCCGCCAAAGAGGATATGGGCTGCCGCAGCCAGGATGAGCGATCCGAGCAGGGCTGTGGCCATCAGGACGATCGCGACGACGGCGGCCTCGCTCCATTGGCCGAATTCGTGCTGCACGGTGTACATGTACAGGGCGAGCGAACTGACGCTCGTCGGACCGGCGATCGCCTGGAAGGAATAGTCGCCGGCGGCACCGATGAAGATGATCACCAGGGCGGCCTGCATGGCCTTCAGGGTGAGCGGCAGGATGATCTTGCGGAAGCGCGCCCAGGCGCCGGCGCCGAGATCGCGGGCCGCGTCGAGCAGATCGGTGTGGATCGACCGGACCGCGCCGCTAAGCAGCAGCAGGGCAAAGGGCATGTTCTTCCAGACCTGGAGCAGCATGACGCCGGCGCCATAGCGGTCGTTCTGCATCCGGAAGGGTTTTGAGATCAGGCCGAGGCCGAGAAGCGCCTCGTTCAGAAAGCCGTGGAAGGCGATGAGGTTGACGAAGAGGAAGGCCGCGACCAGGCCCGGCACCATCATCGGCGCCTTGATCAATGCGCCGAGCGTCAACGAGCCGGGAAAGGGATTGCGCAGCCAGAGCGCGATGGGATAGGCGAGCGCCACCGAGACGATCGCCGAGACGAAGGCGATCTTCAGGGAATAGAGGAGGGAGGCCCTGAGCAGCGGACTGGCGAGCTGTTTCGCCCAGAACTCCAAGGAAAAGCCGCTTGCGCCGGCGAAGTTGAAATAGCCGAAGGACTGGGCGACGGCCATGCCGAGCACGGTCCCGACCAGAAGCACGATCGGGCCGATCCCGGTCATCAGCAGCAGGCCGATGAAGATTGCCTGTTTCCAATTGGCGGCGGCAGCGGATGTCAATGCGCCGCCTCCAGGAAACAGAAGCTTGCGGGATCGACGCGCACCATGACGGAGGCTCCGACGGTCAGCGGCCGGCGCGTCTGGATGCGATAGGCGGCATCGCTTTTGCCGCTTCTGACAACCACGTCGGTGACATTGCCCTGGAAGGCCTGGGCCGTCACGACGGCCTGGAATATATTGGATTGCGGCGCTTGCGCCTGCGAAACGATCTCGGCTGCCTCGGGCCGCCAGCAGACGAAATGGTGCGGCGCCTTGGGGTCGCTCTCCGAGCGGATGTCGAATTCCCCGAGATCGGTGCGCACACGCCAGATCGTTTGCCCGGCCAGGCCCAATATATCGGCCCTCAGGATATTGGCGGCGCCGATGAAATCGGCGACGAAACGGCTGGCCGGGCGGTCGTAGATCGCAGCCGGCGTATCGATCTGCTCGATACGGCCGCCATTCAGCACGACGATCCTGTCGGACATGGCGAGCGCCTCGGCCTGGTCATGGGTGACATAGATCGCTGTGAAACCGTGTCTTGCCTGCAGCGCGCGGATTTCGAAGCGCACCTGCTCGCGCAGCTTGGCGTCGAGATTGGAAAGCGGTTCATCGAACAGGATCACACCCGGCCGCATGGCCATGGCGCGGGCAAGCGCCACACGCTGCTGCTGCCCGCCTGAGAGGGCAGACGGCAGCTTCGTGGCATGCGCGGCGAGGTCCACCTGTTGCAGGGCGGCTTCGAGCCTCGCATGGCATTCGGCCTTGCCCGCGCCGTTCTGCCGGGGACCGAACAGGATGTTTTCGGCCACGGTCATGTGCGGGAAGAGCGCGTAGGATTGGAAGCACATTGCCGTGTTGCGGCTCTCCGGTGGCAGCGCGGTGACGTCTTTGCCGTCGATCAGGAAGCGGCCTGACGTGAGCGGATGGAATCCGGCGATCGCCTTCAAAAGCGTGGTCTTGCCGCATCCCGACGGCCCGAGCAACGTCAGGAACTCCCCCGACGCGACGTCGATCGTGATGTCATCAAGAACCCGATGCCCGTTCGGGAAGGTCTTGCTCACGCCCTGGATGGACAGGCTCGCCAATGTTCTCTCCCGATAGACGTAATTAAGTTCACGATGTGCATTTATATTAAGTGCATGACATGAATATGACGACGGCCTATTCTGGGATTCGCTCGTCTCTATCGGAAAGTTCGCCCACTTGCACGCAGATCTGGGACCCTGGCCGCGACCGGTCAGCCTGACCGACATCGAATATGCCGTCCTGCGCCATATCCGCCTGGATCCGGGGAAAAGCCGGACGGAGATTGCCGCAGCGCTCGGCCTGTCGAAATCGATGCTGACCAAGGCCGTCGCCAATTTCGATCGTTTCAAACTGGTCCGCGAGGAACGCGCCACGCTCGATGACGGCGAACGCGGCCAGCCGCCGCTCCGGCTATCGCTGAACGACGACGCCTTTCACAGCATCGGCCTCTATGTCAGGCAGGGGCATTATGCCGTTACGCGCTCCGACCTCAGCGGCAACATCCGAGAGCGCGTGGCGCGGCAGGCTGATGCCGTCATCGAGCCGATCGTCGACGATATCGCCCGGCTGATTGCCGGCTCACCGTCACCGATCCTCGGCGTCGGACATGCGGTTCCCGCCATCGTCGGCGAGGACGGCACGCTGTTCGAGGTAACGCCGACGCAGGCCGCGCTGCCATTGCAGGAACTTGCCGAGACGATAAGCGCCCGCTTCCGGCTTCCGGTCTATTGGGATAACGGCGCCTATTGCGTCGCGGCTTTCGAAGCGCATCGGCCGCGGACACATTATCGCGGCCTGTTCTATATCACGCTGGATTTCGGCGTTGGCGGCGGCCTTTTCGCCAAAGACGCCGTCTTTCGCGGCGCCCATAACCAGGCGGCGAATATCGGCGCGCTGATCCCCGAAACCGGCGATCGGCCAAGCCTTCCCGATCTTGCCCGGCACCTCGGCTGTCCGCTCGACCGGCTCTCGGACGATTTCCTGGCGCGCTTGTTTCACGAGGGGGATAGACGCCTGCTCGACTGGATCGACGATCGCGGCGAGAAACTGTCGAAGCCACTCGCCACGGTGGTTCAGCTCTTCAATCCCGACGCGATTGTCGTCGGCGGTTTCTTTCCGCGTGAAATCCTGGAACGGCTTTGTGCCCGCGTCGACCTCGGTGCTCTCGACGTGCCCGGCCGCCGTCCGCTGATCAGGCCGACATTGTTGGTGACGCAGCTGCTCGGTCCCGCCGGGCTTGCCGAGGCGGCCTCGCTGCTGCCGATCGCCGCCGAATTGCTTGGCCAGCATTCGCCTATGGCGAACGCCCGTCGCCCGAGATAAGGGCGGCTGCGATCAATCGATGCGGGGACGTTCCGATTTCGGCGTCGCCAAGCCGTGTTTGGCAAGCTCCAGAGTCAGGATGCGGGTTTCAAGCAGGTTGAAGATGCGTAAGATCGCTTCGATCGCGTCGAAGGGCTTCGTCAAAAAATCCTTCGCTCCGAGGGAAAGCGCGCGCCGACGCGTCGGCAAGGTCGCATCGGCGGTCAGAACCAGGATCGGCAGGTAGCTGTTATCGGGAATGAGCCTTGCAAAGGTTTCCAGCAGGGCGAAGCCGTCGAGATCGGGCATCATCAGGTCGAGAAGGACGAGATCGACGGGATGCTCGCGGAAGAGCCGCAGGGCCTCGCGCGGCTCGGTGGTGCTGATCAGCGCCGTAAAGCCTTCGCGCTTGAGGATGCGCTCCAGCAGCGAAACATTGGCGGGCTCGTCATCGACAATCAGGATTGTCGATCTGCGCACGATATCGGTGGAATCTGTCATGGACCAAACTTCGTCGAAAGCGATTGCGAACTGATATCAAGCGGCGCGGCCAAATCAAAGGCGATGGCTTCTGGCATCGCCATGTTGCCGAACAAACCACAGCAAAACCCAGGACGTCATCCTCGGCCTTGTGCCGAGGATCTGCGCCGGTCCAATTAAGTGTCTGAAAATAAATGTTTTCCTGCCAAACAATTGTTGTGCTCAGATGCTCGGCACAAGGCCGAGCATGACGGAAGAGACTTCGTCAATCAACTGGCGGTGCCTTACGGCATCGCGACGTCTCGCGCCTCGGCTTCCCCCGTCGCCGCCGGCGCGCGCGGCAGATCGACGTAAAAGGTGGCACCGCCTTCCCTACGATTGCTGAAGCCGAGCGTTCCGCCCATGGCGTCGATCAGATGTTTCGACAGCGCAAGCCCGAGGCCGGTTCCCTCCTGGCTGATCCGTTCGGCCCCCAGCCGGTCGAACGGGGTAAACAGCCGGGCGACGCGGTCGGCCGGGATGCCGGGGCCGGTGTCGCTGACCTCGATGCGGATGCGGTCACCGATTGCGCGGTGGCTGACGGTCACGCTTCCCAAGGGCCGATTACATTTCACCGCATTGGAGAGGAGGTTCAGAAACACTTGCAGCAGACGCCGCCGGTCGGCAAGGACCATCAGATCCGGCTCGGCCGGTGCGGCGACCTCGATGCGGATCTGCTGCTTGCCGCAGAGCGGCCTTGCCAGCGACACGGCTTCATCGATCACTTCGGCAACGGGTTGTGCTTCGACCGAGAGATCCATGCGGCCGGCCTCTATCCTGGCCATATCGAGAACCTCGTCGATCAGGCTCAGCAGATGCCGGCCGGCTCTCAGGATCTGCGCGACGCTCTCCCTGGAATCGGCATCGGTCACGTCCATTTCCAGAAGCTGCGCGAAACCGAGCACGGCATTCAGCGGCGTGCGCAGCTCGTGGCTCATGCGCGACAGGAACTCGCTCTTGGCGTTGCTGGCACGGATCGCATCCTCGCGGGCGGCAAGCAGAGCCTCCTCGAATTGCTTGCGCTCGGTAATGTCGCGGGTGATCTTGGAAAAGCCACGCAGCCGGCCCGTTTCATCTTGCAGCGCGGTGACGACGACATGCGACCAGAACCGCGACCCGTCCTTGCGCAGCCGCCAGCCTTCCGCCTCGGTGCGCCCGTGAAGGGCCGCTTTGGAAAGCTCTTCGGCTGGAAATGTGTCCCTGGTCTGGGCGGGATAGAAGCGGGAAAAATGCTGCCCGACGATTTCGTCTGCACCGTAGCCGGTGATCCGCTCGGCGCCGGCATTCCAGCTCACCACCCGTCCGTCGGGATCGAGCCCGAAGATGCCGTAGTCGCTGACGCCCTCGACCAGTTGCCGGAAGCGTTCCTCGCTCTCGGTCAAATCGGCCTCGCGCTTTTTTAACAGCACGCTCGCATCTTCGAGCGCCTGTTCGAGGCTGCCGAGCTCGTCGCGGAAAGGGTCGGCCACCGTGACGACCTCGCCTTGCGACAAGAGATGCGCCTGGGCCTTCAGCGCATAGACGCGGCGCACGATGCTGGCCGAAAACAGGAAAACGGCGGCGAGCGCGCCGGCAAAACCGAGGAAGCCGGCGGCAATCATCAGGCTGCGCGACAGGGTGCGAACCCGGTCGGCGGCTTGCGTTCTGGCGTGAAGCAGATCGGCCTCACGCCGGTTCATCGCGTCGATCTCCTGTCTCAGCACATCGAGGACCTGTTTGCCTTCGATGAGCTTGGCCGCAAGATCCTCGCGCCCGCCGGCGCGCAGGATGTCGGCCTGTTTCAGGAGTTGGAGACGGTCGACTTTCGCGTCGACCAGGGCTCGGATACGGTCAAGGCGACTCTTCTGTTCTTCATCCCGCAATCGCCGGCCGACTTCGTCGAGCACCAGGGGCAGCCTGTCCTCGGCCCGGTTGAAGGGGTCGAGAAAATCGGTTCTGCCGGTCAGGAGATAACCCCGCATCGCCGTCGCGGCCTCGGCGATCAAGGCGTGGATCTCCTGAATGCCGGACTGGATCTCCAGAGTCACCCGCACCTGATCCTCGGCGATCCGGCTCTGCCGGTCGGCGACGAAAACCGAGGCGAGAGCGGCAAGCAGCAGCGCCAGCGGCACCATGATGATGACGATGCCCTTCGCCCGCAGCGGAAGGTCGGCGAAGCGCAGCGCCCGCCGGCGTGTCCCTGTCATGGCTGCTCTTCTCTCGATGTTGCGACGAGCCCGCCGCGCACGGCCATGACGGCGGCCTGCGTCCGGTCGCCGGCGCCGAGCTTGCCGATGATGCGCTCGACATGGATCTTCACGGTGCCGGGCGAGATCTTCAGCGCCCGGCCGATCTCCTTGTTGGTCAGGCCCTCGGCCACCTTTGCCAGCACCTCGCGCTCGCGCACCGTCAGCGTCTCCAGGGCGCTGCTGTTGGTTTGCGGTTTGGTGGCAGCGCGCCGCAGCAGCCTTGCGACGAGGGGGCCGTCGAAAAAGGCGTCACCCTGCAGGACGCGCCGGATCGTGCGCAGAATATCGTCCCGGCTGGCGTCTTTCAGCAGATAGCCGGTGGCGCCGGCGTCGATCGCCGCCTCCAGATAATCGAGGCTGTCATGCATGGTGATGATCATGACGCGTGTGCCGGGCGACACGCGCCGGATCTCCCTTGTGGCGGCGAGGCCGTCCATGCGCGGCATGCGGATGTCGAGCAGGGCGAGATTCGGTTTGTGGGCCGCGCAGGTTTCCACCGCCTCCAGGCCGTCGCGCACATCCCAGGCGACATGGAAATCGTCCTGGCCGCCAATCATGGCAATCAGCCCGGCGCGGGCGATGTCATGATCGTCGGCAACGAGAATGGATGCGGTCATCCCGATATCGTCTCCTGCTGAAGGGGCGCGAAGGCGCGGACACAGGTGCCGCCCGAAGCTCCGGCGCCGATCTCGATGCTGCCGCCGAGCAGCGCCAGCCGCTCGCGCATGCCGACGATGCCGAGCCGTGCGCCCCACTCTTGATTCTGGGGCTGGCGTGCTTCGCCGATGCCTTTGCCGTCGTCGATCACTTCGAGATGGGCTTCGCCGGCGCTGTCCTCGAAAAGGCGCACGATGAGCCGGCGCGCCCCGGCATGCTTGATCACATTGGTGATCGCTTCCTGCGCGACGCGGTAGAAGATGATCCCGGTCGATGCCGGCCAGCGATCGGCGCAGGCATCGAGATCGGCGATCACCTCCATGCCGTCGATCGCATCGAGGCGGGTGCGCAGCGCCGCCGCAACGCCGAGATCGTCGAGCTCGGGCGGACGAAGATCGGCGATCGCAGCACGAAGATCGGCAACGGAATGGCGCGCCAGTGCCGCGAGCTGGTCGATCTCCGGTTTCAGCGCATGCGCCTCGCCGACGCGGGCGGCGAGATCCTGCAGGCGATAGCTGAGGCCGGCGGCGAGCTGCGCCGAGCCGTCGTGCAGATCGAGCGCCACCCGCTGCCGCTCCTGTTCCTGCGCCTGGATCAACTGCGCAACGAGGGCCGCGAGTTCACTGCGCTGCCGCTCGAGATCGCCGAGCAGCGCCTGCTTTTCCGCGGCCTGCCGTTCGAGATTGCAGGCGTCGGCCAGTTGGCCCGCCACCACCTCCAAGGTTTGCCGGTCGTCGGCATCGATGGTGCGTCCTGTCGACGGCCCGAGGAGCGTCAGATGGAGGTCGGCGCCATCATCCTCGGAGGCAAACAGGATGCTGTCGCCTTCGGGGTTCCTCGACAGCCCGACCGCCAGTTGCACAGGCACCTCCCCCTGCAAGGGCGCAAAGACGAGCCTGGCCTGCATTGCCCCGGCGAAATCGGCAAGCCGGGACAGAACCTCCGGCGCGACCGTTTCGAATGCCTGCGCATCGAGCAGGTTCCGCACTTCGATGATGAAACGCAGCCGCGCCGCCCGTGCTTCCGCCGCTCTGTAAAGGGCTCGCATCTCTGCAACGTCAGGCGAATGGGCCGTATCCGTGTTATGCTCCAGGCCCAAGGGGACTGCTCCTGAAATGAATGACGCGGGCACGATAGTCATTCCCGTGGGAATGTCATCTATGCCGTTCGGCAGATCGGATCGGAGCCACCCGGCAGATGGGGCCGCAGAGCCGGCCACTTAGATATTGGTCATGCGGTTGACCGATGCGATGTCCGCCGGAACCGCCAGATAGGAAGCCAAACATGCGTACGATCATTGCTGCCGCCCTCGTCCTCGGTTTTGTCCAGGTCCAGTCGGCTGCGGCCGCCGAAACAGCGACCTGCGCCCCGGTGAGCGAGGAGCAAGTCGCAAAACTCTTCGACCGCTGGAACGCCTCGCTTGCAACGCTGAGCCCTCAGGAAGTCGCCAAGAACTACAGCGAGGACTCCGTGCTGCTGGCGACGCTCGCAAACAAGCCGCGCCTGACCCAGGCGGAACGCATCGATTATTTCGAGCACTTCCTGGCGAAGGAGCCCAAGGGCCACATCGACAGCCGTGACATCAAGACCGGCTGCAACTGGGCCGTCGACACCGGCACCTACACCTTCACGATGAAAGACGGCTCGAAGGTCCCCGCCCGCTATACCTACACCTACGAGTTCAAGGACGGGAACTGGCTGATCACCTCGCACCACTCCTCGATGATGCCGGAGAAGTAAGGCGACACCAGCCTCTCGCCTCGGCAGGGAGACCCCGCGTTCACCCCACGCGGGGTCTTTCCTCTGTATGACGATGAGGGGGTGCCACACGGCAAAAGCCCATTGCTCTCACTCCAAAGAACACCCAACAAGGCCCGAAGCTTTGACGGCCAAGCGGGATCGGGAGTAGCATCCGCGCGGCAGCGGCAAGGTGGTCAAAGCCGCCGGCCCGGGAGATGCAATGATGAAGCACAAATCTTTCCTCCTGATGTTTGCGGCGCTGGCGTTTGGTTCCGCATGGCCGATTTCCGGCGCCCTCGCCGCAGCTCAGCCCATTTTCTGGAGCGCTTTGCGGCCGGCCGATCAGGCCAAAGCGACGGTGCCGCTGTCGGGCAAGGCGGTGAGCGGCCCACAGGGCGAAACACTCGCCTGGCATGGCGATGAGCATCCGATCGAATTGACCGGTTTCGTTCTGCCGATCGACCAGGATGGCGACCTTGTCTACGAATTCATGCTGGTGCCCTGGGCCGGAGCCTGCAGCCACATGCCCTCCCCTCCGCCCAACCAACTGGTTCGTGTCGTTCCGGAAGAGCCTTTGCATCTCGCAAGACTGTACGAGACCGTCACCGTGACGGGTAGCCTGCGGCCCGGCCTGGATCAGGCGCAATTCTTCATGATCGACGGTAACCGCGTCCTCACCTACGGCTACAGCATAAACCATGCCCATGTCGCGACAGTAACGGCGACGACCGATCCCGATCTGCTGTCACTTTCGCCTTTCGGCATTCTGCCTCGCTAGAAGGTGCAAAGAGGGTTTCTTGCAAAAGCACCGCCAATCGCGTATATACGATAGCATATATACAAACTGCGGAGGGCTCCCATGCCGCAATATGCGCGTGTATTTCAATCCGGCAATTCGCAAGCCGTCCGGCTGCCGAAGGAGTTCCGTTTCGACGTCGACCAGGTGGAGGTGACGCGGGAAGGCGATGCGGTGATCCTTCGGCCGCGGGCCGATCGCGGCATGCGGTGGGCATCGTTGCATAGCGCCTTGGAGCGCGGCCTCAGCGACGATTTCATGGGGGAAGGGCGAGAGCAGCCGGAGGGGCAGGAGAGGCCTGGTCTTCAGGATCTGTTCAAGTGATCACCCATCTCATCGACACCAATGCGGTGATTTCCCTGATCGGCAGGAAATCCGAAACGCTGCTGAAGCGCGTGGTCGACAGCGACGAGGGATCGATCGGGCTGTCGACCGTGGTGATGCACGAGCTCTATTATGGCGCCTATAAAAGCGCGAAAATTTCCTACAATCTCGAAACGCTGCGCTTGTTCATGGCGGATTTCCCGGCCGTCGGTTTCGAGCAGGAGGATGCCTTGGCCGCTGGGGAGATCCGTGCCGCATTGGCGGCGAAGGGAACGCCGATCGGTCCCTATGATGTGCTGATTGCTGCTCAGGCAAGGACGCGGGATCTGGTTCTCGTCACCAACAATGTCGGCGAATTCCGGCGCGTCGAAGGCTTGCGCGTTGAGGACTGGATGATTGGGCGGTAGTAATCCCGGAAGCTTCGGTTCCGTAGCGAATGGCTGGACGCTAACCCCGGACTCCTCCTGTGCCTGTCACAGGAATCCTGCCACCGCGCGTCCGCGCGGTGAATGACTCATTTCGAAGTAAGAACTCTCCCGCGCCCAAGGACTTGGGCGCAATGGGTCCCTGTGACATCCCTCGGGCAAGCCCGAGGAAGGGGATGAGGGAGGAGAAGTAGTCCGTCGAAGAGAAAGAAAAAGCCGGGGCGCAGCGGTCACTGCGCCCGGGCGAAATGCTTGCCGATCAAACGAGGTCGAAACGATCGGCGTTCATGACCTTGTTCCAGGCGCCGACGAAGTCCTTGACGAACTTCTCCTTGGCGTCGGCCTGGCCGTAGACTTCGGCAAAGGCGCGCAGCTGCGAGTGCGAGCCGAAGATCAGGTCGACGCGGGTGCCGGTCCACTTGGCGGCGCCCGTCTTGCGGTCGCGGCCTTCATAGACGCCTTCCTTGCCGGCGAGGGGAACCCACTGCGTGCCCATGTCGAGCAGGTTGACGAAGAAGTCGTTCGTCAGCGTCTCGGGACGCGAGGTGAAGACGCCGTGCTCCGGGCTGCCTGCCTTCAGCACGCGCAGGCCGCCGACGAGGACGGTCATCTCAGGCCCGGTCAGCGTCAGGAGCTGGGCGCGGTCGACGAGCGCTTCTTCCGGCTTCATGAACTGATGGCGCTTGCCGTTCACATAGTTGCGGAAGCCGTCGATACGCGGCTCGAGCGCTGCGAAGGAATGCACGTCGGTCTGGGCTTCGGAAGCATCCATGCGGCCCGGCGTGAAGGGCACGCTGACGGCATTGCCGCCGGCTGTTGCCGCTTTCTCGATGCCGGCTGCACCGGCGAGAACGATCAGGTCGGCGAGCGAGATCTTCTTAGCCCCGGTCTGGGCGGCGTTGAAGTCCTTCTGGATGCCTTCGAGAACGCCGAGTACCTTGGCGAGCTGCGCCGGCTGGTTGGCGTCCCAGTCCTTCTGCGGGGCAAGGCGGATGCGCGCGCCATTGGCGCCGCCGCGCTTGTCGGAGCCGCGGAAGGTCGAGGCCGACGCCCAGGCGGTCGAGACCAGCTCCTGCACGGTGAGGCCGGTGGCGAGAACCTTTTCCTTCAGTTCGGCAATGTCCTTGGCGTCGATGAGCGGATGGTCGATGGCCGGGATCACGTCCTGCCAGATCAGGTCTTCGGCCGGAACTTCCGGGCCGAGATAGCGTACCTTCGGTCCCATGTCGCGGTGGGTCAGCTTGAACCAGGCGCGGGCGAAAGCGTCGGCGAACTGGTCGGGATTTTCGAGGAAGCGGCGCGAGATCTTCTCGTAGGCCGGATCGAAACGCAGCGCCAGATCGCTGGTCAGCATGGTCGGCAGGTGCCTCTTCGCGGCGTCGTAGGCATCCGGAATGGAGGCTTCGGCGTTCTTGGCCTGCCACTGCTTGGCGCCGGCCGGGCTCGTCGTCAGTTCCCATTCGAAGCCGAAGAGGTTTTCGAAGAAGTAGTTGCTCCATTTGGTCGGCGTCTGCGACCAGGTGACTTCGAGGCCGGCGGTGATGGCATCCTTGCCGACGCCGGTGCCGAACGAGCTCTTCCAGCCGAGACCCTGGTCCTCGATCGCGCTGCCTTCCGGTTCGGCGCCGATCAGGGACGGGTCGCCGGCGCCATGCGTCTTGCCGAAGGTATGGCCGCCGGCGATCAGCGCCACGGTCTCTTCGTCGTTCATCGCCATGCGAGCAAAGGTTTCGCGAATGTCGCGGGCCGAAGACAGCGGATCGGAATTGCCGTTCGGGCCCTCGGGGTTGACATAGATGAGGCCCATCTGCACGGCGCCGAGCGGCTCTGCCAGCTCGCGTTCGCCGCTGTAGCGCTCGTCACCCAGCCAGGTTCCCTCAGGACCCCAGAACAGTTCTTCCGGTTCCCAGACGTCGGCGCGACCGCCGGCGAAACCGAAGGTGTTGAAGCCCATGGATTCGAGTGCGACATTGCCGGTGAGGATCAGAAGGTCGGCCCAGGAGATGCGGTTGCCGTATTTCTGCTTGATCGGCCAGAGCAGGCGGCGGGCCTTGTCGAGGTTGGCATTGTCAGGCCAGCTGTTCAGCGGCGCGAAACGCTGCTGGCCCTGACCGGCGCCGCCGCGGCCGTCGGTGATGCGGTAGGTACCGGCGCTGTGCCAGGCCATGCGGATGAAGAGGCCGCCGTAATGGCCGAAATCGGCCGGCCACCAGTCCTGCGAATCCGTCATCAGCGCGTGAAGATCCTTCTTCAGTCCGTCGAGATCGAGCTTCTTGAACTCCTCGGCATAATCGAAGGCCTGGCCCAGTGGATCGGCGCGGCCGGAACCGTGGTGAAGAATCTGCACGTTCAGCTGGTTCGGCCACCAGTCGCGGTTCGTCCGGGCGGTCGGAGCCTTATGCGTGTGGGCAACAGGACATTTGCCTGCGCTGTCAGTGGGGTTGTCCATGATCGTCTCCTTCATTGCTGGATCTGTCTGCCGTTCAAAAAGATGAGCCGGGCTGGCGCCCCACTCTCTCCCCTGCAGCCTTCATATCGGAAGCGTGCAATAATTTTAAGTTGGATTTACTGATTGCTGCGATAAGTTGAGCTTATGAAGAATCTTACCCTGAAACAGCTGCGCTATTTTGAAGCCTTGGCAAGGGACGGCCGTTTCCGCCGTGCCGCCGATGCCTGCGCCATCTCCCAGCCGGCGCTCTCGATGCAGATCAAAGAACTCGAGCAGGAATTGGGCAGCGAACTCTTCGAGCGCAGCGCGCGCGAGGTAAAGCTCACCCCTTTCGGCCAGACCTTCGCGCTGAGGGTCCGCGACATCCTGCGGGCCGTGGACGAACTGGGGGAATTTGCTCGCGCCTCGCGCGATTCCTTCCTCACGCGGCTGCGCATCGGCATCATCCCGACGATTGCGCCCTATCTGCTGCCGGCTATTATAAACGATCTCAACAAAACCTTCGCCGGAATTCAGATCGAGGTGCGCGAGACGCAGACCGGCAAGCTGGTTCAGGAACTGGCGCAGGGCCAGCTCGATTTGGCGATCGTCGCGCTGCCGGTGTCGGAACCCTCGCTCACCGAACTCGAGCTTTTCAGGGAAGAATTCGTGCTGGTCAGGCGGCACGAGGATGGAGACAAGCCCGTGCCCGAACGCGAGGCGCTGCGCGAAATGCGCCTGCTGCTGCTCGAAGAGGGCCACTGCTTCCGCGACCAGGCGCTGTCCTTCTGCAAGGTCGGCCCGGCCCGCCCGCGAGAAATCATGGAAGGCAGCTCGCTCTCGACCCTCGTCCAGATGGTCGGCGCCGGCATTGGCGTCACCCTCATTCCGGAGATGGCCGTTCCCGTCGAAACGCGCTCGGCGCATGTCTCGATCTCCCGCTTCCCCTCGCCGGAGCCGTCGCGAACGATCGGCATGGTCTGGCGCAATTCGACGCCGATGGCCAAGCAGCTGCAGGAGGTCGCCGAGGCCGTGCGCCGCTCAGCTGAGACGATGCGCGAGCAATATGCGGGTGGGTGAAGGACGATGGCTGTCCGGTTGGCGACCATCAACCCGGTCGTTCACTCCCATCGGCAATTACTGCGTCAGCCGCAACGTATTCCCGCGGATCGCAGCGGCGATCGCCTCGTAGACGGTCTTGATGGTGGCAGGCGAGGCGGTGAAGAAATGGGCGCCATTGGTGGCGCAGTTGCGGATGTTCACCACGTCGGCATCGGCGCTATAGGAAAGCGTATAGATTTCGATGCCGCTCTTCTTCATCGCCGTGCATGCCGTCTGCATCGCGGAAGTGGCGACCTGGTTGCACGCCGATGATTTCGTTTGAGAACAGATCCAGTCGAACTTGTCGTTCGGGTCGTATTTCGTGTTCATTTCCCCGTCGGTCATGAACACCATGACTTTCTGCACGGAATCGGAAACGGGTGCAGGCGAGGACTTGTCTCCCCAGACGCCCTGCCATTTCGGCGACAACGTATACCATCCCGCGACCACGCCGGCGTCCAGCCGTGTGGAGCCTTCGGATGTCAGCTGGGTCACGGTGTTTTTCAGATAGGCGAAATCGCCGGTCAGCGGTGTGATCGGCGGCGGACAGAAGCTTGTTCCCGATTTGGGGTTGGCATCCATGGCGACGAAGGCAGATGTGGTCGGCGACGCATCGCTCATGCCGTAAGCGCCGATCGCACCGCTATCCCTGACCTCGACATCCGCGCGCGGCTCGATGCAGCCCATCCAGTAATAATTCTTGGAGGTGGACATGACCGGCGTGATGCCATCGATCCAATAACCGAGCTTGTAGCTGGAGGAGGAATAGACCGATTTGGGATCGGTCCAGCGTTTGGGTACCGCCGCTGTTCCATTATACGATTTGAGCCAGGCCATATTCGCCATGCCGATATTGACGCGGCTTGAAAACGGCACGATGGAAATTTTGGTTTTGTCGACCAGCGACGCGTTGGACGAAAAGGCCTGCAGAAAGCCGGCGACCGCAGTTTGCATGGGTGCAAAGCGGTTCTCCTCGATCATCGAACTCGACACGTCGAGAACCAGCGCGATCTCCAATTGCTTCACCCCCGGCAAGGCTGCACAGGACCTGATGCTGATCGGTACCGACTTGATATTGGCTATTTGCATGAAGGTGGTGGGAACGGCGTCCGCCACGTCGAGGCACAGCTCGGCCTCATCGCTCGAGACTTCGGGGTTGCCGATGACGGCGGTCTTGAGTGTCCCATTCGCGGAAAGGAAGGCGTTGACCGTGCCGGATATGCTCGCCTCCGGCATTCCGTGCTTATATTTCGCTGCGGCCGCGAGCACCGCGGAATCTGCGGCCGACTGCAAATCTACCCGGTCGTTATAGGCTCTGATGAAATCGATGGAGGCGCCGACCGCGAGAAGCAGAGGGACGGCGACCAATATGACGATGATTGCGACGGCTCCGTCTCGATTGTCGATCAGGCGGGAAAGGAAAGATAAGCGGCGTGTCATGGCATCGGCTCGAAATTGGTTTCGAGGCAGCGCTATGGCGGCAACCTTAACGACAGGGAAATGCTCAGCCACCCGCGTGCGGCAGAGCGAATTTTCTGACGCGAATCGTATAGTTGGCTCTATTTATGGATAGCTTCGCGCCCTTGAAGGCGCGCTCGGCCTGCTCTGCGGCTACTCCGCAAGGATCTAAAGCGGAGGAGTGAATCTGAACGATTGCGACCGCTTTAGGAGCGGCGCTTGAACGTATGCTCCGCGGCCGGAAACTTTCGCGACCGCACCTCGTCGGCATAGGCGGAGACGGCCGCGGCGATCCTCTTGCCGAGTTCGTCGTAGCGTTTGACGAAACGCGGGGTGAAATCGTTGAAGAGCCCGAGAATATCGTCGGAAACCAGAACCTGGCCGTCGCAGGCGGCGGACGCACCGATACCGATGGTCGGTATGTGGATGGCCGAAGTCACTTCCCGGGCGAGCGGTTCCACCGTGCCTTCGACGACGACGGCAAAGGCGCCCGAGCCGCCGATAGCATGCGCATCGCGCCGGATCTTCGAGGTCTCGTGTTCGGAATGGCCGACGGAACGAAAGCCGCCCGCGGTTTGAACCTGCTGCGGCATCAGGCCGATATGCCCCATGACCGGAATGCCCCGCTTCGTCAGAAAGGCGATGGTCTCGGCCATCTCCTCGCCGCCCTCCAGCTTGACGGCATCGCAGCCAGTTTCCTGCAGGACGCGCACGGCATTGCGGAAGGCAACCTCTTTCGATTCCTGATAACTGCCGAACGGCATGTCGACGACGACGCAGGCTTTCGTAACGCAGCGCATCACCGCCTTGCCATGGGCAATCATCATGTCGAGCGTGACGCCGATGGTGGTCTCCATGCCGTAGAGCACCATGCCGAGCGAATCCCCGACCAGAAGGAGATCGCAATGCTCATCGAGGAGGCGCGTCATCGGCGTCGTATAGGCCGTCAGGCAGACGATCGGTTTGCCGCCCTTCATGGCTGAGATGCGGGTCGGCGTCAGGCGCTTTTGAGATGCGGTGGCGCTCATTTCGTCACTCCTTTTTCCGGTTGGCCTTTTTCCGCCTGGCCCTTTCCCGGCTGCCCCTTCCCGCCGATAACCCCGGCAATCCGGTTGTTCCCCGTAGCCCGGTTGCTGCCGATCACGCGGTTGTCGAGAAGCCGCGTCGAGCCGAACCGAACGAACAGCGCGACGACGATAGACTCTTCGATCGAGCCGACCGGCTCAAGTGTCGATGCATCCCTGACGGCGACGACCTCGGGTTTTGCCAGAGGCTCGCGACCGAGAAAGGTCGTGAGCTTTGCTTCCAATTCCCTGGCATCCGTCAGGCCGTCGGCAACCAGGCGCTCGGCCTCGTCGAGGGTCTGCGGGACGATCGCCGCGGCACGCCGCTCCTCAGCACTGAGATAGACATTGCGCGACGACAAGGCGAGGCCATCGGCATCCCTGACGGTCGGCACCGATATCACCCGCACCGGTATGGCGAGATCCTCCACCATGCGCTTGATGATGACCACCTGCTGGTAGTCCTTCTCTCCGAAATAGGCGGTCTGCGGCTGCACGATGTTGAACAGCTTGGAGACGACGGTGGCCACACCGGCAAAATGCCCGGGCCTGACCGCACCTTCGAGTTCGCGGCCGAGATCGGGAAGGTCGACGACCACAAGCATCGGGCGCGGATACATGTCTTCGACGCCGGGCGCGAACAGGAAATTGACACCGGCCTGCTTGAGCATGGCTGAATCGCGTTCCAGATCGCGCGGATATTTGCTGAGGTCTTCCGCCTGGCCGAACTGCAGCGGATTGACGAAAATCGACACGACGACGAGGTCGTTCTCGGCCCGGGCGCGCGATACGAGCTCCATATGACCGGCATGGAGATAGCCCATCGTCGGCACCAGGCCGACGGTACGTCCCTGGCGCTTCAGCGCATCGAGCGTGTGGCGTAGCTCGTCAATGCTCGAGAAAACCCGCATATATCCTCCCCGCGGCCGGTCACTCATCTTGGGCGCGGATAAGAAGTGTAATCGATGCTGGAGGTCAATGCATATTCGGTGATAAAAACGATTAGATGGAATGGCGGGCCGATAGGACCAGCCTATATCTGCGCGGAAATGGCGGCTTGCGGCAGGGTTGGCAATGTGCGAACTGCGCCGCTATTGGCCCTGTCCGTCAAGATACCATCACAGTCGGTCGCTATGGAGAATGCATGGATAAACCCTGGAAGATCAGCCGCGGGCCGATTGCGGCAGCCGAGCTCGACGTGGAGAAGGCAAACGCGATCAACATGCTGTTGATCCGGCCGGTCGGCGTGCTTCCCGCCAAGCCGGGAGATCCTGTCCTCCCCTTTGCCGTCGGCCTCTTCAACGAGCTGCGCCCGCTCCTGAAGCCCGATGCCGGCGTGACGACGCTGAGGCGCGCGACGGCTGCCTATGTTCATTGCCGGCGCTATTATTTCGCCAGCGCCCAGCCCGATTCCATGCGCCACGGCCTTGACGGCGAACCGGTCGAACCACTGTCGTCAGAAGATCGGCTGGTCGCGCAGAAACGTTTCCTGAGCCTCAAGCAGAATGCCGGCAAGGCCGAGGCCCCCGAGGAGCCGGCCCCGCCTCCCCCTCCCCTTCTGAGCAAGAACGAACAGATTCGCGCAGCCCTTCTCAGCAGGAAGAGCTCGTCAGCCCGAGCCGGCTGACCCGAGATCGGGGAATATTGCGGTCGCGTTCCATAGTCTGCGCTTGCAGACGATCGCGATCGCGCGCGGTCAAAACCTTCGCGCTGTCCTCAAGTATAGTTTGCTTTACAGACCATTAATGCAATTGCGCTAAATCTAGCATCGACCAGAAACTTCCTCCGGACTTGCTAGCACGATGCGTTTCCTGATCGTTGCTTCTTTATTCGCATTGGCCGCAGTCCAGCCCGGTGCTGCCGCCGATCTTTCCGCCTATAAGCGGCCGCTGACGGTGCCTTTCGAGGGGGTGACGGCCTATTCCCCGCAGCTGGCGACGCTCGGCAAGATGCTGTTCTTCGACCCCAGGCTTTCCGGCAACAAGAACATGACCTGCGCCAGCTGTCATAACCCGTCCTTCGGCTTCGAGACGCCTGTCAAAACGCCGATCGGCGCGGCCAATACCGCGCTCGGGCGCCAGGCGCCCACGGTTTTGAACGTTGCCTGGGTCACGCCCTTCTTCTGGGACGGCCGCGCGCCGAACCTGGAGGAGCAGGCCGCCGGCCCGATCACGGCTTCGGCCGAAATGAACGGCAAGCTCGATGCCGCCGTCACAGAAATGCAGGACATCCCCGATTACAAGAAATGGTTCGGCGAGGTCTTCCCGGATAAGGGCATCTCCAAGGAGACGCTGCTGACGGCGATTGCCACCTATGAGCGGACGGTGGTTTCCAACTGGTCGCCCTTCGACCGGTGGGTGGACGGCGACGAGAAGGCGGTCTCCGACAGCGCCAAACGCGGCTTCGAGCTGTTCACCGGCACGGCTGGCTGTTCCGCCTGTCATTCCGGCTGGAATTTCACCGACAACAAGTTCCATGACATCGGCCTGCCGGACGAGGATCTCGGCCGCTTCAAGATCGATCCGAGCAGCCCGAACAACCAGCACGCCTTCAAGACGCCGGGCCTGCGCAACACGCTTTATCGCGGCCCCTACATGCACGACGGCAGCCTGAAGAGCATGGACGAGGTGATCGCCCACTACGAAAGCGGCGGCGTCAGCCGTCCGTCGCTCGATCCCGACATGTCGGCCTTTCTGCTGACGGACCAGGAACGCAGCGATCTGATCGCCTTTCTCGGAACCCTGACCGCCGAGAAGCAGGACATCCCCCTTCCGACGCTGCCGAACTGAGGTGCAGGCCATGACACTCTCCATACGCATGCAGATCCTCGTGCCGATGGTGGCGACGATCGTCGTCGGCTTCGGCAGCGCATTCCTGATCGGTTACCAGGCGGTCACCGGCCAGACCCGGGTCGCCGCGGTGGTGCAGGAGGCGGTGAACGCCAAGCTGGCCTCCGCCCAAATCGAACAGCAGTTCAGGCAGGCCACATCGGTCGTCGACCGGGTGCTGTCGATGACGAATTTCGTGTCGGCGGCCGAGATCAAGACCGAATTCGATGAGAGCAACGGCGCGCTGACGCAATCGCTCGACGAGCTCGGCGGCATCGATCTCGCGACGTCGCTGACCGAGGGCGTACGGTCTCTCCACCAGGCGCATGATGTCTGGGAAAAGGATGTCAGGATCAGCCTCGGCCTGCAGCCGGCGGACGAAGTGCCGACAGCCGAGAAGCTGGCGCGCTCTCAGCAGGCGATCCTGACCGGGATCGCGGCGGTTAACGCCATCGTCGATAAGATCGCGACAGAGAGTGTGGCCGATGCCGGCAGCGCGCTGGAGACGAAGATCGAAATCGAATTGGCGCTCGCGGGCCTTGCCGCCATCGTCGGCCTCGGCATCCTGATCGCCATCGCCCGGCATGTGTCGCGCCCGATTCAGCGCATCACCCACTCCATGCAGGAACTCGCGAACGGCGAGACGGATAAGGCGATCCCCTATGCCGGGCGCCGCGACGAGATCGGCCTGATGGCGGGCTCGGTGGAAGTCTTCCGCCAGAACGCCATCGCCCGTACCCGGCTCGAAAACGAGGCCGAGGAGAACCGGCGACTGGCGGAAGCAAACCGGCTGGTCGACCAGGAGCAGGCGGAACGGAGCGCGGCCGAGCGGCTGACGGTCGCCACATCGGGGCTGGCGGCCGGGCTGAAGCGCCTCGCGGAGGGCGATCTCGCCTTCAAGCTCTCGGAGCGGTTCGCGCCGGAATTCGAACCGCTCAGGCATGATTTCAACGCCTCCGTCGAGCAGCTCGGGCGCACGCTGCTTTCCGTTTCCCAAAGCGTGTCGATCATCAATTCCGGCACCCGCGAGATCAGCAACGGCTCCAACGAACTCTCCGGCCGGACCGAGCGGCAGGCGGCGACGCTCGAAGAGACCGCCGGGGCGCTGAACGCCGTCACCGCCAAGGTCACCGAAGCCTTCAAGATCGCCGAAGAGGCCCGCGATGTCGCCGACGACGCCACTCGCAGCGCCATGGCCTCGGGCAAGGTGGTGGCCCAGACGGTCGACGCCATGAGCCAGATCGAGGAATCCTCGAAGCAGATCAACAATATCATCGCCGTCATCGACCAGATCGCCTTCCAGACCAACCTGCTCGCGCTGAACGCCGGCGTCGAAGCGGCGCGCGCCGGCGAGGCCGGCAAGGGTTTTGCCGTCGTCGCCCAGGAAGTGCGCGAGCTTGCCCAGCGCTCGGCCCAGGCCGCCCGGGAGATCAAGGAGCTGATTGGGCAATCCTCCGCCAAGGTCGCGAGCGGCGTCGAGCTGGTCAACCAGACGGGTACCGCCCTCGGCGACATCGGCCGTTTCATCGTCGATATCAACCACCGCATGGAAGCGCTGGCGGCCTCGGCGCGCGACCAGGCGACCAGCCTGTCGGAAGTCAATTTGGCCATGGGCCAGCTCGATCAGGTGACCCAGCAGAACGCCGCGATGGTGGAGGAAACCACCGCCGCCGGCGTCACGCTCGCCGGCGAGGCCGAGCGCCTGCGCGAACTGGTCACCCAGTTCGAACTGGGCAGGGCGGAGCCCGGCGCGCGAAGCTATCGCGACGCAGCCTGAGTAAAACACGATCATGTAACGGTCCGGCTGACAGCCGGACCTTTCGCTCGCAGCAGCGCCGTCAGCATCGGACCCAGCGCAAATTCACCCCGTTCGGTCCGTCGCGTCAGGTCTCTGAGATAGCCGCCGGCCGAGTTGATGCACCCTCCCCTTTGCAGGATGCAGGCCATGACCGTGGCGGCGTTTTCCGATCCCATCACGTTTGCCGCTGCTTCATAGGCCGACGGGCTGACGGCGAGCATCGAGCGCACGACGACAGCTGCTGTCAACAGATCCCGCCAGTTGCCGATCTTGCCGCTTGGGCCGTAGTCGGCGATGTCGGGGCAGGCCTGGAGAACTGTGGCGAGCGGGAAGGATTTCAGTACCCCGACGCCGGTCCGGCTAGCGATCCGTGACCCCTGCCCGGCATCTCCTCGGGTTTCCAGCCAGTCATGTCTCGGCTCTGCCCTCACCTCACGATCCCCATCCAGCGCCTGCCCCGTTTCCAAGCCGGGTTCAGATTCAGATATGGATTCGGTGTGAGAATTCTGTATGTGACGCTCAAACTGGGATTCACTGGTGCTCGCTATCTGCATTTTCTCATGCAGTTGCAACAGGTTGACGATGTTTTCGCGGATTATCTCCAGTTCTTTGAGGATCGGCGTGAGGTTTTCGATCGTTGCGGCGCGCGGAATGCGATGCAGGATCGTCTGGAACGTCGAGGACACGCGCTCCCAGTCGCCGGGAACGGCTTCCTCGACGGCGGCCGAAAGGAGCTTGGCGATGTCGCGCCGGCAGATCGTCAGCCGCTCTTTTATTCCGCGCAGCATCTGGCGGTCGGTGGCGATCCTCGCCGCGATGGCTTCGATCTCGGTGGCGCGGGCGAGAAGCGGGGCGAGGCTGAAGCCGTAGGCCTCATTGATCTCGCCTTCCCCGCCGCGGCGCACGTAACGCTTGCCGTTCGGGCTGTCCTTGCGGGAGATGAGGCCGGCCTCGACGAGCACGGCGAGATGCCGGCGCAGCGTCGCGGCCGCCATGCCGCGGGCTCTGAGCGAAAGCTGCGCGTTCGAGGGAAAGACGACCAGCGGTTTTTCGCCGGAGATTTCGTCCTCGGGATAAAAGGTCAGCAGCGCATCGAGCACGGTGAGCGCCCGGTCGGTCACGCCGAGCCCCGCCCGGGCCTCGCAGACCGATCGGAACAGCTTCCACTTGTTGCGCGTCGTCCCGGCCCTGATCGCTTCGCCTCGCCGCTGTTTCAGCAGCAGGGCAAGCGTCATCGGCCGCCGCCCGAAGGGCGTCGTCACAGATTCACTCTCCATTTCCTTCACCTCTCATCAGGCAAAAGAAATCCGCTCACCGAAACGATGCGAGGATAAAAGTGCTGCAGCGACTTTTACGCCCCTGAAAAGACACGGGCGGCGTCACAGGACTCTTGACTGGGATTCGTGAAAATGCGATTCTCTGTCTTGCTTAAGGATGTGAGAAGGGCTTCCACGACTCGGTCGTTTGGGGGCCTTTTTCTTTTGCGGTTTCAGTCTCCTTATTTGCTCTCCTCGGCGAGGAATTGCGCATAGAGCGCATCCAGCCTGCTGGAGAGAAATTCCCCGAAGCGGCCGGCATTTTTCGCCTTCATCGAGAGCGAAAACGCCTTGCCGTCATTCTTCATTTCCGCCTGGACGGCCTTGTCCCGCGGCTGCCATTTGATCTTGGTTGCTGCGGCCTGCGTCTTTCTTACCGGCCGGGCGCTTTTGTTCAGCCCCGTATAGAGCGCCTCGAAACGTTTGTCGGAAGGCAACTGGCGAAAGCTGTCCTCTTCCATGAGCTTGGCGATATCAGCCGAATTGGATGCCTTGCCGGCCAGCAGCGAAAGCGCCACCCAGCGTTCGCGGCCGACACCGGCTGCAGGGCCGATCGCCTGGACGACTTCCGGCGAAATGCGATCCATCACCGAAATCATCTTCGAGACCGACGCCGCATTGGCGGCAAGGGCTGATGAGATGACGTCCCTGTCGTAGCCGAGTTCTTCCAGCCGGCCGGCGAAGAGCGCGCGCTCGATGAAGGTAAGATCGGCCCGGGCCGAATTCTCCTGGCCCTGGGCGATGACATGGGTGCGGTCGTCGATCGCCTTGACGACGGCCCTGACATTGCGGCCGAGCTCGCGGGCGGCGCGCAGCCGCCGGTGACCGAAGACGACCTGATAGCGGCCGTCGATCTTGGCGTGGGGGCGCACCAGAATCGGCGTATCCTGGCCGCGGGCGCGGATCGCCTCGACCAGTGCGCGGAATTCTTCGTCATCCTCCGTCAGGCGGTCCTTGACGAAGGAAGCCTCGACGACATCGGGATCGAGCTCGACGACCGCTTCGCCTTCCAGGAATTTCTCGGCCTGCTTGGCGAGCTCATCCAGCGAGCGGACGAGCGAGCGGCCCGCCCCGCGCATCGGATAGTTCGGCGCGCCCGCGTTCTCGTCGGGCATATCGGTGAGCCCTTCCAGCAGATTCTTTCGTGCCATCGCTTCCTCCGATGTCGGTCAATCAATTGATTCGGCTTGAGGAAACCGTGAATTTGTCAGCCGACAAATTCACCGCCCCCATGCCTGATGAATAAGCGCTGCGATCTCTGCGTTGACGGCGCCCATCGCCTCCAGCGCCCGGTCATAGGTTCCCCGGTTCATCGACGACCGTTCGACCTCATAAAGCGTCTGCTTGGTGATCCCGGCATCCGAGATCGCCGTCGATTTGACCATCTGGTGCTTCAGCATGAACTCGTGGAACATCGTCGACATGAAGCCGACCATCTGCGCCTGCGGCACGTCGGTCGGCTCATAGCGGGTAATGAGATAGCGATACCAGGAGAGGTTCACTTCGGCGCCGGCGGCGCGGATCGGCTTCAGGATGCCGCCGAGCATGAGCAGGAACTGCCCCATCGACATGACGTCGAGCATCTGCGGATGGATGGTGATCAGCACACTGGTCGCCGCCGTCAGCGCCGTCAGCGTGAGGTAGCCGAGCTGCGGCGGGCAATCGATGACGACGACATCGTAGCGGTCGTCGACCTCGGCGAGGGCGCGCGAGATACGGGTGAAGAAGGTCTTGCCGTCATTGGTCGATTTGTCGGCCATGGCCAGCGGCGTATCATATTCATACTCCTGCAGGTCGAGATTGGCCGGCACGATATCGAGGCCGGGGAAATTGGTCTTGTGGATGATCTCCGAGAGCTTCTTCTTCTCGCCGTCGTAGCGGATCGCTTCATAAAGCGATGAGGCCTGGTCGAATTCCGGCTGGAAGCCGTGCAGCGAGGAGAGCGACGCCTGCGGATCGAGATCGACGGCAAGCACGCGATGGCCGGTCAGCGCCAGATGCTGGGCAAGATGGGCAGCCGTCGTCGTCTTGCCCGAGCCGCCCTTGAAGTTGACGACGGCGATGACCTGCAGCTTTTCATGGCCGCGGCGATGGGGCACATACATGCGGCTCTCGGAGCGGCCATGTGCATCGAGATATCGCCTCAGCTCCAGCATCTGCTCGGCGCTATAGGAGCGCCGCCCGGAAGGCGAGGTCTGCGGGCAGGGGCCTTTGCCTTCGAGATGCAGTTTCTTCAGCGTGCTTTGTGAGGCGCCGACATAATTGGCGACCTCTGCCAGGGAGAAGCTGCGCAGCGTCTTCTTCGCATTGGGGGGAAACCGCTGGACGCTGAGCAGGTGGAGCTTCTTTGAAATCACGTCACCCTGTTCGAGAATCTGATCCTCGAAATGCAACGTCGCCTTGTTCAAGGCCGTCAAATTAGCGTTCATTGGCAGCAATCTTCCGGATAACGATTTTCGGGATCAAAAGCCCCTCTAACCGTTATTATCCGCGATTCTCCGATGCCGGCCAAGAATTTTAAGGTTAACGCATATTAACCTTTTGGGAGTTTGTTCAAGCACTTGGAACGCCAGAACGACTGCCCGCAAGGACGAAGCTTTCGTGACCGGGGGCGCGGAAACGCGCCCCCGGCCGGCACCCGGCCAAAAGGGGAGGGGGCTATCGGCCGGATCAGTTCAGCGCGGCTTCACCTGATGTGATCCGCTGCTCGTTCTCGCCGAACAGGTGGACGGTATCGTGGATCGGTGCGATCTTCAGGACTTCGCCGGGGGCCGCCCTGATCCGCTCCCGGAAGACGCAGGTGAGCGTCTGCGTGCCCAATCGAACAATGACGAGCGTTTCCGAACCGGTAGGCTCCACCACGACAGTCGTGACCTCGATGCCGTCGGGGTCGAGCCTGATATGTTCGGGGCGGATGCCGTAGGTCACGGCATCCCCAGGGCGGCGCTCGCTCGGCAGCAGCAGGCCGTCGGCGGTTTTGAAGCCGTCTTCCGTCATGCTGCCCCGGATGAAATTCATCGCCGGCGAGCCGATGAAGCCGGCGACGAACAGGTTGTTCGGCCGGTCGTAAAGCTCCAGCGGCGAGCCCGACTGCTCGATCAGCCCGTCCTTCATGACGACGATCTTGTCGGCCATGGTCATGGCCTCGATCTGATCGTGGGTGACGTAGATCGTCGTCGTCTGCAGCCGTTGATGCAACTCCTTGATCTCCGAGCGCATCTGCACCCGGAGCTTGGCGTCGAGGTTGGACAGGGGCTCGTCGAAGAGGAAGACGGCCGGGTCGCGCACGATCGCCCGGCCCATGGCGACGCGCTGCCGCTGGCCGCCCGACAATTGCTTCGGATACCTTTCGAGAAGGGTCTCGAGGCCGAGGATCTTGGCGGCGTTGCCGACCCGCTGATCGATCTCCGATTTCGGCATGCGCTTCAGCCGCAGGGAAAAGCCCATATTCTTGGCGACCGTCATATGCGGATAGAGCGCGTAGTTCTGGAACACCATGGCGATATCCCGGTCCTTCGGCGCGAGCTCGTTGACGATGTGCTTGCCGATCTGGATCTTCCCCGAGGTGATGCCTTCGAGGCCGGCGATCATCCGGAGCAAGGTGGATTTCCCGCAGCCCGAGGGACCGACCAGCACGACGAACTCGCCGTCGCCGATATCGACCGATACACCTTTGATGGCTTTGAAAGCGCCGTAATCCTTGCGCGCATTGTTGACCGAAACATGGGCCATGAAACTCCTCCCGAAATCGCCGTCAAAGTCCGTTCAAGACATTTTTGAGATAATCGAGGCCGAGACGCTCGCCTTGCCTGCGGGCATCCAGATCCTTGCCCGGCCAGCCATAGGCGGCATCCTCGTGCTCGATCGAAAGCGTGCCGTCAAAACCGTGGCCGCGCGCCTGGCTGAGGAAACGCGGCCAGTCGAGCAGGCCGAGCCCCGGCAGCTTGTATTGCCACCAGCCCTTGCCGTGATAGCCGATTGCCTGCAGCGCCTCGGCGTTAATCGCCGTGTCCTTTGCGTGCAGAATGGCGATGCGATCTTTGACCGCTTCCATCGCCCGATAGGGATCGACGCCGATGCGGATGAGATGCGAGGGATCGAATTCGAGCGCGAAACGGTGATCCGGAATCCTCAGGAAAAGCTCCTGCCAGCCCTTCGGCGTCGTGCCGATGAAATTATCTCCAGGCCCCGGCCAGTTCTCGATCGCGAAGGTGAGGCCGCTCGATTGCGTTTCTGCGATCAACCCGTTCGCGAAGTCGGCGAAGTCGTCGTAATTGGCTTCGTCGCTCGCGGTGTCGTCCCGGCCGGGGAAGATTACGAAAATTGGAACGCCGGCCTGCCCGATCGCTGCGGCGAATTCGGCCGTTCTTGCCCGAAGCTCCCAGCGCTTGTCGCGGTCGGGGTCGAGCTGGTTGCCGAAATAGGTGATCGACGACAAGAAGAGGTCGCGGCTGCGGGCGAGTGCGACGGCGGCCTCCACCCGATCCGGCGTTTTGATATGGCCGCCGACATCGATCTCGACGGCGTCGAAGCCGGCCGACGCGGCGAAGTCCACCACTTCCTCCAGCGGACGATCATTGAATGTCGAGGTGTAAAAGCCGATCTTCACCAAATCCTCCGATCTTCACCAAATCCCCGGGGCCTTGCCGACCGTTTCAATTGTTCAGGCGGTCCATATTCTTGAGGGGCGAGCGTGTGCGTTGAGCAGCATCGGCCGATGCGAGCATGAGAGCCGCTGCCATCGGCATCGCCGCCGCGCCCATGGCCGAGGCATCCTCTCCGAGCGAGGCGCGATGCAGCGACGGAAGATTGGCGTCGTCGGCGTCGAGATGCTCGTGCACATAACGCAGCAATTCGTCGACGATGCGGATCGGCAGCCTGCCGCCGACGAGGACGGCGTCGGGATCCACGATCATGCCGATATGTTTGACGGCGATGGCCAGATGCGCGCTCATTTCCTTCAGCCACTGCGAAACCAGACGCCTGCCATGCGCATCCAGCGTCAGCAGATCGTGGGGAATACTGACCTCGACATCGTGCCGCGCCAGAAAATCATAGAGGGAAAACAGCGAGAATATCTCGCCGAGAAGCTGAACCTTATGGGCTTTTTCGTCCCGGTCGTCGGCAATCGGAAGCCAGCCGATCTCGCCGCTGAGGCCCATGGCGCCGCGATGGCCGTTGCCGTCAAGCACGAGCCCGCCGCCGGGGCACGCATTGATGGCGATGTAGAAGAAGCTGCTGCTCTCGGCACCCAGCCCGTAATCGAGCTCGGCAAGGGCTGCGGCATTGGCTTCGTTTTCGATGAAGACGGGATGCTGCGTCAGGTTCTCCAGTGACGCGCGCACATCGAATGAAGTCCATTCCTGATAGGCCTTGGGCTTGCCGAGGAGCGAAATCTCCCCAAGCCAATCCGGCATGGCGAGACCGATGCCGGCCAGGCGCGCGTCGTCGATCAGCCGGCTGCGCTGGAAATGCGAAATCGCATCTGATGTCAGCTGCAGGAATTCCGCCGGCAGGATGAAGCGCTTTTCATGATGCACGCGGGCGCGGACGTTGCCGACGGCGTCGACCGCCAGGATCGTCAGATGATCGCGATCGATATTGATGCCGATGGCGAAACAGGCATCCGGATTGATCTCGAGTTCGATCGCCGGCTGGCCTCTCAGCCCATGTCGCCGCCGGGCTTCCATGATCAGGCCCTCGTCCAGCAGCCGATCGACGATCCGGGCGATTGCCGGTTTGGTAAAACCCGTCTGCCGGGCGATTTCGGCGCGTGAAATCGGCGCCTGGCGATGGATGCAGCGCAGCACGACCGCCCTGTTGTGCTCGCCTGCATCCTCGACATTGGCGCCGGTCAGATCCGGGGAGAGCCTGGCGTCGAGCGGCTGGTTCATAGGGTCAAATCCTTTATCAAGCATCGAGACCAAACCGACCCTCATCCCTTCACCGCGCCGCTGGTCATCGCGCCGAGGATCAGCCTCTGCAGCGACAGGAAGGCCACGATCGCCGGAACGACCGAGATCAGGCAGGCGGCGGCGAGCAGCTGGATGGACGAGTCGGTCTGCATGCCGCGGAAGTTAAAGATTCCGACGCCGATCGGCATCAGGTCATTTTTGGTGAGCAGCAGGAAAGGCACAAGGAATTGCGACCAGCCGGCAATCACTGTGATGATGAAGACGGAAGCGATGCCCGGCGCCGACAAGGGAAGGATGATGCGCCAGAAGACCGAAAACCGGTTGCAGCCGTCGATCATGGCGGCTTCGTCTAGACTGCGCGGAATGCCGTCGACCGTGCTCTTCAACAGCCAGGTCGCCAAGGGAACGCCGAGCGCGATATAGACCATGACGACGGCGAAATGCGTGTCCAGCAGGCCGAGCCGGTTCATGTAGCGGTAGAGCGGCACCATGATCACCAGCGGCGAGATCATCTGGAAGAGCAAAAGCCCCATCATCGACAGGCCCTTGCCGCGGAACTGAAAGCGGGAAAAAGCGTAAGCCGCGGGCAGCGCAACGATCAGCACGCCGATCCCGCTTATGGCCGCAAGCTTGAGGCCGTTCCAGAGATAGACCGGAAAGTAGCTGTTGTTGAGCACGGTGATGAAATTGTCGATGGTGGGGTTCTGGGGAATATAGCGCGCCGCGCCGCGATAGATCTCGCGCTTGTCACGCATTGCCATCGACAGGAGATAGGTGAGGGGGCCGGCGAAGAAGACGAACATCGCCAGCATGAAGAGATAGCTCAGGGCATCGCCGAGCCGCGTTCCGGTCCTGCCGCTCATTGCTCTTCCTCCTTCGGCAGGAACGACGCGTAGACGAAGGCAAGCCCGAGGCTGATGATCAGCATCAGCACCGAGAGCACGCTGCCGCCGGAGAGATCGTAGTTTCTAAAGACGATGTTGAAGACGTAGAGTGAAATCACCTCGGTCGCCCGCCCCGGGCCGCCGCCGGTCAGCGTGATGATCGCATCGAAGGTGTTGACCGTCTGGATGGTGATCAGGATCATGTTGACGAGGATGGCAGCGCGCAGCTGCGGCAGCGTCACGAAGAAGAACTGCTGCGATGCCGTGGCGCCGTCGACCTCGGCGGCTTCGTAAAGCGAGGGATCGATCGACTTCAGCGCCGCATACATGACGACCATCGAAAAGGCCGTGCCGCGCCAGATGTTGGAGATCAGCGTCGACCACGGCGCGATCGCCGGGTCGGAAAGCCAAGCGACGGTCGGCATGTGCATCAGCCTGAGAATACTGTTCAGCGCGCCGTAAGGCGCTTCGGAAAACAGCATCTGCCAGATGATGCCGCCGGCAATGCCGGGCACGACCCAGGCGATGAGCGCCGTTGTCCTCAGGATCGTGGTGCCGAACAGCCCACGCTTTTCGCCACGGATGACGGTGACGGCGACCGCAAGGCCGAGGATCTGCTGGCCGATGACGCTGCCGCCGACGAAGATCAGGGTCGCCCAGAGAATGTCGGGCAGCTGCGGCGAGCTGAGCGCATTGGCGATCGAGCCCAGCGTATATTGCTGATTGTCGCCGATCAGCGTCGCATTGGTGAAGGACAGCCGGAAAACGTCGATGACGGGATAAAGGTAGAAGATGCCGATGACGACGATCACAGGCATGATCCAGGGCAGGGGCGCCCCGGCGAAACGGCGCATGAACGTTCTGCTTTGAGGCAAGGTCTCAGCCTCGATGGCGATAGGACTCATTGGGCCTCTCTGTCCGGGTTGGCAGTTAGGTATGACTGGCCGGTTCGCGTCGGTGGCCGCCCCTCAGCCTAACCCTCTCCCCGTAAAAACGGGGAGAGGGGACGTGCCCCGCGAGGCGCTGGTGAGGGACGGAGAGGTTGCGTCTCGTCCCTTCGCCCCGCTTGCGGGGAGAAGGTGGCGGCAGCCGGATAAGGGGCAGGCCGCGATCTCCTGGCTCAGCCGCGGCATTACAGACGCTTATAAGCCTCCAATGCTGCATTGAAGGCGGCATCCAGGGCCTCCTCCGGCTTTTTGGTTCCCGAGAGCACGTCACCCATCATGATCTGGATCTGGTTCGAGATCTCGGGATAGATCGGCACGCCCGGGCGCGCCTGGCCGTCGACGAGGGCCTTGGCGAAGGTCTTGTTGGCTTCCGTCGAGAAGACCTCGTACTTGTCGAACAGTGATTTCCGGGTCGGCAGCTGCTGCTGCAGCGCGTTTGCCGGCCCCATATAGACCTCGCGTGCGAGGTTGGCGCACATCTCGATCTTGTCCTTGTCCTTGCTGAAGGAGGCGATCGTCCAGCCGCCGGTGCCGGTCGAGCGCTGATCGGCCGTCGGGCCGGGGATCGGCGAGAAGGTCCAGTTTTTGAACTCGTCTTCGTCGAGCGTCGACTTCAGCTGGGCATATTGCCAGTTGCCGCCGATGAACAGCGCCGTCGTCGCCGCTGCCGCCGCCGCATTCATATCGTCGTAATTGGCGATCGTGCTGACGCGCTTGGGGGCCGCGCCGGAATCGACGAGATCCTTGAAATAGTTCAGCGCCTTGAGGAATTTCTCCTTGTTCTCGCCTTCGCCGAACACCGGCTTGCCCGAGTCGTCGACGAGCTTGCCGCCGAGGGCCCAGTAGTTCGCCAGCCAGTCGAAGGTCGTGCCTTCCCAGCGGCCGCCGTTGAAGAGCACGCCTTCCATGCCCTCCTTGGTGGAGGCAAGCGCCGCCTTCTTCAGATCGTCCCAGGTCTGCGGCGCATCTGCTACCACCGATTTGTTGCGGTAGAGCACGCGAAGGTCGGTATCCCACCACCAGGCGCGCACCGTCTTGTCCTTGTCGGTGATGCCATCGCGGATGAAGGGGAAGAGATCGTCCACTTCTTCCTTGGAGAAATAGGGCGTGAAGTCGGCCAGCACGTGGTTGACCATGAACTGCGACAGCACGAAGGAGTCGACGGCGGCGCAATCCGGCGCGTTGCCGGCCTTGGCCTGCTCCAGCATCTTGGCTTGTTCGGTGCCGATGTCGGAGGACATGAACTGCATCTGCAATTTCCAATCCGGATGCTTCTTGATGAAATCGACGAAGAGCTTCTGGTAGCCCTCGGCGATGGCCGGATCGGAATTGTTCGGGCTGTCGTTCGTCAGGCGGACGACGAGGGTCTTGGCCGCATCGGCAAGGCCGATCCGGTCTTTGGTGGCAAGTTCCTGGGCAAAAATCGCGGATGCTGAAAATAAGATAGTGCTCAGCGCCAATGCGCTGACGGTCGCGCTCTTCATGATGGGTCTCCTCCCCATTTTGAACGAATACAGCCTGGCGGTCGGTTGACCTCTCCTCATTTCCGTGCTGCATTAATTAGATTAAGTTACTTTGATTTGATGTCAAGCCGCAGCTTGGGAGGTTGAGATGCCGGCGACATTCAACAGCAGCTAGCGCGCCCCCGGATTTTCGGAAGGGATCTGCGCCAATTAAAGTGACGGAGCGCGCCTTTCGGGCGCGCGGGCGCCGCCCACCCGCAATTTTCCTGAAGACGAGCACGAGCGATCGCCGATAGACGCGATGGCGAGGTGTGGTTTTGCCCGGCGCATCGGCAGCCGGACACGGAACTCCATGGAGGAGAAGATGCGTTTACTCATTCTCGGCACCGGCGGCATGGCCAACCAGCATGCCGCGCGCTTCAAGGCGATCGAAGGCGTCAGCGTCGTCGGCGGCGTCGACGTCGTCCCGGAAAGGCTGGCCGCCTTCTGCACTGAACACGGCATCGCCAATCATTTCACCTCGCTCGAGGAGGCTCTCGCCTGGGGCGAATTCGACGCGGTCGCCAATGTCACGCCTGACAGCATCCACCACCCGACGACGCTTCAGGCGATCGCCGCCGGCAAGCATGTCTTCTGCGAAAAGCCGCTCGCCACCGATGCGGTCAAGGCGATGGAGATGACCGAGGCGATCGAACGGTCGGGCAAGGTCGGCATGGTCAACTTCACCTATCGCAATTCGCCCGCCCTGCAGAAAGGCCGGCAGATGGTGCTCGCCGGCGAGATCGGCGCGGTGCGCCATGTCGAGGCGTCGCATCTGCAAAGCTGGCTGGTCGGCCGCCACTGGGGCGACTGGAAGAGCGAAAGCAAATGGCTGTGGCGGCTGAGCAAAAAACATGGCTCGAACGGCGCGCTCGGCGATATCGGTATCCACATCGTCGATTTCGCCTCCTACGGCTCAGGCCTCGACGTCGCCCATGTCTTCGCGCGGCTGAAGACCTTCGACAAAGCGCCGGGGCATAAGATCGGCGAATATGATCTCGATGCCAATGACAGCTTCACGATGAATGTCGATTTCACCAATGGGGCGATCGGCACGATCCAGGCGACGCGCACCGCCGCAGGTCAGATGGATCAGCTGCGCCTCCGGGTCTACGGCGAAACCGGCTCGATCGAGATGATCTACGATACCGGAAACTCGACGTTGCGCGCCTGTCTCGGCGAAGACGTGCATACGGCGACCTGGCGCGAGGTGCCCTTCGATCCTGTGGAGAGCAACTACCAGCGTTTCGTCCAGGCGGTGCGGGCCGGCAGGACGCAGGAACCGTCGTTCCGCCGCGCCGCCAATATCCAGAAGGTCCTCGACAAGGCGCTGGCCTCCGATCTCAGCCATGTCGATGAAGCACTCGGCTGAGCTGGCACGCATCACGCCGAAGCCGGCGGCAGCAGCAAGGTGTTGAGGAAGGGCAGGAGGGCGGCACCGAGCGCCACGCCGCCGCCGCTGAAGCTTGCCGGTTTCATCGGCGAAATCCAGGGGGTCAGCAACGGTCGCGTCGAGGTGTCGCGCCGCTCGATGGAGAGTTGATGGATCAAGGCTTCGATCACGCCTTGTGGCAGATCGCCGCCGATCATGACCACGCTCGGGGCAAGGAAGCCAGCCATGGCGATGATCGGGTCGAGCAGATGGCCCGCAGCGTCCCTGATCCATTGCGACAGCGATGGGGAGGAGACCTCCTGGCCCTGCAGCAGCCGGATGAATTCGTCCTCACCGATCCGCGACCGCAGGGCTTCGAAACCGACGACCGTGTTCAGTTGGACATTGTCGGGGCCGGTCAGCATTTCGCCGATGCCGCCCGCCCGGCCATGCACGCCGGAATAGGGAATGCCCCGAATGAGAAAGCCGGCTTGGACGTCGTCATCGATGATGATCATCGCCAGTCCGCCTTCCCGCATGGCGCTGCCGATCGTGCGCTCGGCGAGAAGGCCAGCGGTACACTCGTTTTCGACATAGGGACGCGCGATCGTCGACATTGCGGCGATTTGATCGCTTTGCTCGTCCGTCCAATCGCTGGCGGCGATGCCGAGCCCGATGATCGGCAATGTCGCGTGGCGATCGACCATGTCCCTGACGGCCGCATGCACCAGCACGACCTTGTCTGCTGGATCCAGGCCGAAATAGACCCGGTCATGCACCTGGCCGCTGAGATCGATCAGCACCATCTCGCCACGCCTTTGGCGAAGCTTGACGCCGACCGAGAAGGCGCCCTCCGGCCGAAGCGCGAATTCCGTGGCGGTTGCCCCACCCCCGAGCCCGTTGCGGCGGTTTGACGTGACCAGTTTCTCTTCCGCCAGCCGCCGCAGAATATTGGTAATGCCGGGCCCGGTCAGCCCGCTATGCCGCCCAAGCTCGGTCCGCGTCAGAGGCCCATGCCGGCGGATCGCTTCCAGGATGACGCGAATATTCCGGTCGGCGATTTCCCCCGACCTCAGACCCACCGTTTTGGCGCGCGGGGCGCCCATCTCCTGGGTGTGAAGCCGACGCGGCCCTGACCGAAGATACCGCATGACCGTCTTTCCTAGAGCACCATCGCGATTGTGTACTTCATCCGCGGGCTATGGGAAAGCCGGACTTGGCAGCCGCTTTTTTTGCCGAACGTCATATCAATCGCAATCAGGGCCAGATGGCGCTGACGAAGTGCGGCGGGGCGATGCCGCAAAATGCGTTAACAGACCGTCGAAACTACACCGCAATCGGAGCTTCATTCTATCGATCGCTAATAGCTGCAAGGACGATCGTTGCCGAAGCCGTCGCGGCAGGCGGGTCTGAGCCCATAGTCGACGCTGCTATAGCCAACCGAGCCGGTTTGCATCGGGTCGTTGGAACTTGTCGTGCAGGCTGACAACGATACCAATCATGATGGCAGCTGCCACGGCTGCCGATAATTTGCGAATTTGAAACATCTCACCCTCCCGATCGCTGCGCAAAAACCGGCGATTTCAGTGTGATTGCCGGGCAGATAGGGCCGGGTGGCGATCCGATAACTGTTGTTGTCGATCAAGATTCCGTTATTCGTGAAGAGCCTAGTCATTCGGCTTCGATGGGTCATGTTTGCGGACTCGTCGTCTGCGAGCTTGCCGCAATGACTTCTTCCGCACTTGACGGCAAATCAAAGTTACTTAATCTAAGGGCCGGTTGGACTCGCTGGGAGGAGGGGCCGGCAATTCGCGATGGCTGTCGCACCATCTTCATCTCCCAAAGCCATGACTCCGGATCGTTCGCCGTCGATTTTTCAACAGGGATAAGCCATGCCTCTGACCATTGCTCAACGTCTCGATCGCCTGAAAGTCCGTCTTGCCGAGCTGGCGCATTGGCGAGATCGTCACAGTGCTGCGATTGACGGCTGGACATTCGAGGGTGAGCCGATCGGCCATCATCAGGACTGGCCGCATCGCCAGGGCGTGGTGCATTTTGCCGTAAGTGCGCAGGCGCCGGAGGCCTGGCCTCTCGAAGATATCCGGCTGCAGCTCGACCTCGGCGGCGAGAGCCTGATCACGCTGAGCTATCCCGGCGGCGAGACGGAGACATTCGGCCTTGATCCCTATCACCAGGAATTCCCGGTGAAGGGCCGCCACTTTTCGATCGCGACGGAAACCGTCGCCCGCTTTCCGTTCGGCGAACCCAATCGCGCTCCGCGGTTGAACAAGGCCCGGTTTATCTGGCTCGACGGCCTGGCCCATCGCCTGCATCTTCTGTTGAAGCAGGTTGCCGAGGCGATCGATGTGCTTGGCGAGCATGAAGTCGTGCCGCATCTGCTTGATGCCGCAGAACAAGCGTTGCGCAGCCTGGATTGGCCGTCCGATACGGCGGCTTATGTCTCGCGCACCTCTGACGCGGTCATGCAGCAGAAGATCTGGGAGCTGCCGGAGCTCGAGGCCAACCCGGCGGGACTGAGCGACGAGCAGAGCGCCTCGGCGGCGTCCGCTTTCGAGGTCCTGACGGCGCGGCTGAAGGAACTGCAGAAGCGCTTTCCCCCGAATGGAGAACTGCTGCTGACCGGTCATGCGCATATCGATCTCGCCTGGCTCTGGCCCTATCGCGAGACGCGGCGGAAGATGCGGCGCACCTTCAACACGGCGCTCTCGCTGATGGAGCGTTCGGAGGATTTCCGCTTCAACCAGTCGACCGCCCATTATTATGCGCAGATGGAAGAAGAAGATCCGGAGCTTCTCGAGCGCATCAAGAAGAAGGTCGCGGACGGAAAGTGGGAAACCGTCGGCGGCATGTGGGTGGAGCCCGACACCAACATGCCGACCGGCGAAAGCCTCGTCCGCCAGGTGCTCTACGGCCAGCGTTATTTCGAAAAGACCTTCGGCGCGCGCCATACCGTGTGCTGGCTGCCGGATTGCTTCGGCTTCTCCGGCGCGCTGCCGCAAATCCTGAGACAGGGCGGCATCGACAGCTTCTTCACGATCAAGGTCAACTGGAGCGAGACCAATCATATTCCCTCCGATCTTTTCTGGTGGAAGGGCCTCGACGGCAGCCAAGTGCTGACCCACACCTTCGACAATCCGATGCAGGGATATAACGGCTTCGTTCAGGCCGACTGCTATGTGCCGACATGGAAGAATTTCCGCGGCAAGCTACAGCACGATACCTCGCTTCTGGCCGTCGGCTACGGTGATGGCGGCGGCGGCGTGACGCCTGAAATGGTGGAGCGCGAAGTGCAGCTGCGCGATTTCCCGGCGATCCCGCAGGCGCGCTGGGGCACCGTCAAAAGCTTCTATGAGAAGGCGCACCAGACCGCCGGGGAAAAGAACCTTCCCGTCTGGGACGGCGAAATCTACCTCGAACTGCACCGCGCCACGCTGACGACCCAAAGCGGCGTCAAACGCAAGCACCGTCAGGCCGAACGTGCTCTGATCACCGCCGAAACGCTCGCTTCGCTTGCCCACATGCTGGGTGCCGAAACGCCGAAAAGCCTCGAAGCGGATTGGCGGGTGGTGCTGAAGAACGAGTTCCACGACATCCTGCCGGGCTCGAGCATCCGCGAGGTCTATCAGGATGCGGAGCAGGAGCTCGGCGGCGTCATAGACCACGCGAGGGACGAACAGGCAAAGGCCTTGCAGGCGCTGTCGGTCCATCTGCCGAAGGGCGGGGTCGGCGATGCGCTCGTCGTCGTCAATCCGTCGCTTGCGCGGCGGCCGGTGAGCGCCACACTGGCCGACGGCACGGTCGTTTCGGCCGCCGATATCGTCGCCCCTTTGTCCGTTGCCGTCTTCGACAGGCACGCGCTGCAGCCGGCGGGTGGGCTGAAGGCCAGCCCCGATCGCCTCGAAAACGATCATCTCATTGTGGTCATCGGCAAGGACGGGGCGGTTGCGAGCCTCATCCACAAGGCAACGGGCCGCGAAGCGATCGACGGTTCGGCAAACCAGCTCTGGGTCTATCCGGCCGACAAGCCGCGTAATTGGGACGCCTGGGATATCGATGCGGATTATGCCGAAAAGGCCGTCCGTCTCGAGGCGCCGGAGAGCCTCTCCCTCGTCGAAAGCGGTCCGCACCGCGCGGCGATCCGTGTCGTCCATCGTTACCGCAATTCGAGCGTCACCCAGACCTATGTGCTGACGGCCAACGCCCGCCGGCTCGACATCGAAACGACGATCGACTGGCACGACCGCCGCACCCTGCTGCGGACCCTGAACCCGGTCGAGGTGCGAGCCCGAAAGGCGACGTTCGAATGCGCCTTCGGTGTCGTCGAGCGGGCAACGCACACGAATACCTCCTGGGAGCAGGCCATGTTCGAGGCGGTCGCCCATCGTTTCGTCGATATCAGTGAGCCGGGTTTCGGCGTGGCGCTGCTCAACAATGCCAAATACGGCCATAGCGCCCGCGGCAACGTGATCGGCATGAGCCTGGTGCGCGGGCCGATCTATCCGGATCCGCTGGCCGACGAAGGCGAGCAGAGCTTCACCTATGCGCTGATGCCGCATGACGGCGCCTGGCATGAAGGCGGCGTGCTCGACGAGGCGATCGATCTCAATCAGCCGCTCGTTACAGCGGAAGCCAAAGGTCTCTCCGCCGGCACTTTCACGCCGCTCGCCATCGCCGGCACTCCCGTCGCTTTTTCGGGCCTGAAGCCTGCGGAAGAGGGCGACGGCCTGATCCTGCGTCTCTACGAACCCGCTGGCCGGCGTGGCAGCCTCTTCCTCCAGCTGCCTTCGGGATGGACGGCGTCGCAGCCGCTCAACATTCTCGAAGAGCCGATGGAGCGCAAAGGTCCTGCCGACATCATGCCCTTCGAAGTCAGGACGTGGAGGCTGAAAAAAGCCTGACGCTCCATTCTTGAGAGACGCCGCCGCCGCTTCGATGCGGCGGGGTGGTCCAACGACCTCACCGGCAGCCGCTCAAGAAAATCTCCCGGATTATCGCCGCCATATCCATATCAGGCATTCACTATCCCAATCACGCATCCGAGTTGCAGCGGCGGCGAAAGTGAACTTTTTATTAGATTTTGATCGATTTGTTGGTCGGCTCAGGCCTTGGCAAATGTATTTCCTTCAACCGTAAGGTGATCTTGTGTTGGCCGTAAATATTTTCGGTCGAATGAAATCGATCGGCTATTTCGCAGCCAGCTGGAGATATGAAGACTCCTGTTGCCGCCAAGCAGGAACTAAACATGCCCGCAACCATCTTTTCGCGCATCAGCACCAAACTGGCCATTCTTTCTGGCATCGGCATTTTCCTGGTGGCGGTTATGCTCATCACCAGCTGGCAGGGTGGCAATCTCGTTCATGAACGCGCGAAATATGAGGGAGACCAGCTGATTGTTTCCCGCGATCTGGTCGATACCAAGGCTTCATGGCGCGGTATGCAGGTCGGCGTCCGTGATCTGCGTCTCGCCACTTCCGCCGACGAGATTGCCAAGGCTGCCGATTACCTTGCCGCCCGCCATCACTCCGTCGTCAAATATCTCGACGAGGCCATGGACGGACTGCGATTGCCGGTCAACCGGGACCGTATCGTCAAGCTCAAAACGCTGGCCGAGAGCCTTTTTGCTGCGACCAACGACATGGTCGAAATTGCGAAGGCAAAGCTTGTCCTCAAAGCCGGTGATCCGTCTCTCGATGCGAAGGAGAAGGGCGCTCAAGCAAAGCTGCTGGCCATTTCGGATGAGGCATCCAAGCTGATCGATGAAGGGGTGGATTCGGCAAAGGCGATGGCGGCAAAGGCCGGGGAAGAGGCGGATGCGACCGCTGCTCTCGTTCTATTCCTCAATCTTGGCATGGGTCTATTGACCATCGTCACGCTCATCGCCGCTGCCATGTTTGGCGCCCGGGTGATCGCAAAACCGATCGGCCGGCTCACCGGCAGCATGAACGATCTCGCCCACGGCAATCATGACGTCAATATCCCCTTCGCCGACCGGCGCGACGAAATCGGTCAGATGGCCCGCGCTGTCGAGGTCTTCAAGCAGAATGGCATCAAGATACGGGAACTGGATGCCGCCGGCACAGACAAGCGGATGAAGGTCATCGAAATGCAGAAGAACGTCGACCAGGTCATCACTGCCGCGGGCGCCGGCGACTTCACGCGACGCGCTGCCGCGGAATACGGCTATGAGGACCTGAATGGGTTCGCCACGGGCGTCAACTCCCTCGTTGCGTCGGTCGACCGCGGCATCGCCGAGACCTGTCGTGTGATTGCGGCGCTTGCCGAAGGTGATTTGACCGAAGACATGACAGGCGAGTTCCAGGGCGCCTTCGGCGAACTCAAGCAAAATGTCGACGCGACCATGACCAATCTGCGCTCCGTCCTTGGCGAGGTGCGTGCGGCTGTCGACATTATCAACGGCGGCGCCGGCGAGATGCGGATCTCCTCCGGAAATCTGTCGCAGCGCACCGAGCAGCAGGCCGCCTCGCTCGAGGAAACCTCTTCCGCCTTGGAGGAGATTACCGTCGCGGTGAAGCATTCGACCGAGCGTGCCTCGGAAGCCAGCCATATGGTCGACGAGGCGAAGAGAAGCACCGGTCAGTCGAGCGCTGTCGTCAGCGAGGCCGTCTCGGCCATGGGACGGATCGAGCAGGCGTCGGGCGAAATCAGCAAGATCATCAGCGTCATCGACGAGATCGCCTTCCAGACCAATCTTCTGGCGCTCAATGCCGGCGTCGAGGCGGCGCGGGCGGGTGAGGCCGGCAAGGGCTTTGCCGTCGTCGCTCAAGAGGTGCGCGAACTGGCGCAGCGTTCGGCCAATGCCGCCAAGGACATCAAGGTGCTGATCAATCGGTCCAGCGACGAGGTCCATTCCGGGGTGAAGCTGGTGACGGCAACGGGCGAAGCGCTCGGCAATATCCAGGACCATGTCGTCAAGATCGACGAGCATGTGCGCTCGATCGCAACGGCCGCAAGGGAGCAGTCGACCGGTCTCTCCGAGGTCAGCACCGCTGTCAATCAGATGGATCAGGTAACGCAGCAGAACGCGGCGATGGTCGAGGAATCTACCGCCGCGACGAACCGGCTGGCGGAGGAGGCGACCAATCTTGCCCGCCTGATCGCCCGTTTCAAGCTGGATGCCGCCCAGATGGCGCCACGCGCCGTTACCCCCCAAAGCAAACCGGTCGCCTCACCGGCGCGCACGTTCGGTCAGAAGCTCGCCGGCGCCTTTGGCGGACGCGCCGCAACCGCGACGGCCGCTGCCGCTTCATGGGAGGAGTTCTGATGCTGGCTCGGCGCGGACGGTCCGCGCCGCAGGAAGGCGGGATGAAATTTTCGATCGATGAATGCTCAGCCGGCTAGGAATAGGTGCGCTTCAAGGCGGGTCAACGACACAGCAATCGGTATCAGTCTCATGGTACTTGGCACCGGCTTGGCCTTCTTCTGGGGAAAGCCATTCATCGAACCGAAGGCGCCGTCGCTGCCGACAATTCCCCTGGGATTTTGGACTGATATCCCGCAGGTTCAGTCGGCTCTCGATGTCAACGTGCTTTTCTTTGTTGGAGTGGCACTGGCGTTCGTGTTGCGCCTCTTTTTCAACCGGACCGGTTGGGGCCTTATGCTGCGGACCGTTGGAGATAGCGAAGACGCCGCGCGTGCCTTGGGTTTTCCAGTTCTGAAAGTACGGATTCTCGCGACGAGTGTCGGCGGATTTCTCGCGGGCGTGGGCGGCAGCTTCCTGTCCCTCTCTTATCCCGGTAGTTGGAGCGAAGGCTTGTCCAGTGGGCAGGGGATCATGGCTGTCGCCTTGGTGATTTTTGCGAGGTGGGACCCGGTCAGGGCGCTTTGGGCGTCGCTCCTGTTCGGAGGGGCTGGCGCAATCGGCCCTGCTCTCCAGGGAATGGGGATCACCGGCTTTTACTACCTTTTCAACGCGGCTCCATATGTCCTGACGTTGGCGATCATGATTGCGTCGACCTCACGAGTTCAGACGTTTACCGATGCACCGGGTGAACTTAGCCTGCACCGATAAGAGCGAAGGGAAACCAACATGAATGCGATCAGTTTGGACCTGGTGGACATGACCAAGCGGTTCGGCGCGCTCACCGCACTCGATGGTGTTTGCCTGTCCGTCAGGGCCGGAAGCGTCCACGCCTTGCTGGGCGAGAATGGTGCGGGCAAGAGTACGCTCGTCAAATGCCTTGTCGGTTTCTATCAGCCAGACGAGGGCTCGGTCCTAGTAGACGGTAGAGGAGCCAATATCGCAACGCCAAAAGACGCTGATGCCCTGGGTATAGGCATGGTGTATCAGCATTTTACCCTAGTCCCGTCCATGACCGTTGCCGAAAATCTCGTAGTAAGCGAAGCGCGGTTACCAGGCTTCATCGATTGGCACTCGACCGGCGAACGGTTGCAGGCGCTGATGAAGACGATGCCTTTCCACGTTCCTCTCAACGTGCGTGTGTCTCAATTGTCTGCTGGTGAGAAGCAGAAAGCCGAGTTGATCAAGCAGCTCTATCTCGGTCGCCGTCTCCTGATCCTGGACGAGCCCACCTCTGTTTTGACGCCTGATGAGGCTAAGGACGTTCTGGGCTTCGTGCGGCAGCTCACAGGGACCGGAGAACTCAGCGCCATCCTCATCACACACAAGTTCGAAGAGGTGACCCGCTACGCCGACGACGCGACGATTCTTCGTAAGGGGCAGGCCGTTCGGACAGGCCGGGTGTCGGAAATGACCACAACGGAGATGGCCGAGGCAATGATCGGTCATGCATTGGAAAAAAGCAGCACCAAGGCTCGGACTCCAAAATATTCCGAAATGCGGTTGTCAATTCAAGGTCTCAGCGCACTGGGGGATATAGGCTTGCCTGCAGTCAAGGACGTTTCTCTTGATGTTGGAAGGTGCGAGATCGTCGGTGTCGCCGGAGTATCCGGGAATGGCCAGAAGGAATTGGTCGAGGCCCTGATGGGACAGCGAGATCGCTCGGGCGTTGTCAAAGTATGCGGCAGGGCCTTCCACGGAACCCGGAAAGAAATCGCCGATCTCGGAGTCTACGGTCTCCCGCAAGAGCCCTTGAAGAATGCCTGTGTTCCACGCATGTCGCTTCAGGAGAACATGGCGCTCCGAAACTTCGACAGACCGCCGGTCGCCGTGGGTCAGTTCATCAGCGGCAAGGCAATGGCAGAGCAAGCGGCGAACTTTGTTCAGCAGTTCCGCGTAAAAGCGGCAGGTCTCGATGCCGAAATGACCACACTGTCCGGAGGTAACGTGCAGCGGGCCGTGCTGGCACGCGAACTGACAAATGAGGTGCAGGTTCTCATTGCCTCAAACCCGACTTTCGGCCTAGACTTTAAGGCCTGCGAGGAGACCCGCGAAAGGATTGTCAATGCTCGCAACAACGGCGCCGCCGTCCTCCTACTCTCCGAGGATCTCGACGAGCTATTCGATCTTGCCGATCGCATCGTTGTCATGAGCGAAGGCCGGTTTGTTTACGAGGTTGACGTCGCAACCGCGGACAAACAGACCATCGGCAAGCATATGGCCGGCGCAGCCTGATGATATTGCGCAGCCGTCAGCCGCATGATGGTTTGGCTGGCGCGTTTTGACGATAAAGCCTCAGCCTTCCAAACCGAGGCTCGCCAGCAGGCGCCCGACATAGGCTTCCAGGCCGCCGACCATGTCGAAGCGATCTGGGTCGCGCAGCCAGAGCATCTGCAGCCCGTCCATCACGGCGATCAGTTCGGCGGCCATCGCGGTGCCGTCGATCCCGCCGCCTATCGAGCCGTCGGCGACAGCCCGTTCGAAGGTCGAGGCGAAATTGTCCTGCATCTCGGTGGCGCGAGTGAGGAACCATGCCTTGGCAGGGTGATCCTTCATCAGGCTTTCGGCATTGAGGATGGCAAAGGCCCTGACGACCTCGATCATTTCGGCGTTGCGGCGGAAGACGGTGACCATGCCCTTCAGCAGGCCGCGGAGATCGGACCCGTGGAGCCCGATGAAATCGGCGCTGTCGAGATCGCGTTTGGCAAGAATGGCGAGCAGCAGGTCGACCTTTGTGGGGAAGTGGTGCAGCAGGCCGGGCAGCGACAGGCCGACATCGCGGGCTATGTCGGCGATGGCGGCATTCTGGTAGCCGTCTTCGGCAAAGCGCCGCATCGCCGCCGTCAGGATTTCGGCGCGGCGTGTCTCTCCCTTGCGGGATCGGCGCTGCCGTTTTTCTGCCTGTCCGGCCTTCTGTTCTGAAAATTCTGCCATCGTCCTCGTCTGCCGCTTGGAGCGGCTCTTAGCCGATGTCTCCCGTGCTCTCCGTCCATACATCAGGCTTGCCCGATTGACATCCTAAAAATACCGAGTAATCGGTAGGTTTAAGGATTTCCTTGGGAGGTTTGCATGATCGATTCCATTCTCGACCAGATGACGCTCGAGGAGCAGGTCTCCCTGCTATCGGGCGCCGATTTCTGGACGACCGTTCCCGTCGAGCGTCTCGGCGTGCCGAAAATCAAGGTGACGGACGGCCCGAACGGCGCGCGCGGCGCCGGCTCGCTGGTCGCCGGCGTCAAGGCGACCTGCTTTCCCGTCGGCATCGCGCTCGGCGCTACCTGGAATCCCGATCTCGTCACCCAGATGGGCGCAGCTCTTGCGCGCCAGGCAAAGAGCAAGGGCGCCGCCGTGCTGCTGGCGCCGACGGTGAATATCCATCGCTCCGGCCTCAATGGCCGGAATTTCGAATGTTATTCCGAAGATCCGATGCTGACCGCCGAATTGGCGGTCGCCTATATCGACGGCGTCCAGGGCGAGGGGATCGCGGCGACGATCAAGCACTTTGCCGGCAATGAATCCGAGATCGAGCGGCAGACAATGTCTTCCGATATCGATGAGCGGACGCTGCGCGAAATCTACCTGCCGCCCTTCGAACACGCCGTCCGCCGCGCCGGCGTGATGGCCGTCATGTCCTCTTATAACCGGCTCAACGGCACCTATACGAGTGAGCATCATTGGCTGCTGACCAAGGTGCTGCGCCAGGAATGGGATTTCCAAGGTATCGTCATGTCCGATTGGTTCGGCTCGCATTCGACGGCCGAGACGATCAATGCCGGTCTCGATCTCGAAATGCCGGGTCCGGCGCGCGACCGCGGCGAGAAATTGGTTGCCGCCGTGCGCGAGGGCAAGGTCGAGGCTGCCACCGTGAAGGCGGCGGCGCGGCGCATGCTGCTGCTGCTCGAGCGGGTCGGCGCCTTCGAGAAAAAGCCCGATCTCAGCGAGCGGGCGATCGATCTGCCGGAAGATCGGGCGCTGATCCGCCGTCTCGGCGCGGAGGGCACGGTCCTCCTCAAGAACGACGGCATCCTGCCGCTTGCCAAGACCTCGCTCGACCGCATTGCCGTCATCGGACCCAATGCCGCCACCGCGCGCGTCATGGGCGGCGGCAGCGCCCAGATCGCCGCGCATTACACGGTCAGTCCGCTCGAAGGCATTCGCGCCGCCCTTGCCAATGCCAACAGCATCAGCCACGCCGTCGGCTGCCGCCATAACCGTCTGATCGACGTGTTCAAGGGAAAGATCACGGTCGAATATTTCAAGGGCCGCGGCTGCCAGGGCAATCCGCTGCATGTCGAGACTGTCGACAAGGGCGAGTTCTTCTGGTTCGAGCTGCCGTCCGATGAGCTCGATCCAGCCGATTTCTCGGCCCGGATGACCATGCAATTCGTGCCGGAGGAGAGCGGCGATCATGTTTTCGGCATGACCAATGCCGGCCTGGCGCGGCTCTTCGTCGATGCTGCGCTGACGGTTGACGGCCATGATGGCTGGACGCGCGGCGAAAACTACTTCGGCACCGCCAATGACGAACAGCGCGGCACCGTGGCGCTCGAAGCCGGCCGGGCCTATGCGGTCGCCGTCGAATATGAGCCGTCCACCGCGAGCGGCGAGGGCATCAACCTCATCGCCGTTCGTTTCGGCGTTGAAAAGCCGCTCGGCGACGCCGATATCGCGGCAGCCGTCGAGACGGCCGGCAATGCCGATGTCGCGCTTCTCTTCGTCGGCCGCGACGGTGAATGGGATACCGAAGGGTTGGATCTGCCCGACATGCGGCTTCCGGGCCGGCAGGAGGAGCTGATCGAGAAGGTGGCCGCCGCCAATGCCAATACCGTCGTCGTGCTGCAGACCGGCGGCCCGGTGGAAATGCCCTGGCTTGGCAAGGTTCGCGCCGTGCTGCAGATCTGGTATCCGGGGCAGGAGCTCGGCAATGCCGTCGCCGATGTGCTGTTCGGCGATGTCGAGCCCGGCGGGCGCCTGCCGCAGACCTTCCCGAAGGCGCTGGCCGACAATTCCGCCATTACGAGCGATCCCGCCATCTATCCCGGCAAGGACGGGCATGTGCGCTATGCCGAAGGCGTGTTCGTCGGCTACCGTCATCACGACACACGCGCCGTCGAGCCGCTCTTCCCCTTCGGCTTCGGCCTTGGCTATACACGCTTCAGCTGGGGTGAGCCGCGGCTGTCGGCCGGCGAAATGGGGGCTGACGGCATCACCGTCAGCCTCGGCCTGACCAATACAGGCGATCGGGCCGGCTCGGAACTGGTGCAGCTCTACGTGCGTTCGCCGAAGGCCAAGGTGGAACGGCCGGACAAGGAGCTGCGCGCCTTCGCAAAGCTGTCGCTGCAGCCCGGCGAGACCGGCACGGCCGTGATGACGATCCGGCCGCGCGATCTCGCTTATTTCGACGTCGAGGCCGGCGCCTTCCGTGCCGAGCCGGGCGACTACCAGCTGGTCGTGGCGGCGAATGCAGGGGATATCAGGTTCGTCATCGATTTGCCGTCGCCACGCGAGTATGTGCTGCCGCCCTCGCAATAAAGGCAGGCTGGCGACACTATGGCGTAGTCGAGCCGAGCCTGGCCGTTAGCGTGCCTGCGCAAACGTTAAATGGTTTTGGCTGCGGTCAGACCGCGTCGGGCTGAGTGCGCAGATTGGTGACGACGCGCCGGTTCTGCACCTTGCAGGAGCGCTCCGTGCAGTCGCGGACTTCCCGGTCGTTGCCGTAGCCCTTGGCCCACATGCGTTTGGCGTCCACGCCCTTCGAGGCGAGATAGGCCATCGCCGCATCGGCGCGCTTCTGCGACAGCGTCTGCATTTTCGACGCGGAACCGGAATCGTCGGCAAATCCCTGCAGCTTGAGCAGCCAGGTCGGGTTGTTGTTGAGCCAGACGGCCTGGTTGTCCAAGGTTGCCATGGCGACGGAATCGAGAGCGGCGGAATCCTGCTTGAAGTAGATCCGCCGGCCGACATTGAGGATAAAATCCTCTTCGCTGCCGGCTGCGACATTCTCGAAACCGGGCGCGGGATCGTTGGTCTGGCCGGTCATCGGCGCGGCCGTCGGTTCTTCCAGGGAGGCGACCTCCGTGGTGGAGCAGGCGGCAAGCGCCAGGAGCATGGCCGCGGCGAGAAGGCGCCTCGTATATTCTGCTGTAGCAGACATCAGGGTGATATCCTTATTCGACCGGGGTTGTTTGGCTGACCTGAGTGGCGCTTTCGGCCTGGTCGGCAATATGCGGCAGAACCTGTACAGCCGTGCCGATGGGGCACCGCTGATAAAGGTCGATGGCGTCTTCGTTGAACATGCGGATACAGCCGCTGGAGGCATCCTTGCCGATGCTCCACGGCTCAAGCGTGCCATGGAAGCGATAGCCGGTGTCGACGCCGTCGCGATGCAGGTACATGGCGCGGGGGCCGAGCGGGTTCTTCGGTGAGCCTCCCGCCACGAATTCAGGCAGTTCGGGATGGCGCTTGCGCATTTCCGGCGGCGGCGTCCAGCGCGGCCAAAGGGATTTGGCGTCGATCGTGGCGCGGCCGAACCATTTGAAGCCCTCGCGGCCGACGCCAACGCCATAGCGGATGGCCGTCTTGTTCTCCATGATCACGTAGAGAAAATGGTGTCTGGTATCGACGACGACGGTGCCGATCGGCTCGCTGCTGAAATATTTGACAACCTGACGCTGCCACTTCCTGTCGATCTTGGCGAAGTTGGTCCTTTGGAAGGTCACGCCATTGTCGACGGCGGTGCCGGCAAAATTGGAAGACGCCGCGGCAAATGCGGGTTTCTGAACTGCACCGGCGCCAAGTAACGCCAATCCACCAAGCACAATATCTCTGCGTGTCCACGGCATCGGCAATATCCCCCTCAAAGCCAAGCAGCGGAGTAGCAGTAAATCAGATTTTTCATTTGCGACAACAGAAAATTCTTCTTCTGCGCCTGGAGATCGGGATCGAGCGGGTCTGCACTCAACCCGAGCAAAGTCAGGGGAAAAGATCGGGCAGTTCGGAGCGGGCGATGCGTCGCAGCCTGACCGCTTCCGCCTGATCTATCGAGCGATAAGGAGACCGTAAACGCGTGCCGACAGGTCCCCAATTGCCGATGGCGCTCAACAATTTGTCGAGAGCGGCGTTCGAATAGCCGAATTCCTGCCGAAACGGGACGATATGCGCGTCCATGAACGTGCAGATGCGTCGTTCCAGATCGAGTGCGGCGTCGATGTCACTTCGCATCGAGGCCGTCCAGCTCTGCGCACCGCGGGGGCTAAGGCAGGCGACATTGGAAAAGGAGCCTGCCGCGACGCCCTCTTTGATGCCGGTTGCGAGATGATGGCCGGGGACGAAGAGCGAAAGCCCGGACAGATGTCGGCGTGCATCGCCATACCAGGAGGCGTCGCCATCGGCGAGCTTGATGCCGATCACGTCAGGGGACGCCGCACAGACCATGCCCAACTCCTTTGGCGTCAACACGCGTTTGGCATGCGGCGGATTGTAGAGGATGAGCGGAATTCCGTCGGCAGCGCCGGCCGCCCGGTTGAGGAAGTCGACTGCTTCGGCATTGGTGAGCGGCCACCAGTCGGGCAATATGACCTGGATGGCGCTGGGATCGAGCGTGGCGGCACGGCGGACGCGGTTGAGCATGATCGATGGGTCCGGTTGGCAGGCGCCGATCACGAACGGGGTTGAAGACGCTGTGCAGCGTCCGGCCAGCATCTCCTGGATGCTGTCGAATTCCTCCTCTGTCTGGTTATGGAATTCGCCGGCGGTGCCATTCGAATAAATACCGTCGACACCGGCCTCGGTGAGGATGTCAATCTCTTCGCCAAGTTTGTCGAATTCGATGCTGTCATCGGCTGCGATCGGCAGAAGCATGCTCGCCCAATTTCCGCCGATGGCGGCATGCGGCGTCTTGGCGTTCATCTGTTTTCTCCGATGAATGACGGATCAGTCGAGGTCGTCGCGGATGCAGGCCTTGAGGTGGCCGGGTGCTATTTCACGTAATTGCGGAACGGCGCCGGCACAGGCCCCGAGCGCACTCGGACAGCGCGTGCGAAAAACACATCCGCTCGGCGGATTAGCCGGACTTGGAATATCGCCTTTCAGGATCTGCCTGTTACGGCGGGCATCCGGATCGGGTGATGGGATCGCCGAGAGCAAAGCGCGCGTATAGGGATGCTGCGGTCTCGCATAGAGATCGGCACTCGGCGCGATTTCCATGATGCGGCCGAGATAAAGCACGATCACCCGGTCGCAGATATATTCGACGACGGCGAGGTCATGCGAGATGAACAGCATGGTCAGGCCAAGCCGCTGCTGCAGGTCGCGCAGCAGGTTGATCACCTGCGCCTGGATCGACACGTCGAGCGCCGAGACCGGCTCGTCGGCGACGATGAATTCGGGCGACAAGGTCAAAGCCCGGGCGATCCCGATGCGCTGGCGCTGGCCGCCGGAAAATTCATGCGCGTAGCGATTGATCGCTTCAGCAGGCAAGTCGACCTGGGCCAAGGCCGACAGCGCCCGATCGAGCCTGTCGCGGGCGGTGCCGATCCCCTGGATCTTCAGGCCTTCCGTCAGGATTTCGCCGATCGTCATGCGCGGCGACAGGCTGGCGAAGGGGTCCTGGAAAATATACTGCATGCGCGGCCGTTGCCGTCTGAGCGCCGAGGCGGAAAGTGCCGTGAGTTCCTTCCCGTCAAAGCGGACGCTGCCGGACGACGGTTCGACGAGGCGGAGGACGGAACGCCCGATCGTGGTCTTGCCGCTGCCGGATTCGCCGACAAGCCCGACCACTTCACCCTTGCCGATATCGAAGGAAATGCCCTGAAGAATGTTCAGCCGCGTGCCGCGGGAGGTATAGTGTTTCGAAAGGTCGCGGACGGAGAGCAGCGGTGCGTTCATCTAGATCTCCTGCCATCTCACGCAGCGGCTGCGGTGCTGCGGATTGACCTGTTCGAGCGCCGGAACGGCAGCGCGACAGGCTTCGATCGCGAATTTGCAGCGTGGGGAAAAGGCGCAGCCGCTCGGCATGTTCATCAGGCTCGGGACCATGCCGGGAATGGCGGCGAGTTTTTCGCCGGCCTGTTTCATCCGCGCGGCATCGCCGAGGCGCGGCATGGAGGCGAGAAGGCCCATCGTGTAGGGATGTTTGGGATTGCGGAACACCTCGCCGACCGGCCCTTCCTCGACGATCCGGCCAGCATACATCACCGCGACGCGATGGGCGATTTCGGCGACGACGCCGAGATTGTGGGTGACGAAGAGCATGGCCATGCCGCGCTCACGCTGCAGTTTGAGCAGCAGATCGAGAATCTGCGCCTGGATCGTCACGTCGAGCGCCGTGGTCGGCTCATCGGCGATCAGCAGCGCCGGATCGCAGGCGAGGGCCATGGCGATGGTGGCGCGTTGCCGCATGCCGCCCGAGAGTTCGTGCGGATATTGGCCGGCACGGCGCCGGGCGTCCGGTATGCCGACGCTTTCAAGCAGCGCGACGGCTGCCTCCATCGCCGCCTTGCGGCCCGCCCCGCGATGGATGCGGATCGGCTCGGCGATCTGGTCGCCGATCGTGAAAACCGGATTGAGACTCGACATCGGCTCCTGGAACACCATGCCGATATCGTCGCCCCTGATCCTGCGCATGCTCTCTTCGTCGAGGCAGACAAGATCCCGGGCCGCGCCGCCCCTGGTCGTCAAGCGGATGCTGCCTGCGGCGATCACGCCGATGCCGCGGGTGAGCAGCCGCATGACCGACAGGCTGGTGACCGACTTGCCGGAGCCGGATTCGCCGACGAGCGCCAGCGTCTCGCCGGCGGCGATGCTGAGGTCGATATCGTTGACCGCCGTGATCTCGCCGCCGCGGATGCGGAAGATCGTTCGCAATCCCCTGATGTCGAGTACGGGTTCGGCGGCCTGTTCCATCGGCCGCTCAGTTCAGCAGGCCGGTTGCACGCAGGATCTCGTCGATCCGCGCCGTTTCCGCATCGTTGAGCGAGGCGCGCGGCCGCGGCATGACGGCGGTGTCGATGATGCCGAGGCTCTGCATGGCGGCCTTGAAGGCGCCGATGCCGGCTGCGCCGCCGCTGACACGGCCCTGCGCGACCCAAACGATTTCGAAGAGGCGGCAAAGGCGCTCCTGCTCCTTTTTCGCGGCGGCCCAATCGCCGCGCTGCGCGGCATCCCAAAGCCTGATATAGCCGTGCGGATCGACATTGGCGATGCCGGGAACGACGCCGTGGGCGCCCATCAACAGGGCGGTGTCGACGACGATCTCGGAGCCGGTCATCAGGAAGACGTCCTTGTGTTCGGCAAGGTCGAGCAGCGCATAGCGGAAATTGCCGTCATCACCGCTGGAATCCTTGAGGCCGATAATGGCGCCTTCCCTGGCAAGGGTGACGACGGTCTGGCGCTGCAGCTTGACGTGAACGCAGACGGGAATGTCGTAAGCGACCAGCGGAACGTCCACCGCATCTCTGACATAACGGAAATGATCGAGGATCTCGGACTGGCTGGTGACGGTATAGAATGGCGCCGTCACCACCACCGCGTCGGCGCCGGCGGTCTTTGCGACCTTCGCATGGGCAATGACGCGATCCGTGGTCGGGTCGATGACGCCGACGATCAGCGGCACACGGCCATTCACCACCTTGGCCGAATGCTCGATGATTTCGCGCCGGGTCTTGTCGTCATGGAAGATCACCTCGCTCGTCGAGCCGAGCACGAATACGCCGTGGCAGCCGGCATCGATCAGATGTTCGAGCACACGCGTATAGGAGCGGTAGTCGACGGTGAAATCCGGATTAAGCGGTGTTACGACGGGGGGAACGACACCCTTGAATTTGGTCATTTTCGCTTCTTTCGATTGTCAGTTCAGTTCGGCACGCGGGTCGAAGGCATCTCTGAGGCCATCGCCGATGAAGTTGATCGCAAGGACGGCAAGGATGAGCGCGGCGCCGGGGAAGAGCCATTGCCAGGGATATTGTTCGAGCACGGCCGTCGAGCGGGCGGCGTTCAGCATGTTGCCCCAGCTTGCCGCCGGCTGAGCGATGCCGAGACCGAGGAAAGACAAGCCGGCCTCGAGCAGGATGGCATTGGCGATCTGCAGCGTCGCATAGACCACGAGGATATCGATCGAGTTCGGCAGGCCGTGGCGAAAGAGCAGATGTCCGATGCCGGCGCCCATGCCGCGCGCGGCCATGACGAAGTCGCGCTCACGCAATTCCAGCAGCCGGGAGCGGATCATGCGCGCCAGCAGCGGCCAGGAAAGCAGCGAGATGACGAGTACGGTCGGCCAGATGCCGGTGCCGGCAATCGAGGCGAGCACGAGCAGGAAGATGACGGGCGGCAGGGTCATCACCAGATCGACGAAGCGCATCGAGACGGCATCCGCCCAACGTCCCGCAAGCGCCGAGACGGCGCCGAAGAGAAAGCCGATGACCGCGGACAGCGCGGTCGATGCAACGGCGACCAGAAGCGAAATCCGGCCGCCTTCGAGCACGCGCGCAAAGACATCGCGGCCGACGCCGTCGGTTCCGAACCAGTGCGTGGCCGTCGGGCCGCTGTTCATCGCCAGAAGATCGATGTCGTTCGGCCGGTAAGCCCACCACAGCGGATAGGAGAGGATCAAGAGCAGCATCGGAAGGACGATGCCGACGCCGGCAACGGCTGCGCGGTTGAGCAGAAAACGATCGAAGGCGCGGGCAAGTGGCCCCGGGCTGCGGCGTTGCGGGGAGCGTGCCAGCATGGTCAGCCCACCTTGATGCGCGGGTCGACGACCGCATAGGTGATGTCGGTCAGAAGATTGACTGTGATAACGCAAGTGCCGATGACGAGCGTCGCTCCCATGATAACGGGATAGTCGCGGGTCTGTACGGCATCGACGAGCAGAAGCCCCATGCCCGGCCAGTTGAAGACACTCTCGATGAAGATGGCACCGCCGATGGCAAGCCCGATGGTGGAGCCGATCAGGGTGACGATCGGAAGCAGCGCATTGCGCAACGCATGTTTGGTGATGACCCAAAACTCGAGAACGCCCTTGGCGCGGGCCGTGCGCACGTAATCCTGGTTCAGGACTTCGAGCAGCGAGGCGCGCATGTAACGCATGATCAATGCGGCTTGCGCGACGGACAGAAGGGCGGCCGGCAGGATCAGATGATGGAGGAGATCGCCCACCGAGAACGCCTCGCCGGGTGTCAGCATGCCGCCCGATGGCATCCAGTGCAGGCGGACGGAGAAGATATAAAGGCCGAGCAGCGCGCTGAGGAATGCCGGGCTCGAAATGCCGGCAAGTGCTGCCACCGATAGGGAGAGATCGGCGAGCGAATTGCGGCGAACGGCGCCGATCACCCCGCAGGCGATGCCTGCGACGATGGCGAAGACAAGGGCGGTGCCCATCAACAGCACCGTCGGCCCGATCCGCGACAGCACCAGAGCCAGAACCGGCTGGTCGAGACGCTTGATCGAATAGCCGAGATTGCCCGTCAGCGCCTGCTGCAGCCAGCCGAGATACTGGACGGGCAAGGGCTGATCGAGCCCGAGGCTTCGGCGCAGATCGGCAAGATCCGACGGCGACATCGGCAGGTTCGGATCGATATAGGCATCGATCGGGTCGCCTGGTGTCAGGCGCAGCAGCAGGAAGATCAGCATGCTCAGGGCGACGAGCATGCCCATTCCTATGATCAGGCGTCTGAGACTGTATCGGAGCATCATGAATCCGTCGTGTCAGCGTGGCCGAAGCCACCCTCAAGGCTTTGCGGAAACGCCTATTCGGCGATCGACCATTTCTGCGGGTCGGCCTGGTAGGGGCCGCCGCCCGGCGCCGGCGTCCAGACGAAATCCTTCAACTTGGTCGAGACGATGCCGTAACGGTTTGCCACCCAGAGCGTCGCCCAGGGCAGCTCCGTGTTCATCACCTTGCAGACGTCCTGGTAGGCGGCATCCCGCTTGGCGCTGTCCGGCTCGGCCAAGGCACTATCGAGCGCCTTGGTGAGGTCAGGCATGCGCACCCTGGCGACATTCGGTCCGGCCGGAGGGATCTGCTTCTCGTTGAGGCCGACATTGATGCTGCCGGCATCCGGCCCGTTCTGCAGCCCGGCATAGACCATCTGGAACTGGGCCATGTCCGGCGCCGCATTGAGCACGATGCTGTTATAGGTCGGCGCATCGACGGCGCGCGGGACGATGTTGATGCCGACCTGGGCAAGCATCGCCTGAACTGCGGCAAGCACGTTGGTAGCCAGCGGCGTGGTGTAATAGGTCAGAAGCGTGATCGGCTTGCCGCCATTGATCTGGTCCCAGCCGGCTTCCGTCAGCAACTTCTTGGCCTTCTCAGGATCATAGGCATAGGTGTCGATATCAGGAGGTATCAGCTGTTCGGCGACATAGGCGCAGTTGGCAGGCTTGGCCGCGCCGCCATAGAGGCTCTGGATGATGGCATCGCGATTGATCGCGTACATCACCGCCTGGCGGACGCGCACATCCTTCCAGAGCGGGGAATCGTGGTTGAAGCCGAGATAGTTGACGACGAAAGAGTTGCCTTCGATGACCTGGAAGTCCTTGTTTTCCTTGAAGGTCGGTACGTCGTTGGAATCGACATAGGTGAACTGGATTTCGCCGGATCTCAGCGCCGCGATCGCCGCGGCCGGGTTGGCGAAATAGCGATTGATGACGCGTTCCAGGGCGGGTTTGCCACCGCGATAATCGGTGTTTGCGGCAAGTTCGACATATTGATCCGAGACGTATTTGGTGAACTTGAACGGACCGGTGCCGATCGGAGCGGTCGACCACCAGGTGTTCTTCGCCAGCTGGTCGGCAGGAATCGAGGAGAGCGCATGCTCGGGTAGCATCATCACCTTGGTCATCGTGTCGGGAAAGCTGCTGCTCGGGGCGCTGAGCTTGATGACAACCGTGTGCTCATCCGGCGTCTCGACGGACGATATGCCCTTCAGCCGGGCAGCGAGCACCGAGCCGGTTTTCGCATCCATAGCAAGGCCCATGGTGAACTTCGCGTCCTTGGCGGTGAACGGTTTACCGTCATGCCATTTGGCGTCCGCCAGCTTGAACGTGTAGGTCATCTGGTCGGAGCTGACCTCGTAGGAGCTTGCCAGCGCGCCGACGACCTTCTGCAGCTTCTCGTCATAGGTGATCAGCGGTTCGTAGTAGACGCTGAGCCAGGTGAAGCCGGCGGTCGCGGCGAGCGGATTGAAGTTGCCCTGGAAGCCTCCTGGGCCGACATCGAAGCCGCCCGACAGCGTGGCTGCCTGCGCCTGGTTTGCAACGCCCGAAACGACAAGAGCCGGAACGGCAGCCGTCGACAGCAAGGCGCCAAGCGCAATAACGGATAATCTAGACAGTCTTTTCATGTGTTCCTCCCACGTTTGAACTTGTCTTGTTGTTGGCGATCACCCGGGCAATGCCCTCGTAGTGACGATCCAGGCGTCTGCGCGCCTCCTCCAGATCTTTTGCCTCGATCGCATCGACGATCGCGGCATGGTCGCGCCACGTCGCCATCGGATCGGCATTTTCAAGATTGACGAAATCGGATGCCTTGTAGAAGGCGAGCCAGAAGACATCGATCAGCCGCACGAGTGTTTCATTGTCCTGGCAGCGAAACAGCAATCGGTGGAACAGCTGGTCGTCTGTCGCAAAGGTTTCGCCGCGTTCGGCATGGGCGCGCATGCGATTGACGGTGGCACGCAGCTCGGCGATGTCCTCTTCCCCGATCACGTCGATCGTCTTGCCGATCAAGCCCACTTCCAGCGTGCGCCGGATTTCAAGCACCTCTTCGATCTGCCGCAGGGCGCCGCCGAGGCCGTAAGCGAGATTGTCGAGAAGCGGCTCGAAGGAAAAGGCCTTCACGAAGATGCCGACGCCGCGCCGGGTCTCCAGCACGCCGAGCGATTCCAGCGCCTTGATGCCTTCCCTCAGCGAATTTCGGCTAACGCCGAGCTGGGTGGCAAGCTCTCCTTCCGCCGGAAGCAGGGTTCCGGGCGCCAGGCCATTGTCGTCGATATAGGCGCGCAGACTTTCTTGCACGGAGACATGCAGCAGTGGCGCGCGCGTCAGCGGCTTCATCGATTTCAATGTCATGCGGATCGCTTTCTAGCATCGTCAATCAGACACATCCTGCATATATACTCGTAGGATATCTGTCAAATGGTCAGGTTGGGCGCGAAAGCTGCCCCGCCTTGCAGCTATCTAAGAAGTTTGGTTTTGGGCAGGGTATTCCTGGGTTGCTTCAGTCGGCTTGATTGGCCTCTAGAGCGTGGACCACCACGCAGTTGCGGCCGGTCTTTTTGGCAAGGTAGAGCGCCGCATCCGCTTGGCGCTGCATGTGCTCTGCGGACACGACGTTGCCATTTTGCAATATCGCTATTCCAATGCTGACAGTGACCCAGGGGACGACGCGAGAGGTGGGATTTGGAAGAGACGCAGCTTCAACTCGGCTGCGAATTCTCTCCGCAACCGCCCTGGCCTCTTGTCCATCGGAGCCAGGCAGAAAGACGAGAAACTCTTCGCCGCCGTAACGGGCGACCTCATCCCGCTCATCTCTCATGCTGCTCTGAATGATGCCGGCCACTTTCACCAGGCAGCGGTCGCCTTCGGCATGCCCGAGATTATCGTTGAGATGCTTGAAGTCATCGAGATCGCACATCAGCATCGCGGCGCCGCTCGTTTGTCTAAGCTCCTGGTTCCAGAAATGATGGAGCGTTTCCATCATCGAACGCCGGTTGGCGACACCCGTCAGCGGATCGGTCCGTGCCAGCAATTCCAGCTGCGAATTGGCGTCGGTGAGCTCTGCGAGGCGACTTCGATCTCGTAACTCGAGCAGGAAAGTCTTCTGAGCGAAGATGGTTGTGGTGCGTCGGGCAACGACGGTTGCTGCCACTCCGCTCGCGAAAAACAGCGTCCCGGCGAGCGCGCTTCCCGCCTCGATGCCTGGATTGCGCAATTGAAACACGAGGTAGAGACCGAGGGCAGAAGCACCGATCGCCATCGCCCAACCGAGTGGAACGGGAAAGATGATGATGGCGGTGACGGCAACAAAGAGCATGATGGTCAAATGCCGCTCATAAAATTCGCCGCCGCTGTTCACGCCCACCAGGGCGACGGACAGCAAGATGAGAAACACCGCCGAGAGGATGAAAACGCCCTGCAGCCACAAAGGGTGCGGCCGCCGGAAGACGAGCACGGCGACAAGAGCCGCAGGCGGAAGGATAGACGCCGGCCAAAGCATCGACATCACGGTTTCGGCCGGAAGCAAGATCGCGTTGAGCCCCCATGTCAGGATGTCGAGCACGATGACCCACACCATCCAGGCGCGGATGATCTTGGCAGTCCGCGGCCAGGAGCGTTCGCGAAAAAGCTGGGCCAGCTCGCCATGCAGGCGGATATCGCGCGTGCGACCGCCGAGCAGGCGCTCGACTTGCTCGACAATGGCCGGGCTCAACCTCTGGAGAGGTTTCCGCGAAGACGCCCTTACCGATTTGATAGGAGCTGTGGTTCGCTCGGTATCCATCTGTCGGATTTAGGGAGCAGAGGGCCGGAGACAAGACGGACCGTGGAGTTCGCCCGAAAAGACGACATGCTTGCCCTAATGATTTTGTAGCAGGTGATGACAGTATGTCGTTCACATGCGTCACATCGGGCCAATGTCTTACCCATGCCGGGCCGAATTCACCGGTTCGATTCCCATCAAGCCCGGCAGGTTGACGGTTGTCTCGGTCCGCACTTGCCCTCTCGCACGACAAAACCGCCCTCCGCCGGCAATGATCCGGCGGAGAACGATGAAGACCTCGATGCTGCGTGCAACCTGCTCGGGAGAGCCAGGCGCGGAGATTTTATCGGTTAAAAGATGACTAAAATAATCACCTTATGTTGACAAGGCCAATTTCGCTCCATAGGTTCCGCGCGCATCTGTGATGTAGGGACCAAGTGATGGCGCGTGTTTTTTTGAATGTTTCTAATAATCTACCGCGAATTTATAGAGATGGGCTATTTGCCACGACAGCGGTCGTTCTGATCGGCTTTGCGGCATCGCCGGCTTCCGCCCAGAGCGCCTCCACAGGCGACACCGCGACAGCGCTGGAACCGATCGTCATTCAAGGTGCAGCCTCTGATAGCAAGACCGACCGGACGTCGGTTACGGCCAAGAACAGCGCGGGCGCGACCAAGATCAGCACGCCACTCGTCGAGACGCCGCGTTCGATCTCGGTCACCACCGAGAAGGAAATCGAGCAGCGCGGCGCGCAGACGGTCATCGAGGCGGTGCGTTATACAGCCGGCGTGACGACAGGAACGAGCGGCTTCGATCCGCGTTTCGACCAGATCTATATTCGCGGCTACAACGCCACGACGGTCGGCGACTATCGTGACGGATTGCGCCAGCCCTATATCAATTACGGCATGTTCCGAACCGATCCCTATCAACTGCAGCGCGTCGAGGTGATCAAGGGGCCGGTTTCCGTTCTCTATGGCTCGGGTTCGCCGGGCGGCCTCGTCAACAAGATCTCGAAGCTCCCGACCGAGGAGCCGATCCGCGAAGTCGATATCACCTACGGCACCAAGGATCGGGTGCAGGGGATGTTCGATTTCGGCGGACCGATCAGCGAAGGCAACGACGATTTTCTTTATCGCATCGTCGGCCTTGCGCGGCGCGGCGATACCAATTTCGATATTGCCGACGACCGCTATTTCCTGGCGCCGTCCTTTACCTGGAAGCCGGACGAGGCCACGTCTCTGACGGTGTACGGTCTGGCGCAGTCCGACGAGACCGACGCCAATGTCGGCGCGATCACGACCTCGGACGGCAGGATCCTCGATCTCAGGCAGAGCGATCCCGACTATGACTACCAGAAGGTCAAGCAGCAGCAGGTCGGCTATCAGTTCGAGCACGAGTTCGACAACGGCCTGACGTTCCGGCAGAACCTGCGTTATTCGCATCTCGATCTGGAGGCCCGCTACCTCGGTGTTACCAGCTGGACCGGGACCGTCGCGCATCGCGGCACCAATGCGATCCGGGACGAAATGAACGTCTTCCAGGTCGACAATCAGCTCGAGGCGAAGTTCGATACAGGCCCTGTTGCCCACACGATGCTGTTCGGGCTCGACTACAGCAATCTCGACTCGAGCTTTGGCTACGGCTTCGGAGCCGCCGATCCGGCCTTCGACTTCGATATCGCCAATCCGACCTATGGAGTCTCCGGCGCTACGCCGGACTATAATTTCTTGGCTTCCAAAGCCGATATGCGGCAGGTCGGCATCTATGCCATGGACCAGATCGAGGTCGGAAACTGGCGTTTCAACCTCGGCGGCCGGCAGACATGGGTGAACCAGACGCGCGATTCGACCTTGCCCACGGTCAGCTCGGAGGATGTCGACAAGAATGCCTTCTCCGTCCAGGCCGGTGCGCTCTACCTCTTCGACAGCGGCATTGCGCCCTTCGTTTCTTACGCCACCTCTTTCGATCCAGTCACCAACCGGTCGGCCGCCAACACAATTCTTCCGCCGACGAAGGGTGAGCAATTCGAGGTCGGGGTGAAGTACCAGCCGCCCGGCTCCGATATCCTGCTGTCGGCCGTCGCCTATCACATCGTCGAGCAGAACAAGCCGAGGCTCGCCGATCCGCTGACCTTCGCCTACGATTCCCAGGGCGAGGTGACCGGAAAGGGCATCGAGCTCGAAGCCCGCGCGGCCATCGCCGACGGCCTCGATATCATCGCGGGCTACACCTACAACGACTCCGAAGTCACCGGGGGCAACAACGTCGGAAATACCCCGGCCGTCACCCCGACCCATATTGCGAGCCTGTGGACGAATTACACCTTCCAGGAAGGCAATCCCTTCAACGGTCTGTCGGCTGGCGCCGGCGTGCGCTACATCGGCGAGACCTGGACGGATGTCGCCAATACCTCGAAGAACGCTGCAAGTTTCTATGTCGATGCAGCCCTCTCCTATGATTTCGGGGCGGTCGACAAGAAATATGAAGGGCTGACGGCAGCCTTCAACATCCGCAACATCGCCGACGAGCGCGAAACAGTTTGCGAAGAAGGCTTCTGCTATCTCGGCCAGGGCCGCAACATGACCGGCACACTGAAGTATCGGTGGTAAGCACGGCGGTTGAGATGAACCAGGCCGTCGCCCTCGACGGCCTGGTGGGGGAGGGCCGATCTCCTTGTTGCCGCGGGAAGCTGCTCGGTTCTCCCTGCAGACGGGCATAATCGTACCCCCACAGGGATATTTGCGGCATCAAGGAGCAAGTGCCATCAACCGCGCGCTCATTTACGAGCGTGATCGCTACTTGATACTCCCGGAACGTTTCGCTCTCCGAGGTCCCAATAAAGCCCGGCCATCAACGCGAGTCCTTCACGCGCGATATCAATGGGCAGATGTTCGTTCGGCGCATGCTGAGAGCACCCCGGATATGAATGCGGTATCCACACGGTCGGAAGCTGCAGAGTTTCAGAGAAGGCATCATTCGGCAGAGAGGCGCCAAGGTTCGGCAGGATGGCCGGCTTTTTGCCTGTTGTACGGCCGATCGAGTCCACGACCCAGTTGACCCAAGGATGCTTGGGATCGAGCCGCGTGGCACGAAAGACCTCATCGCTCGGCTGCGCTATTTGAACCTGGGAAAAACCGTGCTGATCCAGGTGACGGCGCAGAGCCGGCAAGACATTTTCCACGTCAATACCGACGACGAACCGTAACTGACAGCGAGCCGAGGCTCTCGCAGGGATAGCCCCGACAGGCGTCCTCGGGTTTCCGGCCTCGAAGGCGAGTACAGCAAACGAACACCAGGCGAACAGCTTTTCCGCTGGCGTCAACCCAGGTTCGCCCCAGTTCGGATCAATCTGCGGGCCTTCGGCATCGCTCTCGATCTCACAATCGGCAAGAACGTGACGCACATTGTCGGGGATGCTCACCGGGCGCCATTCCGGAACCAGAATCTTGCCGGAGGGCTCGGTGATACTGGCGATCGCATGGGCAAGCTGGATTGCAGGATCGGAGAGAAGACCGCCCCAGTTGCCCGAATGATAACCGCCCTTGCGCGCATCGATCCAGATGTCAAAGCTGATCGCGCCGCGTGATCCCAGAAAGACGGTCGGCCGTGCGGCGGAAAGTCGGGGACCATCCGAGGCGATCAGCACGTCGGCGCGGAATAATTCCTTATGCGCGTCAACGAGTGCGTGCAGGCCAGGAGAAATTCTTTCCTCCCCCATCTCGATCAGATACTTGGCATTGAATCCGAGCTTCCCGCGCGTCTCCAAGACGGCCCGGAGCGCGCCGATGTTGACGGTATGCTGACCTTTATTATCGGCGACACCGCGACCGTACCACCTGCCATCCCGCTCGATGAGTCGCCAGGGCGAAAGACCGTCGGCCCATTTATTGTCGAGCCCTCGTATGACGTCGCCGTGGCCATAACCCAGCACCGTCGGCCGAAGGGCGTCCTCGTGGCGCTCGACGTAAAGGAAAGGCCAGCCGTTTTGGGAAAGCTTGCGACATTGAAAGCCGAGGGCCTCAAAGGCGGGCGTCATCTCGCTGTCGAGATACTGATCGAGAACCGCTGCGCGATCAGGATTCTGACTCTCGGTCGGCATCGCGACACGTCGCGCCAGATCCTTCCGAAAATCGCCGGAAGCGAAGTAAGACTCTGCTCTGGCAATAGCGGCGTCTCGGGTCATACCTGCAACCTAACACGAGAGAGAATTGGCCGGAACGGTCAAAGAGGAATGCAACGACGATTGCGTTGGAGCATGAGCGGGCCTTGCCGATTGCCACCTGCCTGTCACGCCCGCCGGCGCAGAACGATCAGCAGCATCGGCGCTCCGACCAGAGCCGAGATCAATCCGGCGGGAATCTGATAGGGAAAAGCGATCATCCGCCCCGTCCAGTCGGCAATGACCAGCAGGACCGCTCCAATCAGGGCGGCGGCGAGGAGCTGGGCGGAGGGGCGGCGAAGACCGAGCCCATGGGCAAGGTGCGGCGCCATCAATCCGACGAAGCTCAAAGGGCCGACGACGAGCGTCGCCGCCGCCGTCATGATCGCGGAGAGCCCGAACAAAACAGCGCGTGCGGGAACGATCCTCAGGCCGAGTTCGCTCGCCGTCTCGGTTCCAAGCTGCAGCAGGGCAAGCCACCGGCTGGCGAGAAAGGCGGCGGCCAGGCAGGCGAGCGCAATCAGAAGGGCGCTTGCGGCCACCGCATTGTCGACGAAATAGGTCGAGCCCGCCATCCAGCGTATCAGCGCCAGGCCTCTCGGATCGCCGCTCGCGGCAAGGACGCCGATCCCGGCGTCGAGCATCGCGCCGAAGGCGATGCCGGCGAGCAGCACGCGGTTCGGGCCGCAGCCCGAACGGGCGCTCAAGAGGAAGATCAGCGTCAGCACCGCAAGGGCGCCCCCGCCGGCAAAGACAAGCTGGAGCGTCAGTCCCGGTGCAGCAAAGGCAAACATGGCGGCCGCAACACCGAGCGTTGCTCCGGCCGATACCCCAAGCACTTCGGGGCTCGCCATTTCGTTTCCGGTCAGCCGCTGCAGGATCAGCCCCGTCACGCCGAGCACGGTTCCGGCGCCGAATGCGGCGGCGACCCGCGGCAGCCGAAGCGGAAGGATTTCATCCCATGAGGCGGCCGGCAGCCATGCCCAGGCTCCGTCGGGTGCGCGGCCGAAGAAGATCGCGGCCATCGCCAAGGCAATGATGCAGGCGAGCAGAATGGCGAATGATGCCGCTCTGCTGCCGGCTGCAGGCCGCGGCGACGTCACGCCGGGCAGCGTGCGCGAGGCCGTGGCGAGGCGCGGGAGCATGGCAATCAGGATCGGTCCGCCGAGCAGCGCGGTCACCGCCCCGGTCGGCACGAAGTCGCCGGGAGCAAGAAGCTTGATGGTCTGATCCGTCAGCAGGAGAAGGCCGGCGCCGGCAACCGGCGACCAGATCAATTGGCTGATGATCCGCCTTGCGCCGGCCAGGCGAACGATCTGCGGGGCTACCAGCCCGATGAAGCCGATGACGCCGACGGCGCTGGTGACGAGGGCGCAGAGTGCGATGGCAATCGCCAGGATGAAACTCCGTGCCCATTTGACCGGCAGGCCAAGGCTCGTTGCGCCGGCATCGCCGAGCTGGCTCAGCGTCAACGGCCTTGTGGCCAGAAGGGCAAGCCCCGCCAGCAGCGCCACCTTCGGCAGCAGCGACGTCGGGATCGCCCAGCTTTGCTGCGACAGCGATCCGGCGCCCCAGATGAAAATTCCTGAGAGATATTGATCGTTCATCAGCACCAGAATGGCTGCCGCCGCCCCGCACCAGAGGCCGACGATCATGCCCGACAGGATGAGAGAAAAGGGCGAGAAGCCGTGCCGGGCGCTGATCGAAAAAATGGCGAGGGCAGCAAGTGCACTTCCGCCGAGCGCGACGGCGTCCCGGCCCCATCCCGTCAGCGAGGGAACGGCGAGCATGACGGAAACCAGTGCCAGATTGGCGCCGGCCGAGACGCCGAGCGTCGTCGGCGAGGCCAGCGGATTGCGCAGCATCTGCTGCAGCATCGTCCCCGACAGTGCGAGGGCGGCGCCCGCGATCAGGGCGGTCGCCATGCGCGGAAGCGTGGAATAGAGGAGGAGAAGATGCTGCGCATCGTAACCGGCGGTCGCCTCCCGATGCGGCAGCGCCGGCAGGCGATCGAGGACGGCCAGGCCCAGGCCTGAAAACAGCAGCAGCGCCGCTAGTGCCGGCGCGCCGAAGCGGGAATATCGAGGCTTCATCAGGCGGCAGTCTCCAGAACATCGACCATCAAGGTCGAAAAGCGCAGCGCCTCCTGGACCATTCCAAACATCAGGACGCCTGGGACGACCGAGATCCGCTGCCGCCGGACGAAGGGAAGGCTGGTCCAGAGCGGGCTTTCGGAAAGCCGGGTCAGGACATCGGGCGGAAGCAACGGCGACACGACGACGAGGTGGGCCTCTTCATCGAGTTCGGCGAGCTGTTCCAGGCCGACCGTCTGAAATCCCCAGTAGCTGGCCTCGCCTTTCCAGGCATTCTCAAGGCCGATGCGTCGCATGGCGCCGCCGTAAAGGCCGGGGCCGCCATAGATGCGCGCATGCCTGATGTCGACGAAGTTGATGACGGCGACCGGAGGCACCGACAGGCTCTTCACCCGCTCGCGCAGCCGGCCGAACGTGGTGTCGGCGCGGGAGAGAAATGCTTCCGCTTCCTGCTGTCGCCCGATCATGGCGCCGAGACGCCGCGTTTCGGCGTAGGAGCGCTCGAGCGCCTCGCCACCCCTAGCATAGATGGTGAAGGTCTCCACAGGCGCGATGCGGGAGAGCTTTTCATCCATCGCCGCAAGGAAAGGCGTGCTGAGGATGAGCGATGGCCGGATGCTGGTGAGGACTTCGAGATTGATCTCCGCCGTGGTGCCGATATCGACGACGCCTTGCGGCATGGTCGGCTCGACAACCCATTCCGACCAGTTCCGCAGCGAGGCGATCGCACGCGGCACGCTGCCGAGCGCCAGCATCGTCGATGCCAATCCGTAATCGAGCGAAACGACGCCGCCATCCCCGGCGCGCGCGATGGCGGGTGCCGCGGCGCGCGCGACGGCGGGTGTGCCCGCCGTTGCCAGCGCGCCCAGAAGAAAATCCCGTCGTCTCAAGGCGCGGTCTCGCATAGCTGTCCCCCGGCGAGCGGCTTGACCATGAACAGACACGGATGATCCTCGTGCCAGAGCGTGGCAAAGACCTCCGCCCTGACGAAGCCGTTCCGGTCGTAGAATCGCCGCGTTGCCTCGAATTGCGGCTCGTCGCGGTCACGCGGGGCGAGCGTTTTGACCGTCAGCAGCCGGGCGCCCGATTGATGGCCGAAGCGTTCGGCCTCGTCGAGCAGATGGCGTCCGGCGCCGCGACCGTGATATTCGGGGCGCGTCGCAATCAGTGCGATTTCGACGGCGCCGGGTAGATGCGGCTTCAACGCCATCAACGCCGTCACGACATCCGCCTCGACATAGCCGAACACCGGCAGATCTTCGACTGCCGCGGCACTCGCTTCAATGACCTCCGGTTCTGAAAACCAGTCGGGCAAAGCCCCCATGATCGAGCGGCAGAGCTCCGCCTTGCCTGTCAGGATCTCGACTGTTCTTCCCATTTTTTCTCGCATTCATCCGGTCGATTTAAACTTGACTCCTGTTATCACCTTAAAATAGACACTGCAATCAAATCGTGCACTTCCGCTCAAAATAAGGAGCGCCAAGACCGAGCCGACCAGCAACGACAGAGCCTGATTTTCCATTTGTAAAAAGGGTACAGGACTATGCGAGCATCGCATCGTGATGTGAACGGAAATGCCGTGGTCAACGCTATGATCGAGAACAAGGATAAACTCCTTAAAACGATTGAAAGCGTTGTCAAATCAAGATTATATTCCGAGGATATCTTTCAGGACGGAGTTATCAAAGCCTATGGGGTGAAAACCGACGACATTCGTTGCCCGATCGGTTACGCCTTTCGCATGGTCTATAATCTCGCGCTCGACGAGAGCCGCCGGCGGCGCCAGCAGATGAACAACTATAGGTCGATCGATCAGGTTCAGGAGATCACTGCTCCCATCCCCACCGTGCTCGACCAGCTTGTCGCTGCCGAGACCCTGCGCGATGTGCTGGCCTCGCTCGAGGCTTTGCCGAAGCGTACCAACGATGCCTTCATCCGCCACCGCCTCAACGGCGTGCCGCAAAAGGATATTGCAGCCGAACTCGGCGTCTCCCGCACCCTCGTCAACTTCATGATCAAGGCGGCGGAGCAGCATTGCCATCTGGCAATCACCGAGCCTGCCATCCTCCCCGATCATGAACATCGGCAGGCGTCTAGCGTCTCGCGGCGTGCAGCGCCTGCTGCAGATCGCTCCACAGCAATTCCGGTTCTTCCAGCCCAACGGCGAAACGGATCGTCTGCTCGCTCACGCCGAACCGGATGAAAGAGGTCATCCGGTCGAGGATCTGCAGCGCGACCTTGGCGGGAACGACCAGCGTTTCCGGTCCTCCCCAGCTGACGCCGAGGCGGATCTCGCGAAGCCCGTTGACGAAGCGCGCGACATCGATATCGGGCGTGAGGTCGAAGGCAAACAGCCCGGCATAACCCGACAGCGTCGCCCGCCCGGGGTGATCCTGAAAAGCCGGGTGGCGAACGCGGGCGATGGCGGAATGCTGTTTCAGCCGGTCGGCCAGCAAAAGCCCGCTGCGCTCATGCTCCTTGAGGCGGACACGCAGCGTGCGCATGCCGCGCAGCAAGAGCCAGGCCTCAAACGGCGAGAGCTTGGCGCCGACATAGGGGTAGGAGGTCGAGTTGATCTTGGCGATCGCCTCCTTCGAGCCGACGACGACGCCGGCGACCGTATCGCTGTGGCCGCCGAGATATTTCGAAGCGGCGTGAATGACGATATCGACGCCGTGCTGGATCGGCTTCTGAAAGAGCGGCGTTGCCCAGGAATTGTCGATGATGGTGGTAACACCGGCCTCCTTCGCCATGGCCGAGAGCGCCGTTATGTCCTGCAGCTCGAAGACGAAAGAGGTCGGGTTCTCGAGATAGAGCAGCTTGGCGCCCGACAGCGCCTTGCGGACCTCGTCGTGATCGGCAGGGTCGACGAAATCCACCGCGACGCCGAGCCGGCCGAGCAGTTTCACCAGAAGGCGGTAGACATCGTTATAGAGGTGGCGGACCGCAACGACCCGGTCGCCGGCTTCCACGAGGCTGAGGATCGTCGAGGTGATGGCGGCCGTTCCGCTCGAGAAAGCGCGTCCGTCCTCCGCGCCCTCGAGGCGGGCAACCAAAAGTTCGAATTCCCGAACGGTCGGATTGTCGCCGCGCGAATAGATGTAATTGCGCGCCCGGCCTGCAAAGACATCCTCCATCGCCTCGTAACTGTCGTAGGTGAAGAGCGACGTCTGGAAGATCGGTGGAGACACGGCGTTGAATGGTGCGGGATCGACGGGCGTGAAGAGATCGTCGGCGATCGCATGGGCGCCAAGATCGTGCGGATTGATCGACTGGTTCATGGTGATCCTCTCATGGGCAAATCACGGGCAAAAGCGGGGGTAGGGACGGATGGAGGCCAGGCGGTCGGCCGAGCGCTGCCGGAGTGCATTGAGCGCCCTCACCAGGCAGACGGCCGACAGCAGGCCGGTCAGGGCAGAGGCCAGAAACATTGCCGCCAGCAAGCCCGAAAAGCCGAAGAACGGCGGCAGAAGAGCCAGCAGAGGAAAGAGAAGATAGCCATTCTGCGCCAGACCGATGGCAACCGCCGCTTTCGGCCTGCCCTGCGCCTGGAAGAGGACCAGCAGCGTTTGCCGCAGGCCGAACAGCAGAAAGGGAAGATGGGTCGCGACGATCGCCTGGCTTGCGACCGAAAGCACGGCCTGATCCTTGGTGAAGAACGAGGCGAGATGTTCGGAAAAGCCGAGTGCGACCAGTCCGTAAGCGCCGCCGACCGCGCTGGTGACCACTGTCAGGATGCGGACTGCCGACAGCACCCGGGCCACATCCCCGCTGCCCCAGGCGAAGCTCAGAATGGACTGGGCCCCGAGTGAAAGGCCGATAACCGGAAGTGTTCCGACAGCGAGCAGCCGCAAGGCAATCCCGACGCCGGGAATGCCGGCTTCTCCATGATAGGTGCCGGCGAGCGACAGCATGGCCGCAATCGCGCCCGCCGTTGCGAGACTGGTCAGCGTCGTCGGCGCGCCCACCGCAAGAACCGGTCTGAGGCCGCCGATATCTCTCAACCGCCAGCCAAGCGTCAGCCGAACCGTCCCCAGGCGCCTGGCGTGGTAAGCGCCGTAGATGGAAAGTGCGACGAGCTGGGACAGGATGGTCGCGATTGCCACGCCCTGCAGGCCGAGGCCGAATCCGAAGATCATGATCGGGTCGAGGATCATGTTCAGCGCGAAGCAGGCGACCAGCGTCCACATGCTGAAGCGGGCATTGCCCTCGGCGATCGCCAGGAAATCGAGAATGATCTGCGCCATCGTCAGCGGGATCGAGACCGCGATGATGAGGAGATAATGCTGCGCCAGCGGCTCGATGGCGGGCGTGGCGCCGAACAGCAGGAAAGAGGGGAAGGCAACGATTGCGACGGCGCTTGCCGCGCCGAAGGCGACGCCCGCGGCAAGGCTGACCGAGGCAAGCGTGCCGGCCCTTGACCGGTTGCCGGCACCGAGCGCGCGGCCGACCTCGGTTGCCACGCCGACGCCGATGCCCTCGCCGAAGGCCGCGACGAGCATCAGGATAGGCAGCACGATCATGATCGCGGCGATCTGGTCCTCGCCGATCATGCCGACGAAGACCATGTTGATCGTGTGATGCGCGGCATTGATCGACAGGCCGAACATGGCCGGCAGCCCGAGCCGCAGCAGCAGCCGGAAAAGCTGCGGACTGGCAAGATCTTCCGGAGCAAGCCGCCGTTTCCGAAGCCTGCCGCTCATCTCACTCATGTCGTTCATGATGCGGGCACCCAGAGATGGTCGCCGAAGAAACGCTCACGGGTCAGCATCACCAGCAGCGCCCGCTTATGCGGAAAGTCGAAATGCTTGACCTTCGCAAAGCCGGAGCGATCGAGATTGCGGATCTGCTGCTCGTGGCTGGCGCGCGGCTCGCCGACGATGCGCCTGGTGCGGGGATCGTCGAGGAAGATGAAATGCATCAGCGAGGGTAGCCATGCGCTGATCCATTTCTTGCCGCGATAGCCGGGCTCACCGATTGCGACATGCCAGCCGCGATCATAATCGTCGGCGTCGTAGAAGGGACCGAGCCGGTTTTCCTTGGCCCAGTAGACCTCGAAATAGCCGAAGGGGATGTCTGCGAAACTGCCGATCAGCGGCAGGACATGCGGATCGGCGATCCTTTCCTGCAGCATCTCCCGGTGCTTGTCGAGCGAGCCCGCATCCTCCCAGATCGTGTTGACCTGCTCATCGTTCATCCAGCGATGAAAGGCGGCAAGATCGGTCTCCGGGTCGGCGACCCTGAAGGCGATATCCCGTTCGAGCCACGGGATGAACCGCTGGTAGACCGTGCCTTTCGGCTTTGCCGGCCGGCGCGGATGGTAGCGCCCCGCGGTCATCTCCGGCACGGGCGGCAGCGGATAGGAAAGCTGCGGCAGCCACAGCGACGGCCATTGCCAGAGGATCGCGGAATCGAGCCTTCCGTCGATGCCCGTGATGTGCCGGGGAAGGCTTGTCTGATGCCCCTCGAAGGCGACCGACGTGATCGAGCGATCTTGCGCCGTCACCGCTTCGGCAGCGGCCATGAGAAGCTCGGCCGATTGCACGGGATTGCCCTCATAGAAGGTCAGCGAGGCGATGCCGGCTTCGACTTCGAGGGCGACTCCGTGATTCCCGTGCGTGGTGTTGAGATGGACGAGATTAGGGGCAAGCCTGACATAGCTGCGCGCCTGCAGAGCCCGCCTTTGTTTGGCGGCGTCGAAATCCATGATGTTTCTCCTTGATCGGTAGGGTTTTGATGCTGCGAGCATGAAGCCCGCTCCTGCGCCGATTTGGTAGAATGACGATCCATCCTTGGCGGGATTTAGGGTTGGGAAAAGAAAAAAATTCTCAACAATTTTCTAAACTGGGGCTGGCGGGATCCGTCATTTGCGCATGACGTCAATCACGGCAGGAGCCTTCAATGGATAATCTCGAGCCCGGCGACGATCTCTGGATCGTCGTCTACGACACCGAGCATCACTACTCGGTCTGGCCGCAGGACAAGCGGATTCCGGTGAGCTGGCAGCCCGCGGGCTTTGCCGGTTCGCGCCAGGAATGCCTGGCGCATATCCGCGACGTCTGGGCCGATCCGCGCCCGCTCTCCCTCCGCTCGGCAATATCAAGCGACGCCCGTCTCTAAACATCCGGATGGCAAGATGAACAAGCAGATCACCAATTTCGCCGACGCCCGCCCGACCGATGCGGCAGTGGACACAGTCTTCGAGAGCTTTCCGCTGACGATCGCGCAGAAGCGCATCTGGTCGCTGGAGCAGATCGGCAATTACACGGTCTTTCCCGACCAGATCATCGGGCTGCGATTGAGCGCCACGATCGACGCTGAGACGATTGCCGGCGCCTGCCGCGGGCTGGTGGCTGAAAATCCGTCGCTCACCACTCGTTTCCGCCGGCTGGCGGGCGGCCGCATCGAGCAATATCGCGGCGCGTCGAACGCCGTGCCGATCGAGCTCCTCGGAAAAGAGGGAGCCGCTCTTTCAGAGGCTGATGCCTTGGCCGCGCGGAAAGCCTTCCGCGACAGGCGCTTCGATCTCCTGGAACGGCCGGGGGCGCGCATCCAGATCATCCAGCTGGCCGATGGGCAGTCGCTGCTGACGATCGTGCTGCATCCGATCATCTCAGACGACCGCGAAAAATCCGTTCTTGCCGGTTTCCTGGCGCGAATTCTCGACGGCGAACCCGCCGGCAACATGCAGCCGGCGGAGATCTCGGCTGGAACGCGGGAGGAAGAATGGCTGGAGACGGATGAGGCGCGGGAAGCGCTTGCCTATTGGCGTGACACGATCGGTCTCGACTATGCGGCCTCGACTTTTCCCACCCGCTTCAACAGCGGCGGGCTTGCAGGCGTGGCGCGCGCCGAGCATCGGTTCGCCATCGCGCCCGACCTCTGGAGCAAGCTCGAACGGCATGCGGGGAGCAAGGGATTTCAGGTCGAGCGTGTACTGCACGCCGCCTTCTGCGCGCTGCTGGCGCGCTACGGCGGCAATTATGCTTTGCTGACCGGCCTGCTGGTCGCACGGCCGCGCACGGAGCATTTCGCCAGCCGCGGCCGCGCCGAACAGATCCTTCCGCTCGTCCTGCCGCTCGCCTCCCGACATTCTCTCGATGACGTCGTCGCGGCGATCTCCTCGGTGACGGGGGAGGGGCTTCGCCGGCTCGTGCCGCTGGAGCGCATCACGCAGGAACTGGTCGTCGACGAGGCGGCCGCACAGGAAGCCGTGGTCAAGGCGCTGTTCGAATTCCGCGAACCCTATCCGGTCGCGAGAGATGCTGGGAATCTGGAGCCACTAGGCCCACGCGCCGACAGCGAGCTTTCCCTGGTGATCGAGGCGCATCCCGATGGGAGCGCATCCGGGCTGATCGACTATGCCCAGGATCTTTACGACGGCGCCCTGATCGCCCGTGTCGCCAGGCATTTCGGCCTGGCGCTTGAGCAGATCGTCGCGCAGCCGGGCCTCCGGATCGAGGACATCGAACTTGTCGGCAGCGACGAACTCGACTGGTTGTCCGCCCCCTACGAGGATGACGTCGTCAATGACAACCGGCCGGTCCACGAGCTGATATCGGCCCATTCGCGCCGGACGCCTGAGAAGACGGCGATCGTCTATGGCGACGAGGAATGGAGCCATGGCTGGCTGGAGGCAAGCACCAACCGCCTCGGGCATCGGCTGCGGCAGCTCGGCGTTCGCGCCGAGGTGACGGTCGCGATCTTCATCAAGCGTTCGCCGGAGGCGATCGTCGGCATCCTCGCCACGCTGAAGGCGGGCGGCGCCTATATTCCCGTCGAGCCCGATCATCCGCCGGTGCGCAACCATCACATCCTGCGCGATGGCGGCGTCAAGATCGTTCTCACCCACAGCTGGCTGCGCCATCGCCTGCCGGAAGAGCTCGACGCCGTTATCCTCGAACTCGACAAGCTCGATCTCGACGGCGAGCCTGAAACGCCGCTCTATGTCCCCATCCACAAGGATCAGCTCGCCTATGTCATGTACACCTCGGGATCAACGGGATTGCCGAAGGGGGTCGCCGTCGAGCACGGCCCGCTGACGCATCATCTGCAGAATACCTCGCGCGTCTACGGCATGAGCTCGGAATCCCGCGAATTGCCGTTCCTGCCCTTCAGTTCGGACGGTGGCCATGAGCGGTGGATGAACGCGCTGATGGAAGGCGGCAGCATCATCCTTCCAGACCAGCCGCTGTGGACGCCGGAAGAGACGCTGACGGCGATGCGCAAGCACGGTGCCAACAATGCCAGCATTCCCACAACCTATCTGCAGCAGCTGGCGGAATGGGCCGACATGTCAGATGGGGCGCCGCCGATGCGGCTTTATTCCTTCGGCGGCGAAGGGCTGGCGCAACCGACCTTCGATCTTCTGTCGCGGGCGCTGAAATCGGAATGGCTGATCAACGGCTACGGTCCCACAGAAACCATCATGACGCCGATGGTCTGGAAGGTCAGGGCCGGCACGAAGTTCCAGGGGGTCTATGCTCCGCTCGGCCGCGCCGTCGGGGCAAGGCGCGTCTATGTGCTCGATCCCGATCTCAATCCGTGCCCGATCGGCGTGACCGGCGAGCTTTATATCGGCGGCGAGGGCATCGCCCGCGGTTATCTCGGCAAGCCGGATACAACCGCCGACCGCTTCATCCCCGACCCATTCTCGACGGAGGGCGGCCGGCTTTACCGCTCCGGCGACCTGACGCGTTGGCGCGAGGACGGAACCGTCGAATTCGTCGGCCGTGTCGATCATCAGGTGAAGCTGCGCGGTTACCGCATCGAACTCGGCGAGATCGAAGCGGCGCTCCTGCAGCAGCCCGGCGTCGGCGAAGCCCTGGTCGTGCTGCGCGATGACGATGGCGGCGAAAAGGCGCTCGTCGCCTATGTCGTTCCGAAGAAGGATGAGATGCTTGAGGTCGAGACGGTCCGCGCCGGCCTCGAACGCAGCCTGCCCTCCTATATGGTGCCGGCGGCGGTGGTCGAACTGGAAAAGATGCCGACCAATCCGAACAGCAAGCTCGACCGCTTCGCGCTGCCGGCGCCGCAACCGGTCAAGCGTGAAATCGTCGTGCCGGCGACCACACTCGAAGAAGAGGTGCTGGATGTCTGGCGCCAGGTTCTCAAGCTGGAGGCGATCAGCGTCGAGGATAATTTCTTCGCGATCGGCGGCAATTCGCTGGGCGCGATCCGCATCCTTTCCCTGCTGCGGCAGCGCCGGCCGAAGGTGCCGCTCACCGTCGCCGATATCTTCAACAACCCGACCATCCGCGCCTTTGCCGGCGTGATGGAGCAGGGGGCGGAACGGGATCTCTCCGAGGTGATCGTGCTGCGCGCTTCCGGCGCCAAGCCGCGGCTCTATTGCTTCCCCGGGCTTCTCGTCAGCACCCGCGAATATGTGAAGCTCGTCGATTATCTCGGTGCCGATCAGCCGGCGACCGGCTTCATTTGCCACTCGCTGTCCGAGAAGAAGCAAGTCGGCGCGCCGGTCGAAGAGATCGTCGAGAGCTATGCCGACTATATCAGGACGCACAGCAGGGGCGCGCCCTGCACTTTCCTCGGCTGGTCCTGGGGCGGACTTCTGGCCTATGAGGCTGCCCGCACGCTGGGCAACGAGGTCGATGTCAGGATGATGGCGATGGTCGATGTGTGCGACCTCGGATCGGAATTTGCGATCGGCGCCAAGCCGCGCTTCCGGCCGGGCGAACGCGACATGCTTCACCGGGACGTGCAGGCTTGGCTGCAAAAGACGGCGATGCGCCCGGAATGGGACCGGCTGCTGTCGACGATGGACGCCGATACCTACGATCAGTTCCTGCGCTTCGTCGCCGACGAAAAGGACCCGCTTCCCACAGATGGGCCCGATATCAGCAGCCGCGAGCATACGTTCTGGGTGCTGATCGACAATGCGCTGATCTTCCGCAAGCACCGGCTCGTTCCCCACGATGTGCCGATCTATCCCTGGGCGGCCGACGACAGCCTCAACCGTGGCCTCAACCTGATCGATTGGCGCCGCCTGTCGCCGCGGGCGTATGCGGCCGAAGTCATCACCGGCACCAACCACCTGCACATGATCGGGTCTCCCGCCTTCCACTCAAGGCTTGCCCTGCGTCTCAAGGAAACAGAGAAGGATTTCGCATGACCGTCGCTTTTACCCGCAGGGATGCCCTCCACGAGTCGCTCGATCTTGCCGGTATCGGCATCGGCCCCTCCAATCTGAGCCTTGCCTGCCTGCTGGAATCGGTGCCTGAGGTTCGCAGCCGCTTCTTCGAGCGGCGCGGCGCCTTCGACTGGCATCCCGGCATGATGATGCCCGGCGTCGAGCTGCAATCGTCCTTCCTGAAAGACCTCGTCACCCCGGTCCTGCCGACCAGCCGCTGGTCGTTCGTCTCCTATCTGGTCGCCCATAAGAGGCTCTACGCTTTCCTGAACGCCAATTACGACGCCGTTCCCCGGCAGGAATTTGCACGCTATCTCGCCTGGGTCGCCAAGGGCGTGGAGGATTTGCGTTTTGGAACGGATATTCGCGACGTCGAACACCGCGACGACCGCTTCGTCCTGCGCTTCGACAATGGCCAGGAAGAAGCGCGGAACCTGGCGATCGGCACGGGATCTTCGCCCTTCGTGCCCGACTGGGCAAAACCGTTTCTGGGCGCCGATTGCTTTCACAACAGCGAGGCCAAGTCGCGTCTCGCCGATCTCGGTGCTGCCCGCATCGTCGTGGTCGGCGGCGGCCAGAGCGGCGGCGAAGTGGTCGAAGCGCTGCTTGGGAATCCCAGTTCAATGACGGAACTGACCTGGATCAGCCGGCGTCACAATTTCGAGCCGATCAACGATACGCCGTTTTCGAACCAGGTCTTTTCACCGGAATACGTGCAGGCCTATCTGAAGCTCGGCGGCGAGCAAAAGCAGGCCGCTTTGAAGAACTCGATCCTGACCAGCGACGGCCTGTCGATTTCGACGATCCATTCGATCTACCGTCGCCTCTATGCCTTGCGTTATCTCGAGCCGAGCATGCTCAATGCATCTCTGGCGCCCAATCGCGACGTGATCCAGATGGAGCGGAACGGCAATGCCTATCGGCTCATCGTCAGGAATCAATTCGATGGCGGCATCGAGGTGCTCCACGCCGATGCGGTGGTTCTGGCAACCGGCTACCGATTCCGCTTGCCGGATGCTTTGGGCTCGCTGGGTGAACGGATAACGCTCGACAGAAACGGCTATCCCATCCTCAACGACGATTACACGATGCAATGGACAGGCCCGAGGGCAAACCGGCTGCTTGCGCAGAATGCCGGCCGATATTCGCATGGCATCGCCGACTCTCAGCTCAGCCTGATGGCCTGGCGGAGCGCAATGATCGTCAATACGCTGCTTGGCCGGCAGCATTTCGACGCGGAACCGGACAATGCGCAATTGGCCTGGGCGAGCGAGACCGCTTCGGCAATGCCGCATCAGCTCCGCGCCGGCTATTCGGACGGCATGCTGTCGTCCTGAAACATACGCGTGGAAATGCCGGGCAACCCGGATTGGCAACAGGCAGCCAGCGCAACGACATGCTGGCTGCCGCTTTGGATCAGACGATGATGCCATCGCCGATCACGATCGCTGCCGTCGATCATCACAGGGATGCCGTCCTTCCAGGAAAAAACGACATTGCGAGGATCCTCGCGCAGCCCGACGCCGAGGGCCTTCAAATGGCTCTCCTTGAGCGTCCAGAGCGCGACAGCCGCCCGCGCGCGTTCGCGGGCAGGCAATTCTGCGAGCCGGCGCCGTTCGTCTGCGCTGCAATAGCTAGCCACCGCCGCCTCTTCGATCTCGGCGTCGGCGCGTTCGCAGTCTATTCCGAGGTGATCACATCCTGACGCGACAGCGACCGCCACCAGCCCGTCGGCATTGGCGAGGCTGAATTGTGGGATATCACGCCCCTCCATCTTCAGCTTGCCGTGCTTGTCCGGAGACAACAGAACCTTGCTCGGCGATACCCCGCTATGCACGCTCAATAGCCGCCGCAAGAGATAGCGGCCGGCAACGAACGAAGCCCGATCTCGCTCAAACCGGTAGGTCGCTGCGCGCTCCCGTTCATCCGCTGAAAGTGACTGCATCCAGCGGTTCCAGTCGCGTTCGTTCTTGGAGTAATGCCAGAGGGCGATTTCAATGCCGGCAGGTTGGTTTTCTGATTGCTGCATGGATCCAGTATGTGTCCCCTGGACCGATTGGCAAGCATGCAGGTGCTTGCCAACGGCAGGGCAACTGCGTCGGGCGAGACATTTTCGCTCGCCATGGCTGCTTTTTTCTGACGTTTCCAGGAACCCTGAGTCGTGCTGTTTTCCAACTAATCGCGGAAGTGTCGTTCAGCGCAAAAGTTTTCTAAAAACGACACCGAGGTCATTATTTAGTTAACACTAAATTATTGAATCTGGTGCGAGATTTTGCCTCAAACCGGCACGCCGGTCGTCCCAGGTAAACCTTCGAGGAGACCCGCATGAAGCGCCCGAGTATCAAGCAAGCCCTGATCTTAACGCTGTCGATCATCAGCCTGTTCATGGTTGGCCTGTCCTATGTCTCGCTGACCACGACCTCGACGCTTAGGGCCAATGCCGAGCAGATCGGAACCTTCTGGATGCAGCGGCTGGTGACGGCTCGCGAGATCAAGGGCAACTTCCTCGATCTGAAACTGGTCTATGCCCAGTATCTCCTCGAAGACACGGCGGAGGAGCAGAAAACAGGAAAGCAAGGGATCGACGCTGCCGCCGTTGCGCTCGAAAAGGTTGTCACCGAATACGAAAACGGCGTCCGCACGGCGCGTGGGCGCGAACTGATCAACCAGATCAAGCCGGAACTCAGCAAATATCGCGAACTGGCAGATCAAATGATCGCGCTCGAAAACAGCGGGAAGACGCCTGACGCAGTCCGTTTCTTCAAGGAAAAGATGGAACCGCAAGGCGAACTGGTGAACAAGGCGGTGGCGGATCTGGTTGCTTTCAGTCTTAGCCAGGCCGAAGGCTTTGTGGCCGCAAGCGGTGCTTCTGCGGATTCAGCTTTCATGTTGACGGCAGTCATCGCAGCGGTAGCCGTGCTCGTTGCTGTGGCCGGCATCGTGTTTGCGATATCGGGAATCGCCAATCCGATCCGAAGGACCGCATCCGCCATGAAGCGTTTGTCAGATGGCGACCTCGACAGTGATATTCCCTATGCCGGCCGCACCGACGAAGTTGGCGAAATGGCCGGCGCAGTCGAAATCTTCCGGCAGAACGCGCTCAACGTCGTCAGGCTCGAGAAGGAAGCCGCCGAATCCCGCAGTGAGAGCGAGGCGGTGCGCGCTTCGGCCCAGCAGCGCGCCGAACGCGAGGCGGAACAATTGCGCTTCGCAACCACGACATTGGGCGGAGGCCTCCGGCGGCTTGCAGCAGGCGACATATCCTTCCAGCTTTCGGAGCAGTTTGCAGCCGAATACGAAACCTTGCGCGAAGACTTCAACGCTTCGCTCCGGCAGTTGGGCGCGACGATCGGCGCGGTGCTCCAGACGGTGCAGAGCATAGATAATGGTACCGGTGAAATTGCATCTGCTGCGCAGGATCTTTCCAAGCGTACCGAACAACAAGCGGCCTCTCTCGAGGAGACGGCTGCAGCTTTGGACGAGATCACGTCGAATGTGGCGATGGCGACCAAACGCACCGACGAGGCACGCAATGTGGCCCTGGAGGCCGATATTAGCGCTCAACGGTCGGCAACTGTCGTATCGGAGGCGGAACAGGCCATGCGGCGCATCGAGGAGAGTTCACAACAGATTTCGAACATCATTGGTGCAATCGATGAAATCGCCTTTCAGACGAACCTCTTGGCGCTGAACGCCGGCGTGGAGGCTGCCCGTGCGGGTGAGGCGGGCAAGGGTTTTGCAGTGGTCGCACAAGAGGTCCGTGAGCTTGCCCAGCGTGCCGCGCAAGCAGCCAAGGAAATCAAGGGCTTTATTCAAAAGTCATCAACTGAAGTGCAAAATGGCGTGAAACTGGTTCTCGAAACCGGAACGTCGCTCAAGTCGATCGGTGAGTACGTCGTACAGATCAACCAACTCATGGATGCGATTGCCACTTCGGCGCGCGAGCAGTCAACTGGACTTGCTGAGATCAACACCGCGGTCAATCAAATGGACCAGGCGACCCAGCAAAATGCGGCAATGGTCGAGCAGTCGACGGCTGCCGCCGCATCTCTGTCCTCCGAGGCAGGCCGCCTGCGGGATCTGGTCAATCAGTTTCAATTGGACGGTGACAAGGGCGCGCCGGACGTGCAGCTCAGCGGGAGGCCCTTCGAAGGCAGCATGTCAATCCGGTTGGTCACGCCGCGGCGCGTGATGCAAAGATGAAGCGCAACTGAGGTCAGATCAGATACCGAGAGATATTGAATTGGCGCCTAGACGATCTCGGTTCGTTCTCCCGGGACGCTCGTCCTGCATCATATGTCGCAAGGCATCATGGGTGAGCCGATATTCTCATATCCCGCCGTATCCTGTAGGGTCGCGGTATCTGCGGACCTATGGGAAATTTCAGAGCGATCGATGAAGAAGATCTTCAATCCGGCCTCGGTGCGCCGGCCTTTCGGAAATTATAATCACGGCTTGCTCGTGCCGCCCGGCGCATCGTTGCTGGTCACGTCGGGTCAGCTTGGTATCGGTCTCGACGATACGGTTCCAGATGACGTCACTGCGCAGACGGAACTCTGCTTCGAGGCGATCAAGGCGATCCTCGAAGAGGCGGAGATGAGTTTTGCCGATGTGATCCGCATTGCGGGGTTCGTCACCGGCCGTGAGGATTTTCCGGCCTATATGGCCGTGCGGGATCGCTATACCCTTGATCCGAAGCCTGTTTCCACCCTAATCATCGTCGGCGGTTTTACCCGCCCGGAATTCCTCGTCGAGGTCGAAGTGACGGCCGCCAAAATCTTTTAAAAACGCTCCATCGCGTCGCCGACGCGGGCGAGGAATTTTGCCCGCGTCTCCGGCGTGCAATTGTTCATGTCGTAATGGGCGAGGAAGGTCACCGGCCTCAGCGGGTTGATCTGCGCCCTCAGCACCCGCTTGACGATCTTCTTCGGCGGGTTGCCGGCGGCAAACGCCCGAAAGGGGGTTGCGCCATAAGTCAGGACGGCGGCAAGCTTGCGGATGTGGCGCAGCCGCGATTCCACCTTACCGTCGACCAGTTCGAAGGAAACGCCCGGCAGCCATACGCGGTCGAAATATCCCTTGAGGATCGCTGGAAAGCCGAAATTCCAGATCGGGGTGCAGATGACAAGCCCTTCGGCCGCCTTCAGCCTGTCGACATGGGATTCCACCAGCTTCAGATTTTCCGGATAGTCGTGATAGACGAGCCGGTCGCGGCGTGAGAGCACCGGGTCGAACTGCTCTTCATAAAGGTCGCAGGCATCCACCGTGTGCCCGGCCTTCCCAAGGCTCTCGACGGTCTGCCGGTAAAGCGCCTTGCCGTAACTTTCCTCGACCGGGTGGGAGTGGAGGACGAGAACCCTCATGAGGCCTCCATCAGGGCCGCCAGGCCGGGGAAGAGATAGTTCTTGCCGGCATTGAAGTCGAAATCGGGATTTTCCCACGCAATCATCTTGCCGGGATTGAGCAGGCCCTTCGGGTCGGTCTCCTGTTTGAAGGCGAGTTGCACCGTGTCGGTGCGCTTCATGCCGCCTTCCTCAAGCGTATAGCGGTGCGGGTTGAAGATCGGGCATCCATTGTCCTGGTGGATCTTGATGATCTCCTCCAGCCGCTCCTCGGTGGTATAGCGCACCAGCGGCAGGCCGGAGCACTGGATCTGGCCGTCGAACTTGATGAATTCGAGATGACCGGGCACTTCGTCCCCGAAGATTTCCACCATCTTCCGGACCTTGGCGACATGATCCGGTCCCGGATATTGCACCTGCAGATAGGTGAAGCTCGGATCGACCTTGAGGGCGCGCAATGTCGTGTGGTTCCACGCCAGTTCATAGGCATGCGGGATACCGCGCATGCTTTCCACCTTGTCGGAGCGGAACATGATCTCGCCCTTCTGCGCCGCCGTGAAGGCAAGAAAGGCATCCAGGGAGTGCGGCGCGATCATCAGCACGACAATCGACTGACCCTGACGGATATAGGGCTTGTGGCGGGTGAAATAGTCGTGAGGGATGGGAGCGGCGATCGGGGCGATCTCCTTGACGAGGATGCCGTTGCATTTCGCCAGTACGTCGGAAAAGCGCACCGCTTCCATGAAGTCGTCATAGCCGACCAGCACGTCGACCCAGTCATAGGCGGGGGCAAGCGGCATCTCGATCTCGGTGATGATGCCATTTGTGCCGTAGGCGTGGCTGACCTTCTGCAGATCCCAGCCGGTGAGATCGAGGACACGCGGCTCGGCTTCCATGGTGACGACGCGCAGCCGCAATATATTGCCGATATCGCGCAAGCCGCCCCAGGTGATCGAGCCGACGCCGCCCGAACCGCCGGCGATGAAGCCGCCGACCGTCGCCGTCTGGGCGGTGGAGGGGTGGAAGCGCAGCTCCTGGCCGGAATGGGCCTTGGTCTGCTTGTCGAGCTGGGCAAGGACGATGCCGGGCTCGCAGATGACGCGGCCGGGGTGGATTTCCTTGATCTTGTCCATGGCGGCAAGGTTCAGCACGATGCCGCCGGAAAGCGGCATGGCCTGGCCGTAATTGCCGGTGCCGGCGCCGCGCGGCGTGACCGGCACGCCATGGGCATAGGCGACCTTCAGCGTCCGGATGACCTCTTCCTCGGTCTTCGGCGTGACGACGAGATCGGCCGTCACATTGTCGAGCTGCGCCTTCAGGATCGGCGAGTACCAATAGAAGTCCCGGCTTTTCTGGCGCACCAGCGCCGGATTATCCTCGACGGCGATGCCTTCGAGTTCCTTTTTGATCTTCTGATAATCGGCCATGTCAGCCTCCAACGACGTTATCGAGTTCACGGTAGTCCGGTAGGCTGCGGTCGATCACCTTGCCGCGGCGAAGCACGACGCGGTCAGACTGCGGACGCGACAGGAATTCACTCCAGCGCCGGGCGCTGAAGAGCACGAGATCGGCCGGATCGCCGGCGGCGATCCGGCCCTTGTCCGGCCGCCCGACGATGGCGGCGGGCGAGGTGGTGACGACACGGGCGGCGGTATCGAGCGGGTGGTCGAGATGCAGGATCCGGACGGCCTCGCGGAAGACCTCGACCGGATCGAGATCGCCATAGGCATAGAAGGGGTCGCGGGTATTGTCGGAGGCGACCGCGGTCGCGACCCCGGCGGCGGCCAGCTCGTGGAACAGAGTGACGCCGCGCCAGCGCGGGGTGCGGCCGGGATAGCGGTCCTGCAGATACATGTTGCACATCGGCAGCGAGACGACGGCAATGCCTGCCTTGGCGACCAACTCGACGGTGCGCGCGGCGGTATCGTCGTCCTGACGGGCGAGCGAGCAGCAATGGCCGGCGGTGACCTTGCCCTTAAACCCATTGCGCAGCACCGCCTCGGCAATTGCCTTGAGCGTCTCGGCGCCGGGGTCATCCGTCTCGTCGACATGCAGATCGACATCCAGGCCATGCTCTGCAGCCGTTCTGAAGAGTGTGTCGAGCTGCCAGACAAGCTCCGGCCCCATCCGCGTGACGCCGCCAAGCAGGCCGCCGGTTTGCCGGATCGTTGTGACGAGATCGGCAAAGAAGGGGCTGTCCGCCATGGCGTCCAGCGGGAAGAGGGCGACCGCCTGCAGCGCGATCCTGTCCTTCCAGGCATCGCGGATTTCGGCAAAGACCTCGAAGGAGATGCGATGCTGGGGCGCCAGCGAATCCAAATGCGTGCGGATCAGGCTGGTGCCGTGGGCATAGGCGGAGCGCAGCGAGAAATCCATGCGCCGATTCACGTCCGCGGCCGACCAGTTGGCTTCCCGGTCGGCCCTGACGGCGTCGAGCGCGCCCATGAAACTGCCGTCGGGGTTGGCCTGGCGCGGCCAGATATGGCCCTTGTCGAGATGGGTATGGATATCGGCAAAACATGGCCAGACCATGCCGTCCTTGAGATCGATCCTGGCATAATCGGCGGGTGCGGCGCCGGCCGGCCGGATGGCGGCAATCGTGCCGTCGCTGATGACGATATCGACTGTGGCCAGTCCTTCCGTCACCGGCACGCCGATAGGCTCGACGGTGACGGCGGGCACTGTCGCATTGCACAGCACGAAGCGGGCCGCATTCGGCGGGGATATGAAGGAATAGGTCATCAGTTTTCCCGTTTGATGCTGCTTTCATGCCAGCGATGAAGGCAGAGCCAGGCGATCAGGGTGGTGAGGCCGAAGATTGCCACGCCGAGCATGGAGAGCATCAAGAGAGCCGCGAAGAGCCGCGGGATGTTCATCCGGTATTGCGCTTCCAGCAGGCGGAAGGCGAGGCCGGAGCCGGCGCCGGCCGAGCCCGCGGCAAATTCGGCGACGACGGCGGCGATCAGCGCAAGACCGCCGCCGATGCGAAGGCCGGTCATGAAATAGGGTTGGGCGGCCGGGATCTTCAGATAGATGAGCGTCTGCCAGCGCGAGGCGCCGTAGAGTTCGAACAGGTTGATGAGGTTATGGTCGACGCTCTTCAGACCCTGCACCATGTTCGACAGGATCGGGAAGAATGCGACGAGGAAGGCGCAGATCAGCAGCGCCACCTGCGTCGAGGGGGCATAGATCAGGATCAGCGGCGAGATCGCCACGATCGGCGTCACCTGCAGGATGACGGCGAGCGGATAGAAGGCGATCTCGATCCAGCGCGATTGCACCAGGAAGATCGCAAAACCCACGCCGCCGATCAGCGCCAACGCCAGCGAGATGAAGGTGATCTGGGTCGTGACCCAGAGGGCAGGCGCCAGCGTGCCCCAATCATTGACGAAGGCTGCGGCCACGGCGCCGGGTCCGGGCAGGATGTAAGGCGGTACACCCGATAGAGCCACGTAAAGCTCCCAGATGACGATAAGCACGGTGATGACCAGGAAAGGCACGGCGATGCGCAGTGCCAGGTCGCGCCGCCGGGCGTTGGCAGGTTTGGGGACAGGCAGGGACGCGGCCTCGGCGGTTTTAATGCTTTCGACGCTCATCAGTGCTCCTCCGATCCGCCCATGGCCTCGATCAGCGACCGCGATGCCGTCTCGCAGGCCTGCCGATATTGTTCCGAGGTTCGATAATGCGAATCCCGATCGAGGCTGGTCGCCAGCGGAAAATCGGCATGCACGCGGCCGGGCCTTGCCTTCATCACCACGATCCGGTTCGAGAGATAAGCGGATTCGAAGACGGAATGGGTGACGAAGATCACCGTGATACCGGTCGCCTGCCACAGCCGCAGCACGTCGTCATTGAGCTTCTGGCGGGTGATCTCGTCGAGCGCGGCGAAAGGCTCGTCCATCAGGAGCAGCTTCGGCTTCGTCACCAGCGCGCGGGCTATCGATACGCGCATCTTCATGCCCCCGGAGAGTTCGCGCGGATAGGCATCGGCGAAATCCTGAAGACCGACGGTCGACAGCGCTTCGACGATCCGGTCGCGGGCTTCCGCCTTCGAAATCCCGCGCAGTTTCAGGGGCAGGTAGACGTTGCCGGAGACAGTCTTCCACGGCATCAGCGTCGGCTCCTGGAAGACGAAGCCGATATCGCCTTCAGGCAGCCCCTTCGCATTGATGCGTGAACTCGGCCAGTCGATCTTGCCAGCAGTGATGTCGCCGAGGCCGGCGATGATGCGCAACGCCGTGGACTTGCCGCAGCCGGAGGGGCCGAGCAGGCTGATGAATTCGCCGCTTTCGACCGTCAGCGACATGCCCGAGAGTGCTGTCGTGCCGCTGGAAAAGACCTTCGAAACCGCCTGCATGACGACCAGCGGTCGCTTTCGCGTTTCCTTCGAAGGCGCCGCCTTGGTTTCGGCTGGGGACATTTTCTCGCTCATTTATCGAAAGGGATGCGGTCCGCCGCCGGGCGGCGGACCGAGCCTGGGAGGCTTATTTCTTCAGCGCCATTCCGGCGCCCTTGCATACGAACTTCGTCGTGAAGGCCTTGGTATAGTCGGTATCGGTCTTGAACACCTTGATGGCGGTCATCTCGTCGAAGAACTTCTTGTAATGGGCGTCGGTGATGCAGCCGATGCCCTTGTCGAGGCTGTCACCGGATTCGATGATGCCGTATTCCTTCATCTTGGCGATCGAATAGGCGATCTGGCCATCCGTTATTTCTGGATTGTCCTTCTTGATCAGCGCGTTCGCCTTGGTGTTGTCGCCGTAGAGGTAGTTGTACCAGCCCTCGACCGAGGCATCGACGAAGCGCTGCACAACATCGGGCTTGCCGTCGATCATCGCCTGCGTCGTCGTGATCATCGTCGAATAGGGCGAGTAACCGTTGTCGGCGAGCAGGAAGACTTTTGGCTCGAAGCCCGCCTGCTTCTGGATCTCGTAAGGTTCTGATGTCAGGTAGCCCTGCTGAGCGGAGTCCTTGTCTGCGAGGAAGGGGGCGGGGCTGAAGTTATAAGGCTTGTATTGTTCGTCCTTGAAGCCTTTGAAGTTGGCCTTCATCCATTCGAAATAGGTGAGGTAGCCGTCCTTGCTGAGGAACAGCGTCTTCAGCTTGGCGAGGTCCTCGAATGTGTCGACGCCGTTATCCGGATGGGCAATCAGCACCTGCGGATCCTTTTGGAAGATCGCCGCGACATCGACCAGCGGAATGCCCTGCTCGACGGCGGATATTTCTCCCTGAGGACCGCCCATGTAAAAATCGAGCTTGCCGGAGATCAGCAGCGCGCTGTTTGCAGCATTCGGGCCGCCTTGGACGATGGTGACGTCGAGGCCGTATTTTGCATAGGTGCCGTCGGCGACGGCTTGGTAGAAGCCGCCATGTTCCGCTTGGGCAAGCCAGTTCGTCCCGTAGCTTACCTTGTCGAGGGCAAGCGCCGGCGAGGCGGCGGCAAGCATCACGGCGAGGCCGAGGCAGTTCAGGAATTGCGTCTTCGTCAGTGCTTTCAACATGGCAGGCAGTTCCCCTTTTTGGCCGAGGGAAGCCTTGGCCGGCTCCCTTTTGAGGGAATTTGAGCCATTGCCATGCGCTTTGAAAAGCATCAAAATTCGTGCGCATTGATGCCTTTTCGGCATCTGTTGGAAAGCTGAAGATAATTTGTGCGCCCTGCGCAAAATTTATGCACCGGAGAGATCGTGTTGCACTCCAGACGCCTTCTTTACATCAACGAGATCGCCCGTTGCGGTTCGATCCGCAAGGCGGCAGCGCGCCTCAATGTGGCGTCATCGGCGGTCAACAGGCAGATTCTGGCGCTGGAGGAGGAGATCGGCGCACCGCTTTTCGAGCGACTGCCGCGTGGCCTGCGGCTGACGGCTGCCGGCGAACTCTGCATCGAACATATCCGGGAGGTGCTGAAGAATTACGAGCGTCTGGAGGGGCGTATCCGCAGCCTCAAGATGCAGCAGGCGGGCAAGGTGCGCATGGTGACGACCGTTGGCCTTGCCGCCGGGCCGCTGCCCGAAATCATCGCGCGTTTTCTGTCAGAGCATCCGCGCGTCTTCGTCCAGCTGCGCAACGATGCCGGCGGCACGACGGCCAGCACCGTTGTATCAGGCGAGGTGGATATCGGTCTCGGCTTCAACATCCCCGCCATGCCCGGCATCCGCACCCTCGGAAATTTCGATATCCCGATCGGTGTCGTGCTGCCGCCGGGCCATCAGCTGATCGGTCCCGGACCGATCAACCTCGCCGATGTCACTCAGGAAAAACTGGTTCTGGCACAGCCGGGCACCAGCCTGCGCGAGGTGATCAACCTTGCTTTTGCGCGCCTGCCCATCCCCGTCGAGCCGGTGCTGGAGACCAATGCATCGGAGATGCTGAAGCAACTCGTCAAATGCGGCACGGGCCTGACGCTGCTCAATCCGCTCGACGTCATCACCGAATGCCGGCGCGGCGAACTGGTCTTCCGGCCGATCGCCGAACCGCATGCGCGTTACCAGCAGATGAAGCTGTTTGCCCGCGCCAGGGCGCCGCTCGATGCGGCCACCAGCCTTTTCGTCGAATATCTGCTCGCCGAACTGCTCGGCCTGGTGCAGGAATTGCAGGCCAAGGGTCATATCCCGCCGGATACGAGATCCGCGGCCGAAGCTATTTCACATAGAGATTCGAAAGCGGATAGGCCTTGAGGTCTTCGAGCAATTCGACAAACCCCTTGACTTGATGGCGGCAGATCGCATCGCCCTTTTCGGCGGTGGCGATCGAGGCATCGCCGACCACGCCGAGGGGATTGAGGTCATGCGCAATCCAGGCCAGCGAATGCGGCGGCAGGGGCTGAAGATATTTGGATTGCTGCCGCATCCATTCGGCCTTCGAGGCGAAATTCTCTGCCTTGTCCATCCGTACCAGCTCAGGGCGGAAGTGCAGCATCAACGACGTCTCGACATCGCCGCCGTGGATGCCGTATTTGCTCTCGTGGTCGCTGACCATGCCTTCCGGATGGCCAAAACGGCCCCATTGCGTCGAGACCACCGCCATTTGATGGCGTACGCGCAGTTCGCGCGCGACGATGCTCATGATGTCGACATTGCCGCCATGGGAATTGACGATCACCATCTTCCGCAATCCAGCTTCGGCAACCTTTGCACCGATCGCCGTCCAGATAGGGATGAGCAGCTCGGCGCTGAGCGACAGTGTGCCGGGACCGTAGACATGTTCGTTGGCCTTGCCGATCTCCTGTGTCGGCAGCACCAATATGTCCAAATCCTCCGGCCGCTGCCTCTTCAGTTCCGCCAGCATGCCGGTCGCGATAGCGACATCGGTTGCGACCGGCAGATGCGGGCCGTGCTGTTCGGTCGAGGCGATGGGCAGAACGGCAATCGTGGTCTCGGGGGAGAGGCCGGCAAAATCATATGTGTTGAGCTCGTTCCAGTAAAACGGCGTCGCCATGCGGTCGTCCCCTTTTGTCACCTGTCTTGACAGGGAGTAGGGAATAACGATGAGCGCGAAAAGCATCATTTTGTGTGCATGGCGCTGCTTTTTTTCGTGCGCCGATACCCCAATTGCCATCGTCCCCGGTGTGATGCTGAAGGCCGGTGCGAAATAACGGTGGCTGGGATAGTAGAGATGATAGCCTTGCCTCGTTTGCGCAAAGGCTTAGCGTGCGCAACGATCGATCTTTTCGGATTGCGAATTGTCTCGACAGAGAAGGATCTACCAGCGGAGCAGCCGAGGACCGGTGAAGGCGCCGAGCGCGCCGGTGAGCAGGATCCCGAGGGAATACCAGATCAGCACGAAGGGCATGCCGTTTTCGGTGCAAAACCACGAATAGACCCAGGCGCCCGCTGCTCCCGCGGCAATGCCGGCGACGAAGCCGGTCAGCCTGAGATCCGAGGGCGCCGCGCGGCGCAATGCCCAGACCACGCCGGCATAGACCGGCAATGCGAAGCCGACGATCAGCAACGGGCAATGGAGCGCCGAAGAGCCGAGGATCAGCACCCGGTAAGACCCAGCGGGAGCCATCATCAGCTGGATCGCTGCGACCGCCGTCATGGCGGCGATGATCGAGACCAGCCAACCGAAAAACCGTCCTTCGGAACCGTCGGGGCGGGAAAGCCGGAAGACGGCGAAGAGAGCCACCACGGCAATCACGGCATTGTAGGCCGATTTGATCCAGAAGACCGGCAGCATCAGCACATCAGGCATATCGACCCTGAGGCCGAGAATGGCCAGCATCAGCAGCAGCGAGAGCCCGAGGGCCGGCAAGAGGCCAAGCGCGAAGCGGCGCCGCAGCGCATGGCGCGGCACCGGCTTCAGGTCGCTGACCAAGCTTTCGATGATGTCGTCCGTCTTTGTCACGATGCGCCTCGCAATCTCTCTCCGAGCGCCTTGAGCGCCCGGTGGATGCCGACTTTCACCGCCGATTCCGACTGGCCGGTGCGGCTTGCGGTGTCGGCGACCGATTGGCCCTCGAGTTTTACCTGCCGGATCAGTTCCTGCTGTCTCAGCGGCAAGCCGTCGAGCAACCGCTCGACATCCATGCGGGCCGTCAGCGCATCTTCGCTGAAGTCGCTTTCGATCTCCTCGCCAAGCTCGGTCTCACTAAGCTTGCGTCCACCGTGGCCGCGATGATGGTCGATCAGCTTGTAGCGGGCGATCGAGAAGAACCATGCCGTGAAAGGTCTGTTTCGGTCATAGGTGGATCGACGGGAATGCAGGGCCAGCAATGTCTCCTGCACCAGATCTTCCATATCCGCCTTCGTCGCCGCAGCCATCCGGCGGCTGTAATAACCGACAAGCAGCGCGCGCAAAACCGTCAGCAAACGCCGATAGGCCGCCTCGTCCCCGTCGAGGGACAGAAGCATCAGGGCTTTCAGGGCTTCTTCCGAACGGGCGGTTGTCATGCTGTCAGAGACTTCATTCGGAAAAGCAGCCAATCGGTTACAGAGAAGATCAAAAACAATATCGGCATCACAGCTCTATCACATGCGCGTGAAGCTGTAACGCATCCCCACACTCGCTCGAATGGGCTGATGTGAGCCATCGGCAGACCGCCGGCGGACACGGCAATTCCATTTCAGGAGAATTCCATGACCAAGTTTCTTTCCAGCCTTGCAGCCTGCACCTTCATCATCGGCCTTTCACTCGCCGGCGTGGCGTCGGCTGAGGACGCCATGAAGTCCGATGCGATGAAGAAGGACACGATGCACAGCGACGCGATGTCGAAGGACGCGATGAAGACATCAGGCACCAAGATGGACTGCACTCATAAGGCCGGCATGGAAAAGGACGCGATGAAAAAGGCCGACATGATGAAGACCTGCGACGCGATGAAGTAGGCGTCTCGCAGTTGCGCGGCCGCTGAAACTTTATCCGCGGCGGCCGCGTCTTCTTCTTCCGAAATGTCCATTCATCCGGAGAACCATCATGGCGACGATCGATGCCGGCGAACAAACCGGTCACACCCTCATCTACCGCCACAGCCTTGTCGTCCGCCTGTCGCACTGGGTGAACGTGCTTTGCCTCACGCTGCTGCTGTTCAGCGGCCTGCAGATATTCAATGCTCACCCGGCGCTCTATTGGGGCCAGTATGGCGCCGACAACGACCCTTCCTTCATCTCCATGGAAGCCATCGACGATGGCGACCAGGTGAAGGGGCTGACGCATTTGGGTTCGCTGACCTTCGATACGACAGGCTTGCTCGGACTCTCGGATGTCGACGGCGAGGCGACAGCGAGGGGGTTCCCAAGCTGGCTCACGGTTCCCAGCTATCAGGACCTGTCGGCCGGCCGGCGCTGGCATTTCTTCTTTGCCTGGCTCTTCGTCCTCAACGGCCTCGTCTATCTCGTCTACGGACTGGTCAGCCGGCATTTCCGCAGGGATCTCGCCCCGAGCGGCAACGAGCTGAGACCCACGCATCTCGGTCATGAAGTCGTCAATCATATCAGGCTGCGCTTTCCGAAAGGCCCCGAGGCACGGCACTACAACACGCTGCAGAAGCTGACCTATCTCCTGGTGATCTTCCTGCTGCTGCCGTTGATGGTTGCGACGGGGCTCACCATGTCGCCGGGCTTCAACGCCGTGGCGCCCTGGCTGCTCGATGTCTTCGGCGGACGGCAATCGGCCCGCACCCTCCATTTCCTCACCGCCTTTTCGCTCGTCGCCTTCGTCGTCGTGCATGTCGCCATGGTGATCCTGTCGGGTGTCTTCAACAATCTGCGATCGATGATCACCGGCTACTACGCTATCGAACAGGGAGACAGACAATGAGCCGCCTGATCACCCGCCGCCGCTTCCTGATCGGCTCGACCCTGACCGCCTCTGCTTTGGGACTAAGCGGATGCGACGCATTGGTCGAAAACGACCGGACGAAGTCGGTTCTGAAGATCGCCGAGGGTTTCAGCATGAAGACGCAGCGCTTGCTGCTCGGCGACAAGGCGTTGGCCCGTGAATTCAGCGAGGCCGATCTGTCGCCGATCTTTCGCTCCAACGGCACCAGCATGCCTGACAATCCGCAATATCTCGACTGGATGAGCCGGCAGTTCTCGACCTGGAGACTTGATGTCGGCGGACTGGTGGAAAAGCGGTCGCAATTTTCGCTCGCGCAGCTGAAGACGATGCCGTCGCGCACCCAGATCACCCGGCACGACTGCGTCGAAGGCTGGAGCGCGATCGGCAAATGGACGGGCCTGCCGCTCGGCGCCCTGCTCCAATCGGTCGGGCTGAAACCCCAGGCGCGCTACATCGTGTTCCACTGCGCCGATGAATACGAAAAGACGCTGGATAGTACCGGCTGGTACTATGAGAGTATCGATCTGGTCGATGCCTTCCATCCGCAGACGATCCTTGCCTATTCGATGAATGGACGCGACCTGGAAGTGGCGCATGGCGCGCCGCTGAGGCTCAGGGTCGAGCGGCAGCTCGGCTATAAGCAGGCGAAGTATCTGACCGGCATCGAAGCGGTCGCGGATCTTGGCCAGCTTTACGGCGGCAATGGCGGTTTCTGGGAAGATCGCGGCTACGAATGGTATGCCGGGATCTAAGTCCCGCAGGCCGGCTTTGGCACTCGTGTTCTACGTTTATGCGGCGGATTGACGCACAACTCTTGCGATGATATCTATGCCTGAATTGGTCAGGCCATTTGACCAGCTGCGCGCTTGAGGAGAAGCCGCCGAGGAGGCCACGATGTTTTCGCCTGTTGAATCACGCCGCCTCTATCGGCAGGTGGCGGACCAGATCCGCTTGATGATCGCGAGCGGCGAGCTTGCCGTCGGCCAGCGGTTGCCGGCCGAGCGCGACCTGGCGGAGCAGTTGTCGGTGTCACGCCCGACCGTCCGCGAGGCGCTGATCGTCCTAGAGGTCGAAGGCCTGGTCAATATCCGCATGGGATCCGGCATCTATGTCGTGCGCCAGCATGCCGCTGATGTGGCCGGGGCCGAGCGCGAGCCGGTGGAGGGGCCTTTCGAGCTGCTGCAGGCGCGCGCCATCATCGAATGCGCCATTGCCGAAGAGGCCGCAGGCCGCGCCAGGCCCGAGGATATCGCTCTGCTCGACGAAACGCTGATGCGCATGAGCGGCGTGGTCAATGATGCGAGCGCCGTGCTTGCCGCCGATCGAGCCTTCCACACCGGCATTGCCGCCATTGTCGGCAATGCGACATTGATCCGGGTGACTGGCGAGATGTTCGACATGCGCATGACCCCTTATTTCGCGCGGCTCGCGAGCCATTTCGAGGGGCCGGGCACATGGCGCAGCGCCGTGGATGAGCATCGGGCCATTCGCGACGCAATCGCCGCCAGCGATGCCGCGGGCGCGAAGGCCGCCATGCGCGCCCATCTCACCATGTCGCAGAAGAGGTTTTCCGAGAGCTTCGGGGAGGAGTTTTCGGGAGAGGAGGAGCGCGGCCGCGGCAAGCGGTCCGCGAAAGGAACGACCAAGACTTAAACATGAGCTCGGAGGAGAGAGCGATGAAGAAGAGACTGGCAACGATACTGTGCACCGCAGCCGCGATCATGGCGAGCAGCGCGATCGCGCATGCCGAGACCGTGCTGAAATGGGCGCATGTTTATGAAACGTCCGAGCCCTTCCACACGGATTCCGTCTGGGCTGCGGAAGAGATCAACAAGCGCACCGACGGGCGTTACAAGATCGAGGTCTACCCGGCCTCGCAGCTCGGCAAGGAAGCGGATATCAACCAGGGTCTCAAGCTCGGGACGGTCGACATCATCATCTCGGGATCGAGCTTTGCGGCCCGCGACTACAAGCCGATCGGCGTCACCTACTTCCCCTATATTTTCCGCGGCCCCGATCACCTGATCGCCTACACCAAGAGCGATGTCTTCAAGCGCCTTGCCAAAGGCTATGAAGACAAGACCGGCAACCACATCGCCGCCGTCAGCTATTACGGCACGCGTCATACGACATCGAACAAGCCGATTGCCAAATGCGCCGACATGCAGGGCTTGAAGATCCGCGTGCCCGACGTTCCGGCCTATCTCGCCATGCCGCGCGCCTGCGGCGCCAACACCACGCCGATCGCCTTTGCCGAAGTCTATCTCGCTCTGCAGAACGGCACGGTCGAGGCGCAGGAAAACCCGCTGACGACCATCGAGGCGAAGAAGTTCTACGAAGTCCAGAAGAACATCATCCTCACCGGTCACATCGTCGATCATCTCAACACCGTGGTCTCGAAGACCCGATGGGCAAGCCTTTCCGACGAAGACAAGAAGATCTTCGGCGAGGTCATGCAGGAGGCCGCCGAGCGCACCAGCAAGACGATCGCCGGCAAGGAAAACAGCCTCATCGCGACCTTCAAGGAAAAGGGCCTGAATGTCGCCGAAGTCGACAAGACCGATTTCGAAAAGACCGTGATGGAAAAGGTCAAGTTCGAGGACTTCGGCTACGAAAAGGCCGATTGGGAAGCGATCCGCGCGATCCAGTAAAGCACGGCCAACGACACTTTCGTAATGCATGTTCGTGGCGATGACCGCCCCTCACCCTAACCTTACCGGGGTCGAGCCACTCGTCTCGACCCGTCCTTCGGACCCCCGTAAACGGGGCGAGGGGACGTGCTCTGCGAGACGTGGTCGAGAGACCGAGAGATTGCGGCATGGTCCCTTCGCCCCGTTCACGGGGAGAAGGTGGCGGCAGCCGGATGAGGGGCAGATACGACCGAGCAAAGGACGATGTTTGTCACCAAATTGAAGCGCGCGCCGCCCGCACGCCGCGCGCCTTCCTTCTCCAACCGCAACAAGGCCGATCATGTCGCAAGAAATTCACACCCCCATCACGGCCGAGGAGATCGGCCACGAATTCGAAGGACACGCGCCAACTGCAAACGTCTCGGACTACGCCGTCGAAGACTGGATCACGCTGGTCGTCTTCTGGCTGATGGCGGGTTGCGTCTTTCTGCAGTTCTTCACGCGCTATGTGCTGAACGACAGCTATGCGTGGACCGAGGAGATTGCGATCAACTGCCTGATCGGCGTGGTTTTTCTCGGTTCCGTCATGTGCGTGCGGACGTCGCGGCATATCCAGGTGGACGTGTTCTATCACTATACGCCGGCAGGTCTGGCGCGCGTGCTCGCCACCTTCGTCGATATCGTCCGCATCGGCTTCTTCGCCTATGGCTGCCATCTGATGTGGCGCTACGTCGACATCGTCGCCGACGAGCAGATGGTCACCATCGACCTGCCGCGCAACATCGTCTTCTACTCCGTTCTCGTCGCCTTCGCGCTGATGCTGATCCGCGCGATCATCGTCTTCGTCGCCAATATCCGTCGCGGCTACTCCGTTCTGGAGCGCCCCGAAGAATTCCAGACCATCGAGGGGTGATCCGATGCTGCTGCTTCTTGGCTCGTTTCTGGTCCTGATGCTGGTCGGCGTGCCCGTCGCCATTTCAATGGCCGTGGCCTCCGTGCTTTACATCGTCCTCTACGGCGTGGCGCCCGACATCATCGTTGCCCAGCGCATGATCGCCGGCGTCGAAAGCTTCCCGCTGCTCGCGGTCCCCTTCTTCATCCTCGCCGGCAATCTGATGAACTCGGCTGGTGTCACCGGCCGCATCTACTCCTTTGCCGTCGCTCTCGTCGGCTGGATGAAGGGCGGTCTCGCCCAGGTCAACATCATCGGTTCCGTCATCTTCTCCGGCATGTCCGGCACCGCACTTGCCGATGCGGCGGGGATCGGCACGATCGAAATCAAGGCGATGAAGGATCACGGCTATCCGGTCGAGGCGGCAGTCGGCGTGACGGCGGCTTCGGCCACGCTCGGGCCGATCTTCCCGCCATCGCTGCCTTTCGTCATCTACGGGATGATGGCGAACGTTTCGATCGGCGCTCTTTTCATGGCCGGCATCCTGCCCGGCGTGGTCATGACGCTGTTGATGATGATCACCGTCGCCGCCTTCGCCTATTGGAAGCGCTGGGGCTCGGATGCGCCCTTCGATGTCAGGCAGCTCCTGTCGGCGGGACTGGAAATCCTCGTCGTCCTGGCGGTGCCCGTGGCCATCTATCTGCTGATGTTAGCCGGCGTCTCGATGAATGCGGCGGCGGGCATTGCTCTTGCCGGGCTTCTCGCGCTCGACTGGTATTTCCGCTTCTCCGCCGTCATGGCCCTGATGACGCCCGTCATCCTCATCGGCGGCATGACGATGGGCTGGTTCACGCCGACGGAGGCCGCCGTCGCCGCCGTCCTCTGGTCGCTGTTCCTCGGTCTGGTGCGCTACCGAACGATGACGCCTTCGACGCTCGCCAAGGCAAGCTTCGATACGATCGAGACGACGGCATCGGTTCTCTTCATCGTCACCGCGGCATCGGTCTTCGCCTGGCTGCTGACGGTGAGCCAGGCGGCCCAGCTGCTCTCCGATGCGATCCTGTCGATCACCGACAACAAATGGGTTTTCCTGATTCTGGTGAACCTCTTGATGCTGTTCGTCGGCTGCTTCCTGGATACGATCGCGGCCATCACCATCCTCGTGCCGATCCTGCTGCCGATCGTCGTGAAGTTCGGGATCGATCCGGTCCAGTTCGGCCTCATCATGACGCTGAACCTGATGATCGGCCTGCTGCATCCGCCGCTTGGCATGGTGCTTTTCGTGCTGTCGCGGGTCGCGAAACTCTCCGTCGAACGCACGACCATGGCGATCCTGCCCTGGCTGGTGCCGTTGTTCCTGGCGCTGATCCTGATCACCTTCGTTCCGGCCATATCGCTCTGGCTGCCGCAGCAGCTCGGGCTGCTGAGATAGGAGGGACACAATGCAGACACGTCTGGCACGGCTTTACCAAAAGGGCGATCTCAGGGTCGAAACCGCCGCGGTTGCGGCCCCCGGTCCCGGCGAGGTGCTTCTCAAAATGGCGGCCGCGGGCATCTGCGGCTCCGACCTGCATTATTATCAGGATGGCGGCTTCGGGCCGGTCAGGGTTCGCGAGCCGATCATACCGGGCCACGAGGCATCGGGGACCATCAGCCAGGCGGGCGAGGGCGTCGAGCTCTCGGCCGGAACGCTGGTGGCGGTCAATCCCAGCCAACCCTGCGGGCATTGCGAATATTGCGACAAGGACATGCCGATCCACTGCCTTGACATGCGCTTCATGGGCAGCGCGATGCGCCTGCCGCATGAGCAGGGCATGTTCCGGGAGTGGCTGGTGGTGCCCGCCAAGCAGTGCTTTGCGGCAGGCGTCGCGACGACCGCTGCGGAAGCAGCCTGCAGCGAACCGCTCTCCGTCTGTCTGCACGCTGCATCACGCGCCGGAGATATTGCCGGCAAACGTGTGCTCATCACCGGGGCCGGCCCGATCGGCGCGCTGATGGTCGCCGTCGCCCGTTATCACGGTGCAAGCGAGATCGTCGTGAACGATCTCGCCGATGCGGCGCTCACCCGGGCCAAGGCAATGGGCGCCAGCCGCACGATCAATGTCTCCAGGGATGCCCAGGCGCTTGCCGAATTCGAGGCGGGCAAGGGTTATTTCGATCTCGTTTTCGAATGCTCGGCCGCCGTCCCGGCGATCCGCAGCGCGATCGCCGCCATCAGGCCGCGCGGCACGATCGTGCAGGTCGGTGTCACAGGCGAGATCCCGATCCCTCTCAACGCCATTGTCGGCAAGGAGCTTCACATTCACGGAACGCAGCGCTTCCACGAGGAATTCGCCGCCGCCGTGGAGCTGATCTCCAGCCGCAAGATCGACGTGCGTCCGATCATCAGCCACAGCCTGCCGCTCGAGCAAGCCGATGCAGCTTTCATTCTCGCCGGCGACCGCGCGGTCGCCTGCAAGGTGCAGCTTATTTTTTAAGCCCGGCGCAGCAGCCAACGTTGGCTGTGCCCTCAGACCCGCAACTGCCGTTCCGGCAGCCTCAACGGCCCCCCTCCCGCATTCGATCGACGCAGTTAGCAATTCCGTCGGGATCGGCGGAAGGTCGGCTAGCCCTCTACGGTTGCCCGCAATTGCTGCAATTTTCGACGCTCGGAGCAGTCTGCGCGGGCAAAGCGCTTTCGCCACAATCGGCACCATGTGGCAGTCCTAATTCCAAAGGGGTATTGACGCCTATCTTATGTCTACATATTGTCTTCTCAAAGTAGGAGATGATGATATGGATGCCGAGATCAATCCCGACCGCAAAGGCAATCTTGGCCTTGCGCTCCGCAGACGCATCTTGACGATGGAACTGCCGCCGGGGGCGGTGTTGGACGAAGTGGCGCTGAGTGAAGAGTTCGGGCTATCCCGTCCGCCGGTTCGCGAGCTGATGCGCCAGATGGCTGGCGAAGGCTACATCGAGCTGGAAGCCAACCGCGCGGCGCGCGTCAGTTCGATGAGCTACCAGTCGCTGCGCGACTTCTTTCTTCTTGCGCCGATGATCTACATCACCGCCAACAGGCTGGCTGCCGAGAATGGCAATCGCGGGCAGCTCGACGTGCTCAAGCAGATCCAGCAGTCATTCCGAAAGGCAGTCGACAACTGCGATGTCGAGGGGCGCGTCTTCTATAACGACCAGTTCCACCGCCAGATCGGCGAGATGGCGCACAATGTCTATCTGGTTCCGAGCCTGCGGCGACTGCAGATCGACCACGCCCGGATAGGCAAGGTCTTCTACACATATCCCAACACGCCGCGCATGCAGGAAGAGCTCGAGCTCGCCACGCAGCAGCACGACGAGATGATCGCGACCATCGAGAAGCGGGACGTCGACGCGGCCGGAGAACTGGCGCGGCTTCACCTCGAACTTTCACGACGAAACATGGCCATGTACGCGGCCCCGGAGGGCCTGGAGACGCCGAGCCTCTAGGGCCGGCGTTTCGAAGAACAGATCGAACACTGCCGGCGAGACCAATGAGCGAACGTCCGGGCAAGTGGGAATCCACCCAGATCAAGACCATTTGGCTCGACCTTCGGGCAGCCCAACACGGGACACACACGAATGTCTGACTTCCAGTTTCCAGGCCTCAATCTTGCTATCGCCACACCGTTCGACGATGCCGGACGCATCGACTACGCAAGGCTCGAACACAATGTCGAGCGCTACCTCGCGGCAGGCGTCAGGAGTTTTCTATTCAGTTCCGGCACCGGCATGCACGTCTACCTTTCCAAGGTGGAATCCGAGGAACTGATCCGGCGCGGAGCACGGATCGTCAACGGACGGGCGAAGGTGATCGCGCAGACCTCTGCCTGCTCATCGAGGACGTCGTCGAGCGCACCATGCGGGCGCGCGATGCCGGCGCCGAAGGCGTCATGGTTCTTCCGCCCTTTTTCGAAGGGCCGACCGACGATCAGGGCATCCTCGATTTCTACAGCGAGGTCGCGAAGGCCGGTCTTCCGGTGATCGGCTATAACGTTCCCCAGGCGGTCGGCGTCGCCGTCACACCGGAACTTCTCGACAAGCTGAACGAAATCCCCGGCTTCTGTGCCGTCAAGGACAGCGGCGGCGATCTCGGAAAGCAGGCCGCACTCATCCGCTCCGGCCGCTTCGTCATGAACGGCGCCGACCCTCTCGTTCCCTACGCGCTCTATGCCGGATGCGACGGCCTGATCTGGGGTGGGGCGAACTTCGCTCCGAAAACCTGCGTCGCCCTCGTCGAGGCTGCCGCCGAGCACAAGTGGGATGAGGTTCGCGCGCTCTGGAAAATCCTGGAGTCGGCGATGGGGCTGATCTGGGAAGGCGACTACGTGCAGTCCGTCTATGCGGCGGCGGATCTGGTGGGTTACGGCGCCGGCGTTCCGCGAAAACCGCTGCGCGCGCTTGCCGCGGAAAAGCTTCCGGCCATCCGGCGCTCCCTTGAAACGCTCATGGAGCGGGAAGCGATCTGACGTGACCCAGGCCGCAAAGAACGTCTTCGTTGCATCGAGGCTTCCGAAACGCGCCGGCGTTTCGGGCTGGGTCGCCACGCTTGCCCCGCGCACGCCACGGCCGGTGTTGAACGGACCGATCATGGCGGATGTCGCGATCATCGGCGGTGGTTTCGCCGGCCTTTCCGCGGCCCGGCGCATCTCCCGCCTGGACCTTAGCGTGCGGGTCGCCATCCTCGAAGCGGGTGTCGTCGGCGAAGGGCCTGCGGGCGCCAATTCGGGTTTCATCATCGATCTGCCGCATGAAGTCTCGTCCGACGATTTCAGCGGCGAGTGGGAGGCGAGGTTCAGGCAGTCCGTCCTCATCCAGCGCTCGGCCATCGCTCTGGCGAGCGAGATGGCGGCCGAGAACGGCTGGGGCAAGGACGTGTTCGACCCCTGTGGCCGATACAGCGTCGCCATCAGCGCGGAAGGCGATAAGCACCTCGAGGACTATGCGCGGCAGCTCTCGAACATGGGCGAAGCCCACCGGCTCCTGAATCTCAGGGAGATCCAGGCGGTAACGGGATCGCCGGTCTACACCTCCGGTCTGTTCACGCCCGGCACGGTCATCGTGCAGCCCGCCGCCTATATACGCGGGGTCGCCGACTGCCTGAAGGAGCCGGTCGCCCTTTACGAGCGGACGCCGGCGCTCTCTTTCGAGCGCTTGGGCACAGGCTGGCTCGTCAAGACGCCGGAGGGTTCCGTGCAGGCGGCAAAGATCATCATGGCGAACAACGGACATTCCGAGAGCTTCGGTTTCTTCCGCGGGCGCCTGCTCCACGTCTTCACCTACGCCTCCCTCACCGAGGCGTTCGACCCCTCGTGCCTTGATGGAGAGCGCAAGTGGGCCGCCACTCCGGCCCTGCCGATGGGAACAACCGTTCGCCGCATCGGCACGGGCGGCGGCGATCGAATCCTGGTGCGCTCGCGCTACAGCTACAATCCGGGCATCGACATCAGCGACGCCGCGATCCGGCGGGCCGGACGCCTGCACGACGGCAAATTCTCCCAACGCTTTCCCACGCTCAGCGGCGTCGGGATGCAGTATCGCTGGGCCGGCGCCATGGCGCTCACACGCAATCATGTTCCGGCCTTCGGGGAAATCGAGCGCGGCGTATTCGCAGCATGCGGCTGCAACGGCCTTGGCGCGTCGAATTCGACGGCGTCGGGGATCGCGGCCGCCGAACTGGCGCTCGGACACCAATCCGAACTCGGCCGCATCTATGCGCGCCTGGTTGCCCCGACGGCATTGCCGCCGCAGCCTTTCACGACGATCGGAGCAAAGGCCCATCTCGCCTATCGCGAATGGCGTGCCGGACCGGAGTGATGCGAGGGATCTCCAATCTGCGCCAGCGGCGCAGGTGACAATGCGGCGAGGCCGGCCATCTGGCGGCCTGGCTCGGTGTTACGACGCGCCGCAACATCCGCGAGCGAATACCGCCATCGATTTCGAGATTTCGCCTCGACAAAGAGCGTCCCCGCCCGCAGCGAGGGACGACGGCATCGGTATGGCCGATGGCCCGTCCGGCGCGGAAGGCGGATGCCGCCCGCAATGCCGAATCGATCGGTTCGCTATAAATAAACGCTATAGCGGCAGAATGGAGTTGTGTTGGCCAGCGACGCTTTCCTGAACCTACTGTGACGGTGTCAGCGCTGGGCTGATGCAACAAGAACCGCGGAAAGCGGTCAGGACTACGCTGGGCCATAAGCCCAAGCGTTTGCACCCGAGAACATGGAGTGGGAACATGAAACTTACCGTAAGCCGCAGAGCACTTTTCCTTTCGACAGCAGTCCTTTCGCTGGCGGTTGCAGTTTCCGGCCTGCCGGCTGGCGCGCTGGCAGCGGACGGGACGATCAAACTCGGACTCGTTGCGCCGATGAGCGGCCCGAATGCGCGCTACGGCGCATTTTCGATGCATGGCGCCGAACTCGCCGTCAAAGACATCAATGATGCCGGGGGCATCGACGGGATGAAAATCGAGCTCCTCAACGCCGACAGCCAGGGCACGCCGGTCGAAGGCGTCTCGGCGGCCCGTCGTCTGATCGACCAGGATGGCGTCGACTTCATCATCGGCGATGTTTCCAGCTCGGTGACGCTCGCCATCCAGCCCGTCGCGGAAGATGCCGAAGTGCTTCTCCTGAATGCGGCATCATCCAATCCGAAGATCACCTACCAGGCCGGCGTCGGCGGCTTCAAGTGGACCTATCGCAACTATCCGACAGATGAGAACCGGGCGCTGATCGTCGCCAAATATGCCGCAGAGCAGCGCGGATTTACCAAGTTTGCAGTGCTCTCCGTCGACAGCGACTATGGCCGCTCGGCGATCACCTTCACGAAGAAGTACCTGCCTGACTTCAAAGGCGAGATTCTCAGCGAAGACTATTACAAGGAAGGCGAAGTCGACTTCCGCAGCGTTCTCGCCAAGATCCGCGACAATGGCGCTCAGGCCATCATCATGTACGGCCTCGCCGATACGACGCCCATCGTCGCCCGCCAGATGGTCGAACTCGGGATAGCCGGGAAGGTCACGCTGATCGGCAATGGTGAGTTCAACACGGAAAAGACCATCAAATCAGCCCCGTCGGCGCTCGAAGGCGCGGTCGAAGCTGCCGCATGGCTTCCGCAGTTCGACTCGCCGGAAAGCAAGGCCTTCGTCGAGAAGTTCACGGCGACCTACAACGAAGCCCCGAACAACCACGCCTATGTTCACTGGGATACCGTCAATCTCCTTGCCGCGGCGATCAAGCAGGCCGGCAGCGCCGACAAAGTGAAGGTGCGCGACGCACTCTCGAAGATCAAGTATAAGAGCCCGGTCGGCGAGGTCACGTTCGACGACCACAACCAGGCCCGCCTGCCGATGATCCTGCTGCAGATCGAGAACGGCAAGCCGAGCATCAAGGGTGCATATACGGCGGACATTCAGTACCCCGCCAACTGATTTGCCGGGAGGAGGCGCACCCATGCTCTCGACCATAGTTGAGCAAACTGTGAATGGCATCGTCACGGGTTCCGTTTACGCAATCGTCGCCGTCGGCATGACCATGATTTTCGGCGTGCTGAGAGCCATCAACTTTGCTCACGGCGAATACTACATGCTCGGCACGTTCGGGGCGTGGTTTGCGATCGACTATCTCGGCCTGTCCTACGAAGCGTCGATTGTCGTGGGGGTTCTTGCGACAATCGTCGTTGCCTATGCGGTCGGGCAACTCGTCATGCGCCGGATGGTCGGCGCGCCCGCGGAGTCGGGCGTGCTCGCCACCCTCGGCATCGCGCTGATCCTGCAGAACACCATCATTCTCGTCTTCGGCGGGGGCTACAAGTTCTTCGCCGGAGGTTATATCGAGCCGGTTTCCATCCTCGGCTTCAGCCTAGCCCAGCAGCGTATACTCATTCTCGTCGTCTGTTTGCTGGTGTTCATCTGCCTCGAACTGATGGTCAGCTACACCCGCCTGGGAATGGCGATGCGCGCGGTTTCCCAGAACGTCGAATGCTGCGGCGTCGTCGGCATCGATGTGCCGCAGGTGGTGCTTCGAACCTTCATGCTGGGGGCGGGCCTTGCAGCACTTTCGGGGGTTCTGACGGCGCCGGTCAATGTCAGCGTCTATGGCGGCATGGGCGAGCTGATCACCTTCAAGACGCTGCCGATCATCATCATGGGCGGTTTGGGCAATGTGCGCGGCACGTTCGTCGCGGCGATGATCCTCGGCGTGGCCGAGAGCCTGGTCGCCACCTATGTCGGCCTGCAATTCCGCGACACCGTCGGCTTCGCCACGCTGATCCTGATGCTGATGTGGCGGCCGCATGGCCTCTTTTCGACGCAGGCGCGCTTCTAGCAGCAGCGCCCGCCGACCTTTCTCGAACGACCGAGGATACGACATGTCTCTGACGGAAACCGCTCAACAGGTACGCAGGCGCGATCTTCGCATACCGCTCGCCGCAGTCCTGATCGTCGTCGCGCTCGCCGCCCCTTTCATCGGCAGCCGTTACATCACCCATTCCCTGATCATCGCCCTGATTTTCATGCTTCCGGCCCATGGGCTCAATCTGCTTGTGGGATACACCGGTCTGCTGTCATTGGCCCAGGCCGCGTTTTTCGGCATCGGCGCCTATACGGCAGGTCTTCTCGCCGTCGCCTACGGCACACCGTTCTACGTCAATCTGATCGCCGCGGGCGCCGTCTCCGGCGCCCTGGCTCTTCCGCTCGGCATTCCCGCCCTGCGGCTGCGCTCGACGTCCTTCGTAATGTGTACGCTCGGTTTCGTGATCATCGGTCAGGCGATCGCCAAGAACTGGATCTCGCTGACCCGCGGCGATATGGGGCTTTCGGGCATTCCAAAACCCTATTTCGAACTGGGCCCGCTGTCGTTCACCGTATCCGGCACGACGAACTTCTATTATCTCGCCTTGGTCGTCGGCATCCTCGCCACCTTCGCCGTCTGGGCGATCGTCCGCTCGCCCGCCGGCCGCAACATGGTGGCGATCCGCGAGAACGAGACGCTGGCCGAATCTCTCGGCGTTCCCACCTGGCACTATAAGCTGATCGTCTTCATGATCAGCGCCGTGTTTGCCGGCATCGGCGGCTGCCTTTACGCCTATTACCTGACGGTCGTCAGCCCGCTGACCTTCCAGATGTATTATTCGACAACGATGCTGATCATCGTGCTGGGCGGCGGGGCGGGCATGATTTCCGGCACCGTCTTCGGAAGCCTGCTCTTCGTCGGGCTGACGGAGGCGCTGCGCATTACACCCGAACTGCGCATGATCGCCTACGGCGTTTGCCTTCTCGTCCTGGTCTTCTGGTTCAAGAAGGGATTTGCGCCGCTGATCAATCGCTTCTGGAATGCGATCGGAGGCGCGAAATGACCGGTCATCTTCCGCTTCTCGAAATCAAGAACCTCAGCAAGTCCTACGGTGCGGTGAAGGCCGTCAACGATGTCAGCATTCATATCGACCGCGGTGAGATCGCAGGCCTGATCGGGCCGAACGGCTCCGGAAAATCGACCTTCTTCGATTGCAGCACCGGCCTTGCGAAGCCGGATACCGGCACGGTCGTCCTCGACGGACAGGACATTACCGGCTGGTCCCTGAACCGCATCGCCAGGGAAGGCCGCATGCTGCGCTCCTTCCAGAAGACCGTGACCTTCAAGTCGCTCGATGTCGAAGAGAACCTGGTCATCGCCGGTCAGATGTTCACCTTCCCGTCGATCGCATCGACCTTCGGCTCGGGAAAGATGTCCCGCCAGCGCATCGATGGTCTCAGGGAAAGAGCCCGCGACCTGATCAAGATGGCGGGTCTCTGGGATGTGCGCCACCAGCCGGCGGGCAATCTATCGGGCGGGCAGCAGAAGCTGATCCAGTTCGCATCCATGCTAATGCCCGAACCCAAGCTCATCCTGCTGGACGAGCCGATGGCCGGGATCAATCCGAAGATCATCGAACGCGTCGTCGACACCATCCTCTATGCCAACAAGTCGCTTGGCGTGAGCTTCCTGGTGATCGAACACAATATCGATGTCGTCACCAGCATCTGCCAGCGCGTCATCGTGCTCGACCAGGGAGCCAAGCTCGTCGAAGGCTTGCCGGGCGACATCATTCAGGATCAGCGCGTCAGGGAGGCCTATCTTGGCAGGTAATTCGAACCTTTCGATCCGTGACCTCAGTGCAGGTTACGGCAATCTGGACATCCTCAACGGCGTCGATCTCGACGTGCCGGCGGGACAGTTCGTGGCCCTGATGGGGCCGAACGGGGCGGGCAAATCAACGCTCCTCAAGACGCTCTACGGCATGACGACCATCAAGCAGGGCAACATCGACTGGCGCGGCAAGAATATTGCCGGCAGCAAGTCGCGGGCCATTCTGGGCGAGGGGATTTCCTTCGTGCCGCAGGGGCGCTGCAACTTCCCTGTCATGACCGTCGACGAAAATCTTCAGATGGCGGCCTATACAATCCGTGACGCCCAGGTGAAAGCCGACCGCGATTACGTCTACGACCTCTTTCCGATCCTCAAGAAACGCCGCGCGACACTCGCCGGCAACATGTCCGGCGGCGAGCAGCAGCTGCTCGAAGTGGCGATGGCGGTGCTGCAGCGGCCGAAGGTGCTGCTGGTCGACGAGCCGTCGGTCGGGCTGTCGCCGGCGGCGATCGGCATCGTCTTCGACGAGCTTCTTCGGCTTCACGCCGACGGCATGACGATCCTGCTCGTCGAGCAGAACACCAAGAAAGCCATGGAAGTGGCGGAGCGTGCGGTCATCCTGAGGCTTGGCAAAGTCATCTGGGACGGCCTGCCGAAAGACATCACCCATGACGAACTCGGCGAACTTTTCCTGACCGGGAAGATGCGCGGCGAAACCGAAGCCGTTCACTGAAGCCGATCTCACCCTTAGAAACGAGGAAATCCCAATGAGCGCCTTCGTGCCTGCATCACGTGTGTCCAGTATCAAGGTTTCGCCAAGCACGGCTGCGGCGGCCCGGGCACGCGAACTGAAGGCGGCGGGTCGCGACATCGTCGATCTGACGGTCGGCGAGCCGGACTTCGACACACCAGACAACATCAAGGCTGCGGCGCATGCCGCCATCGACAGGGGCGAAACGAAATATACCGCCGTCAACGGCACGCCGGCGCTGCGCAAGGCAATCATCGGCGATTTCAAGCGCCGGCTCGGACTCAACTATGCCGATAACGAAATCTGCGTGGGCGGCGGCGCCAAGCAGATTCTGTTTCTCGCGCTGATGGCGAGCGTCGAAAACGATGCCGAGGTGATCATTCCCGCGCCCTACTGGGTTTCCTATCCCGATATGGTCATCGCCAACGAAGGCAAGCCGGTCATTATCGAATGCCCGCAGGAAACCGGCTTCAAGCTGACGCCGGAGGCTTTGGAAAGGGCGATCACGCCGAGGACCCTGTGGCTCATCCTCAACGCGCCGTCCAATCCGACGGGTGCGGCCTATGACAGGCACGAGCTCGAAGCCCTCGGTAAGGTGCTGCTGCGCCATCCCCACGTCTTCGTGCTGTCAGACGATATTTACGACCAGGTCTGGTTCAAGGACGAACCGATGACGACGCTGGTTGCCGCCGTCCCGGAACTGAAGGAGCGTGTTCTGCTCACCAACGGCGTCTCCAAGTCCTACGCCATGACCGGATGGCGTATCGGTTATGCGGCGGGTCCGGCGGCGTTGATCGCCGCCATCAACAAGCTGCAGTCGCAGATGTCGTCCTGCCCGTCGTCGGTCAGCCAGGCGGCGGCCGCCTATGCGCTGTCTTCGGACCAGTCATTCGTCGCCGAAAGCGTCAAGGTCTATAAGGAACGCCGGGATTATGCGTGCGCCCGGCTCAATGCCGTGCCCGGCCTCTCCTGCCTCGTACCGGACGGGGCCTTTTATCTGTTTCCGAACTGCGCTGGTGTCATCGGCAAGAAGACGCCCGAAGGCAAGACGATCGAGACGGATCTCGATTTTGTGCTCTATCTGCTCGATGGCGTCGGGGTCGCTGCGCTGCAGGGGGCTGCCTACGGAATATCGCCTCATTTCCGCCTCTCGATTGCAACGTCGATGGAGGCAATCACCCAAGCATGCGATCGCATCGAACGGGCTGTTGCCGGCCTGCGTTAACCGCAAAAGGCCGGTAGGCCTTGCGCCCCACCGGCCGCAGGCTTTACGTTTTTTCGTGAAACAAGAAGCCGGTGGCCATGAGCGTCGATTTCCGAAAACTGAAGAGCTTCGTCAAGATCGTCGATACCGGCAGCGTATCGCGCGCGGCAAGCCTTCTGCGGACGGCCCAGCCGGCGCTATCGCAGCAGATTGCCGCTCTGGAGGCACACTTCAAGCACAAGCTTCTCATCCGCAGCAATGTCGGCATTACGCCGACGGAGGCGGGGCTCATCCTCTATCGGCATGCGCAGCTGATGTTGAAGCAGATCGAGCAGGCGCAGGTCGACATCGATCAGTCCGCCAAGTCGGTGGCGGGCCGCGTCTCGATCGGGCTGGCGACCTATTCCTCGTCAAGCGCCTTGTCGCTGCCGATCCTCAAGGAGATGAAAGCGCGGCATCCCCATATCGTCGTCCACATCAATGACAGTTTCGGCCAGATCCTCAGCGAACTGATCATGACGGGCAAGATGGATATGGCGCTGATCTATGCCGCCGCGCCGATCAAGGGCGTCACCCTGCAGCCATTGTTCCGCGAGGAAATGTTCCTCGTCTCGCCGCCGGGCATCGAACTCCCGGGGGACAGCAGCGCGCCGCTTCCGCTTGCCGCCCTCCAGGAAATCCCGCTGCTTCTTCCCAGCAAGGCGCATCTGCTCCGCCGGCTGATCGACGACGCGCTGGCGAGAGCCAGAGCCACCCCTGAGGTTGTCTCGGAAATCGAATCCGTTCCCGCCCTCAGCGCAGCGGTCCTCGAGGGGCTTGGATCGACCATTCTCCCGGCTTCAGTGGTCACCGAGACGGCGATCTTCTCCGGCGCGCAGGTGCGGGCGCTGACCAAGCCGGTGATCGACGCGACCGTATCGCTCTGCGTCGCCGATCATCTTCCCCTGTCGGAACCCGCCATCGCCGCCCGCTCCGTCCTCCTCGATGTCGTCGGCAAGCTGATGAGCAGTCATCATCAGGGGATCAAGCCGGCTTAGCCGGTGGCTGCTCCTCGCAGCGGCAGTCCGACGGTGGATCGCCGCGCCGCCATAAGCAAAGCCTATAGCGGCAGACTGTAGTTGTGTTAGCCAACGCGCCGGGCATTCCCCTAACCTTCAAGCAGACACCGGGTCCGGGCATCGGATCCGCATAGCGGCGCCTGCCGCGCCGAACAGTCGCTTCGAGGACAACATGGCAAAACTGGCTTTCGACACGGGTGGTACCTTTACCGACTTCGCGCTCCTGGACGACAAGGGCGACCTCCACCTCCACAAGGTTCTGAGCACGCCGAAGAACCCTGCCGAAGCCGTCGTGCAGGGTGTGTCCGAATTGCTGGAGAAGTTCGCCGGCGCCATCGCCATCGACAAGCTGCAGGTGCTGGGCGCCACCACCGTCGTCACCAATGCCGTGCTCGAGCGCAAGGGTGTGGAGACCGGCTTCGTCACCACCGACGGCTTCCAGGACATGCTGCGTATCCGCAACGAAGGGCGCTACGACCTCTACGACCTGAACATCAAATATCCCGACCCGCTGGTCACCCGCGCAAACAGCTTCGGCGCCAGGGAGCGGATCGCTGCCGACGGTTCCGTCATGACTGAGCTCGAGGAGGAGACGGTGCGCGAGATCGCCGGCCGCCTGAAGGAGAAGGGCATCCGCTCCGTCGCTGTCTGCCTTCTCCATGCCTATAAATATCCGCAGCACGAGCAGCGCGTCGCAGCGCTGCTGCGCGAGGAAGCCCCAGATATCTTCGTCTCGCTCTCCTCCGAAGTCTGCCCTGAAATGCGCGAATTCGACCGCGCGTCGACGACTGTCGTCAACGCCTATACCAGGCCGCAGATGGCCGGACACGTCGCCCATCTCCAGCGTGAGTTCGCTGCGAAGGGCATCGATCGCCAGGTCCTGTGGATGACATCCTCCGGCGGGCTGGTGCCGAGCCGGCGTGCCGCGGAACTGCCGGTGCGCCTGATCGAGTCAGGTCCGGCGGCGGGTGCTGTCGCCGCGGCCGAATTCGGCCGCACGGCCGGCGAGGCGAGCGTCCTCTCCTTCGATATGGGCGGTACGACCGCGAAGCTCTGCCTGATCCCGGACGGCGAGCCGAATGTCGGCACCGATCTCGAGGTCGCCCACTATCAGCGCTTCCGCAAGGGATCCGGTTTCCCACTGAAGATCCAGTCGATCCAGATGATCGAGATCGGCGCGGGCGGCGGCTCGATCGCCGCGAAGAATCCTCTCGGTCTGCTCGACGTCGGCCCACACTCCGCAGGCGCCATGCCCGGCCCGGCCGCCTACCAGCGCGGCGGCACCCAGCCGACTGTCACAGATGCCGACATCCTGCTCGGATATATGGGCACCGAATCCTTCGTCGGCGGCTCGTTCAAGGTATCCAGGGAGGCCGCTCACGAGGCGATGGCCAAACTCGCCACTTCACTGGAGGTTTCGGTCGAGCGCTGCGCATGGGGCATCCATGACCTCGTCAACGAATCCATGAGCAAGGCGGCCGCCATGCATGCGACCGATCTCGGCGTCGATCCACGTTCGCTGCCCATGGTCGCCTTCGGCGGCGCCGGCCCGGTCCACGCCTATGGCATCGCCCGCAAGCTCGGCATTTCCCGCATCATCTGCCCGACCGGTGCAGGCGTCAGTTCGGCGATCGGCCTGTTGATCGCGCCGGTGGCGGTCGATCTTTCCGCAAGCCATCCGATGGTGCTCGACGCCTGGGATGTCGGCGCCATGAACCGCCTGCTGGACGAGCTGTCGGCCCAGGGCGCCGAAGTCGTGTCGGCGGCGGGCGTCCCGAAGGATACGATCAGCAACCGCTATACCGTCGACATGCGCCATGTCGGTCAGGGCCATGAAATCACCGTGGTTCTGCCCGACCGGACCTTGCCGAAGGAAGAGTTTCTCAGCGAGCTCCGCGGCAACTTTTTCAAGCTCTACCGTGAACTGTTCGGCCGCACCGTTGCCGCTCCGCTGGAGGTCATCACCTGGCGCCTGCGCGCCGGCGGCGAAAAGGATCAGGTCACGCGCCCGCACGAGACCGTCGTTGCCGACGCCAGCAAGGGCAGCCGCAAGGTCTATTTCCAGGAGATCGGCGGCTTTGCCGAGACCGCGGTCTACGACCATTACAAGCTTCCCGTCGGCGAAGAGGTCAAGGGTCCGGCAATCGTCGAACAGCGTGAATCGACCGCGGTCGTCGGCCCGAGCGGCGTCTTCCATGTGGATGCCCATGGCAACCTCGTGATCAACATTCACTAAAGGTTACTCAGATGTCGAAACCCGTCACCGATTTTAACGACCCGATCAATCTTCAGGTCATGTGGAACCGCCTGATCTTCATCGCCGACCAGGCCGACAACGTTCTCGGCAAGACGGCATTCTCGCCGATCGTCCGCGAGAACCACGACTACGTCACCGTCCTGCTGGACAGCAAGGGACGGGCGCTGGCGCAATGCACCTGGTCGATCCCGGTCTTCATCACCTCGCTGCCGGCCGCGGCCCAGAACTATTTCCTGCCGAAGTTCCCGGCAGACAAGCTCGAAGAGGGCGACGTGCTGGCGACCAACGATCCGGAGATCGGCACCGGCCATCTTCCCGATGTCACGATGATCACGCCGATCTTCAAGAACGGTAAGGTCGTCGCCTATGCCGGATCCATCGCCCATCTTCCCGATATCGGCGGCGCCCCTCTGCATTCCGAAGCGAGCGACATCTATGAGGAAGGCATCCGCTTCCCGATTATCAAGCTGCTGAAATCAGGCGTTCCGAACCAGGACGTCTTCGACATCATCGAAGCGTCGGTCCGCCTTCCGACCGAAGTGCGCGGCGATCTCGAGTCGATGATCGCTGCCAACAACGTCATGGGCCGCGAACTCGTCAAATTCCTGGATGAGTACGGTCTCGACGATGTCGAAGGCCTGGCGACCGCCATTCATTCCCGCTCTGAAGCGCAGACCCGCAAGGCGATCCGGGAATGGCCGAACGGCAGCTACGCGGCCGAGGTTCTGCTCGACGGTTACGATGTCGACGTGACGCTGAAGGCTTCAGTCATCATCAAGGACGACTCTGTTCACGTCGACTACACCGGCACGTCAGACCAGGTTCTGCATTCGATCAACTGCCGGACGAACTATCGCTACGCCCATTCCGTCTATGCTCTGAAGTGCCTGCTCGACCCCGAGACGCCGAACAACGAAGGCTGCATCGTCCCGATCACCGACGAGGCTCCGCTCGGTTGCATCCTCAATCCGCAGCACTGGACGGCGGGCAATTCGCGGAACCTGATCGGGCACGTGATTCCCTCGCTGATCTTCAAGGCGCTCGAAGGCGTCGTGCCCGAAAAGGTCATGGGCGACAGCGGCGGCGCCCCGATCTGGGCCGCCAATTGCGTCGGCCAGCGCAATGACGGTACGCAATATGGCTCCGTCCAGAATTTCCACGGCGGGCAGGGCGCGCGCGCCGAGTTCGATGGCCTGGACACGCTGAGCTTCCCGTCGAACTGCAAGGTGACGGCCATCGAGATGTTCGAAGTCGCCGTGCCGGTCCTGACCGAGCGGAAGGAACTGATCGCCGACTCCGGCGGCGCAGGCAAACATCGCGGCGGTCTCGGCCAGCGTGTCGTGCTGCGCAACCTCGGCAAAAGCCCGATGAACATCTATCTCGCCTCCGAGCGCGTCCGCCATCCCTGCTTCGGCGTCGTCGAAGGACAGAGCGGATCGGCCGGAAAGGTCTTGAAAGACGGCAAGCCACAGTTCCCCAAGGGCAAGGTGGTGCTGAAGACGGGCCAGCGCCTCGAGGTCGAGACGCCGGGCGGCGGCGGTTGGGGACTTGCCAGCGAACGTTCGCGCGCCCTCATCGAGCAGGATCTTTCCGAGAACCTGATCACGGCGAAGGCTGCGCGGGAAATTTACGGCTATTCTGGCCCGATCGCTGCAGCGGCCGAATAGGGGAAAGACATGGGACTTCTTCAAGGAAAAATCGCTCTGGTAACGGGAGCCGGCTCCGGGATCGGTCGCGAGACCGCCCTGCTGCTGGCAAAAGACGGCGCCACCGTCGTGCTGACCGGGCGGCGGATCGAACCGCTGCGCGAGGTGGCGGCCTTGATTGAAGAGGCTGGTGGCAAGGCCGTCGTGCACGCGCTCGATATCGAGACGCGCGAAGAGATCTTCGCCGCGGTAAAGCAGATCAAGGATAGCGTCGGATCCGTCGATATCCTGGTGAACAATGCCGGCAGCGCAAGCAAGGTGCTGAATGCGCGCTTCTTGAGCGAGGCCGAGTGGACCTCCACCATCAACGTCAATCTGACCGCCGTTTTCAACCTCACCCAGGCGGTCCTTCCGGACATGATCGCTAAGGGCGAGGGGACGATCATCACGGTCTCATCGCTTGCCGTGATCAATCCCAACCTGCTCGGCGGCGCGGCCTATGGTGCGGCCAAGGCCGGCGTGAAAAACTTCATGACCTTCCTGCACAACACCTATCGCAATCAGGGGATCCGGGCGACGACGATCCTGCCCGGCGAGACGAATACGCCGATCATGAACAATCGCGCGCGCCCGCCTTTGCAGGAGGAACGGGCCGTCATGATGGATCCTCATGACGTCGCCCGCGCGATCGCCCTTTGCGCCAGCCTGAACAAGAGCGCGGTGATCCCCGAGCTTCACATCTGCCCGACATTCATGCGGGACACGTCGGCGGATATCGAAATTGCCCGTTGGGTCGGGGCGCCGGCCGATACGCCGGATATGCCGAAAAAGTAGAATTGGGAGGATATCGATGAACGGAGCGAAGTTGCGCGCGCGGCTATTGGCCGGCGAGGTTGTCACCATGTATACGCCGCACCATTCTTCGTCGGGCCTAGCAGCCCGACTGGTGGAGCTCGGCGCCGATTCCGTCTTCGTCGACTGCGAGCACGGAAGCTGGAGTTTCGAAGATGTGCGCATGACGGCGCAGATCGTCCGCTCCGTCGGCGGAGCGGCGATCATTCGGCCGCATTCGCATGAGCGCCCGATCATCATCCGCTACCTCAACGCGGGCGCCGACGGGATCATGGTCCCGATGGTGGACACGGCTGGACAGGCGCGCGCCGTCGTCGATGCCGTCCGTTACGCTCTTCCGTCCGACTTCGACAAGCGCCTGGTGGTGGCGATGATCGAGACGGTGGATGCCATCGACAATCTCGACGAGATGCTGGAGGTCGACGGCATCGACGTCTTCTTCATCGGACCTGGCGATCTCTCGCAGAATATGGGCTATCCGCCGGCCCCGCCTTTCGGCGAGCCGCGCCCTGAAGCGGTCATGGACAAGGTCGCGGTCGCCGTCGATAAGATCCGCGCGGCAGGCAAGGTTGCCGGCACGCTCGCCACCGCCGACGAACTGCCGCATTGGCTGCAGAAGGGGGTTCAGTTCTTCTACATCCACACCGATCCCTTCCTGCGCCGCGGGATTGTCGGCATCAGGCAGACGCTCGCGCGATAGCGGGCGGAGCGCTCGATTGTTGAGATCGCCGAATGTGGTTCGGCATGCCGGTGGAAAATCGAACAGTCCGCAAGGGATCCAACGGGCGACTATCGCTCAATCCGAACGCTATGAGCGCTGAACTCTCCTTTGCGCCGGTGGGCAAAAGCCGCAGAATTTCTGCGGCATCGGCCCATTCTAGTTTGCTTTCCAGTTCGCATTATCGGGGATCGACCGCTGCGGCACGACGACCTGGATGATGGACGGACTGTTCAGGTTTTCTTTGGCACCGTTTATGGCCTCCCTCAGTTCGCCATAGGTGCCTACTTTCCAGCCTTGGCAGCCAAAGACCTCTGCCAACTTGCTGTAATTCCACCGGTGCAGGATGCATGAATTGTAGAACGGTTTGTCGTCATGGAAAACCGATGCATCGGCAAGCCATTGCTCCACGCCATAGATGCCGTTGTCCATCACGAAGATGATCGGGTTGAGATTGAAACGGGTTTGGGTCGAAAGGCATTGAGCGGTCATCTGAAACCCGCCATCCCCCGCAAAGACCATCAGCCTCTGTTGATTTTGCTTCGCCAGCGAAACCCCTGTCGCGGCCGGGCCGATATAACCGATCGCCGAATAGGATGATTGTATGATGAAACCGCGGCGAGCACCCACTTCAAGAAGCAGGCTCCCGAAATAATTCAAACTCGCATCGGCACCAACGATGGTGTTTCCGTCGATCTGCGGCTGAATGAAATCGTAGAAGCCCTGATAGGTAATTTCGCCTGCCGGATTGATGGCTGGCATTTGCCGGGCCGTTTTCGCCGGAAGACTTTGGGCTTTGCACGTCAGCCTTTTGTCAATCAAGCCATTGACGAGATCCGCCAGCGCAACCTGTGCGTTGAAGATCGTGCCATATTTCACTGTATCCCAGGAGGCGAATGCGGTTTTATCGAGATCGATAGGCCAGCCTAAATCATTGATATCGGTCAACCAGACGCCCAGCGCCAATACGAAGTCGGAGTCTTTGACCAAGGACTGGACATAGGGCGACGACGATTTGCCATCGAACACCCCGGCAAATTGTAGATCGTCTTCCGATAGGATGGCCTTGCTCAAAAGCTCGGTCACGTAGGGAATTTTGAGGTCCCGGATGAGCCGCTCCGCCTGGTCGTGAAGGCCAAACCGGTCGATCTCGACACCGATCCAGATCAGGGGTTTGGTGGCATTTTGCAATCTTTCGCTGATTTGCGCGATCGACTGATCGAGACTGCCCTCGTCGGATATAACAGGCGCCGCTTTTAATGTATTCGACGGGCGCGTGCATTCCAGGTCCACCATATCCTCCAGCAACTCGATATAGACCGGACGTCTTTCCGTGATGCACTGCGTCAGCGCATAATCTATGAGCATTGGCGCAAGATGAGGGCTGTCGATGCGGACGGCAGCGGCCGTTATGTATTCGAACACCTGAAGATCGGTTTCCCGTCCGCTGATGAAGTGATGCGAACTGTAGCCGGTTTGTTCGAATGTGAGCGTTTTCTGGATGCTTGGCGCACCGTTGATCAGAACGACCGGCACCTTCTCGACGTAAGATCCGGCGATCGCATTTGTTGCGCAAAGCGAGCCTGCGGAATAGGTAACGCACAGCGCGCCAATTCCTTTCAGTCGCGCATAGCCGTCAGCCGCATAACCGGCATTCAGTTCATTCACCTCCTCGATGACCTGAATATCGCTCTTCTCGACATAACTGTTCACCCATTCGATCGAATAATCGCCCGCTACGGAAAACAGGTGCCCCAGGCCCAGTTCGCGAAGTCTGTCGACCAGATATTGTCCAACCGTGTATGTGTCGCCCATGTTCCAACGGCTCCCCTGTTGACGACAATTGACGGATATTAGAGCGCCGTGCGTCCTTTCGGACGCACAAAGGACGCACTAACCCTTTGAAACTACGCATCGTGCTTTCCGAAAATCGATTCGGATTTTCGGGCCGATGCGCTAGAACTGGCTCGCGTTATCGAATAAGCGCGGTATGTATATGTCGAATATTCCGGGGCATTTTCGCTCGGGAAAGCTTTCCAGCAGGAAGTGCTTGAAAGCATCATTGGTCAGCCCTTTGCCGGCGGCCTCCAAGGCGACGGACAAATACTCTATATTTTTTGCAACCTCGTTTTTGTCGGCCGGGAAGCCGTGACCGGGAAGGAACAGGTCATAGTCGGACAGCAGCATACCCTGCAAAATCCCAATCCAATGCTCCATGTATTTCGTCAGATAAAGGTGCGTTCCGCTGTAGATCAGGTCTTGCGCAATAAAAACGCCTACGTCCGGGAGACCTATGGTGAGAAGAAAATCGATCTCCGTATCGACGACTTCATCAAATAGGTATTTGACTCCGTCGATGGTTTCTTCGCCGGCGCGAACGGTTCTTTCGGGAATGATCAGGCTCTTCGGAGCAAGATTGCCCAATTTCCAATGGTCATTCAGGGAATCCTCCCCATGCTGCTTCAGGAACTCTATCGTTTCCGGCAATGCATAAATCGGAATGTCGCCGAATGCGGCTCCCAGCCCGAACCAATGGTCGGGGTGCCTGTGCGACAGGTAGATCCGGTCGATCTTCTTGCCGATACTGTTGGCATATTCCCTGAATTGCAGCGCATAGGGAACGAGGAATTGCCCATCGACGAGAACAAGCTTGTTCCTGCTTTCGATGATGTGCGTTGCATTGGCGATATTGTCATCCGTGAAAGCTGAAATGAAGGTATGAATACGGACATCGCCTGCTCGCCTGACGATTTTAATGGGATCCGGCAATTGCGTGACCATAGGTATCTCCCTGATTGAAAGGTCGTTTGCTGAGGTTTGACGTTCACTCGGGCGCGGCGGAGATGAGAGGTCCCCGGCATTCCTGGCCAACATTCCCGGCCAGCATTCCCCGCTTGTTTCCAACATGTGCGCCCGAGCGCCGTCACGGATGGATCAACGGCCGCGGGACGCGATCTTTTCCTCCAATGTCTTCAGGGCGGTGCGCGCAACGTCGTAGGCGCTGTCGACGCCCGCCTCCGGCGCGTCCTCGCCGGGCCGCCAGAAGCGTCTGCGCGTCATTCGCATCGAACTCTCGAAGGGTGGAATCGCGTTGAAGACTTCGACGAGATAGGGGCCGGAATAGACCGGCTCGATTTCGTCCAGCATGATCTCCCAGGGAATCCAGCTATCTCTAACCGCGCCCCGGTCCGGCGCTGAGATGTGAACGTAATTCAGCCGGCTCTGCTGTACGGCACGGGCGACATTTTTCCTGAAGATTGCCGGCCCCTGGCTTTCCATCACGACCTGGGCTGTGTCGATCGTGACGCCACAGGCCGGAATGTCGGCGCTTTCGAGAAAATCCAGCGCTTCCGAGACCATGGTCGGCCCGGGCGTTTCCCAATTCTTGACGGGTTCGATGGCGAGCTTCACCCTCTTCCCCGCAGAATATTGCGCCAACTCCCGGAAGATGGAGGCCGCCGCCGCGTATCGTGGCTTCATCCAATCCTGAAGCGCGTCGCTCCAGATCCCTTCACCGTCATCCGTCAGCGGAAAGATGCCATAGGGGTACAGGAACGGCCCCGACATGATCGTATTCTCCCCGCCCAGCACCGAGGTGATGTCGACGCGGGATTTGAGATAGGACAGAGCCTGCTTGCGCTGTTCCTCGTAGGGCGAGGTGGGATCGAAGGTTCGCGTGGTCCCCACATTGGTTGTGAACTTCACATCCCGGAAGCCGGCCCGATCGAACGCCCTCTTGAGGCTGATATAGCTTTCGACCTCAGCGTGATGACCGACATCGGCCGGTCCTGGGGCGATATGCACATCGAAGCCGGTGTAGCCGATTTCGGTAAGAGCTTTCAGATGCCGGATGAGAACCTGGGTATAGTCCGCGTCATTCGGCCTCAAATCCGCTGTAAACATAAAGAAGCTGAAATATATATCTCGCCTGCGTGCCTCTTCCATCTTCATCGCTCCAGCTGTCGCTATCCTATGATGCGTGGTTCAGATGATTTTTCGCCCGACATTGTCATGAGGCGAGATCCCCCGCCTCACATCGCCATCGGGCTGAAACAAACGGTCCGCGCCGGGCTACCATCCGAGCAGCTTGCGCAGATATTCGCGGCCCATTTTCGCGTATTGCAGCGGATTGGCTTTGGCCGGGTCCTGCTCTGCCTCGACGCAGATCCAACCGGCGAAATCCGCCTCGGCCAACGCATCGAGGATTTCCGGAAAGGTCCCTATGGAGCCGTCACCCGGGACGGTGAAGATCCCCGCCTCGATCCCTTGCTGAAAGGACAATCCATCTTTGTGAATCTTCGCAACCACATCGGCGCGAATGTCTTTCAGATGAACATGCTTGATGCGGTGGGCGTATTTTCTGGCCAGCGCCAGCGGATCGACACCGGCAGCCGCCTGGTGCGCGGTATCGAGAAGCATGTTGACCAGGCGAGGATCCGTCTCGTCCATGAGCCGGTGGATCGCTTCCGTCTTCATCACCCCTGTCCCCAGATGCGGGTGGTAGCAGAGCCGGCGGTTACGGGCCTTGGCTTTCGCTCCCGCCTCATGCAGGCCGTCGATCAGCTGTTTCCACTGATCCTCGGAGAATTCGGGGCAATTCGGAAACAGGGCGACCGGAAGCGGATTGACCGCTCCGCCAAATTCGGCGACGACCAGATCGGCCCTGCGCGGATCGTCGCTGCCGCCTTCCATGGCTTCGAGGAAGTCGAGCTGAGCATCGACATTATCAAGCGTGTGACGCTTCATCGCATTGATGGTGAAGTAAGTGCTCACCCAAGGCTCGGAAATCCGCAATCCCCTGTGTTCGAGGACAGGCCGCAATATTTTCGGGTCCGTCGGATATTTGTGGCCGACGCCGCATCCGACATAGCCGGCGAGCGCCATTTCACTCAGAGCCTGCTCATAAGGGATGCCGATGTCGATATTGATGAAATCGTCATTCCACCAGAGCGTGGGGATGACACCGAGCCAGACCTTGGCGGGCGTCAGTCGATGCAGATGTGTCGTCATGACAATGATCCAGTTCTTTGAAGACAAACGGAAGTGGCGTCAGGTCAGGTTTTGGATTCGAGAGCCGGAAAAAGCCGGAATTTTCGGCGGAAGGGCCCAGGAGCCGAAACCCGGCCCCTTGGCGCCTGCAGGGTGGGCGCCGATCGCCTTCCAGAGCAGACCCTCGACATAGGCATCGGGAGAAACGACGAAGGTGATATTCGCAACCCTGGGGCCAAAGCGCTCCGTCCAGGCGGAGGACAGCTCGAACCAGGTGCCGGAATACCAGAGCTTGATCAGCGCACGGGCCACGTCTCCCAGCAATTCATTGCCCAGAATGGTCGTGCGCACTGCCTGCGTACGGGCCTCACCTTCCGCCGGTGGCAGGGCGGAGAAGGCGGCCAGCAGCGCGTCGACGATCTCGCCGCCGACCACCTTGTCGAGCGTGGCGAGATAGCGGTCCGCCAGGCCCGTTCCCAGAAGATCGAAGTGGGAGAAGGCCGTCAATTCGCCGGAAAGACTCAGAAATGCCTCGAAACGGTTGCTCATGCGTTCACCTCCGCCTGCCGGGTGGCGGCTGGCTGTTTGATGGCGCCGGGGATCTCATAGGTGGGGCTGCCGTTCTTACCGGGATGTTTCGGCAGGGGATTGCGGATGAGTTCGAGGATCATGTTGCGGAATTCGAACATCATCGGAACGGCTTCCAGCAGCAGGTTCGGCTGGCCGTTATAGGCACGCGTCAAAAGCTGCAGAAATTCGCCATAGTGCGTGTTGAAGGCGATCGCCGCCTCACGCAGTTCCGAGCCTTCGTGTATGTCCCCCACTTTCAGGTTCTCTTTGATGGGATAGGCACCTTCCCAGTCGACCTGCAACTCAGGACCTGTGGGGTGGCCGGGCTGGTCGCCCTTCTGGTAGTAGCGGCCTTTGACCAGTTCCTCGAAGCGGTAGTAATGGGCCAGTTCGTGGTCGTCATCGTCGTAGATACCGCCACCGTCGCCCTCGCCCTGTTCGATGATGAGCTCGATGGCTTCCAAGGCGCTTTTGAGATTGGTCACGGGAAACAGCTCGCCGCCGCCGGAGTAATAATATTCCGAGGTGATCTGGCGCGAGCTGTCGCCGGTAAAGATGGTTTTGCCCGCCCCATGCGCTTCGGCTTCCAGGTATTTGATGCCTTCCGCGATGGCCGAGTAGAACTCGCCGATACTGTAGAAATGGAGGTCCTCATGGCTCGGATGGCTGGCAAGCGCGGTGATATGAGGGGGAGTTTTGCGATATATCAGGCCTTTGCCGACGAGATGTTCAGGGCGCCGGGCCGGCCGCTCGATTTTCAGGAAAGTCGCCAGCGCCTCACGGCCGAAAGCCTGGATGCCGACCTTGAAATCGATCTCGCCGTCCGGCAGGGCGGCGGGGTAGCGGGCGACGAAGTCCGGCCTGACAAGATCCGGCGTGCCGCCGATGGCATTGAGAATATTGGCCGCGATGGTCAGATGCAGCATTTCTTCCACGACGATCACGCGCAGAACCTGGGTCGCATCCTGGTTGACGCCGGGCTTGATCGAGTAAAGCGCCGTCAGATACGGCGGAATCGTCGCATGTTCGAGCTGCATCGCCCGGAAGAGAAACTCTTTCAGCTCATCGAGCGTCTTAATACTGGAGGAATACATGCTCAGGCTCCATGAAAGATAAGTTGGGTGCAGAGGCCGGCTTCGTGTCGCTTGCGTCGAGCCCATCGGTTCGGTCCGCGCAGCGGATGCCGGTCTTCGTTCAATGCAGAGACTTCAGAATGTCGCGGCCGCTTCGGAAGCACATGGCGGCCAGCGTCAAGGTGACATTGGCCGTGCCGATCGTCGGCATGCTGCCGCCGCCCACGAGATAGAGGTTTTCGTGGTCCCAGCTGCGCTGGTTCTTGTCCACGACGGAATTGGTCTTCGTCGTTCCCATGATATGGGTGCCGGCCAGATGATTGCCGCCGCGGATCGCATAGCCTTGCCCCTCATAGGCCACATAGCCGAAATCGCTGGGGTCGTATTGGGTATGATCCTGCGCGCCCAGACGCGTGAAGACGGTGCGCGCAAACTGGCGGCCATAGGCGGCACCCTTCATGGTATATTCCGGAACCGTGAAGGACAGGATGGGCCGCATGTTGCCCAGAGCATCGGTATATTGCGGATCCACCGTGATGCGGTTGCTTTCGACGGGCATGACCTCGATCATGAATGCCAGCAGCAACTGCCGCGAAACCTGGTCGATCATGCCCCGCCGAAGATCCGCCCCGTAGAGGTTGCGATCATCCACCAGTTCGAGAAGGTCGGAGGTCGGCGCGCCCGTGGCCCAGCCCCAACCGTCATTATGGATATCGATGGCGAAGGCGGCCTGTTTTTCCCGGAAAGGGCCGTCCCGCAGGTCCACGATACCGCCCGTCGAGCTGGTTCCGCGCATCGTGCCGCAGATTTCCGGCATCAGCGCCCAGTTCAGCAGGTAGGCGTGGTCCATCAGATTGCGTCCGACAAGACCGCTGGTGCTGCGCAGGCCGGAGGCCAGCATGAGACGCGCCGTTTCGATGGCGCCTGCCGCAAGCACGAAAACCTTGCCCTTCACGGTGATGGTCTCGTGAGCAGGTGAGGCCGGGTCCTTGTAAATCTTGACCTCGAGAGAGCGGACTTTCCCGCTATCGGGATCGATGTTGACCTTCGATGCGACCGCCTGCGGCAACAGTTCGACAAGCCGCTCGCCCCATTTCCCGTTTACCGCGAACGCCTTGGCAAGCGTTTTACCGGAGTGGTAGCGCGCTTGCACGGGACAGAGCGGTACGCAGTTGGTGTTGCCCTGGCAGCGACCGCCCTCTTCGACCTGATGCGTATCGACTGCACCGATTGGACGGTAGCCCTTCCCGCCGTCATAGGCCGGGTTTGGTATGCTGTTGCGCCCCTGCGGATAGGGCCTGACCTTCAGGGGATAGGTCTTGTCGTAAAGTTCGACACTGGTGCCTTCGATGCCCTTGTTGACCCGCTGATCCAGATAGGAAAGCGGCAGGCCGCGCATGGGAAAGACATAGTCTTCCGGGAAGGTCTGCCCCAGATATTGCTGATCTTCGACATCTGCCGATACGCCGATTTCCCGCTCGGCCAGGCGGTAATCATCCTCGACTTCCTCAAAGCTCAGCGGCCAGTCCAGCCCTTGGCCGAAAATGCTGCGCGTCTTGAAATCCGAGCGAAGCAGGCGAGGCGTTTTCGCCTCCCAGTGCATGGTCGTTCCGCCGAAAATACGGGTATATGTCGTATCGCTGACATAGGGGCCGGATTGAACGATATAAGTCGAGCTATCGGTTTCCCCCGCCTGCAGCTTGCGAAGCTGCGGGCTGCGAGGCATGGCGGCGTTCGCATTCAGCGGAAACGGCGACTGGTTGTCCTTGGAGGCTGCCGAATAGAAAGTCGTCAGCAGATTGTCGTAGCCTTCCAGAGTGCTATTGGCACCGGTTCCGGCTTCAAGGATAAGGACACGCTTGCCCGCCTCCGCAGCCTGCTTGGCAATGATTGCTCCGGAAATGCCGCTGCCGACGATCACGATATCGTATTCGCCAGAGGCTGCGACGGTCTTGGCATCGGCTTTTATCGCGGATTCGAGGGGAAAAAGCACGTTAGTCCTCCATTATTCCCGGAAAGCCGCATCAGGCTTTGCGGATCATGCGGTTCTGAACTCAATCGAGATTTCAGGCCGGACGGCCTGAAATCGTCACGATCTCGGGCCGCGGGAGTTTCGGGGCTTGGACTTGGCAGCGGCCGGGGCGGCGGCGGAACGGGCTCTGACTGCCGAGAGAAAGGAGGCGTAGCTCCAGGTCAGGTTCCGGACGCTTTTCTCGTAACCAACGGTTCCATCGAACTGTTCGCTGAGTTCATAGTGATCGCTGTGATAGACGATGGCGCGCAGCATGACGTCAGACGAAGCCCGCAAGGCAGCTGACGCGTCGGCGGCGCTGCTGGATGCGCCAAGTCCCAGTTCCGCGAAGAAGGGCTCGGAGAGCTGATCCAGGGGGATGGCGCCGCTGGCCTCAATGGCATTGGCAAGCCGATATTGAAACTCGGCGAAGTTGGCGGTGCACAGAGCCCATGGATGCCCGCCGACCACCGGAGCCGCCACATCGCCATCGTAGTGATCGCCTGGATAGCGCCCGAAGAGTGGTCCGAGCCCTTTGGCCGCGTCGGCGCCATTGATCGGGTAATAGTTCGATGACGAGGGATCGGCCCACTGGCGCCGCAAGATGGCCGCCGTTGCCAAAAGCTTGGTATCTGTCGGCTCGATCCCGCCATAGCAGACCGAAGAGACGATATCGATGTTGGCATCGTAACCGGCTTGCTCCGCAGCATCCAGAATGCTCACATAGAGTTGCCCGTTCCAGTGGGTGGCCAGCTGGCTTTCCAGCCAGGAGATGGCGCCGGCTACCCCGGCAGGCACCGCAATACCGATCGTGTTTGTGGAAATTTCCCGGAAAAAGCGCAGCTGTACCGCTCTTGCGAAAAAGGAATAGCCCTCATATTCCTCCCAGAGATTTGTGGTCTTGTTCTGGTAAACTTCGAGAAGATAAGAGAGGTTGGTCTCGACCAATTGTTTAGCGATCGTCTGCGTGGCGCCATCCAGCTGATTGAACAAGGTCAGGATCGCAATCGACTGAATGGCCGGTCCGTCATTCTGCTCCGACCACGGACGAACCTCGCCGGTGATGGTGAAGCAGGCGTGGCCAAGTGTGCCGGTCGCAGAATTCTTCGCATTCGCCTGACAGAGCGCGGCGAAGTTCACGTAGTCGACCAGGCTCGGCGAAACCCCGCCCGGAACGGGCAGCAAGCCGGCAAGGGCGATCTCGATGGCCGTAATGGCCCCATCACGGACCCAGTTGAAAACATAGTCCTGGTCGACACCAGGCGTGTTCGCTGGATAGGAGGGGGCGGCGATGACGCAGCCCGGGGCCGAAAAGACGCCGGGCGATGCCGGATCCTCGATGACATAACCATCGCTTGTGACGTTGCGCATCATCAGAAGAGAAAAATAGCGCGACAATGCGACCAGATCGGTCTGCGCGAAGGCGGGCCGCGGTTTGACTGCAGGCGCATTGGCGCCGATATGGGCCGGGTTAGCAACTGTCGTTGGCTCATTCCAAAACGCAACTGTCATGGCTGACTCCGAAATCGGTTGAGACTTGCCGGGACCGGATCGAAAAAATAGGCGGTCCCGGATGAGAGAAATTGGCCGAATGGGTGGCGTTACTTTCCGTGCAGCATGCCGCTGTTGAAGCTCCGATCAGAATGATGGTTGAGTATCTTACTTTTATCAACCTGAAGATGTTGAGCGGAGATCAAAAAACGGCATAAAATTGCGCTTGGCGTTACGGGTATGCCGGGGGGATGGATTCGAGCAGCCCGATGAGATTGGACCGGGTAGACGCGGGCCGGTCGCGCAGCGCCAGAACCAATTGCAGTTCGGTGGTCGAGATCGGGCTGTTCCTGTGCCAATCCATGGTGCCCCGCCCGAGCAGCAGCCAGTCGAGGGAGACATCTAAAAGGTGCGCGAGGGCGCAGGCGCTTTCGAGCGAGGTGTGACCGCCATTCTGCCAGCGCGAGACGGCGGCGACGGACACGTTCAGTTCGGCAGCGAGTGCGTGAACTTTCCGGTACTTGCCGCGGGATATCGCCTCGCGAATGCGTTTGCCGCGTGCTAGGTCGAACGTCATCGGAATCCTCCCCATGGTTGTATTGAACTTGACAGCCATTGAGGGCGCTCGGCCGATCAAATATCAGAAATCGCTTATGAAGGTGAAAGGCAAAGCGGGGCGCCGGTCAATCTGGTGAAATATCCATATTGTCCGAGGTCGGTCTCCTGTTGTGAAACATCTAGAAGCATGGTCGCGCAAAGCTGTGCGGCGGTTTTGCGACCCCGACATGCGGAAAACCAAAGACCTCAAGCGCGGTCAGCGAATCTGAAAGATCACGGCACGCTTTTAGGATCGGGAGGGACGGAGATGTTGCGGATACTCACCAGGGACATGCTCGAGACTGAGCCGCATGCATTCGATCAAATGTTTCGGGCGCGCGCCGCCGTTTTTCGCGATCGTCTGGGATGGCAGGTCGATGTCAGGGACCAGTGGGAAAGGGACCGTTACGATGAGGCGGAAGATCCCGTATATCTCGTCACGCAACGGCCTTCCGGCACGCTGACGGGTTCGCTGCGTCTGCTGCCGACCACGGGAGCGACGATGCTCAAAAGCGAGTTCCGGCATTTCTTCGATGAGCCTATCGACGTCGATAGCCCGACGACCTGGGAATGTACCCGCTTTTGCCTTCATCCGCTTGCCGGACACATTGATCAATCGCGCACAGTCGCCACGGAACTGCTCTCGGGGCTTTGCGATCTTGCGCTCGACACCGGTATCGAAAGCATCGTCGGCCTCTATGATGTCGCGATGGTCGGGGTGTACCGCAGGATCGGCTGGAGGCCGACGCCGCTTGCCCGATCCCGGCCCGAAATTGGCAAGCTGTATGTCGGCCTATGGGATGTGACGGCGGACAATTGTCGGACACTTCGGGCCAACCTGTCCCGACTGCTGGAGCAAGCCTCTCCCTCTCCTGACAGAGCCCTTGTCGACGGCGACATGCGCTAAGCGCGGTCGCTGTCCCATCGCTCAGCAGTGGAATGGTCTCGTCAGCTTTTAACTCATTCTTCATCTCGCGGCATGGTTGCTGTAAAATAACGCTGTTCCCGGTAGTCGCGAAATGTTACTTCTGCGGGTAGTTGAGGAATCGCACAATCACGAGTCCATCTCATGCTGAGCAGTTCTCGTTTTTTCTATAGTTTGGACCGGATCTCCGCATCGCCGACATTGCGGGATCTGGAAACGACTCTGGACGAAGTTCGCCATATTTATGCGATATCGCACATGGTTTTACATGTGACGCGTTCCTCGGGGGCGGCGGCCAGCAATCCATTGCTGATGCTGACCTACCCGCCCGAATGGGTAAAACAATATCTCGACCGGGACTATTTCAGCATCGATCCCGTCGTACGCCTCGGCCGGAACGGCTTCCTGCCGGTGGAATGGTCCGCGTCGAAATGGGATTCAGGCCGGGCCTACGGCTTCTTCAAGGAGGCCATGGCCTTCGGTATCGGCCGGCAAGGCGTGACCCTGCCGGTGCGGGGACCTCAAGGGGAGCGATCGCTGTTTACGGTCACGTCCAATCATCCCGATGCCTACTGGCGGCAATTCCGCATGGACAGTATGCGCGACCTCCAGTTTCTCGCCCACCATCTCCACGACAGGGCCATGGTTCTGTCGGGCCTGAGAAAAATGGCCGATATTCCGCAATTGTCCCGCCGCGAACTGCAATGTCTTGAAATGACGGCCAGCGGCCTGATGGCAAAGCAGATCTGCGCCCGCCTGTCCATTTCGGTAAGCGCGGTGCAACTCTATCTCGCCTCGGCACGCCGGAAGCTGACCGTCGCCACGACGAGTGAAGCAGTCGCCAAGGCCACGGCACTCGAATTGATATGAGCATGGGGATCGCGGTTCAGCGTCTGCCCCTCGTGCGCGTCGCCAGAACATTGCGGATCGAGAAGCTGGAATGAATCCTGAGGACGCCGGGCAGAGTCGACAGGATCTCCTTGTGGATCCGCTCGAACTCGCCCGCATTGGCGACCTCGACGCGCAGCAGATAATCGGAACCGCCGGTCATCAGAAAACACTCGCGAATCTCGGGATGCCGCCGGACCGCCGCCTCGAAGCGATCGAGATGGTCCTCGGTCTGTCGCTCGAGGGTGATATTGATGATGACGGCGATCGTCTCATCCGCATTGCCGGTGTCCACCAGCGCCGTATAGCCGCGGATCACGCCTGATTTTTCCATGATCTTGATGCGCCTGAGGCAGGCCGATGGCGACAGGCCGATCTCGGCGGCGAGCTTGGCATTGCTCATGCGCGCATCGAGGCGCAGCAGCCTCAGTATATTGCGATCGATGGAGTCGAGGGCAGACATGACGGATCATCCCAAATTTTTGTCGATTATGCGAAGAATATACAAGAGACGCAATAATCGGCTACGGAATGACAGGCAATTTCGCTCGTTATTTCATAATCTCGCTCTCATCCGGGAAGCGGCCGGGAAGGGGTGGAGATGGACGGCGATATTTTGGTTTCTCGCACGCGCACGGCCAGGATCACGCCGGGAGCTACAGGCTATCTGACGATTGATCTTGCGGCACTCGGCCGTAATTATCGTAAGCTCGTCTCGATGCTGGCGCCGGTCCGCGCAGGCGCCGTCGTCAAGGCCGACGCCTATGGCCTCGGCGCCGAACGGGTTGCGGCAACGCTCTATGGTGAAGGTTGCCGGCACTTCTTCGTCGCCCAGTTCGTCGAGGCCGTGAGGCTGCGGCCGACGCTTGCCCTTGACGCCCAGATTTTCGTGCTGAATGGCCTGCAGCCGGGCAACGAGATCGCCTGTGCCGAGATGGGCATCGTCCCGGTTCTCAATTCGCTGGCCCAGTGGCGGCAATGGTCGACGACGGCGCGCATGCTGAAGCGCTGCCTGCCGGCCGTCCTGCAGTTCGACACCGGCATGTCGCGGCTCGGCTTTCCCCGGGAAGAACGAGCCGAGCTTGCGGCCGCCCTGGGCGACGGCACCAATATCGAGATCCTGTTCATCATGAGCCATCTGGCGTCGGCCGACGACATGGAGAGCGAACAGAATGCCGAGCAATTTGCCGAGATGTCCTGCATCGCCGACGAATTTCCGGGCTTCGACATATCCTTCGCCAATTCCGGCGGCGTCTTCCTCGGCGATGCCTATCACGGCGTGCTCGCCCGGCCCGGCATCGCGCTTTATGGCGGTGCCCCGAACGCCGGCGAGACGAACCCGATGGAGCCGGTCGTCAGTCTCGACGTTGCCGTCGTGCAGACGCGCACCGTGCCATCAGGCGCGAAAGTCGGCTATGGCGGCGCCCATGTCACGCAACGGGAAATGCGTCTCGCCACCATTGCCGCCGGCTATGCTGATGGCCTGCCGAGGTCACTGGGCGACCGCGGCGCCGTCTATTTCAATGGCATCCGCCTGCCGATCGTCGGCCGTGTGTCGATGGACAGCGCGACCGTCGATATCTCGGCACTCCCCGAAGGCGCCCTGACGCTGGGCAGTCTGGTCGAAGTGCTCGGCCCGAACCAGACGTTGGAAGACGTCGGCAGGGATGCCGGAACGATATCTTACGAAATCCTAACCGGTCTGGGCGATCGTTACGACAGGCAATATTGCTGAGAGCCCGGCGGCTCCATCATTGGGGACATCATGAAAGTCATCGTTCTGGGTGCCGGCATCGTCGGCGTCACATCCGCTTACCAGCTGGCCAAATCAGGCCATGAGGTCACCGTCGTCGACCGGCAGAAGGGGCCGGCGCTGGAGACGAGCTTTGCCAATGCCGGCGAAGTGTCCTTCGGTTATTGCTCGCCATGGGCAGCCCCCGGCATTCCGGCGAAGGCGATGAAGTGGCTGTTCATGAAACATGCGCCGCTCATCCTGCGCCCGAAATTGGACATGGCGATGCTCGCCTGGATGGCGAGGATGCTGTCGAACTGCACCTCAGAGCGGTACGCGATCAACAAGAGCCGCATGCTGCAGCTTGCCGATTACAGCCGCATCGCGCTGGCCGAGCTTCGCACCGAGACCGGCATCGCCTATGATGAACGCATGCAGGGAACCCTGCAGCTGTTCCGCACGCAGCAGCAGCTCGACGCCTCGGCAAAGGATGTCAAGGCTCTGGCGGCCGACGGCATTCCCTATGAGGTGCTGGACCGGGACGGCTGCATTCGCGTCGAACCGGCGCTCAAGCACGTGCGCGACAAAATCGTCGGCGGCCTGCTGACGCCGAAGGACGAAACCGGCGACTGCTTCAAGTTCACCAATGCGCTGGCCGCCAAAGCCGAGGCGCTCGGCGTCCGCTTCGCTTATGGCACGACGATCAGGGCGCTGGATGTCGAGGCCGGCCGCGTGCGCGGCGTCATCACCGCTCGCCATCGCGATGGCGACCGCGATCCCGATCGCGAGCGCGAGCAGATGAGCGCCGACGCGGTGGTAGTCGCGCTCGGCAGCTATTCGCCGCTGCTGCTCAAGCCGTTCGGCATCAGGCTGCCGGTCTATCCGGTCAAGGGTTATTCGCTGACCATCCCGATCACCGATGCTTCCCGCGCACCGGAATCGACCGTCATGGACGAAACCTACAAGATTGCGATCACCCGGCTCGGCGACCGCATCCGCGTCGGCGGCATGGCCGAGATATCAGGCTATACCAACGATCTCGGGCTCGCCCGGCGCAGCACGCTGGAACATTCGGTCACCGATCTTTTCCCCGGCGGCGATGTCTCCAAGGCTTCCTTCTGGTCCGGCCTGCGCCCGATGACACCGGATGGCACGCCGGTGATCGGCCCGACGAAAATCAAAGGCCTCTTCCTCAATACCGGCCACGGCACGCTCGGCTGGACGATGAGCACCGGTTCGGCGCGGCTTATCGGCGACCTCGTCAGCGGCGCCAAGCCGGAAATCGACGCGCGGGATCTCGCCGTCAGCCGATACGGCTGAAACCGCCCGGGCGACGCCAAGGAAAGCAAATACTTTTAGAAAAGTGACTGCGCCATGTCGGCGGCCGGATGGTTCCGTCGGCGATGGAGCAAATGCCCGATCGCCGACGAGGGGATGCCGGATGCAGCTCTATGCCGCGCGCTTCAGCGCATCGCCGAGCGTCGAGACGATCGTGTCGATCTGGCCTTTCTCGATGATGAGCGGCGGCGACAGTGCGATGATGTCGCCGGTCACCCGGATCAGCAGACCCTTGTTGAAGCAGTCGACGAAGACGTCGTAGCCGCGGGTTCCCGGTGCCCCGTCACGGGGCGCCAGTTCGACCGCGCCGACCAGGCCGAGATTGCGGATGTCGACGACATGAGGCAGGCCCTTCAGCGAATGAAGGCCGTCCTGCCAGTGGTCGGCAAGCTCGGACGCGCGTGTCAGCAGGCCTTCTTCCTCGTAGATTTCGAGGGTGGCGAGGCCGGCGGCGCAGGCGACCGGATGGCCGGAATAGGTATAGCCGTGGAAGAGCTCGATGGCATTTTCCGGCCCGACCATCAGGCTGTCATAGACCTTGCGGCTGGCAAAGACCGCACCCATGGGGATCGCGCCGTTGGTGAGGCCCTTTGCGGTGGTGACGAGATCGGGCACGACGCCGAAATAGTCCACCGCGAAAGGCGTGCCGAGGCGGCCGAAGCCCGTGATGACCTCGTCGAAGATCAGCAGGATGCCGTATTTGTCGGCGGTGGCGCGCAGCTTTTCCAGATAGCCCTTCGGCGGCAGGACCACGCCCGCTGATCCCGACATCGGCTCGACGATGACGGCGGCGATGGTTTCGGCGCCGTGCAACTGCACCAGGCGTTCGAGATCGTCGGCCAGTTCTACGCCGTGCGCGGGAAGCCCCTTCGAAAAGGCATTGCGCTCGACGTCGAGCGTATGGCGCATATGGTCGGCCGGGATCTGCGGGAAGACCCGCCGGTTGTTGACGAGGCCGCCGACGGAAATGCCGCCGAAGCCGACGCCATGATATCCCTTTTCGCGCCCGATGATCCGTGTGCGCGTGCCCTGGCCGATCGCACGCTGGTAAGCGATGGCGATCTTCAGCGCCGTATCGACCGATTCCGAGCCGGAGCCGGTGAAGAAGACCCGGTCGAGCTTGGCTTCCGGGCCGCCCGGCGCGTTCGCAGCCAGCTTCGCGGCGAAGTCGAAGGCGATCGGATGGCCCATCTGGAAGGTCGGGGCGTAGTCGAGCGTCGCAAGCTGCCGCTCGACCGCCCGGGCGATCTTCTTGCGGCCGTGGCCGGCATTGCAGCACCAGAGCCCGGCCGTGCCGTCAAGCACCTGATTTCCATCGACGTCGGTGTAATACATGCCGTCTGCGGCTGCCAGAAGGCGCGGCGTCGCCTTGAATTGCCGGTTCGCGGTGAACGGCATCCAGAAATTCTCGAGTACGGGCGCGTTCGTCTTGCTGATCTGGTCCATCCTGGCCTCCTGTGGTCGGCGCCGAGAATGGCAATTTCCATCCGTCAAACAAGTCCTTTTCTTTGCCGGTACAAGTTATTGAAATTAAATGGATGAATAGATAACATTTTCGATATTCTGAACAACACAAACGGACCGCACCATGTCAGTCGATATCGGCAGCCGCCTTCGCCATCTCCGTATCGCCCATAAGCTTTCCCAGCGTGAGCTCGCCAAGCGGACCGGCGTCCCCAATTCGACGATTTCGCTGATCGAATCGAACGCCTCCAACCCCTCGGTCGGCGCCTTGAAGCGCATTCTCGACGGCATCCCCATCGGGCTGGCGGAATTCTTCGCCTTCGAGCCCGAGCGTCCAAGGAAGGCCTTCTATGCGGCCGAAGAACTGGTGGAGATCGGCAAGGGCGCCATCTCCTACAGGCAGGTTGGAGAGAACCTGTTCGGCCGCAGCCTGCAGATGCTCAAGGAATGTTATCAGCCGGGCGCCGACACCGGAAAGATTCCGCTTGTTCACGAGGGAGAAGAAGGCGGGATCGTGCTCTCGGGAAGGCTCGAGGTGACGGTCGATGACGAGCGGCGTATCCTCGGGCCGGGTGATGCCTATTATTTCGAAAGTCGGCGACCGCACCGCTTCCGTTGCGTCGGGCCGGTGCCTTGCGAAGTCATCAGCGCCTGCACGCCGCCGACCTTCTAAAACATGTCTCATAAAACTGTGCCGCAGTTTCCTTTCGTTCACGCTCCGGCGGCATCGACACGTATCCGCGTCTCTTTATAGTCAGGGGGCGATAGTGCCAGCGGCGCCGATGCATTCAAGAATTGTCGTGCGGCAAACCCCGGTCTCCCGTTGCAGTAGAGATTGCGCCCACCAGGCTCGGTAGGAGATCCGGAATTCGATGTCCTTATAAAAATAGGTCCTGACCTTTTGTCTCAAGCGGCTCCTATCCAAAGCATCTGCCGTCACGACGATATGTGCGGCTAGCCGTTTGAATTGCCATGGCGGCGTATGTCGCTCCTTCTCGATCACCTCCACATGGTAATAGGGATCGTGATCGGCGGGATCGGGCACCTTGTAGACGGTGGCCCAACGAACGATCCGCGGCGATGCGGAGAGAGTGACGGTGGAAACGACCGGTGGTTTCACCGCTTCGGCCTGCACCAGGACCGGCGCGGCCAGAAGGATCGTTCCAGGACCGCGCTTCAGCTCGTACGCCCCTCGATGCGCGCAAGCACGCCGTCGAGCGCCGCGGTCAGCGCGGCAACGCCGCCCTTCTTCTCGAAGTCAGAAAGAACCTGCTCGTTCAGCCCGCCCTTGGTCGCGAATTCGCGGCTCAGCGCGCTGAACGGCTCGTTGCCGGGGTTGTTCGCTTTCTGCGCCAGGCTTGCGAAAAGCGGGGCGATGTAGGCCTGTCCCTTCCTCCTTTCGAGCCCGCTTCCTTCCAGCCAGACGGTAACCTGCTCCATGATGCCGAAATAGGTCGACATGACAGCGCTCGCGGCTGCGAGAAGATCATATTCCTTCCTCGACTGGCATTGGACGGCTGTTCCGAGCGTATCGAACAGCGCGGCGACGGCGGTATCGGCCGGATAGACGGCGGTCACGCCCTGCCGCCTTGCGACAAAGGGCAGGGGGATCGCCTGGACGAGATGCACGTCGGCGCCGATCCAGTCGAGCAGCGCCTGGCGCTCCGTCGCCGCTACAACGCTGACGATCGTCTGGCCGGCCTTAAACGAAAGCCCGCGAACGACCTCCTCGGCGACCTGTGGCCGTATCGCCAGGAACACCATGTCGCTGCGATCGACGACGTCCTGGTTGTCTTCGGCAACCCTCACGGCAGAAAATTCGTCCGCCAGTGTCGCGGCGATGTGAGCGCTTCGTGGAGAAACGTGAATCTCGAAGGCATAGGCCGGCTCAGTGAGAAGCCCGCGAACCATTGCTTCAGTGATGGCGCCGGTGCCGACGAACCCAATGCTGTTGATGTGCATATGATTACTCCGCGGCCCGCAACGGCCCCAGCGCGACATCGGTCGTGTAGTTCTCGCGCATGAAGTTGATGAAATTGTCCTGGAACTGGCGCGTATGGGCGTGGGCGAGCTCGTCTGCGAGCTCGACATTCTTGTCCCTGATCGCATCGAGCATCAGCGTGTGCTCGTCGGTCAGAAGATAGCCCTCGTGAGTCCGTTCCAGATATTCGAAATGCAGGTGGAGCATGCGCTGGCCTTGCGACAGCAGCTTCTCGTAGAACGAGGCGAGATACTGGTTTTTTCCGGCATGGGCGATCGCCATGTGGAATTCCTTGTTGGCCTCCGACATGGCGAGATGATTGCCTGCCTTAACAGCTGTTTCGAACGACTTCAGCCGCTTGGCGATGGTTTTCAGATCGGTTTCGGTTCTTAGCGCTGCGGCAAGCCGGGTATTCATGCGCTGGGCGATGTCGAGGGCTTCGACATATTTCGGAAAGGTCGCCACTTCGATCGGGGCGACGATGGTGCTGCGGTTCGAGAGTGTTACCACCAGCTCGTCGGCGCCGAGCCGGATCAGCGCTTCGCGCACCGGCGAACGCGACATGTCGAAACGTTCGGCCAGCGTCATCTCGTCGAGAAGCTGGCCGGGCGGCAGAGCGAGCGACAGGATCTCATTGCGGAGCGTTTCATAGACGTTCTTCCAGCCGGTCCCGCGGATCCGTTTCACTTCCGATTCATCAGACACTTAAGTCCCTTTCTCCAGGCGCGGGTCCATTGGGCCAGAAAAACAGCGTGTCGGCAATGTAATTTTTCCGCTTGACTTTGTCGACACGCTGTTGACATATTTCTACCAGTCGACACTAAGCCGACAAGAAAACGACAGAAGCGGCTACAGCCGACGAGTGGAACCCGCGCGCTTCGCGCACAGCAAAAGAGGAATGCCGATGCTTTCTTTGATAACGTCCGCCTTGCGGGCGCTGCCCGCGCTCGCCCTGATGGGAGGTCTTTCCGCAACCGCCGCACACGCCCAGACTGCTGAGGGATATTGGCAGGGCGTGCAGAAGGCGGGCACCTTGCGCTGCGGCGCGGCCGTCGCGCCGCCCTATGTCATGCGCGACCCGGCGACCGGCGAATATTCCGGCTTCTTCGCCGATCTCTGCAAGGAATTCGCCGACGTCCTGAAGGTGAAGCCCGAATTCGTCGACACGACCTGGGACAATATCGTCGCCGGCCTGCAGGCCGGCAAATGGGATCTGTCGCTGGCGCTGAACCGGACGCCGACGCGCGCCATGGCGGTGCAGTTCTCGATCCCGGCGATGGAGTACCAGATCTCGCTCGCCTATAACAAAAACAATCTGAAAATTACGGCCGGCGCCGCTTCGGTCGCCGATATCGACAAGGCGGGCGTGACGCTCGCCGTCATGTCCGGCACGGCGCAGGACAAGGCCATTTCCGCGGCAGTGAAGAACGCCACGATCATGCGTCTTCCCGGAAATGACGAGACCCGCCTGGCGGTGACCTCGAAGCGTGCCGACATCCTGGTCGACGCCTCCGACACCAATCAGCTCTTCACCCAGTCGAACCCGGAATGGGCGGTGGCGCTCAACCCGACGCCGGCGCTCGCCAAGCAGGGCGTCGCCTTCGGCCTGCCGCACAATCTTTCGGCAGCCGACGTCGAAGTGGTTGATATCTTCCTCGAGGAGAAGGTCGCCACCGGTCATGTCGACGCGCTGATCAAGAAGGCGGTCGACGAAGTGCTCAAGGGCGCAAAGTAATCTCGCCGGGCCGGTGCGGGGAAACGCGCCGGCCCTCTCCAGCTTCGATCATCGGAGATTGGCATGACCACGTCCTTCAGCCTTCCCCTCGTGAAAATGCAGGCGCTCCACAAAAGCTATGGCGACGGAGCCATTCAGGTGCTGAAAGGCATCGACATCGAAATGAAGCCCGGCGAACGTGTCGTCGTTATCGGCCCCAGCGGCGGCGGCAAGAGTACGCTGCTGAGAGTGATGATGGGGCTGGAGCAGATCGACAGCGGGTCGATCAATTTCGATGGAAAGCCCTATATTTCTTCCGACAGTACAGCGGGGAAGACCCAGATCGACACCAATGTCCGCCGTTCGATCGGCATGGTCTTTCAGCACTACACGCTGTTTCCGCATCTCAACGTCCTTCAGAACCTGATCCTCGCTCCCTGCAAGGTGCGCGGGGAAGCCAAGGCGAAAGCCGCGGCGCGCGCCCAGGCGCTGCTCGAGCGGTTCGGGCTCGGCGCCAAGGCCAATGCCTATCCCGCCCAGCTTTCCGGCGGGCAGAAGCAGCGTGTCGCTATCGCCCGCGCGTTGATGCTCGATCCGAAGCTGATGCTTTTCGACGAAGTCACCTCGGCTCTGGATCCGGAACTCGTCAGCGAAGTGGAGCAGGTCATCCTGCAGCTCGCCGCCCAGGATATGCCGATGATGATCGTCACCCACGACATGTGGTTCGCCAAGAACATCGCCTCCCGCGTGATCTTCTGCGCCGGCGGCGTGGTCGTCGAGGACGGCCCACCCGAGCAGGTGCTCGGCGCTCCGCGCGAGGAGCGCACCAAGGAATTCATCGACCGCGTCTTCCACATCAAGCAATAGGGAGGGCATGCCGTGAACTACACGTTCGATTTCAACGCGGTCACCCTTGCTCCACTTCTGCAGGGGCTGTGGGTTTCGCTGCAGCTGACGGCGGCGGCGAACTTCATCGGCATCGTCTTCGGCTTCGCGCTCGCGCTTCTGATCATGAGCCCCTACCGGGTTCTGCGGCTGCCCTTCATGCTGTTCGTCGAATTCTTCCGCTGCACGCCGGCGATCGTCCAGATCGTCTGGATATTCTACTGCGTGCCGATGCTGTTCGACGTCTTTCTCGATCCGATGACGATGGGCATCATGGCGCTCGGGCTCAATCTGATGGCGTTCAACGCCGAGGCCTACCGGGCCTCCATCCAGGCGGTGCCGCGCGAGCAGCTCGACGCCGGCATCGCGCTCGGCCTCAATCCGCTGCAGCGGGTGCTCTATATCGTCTTCCCGACGGCCTTCCGCGCCTCGATCCCGGTGCTTCTGACCAACGGTATCGTCATCTTCCAGCAGAGCGCGCTGGTCGCGATCGTTGCGATCCAGGACCTGATGTACCAGGGCAAGACGTTGGCCACCGAGACCTATCGCCCGATCGAGACCTTCACGGTCGTCGCTCTCATCTATTTCGCCGTGTCCTTCCCGATAACCCAGATCGTCGGCCTGCTCGAACGCCGCCGCCAGATCCTCGTCAGCTAGGAGGCCAGAATGACGCTCGACTTCTCGATCCTGCTGCGCTTCGAAAACGCGCTTCTGCTCGGCCTGTGGATGACGATCAAGCTGACGGTCATCTGCATCGTACTCGGATGCACCCTCGGCTTTCTCGTCGGCCTGATGAGGACGTCGCGCAACCTCGCGCTTCGCGCGGTCGCCGGCGCCTATGTCGAATTCTTCCGCGGCACGCCGGTCCTGATCCAGCTCTTCTGGATCTTCTTCTGCCTGCCGCTGCTCCTCGGCGTCGAACTCTCGAATCTCGCCTCCGGCGTCATTGCGCTGACGCTTTATATGGGAGCGATCACCAGCGAGACCTTCCGGGCGAGCCTCAAGTCGATCGGACGGGAGCAACTGGACGCCTGCGTCGCCCTCGGCCTGCCGAAGAGGGCGCAGGTCGTCAACGTCGTGCTGCCGCAAGCGGTGCTGCGCGCAATCCCGACGCTGTTGTCGAACTGCGTCAGCCTCTTCAAGGAGAGCGCCCTGGTCTCGGCCGTCGGCATGGCGGACCTGATGTTCGTCGGCCAGAACATCTCGAACAACACGGCCCGTCCCGTCGAAGTGCTGACGGTGGTCGCCCTCATCTACTTCGTCATTGCCTTCCCACTCACGCGGGCCGTCTCCCTTATCGAGGGACGGATTCTCAAGAAGCTCGCAATCTAGAAACCGTCGTTCCCAGGACAGGAGAATCCCATGAAACTTTCCGGCGTCATGCCCGCCCTCATCACCCCCTTCGATGCCAACAACAGGATCGACTTCAAGGCGTTCGAAAGGCTTCTGATCCACCTCCGCGAGGCAGGGGTCACTGGCTGGGTTCCGAACGGCTCGACCGGAGAATATTTCAGCCAGTCCAGGGAAGAGCGCCGTGACGTCCTGCAGTTCGTCAAGGACTTTGCCAAGCCGGGCGAAATTCTGATCGCCGGCACCAATGCGCCCGCCACCCGCGAGGTGATCGAACAGACGGCGCTGGCTAGGGATATCGGCTACGACACGGTCCTGCTGGCGCCGCCATTTTATACCCGTCCGACACAAGAAGAGCTCATCAGGCACTACGAAGCCGTCCTCGGCGCCGTCGATGTGAACCTCGTGCTCTATTCCTATCCGGCTAAGGATGGTTCGGACATTGGCTTCGAGCTGCTGGATCATTTTGCCGATAATCCGCGCGTCATCGGGATCAAGGAAAGCTCGGGCGTGCTGCAGCGGGCGATCGACATCGCCAGCCGCTATGAGGGCAAGATCCAGCTCGTCAGCGGCTCGGACGATATCGCGCTCGATTTCATGTTCTGGGGCGCGGAAAGCTGGATCTGCGGACCGTCGAACTGCATGGCCAAGGCCTGCTGCGACCTCGACCGCACGTTCAAGTCAGGCGATCTGGACAAGGCGCGCGAGCAGATGAAAACGCTCTACCGGGCGATGAACATCCTCGAAAGCGGCAAATTCGTGCAGAAGATCAAATATGGCTGCGAGCTTCAGGGCTTGCCCGTCGGTCAGTGCCGCGCGCCGCTCGGCGAACTGACGGCGGAGGAAAAGGCCGAGTTCAAGGCGGCGATGCAGCCGATCCTCAATTGGTAACGGATAACAGGTCCGGGGCGGCCAGGCCGCCCCAAGATCTTTGAAATTGCGAGGTTCGCCGTGTCATCCATCGTGGTCGTCGGCGCCGGTATCATCGGCGTCGCCATCGCCTATGAACTCCAACGCCGCGACCTTGCCGTGACGCTTGTCGATCGCGACGCGCCGGGCCGCGGCGCTTCCTATGGCAATATGGCAAGCATCGCCGTCACCGAATTCATGCCGGCCTCGCGGCCCGGCATCTGGGCGCAGATGCCGAAATGGCTGCTCGACCCGGAGGGGCCGGTGCGCATCCGGCCCGGCTATATGCCGAAACTGGTGCCCTGGTTCCTGCGGTTCCTCGCCGCCAGCCGTCCCTCCAAGCTCAGGGAGCTGGAGGCGGCCGGCGCCGTGCTCTGCCGGCGCGTCTATGAAGATCTCGACGCGCTGCTGAAGGAGACCGGCCTGACGCACATGCTGACGGCCGAGGGCTGCTTCAGCCTCTATGCCGACGAGGCCGAATTCAAGGCCGATCGAGAGCATATCGAGATCCTGGAACGCTTCGGCCTCAGGCACGAAATCCTCGGCGGCAACGCCATCCGCGATCTCGAGCCCGCCTTGACCACGAAGATCGGCAAGGCGGTGCTCTTTCCCGATAACCGATCGATCACGGACCCTTACAGGCTGGTCACCGCTCTTGCCGAAACGTTCCAAGCTCTTGGCGGCAAGGTCGTCGAGGGCGACGTCGCCGGTTTCGAGCAAAGCGAGGCCGGCGTTTCCGCTCTCCGGCTGGCGGATGGGCGAAGCCTTGCGGCAGGCAAGGTCGTTCTTGCGGCCGGCGCCTTCACCGCCCGGCTTTCGGCGCTGCTGCGCGAATATATCCCGCTCGAAACCGAGCGCGGCTACCACACGCAGATCATGGAGCCCGGCATTTCGATGCGCCACTCGATCATCTGGCCGGCCCGCGCCTTCATGGTCACGCCGACGGCAGGCGGCATCCGTGTCGGCGGCACGGTCGAGATGGCCGGCCTCGATGCGCCTCCGGATTACCGGCGTGCGCGGATTCTGGTGATGCGGGCTCGGGAGGCATTGCCGGAGCTGAAGACCGGAGAGGTGACGGAGTGGATGGGGCATCGCCCGGCATTGCCCGACACCGTGCCGGTCATAGGCCCGTCCGCCAAGCGCGGCAACGTCTGGTATGCGACCGGCCATGGACATCTCGGCCTCACCTATGCGGCCACGACTGGCCGGCTGATGGCCGATCTCGTCACGGGCGTTCAACCGCCCGTGGACATGAAACCCTATCGCGTCGACCGCTTCTGAGCGGATCGGCGCAAGGCGAAAGGGAATGAGCATGCGAAGCGAACTTTATATCGACGGACAATGGGTGAAGCCGGTCAAGGGCGGCACCTGCGCGGTGACGAACCCGGCGACGGAGGAGGTGATCCAGACCATCGCAGCCGCAACGGCAGAAGATGTCGACATCGCCGTGAAGGCGGCGCGCCGGGCTTTCGACAAGGACGGCTGGCCGAAACTTTCAGGCGCCCAGCGGGCCAGATATCTCCGCGCGATTGCCGAAGGCATCCGCGCTCGCCAGGCCGAGATCGCCCGCCTCGAAGTTCTCGACAACGGCAAGCCGTTTCCCGAGGCCGACTGGGATGTTGCCGATGCGGCGGGCTGCTTCGATTTCTATGCGGGGCTTGCCGAACAGCTCGACAATAACCCGGAGGAGACAATCTCTCTTCCGGACGACAGGTTCACCTCGAAGGTCGTCAAGGAACCCATTGGCGTGGCGGGTGCGATCATCCCGTGGAATTATCCGCTGCTGATGGCGGCGTGGAAGGTGGCTCCGGCGCTTGCCGCAGGCTGCACGATCGTCCTGAAGCCCGCGGAACTTACCTCGTTGACCGCGCTCGAACTTGCTGCCGTCGCGGATGAGGCAGGCCTTCCCGCAGGTGTGCTGAACATCCTTACGGGCTCCGGATCGATCGCCGGCCAGGCGATCATCGATCACAGGCAAGTCGACAAGCTCGCCTTTACCGGCTCCGGGCCGGTCGGCTCGAAGATCATGGCGGCGGCTGCCCGCGACATCAAGCGCGTCAGCCTGGAGCTCGGCGGCAAGTCGCCCTTCGTCGTCTTCGAAGACGCCGATATCGACAAGGCCGTCGAATGGATCATGTTCGGCATCTTCTGGAACCAGGGCCAAGTCTGCTCGGCGACGTCAAGAGTCCTCGTGCAGGACACCATCTACGAACGGTTGCTTGCGCGTCTCGTCGACGAAACGAACAAGATCAGGATCGGCAACGGCCTGGACGAGGGCGTGCTGCTCGGGCCGCTGGTTTCCAAGCGCCAGCACGAGCAGGTCGTCGCGGCAATCGAAGAGGCCCGGCGGGCGGGTGCTACGATTGCCTGCGGCGGCACGCGCCCTGAAGGGTTCGACAAGGGCTACTACCTCCAGCCGACCATTTTGACCGACGTTCCGCTCGACAGCGCCGCCTGGGTGGAGGAGATCTTCGGCCCGGTCGTCTGCATCCGGCCGTTCAAGACCGAAGCGGAGGCGATCGAACTCGCCAATGATTCCCGCTTCGGGCTTGCCGCCGCCGTCATGTCGAAAGACGATGTCCGGGCCGAGCGCGTCGCGGCCGCCTTCCGCGCCGGCATCGTCTGGATCAACTGCTCGCAGCCGACATTCACCGAGGCGCCCTGGGGCGGTTACAAGGAATCCGGCATCGGCCGCGAACTCGGACGCTGGGGCCTCGACAATTATCTCGAGACCAAGCAGATCACCCGCTTCGCCAGCGAGGATCCCTGGGGCTGGTACATCAAGCCGGAGGCGGCCGAATGAACTGGAACCGGAGCCTCGATCTGCTGCAGGTCCACTGCCAGGGCGAGATCGGCAAGGTCATTATGTCGGGAGCGCCTGAGGTACCGGGCGCGACGATGCTCGACAAGATGAACCACATCAACACGGTCGACGACAGCCTGCGCCGCTTCGTCACCTTCGAGCCGCGCGCCAATGTCGCCATGTCGGTGAACCTGCTGGTCGAGCCGACGCGCGCCGATGCGGACGCCGGCTTCATCGTGCTGCAGGCCGACCGCGCCCATCCGATGTCCGGCAGCAACTGCATCTGCGTGGTCACCGCGCTTCTCGAAAGCGGCCGGGTGCCGATGTCCAAACCGGAGACGGTGGTTCGCCTGGATACGCCGGCCGGCCTCATCGTTGCGCGCGCCGCCTGCCGCGACGGGCGCTGCCTCTCCGTCAGCCTCGACAACGTGCCGAGCTTTGCCGAAGCGCTGGACCGGGAGGTGGAGACGCCGAAATGGGGCCGCATCAAGATCGACGTCGCCTTCGGCGGCGTCTATTACGCGCTGGTGGATGTCGAGCAGCTCGGCCTCGATATCGCGCCTGCCAATGCCCGGCGGCTGGCGGAAGCCGGCATCGAGCTCAAGTCGTTGCTGGCAGACCAGGTTTCCGTCGCCCATCCCGTGCTGAGCGGTGTCAATGAGATCGCTTATGTGATGTTTCGCGGCCGCGAGGCCGACGGCGCGGTGAGGACCTGCACGACGCTGCAGCCGGGCCGCGTCGACCGCTCGCCCTGCGGAACCGGCAGCTCGGCCAACCTAGCGACGCTCTACGCCCGCGGTGAGGTTGCGGTCGGAGACCGCAGAACGTCGCGGTCGATTATCGGCGGGGAATTCCTGGTGGAGGCGATCGGCGAAACGGAAGTCGGCGGCCGCCGCGCGGTGCTGCCGAGAATAACCGGCCGCGCCTTCATCTATGGCCGCGAACAGCTGCGCCTTTCCGACGAAGATCCCTTCACCGCCGGATTCGCGCTGTCCGACACCTGGGGTCCCCAGGTCGCTCTGCACGGTTAGGAGTCATCATGTCCCACGTTCAATCCCTGGCCGGCCAGAACGTCCTCGTCGCCGGAGCATCGGGCGGGATCGGCGCCGCCATCGTCGAGCGCCTGTCTGCCGAGGGTGCGCGGCCCGTGATCCATTACGGGCGCGACAGAGAGAGGGCGCAAGCTCTGCTCGGCAAGCTGGGTGGAAAGGGCCTGATCGTCCAGGCCGACCTCTCCAGCCCGGGCGGTGCCTTCGCGCTATGGCGCGAGGCGCTCGCGGCGGCGGGGCGGATCCATGCCGTTGTCAACAATGCCGGCATCCGCAGCGAGATTTCGATCGAAGCCGATCCCGCCGATTGGCGGGCCGCCTGGCAGACAGAGTTCCAGGTGAATTTCTTCGCAGCCGCCGATCTCTGCAAGGAAGCCCTCGCGCATTTCAAGCAGAATGGCGGCGGGCGGATCGTCAACATGGCAAGCCGCGCTGGACAGCGCGGCTATGCGGCCGACGCCATGCCTTACGGCGCGACCAAGGCGGCGCTGATCAATCTCACAAAGTCGATCGCAAGAAGCTTTGGGCGCGACGGCGTCGTCGCGGTCTCCGTCGCGCCGGGATGGGTGCGGACCGAGATGGCCGAGGAGTTCGTGGCGAAGCACGGCAAGGAGGCAGCGGTCGGCGATATCCCGATCGGCGAGATGGCCGAAACCGCAGAGATCGCCGAGCTGGTGGCCTTCCTGCTTCGCCCTTCGCAGGCCTCGGTCAACGGGGCGACGTTCGACGTCAACGGCGGCAGCTACATCAGATAGGAGGTTCTGTATGAAAAGGTTTGTGGGTAAGGTCGCGGTGGTCACGGGTGGCGGCGGCGGTATAGGGTCGGCCATATCGAAGAGATTGGCCGACGAAGGCGCCTTGGTGGTGGTGACCGATGCCAATGCGCAAGCCGCAGGTGAAATCGCTTCGCTCATCGAGGCGGCGGGCGGATCGGCGACCGCCATCGCGGCCGACATCTCCCGCAAGCCGGAATGCGTCGAACTCATCGAGAAGGCCTTTGCGATCAAGGGGCGGTTGGATGTGCTGGTCAACAATGCCGGCATCAACCGGCGCGGAAACCTGCTTTCCCTTTCGGATGAAGACTGGCAGCTGAGTTTCGCGGTCAACCTGGATTCGATGTTCCATCTCTGTCGTGCGGCTCTCCCGCATATGATCGCTGCCGGCGGCGGCGCGATCGTCAACACGGCCTCGCAATGGGGACTCTACCCGGCGCCCAACCACATCGCCTATAACACGACCAAGGCGGCGGTTGCCGCCTTCACCCAGAACCTCGCCCGCGACTATGCGCCCGACAAGGTCCGGGTCAATGCGGTCTGCCCGGGCGAAATCCATACGCCGATGCTGGAGGCCGGCGTCAGGCGCTCCGGCCGGACGATCGCCGATCTCGACAAGCTCGTCCCCTACGGCCGCATCGGCAAGCCGGAGGAGGTCGCGGCCCTCGTCGCCTTCCTGGCATCGGATGAGGCGGCCTTCATGTGCGGTTCGCTGGTTGAAATCACCGGCGCGCAAGCCGTTGCTTGAAGCCGCGCGGCTTGAGGAAAGAGATCGTCTACGATATCCCAAGCAGCATCTTGTCCCACACGAGGAGCTTGGGAAATGCCATTCAACACCGCGCAGGTGACCGATCTCGGGAAGGCGCCCACGGCCTCGGATGTGATCCTGAAATATATCCGCAATTCGATCGCGGACGGTTCGCTTGATGAAGGCGAACCGATCCGTCAGGACGATGTCGCCCGGCTGTTCAACGTCAGCAAGATTCCGGTGCGGGAGGCGCTCAAACGGCTCGAGGCCGAAGGTCTGGTGGAATTTCACCGCAACAAGGGCGCGATCGTCACGAGCGTCTCGGAGCCCGAGATCGCGCAGATTTTCGAGGTGCGCGCGATCCTGGAATCGAACGCCATCAAGCTCTCGGTCCCTCACATGACGGAAGAGACCTTTGAAAAGGCGCTTGCCTATTGCGACGCCTTCGCTGGGGAAACCGATGTCGCCCGGTGGTCGGAATTGAACTGGCAATTCCACAGCTGCCTTTACGAGGATGCGCAGCGGCCATTCCTCGTCACCACGATCCGTTCCGTCAACGATCGGCTGGAGCGATATCTCCGGGTGCAATTGACGCTGTCGCATGGCAAGCAGACGGCGGATCGCGAACACCGGCAGATCCTCGAAGCGTGCCGTGAGCGCGACGAAGAAAAGGCGGCAGGCCTGCTCTATGCGCACATCATGAGCGCCTGCCAATCACTTCTCGAACATCTTCCGGCAAAAAAGCCCCGCTGAGCGTCATCGCTTCGATGGCGGGAACCGTCAGGCGCCTGCGATCTTCACGACAGCTTCGAATACGGTGCGCGGCACTTTCAGTCCTTCCGTCGCCGGCCTTGGATATTCGATGCCGCTGACGCCGGGCACGAATACGCCGTGGCTCTGAAGGCGGTCAGCCTGGCGGCGGGCGCGTTCGACAAGGCCATCGTCCGTGCGCCCCGGCATCATCGCGACGACGGTCAATCCCACGGCGGGGCTGGCGCTCCCCTCTCTGAAAGACGGCGTGTCCAATGACCAGGGGCCTCCGGATAGGCCGGCCGACAGCATTTCCACCATCAGCGCCACATTGGCGCCCTTGCGCCCGCCGAAGGGAAGCAGCGCCCCACCGAGTGCTCTTGCCGCATCCTGGGTGTCGATACCCACTTCGTCGACGGCCCATCCCTCCGGGATGGCGCGCCCCTCGGCCGCGGCAGCGACGATATTGACATAGGCGGTCGCGCTGGAGGCCTGGTCGATGATGAGAGGCAGCGACCCTTCACCCAGCGGAAAGCCGAAGGCCATCGGGTTGGTGCTGTAGACGGCCGGACCGCCCGCTTTGGCGACCACCATGGCGTTGGCGTTGGTGGCGGCGATGCCGACGATCCCTTCGCCGGCAAGCCTGCGAACATAATAGCCGAGTTCTCCCGCGGTATAGCTGTTCGTCTGCGTGAAGACCGCCAGCCCGAAATTGCGCACCGCTGCCACGAGATCGTCGAACGCAAGATCGAAGCCGAGCTGCGCGATGCCCCGATCGGCATCCGCGGCGAAGAAGGCGGGATAGGGACGCTCGCATGTCGGCGCTGGGTCGCAATTGATGCGGCCCTCGCGGAAGCTGTCGAGATAATCCACCATATGCGGAAATCCGAGCATGGCAGGTCCATAAAGCGCGGCGGACAAGGTGGCGTCCACGAGGGAGCGGGCAGTGGCTTCCCCCGCGCCGGCCGCCAGGCAGGCGCGCATCGCTAGGGCCTCGGCTTCCACCTGATCGAGCACGACCTCATCCGACATCTTGATCTCCTCCTGTTTTTCTCCCGACCGACGGAGCGGTCCGGGCCGTTCTAAGGCTTGTTAGCAAAAGTGGGGAAGCGCTGACAGGTAAAATGTACAGCTATGTCTATTTTTCTGTCTTCCCGGTTGACGAGTTTGCATTTTCAGATATCGTATACGATATTACAAAGGCTATATCCAGATGAGACGCGCCGATTTCCTGACAGGGAAACCGACGGCGCTCATGAAAACGAGTTCGCAACCGGACAGAGGGAGAAGCAAAAATGGGATTCAAAAGGACGATTCACGCGGTCGATACGCACGCCGGCACGCCGATGCGCGTGATCACGGGCGGCGTTCCGCATATTCCCGGCAATTCCGTTTATGAAAAGATGAAATGGCTGGAGAGCAATGACGACCAACTGCGCAAGCTGATGCTGCGCGAGCCGCGCGGCTATCCCGCCCATTGCTGCAACATCATCGTGCCGCCCTGTCATCCGGAGGCCGATGCCGGTTATGTCATCATGGAGCAGATCGAATATCCGATGATGTCGGGCGGCAACACCATCTCGGTGGTCACGGTCCTGCTTGAGATGGGTATGCTTCCGATGAAGGAGCCCGTCACCGAGCTGGTTCTCGAGGCACCGGCCGGCCTCATTCGCGTCAAGGCCGAATGCCGGAACGGCAAGGTCAAGAGCGTCACCTTCAAGAACGTGCCGGCATTTGCCGCCCATCTCGACGCCGTCATCGACGTACCGCATCTTGGAAAGGTCACCGTCGATGTCGGCTGGGGCGGCATGTTCTATGTCATCGCCGATGTCAGGCAGTTCAAGGGCCTTGAACTTATCCCGGCACATGGGCGGGAGATCGCGCGTGTTTCCGCGATGATCCGGCAGGCGGCGATCGAACAGTTGCCGGTTGCCCATCCGCATTATCCCGGCGTCGGCATTACGATCTCACAGCTGTCGGGACCGACGGATGATCCGAACGCCGACTGGAAGAATACGGTGACAATGGCCACGGGTGATCTTTCCTGGGCCGATCCCGCCACCTGGACGGGAGCGCTCGATCGCTGCCCCTGCGGTACCGGTACCTGCGCGAAGATGGCCGTTCTGCATGCGAAGGGTGAATTGCCGCTCAATCAGGATTTCCGGCATCAGGGTATCCTGGGAAATATCTACACCGGCAGGCTGGTCGAAGAGGCCAGGATTGGCGACAAATCCGCCGTTGTCCCGACGCTGACCGGCACCAGCTGGATCTCCGGCCTGAATACCCTCGTTCTCGACAATGACGATCCCTTCACCGAAGGTTTCACCCCAGGCGACATCTGGGCCTGACCGTCGGCGTGCGGCGGCATCATCTCTTTCATGATGATCCTGCTTTCGTTTCGGATTTCGGATGTTTACAAGGCTGAGCCGTGAACATTCGACCGAACGGAAGGCTTGATGAAGCTCATGCGTCGCGCGCTCCTCGGCTCCATATGGGCCATGATCGGCTGGAAACCATCTCTGGGCAAGGAATCCAGCCCGGAATCCGGCGAAGAAACGACGACGCAGGAGGAGGCATCGTCGGTGACACCTCGGCATGTCCTGTGTTTTCTCGGGCGGGATCGCGATCTCAGCCATCTGTCCGAGGCGGCATCGCAGGCGATCCGTGACTTTGCCACCGGATTCAGCCTCGATGAGGAGTATTCGCAGGCCGAGCCTGATGACCGGATGAGCCGGTCGTTCGACGTTTGCTGGGACCGGGTCGAGCCCGATGCGTGGGATCCGGCGGACGAACAAGCCGTCGCCGATCATCAATCCGTGCTCTACATCCTCGGGCCGAGCATGGCGCAGGCCGAGACGCTGAAGGTTTCGATGCTGGCGCTCCGCCTCGTCGACCGCTTGATCGGCGCGGGAGCGGTTGCCGTGAAGGGTGAAAGCGCCGGTATTGCACATGGGCTCGATCGGTGGAGAGAGCTGATCCGGCAGGCAGACGAGGCGCAGAAGGCCGCCGACCGGCTCGCAGAGCAGCGGATCGGCCGGCTGGCCTTCGCGAAGCGGCCGCTCTCTGCGCGGGGGTATCTGGAGAGTGTCGGCTTCCATCTCGTCGGACTGCCGGAGGTCTATGTGCCCGACACAGCCGGCAGCGAACGACAGATCGTCGCCATCATCGATGCGGTTGCCGGGGAGATCGCCGAGCGGGGACTCGAGCCGACGCTGAAGGAGCGCCGGGCAAGCCTCTCCTTCAATTCCACCTATGAGGTGGACGAATTCAAGTTCAATCCATACGGCATCGTCAGGCTCCCGGAATGAGCCCGACGGCTCAGTAGAGGCTGTAATGATAGTCGTAGCTGCGCAGCCAGAGCCGCGGGCTTTTCGGCCCGTCGAAATTGAGCTGCAGCAGATTGCGGGGATGGGCGCTGTCGATGACGAGCTCGTCTTCGGTCTCGGGATAGGCGGCCTGCGACAGGGCGAAGCGCTGGAACGCGTTGGTCAGCGCGGCTTCAGCGTTTCGGGGGAGATAATCGTCGTCCAGCAGCAGTTCGGGCTCGTCAATATGCTCCTGGTGCAGCCAGTACCATACGCCCTCATTCGGCGTCGCGGGTTGCGCGCCCGGATTTCCCTTGTCGCCCCAGCCATTCGGCGGCTCCTGCGGGCTGACGCCGGCCGGATCCCAGGCCAGTGCGCCAAGACCGTCGCCGACTTCCACGAACACTGCCACGCTCCTGTCATAGCGCGCCCGCACAGCCTCGGGCAGCAGCGTGTCGAGTGCGGTTGCGCCCCCGCTGCGGGTATAACCCCAATCCTTGAGCAGCAGTTCGCTCACCGTCCCGAGATCCTGCGGCGGCCGGAAAAAGGAATCGTCGATCTGTATGTCCGCTCCACCTAATAGCTGGCGCAGCGGCACGGGCAGCTGGACATTCAGACGCTTTTCCAACTGCTGGAAAGCCGCCTCCGCCGTCATGCCGGCGGGCAGGCGAGGCGCGTCCACCTCCGCCAGTCCGGATCGTTGGGCAAAAGCACGCACCCGGTCGATCAGCGGCTGCGAGCTGTCATAGAGTGGAGCGGAAATCGGCGCCATGTCGCGTACGGTCCATGTCTTCGAGAACGATCCGGCCCGGCCTTCGGAGTCTCTCAGCGCGCCGCGCAACTGCAGCCGCTTGAGCCCCGGCGGCAGATCGAACACCACGGCCGGCGGCTTTTTCAGGCCGGGAAGCGTCGCGGTATAATCCAGCCGGCCCACCACCCTGCCGTCCAGCATGATCTCCGCGCTCACCTCTTCGCCGACGTTGATCCAGGGATGAATGCCGGCCTTGCCTTCGCGGCCTTCGGCATCTCCTGGTGCGCGTGGCGGCTGGTTCGCCGCCGACGCCGGCCGCATCGACCCTAATATGGCCGATAGGCCTGCCCATAATCCCGCCAGGAAGGATCGTCGCTGCAGCGTCTCGCTCATGTGGCTATCGCTCAATCGTTCTGCTGTTCCAAGGTCTTGGCAAGTTCTTCATAGTGGCGGGCCGATGCCGCATTCTTCTCGGCGGCATATTTGGCGCCGACCAGCCGCGCGGCTTCGGCCGCGATGCGAAAGGCGTTTATCCGGTCCTGCGGATCGGACTCGGTCTGACTGCCGATGTCGCCGTCACTGAAACTGCCGGCTCTATATCCCTCGGTCAGATCGACGACGCCGATCTCGGGAACGCCGTCCTTCATCCGGCCGAAGAAGGCTGCTCCGACCTTGTCGCCATCCCGGCGGCGCAGCATGCCTTCCCCGGACGCCTTGCCGTCGACGCAGGCGCCGATCCAGAAAGTAGGGCCGCTGGTCAGGGAGACCGGTGCGACGAATTTGCAATGGCTGCCCGGATCCTGCGCCCATTGCCAGTCTCCCGGTGCCGCACCGGCACGGCCTAACGAATATAGTACGGCCGCCACAGTGATCGCCGCAATGATCGGCAACCGTCCCATGCAGTCGCAAACTCTTCCTAGTGACATTTCCATACCTCTTGTCGCTGAAGCGTGTCCTTAGCGCGTGTTTGGACGCGACGCTCTGATCGGCTGAGGCAATGCACCATTGTTGGCCCGACGACAACTGATCCGAGCGTCCGGAGATTGCGAGGGACTTTTGGCTCAGTTGTATTTGATCGTGTCGCTGACTCTTGGGCGATTGAAGAAATAGCGATCGAAGCTGTAGCCGTTCTGTCCGGTGAAAGTTGAGAAAAATGCCGAGACCGGTGTCGTCAACGTGTATTGAACACGGGTCAGCACGACCTGCACGCCTGTCTCCTGGATTGTCGCGGGGATCGCGACGGCGCTCGTGGTGCCGGAATTCACTGCTGAGGTGTTCAGCGCGGCAGACCAGTTGACGGTCGGGCTGCCGCTCGCTTTGACATCATTCACCGCGACCGAGATCGTCAGCTCGCTGGTGTCATAGGGCTGCAGGATGAAACTGGCGCCGGAAAGAAGCTTAGCGACGTCGGACTTCGTCCAGGAGCTCTGCTGGGCTATCATGTCGCCTGTGGACGAGGCGATCTCGTCTATCTTTCGGCTGACCGTCAGCGCATGGCCGAGATCGACGGTGCCGAACAGCAGCATCACCAGGATCGGCAGCACGAGCGCAAATTCCACCCCCGAAGCAGCCGACCTGTCGCGTGCGAGATGTCGGATGCGGGACTGCGCGAACCGGAAAAGGGACAGGTTCCGTTTCATGGTCATGTCAGAAGGGCTCGTTGCGGAACAGAGCGGAAGATCCAAGCAGATAGCTGCCGTCGGAAAGCTTGGCGCTCGAGAGGCTGAGGAAATTGACGACGGCCGTCCATGGCAGGAACGCCTGAACCAGGATGTAGTCGCTGCCCTTGCCGATATCATACGTCTCGGTAACGGCAAGTTTGCCGCTGCTGTCGATGGGATCGGTGCTGGCAGCCGACGACATGTCGGAAAGCACGTTCACCTTGACGACGAGACCGCTGGAGCAGTTGAAGGACAGAAGCATGTCGCCGCATATCTTGGCCTTGAAGCCGGCCAGCGTGATCTTGGAGGACGCCGCCTCGCCGGTGCGGATCATTCGGGAAATCTTGTGAACCGAAGCGTCCAGCGCGGAGTTGACGAAAAACATCAGCGACACTTCGATAATGCCGAACAGTATGATGAAGAGCGGCAGGGCCAGGATCGCAAATTCGATCGCGGCAGCCCCCTTGCGGTCGCCGACCAGACGGCGCAGCGGTGCGAATGGTTTTCTCCGGCTCATTGGGTCAGCCGCACGGAAGAGAGATATTGGGTGAAGAGCGCCGACAGGCCCGCGGTGATCTCGGTCGACGAGGATGCCGATATGAACAGGCTCTTCGACGACGCGCAATCGGCTAGCGCATAGGGGATGTAGTCCCGCCGCGTGATGCTGGTCGATACGCCGCTTTGCATAGTGCCGCCATAGGTGTTCTTCCAGTTGGCGCTCGCCATGGTCGAGCCGACGGTCGCGTTGTAACCCCAGTCCGAGGTGATCGGCAGATATTCGGTGTAAAGCACTGCCATCGTATTGGATTGATTTTTCAGATAGCCGCACCAATCGGGGTTGAGCGGCGCGACTTTATTCCAGTATGCGCCGGAGATCGCCTTGCCGTTACTCCATACGACGCTGTCGGTCACCCATTCGCGTTTTGATTGGACGCCATCCGTCAACAGAAGAACCAGCTTGAGCGGCGAGCCCGAGGAGGTTCCATCCCCCCCGGCGCCGACTTTCTGTTTGAGCGTGGCGAGCGAAACGTCGAAATAGGTGGCGGCCTTCGAGGTCGCGCTGGTGAGGCCGTAACTCGAGTCCAAAAGGCGTGCGCGCGCCGTGCTCGTGCTCAGCGTCGGGGCGAGAACCTCCGTCAGCGTATCGCCCAGGCTATACAGTCCGACCTTGATCCGTTCGTGATTCTGGTCGGATGTGTCGATCAGGGCGAGCACGTCCTTGACGGCGTCGCCGGCGACATCGGCGCGCAGCTTGATCTTCTTTTCCGAGCTGTATTCATAGTTGTTGGCGTATGTCTTGTTGCCGATTTTGTGTGAGTCGCCGGTGTGGCAGGCGAACTGACAGCCGATGCCGGCAGCCATGGCCGACTGGCCCGCCGTCGTTGCCGCCAGAAGCATCGACGGCGAGGTGTCGATGACGATATAGACATTGAGATAGGACGTTGACGGCCCCTTGACGGCGCTTGCCACGCTGACGGGGACGGTGTCGATATTGGCGATCTTCATGAACGTCGTCGGCACGGTGCCGTTCGCCGTCGCCGTGATGTTGTGATTTGATGTATCGATGTTGATTTCGCCAAGCGTGTAGCTGTTTTCCACTTGTGCGTGGAACCAGTCGGAGACCTTCAGCTTGAGGGCGTCGGTGTCCGCGGTATTGTTGATCTGCTTGACGGCGGCGATCAGGGCCGAATCGAGGTCGCTCTGCATCCTCTGGCGGACATTGTAGCTGCGAATGTAGTCGAAGCTCGCGCCGACTGCGACGAGCATCGGCACCAGGCTCAGGGCAACCACAATCCCGACGTTGCCGGATTTGTTCCCTCGCAGACCGCGAAGGGCGTCGAGGGCCTGGCCGAATAAATATGAATGAAACGACTTCAATTAAACACCGCCGCACAGAACATAAAAAGAGTGAGGGCAAGATGTGTTAAGGACGCTTAAGCCTTTGTTAATTCTTGCAAGTTCCGGCGAAAACAGGCTGCGGAGGCGCCGTTTTCTGCGCGTATTGGATATGCCTGCGAATTATGGATATCGAGGAGCCGGCATCGGCAATCGTCATCCATATGTCAACGCTGTCACTGCGCCGATGCGTGGCGCCCTCGGGGCCGCGTGAGATCGCCGCACCGACGGCAAAACCGTACTGAAATATTGGATGATGGGCAGGCGAGGGTCGACGGGCACTCCCGAGCGCCGGCCAACAACGGTCCCTGCCCATGAAACCTGTGTTCAGCGTTGCATCAGCAGGTCGTGCAGGCGTTCTTGAACTTCTCTAGGGGACATGTTCCGATTGTTGAAGAAGTCGCCCACGACGGCGATCCAGCCTTCCGACATCTGGGTCGGCATGGCCTGGGATTGGGCACTGACTTCGCCTTTCCTTGCCTTGATCATCTCCAATCCAAGCTTGCCGCAACGATCAAGTCCGGACGGATCGACATCGGTGCGGACGGGCAACGATCCCTTGATCCGGCTGAAGGCCACCTGATTATCGCGATCGAGCACCATGCGTGCGAAAGCCTGCTGCGCCTCTGCCGTGCCGTCCCGATTGGTCAGCGGAAAGGCAAAGGCGTCGATGACCATGAAATAGGCGATTGATGTGCCCGGAACCAGACTGCAATCGAAATCCCTGTCGACGTTGTAGCCGCGCGCTGAAAGCTCGCCCTTGGCCCAGTCGCCCATGAACTGCATGCCGGCCTTGCCTTGGCCTACCGCCGCCGTGGCATCAGCCCATGTCTTGTCCTTTCGCTGTTCGATCGGTTCCACATAGTTGGAGAGACGCAGCAGCAGATCGAGGGCCTCGATCATGCGGGGATCCTGCACGAGCTCGGCGTCGCCGCTCATCAGGCGAGCATAACCTTCCGGACCGAACTTGTGATAGATGATGTCATTGAAAATGAGAGATACCTCCCATCTCGCCCCGCCGAGTGCAATCGCCAGACGTCCCGTCGCTTTGATTTTTTCAGCCGCGTCGAAGAGCTCGTCCCAGGTCTGCGGCGTCTTCACACCCGCTTCGGCCAAGGCCGCCGTGCTGGTCCATAGCCAGTTTTCGGCATGGATATTGGTCGGTGCAAAGTAGACCTTCCCCTTGTAGGAGATTCGGTCGAGAACCGTTGCGGGAATGACGTCTTGCCAATGATCCGCCTGCGCGACATCGTCCATATCCTGCACGATGCCCATTTCCGGCAGTTCGCGCGATCCCTCGTTGGCATTCCACTGCATCACCGCCGGCGCATATCCGTTGGCGATGCGATCGCTCACCGCTCGCTGGACGGCAACCTTGTTCTCCGCCGGCATATCGACCCATCGGTTGCCGGCGGCGGCCCAGGCCTTGCGGTAAACGTCGAGCGCTGCGGACTCGCTTTTCGACACCCAGAAATGCACGACATCAACCGCCATGTCCTGTCCCGCCAAAGCTTGTGCAGCGGGGCCTGCGGCCGCCAGAGCCGCGGCAAGCCATGCCCGTATGATTCCCCGTTTCATTCGTTCCCCTCTTTCTTTGATGAATCCTGCCGCACCGTTCCTGTGCAGCGCCTCTCTCAGGAGACAGTTTCAGCCCGCAATTTGCGTGATCGGCCTGATATCCCGCGCAGAAACGGCCGGCGGGCCAATCGTTCGACCGCCGCGAGAGCCGGTTCCGGCTTGGCATAGAAGTAACCCTGGCCGATCTCGCAGCCGGCGTTCAAAAGGAAATCACGCTGGCTCTCTTCCTCGATGCCTTCGGCGACGCACCGTTTGCCGAGGTTGCGGGCCAGATCGATGATTGCCCTGATGATCTGCTCCGAGCGAATATCCTTGCCGATCTCGGCAACGAAGCTTCGGTCGATCTTCAGTTCGTCGAAGGGGAAGTCGCGCAGATGCACGAGCGAGGCAAAACCGGTGCCGAAATCATCGAGCGAGACCGACACCCCATGTTTGCGGAAACGGGAAATGGTTTCGGCAATCTGATCGGCGCCGCGATTGAGAAAGACGTCCTCGGTGACTTCGATGGCAAAATCACGCCAATCGAGCCGGTTTGCTTTGACCGCCGCGGCGATGAGGTCGTAACCGTCGTGGCTGACCAGCAGGGCTTCCGGCAGGTTGATGGCCACCGATCCGACGCTCAGACCCGCAGCCTTCCATGCTCTCAGATCACGAGCGACGATACCGACGATACAACGCGTCATGCTTTGGATGAGATGACCTTCCATGAGCGGCAGGAAGCGGCCAGGCGGCAGAATGCCGAGCTGGGGGTGGCGCCAGCGCACCAGCGCTTCGAAACCGAGATGCCCGCCGGTCTGCAGATCGACCTTCTGCTGATAGTAGACGACGAACTCGTCGCGATCGGCCGCAAAGGCGAGGGCCGCCGCGAGCCGATTCTGTTCCAGCCGCTGGGCGAAGGATGCCTCATCGAAGATGACGGCGGTGTTACGCTTGGCCTTGGCGGCATAAAGCGCCAGATCGGCGATGCGCATAAGCGTCACCTCATCGGAGGCATGGCCGGGCACGACCGCGCCTCCGACACTGGCCGAAACCGGCAGCAGCCGACCCTCGAAATGACACTCCGTTGCAATGGCCACGACCGCGCGCCTGGCAATTCCTTCCAGCGTCGCCGCATCTGAAATTCCAGGAAGGAGAGCGGCAAACTCGTCTCCGCCAAGCCGTGCAACCACATCGCCGGTGCGGAACGTTTTCTGCAGCGCGCTTGCCACATGGTTCAGAACCGCATCCCCGGCCGGATGGCCGAAACTGTCATTGGTGGCCTTGAAGTGATCGAGATCGACCAGCAGCATGGAAAAACCGGCGCCCGTCCGCTCGACCGAACCGAACAGCCCGTTCAGCGCTTCATTGAAGGAAGATCGGTTGCCAAGGCCTGTCAGCGTGTCCGTATGCGCCAGATGCGTCAGCTTGATCTCGAAATCGAGCGACCGCCGATGCTCCGTGCGCAGCTTTATCAGAAGCGGTATGAACAGAATGATGGTCGCCAGGATCAGTGTTGCCGCAGTGAGGCTGAGAAGCACTGCGCTGATCAGGCGGGTATGATCTATGCTCACGTCGCTCCGATTATGCGCGCTCTCGATCAAGGCGCTGAACTGACGCATGAGCATGCTGTCGGATGAAACGGCGAAGTCGATCGGCCCCCAGAAACTGTAACGCTCCCGCCGATCCAGCATTTTCGCGGACACGACGCGTTCAGCTCTTTCAAGAAAGTCCTCAAGCCGTCCGTCAAGTTCCAGACGCAATTTTTCAGATGCTGCATCCCGCCCGTTCAGCCGTTCGAGGAGGTTCGCCTCGACTTCGACATTCAACGCGTTCAACTGTGTGTTCATGGCGCGGATGTCGTCGATCGCTCGTTGAACGTCCTCGACCATCGGCCTGACAATATATTCAGGCATGTTCGGATCGGCCGAAGCGCGCATGATCGCCCGGGTCTGATTGGCAAGCTGCTGGAAGCGAATGAATTGGCGGCCGATCAGATAGCTGATGTTCTGCTGCAGGGAATGGCGATCGAGTGCCACCTTGACCGTCAGGAAGGTTGCCCCGATCAGAACTGTCATGACGACGACGGCGAGGACGTAATGGCGCCCGATGGAGCGGATATATTTCGCCACGGAGGAATGGGACTCGCCGGGCGGCGTCACCGTGTTTTCCAAATCCGAACCAACCACCATTCACGCTCCATCAGGAAAAGTATAAATCGGCCGAGCTGCCTTCGGCGCACAGGCCGTTGAGCCCGTTCTCAAAGATGCCTTGAATTTTTTGCTGCTGGCCCGCTGCTTGCCGCCGTGTTTTGCGCCGGACGGGAGCGTCACCATGATTTATCGGGAGATCGGCCCTCATGGCCTGGATTCGCGCCGGAAAATGCAAGGCTCACGTCGTGACATCAGCTCTTCGAACCGCCGTCGCCGTCGCTCGCCGGCAAGACTGTTGTGAAGGCTCCCGGACCGACGCGGCTCCGTGCGTCAGGAATGCCAGACGATGGGGATGTTCCGGCCTGTCGGTGCGGACTGGCTCGCGCCGTCTGCTCTATATTGAGAAAAACTGCCGCCATGTGCATGCGAATTATTGAACATTTTCCCCTCTGAGCGCATGCCATCTCCATTGATGAGCAGCGCCTATTCTGGCTTGTCCCGCAACCCGTCTTCATGGCGGAGAGGCACGGGCAGCACCCCGTTCGAATGGTTCAAAACTGCGGACGGTCTGGTTTCAGAAGCGTAAACGCCTGCATGAAAAACCAACGAAACCAGCTTCTTGCGGGAAAAACCGCACGAAAACATCGTAAATTGGCCATGCTGTTCGGATTTCGGATAAGCACTATGTCCCTTCCCGATCCGTTCGCCGGCGATGAAAATCAAAGCAGAGCAGGTCGGCAGTATCCAAATTGCGCGGTTCGATCCGGATCGCGCGCCCAAAGGTGAGGCGCTGCGGGAGTACGCAGCGATCTCTTAATTTTCTGGCCGCAGTATTCAGGGCTGAGTGACGTGCTCGGTTGCAGCGGGCCGGCGCTCCTGCAGTTACATCTTCATCAGTTTGCGCCTCAAATGACTTGGGCGGCTTTTCCAGAGAATTCTCGACCGGATGAATGACACATCCGGCCGGTCGTATGGTGAGGATATCCATGATGAAGTCGTCGTCCCAACCGCTCCAGCAGCCGGCCCTTTTCCTGGAAGGCCACGAGCGGGATGGAGCGCAGCATCAGGACGCCGCTATCACCCGGGAGGCTCTTCCGGAAGTCTTGCTCGGCGCGTGTCCCCTTCCGGTGTTCTACAAGAACACGCATGGCCGTTACATCGGCTGCAACAAGGCTTTCGAAGATTTCGTCGGCCGCAGGCGCGACGAGATCATCGGGAAAACGGATTTCGATCTCAATCCGAAGCATCTGGCTGAACTCTATTTCGCTGAGAATGAGGCGCTCCTCGAAAGGGGTGGAGCCCATTACATCGAAAGGAAGTTTACCACAACGAACGGCGCCGTGCGGGACGTCGCCGTCAACAAGGCGGTATTGACGGGAGAAAACGGCGATCCGGCCGGCCTGATCGGCGCCGTCGTCGACATTACCGAGCACAGGCAGGCGGAACGAGACCTCACGAAGGCGCTCGAATTCGCGGAGGGGATCGTCACCGCCATTCCGGATGTTCTGTTCGAGGTGGATGAGGACGGCCGCTATCTCCAGGTCTGGACGAGAAGCCCCGAACTGTTGGCCCAGCAGAAGGAGATGCTGCTCGGCAGAACGGTCAATGACGTTCTGGCGCCTGACCAGGCGGCTATCGCAATGGAGGCGCTCGGCACGGCTGCCAAAGAGGGGGTGGCCTATGGTCGCTGCATGAGCATCTCCTTGCCGAACGGCGAGACGCGCTGGTTCGAGCTGTCGGTCGCCAAACGCCCGAGCGCCGATCCCACGGTCAACACGCTTCTGGCATTCTCGCGCGACATTACCGAGCGAAAACGGGCGGAAGAAGCCATAAATTCCGTGCGGACGCAGCTGCTCAGCGTGCTTCAGACCATGCCTGATATGGTCTGGGTGAAGGACATGGACGGCGTCTATCTCTTATGCAACCACGCATTCGAGCGACTGACGGGGAAGACGGAGTCCGAGGTCGTCGGAAAAACCGATTTCGAGCTGTTCGACGCCGAAAGGGCTCAGTCCTTCCGGGAGTTCGATGAAGCGGCGATCCAGGCCGGGAGCATCCTCGTCAACGAGGAATGGGTCATTTCCCAGGAGAACGGGCAATCCGTTCTTCTTGAGACACGCAAGGTTCCGGTCTTGGGTGCGCAAGGAGAAGTCGTCGGGGTTCTCGGCGTATCGCGGGATGTGACCGAGTTGAATGTCTCGCGCCAGAAAATCCACCAGATGGCCTTTTACGATCCTCTGACCTCGTTACCGAACCGATCGCTGTTCAACGATCGATTGCGGCAGATGATCACTTCAGCCGTATCGCGCGGCCAGCGGGCCGGCGTGATGCTGATCGACATCGATCATTTCAAGGTGGTCAACGATACGATGGGCCATCCCGTCGGCGATCAGTTGCTCTGCCAGGCCGCCGCGCGACTCAATGCAAGCGTTCGCGACTACGACACCGTCGCGCGTCTCGGCGGCGACGAATTCGCGATCCTGTTGCCGGATATCCGCCAGGCCGGCGATCTCGGCCGGATTGCCGGCACGATCCTCGAGAAGTTCAAGGAACGTTTCCTGCTGGATGGCCAGGAGGTATTCATCTCATGCAGCGTCGGCATCGCGCTTTATCCCGATGACAGCGCTGACGCCAACGATCTCGTGAAATACGCCGACTCGGCGATGTATCTCGCCAAGCGCTCGGGGCGAAACAATTTTCGTTTCTACTCAAAGGACCTGACGGCGAGCGCCGAGGAGCGCATGCGGCTGGAATCGGAATTGCGCCGTGCCATCGAGCGTGGAGAGCTGGAATTGCACTACCAGCCGAAAGTGCTTCTGGACAGCGGCGCAATGGTCGGCTGCGAAGCCCTGCTGAGATGGCGCCACCCCGAGATGGGCATGATCCCTCCAACCCGTTTCATTCCGGTTGCGGAAGATACGGGGCTGATCGTGGAACTCGGGCGATGGGTGCTGCGCGAGGCGTGCCAGACCGCGGCCGAAATGAATGCCGGCAGCCAGGCGCCGCACAAGGTGGCGGTCAATCTGTCCGTCAAGCAATTTCAATCCGCCGGACTGTTAAGGTCGATCGCCGAGATTCTCGAGGAGACCGGCTGCCGCGCGGAATGGGTCGAAATCGAAATCACGGAAAGCCTGCTGCTCGATCAGAAGGATGAAACGCTGAAGATGCTTTCCGAACTGCGCAACATGGGATTTTCGATCGCCATCGACGATTTCGGCACCGGCTATTCGGCGCTGAACTATCTGGCGCGTTTTCCGATCGACACGCTGAAGATCGACCGGTCGTTCATCAACAGCACCGACAGGCGGAACGAGGAACTGGTGAAGGCGATCCTCTCCATCGCCCGCTGTCTCGGACAGAGTGTGGTGGCCGAAGGCGTCGAGACCGCCGAGCAGGCGGCCTTCCTGGCGGCAAACGGATGCGGTTCGGCGCAGGGGTTCCTTTACAGCAAAGCCGTGCCCAAGGCTGAGATCATGGCTCTTTGGCTGAGCTCCCCGGCAGGTGGTTCCAACCTGGGTGAGACACGGCCTAGCGATTAGTCGCCGAACTGAATGCTAATGCGTTCGCCGCCTGCCTCAGCGATCGGCTAATGTGAGGCCGTGTTCGAAACCTTGTTCTCCAGGCTCTCGGCCTTCGCCCTCGCCGGAAAGCCTCGCCTGGAACGCCGCGATCAGCCATCTCGTCGCAGGCCCGGGCGGGTTTGCAATATTGCGGACCGCGTGAACCGGGAATTCGCGCTGATCGAAGGCAGGAAAGTCGAGGCGGACGAGACGGCCGTCGGCGAGATCGTCCTTGGCTACGGACGCCGGAAGTCCGCCCCAGCCCAGTCCGCCGCGGATGAACAGATGTTTCGTCGCGTTGTCACTGACCCGCCAGGTCTTGAGGGAGAATACGTTGAAGTCCCGGCCCTTCATCACCCCCGGGGCGTCGAAGACCACGAGCTGGGTTTCGTCCCGTACGTCGGCAAGCGTCATCGGCCGCCGCAGCATCGCAAGCGGATGATCCGGTGCCGCGACGGGAACCATCGCCTGCTGGCCGATCTTTTCGAAAATGATCTGATCGTTTTTGACCGACATGGTGCCGCCGAAGCCGACGACGGCCCTTCTGTTGATGACCGCATCCATGACCATCCCGGGTGTGCCGGCCGTTACATTCAAAGACACCGTCGGATAATGGCTGCGGAAGGCGCCTAGAGCGTTTCACGTTTTGACGGAAGCATAGCCAGCGTTTGTGAAGTAGTTTGCGCATTCGTCAGGCTTGATGGTG
>NZ_NWSQ01000019.1 GCF_002531725.1 Rhizobium sp. L43
GAAAAAGCACTGGAGCCGATCGTCGAACGCGGCCCGAAACTGCACCAGGCCGGCGAAGCCGGTTACCGCTGAGGAGCATCCATGCGACTACTCGTTCTTGGCACCGGGGTGATGGCGAAAAACCAGCTCGCCCGCTTCACCCTTATCGACGGCGTGACCGTGGTCGGTGCCGTCGACACCGATCCTGAGCGGCTGTCGGCCTTCGCCGACAAGTTCAACATCGAAAAGCGGTTTCTTTCACTGGAGGAGGCGATCGCCTGGGGTGAATTCGATGCGGCGACGAACGTTACGCCCGACCGCATCCATCACCCGACGACGATGGCGCTGATCGCCGCGGGCAAGCATGTGTTCTGCGAAAAGCCGCTGGCGGAGAATTATGCGAAGGCTTTGGAGATGACGGAGGCGGCCGAAAAGGCCGGCGTCATCAACATGGTGAACCTCACCTATCGCAACGTCGCGCCGCTGCAGCGCGCCCGCGAGATGGTGCTATCAGGCGAGCTCGGCACGATCCGGCACGTGGAAGCCTCCTATCTTCAGAGTTGGCTCGTGTCGCGCGCCTGGGGCGACTGGCGCACGGAATCGACCTGGTTATGGCGGCTTTCCACCGGCCACGGCTCGAACGGCGTGCTCGGCGACGTCGGCATCCATATCCTCGATTTCGCCGCCTATGGCGCGGCGACCGACATCGACCACGTCTTTGCGCGGCTGAAGACCTTCAACAAGGCGCCGGGTGGCCAGATCGGCGAGTATCTGCTTGATGCCAATGACAGCTTCACCATGTCCGTCGATTTCGCTAATGGCGCGCTCGGCGTCATCCACGCCAGCCGCTGGGCGACAGGGCATCTGAACGAGCTGAAGCTGCGCATTTATGGCGAGAGGGGCAGCCTCGAGGTCATCCATCGTCCCAGCGGTTCCGAGCTGCATGGCTGCCTCGGCGAGGGTGTCGAAACCGCCACCTGGACGCAGATCGAAGTGGAACCGGTGGCGACCAATTACGAGCGTTTTGCCGAGGCTGTGGCAAGCGGCATTCAGCCGGACCCGAACTTCCGCCACGCCGCCAACCTGCAGAAGGTGCTCGACCTCGCGATGGTGACCGAGCGTGAGCGGCGCGAGCTGAAGGTCTGATTGAGATATCAAACCGCTCGCGATAGGAACGTCGTGAGCGGTTTCCTCGCCGCACATCTTCGTAAGGCATAGGGCAACCCGCATGAAAAGCCTTCTGACAAGCTGGCCGCTTTGGGCGCTTCTTTCCGCCGGATTTGCGGCGCTCACGGCGATTTTTGCCAAAGTCGGCGTCGAGAACGTGAATTCCGACTTCGCGACCTTCATTCGCACCATCGTCATCCTGCTGGCGGCGGGAATGATGGTCTCTATCTCAGGCAATTGGCAGGAGCCGTCTTCGGTGTCGAGCAGGAGCTGGCTCTTCCTGGTGCTCTCCGGCCTTGCCACCGGCGCATCCTGGATTTGCTATTTCCGAGCCCTGAAGCTCGGTGATGCCGCCCGCGTCGCGCCGATCGACAAGCTGTCCGTCGTCTTCGTGGCCGTCTTTGCGGTGTTGTTCCTTGGCGAACGGCTCACGCTTCCGAACTGGCTTGGCGTCATTCTGATTGCGGGAGGCGCCGTGCTCGTCGCCTACAGGGCTTAACCGGCGACGAGCATAAGGCGTGTTCGCAACGGCACGAAAAGGCCCCGCCGAAGCGGGGCCGGAGGTGGCCGGGCGGCAGCAGACGGCCTCGGCGGGTTGATTATTCAATCACCTGCACCACGCGGTGGGTGCGGGGTTCGACGATCACGCGTTGATTGTTGATGACCGTATAGGCATATTTCGGATTGTCCGGCACCGGCGTGACGACGACATCAGCCGGAAGCGGCTTGCCGACAACGATCGGTTCCTGGACGACCACCGAGGCGGTGGGGGCCGGCTGCTGCTGGACATAGGTCACGACCTCGCGCGGCGGCGGATCGACGACCGCACCGGCGACACCGCCGGCTATACCGCCAACGGCAGCACCTACGGGACCACCGACGATCGCGCCGGTGATGGCGCCGCCGGCGGCACCGGTCACGGCTCCGTCAGCCAGAGCATTGGTGGCAAGCGACGACAGCGCAAGGGCGCTGGAGACAAGTAGGATCTTGTACATTTTGCTTCTCCTTTGCTGGGGTTGCGTTTGGGTAACGACCACGCCAATCCGAGGTTCCGGCAAGGGAGAGTCACGCTTTGGAAGGCCGGTTCACATTCTGTGAGGCGGCTGAAGCATCGGCCGAGACGGATTATTCCAGGCGCCGGCGGAACAGCCAGGCGGCGGCTGTGAGCGTCACGGCGGCGATCAGCGCCAGCGGGATCGTCTGGTGTACCACCTCGCTCAAGGGGATATCTTTGAGGAAAACGCCTTTGACGATCACCAGGAAATAGCGCAGCGGGTTGATCAGGGTGATCGGCTGCAGCCAGCCCGGCATGTTCTCGATCGGTGTCGCGAAGCCTGAAAGCAGCATGGCCGGGACCATGAACAGGAAGGCGCCGAGGATCGCCTGCTGCTGCGTCATCGACAGCGCCGAGATGAAGAGGCCGAGGCCGGCGACCGAACCGAGATAGAAGATCGCGCTGCCGTAAAGCAGGAAGAGCGAGCCGCGCAGCGGCACCTCGAAGAGGAAGACGGCGGCGAGGATATAGACGGTGATGTGGAAGAGCCCGATCATCATCGGCGGGATCAGCTTGCCGATCAGGATCTCGTGCATGCGCAGCGGCGAGACCATCAACTGGTCGAAGGTGCCGAGTTCGCGCTCGCGGGCGATCGACAAGGCCGTGACGATCAGGCCGATCAATAGCGCGATGCTGGCGATCAGGTTAGGCACCATGAACCATTGGTAGGTGAGGTTCGGGTTGAACCAGTTGCGCGGCACGGTCGAAACCGTCTCTGCGCCGGAGCGTTTGCCTGCCGGCGTCTCGGTGGCAAGCGCCGCGCCGATCTGCGAGAGATAACCCGCGACGATCTGCGAGGCGTTGGAGCGGCGGCCGTCGAGCACGACTTGCAGGTCGGCCGGCGTTCCCGCCTCGATGTTGCGCGAAAAATCCGGGCCGATCTCGACGGCGGCGATGACGGTCTGGTTGTCGATCGCCACCTGGACTTCGGCCTGGCTGGAGGCGACTTCGATCCGACGGAAGGTCGGCGAACCATCGATGCGCTCGATCAGCTCCTGGCTCCAATGGCCGCTGTCGCGGTTGAGGATCATCACGTCGACATTGCGGACTTCGAGCGTCGCCGCATAGGAGAAGACGAGAAGCTGGACGATCGGCGGGCCGATCAGGATCGCGCGGCCCTTGGGATCGCGCAGCACGGCGAGCAATTCCTTGACGATCAGGGCGTAGAGCCTTGTCCACATCTCAGCCGATCCTTTTTCTGGTGCTGCGGGCGGCAAGCATGAACATGACGCCGCCGATCGTCAGCATCACCGATATCGCCTTGACGAACATCGGCCAGATGTCGCCGGCGAGGAACACCGTTTGCAGGCTGGGGATCAGGTAACGCGCCGGCACGATGAAGGTGATCCACTGGATGACAGCAGGCATGGAATTGATCTCGAACAGGAAGCCCGACAGTAGAAAGGCCGGCAGGAAGGCTGATATCAGCGCCAGCTGCGAGGCGAGAAACTGGTTCTTCGTGGCCGTCGAAATCAGCAGGCCCTGGCCGAGCGCCGGGATCAGGAAGGCGGCCGACAGGGCGTAAAGAGCCGCGACGGAGCCGCGGAACGGCACGCCGAAGAGAAAGACCGCAAGCAGCACGCAGAGCGTCATCGAGGTGAGGCCGAGCAGGAAATAGGGCAGGATCTTGCCGGCGAGCAGTTCGACCGCCGTCACCGGCGTCGCCATCATCGCCTCCATGGTGCCGCGCTCCCACTCGCGGGCGACGACGAGCGAGGTCAGCAGTGTGCCCACAAGCGTCATGACGATGGCAATCGAGCCCGGCACCAGGAAATTGCGGCTGGTCAGTTCCGGGTTGAACCAGAAGCGCTGCTCGACTGCGATGGTGGGACTGCGGGAGGCGACATCCGCCTGCCTCTGCTGCTCCCAGTTGGCAACCGCGCCCTGCGCGTAATTCTGCACGAAATTCGCCGTGTTCGGGTCGGAGCCGTCGACGATGACCTGGATCGAGGGACGGTTGCCGGCGGTGTAACGCGTGGTGAAGTCGGCCGGGATGATGACGATGCCGCGCACCTTGCCGATCACGAGATCCTCCTCGAACAGGCGCCGGTCACGGCCGATCACCACATCGAAATAGCGCGAGGCCTGGAAACTGGCCGACAGATCCTGCGTCAGCGGCGTCATCTCTTCGGTCGCCAGGCCGATACGGGTGCGGGTGGTATCGAGCGAGACGCCGTAGCCGAAGAGAAATAGCAGGATCAGCGGCAGCACGAAGGCGATGAGGATGCTGCTCGGATCGCGGATCGCCTGCAAGCTTTCCTTGCGCACCAGGGCTGAAAGACGCCGAAGCCGGCCGGACTGGCTCATGCCGCATCCTCCGCTTCCGATTGCTGCACCAGCGCGATGAAGGCATCCTCCATCGTCGGGTCCGGCTGCTTCTTGGTGGCGACCCGGGCCTTTAATTCATCCGGAGAGCCGAGCGCGATCGAGCGGCCGCGATAGATCAGCGAGATGCGGTCGCAATATTCCGCCTCGTCCATGAAATGGGTGGTGACGAGCACGGTGACGCCCTTTTCCACCAGCCCATTGATATGCGTCCAGAACTCGCGCCGGGTGATCGGATCGACGCCGGAGGTCGGTTCGTCCAGGAATAGGGCGCGCGGTTCGTGCATGACGGCGCAGGCAAGCGCCAGGCGCTGCTTGAGGCCGAGCGGCAGGTCCTTGGCGGGCTCGCGGGCATGGCGGCCGAAATCGAAGATGTCGGCCATCAGTTCGATGCGCTCGCGCCTGTGCTGGCCGCGAAGGCCATAGACGCCGGCAAAGAATTCGAGGTTCTGCATGACGGTGAGATCGCCGTAGAGCGAGAATTTCTGCGCCATGTAGCCGAGCTGATTGCGGGCTTCGGCGGCATCGCGGCGAAGATCGAAACCGGCGACACGGCCTTCGCCGCCGGTCGGCTTCAACAGGCCGCAAAGCATTTTGAAGGTGGTGGATTTGCCGGCGCCATTCGGGCCGAGCAGGCCGAAGATCTCGCCGCGGCGGATATCGAAGCTGATATCGTCGGCGGCAGTGAAATCGCCGAAGCGCTTGGTCAGCCCCTTGGCCTCGATCACCGGTCGACCACCTTCGGCCTGCAGCGGCGCCTGCGCCTCGGCAAGCCTGGAGCGGCCGCCGGGGCCGCCGCCCAGCATGTCGACGAAGGCATCCTCGAAACGGGGCGGGGCAGGGGAAAGCGATGCGCGGTCGCCGGCCTTGCCGATATCGGGCCTCTTGCCGCTGGCGGCGACCAGGCGGATAGCCTCGCCCTGGATCACGCCGTCGATGACGCCATCGGCCTGAAGGAGTTCGGCGAGCACCTGCCGGCGGCGCCCGGTGACATCGGACACCCGGAAGACGCGGCCGTTGACGCGCTCGGTCATCTCCTGCGGTTTTCCCGAGAAGAGCAGTTTGCCCTGGTTCAAAAGCAGCACGTGGTCGCAGGCTTCGGCCTCGTCGAGATAGGCGGTAGACCAGACGACGCCGATACCTTCCTTCGTCAAGTTCTCGACCATCTTCCAAAGGTCGCGGCGTGAGATCGGGTCGACGCCGACGCCCGGCTCGTCTAGCAGCAGCAGGCGCGGCTTCTTCAGAAGCGCGCAGGCAAGGCCGAGCTTCTGCTTCATGCCGCCGGAAAGTTTGCCGGCGAGCCGGCCGGTGAAACGCTTCAGGTCGGTGAAGGTGAGCAGTTCGTCGAAGGCGCCGGCACGTTCGCTCTTCGGCAGGCCGCGCAGATCGGCGTAGAGATCGAGGTTTTCCTGCACCGAGAGGTCCTCATAGAGGCCGAAGCGCTGCGGCATGTAGCCGATCGCCGCTTGGATGCCGGCGGCATTCTTCCTGGTGTCGAAGCCGAGAACCTCCACCGCGCCCGTATCGGGCAGCATCAGGCCGGTCATCAGGCGGATCAGCGTCGTCTTGCCGGCGCCGTCGGGGCCGACGAGACCGGTGATCGCGCCGCCACCGATCGCGCCAGAGACGGCGTCGAGGGCGGGAGGCGCGTTGCCGAAGCGTTTGGTGACGCCGTCGATCCGGACGAGCGGCTTGTCGTCCCAACCTGTCTGGGGGGCGGTCCCGGCGGCGGTCATCGTCCGTCTGCCGCAGGCGCGGACAGGCGTACGGTGACCGGCATGCCCTGGCGCAGATCCGGGCCGGGCTTGTCGATGACGATCCTCAGGCGATAGACGAGGTCGGTTCTCAGTTCCGGCGTCTCCACCGATTTCGGGGTGAATTCGGCGACCGGCGAAATGAAGCCGATCGTGCCTTGATAGGGTTTGTCGGGCGCCGTATCGGAGGCGACTGATACCTTCATGCCGGGATGGATGCGGCCGAGATCGGGTTCCGCGACATAGCTGCGCACCCAGACGGGTTTTGTCAGGGACAAGACGAAGACGGTATCGGCCGGCGAGACGATCGCGCCGGTTTCCCGCACGCGGGAGAGGATGACGCCGTCATTTGCCGCACGCAGCTCGGTATCTTCAAGCGAGGTGCGGGCCGAGGCAAGCGTTGCTTCCGCCGCCTTCACCTGCGCGTCGGCGGCGGCGATATCCTCGATGCGCGAGCCCTCCAGCAGCAGCTTCAGCGCCTCGTTGGCGGAAGCGGAGCGGGCGGCGGCCATTGCCTTTGCGGCAGTTGCCTGGTCGAGGCTCGCTTCGGAAATCGTGCCTTGCGGGCGAAGCTGGCGGGCGCGCTCATAGGCGAGGTTGGCATTCTGCAGATCCGCGAGGCTTTCGTCATAGGCGGCGCGCGCCTGGGCGATCTCGGTCGGCCGCGGCCCGGCCTTCAGCTTGTCGAGCGTTGCGCGAAGCGCCGCGGCATTGGCCTCGCCGGAGCGGACGGCGAATTCATAGGGCGCGGCGTCGAGCTTCGCCAGGATCGTTCCGCTCTTGACCACGTCGCCCTCGTCGACACGGAGTTCGGAGAGGCGGCCGCTGACGCGGAACCCGAGCGAGACCTGGCGGATATCGACATTGCCGTAAAGCACGAATTCGCGGCGGGCCTCGGGCAGCCAGCCGAACCTTTCGGGCAGGCCGTACCACCAGGCGGCGCCTGCCGCAACGAGGAGAAGGACGACGAAGGGGAGGATGCGTTTCATGCTGCACCTCCTCTCGGCGGACCGAGGAGATCGACCAGTTCGGCGGCAAGGCCGCGCAAGGTGTCCACCTGTTCCGGGCCGACGGCGTCCCATTCCATCTGGGCGAGCACGGCTGCGTGGGTGACGCGAAAGACCAGGATACTGCCGAGAAGGTTGAAGGTGCGCAGGCGCACATGTTCCGAGCCGGGGTCTTCACGCAGGATGGCGCCGATCAGCCGTCGGCCCATCTCGATCATCGGCCGCATGATGCCCTGATAGACCCGTGTGAAGGCCTCGGTCGGCTCCATCTGCTCACGGATCAGGAAGCGCGCCCAGGATTCGGATTCCTTGCCGACGAAAAGCGTCACCATGGTTTGCAGAATTTCTGTGAGGAAGCGACGGGCTTCAGCTTCGGCGAGCCGTTCGCCGGCGGCGTCGAGCGCCAACAGATGCGCGCCGATGCGCGCCCTCATGTCGCCGACATGCGTGTCGATGCGGGCCATCAGATATTCGGCGGTGGCGAGGTAGAGACCTTCCTTGCTGCCGAAATAATAGGGGATGGCCTGCAGGTTGACGCCGGCGGCTTCGGTCAGTTGGCGCGTCGAGGCGCCGTCGAAGCCGTAGCGCCCGAAGACGTCGAGAGCGGCAGTCAGCATCTTCCGGCGCGCGATCTCGGCGCGGGCGGAAACTGGCGGAAGTTGGGCGTCATGCTCCTGGTTCATGACGGTTTTATAACATTGGCAAGAAAATAAGTCAATCGAATGATATATTTTGTGGAAGAGCCTGCAAACCCGAACATACATTGGCGAAGAAGAGGGCGATCAGCCGAATGGGCCGTTCAGCCCTCAACGTCGATCGTATTGGAGCTGTCCACGGGAAACGTTGGCGACAAAGGCAAAGAGGCCCGTGACGAACGGACCTCTCAGGGTTACTCAGGGTGGGCAGGAGAAACCAAGCCTCGGGGTTGGCTGCTAACAGGTAGCGATGCACTATCACTAATTTTGGCGACACTAATGTGTCTGGCGCCAATGTTGCGGGGCAAAAAGGTTTGGGTTTTTTTCTATTTCCACGGTCATTTTTTGACACAAAACTGCCTTGCTCTTTCCGTATCGCCGATGCGATGCGTATCCAAATTTATATTATCGCGCTCCTGCTCAGCGCCATCATGTGGTCGATCTCGTTCGATGCGGCGCGGGAATCCTATCATGCTGCGCAAAGTGCGGGATTGATGCCGAACCTGCATATCAACAAGAAACTGGATCGCATTCTGTAGACTGCGATGTTGGGCCGAGATTATCGGCACGTTTCGCCGACGTTGCATTCGCGGCCCGCCGGGCCGGCCAACCTATTTTTCCTGTGGATCCCCGGCCTTTTCCGAGAAAATCAAATTTCGTAAAATTTGATCGATCCGCTTAAAAGGCCTGAAAATACTGATGTGTAGAGTGGTCTCATGAAAGCGGCCGAAGCGTGGACAGACGCATCGATCGTTTGGAGCCGGGCGATGCAAAAGCCCGCCGATCCGCAAAACGGGGACTTCGACATGCACAAGACGCTCGCCGCCATCGCCTTGACTCTGACCATCACCGTCGCTGCCGGGCCGGCATTCGCCATCGGCCCCGCCAGCCTTGCCCGCGACCTGATGTACACCTCTGCCATTGGTCATTCGCCCGAGGTTCCGTTGACGACACGTGCCGGTTTCGTGCGCCCGGGCATGCCTTTCGTTCTGCGCAGCCCTGCGGAAGTCGAGGGTCAGGGCTATGAGCTCAAGACCTATCTCTCAGGTCGGGCCGTCGTCGACTACGTGTTCTCCCAGGCGGTCAACGCCGTGCATGCGGTGACGTTTCTCCGCTGACACTCCGGATCGGAAATAGGCTAGGCGCCGAGTTCGCCGCGCACGTCGAGATACCACTCGACGAAGGCCTTGACGCCGACATCCAAAGTCGTATCCGGCTTGTATCCCGTCAGTGCCACCAGCAGATCAGGGGCTGCGAAGGTGCGCGGCACGTCACCCTTCTGCATCGCCAGCATCTTGCGGATGGCAGGACGGCCGAGCGCCTTCTCCACCGTTTCGACGAAATCCATCAGGCTGACCGGCTGACCCCCGCCAATATTGACGACGCGAAAGGGCGCCTGACGCGAAAGCGTTTCAACGGCCACGTTGTTGAGACGGTTATCCTCGCTCGGGGCGATTGCCGATAGCCTGACGATCGCTTCGATCAGATCGTCGATATAGGTGAAATCACGGCTCATATTGCCTTCGCCGTAGATCTCGATCGGCTGGTCTTCGAGCATGTTCTTGGTGAATTTGAACAGTGCCATGTCGGGCCGGCCCCACGGACCATACACCGTGAAGAAACGAAAGGCCGTGGTCGGAATCTGGTGGAGATGGGCGTAGCTATGCGCCATCAGTTCCATCGATTTCTTCGTCGCGGCATAGATGGTCAGCGGTTCGTCGGCGCGATCGGTTTCGTGAAAGGGGACGGTCGCATTGGCGCCGTAGATCGACGATGTCGAGGCCAGCATCAGGTGGCGGATTTCGACGCGCCGGGCGATTTCCATGATGTTCCACGAGCCTTCGACGTTCGAACGAAGATAGGCCTCGGGATTTTCCAGGCTGTAGCGCACACCGGCCTGGGCGGCGAGGTGGATCAGGACGTCGGGCTTGGCTGCCAGAACAGCCGCTTCCAGCGCCGGCCGGTCCTCAAGCATTGAGATGACGGGTTTGAAGGCCGGAAACTGGGAGAGTGCTGCATGGCGCATCTCCTTGAGCTTGACATTGTAATAGGGAGTGAGGCCGTCGAAACCTGTGACGTCATGCCCTTCCTGCAGCAGGCGCCTGGCCAGATGAAAACCGATAAAGCCGGCAGTGCCTGTAATGAAGTAGCGCATTCCCACCTTTTCTCGACTCCTTGCCGACGGCAAAGAGCCGACTCCGTCTCACGTGCCCCCCACTTACAAGATAAGAAGAGGCCGAGTCGATAGGTCTTTGAAAGAGAAGGCGGCGGTCCAGGCAGTAGTCTTCGGCACATCCGCCCGCTGCCCTGCCGGATGAGGGAAAGGCCGTCGATATCGTCTGAAGGCCGGCCGCGGCCATCGGCTTTTATGCTGCATTGCGGCATGGTGGCCTGCATGTTATGGCCGGCGGGTCGTCTGTAAGCAGGTCAGGATCGATGAGAGAGATAATTTACTGGGTTCTCTGTGCGTTTCTGACCGTTGCCATCGCGATCGTGTCTCTACGCTATGTCACGAATTTCTGGCTGCTGTCCTTCCTCTACAGTTTTCAGATTCATTTCGGCGTCCTCTTTGTTATCGCCAGCCTCATCATTCTGGCTGTCAGGGGACGGATCTACGGCTTCGTCCTTCTGTTTGCCTCGCTTCTTCTCGTCGCTCACGGCGTCGTCATGCTGCGCGAGTTTTCGGAGGACGACAGAGGCGCGGACAGGCCGCCGCTTTTTCGCCTGATGTCGTTCAACATCGCGATCGACAACTGGAAAAACTCGACCGCAATCACCGACATGGTGGTCGCTTCGAATGCCGATGTCGTCAACTTGCTCGAAGCCAAGCCGCTGACATTCCATTTGCAGCAGCTGTTCAAGGCCTATCCCTATCACATCGGCTGCGACAACGGGAAGGATAGCTGCGATACGCTGGTGCTGTCCAAACGCCCGTTCGTCAGCCGGCAGGTCGCAAGCATGGGCAGTCTCAGGAAAGACAGGCTTGTGATATGGAGCGTCGAGTTTGGCGGCGAAACCATCAATCTGGTCTCGGCGCACCTGACCAAACCCTACTTCGATGATTTCCAGATGGCTGAATTGGAAGATCTCGGCAAAGCGCTGGGTTCGATCGACGGCCCTCTGGTGCTGGCAGGTGATTTCAACTCCGCGGTGATCGCCCCGAGCATCCAGGGTTTCCTGCGCGAACAGAAACTGAAAACGATCGTGCCGGAACCGGCAACATGGCCAGTCGGCGCCGGCTTGCTCGGGATCGCCATCGATCACATATTCGCCCGCGCGCCGCTTCATCTGACGTCGCTGAAACGTCTCGATGACAATCTTGGCTCGAACCATTCGGGCCTGATCGCTGAATTTGTTCTCGACAAGGATGGCGAAACTTCACCGGCAAGGTAAACTTGCCGGGGCAGGTTCCCTGCCTGGGCAAGGTGACTTGCCCAGGCAGGTAACCTGCCCCGGGCAAAGTCAAAATCGCGTTCTGCCGCCTTTCTTGTCGATCATCTGAAATTTCTCGCCGTCGGTCTTCACGTTGACGCAGTCGGTCGACTTATTGGGAAACCGGACGCAGACCTGGCCATTGGTTATCTTATAGCCGTTGGCGTTGCCCTTGCGATATTCGTAACCGTTGCTGCTTTCTTTCAGTTCCGACGTGCCCGGCAGGTGCTCGCGAATTTCGGCCTCGCTTGCGGTTCGCATTTTTGCGGTTTCGGCAAACGCCATTCCCGGTCCCATGATTGCAAGAAATCCGGCGAGGGCGGGCAAGATGCGCATCAGGGGGATATCTCCGGTCATGTCTTTCGGTGCGTCCATTCTACGAGAATTCCGATGGCGACTTCAACAGCAATGGTGGTCGCGCCGGAAAAGCCGGCGCATTGTTTGGATGAGACCCGCGATCCGGCCGCGACGTTAGGTTCTTCCGAACTCATCGACAATGCGGATGATGTCGTCCTCGCCGAGATAGGAGCCCGTCTGCACCTCGATCAGCTCGAGGACGATCTTGCCGGGATTGGCGAGACGGTGGACTTCGCCGAGCGGGATATAGACGCTTTCGTTCTCGCGCAGCATTCGAACGCTCTCGCCGACCGTCACCTCGGCGGTTCCCTTGACGACAACCCAATGTTCGGAGCGATGGTGGTGCTTCTGCAGCGAAAGCTTCTTGCCCGGCGTGACGAAGATGCGCTTCACCTGGAAACGGTCGCCGTTGAGGATCGAAGTGTAGCCGCCCCAGGGGCGGTAGGATGTCGGGTGGGTTTCGGCGAATTTCGCCGTAGCGGAAGAAGAGGCCAACATCTTGACCAGTTGCCCGACATTCTGGCTGTCTTTCAGCGGTCCGACATAGACGGCGTCCTCACTGGCGATGACGGCGACATCGTCCATGCCCTGGACAGCAAGATGCACGCCATGGGTCATGACGAGCGAATTGCGGGTATTGACGACGGTCGTATTGGCTGCCGCGACATTGCCGTTGTCATCGCGTTTGCCCGATTTCCAGACGGCGTCCCAGCTTCCCATATCCGACCACCGAAATGGCGAGGGGACAACGGCGGCTTTGGAGGTCTTCTCCATGATCGCATAGTCGATGGAAATATCGGGACTTTTGGCGAAATGGTCGGCGTCGAGGCGGGTAAAATCGAGATCGCGACTGGCCTTCGAAACGGCCTTGCTTGCCGCCTTCAGTACATCGGGCGCATATTCCTGCAATTCGGCGATGAGTTCCGTCACCGGGAACATGAAGATGCCGGAATTCCAGTAGAAGCCGCCGTCGGCGAGCATCTGTTCGGCCTTTTCCAATGCCGGCTTCTCCACGAAGCGCTTGACCTTATGGGCGCCGTTTTCGAGCGCATCGCCGATCTCGATATAGCCGTAACCGGTCGCCGGCTCGGTGGGGTTGATGCCGAAGGTAACCAGCTTGCCGTCGGCTGCCGCGTCGCGGGCGATATGGATGCAATCGAAATAACTCTTGTCGGCGAGGATCTCGTGATCCGAGGCGAGCATCTGGATGATCGTATCCTTGCCGAAGAGCTCGCCAGCCAGCGTTGCGGCAGCGGCGACCGCTGCGGCGGTGTTGCGGGCGACCGGTTCGAGCAGCACGGCAGCGAGCGGGACGGCCAGCTCGCGGGCCTGCTCGGCGACCAGGAAGCGGAATTCCTCATTGGTGACGACGATCGGAGCTTCATAGAACTCCGGGTTGGAAACGCGTTCAAGGGTCGCCTGAAACAGCGTCTTGTCGCCGACGAACTGGATGAATTGTTTCGGTGCGGTGGCCCGGGAAAGCGGCCAGAGCCGCGTGCCTTTGCCGCCGGCCATGATCACGGGAACGATTTTCTGCGTCATAGGCGGGTTCCTTGAAATAAACGGCTTGATCGTGGCATGTTTAGCGGGCCTCTGCCCAGTCTCTTATTCGGGTTAGCCCGGCATCCAGCAGCTCCAGAGCTGCAGCTTCGCCGCCGGCTTCCACATAGCAGCGCATCTCAGGTGCATTGCCGGAGGGGCGGAAATGGATGATCCCGCCATCCTTCAGCGTCACGCGAAGTCCGTCGATGTCGGATTTCGTCGCCAGCTCGCCGATTGGCTGCAGGAAAGCCCGGAGATTTTCATTGGAGGCGCGCAGATGCTCCATCAGCGCCGCGCTCGTCTCCACCGGAAAATTCTCCAGGCGATCGGCGGCGGCAAAGGGCAGGTGATAAGAGGCGGCAACGGCAGAAAGCGGCTGCTTGCGGATGGCGGCGAGTGACAGGATCGCGAGTATCGGGATAAAACAATCGCGCGTCGGCAAGGCGCGCACGGCACGGCCGTTGATATCGAAGGGGGTTGCGGTCAGCAGCCCGCCATTGGCCTCAAAGCCCATGACATGGTCCGCGCCGGCCGCTACCGCCTCTTCCATGCCTGCGATGACGAAGGGCGAGCCGACGCGGGTGCGCCTGACGGTGAAGGAGCCTGCGGCCTCGATGCCGGAATTGGAGGTCACCGGTGTCACCACCGTGCCGGCGCCGAGAAAATTGGCTGCGACAAGGCCGAGAAGGTCGCCGCGCAGCGGCGTGCCGGTTTCGTCCGCGACCAGCGGGCGGTCGCCGTCGCCATCGGTCGAGACGATCGCATCGAACGTGTGATCGGACGTCCAGCGCTTCATCAGCGTGATCGTCTCGTCGGAAACGGCTTCGGTGTCGACCGGAATGAAACTCTCCGAACGTCCGAGAGCGGTGATCTCGGCGCCGTAATGGGCGAGAACATCGACCAGCAGATCGCGGGCGACGGTGCTGTGCTGGTAGACGCCGATCTTCAGGCCGGAGAGCGCGCCTTGCGGAAGCAAGGCGGCATTGCGTTCGAAAAAGAGCTGCCGGCAGATCGCCTCATGATTTTCGGTCTTGGCCGGTGCCTCTGCAACGGCCTCGCCTGTTCGTTCGATCTCGGCCGCCCATGCCGTGATTGCTGCCTCGTCCGATTTGTCGATTTCGCCATCCGGGCGATAGAACTTGATGCCGTTGCGGTCCGCCGGAATATGCGAGCCCGTGATCATCAGGCATGCGGCGTTGCTTTCGAGGCCAGAAAGGGCAAGCGCCGGTGTCGGCACATTGCCGCAGTCGAATAGCCGGAAGCCGAGCGCGGCGAGTGCGCCGGCACAATTTCCGGAGATATCCGGGCTCGAATCGCGAAAATCGCGGCCGATCAGAATGGTATCGCCGAGCTGCGCCTTGCCGGTCTGCAGCAGATATTTGCCGAACGCCGTCGCATAAAGCGCAGAGGCGCGTCCCTTGAGATCCACTGAAAGTCCGCGAAGGCCGCTCGTGCCGAATTTCATTTGAAGAGATGTCTCCGGTTTACGATCAAGGTTCTACTCAGGCCGCCTGCCGGCGTAAATACCGAAGCCGTCATATAGTTAAACACGAACGACGATGCCTCGGACAGCCTCTCGTAGTCTTCTTTCGCCGATTCTAAAGGCGTAGACCCATCGCCGACAGGCATTGCAGCGTAGATCGATTTTGTTAGAACCGTGTGTCCGTTGTTTCGTCATATGCGAAGGGTTTGCTGGATGAGCGATACATCAGTCAGTCTCGAAGAGAGCTGGAAGGCCGCCTTGGCGGGGGAGTTCTCGAGCCCCTATATGCAGCAACTCAAATCCTTTCTTGTCGCGCAGAAGCAGGTCGGCAAGCGGATTTTCCCCCGGGGCAGTGAATATTTCCGCGCCCTCGACCTGACCCCGATCTCCAGCGTCAAGGTCGTCATTCTCGGCCAGGACCCCTATCACGGGCTGGGGCAAGCCCACGGGCTGTGCTTCAGTGTGCGGCCGGGCGTGCGCATACCGCCCTCCCTTGTCAATATCTATAAGGAGATGGAGACGGATCTCGGCATCGCGCCGGCGCGCCACGGCTTTCTCGAACATTGGGCAAGGCAGGGCGTGCTGCTGCTGAACAGCGTGCTGACCGTCGAAGAAGGGCAGGCGGCGGCCCACCAGGGCAAAGGGTGGGAGAAATTCACCGACGCTGTCATCCGTAAGGTCAACGATGAGTGCGAATCCGTCGTCTTCATGCTCTGGGGCTCCTACGCCCAGCGCAAGGCCGCCTTCGTCGATACGACGCGGCATCTGGTGCTGAAGGCGCCGCACCCCTCGCCGCTTTCGGCCCATAACGGGTTTTTCGGCTGCGCGCATTTTTCGAAGGCGAATGCCTTCCTGCGGTCACGCGGACGCGCGCCGATCGACTGGCAATTGCCGGCCGATCCGCATGGCAGCTGAGCGTGAACACAGGCGAGGGTTCGTTCACTAAAAGAAGACAATGCGTTTTGCTCCAAGGGTCTGTTCCCGGGGCGCTCTAGCGCGCATCTTAGCCTCATCGAAAGCCCGCAACGGCGGGCAAGAAAGGGGGCTTACATGCTCGATCAGATCAGGGGTTTGCACCACGTCACGTCGATGGCGGAGGACGCCCGCACCAACAACCAGTTCTTCACCCATGCGCTCGGCCTGCGCCGCGTCAAGAAAACGGTGAATTTCGACGCGCCCGATGTCTATCACCTCTATTATGGCGACGAGACCGGTGCGCCCGGCACTGTAATGACCTATTTCCCGTTCCCGAAGATGGCGCAGGGCCGTCCAGGCACCGGCGAGGTCGGCACGACGGTGTTTTCCGTTCCGCAAGGCTCGCTCGGCTTCTGGAGCGATCGCTTTGCTGCGCTCAAGATCGGCGGCCTGAAGGCCGAGGAAAGCTTCGGCGAAAAGCGGCTGAACTTCTCCGGTCCCGATGGCGACGGCTTCGCGCTGGTCGAGGTCAAGGACGACGCCCGCCAGCCGTGGACGCATGGCGGCATCAGCGAAGACCACGCCATTCGCGGTTTCCACTCCGTCGCCATGCGGCTGCGGGACGAGGGCGCCACCGCCGAACTCCTGAAGTTCATGGGCTATGAGGTCGGAGAGGAAAGAGACGGCGTCAAGCGGCTTATCAAGCCGGACGGCAACGGCGCGCATCTCATCGATCTCGAGACCATGCCGAACATTGCCCGTGCGCTTCCCGGTGCCGGCTCCGTCCACCACGTCGCCTTCGCCGTCGAGAACCGCGAGAAGCAGCTCGAAGTGCGCAAGGCGTTGATGGACACCGGCTATCAGGTCACGCCGGTGATCGACCGCGATTATTTCTGGGCGATCTATTTCCGCACGCCGGGTGGCGTGTTGTTCGAGGTCGCGACCAATGAGCCAGGCTTTAACCGCGACGAGGATACCGCCCATCTCGGCGAAGCCCTGAAGCTGCCGCAGCAGCACGCCCATCTTCGCGCGCTGCTCGAACAGCACCTGCAGCCGCTCGAAGCGTAAGGAGAGGCGATATGACCGAAACTGGATATGTGCACCGGCTGCATGCCGGTGCGCCTGATAAACCGATCTTGCTGGTGCTGCACGGCACCGGTGGCGACGAGAACCAGTTCTTCGATTTGGGCCGGCGCCTGCTGCCCGAAGCAACGGTTCTCTCGCCGCGCGGCGACGTTTCGGAATATGGCGCGGCGCGGTTCTTCCGGCGCACCGGAGAGGGGGTTTACGACATGGCCGACCTTTCCCGGGCGACGGAGAAGATGGCCGCCTATGTCAAGGCATTGGCTGACGAGCACCAGGCTTCCGAGATTTTCGGCCTGGGTTTTTCGAACGGCGCAAACATTCTTGCCAATGTGCTGATCGAGAAGGGTATCTTCGATGCCGCAGTTTTGATGCACCCGCTCATTCCGTTTCAGCCCGAAGCCCAGGCAACGCTTGCGGGGAGAAAGGTGCTGGTGACTGCCGGCCAACGAGATCCGATCGCTCCCGTCCCCATGACCGAGGCGCTATCGGCGCACCTGAAGAACCGCGGGGCGGAGGTGCGGGTGGTCTGGCATCCCGGTGGCCATGAGATTGCCCCGCTCGAGATCAATGCGGTCCGCGATTTCTTCAGCAGTGATTGACGGCGTGCCACCAGTCGGTTTGTGACAGGTTGGCGGGACCGGCATGTGCCGGTCCCGCATCTTTTTGAACCGATGGTCCTGTCGTCGTTGATGGACAAGAGATCAGGGGCGAGGAGGATATTTGCCCCTGATGGCCTTCATGTAAAAATTCCCCGGGGATTCGGCCATCGTCAAACCGACGACCACTCCTTTGGGAACGCCTTCATATTCTCGCCTCTGACCGTTTGTCAGGTAGACCCGTAGATGCCGGCTGTCTTCGTCGTAGGTGATCGCCTCGATAAGTTTCGAATCAACCGCAGTTTCCACTTTGCACCCCGCAGTTTGGGATCTGAGATTTCTGGTGAAGAATGTTATTCACGCTCGCAATACGCCATCATCATGCGCCGCCGCAGTAGCGTCAAGCATGATAAGCTTAAACGTTCATTTTTTTCTACAAGCTCTCGTTATAGTTGATTTATGCAGCTTTTTCGGCGGCGCTGTCTGTGGAAATCAGATTGCCGGAAATTCTTCAGCTCAGAGAACTGGTGACTGATACAGCCGCTGATGGCGCGAACATTATGGTTTAACGCCGAATTAACCGTCATAAACCAAAATACAGCGCAATATTAACCCGTGATACCCTTCGAAAATGACCGAATACAAATTGCCGTTTCTCGCAATAGTAAATTCGCTGTCGCGGGCGCGTCGCGTGAGCGCGAGCCGAGGTGCCCCCCGAAAGCCGATCTGCGTGCCAAGATTGCCCGAAGATGACGATGTGAGAATCGGGTGATTCGACGCGACGGTGCCGTGTCCGGTGGGAGAGACCGTTCTGGCAGTCGTTCACAGTCGGTGCAGCAGATAGCGAAGGATTATATCGTTGCGAATATGGCAACCGGTTGCGGTTACAATTTCGATGAGGCCGTGATCAGGCCAACTTCTTTTTGAACACTGAGCCTCATGCCCGTGCGGGATGGGTAGAAAATGGAGCTTCTCCGACAACCTCATGTGCTGTCGGATCTCATAAATGGATTATATGTTTAACTATCTCGGGCCGTGGCGACAACAGATATCGATATTGGCCGGCAGCCGCAAAGGACGCGCTCGGCTGACGTTTGCCGAAGGCGAATTCGCTGCGGTCTACGCGATGAGCGATGTTCACGGATGTTATAACGAACTCATCGAGGCACATCGCCGCATCGAGGAGGATGCCGCGCGCATTCCGGGGCCGAAACTTATCGTCATGCTCGGCGACTATGTCGACCGCGGGCCTGATTCGAGCGCTGTGCTGGAGTTCCTGAGCAAGGCCCCGCCGCCGGGATTTCAGCGTTTCGCTCTGTGCGGCAATCACGACGCGGAGCTGGTGAAGCTCTATCGCAAACCGGCGCACATTCTTGAATGGCTCGGCTTTGCCGGGACGGAGACGCTGCACTCATACGGTATCGATATCGAGCATCTGCTGCAGTCGGTGGCGGGAAGCGAAATGATTGCCCGCGTCATTCGCAACATGATCCCCGAGCGGCATATCCAGTTCCTGGAATCGCTGCCGATCATGCTGCGGATGGGAAGGGTGGTCTTTGTCCATGCCGGCATCAAACCGGGCATAGACCTCAAGAGGCAGAGGGACAGCGACCTGATGTGGATCCGCCAACCCTTCCTGGATGAGGGGCCGCAGCTTCCCGTCCTCGTGATCCATGGACATACGCCGGGGCGAATCCCGACATTCGGCCCGCAACGCATCGGTATCGACACCGCGGTTTCGGCGACGGGCCGGTTAACTGTGCTGACGATCAAGGGAACGCGGGTCGGGATCCTCAATTAGGCATACCGCCCGGAACGGTTTACGCTTTTCGGCGCCATGCTCCAAAGCAGACGCCGCGGGCTTATGCTCCGCGGCGTCAGGATGATTACCGATTTACCAGGACCTGTCAGGTGTTTGTCGATTCCTGATAGAGATTGGTGCCGATGCCGGTGTAGTTAAAACCGTGTTTGCGGACCTCGTCGCTGCGGTAGATATTGCGCAGGTCGACCAGGACCGGGGCGTGCATCGCCTGCTTCAGGCGATTGAAATCGAGCGCGCGGAACTGGTTCCATTCGGTGACGATGACAAGCGCATCCGCACCGGCGGCTGCTTCATAGGGCCCGCTCGCATATTCGATGTTCTCGATCACCTTGCGGGCGTTGTCCATGCCTTCGGGATCGTAGCCGACCACCTGGGCGCCGGCGTCCTGCAGGGTCTGGATGACGGCAATCGCCGGGCTGTCGCGCATGTCGTCGGTGTTCGGCTTGAAGGTCAGGCCGAGAATCGCGATCTTCTTACCGCGAATGTCTCCGCCGACGGCTGCGATCACTTTCCGTCCCATCGCCCGCTTGCGGTTGTCGTTGATCGAGATCGTCGTCTCGATCAGACGGACCGGCGCGTCGTAATCCTGCGCCGTCTTGGCAAGGGCAAGCGTATCCTTGGGGAAGCACGAGCCGCCGTAACCCGGCCCGGCATGCAGGAACTTGGCGCCGATACGGCCATCGAGACCGATGCCGCGTGAAACATCCTGGACGTTTGCGTCGACCCGCTCGCAGAGATCGGCGATCTCGTTGATGAAGGTGATCTTCATCGCAAGGAATGCATTGGCCGCATATTTGATCAGTTCCGAGGTGCGGCGGGTGGTGAAGACCAGAGGGGCCTGGTTGAGGTAAAGCGGACGATAGACCTCGGTCATGGTTTCGCGCGCCCGGTCGTCATTCAGGCCGACGACGATACGGTCGGGACGCTTGAAATCTTCGATCGCCGCGCCTTCGCGCAGGAACTCCGGGTTGGAAACGACGGCGACGTCCGCCGCAGGATTGGTTTCGCGCATGATGCGCTCGACTTCGTCGCCGGTGCCGACCGGCACCGTCGACTTGGTGACGATCACGGTGAAGCCTTCCACATAGGTGGCAATCTCGCGTGCAGCCGCATAGACATAGGAGAGGTCTGCGTGGCCGTCGCCGCGCCGGGATGGCGTGCCGACTGCGATGAACACGACGTCGGCGCTGCGGACGCTTTCGCCGACATCCGTCGAAAACGATAGCCGGCCAGTGCTGGTATTTTCGGCGACCAATTGCTCCAGACCCGGCTCGTAGATCGGAATGCGGCCTTCGCGAAGGGCTTCGATCTTACTCAGATCCTTGTCGACGCAGATGACGTCGTGGCCGAAATCCGCGAAGCAAACGCCTGAAACGAGGCCGACATAGCCTGATCCAATCATCGTGATGCGCATATTTCCCTCAAATCATTGGAGTAGAACGTCATGCTGCGTCGCAGCATGACGTTGGTCATACTGAATCTGGGTGAAAAGACAATATCGAAGATCGCTTGATACCCACATCGAACATCGAACTGGGGGCACGACAACGCGTTGCCGGCTACCCCCTCGACAGCAGAAACATAGGTTTGTGTGGGCAATGTGACAAGTCGAGCCGTTCGTCAGAGCCGGCTCGACGTCAATTCCGGAGACCGAGTTCGGTGTTCCCGTAGCCCAAGCGTCTACAGCCGGTACCAGACATAGGGGTCTGTCCCCGATTGAATCTTGTCCCAGCGCAGATCGGTATCCCGCCAGTTCTTGATGCTGCTTTTCCTGTTGTCGAGCACGAGGTCACCCTTGTCGGTTCTGACCACGAGAACCGCATGTCCTTCACCGGAGGGTGTATATGCCGTTGCGATTCGCAAAGCGCGCGATGACCAGCCCATCGCGATCAGCCGGCTGCGCTTGGTCAAGGCGAAATCTTCGCAGTCGCCGCTGCGAACATTCACCTTCCAGACATCGCCGTTCAGTTCGCTACTGGAGTCGTTGCGGCCGATCATGGTCCGATTGACGGTGCTGTTCACGTTTTTCAGCTGCAGCATCTGCTCGTCGGTGAGCGCAACGACCGAGAGACCATTGTTGTCACGGCATTCGGCCGGGTTCTGGGCGCAGAACAATACCTGGGCGAAGGGCGGGATGATCTTGCCTTTTTCGGAGATATAGCTGACCGCCGAACTACCGTTCAGGCCGCGGGCGAAACCTGCGGGACCGGCGGCAAATGCCGAGCACGCATTACCTGCTGTAAAGGCCAGCGCCAGAAGTGTAACGAACGTTTTCTTCATCTGTTAAATCCCTGTTCAGGGCAACCGATTGAGATCAGGCTTGCCTTTTTTCTCGGTCAATGGCATGGCGATCTGATGATCTGCCAAGTATTGGGCGCAGAATATCTGTCCCGTTTCTGCTGCTTAGAAGGAGCATAGCCGGGCCTTGTCTCGATTGGCTTAAACCTTTCGCGACAATTTTAAACGATGTGGAATTCTGTTACACTTTAGCACGCAAGTGCTTGAAGTTCAACTTATGTTAGTACGAGTAAATTAATCTCTTTGGTTGCAATGGCTTTGGTCGCCGCTCACTCTGGTAAACGAATTCAAATGTTCTCCCACCTCATCAATAAGCGGGTCTTGCGAGAGGTTTTGCTTTTCGCCTTCATCGGCGTCGTTATATTGACGCTGATACCGTTCGGGAGTGTTACACCCTTGGCCTTCGCCTTCGCGGCGATCGGAATGTTTGCTCTCGCCATTGTTTCGGGACTGCTGTTCGGAGAGCCGAGACAGAGCAGACGGGTGTTCGGCATCGCTCTGTTTCTGTTGATCGTTCTCACAGGATGGACGTTCATTCAGACGATCGAACTGCCTGCGCGGTGGCTGGCAAATCCCGCTTGGGATGCCGCGCGTGACCTGGCGGGCGTCGATTACGCGGCGATCTCGGTCGCGCCGGCCGACACGCTCGCCTCGATCCTCTGGGTGGCGCTGCCCTTCGTCACGTTCCTGACCGGGCTTCTCTTATGCGATACCGATCAGCGCGCAAGGACGGTGCTCTCCGGTCTCGGGCTTGCTGCGGGCATCATCGCTGTTTTCGGCCTGCTGCAGTTTTCGCTGTTTCCCACCATCCTGATCGTCGTCGAGAAACGCGCCTACCTCGACAGCCTGACCGCAGTCTTCGTCAACCGCAATACCGCCGCGACCTTCCTCGGGCTTGGAACGCTGCTGATGCTGACGCTGGTCAGAGACATTGCCCGTTCCTATTCAAACCATCCGCCCGGCGAGCCGGGCCGAAACACGCTTCTCTTGAAATCGTGGATCTACATCCTGCTCCTATGCGCATGCTTCACCGCGCTGATGCTGAGCCGCTCGCGCGCCGGGATATTTGCGACCTTTGTTGCCGCTCTCATCTATTTTCCGTGGCTTGTCATGCATTGGAACGGCTCGAGGCGTCATCTGAAACCGGCGCCAAGATGGCGTTCGATGCTTAAGCTGCTTTCGGCGATTGTTTTCGTCGTCGTGCTGCTGACGATGTTTGCCGGCCAGGCGATTTTGCGCGCGCAAGAGCGGCGGCTCGAGGATGATGATCGGTTCTGCATTCTGCCGGGCATCTGGCGTGCCATTTCGGATCATTGGTTGACCGGGACCGGCCTTGGAACCTTCCGGACCGTATTTTCCGCCTACCGCGATCCGGCCTGCGGAATTTTCGGGATCTTCGACCGGGCGCATAATTTTTATCTCGAAGGATTCTTGGGCCTCGGAATAGTGTTCCCGATTGCCGCGGTCCTTGTCTTCTCGGTGCTTGCCAGCGTGTTCCGGCGCGGGCTCGCGCAAAGACGGCGCCTGAGGCATTATGTTCTTCTTGGCATGGCCGCGACGGTTTTGGTCGCCCTTCATGCGGCGGTGGATTTCTCGCTGCAGATACCGGGTTTCGCCGTGTTTTATTCAGCCTTCCTCAGTGCCATTGTCACGATCAGTCTCGGGCGCAGCAACGGACAGGCGGACATGGCATATGAGCGGCCGCTAACCAATTAAAATTTAAATAGATGGTTTTTATGAAGATTTTTAGAAAATAGTGATTGTGCAGGTGCGAGCTGTTGACTCTGAAACCTAAGAAATTTTATAGCGGGTACAGTCTTCGGATTGTTGCGGCGCCAGAAAAGTCGAGCTGGGTCGTTTTTCGCTTCCTAAAGGGCTTGGCGTTGCCAGCCTGCCACAGTTAGGGGAATGTTAATCGGCATTCAGTGTTATTGATCGGGGATTGTCTTGTATTTTGTCAGATTGCGGGGCAGTAGCTTCAGGGGCGTCAACACAGGTTATTCTATGGGTTGTTCTCGTATCGTTAGTACACGCGTCGCCATTGTTGTAGCGCTAACCACTATATTGGCAAGCTGCACGTCATTGCCAAGATCCGGCCCCGATCACAAAGATGTTGATCGAGATGCGGCGGTGAAAGTGACAACGAAGGAGCGTCGCGTCGGCATCGACTACGCCCTGGTTGATCTCAGCAAGAATGTTCTCCCGTATTTTACGTCTCCTCAGCCAACCTCCTTCAAGGGCTTTGGCGGCGGTCGAGGCGGGGCGCCCGAAATTCCGCTTGGCTACGGTGACGTCGTTGAGGTCGCCATCTTCGAAGCTCAGTCCGGCGGTCTCTTCATTCCCTCCGACGCTGGCAGCCGACCCGGCAATTACATCTCTCTGCCGAGCCAGACAATCGATAGAAACGGGACGATCACAATTCCCTATGCGGGTCGCGTTCCGGCAGCCGGTCGCCTCAAGGAGACCGTGGAGCAGGACGTCGAGGATCGCCTGGCGAGCCGCGCGATCGAACCGCAGGTGGTCATCACGACAACGACAAGCCGCTCCAGTCAGGTGGCTGTGCTCGGGGATGTCAACAATCCCCAGCGCATTGAGATCAGCCCGGCGGGTGAACGTGTTCTCGATGTCATTTCCGCCGCGGGCGGTTTGACGACCAACAATATCGAAACGAATGTGACGCTGCAGCGCCGCGGCAAGACGGCAACCGTCGCCTACAACACGCTCCTGAAAAACCCGGCGGAAAATATCTATGTTGCGCCGGATGATACGATCTCGATCGATCACGAACGCCGCACCTATCTCGCGCTCGGCGCGGCGGGCGTCAGCGGTCGCTTCGATTTCGAAGAGTCTGACTTGACCCTTGGCGAGGCAATTGCAAAGGCAGGCGGCCTGCGCGACGACCGCGCCGATCCGGCTCAGGTTCTGCTCTATCGCCAGGTCCCCAAGAAAACGCTTCAAGCGATGCACGTGGACACGACGAGATTTGCAGGGGATGCGGTTCCGGTGATCGTGCGTGCCAACCTGCGTGATCCCGCAACCTTGTTTGCCGCCCAGCAATTCAAGATGGAAGACAAGGATATTATCTATATTTCCAATTCGGACTCTGTCGAACTGGTCAAGTTCCTTGACATCGTCAACTCGGTATCGTCCACTGTTTCCGGTGTAACGGATGACGCGAACGATACGCGCAACGCGATACAGGATCTCGGAAATTGATTGAAATAGGCGAGTCGGCATCGATCGCGAAGATCAATGCCGACGGCCTATATAGTGGATTTGATGAAGGAAACTGTGGTGATGGCAAGGTCAGCTGTTTATCGTAAGCTTGCATATAGCGGAATTGTCGTTGCGATGTTTGCGGGCATGAATTCCAGTGCCTTTGCGGCAGCTTGCTTGGGTCCGGCAAGCCTGACGACCGTCGATGTGAGTGGATTTACGGCCAATCCCGCCGCTCTCCTCGACATGTCCGATCCATTGGTTCTGTCATCGCGCGTTCGCGCGCTGGTCGGCAGCAGCAACGACACGCTATCGCCGGTGATCGAGCAGGCCAAGAAAGCCAATGCCACACAGATGGCGGCGATCGGCGCCGGTCTCGGGCGGGCGGCAAACAGCTGCCAGGTGACGGACCCGCAGTTCAAGCTGGCGATCGAAAAGGCTGTCGCCGAAGCGGCCAGCGCCGACCCCAATCTGGCGCCGCTGCTTGCCGCCTTTGCGAAGGTGCTTGCCGAAGGCGGAACTGCGGCGCTCGGCCCGGGCGCAAGCTCTGCGGCTGCTGCAGCCGGTATCGGCAACGATGGGTCAGTTGGGCAGACAGGTCCCGGCTCCGATGACGGCACGCCGTATGAGGGCGCCGCGACCACTGCTGGAACGCTCAAGGTTTCGAGGGCCCAGTCGTCTTCCGATACGACGGAGTCGACGAGTCCGAGCTCGCCGGTCATACAATAGCTGGAATTGCCCTTAGATCTTAGCGCTTGACGCCTTTGTTGGAGATCGAAATTGCTATCGCCAGATAAACTTACGCCGCGTATCGACCCCTCCCGCGATACCGGAAACGAAGCTGACTTCATCGATTTCGACAAGCTCATCGCGATTGCCCGCCGACAGTGGCGGATGGTCGCGGCGTGCGCTTTCGCCTTCGCCATTCTCGGTATTGTGTATGTCCTGACATCCGTGCCGGTCTACACTGCCGACACCAGCGTGCTGATCGACCGCAGCGACAATCAGGTGATCAACCAGCTGGCGGCTTTCGGCCAGTTGGACGATGACGAAGGTACGGTCCTCAGCCAAGTCGAACTGTTGAAGTCCGACACGATCGCCTATGCTGTCGTCGACAAGCTGAAACTCGTCGATGATCCGGTGTTTAATGCAAATCAGAATTCGCTGTTTTCAATTGCGACGCTGAAATCTCTGGTGAATTTCAAATCATGGTTTGCCGATGACGCGGCCGTCGCACCGGATCCGGAAATGAAACGGCGAAACGCCGCCGAAACGGTTGCGGGCAATATCGATGTCGAGCGCGTCGGCAAATCCTATGTTCTCGACGTCAGTTATACCTCGCAGTCGCCCGACATGGCGCGCCAGATCGCGGCCGCGATCGCCGACGTCTATATGGTCGACAAGCTCAATTCGAAATACGAGGCGACGCGCCGGGCTGGTGAATGGCTGCAGGAGCGTATCGAGGAACTGCGGCAGCAGGCACTGGACACCGACCTTGCGGTTCAGAAATTCCGCAGCGAGCATGGGCTCGTCGAGGCCGGCTCCGGGACGCTGCTGAGCGAGCAGCAGCTGTCCGAGATAAACACCCAGTTGATCAACGCACAGGCCGAGACGGCGAAGGCCGAGGCGAAATATGCCCGCGTCAAGTCGATCATCGACGCCAAGCAGACCGATGCGATCGTCACGGATGTGCTCGACAGCTCCATTTCCAACGATCTGCGCAAGAAATATCTGGAGGCTTCCAAGCTCGAGACCGAGATCGAGGCGCGGCTCGGCCCCGATCACGTCCAGGCGGTTCGGCTTCGTGCGGAAATGGAAGAATATAAGAGACTCATGTTCGATGAGTTGAACCGCATTGCCGAGAGCTACCAAAGCGAGCTGCAGGTGGCAAAATCGCGGGAAAATTCCTTGCGCGACAGCGTCACGCAGGCGACGGGCGTTGCCGCCAGCGCTGGCGAAACGCAGGTGCAGCTTCGTGAGCTTGAGCGCACGCGCGATACCTACAAGAATCTCTATCAGAGCTTCCTGACGCGCTACCAGGAAGCCATTCAGCAGCAGAGCTTTCCCATCACTGCCGCACGTATCATCACGAGCGCGGAGACCCCCACGAAACCGAGTGCTCCGAAGAGGGCCCTGGTCGTTGCTTTTGCGATGTTCCTCGGATGCGCAGTCGGCAGCGGCATAGGGGCTTTCCGCGAATTCCGGGATCGGTTCTTCCGCACCGGCGACGATGTTCGGGAGGTGCTCGATGTCGAGTCTCTCGGCGTCATGCCGCTGATTGAAAATAACGTCGAGGATCCAACGCTCGTTGATCCAAGCAATCCACGAAGCATCGCCAGGGGCGGGAAGACGACGACCTATGTCGAGGAGCATCCGCTCTCGGCATTTGCCGAGACGCTTCGAAGCGCGAAAATCGCCATCGACATCAGTGCGGCCGATCAGCGCTGCAAGGTTATCGGCGTCGTATCGAGCCTGCCTGGCGAGGGCAAGTCGACGACATCCATCAATTTTGCCAAGCTTCTGGCAATGCAGGGTGCACGCTGCCTGCTTATCGATGGCGACATGCGCAATCCCGGTGCCACCCGGGCGATCGGCCGCCATGCCGAAGCGGGCTTGCTCGAGGCGATCGTCGACGGCCGTCCGCTCAAGGATCTGATCCTTCTCGATCCCAAAACAAAGCTCGCATTCCTGCCGACGGTGGCGCGGTATCGCGTTCCGCATTCGTCGGAACTGCTGGCGTCACGCGGCATGGATCAGCTTCTGGAAACGGCGCGTCAAAGCTTCGATTATATTATCGTGGACCTGCCGCCCCTGGCGCCGGTTGTCGATGCGCGCGCTATCAATTCGAAGCTCGATGCGGTGGTTTTCGTTATCGAGTGGGGAAAGACATCGCGTAAGGTCGTGCAGTCGACCCTGCTGTCGGAGCCGGAACTCTATGCAAAATGCGTCGGTGCTGTCTTGACCAAGGTCGATCCGTCGCAGATGAAACTCTACCGGACATTCGGCTCGAGCGAGTATTATTATAAGCGATATTCGCGATACTATACTGAAAGCTGATGCTCGGCAGTCGGTTCGTTTCGGGCACCAGGATCGCTTTTGTTGTCGTCACCGTCGTCTTTGCGGTGCTGGCCGGTCGAGAGCTGTACGCGTCGATCAGAACGGCCAGCATCTCGATCGTCGCCGAAAGGCTCGAGCGTGGCGGCACCGTTGCCGATGACGTCGTGGCGAAATACGCTTCGCGCAGTGTCGAGGTCGTTGACGGGCATTATTGCCGATCCGACATTGTGGCGGCTGGCGTGACCCTCGTATTGACCCAACTGGATCGGCAGAACGTCAATGTCGATTACAACGCCTGGGCGACTGCGGCGTCGGGTGCGCGTCAATATTTGCGGTATGCACTGTCGTGCATGCCGACGAACAGCAATTTTTGGCTTCGTCTTGCGGCGGTGCAGTCGACAATTGCCGAAGAGCCGGTCGCGATTGCGGGAATGATGAAGCGTTCGGTTGTGCTCTCGCCTCACGACGAAGCGATGGTTCTGACGCGGTTTTATTTCTGGAACGATTTCACCGATGCAACGCTTGCCGCGGCCAAGCGCCCGCTCGATAGCGATCTTACGACCATGCTGAAACTCGGTGATCGTTGCAGGGTCAATGCCACGATAAAAGAAATCAGCCCGCAACTTCGTCCAATCTTTGATCGAACCTGGGCGAGCGTCGGAGACGGTGCGACAGCACGGTTTCGACAACGTTGCAGCAGGGGATAGCGCCTGCAGCGTTTCAAGGCCGTTCAGAAGGTCAAGCGGGCTTTCACCACGCACTCTTGGAAATTTCTTTGAGACTCCGAGGTGACCGCCGTAAAGTTCCCGGAAGTCATTGATAGCGGCAGCCCGCCTTCGCTGGAGGGGCACCCTTAATAAAGAGCAACGCCCGCTGCTTGAGGTGGCGGGCGTCGCTTTTGTTGACTATTGATGATCAGACGCTCGGGCTGGAGTCAAAATCCGTGCCTGTGATATTGAGCGTCAGAACGCCGACATCCGTGTGACCTTGGCCGTCCGAAATCTTGTAGTACTGGATGGTTTCCGTGACGTGATCGCCCGGGGCGATATCTGCTGCCAGATCATAGGTGAACGAGCCGTCCGACTTGACATGGAAGGTGCCATAGGTGCCGGCGACGTCAGTCGTTGCGCTCGGATTGCCGTTTACGTTCGTGGTGCCGAACTGACGGAGGAAGAGATGACCATTGTCGCCGGGAATGTCGTTATCCAGAGCATTGCCGCTGATGGGGTTGCCTTCGGTGAAGCTGTAGTGGTCGTCGACAGCGACCGGCTTGACCTGGGTTACGCCCTGAATATTCAGAGTGAACAGGCCGACGTCGGTATGACCGCTACCGTCGGAGATCTTGTAGGAGACTTTCTCCTGAAGCAACTCGCCATTGGTGAAGCCGATCTTGGCAGCGTCGCTCAGAACATAGGTGTAGCTGCCGTCCGGCTTGACGAAGAAGGTGCCGTAGTCGCCCTGGATTTCGGTGACTTGGCTGTTGCCTTGCTTGGCGCCAACGCTCTGCTGATCGAAGGCACGCAGGAACAGGTGGCCGTTGTCGGATGAATCGTTAGAAAGCAGATTTCCCGAGATAACGTCGGTTTCCAGAAATGTTGCAGTATCATCGGTTGCATGAATTGCCATTGATTTCTCTCCTTGAATTATTCTTCGCCGGCCGTCCCTGACCTTTGGCGAGCGGCCCGATTAAGGATTTCCCAATGCGGAGAGTCAAGAACATAATTAACGGAATGTGAGCATTTCCGGGCGCAATTTCCAATAATGACACACGTTAAATGTGCATAAGATAATGAAAGGCCTAAGAAATATTGCGTTAATAATAAGTGAGAACATAGGATAAGAATCTTTCTGCCATATTTCTTTCGACTGTAAGAATCTTTATTGGCGAGCAACCTATCGGAATACGAGACGCTTCTTCATCGGAATGTCATATTTCGGCTAATCAGATTGAGCTATTGTTTGATCTTAAGTTTTTCGTTGTTTGTAACATTATTGTCACTGCGCTGTGCCTCTTGTTTGGTGCTGTCACTTCCTCGTCATATCCCTTTATCGAGGGAGTTCAGGTATCGGTAGAAACTCCATTCTGACAGCGCGCCATCAGTTGGAAAATAAACTTGGCATCACGAGGATGCCTGAGTAACTGACGTGCATTAGACGGTACAAATTTGCTGCAATGCGAAATGTGCGTCGCGTGAAAATGTCTATTCTTCAAGAATCAAGAATTATTGCGGAATGTCCGGCATTTTAGTGTTTCATTTTAGCCGACAGAGAGAGGTCCCCGCTTAAAAGATTTCCATTACCTCGGGGAGATCAGAGCATGACCGTCTATTACGTGAATTCAGCGACAGGGTCCGACCACAATAGCGGAACCGGCGAGAATTCAGCTTTTGCGACTTTGTCCGCTGTCGAATCCTTGAAGCTCAATCCCGGCGACAGCGTGCTGCTTGCTGCCGGCAGTGTGTTCAACGAACAGTTCGACCTGAAGTATTCAGGCAGCATTACTGCTCCGATCACGATCGGCAGTTATGGTATCGGTGATGCACCGGTCATTCACAGCAGCAATGACGGTATCCACGGTTCCAAGGCTTCGAATATCGTCATCGAGAACATCAAGATCGCCGACACCGGGGCCAACGCGATATATGCGGGGAATGTGTCGAACTGGACGGTGCGCAACGTCGAGGTGACAAATACGGGCCTGGCCGGAAAGGCCGGTTCAGTCAGCTTCCAAAGCAGCCAGAACATCACGATTGAGAACAGCACGCTGACCGGTGTGCATGCCGATGGCATTTGGATGGACAAGGTCAACGGCGTCACCCTGATCAACAATACCGTGACCAACAGCCAGGGCGCAGCGGCGGACGCCATCCAACTCAACAACAGCAGCAATATCCTGGTCAAGGACAATCATCTGGAGCAGACGGAGACCAACAGCGCCAAGGGTGTCCTCGTGCTGGTCCAGGCTGTAAATGCCGTGGTCGAGGGCAACACGCTGGTCGGCGGCGGCTTCGGCTTGAGTGCTCAGGCGGGCACGAATATCTCCATCCACGACAACGATATCTCCGGATTTGGTGGCTACAAATGGTCCTACGGCATCGGACTTGGTGATCAGGGCGATGCGAAGAACTACGACATCAGCGGAAACTATATTCACGACGGCGTGTGGGGCGTATCGATCAGTGCGGCGGGTTATCCAGATTATGTTCGCTCGAATATCGATATCCATGACAATGTCTTTGACGATCTATCCTCTTCGGCGCTGAAGGTCGACAGAGCTGCATCGGGCTCTTTCCATGACAATATAGTCGACAGCCTGGTGTCGGCGTTCACGATGCCTGCCGTCATTGCCGTCGCAAACACGTTCTCTGTCAGCGACAGTAAGACGCTCGAACAAGCCCAGGCCGAACTCGACAATGCTGCCGGCACGCCAGGCAGTGAACAGACGCCCGCCACACCAACTGCCGAGCCGCATGTGGACGTGCCGGTGCAGCCGCAGACGAGCACGCCAACGCCGGTCATCGAAACGCCTACGGCACCTGCCGCCGTCGCTGCTAAAATTATCGCAGTGCATGACAGCCTGAAGATCTCGACCGACACCGGCAGCGCCTATCACGGCAATCTGCTTGAAAACGATAGTGCGACCAACGGGATCGTGCTGCTTCGTCGCTTCGGTGATAGCGCGGTGGATAAACACGGTCTGACGCTGATCGGAAAATACGGTGTCATCCATGTGGAGAGCGACGGCGACTACACCTACACGGTTGATGCGGCGAAAATCGCCGGCCTTAGCGGAAAGGTCAGCGAGTCCTTCCAGTACAAGATCTCTGACGGCGCTTCGCACATCGATACGGACAGCTTGAGCGTCGGCATCAATGTGGATGCATTCCATAATAGCCATATATTGGTCTGAAACAGACTATCGCCGCGATAGCGTCAACCGGTCGCTGCTGACCGGCCTGCCAAGGCCTAAGCTCGGCAATCTGCCGCCGTCGGCGGCTGAAATCAAAAGAGCCGGGGATGGCTGACGGCAAAATGTTTCCGTCGTTCACAAACAGGCAGACTGTATATGGAATGTATAGTTAATGCCTGAGTAAACATCGTGTCTATGCGTGAAAGGCGGTCAGTGCTTTGAGCCGTTATTGGGCGGTTTTGGATTTTCACTTGCTTAAACCGGTATATTTATCGTAGCGTTAAGCTAGACCCCTAAACTCGCGCGCTAAAAATTGGAACTTTTGGTCATATTTCAGTGGGATTCATATAATAAGTCGTGAGCTTGCAAGCGGAGGTCCGGCGCTGGTGCCGACGATCCAAATGCAACTATGTCATTGATCGGGCTTGATTGACCCGTAACTGCAGTGTGCGTTGGCGTTACCTAAGTGCGATGCGGTAGGAGAGGATTATTTGGTGTTTCAGAGTTCAGCAGCTGATGTCAGTGAGCCATCTAAAGCCTTGCGGAAATGCAAGGGAGGTCTTGTCTTCATTGGCATAGCCAGCGCGCTCATCAATATCCTTTATCTCACAAGTTCGTTTTTTATGCTTGAGGTGTATGACCGCGTCATTCCCGCCAAAAGCATTCCGACGCTGGCTGCTTTGGCAATACTTGCGTTAGCTCTCTACGCCTTTCAGGGCGCGTTCGAAGTTCTCAGGAGCAGAATGCTCGTGCGCGTTGCCGGTGCGCTCGACGAGATGACGAACGGACGTGTGTTCCGGGCGCTCATCAAGGCGCCGTTGAAGGTCAAGATCGGTGGGGACGGGCTGCAGCCGCTGCGCGACTTCGACCAGATCAGAACCTTCCTGTCCGGCATGGGCCCGACGGCGATGTTCGATCTGCCCTGGCTTCCCTTCTATATCGTGATCTGCTTCCTGTTTCATCCGGCGATCGGATATATCGCGATCGGTGGATCGCTGGTTCTCGCCATCCTGACGTTCATGACCAACCAGGGAACGCGTACGCTCTCAAAACAGCAATCCGAAGCCGGCAATATGCGGAATGCCTTTGCGCAGAGCTCGATCCGTAACTCCGAGGTCATTCACGCCATGGGCATGGCGGGCACCATGGCTGAAATCTGGGATCGCAAAAACGCGGAATACCGGGGCATCACCCGGCAAGCATCCGATGTCGGGAACGGATATGCGACGCTGTCGAAGATTTTCCGCATTGCCCTGCAATCCGGAACGCTGGCGACCGGTGCGATCCTGGTCATTCAAGGGCAGGCCTCCTCCGGCATTATCATCGCCGGCTCTATTCTGACGTCTCGCGCTCTGGCGCCTGTGGAAGCGGCGATCGGAAATTGGCGCGGTTTCGTTTCCGCCCAGCAGAGTTGGGCGCGGCTTGCGAATCTGTTGAAAACCATTCCGGAAATCCCGGCCCCGCTCGCGCTTGCGGCGCCTTCCAAGCAGGTGACGGTCGAGGGGGTGGCAAGCGGACCGCCGGCGGGCCAGCGCCTGGTCATTTCCGATGTCAGCTTCGGCCTGAGGGCAGGGAGCGCACTCGGGGTCATCGGTTACAGCGCCTCGGGCAAGTCGTCGCTGGCGCGGGCGATGATGGGTATCTGGCCGACTGTCAGGGGATCCATTCGCCTCGATGGCGCAGCACTCGACCAGTGGGATGGCGACGCGCTTGGCCGGCATATCGGTTATCTCCCGCAGGACGTGGAACTGTTTTCAGGAACCGTCGCGCAGAATATCTGCCGTTTCGCCAAAGATATGTCGCCTGAGGCGGTGGTTGCCGCGGCGAGGGCGGCGCGTGTTCACGATCTCATTCTTCGTCTGCCGAACGGTTACGAAACCGAAATCGGCGATGGCGGTGCAGCGCTTTCGGCCGGCCAGAGACAGCGTATCGCGCTGGCAAGAGCGCTTTACGGCGAACCATTCCTCGTGGTGCTCGACGAACCGAACTCCAATCTCGATGAAGAAGGCGAGCGGGCGCTGAGTGCCGCGATCATGAGCGTGCGCGCACGCGGCGGCATCGTCGTCGTCATCGCACATCGATCCGGCGTTCTGGCGGTGTGCGACTTCGTGCTGATGATGCAGGACGGCCGGATGATCGCCTTCGGTCCCAAGGAAGAAGTTCTGGCACGGGTCAGCCGACCGGAAGCGGCGCGTACGCCGATTGCAGATCGTGTGGCTCAGCTCAAAGTCGTCGTCGACGGCATGAATGCGGCCGAATAGGCCGGGGAGAAGATTGTGAGCAAAGTCATCAGCGAATCGAAACGCTCCCTCAACCGTCATGTCGCCATTGTCGGCGCCTTGTCGATAGCTCTCGTGTGCGGCATTGGCGGTTGGGCGGCAACGACGGAGCTTTCGAGCGCCGTCATCGGCGAAGGCGTGGTCGTCGTCAACGGCGATGTCAAGAAGATCCAGCACCTGACCGGCGGTATCGTGTCGGAACTTCTGGTCTCCGAAAATGACCACGTGTCGGCCGGCCAGGTCCTGATACGCCTCGATGGAACGTCGACGAGAGCAAACCTTTCGATCGTCGAAAGCACGCTCGCCCAGCTCTATGCGCGCCGCGCCCGTCTGAAGGCGGAACGGATCGGCGACGATTCCTTTCAGGTCGAGGAAAATATCCGCGATCTGACATCATCCAACACGGCCGCGCGGGATCTTCTCGATGGCGAGCAGAAACTGTTCGACAGCCGCAGGTCGGCGCTGATCGGAATGAAGAGCCAGTTGGCGTCGCGCAAGGATCAGTTGGCCGAGCAGGTCAAGGGATTGGTCGTTCAGATCAACGCCACCAACGATTCGCTGGGCTTGATCGAACAGGAGCTTGAAGGCGTCGACACTCTCTACAAGAAGGGGCTGGTCACACTTCAGCGCTTGAATTCGCTCAAACGCGCGCGCGCCGATCTCCAGGGTAACAGTGGCCAGGAAATCGCCGCAAAGGCGGAAGCCGAAGGTAAGGCGATCGAGATCGATCGTCAGTCGATTCAGCTGGACGAGGATCGTCGTTCGGAGATCGCAAAGGACCTGACCGACGTCGAGGCGAAGATCGCCGAAAATGAAGAGCGCCGTGGCGCCGCGGTCGATCAACTCCGCCGTCTCGATATTACCGCGCCGTTGAGCGGGCGCGTTCACGAACTTGCCGTTCACACGGTCAATGGCGTCATCGATCCCGGCCAGACGCTGATGCTCGTCGTTCCTGAAAACGATGACCTTACGGTTGAGGCGAAAGTCGCTACTCGCGATATCGATCAGGTTCACGTCGGCCAATTTGTCGATGTGCGATTCAGCGCCTTCGATCAGCGCACGACGCCCGACGTGCGCGGTGAGATCACCTCGATTGCGCCTGATATCGTCAAGGACGAACGCACCGGCATCAGCTACTATCCCCTTCGCGTCAAGCCGGAGGCTGCGAGCATCGCCAAGCTGAAGTCCATAAAGCTCTATCCCGGCATGCCGGCGGAAGTCTTTATCAAGATCGGCGACAGAACCGTGATCTCCTATCTGACGAAGCCGCTGACCGATCAGATGCAGCACGTATTTCGTGAGGAGTGATTGGCGGCCGTATCGGACCGTCAAGAACTCCAACGTTTCGAAGAAGCCGTTGTCATCCGCTAAAACGCGTCGCGAATCTTTCCGATTCGCGACGCGTTTTTCCCAGGCAAAGCGCGAAGCGCTTTTGCCGGGAATTGCATAAAAACAAAGGGATAGAGCGGTTCTGCGCTTCCGTTGAAAGCTGAACCGATCTAGTGCATGTCGTTATCGCAACCGCTACACAGTTCTGCGGAACATGCTTTAGGTTTGGGTGGGGTTATTTGCCACGATCGAATAGGCATCAGCGGCTATTTCACGAAATTGTCTCAAGCCTGCGGCAGGGTCTTCCTATGATCGGTTTGCGGCTTTGGCGAACGGCGGGAATTCGGAGGCGACCGGCTTATGCGCTGGTTTTGTTTTTGGCCTGTCTCGCGATGTTTTCAGTGACCAGGGACAGTTATGCCGAGGGCCTTCCGCCGTTGAAAATAGTGGCTTTCGGTACATCCTTGACGGCCCGCGGGGGATGGCAGCCGTCTCTCGAGACGGGGCTCTCAGCCTGCCTGCAAAGACCTGTGAAGGTCGAGAGCGTCGCAAAGAGCGGCGAGACGTCACTATGGGCCCTTACCCAGGTGGATCGCGTCGTTGCCGGGCAGCCGGATATCGTTTTGATCGAGCTTTACGCCAACGATGCAGCATTGCAGCGGTTCGTGTCGCTTGCGCAAAGCCGGAAGAATATCGGCGACATCCTCGACCAGCTTCGGCAGCGCCTGCCGCGAGCCCGGATCATCGTCATGGCGATGAATCCGTTTTCGGGACTGCGTGGACTGATCCGTCCCTTTGTCGGTAGCTACATCTCGGCCCATCAGGCGGTGGCGCAGGAACGGGGTCTGGAGTTTGTCGACCACCAGCCCAACTGGCAGCGTCTGACGCCGGGGGATCTGGCCGCAGCAATTCCTGATGGCGCCCATCCCCTGCCGGACATTGCTTCCAAAATCATCGTGCCGGAACTTGTCAAACATATTGCCGGCGGCAATTGCAAAGAATGAAAGATCTGGCCGATCGCGTCCGCGGGGGGCTTGGGTTCAGACGGTCGCGAGATAGCCTTTGAGGTATTTGACCAGCGACGTCCGTCCAACCTCAGATGGGTCCTCGTGCGAGGGACTGTCCAGATCGTCGAGAAGATAGTTTTTGAGATCCTCGTCGGTATGCGCGACATAGATGCCGGGCCGGCCGGCGAGCTGGCCTACCGTGGCGAGCTGATGATCGTTTCGATGCTCGCCAAGAGACGCCTGCCGGGGAACGAGAATAATCGGTTTTCCAAAACGTTTCGCGGTCAGCACCGTGCCGATTCCCGCATGAGAGACGATAACGCTTGCATCGAAAAAGACCTTATCGAAGTCCGCGGGCTCGATATTCTTGATCCATTTCATATTCTGGGGCGTGTAGGTGCCTTTGCCGATCTGCGCCAGAACCGGCCTGGACAAGTCCTTTGCGAAGGTGTCGACAGCCTTGACGAGGCGATCAAACGGCAGCTGCGTTCCGACGGTGACAAGGATCAAAGCACAGCTCCTGCGTAGTGGGGACCATCCGGCCGCGACAAATGTTGCCATTGCGTGAGCCAGAGCGTCGCAATACGGCCAGCCAATTTTCCCGACAGGGACAGTTTCTCGACATTGGCGACGCTGTCGATCCAGATCGTCCGCTTGCCCGTCAATTTGCCGGCAAGCAGGCAAAAAAGTCCGGGCGCGGCACCGGTGGAGATGATGACATCAGGCCTGTGTCTGATGACGATGGAGAAGGCGCTGAAAAAGCAGCGGATCGACATGCTAATCGAGTCGCGGCTGCAATCGGGAAGCACCAGACCGTCGCGAATGTCATATTTGGCAAGAAGGCCCGGGATGGTGGTTGCAAAGATGATATCGCAGCCCTCGAATGCGCCGCGCATGGCCATCAACTGTTCCCAATGGCCGCCTCCCGAGGAGGCGGCGAGAACCTTTAACTTTTTTTCAGTCATAGACAGGCATCTCCTATATTTGACCGATGATAAGAGTGAAAAACAATTCTGTTCGAACAGCGGTTGTGTCTCGAGAGTTCCGCCGAACTGTAACATTTTTGGCCGCGTTGGTCGAAGCCTTGAAGTTCATGGAGGGCCAATCACTTGTGATGTTATGGTTTGGAACATAAGATGCCTCGAAATTTATCCCAAAATGCTCCCGGCAAACAATATCAGTGAGCCGCATTCGGCTTATATTCCTGGTATGCATGTCCGAGAATCCCGTTGACCATGCCGGCGCCGCGCAGAACATGAGTGAGGGCACGCATGCCCCAATAGGGTGAAATCAAGATCGCCGGCAGCATGGCCAGTCCAAGCACCACTCTCGTGGCACCATAGGCAGCGCGATAAATCCGGCGCTTAAGGTTGCCATGCAGAACCTCGCTGACTGCGAAGGTATTGCCGAGCCGGTACTGTCTTTGCAACACCCATTTCCAGGTCATCCGGTTCGCAGGAACGATGTCATAGACAAGGGCCTTGTCGGCCCAGAAAATCTGCATGCCGCGGCGGATGGCCTGATTGAAGAAGAGATAGTCCGTGCCGCCGGTGAAGCGCATCTTCTCCTCAAAACGAAGATTCCATGAGCGGATCAGCGGATAGTCGAACATGACATTGTTCGAAGCCGCATAGCCGATACGCTGGCCGTCCATGTTCTTCTTGCGCTCGAATACCCTGGCCTTGATGAAATATTCCGGTGGGTTTTCGGGGTAGACCGGCTGGACGGGGCCATAGACGCAATCGGCGCGGTTTTTCTCGCGGGTCTCCAGCATAGCGTCCAGCCAGCCGTCGACCGGCCATTCGTCATCGTCGAGAAAGCAGAAGAGGTCGGTGCCGGGAGGTGCCGAATCCAGCGCGCGGTTCCGCGCAAAGGGTATGCCCTGGTTCTGTTCGACGACGTAGATCAGATCGTAGGCGCCGGTTTGGCCAAAGCCCTCCACCGTTGCCTTTGCGCTGCCGGTCGCATCGTTGTCCACGATCACCATGGTGAGATGATAGGGGCGGGCCGGGTGCCGGATCTGACGCGTCATGACGTCAAGCAGCTTGGCGATCCCGTCCAGACGCCGATAGGTCAGCACGCCGACGGCGATCTTCAACGGCGCGGTGGCCGCGGCCGTGCCGGCGGATGAATGCGGGAAGGTTTCTTGTTGGTTCACGACTGTCCTCTTCGCAGCATATTTCCCAAACGCTTGCGCGCCGCCATCAACGCCACTTCGGTTGCGGCAGCATCGCCGAACGGACCGCCGGCGACCGTGCTGCGAGCTTCGCTGCGCAACTTCAGCAGCGATGTCGTTTCGGCAATACCGCCGGCCACCAGGCTCTTGCCGAGCGCCTGCAGCCCATCATAACGACGCGCCAGTTCCAGTCCGGTCGCAATCATGATCCGCGGGCGCAACGTCTTTGCCCTGCTCGTGCCCGTATAGCGGTTCGACGCATGAATGCGCTGAAACGTCAGCGGCGTTTCGACGATGGCGCCGCGGCCGAGATAGGCAGCGGCAAACTTGATATAGTTGTCGCTGAGGACGACGTCTGTAGCGACTGTCATGGGCAGGATCTGCGCCAGCAGGCTGCGTCGGAAGCTCAGGCCCGATGTCGGAACGGGAAGCGAGGGGAAGCCGCCCCGGCGAAGCGTTTCCCGCTTGTCGAACAAGGTCATTTGCAATTCCGCAGACGGCCGGTCGCCTTCATTGGTCGTTACCCGATCAAAACACCAGTCGATCTCGTTGCGATCGTAGATCTCGGCTATCCGCGCAAGTTTACCGGGCAGAAACGCGTCATCGGCATCGAGGAGAAACAGGATGTCACCGCTCGCGGCCGCAAAACCGGCGTTGAAACTCGAGGCTTGGCCGCCATTTTCCTTCAACACGCACAGGATCTTCTCGCCATAGGAGGCGAGAATTTCCCTGGAATCATCCGTCGAGCCATCGTCGACCACGATCACTTCGAAGTCGGGGTAGACCTGCGACAGAACGCTGTCGATGCATGGGCGCAGAAAGCGCCCGTAGTTGAAGTTGTTGATGAGCACCGAGAGTTTCAAATTACCGCCTCCTGGGCCAATCGATCACCGCGCCTGCGTCTGGGGCGCGTATCGGCGAATTCCGGCGCGATACCCACGCATGTAGTAATATTTCCAGATCGCCCAAAAACGCTTCTTCGATTGCGGCAAGAGATAGAGCATGGCTGCCCGCAATCCCCATTGCGCGCTTTCGATCCAGGTCGGAAGCGGAACTCCGCTTAACCTTACCCCACCGGGCACTTCGTCGGGAAAGAGTGCCGGCATGCCGTAGCCAAGCCGTTCGCCGCGCTTCTGTACCCAATGCTCAGTGACACTTGAGGCCGGAATCCAGTGATGAACCACGGCCTCGGCGCATCGATAGGATTTGGCGCCATTTGCCGCCAGACGAATGATGATCTCAGCATCTTCGCCCATGGCAAATATCGGTCCCGGAAGAGGACCGATATCTTCCCGGTAGCGCACGCTCGTTCCCAGCAGTTCTCGCCGAATGATCGTGTTCGGGCCCCAGACCTTTGTCGGGTCACACGGTCCGCTCTGCGTTTCATCGACGATCGCAAATGTCGATCCCATCGGGATCCACTCGATAAAGCGGTCCTTCGGTTCCTTTTCCCAATCGGGGACGATTCTGCCGCCGAAGACGCCATAGCCCGGATGGGCGGTGGCGCAGTCGACGATGGCTTTCAGCCAATTCGGTTCGGCGCGGATATCGTCGTCGGTGAGGACGACGAGATCTCCCTTTACCCGATCCAAACCCAAATTCAGCGCGCCGGATTTTCCCGGCTTGTGCTGCTGCAGGATGGTGATCGGAAGCGTCTCGCTATATGACTTCAAAAGGTCGAACGTGCCGTCATTGCTGTTGTTGTCGATAGCAACCAATTCCCACCGATCATGGGGAAGCTCCTGGCGCACCAAGGAATCCAACATCTGGCGCAGCCGGCGGCTGGCGCCATTGTAGGATGCAAAGAGCACGCTGACGAATAGATCCGACATCAGTGACCAACCCTCTTGGTGAAGTCGAAAGAGAAAAGCGTCATATTTTGACTGCCTGTGCGATGTTCGGGCGAATGGTTTTTACGCCGGATTCGACCGGGTCTTGCCGAAGAATTCGCGCCTATGCGTTTCACCGACTACCCTCAGCTTACGAAGATTGCGTAGCCAGCGCCGCGGTTTGGTCAGCACGCCGCGGTTCAGGAAATACTGTCGCAGCAGGCTCGGCGCCTGACTATGCGATCCGCCATGCGCGACCCGGTATACTGCTCCGCGAAAGGGGAGCTTCGCAAGCGGCGCCCCGCGTTGCGCCAGAATCTTCGCGATACGGACATGGCTGCCCAGCATCGACTTGATCCAGTCGAGCGAAGCATCCTCAAATCGGTCCGGCACATCGTAGAGATCGGCACGGATGATCAAGGATGTGCCGCAGAGATGGCTGAAGTCATCATGGCCGAGGAGGAAATTGCCGCCATCGTCCCAGATGTAACCGTGGTCGATCGTCCAGCCGTTGGCGTCCCGATTTTCGGATGCGTGCTGCACGATCCGAGAGCTCACGAAGTCATCGTCGTCGACAATCATGAAAAAGCGGCTGTCGGCGGCGTTTAGCATGCCGCTCAGAACCCGCCGGCCCTTGTCCGCGCGGAAGGCGTCAAGGAAGTCTTCCTTGCTGCCCTTTCCAAGTTCATGCAGGTCGTTCGGCGGAAAAGTCACGCGGACGGCAGAAAACTTTTCCGGCAGTTCAGGCAGATCGGCCCCTTCATTCGCAACGATGATTCCCCGCCAGTCTCCATTGGTCTGGTTGGAAATGGAGGCCACGGTCTGGGTGAGATTTGCCTTCAGCCTGCTCCAATCGCGGGCATTGTCCTGATGTCGGACCGGGATGATGAAGGTAACGAGTGGCATCCAATAACCCCCTTAAGCCCGCAAGCCCACAGCTTGTTTGTTATCGATACGCCCCTTGATCGCCTGGTGACGCGCCCACTCGATCCCGTCTTCGAGCGAGGTTGCCTTGTATGAAAGATCCGTTCCGCCGGAGAAAGCATTCATGAAACGGCGGATCTTTCCATAGCTGTTATCCAGTACGGCATGCGGACGGCCGAGCAGCAGCGAGCAGATATGGACGTGCAGGCGATCGGTGACGATGGCGCGCGCCCGCGAAATCTGGCTGATGCCGCGTTCGAAGCGGTTATGCGCTGCGGCGTCGAGCCTGCGCAAGGCAACTTCGCTCGGCTTCAATGCAAGATAGGCTGAAGCTACCCCCAGCTTCTTGGCGATATTCACCTTCCGCTTCGACTCGGTGATCCAGTCCTCCACCGGAATGTCGGAAGGGATCTTGCGATCGGTGCCGCCAACCCTTTCCGCATCCTCTCGCAACATGGCGAGGACGGGAATCTGCGTCGCCCTTTCCGCAAGCGGGCCGATGGCGAAAGCCATATCGGGGCATAGCCGCACGGTGCAGTCGAAGTGTTTCTCGGAAAATTCCTTCGATTCTTCGTCGCGCACGAGCAGAACGAAATTCTTGTGACGCCCGATTGCCCGTTTGGACTGCTCGATGCGCTCCGGCGAACTGTAGTGGATCGATTGCGGGAACTGGATGATCTGACGATCCGGGAAACGCTCCATGATCATTTCGCGGAAATCCTGGTGGGCAACCCAGATATCGCCGAAATTGCCGCCGCCGTGAATGAAGATCGGGCCGGTGGGAACCCGCCGCTTCAGCTCGTCGGCGGAGAAGTCGTACAGCCTAGAAACATAGTCCGGACGCTTGCCGAAGCGATCCTTGAGATAGGCCATCTCACCCAGCCAGATCGCCGAGTCGCCGCAATTGCGGATGTCCGGAAAGTCGAGAATGGCGAGCGGTTCCTCGCGCGAGACATAGTCCTTCAGGCAATCATGGATCATGCCGTTGAGTTTCGCGATCAGCTCAGATCTGGATTGGCTGGTCATTCTGCCTCTCTTGTTGATGTTCGTTTAAATTCAGGCCGACTTGGGTACGGCAATACGTTTGGCTTTTGACAGGAACTTGACAAAGATACGCTGAACTTCGGTTTCCGGGCCATCCGGCTTCTTCATCGCAAGCCAAAGGACAAAACTGGAGCCGAGATAGAGAATACCGCCGGTGACGACGAGGATGGCCAGGTGAAGGGCCAGCGCCGTCTTGTCGGTCGGCGTGTTCAGGATATGCGACAATCCCCAGACGCCGGCGGCCATCACGGCGACGCTGGCAAGCGCGCGGAAGTTGGCCGCGAGCTGCTGGAAGAATGGCAGATTGATCAAACGCTTGACGAGAAGCATGTTGACCGCGGTGGAAATCAGGCCCGTCAACACGCGTGCATAGACAACGCCCGGCAGTCCGGCCATCATCAGCCCGGCGATGATGATGGGAACGCGAACCACCAGCATCTGCGTGTCGCGGATGAACAGCAGCTTGGTATGGCCCTTTGCCATGCCCAGCGGCTGGACAAGCGAACCGAGGGTCTGCAGCGCGAACACCGATGCGAGCGCCTGGACGATGAAGATCGCCGGAACCCACTTCTCTCCCAGGGCAAGCCGCATCATCGGATCGGCGACGACAGCCATGCCGATTCCCGCCGGGAGCGCCACCGCCGCCAGCAGCGCCTGCGCGCGTTGATAGGCTGCGACAAGCCGGACCGGATCGTTGCGGACCTTGGAAAAGCCCGGGTAAATCGTCTGGTTCAACGGCGCCGTCGCCTCGCGCGTCGGCAGCGTGGACAGGGTGTTGCCGACGGTATAGTGACCAAGCTGCGTGGCGCCCAGCATCTTGCCGATCAACAGATACTCGATCCGCCAGTTCAGCGTGTTGACGATCTGTCCGGCCGTCAGCCACACCGAGAAGGAAAACAATTCCCGGGCGTGGCGGAAGGTTATGCGTGGCCAGAACGGCAAGACCGTGTAGGACACGATGATATTGGTCACCTGATAGGCAAGCGTGCCGATCACGAGCGCCCAATAACTCTGATAGATGGCGGCAATTGCCACTGTCACGACAAAACCAGCCAGCTTTTGCGAGACGTTCAGCACGAATTCCTGCCAGAAGATCAGATCGCGCTGGAGCATGATGCGGCGTGGATTGGCAAGACCGCTCAGGAGCAGGCTGAAACTGAGTGCAAGCATCACGCTGGTCAGCCGAGGCTCGTTATAAAATTCGGCGATCGGATAAGACGCGGCGGCAAACAGCAGCGCCAGGATGGCGCTTCTTGTCACGCTCAATGTCCACACCGCGCTGAAATGGCTTTCGCTGGGAGACTCGTGGCGGATCAGCGCCTGATTGAGCGAAAGTTCGGTGACCGAGCTCAAGATGACTTGGATCGTCGTTGCAATGGCGACGAGACCAAAATCCGCCGGTACGAGATACCAGGCGAGGACAAAGGTGCTGAGTGCCGAAAGTCCGTTGACGATGGCGCGGGACAGACTCAGCCACATGCTGCCCTGAATCAGTCGGTCGGTCACGCTGCTCATGGGCGAACCGCTCCTGATGTCGAGAACCTTGACCATTTGCGCAGGCCGCCTGCTGATCCAAAATGCGTCTGCCCCTTGTGGGCGCAGAGGTTATTGATGGAGTTAGAAAGCATCATGCCTTATTGCCTCGTCACGAAACCGATTGCGACCTTAAAGGGCGCTTGCCGTTTTCTTGGAAAAATCTTGCTTCAGCCGGTTCAGCTCGGCCAGCATTTTTTCGTGCGCCCTTACGATAGACGCATCCGTGCTGAGCTGGCCCGGCTTTTCTGCCACCCGCTGCAACGTCTTCACCGTCGATCCGAAGACATAGTTGCCCGTGAGTTGGCGGATCCGGCGGTGACGGAACGTTATGTTCTTCAGCAGGTAGGTGTTTTTCCGCACCAGCGACGCTCCGACCTCGACAAGGTTCGACGGGCCGATCGGATCAAAATCGATTTCCAGATCAAGTGCACTTGCCCAGTCATACCACTTGGCTCTGTTCCCCGGCGCGATCGGCCGGATCGCCCGCCATGGCACGCGCAGCGCGTCCGATATGATGCAGCCATGCATCGCCTCGGAGACGACTTTATGTGATGCGCTGATTTCGGTCAGAACCTTTTCCACCGACCAGCGCGGATCGATATAGTGGATGCCGGCGAGATCGCAGACCTTATCCCAGCTGCCGTACATGGCGCTTTCATAGTGCGGCATGAAGGAGACCGGATAACGCTTCTCGATGTTCTTGGCATCCCAGCAGCTGCGCGTCAGGATGCCCGAATCGCCGATGGCGTAGCTCGGATCAATGCCGAGGACTTCGGCGGTCTTCTTTCCGCGCACGAAATAGAATGTCCAGTTGCCGTCGACCTTCGGCGGGTTGGTGTAGCCGCCATAACCGGAGCCGAAGACGATCTTCTGTATGTTCGAGTCGAAATTGTCGTAAAGGATCGAGCCGATGCCGAGAAAGAGCTGACCTTCGTCATCGTCGAAGAAGCCGGGCAGCAAGCGCTCCCAAAGCCAATGGTTCAGCTCGTCGCCAAAATTCTCGTGTTTCCCCCGGTAGGCAAACATCTTCATCGTGCTTCTCCAGTCGGCAAATGCGTCACGTTCTGCGAAATCGTTTCGTCTTCGCGTGCCATGCGTCCGTAACGTGAAATGATCTTGATGTCGCTGCGGATTATCTTTGCCGGATTGCCCGCTACGAGGGAGCGCGGCGGAACACTCTTGGTCACCACCGAGCCGGAGCCGATGACGCATTCGTCGCCGATTTCGACGCCCGGCAGAATGATGCTGCGGGCGCCGATGAAGCAGCGTTTGCCGATACGCGTATGAAGATAGAGCCCGCGCGTCAGGTCGTGGGTCAGGATCGCCGCTTCAAAGGCGACATAGGTTTCCGCGCCGATATGCAATCCCTTCGGATTGGTCTTGTCGAACCGCACGCTCAGCGAAAAGCTGGCCGTCGGATCGATGTCCATTCCCCAGAACTTCGTATAATAGAGCCATTTGGCCGTCACAATTCCGTTGCGCAGCGGCCGAAATACGTTCAGTCCCCACTTCGGCTTTTTTCCTGTCTGCACCATCAAGTCCGACCCCGGCTGGAAAATTCGTCTAGCACGGAACTGTAATAGTCCTCGAGCATCCCCGTCTGACGACGTAAGTCGAAGCGCTCGGCCACCAGAAGCGGTGCCCGCGCGCTGAAGGCTGTCCACAGGGCTTGGTCGTTGAGCAGTCTTCCGACCGCTTCCGCCATTCCTGCGACATCCCGCTCCTCCACGAGATAACCAGTTTTCCCCTCTTCGATCGCTTCGCCCACGCCTCCCGAGCGAAATGCGACAACCGGAGTTCCGACGGCTTCCGCCTCGAGATTGGCGAGGCCAAAAGCTTCGGCGTGACCATTATCGAGGGTCACGCTTCCGTGGAGATAAAGCTCAGCACTGGCGAGCAGATCCCTTATCTCCGTCTGCGACAGATTTTCATGGATCGTGACGCTTGGCAAGGAACGACGCGCCAGTGCTCCGATTTCCTCCTTCAACGGACCCTGGCCGACCATGACGAATTCGACTGGAGTGCCGGCAGCCGCCACGCGGGACAGCGCATCGATCATGAAACGATGGCCCTTGTAGTCGACGAAGCGGGCAATTGAAACCACCAATCCTTTTTTTCGGGGACGGGGTTCCATTTTGAAGAGATCGAGATCGATGCCGATATGATGGCGAAAGACCCGGTCGCCGCGAAAGCCGAGCCCCAGCAGCCGGTCCCGGATGAAGTCGGAAACGGCGATATTCCAGCTGTTCCAGCCGGCCATCTCGCTCCGGCCTTTGGCGAAGAAGCGCACCTGATTGAAGCCGCCCGGCTTTTTCGGGTCGCCGCCATAGGTGGCGTCGAAACCGTGGAAGGTGGTGACGAGCGGTTTGCCCGCGGCGCGTGCCAGGGGCCCGATGACATAACCGTTCTTGCCGAAATGGGCGTGAACGAGATCGGCTTTGCCGATCACCGGAAAGAGGAAAGGCAGGCCGATCTGCGGGATTTTGAGAAGCAGTTCTCCGGCGCGTGCAATGGGGGACCGACGGATGTCATGAACCGGAACGGTGGATTTTTTAGTATGGGCGGAAGAAATTCGCGTGCCGGCAAGAATTTCAGCTTCGAATGAACGAAATGCCACCGCCTGGTTGAGAACAAACGCCTGGCTGGCAGGCAAAAATTTTTCCACGTAAATAACGGCTTTTCTCATGAATCTGTCGATGTCTCCGTTGTCTTGCGCATCACATCGCCTCTATTGCCCGTCGGATGCCATCAACCGCACTTCTCGGCGTATTGCTTTCGTCGTAAAGATTAACGCGCTTCGTGCACGCCGCATCCGGACCGGTGCCCTTCTCATCGGGCTCGCCGTATTTTTCCGACATGCCCCATACTGTCACGCCTTTCAAGTCGCCACGCTCGGCGGCCACGGTGATCACGTCACCGAAAATATCGGCGTATGACGCCGGCGAAAAGCCTTTGTCGCGGTCCAGGAAGTGGCAGGACGCATCGAGTTCGGTAATGAAAACGCCGACACCCATGTCCTTCAGCGCCGCGCAGAAACGCCCCATTCCTTCCGGGTCGATCCGGTCGAAGCCGGGACGGAAATGCGCCTGCAGCCCCACGGCGTTGATCGGCGTTTTCCGGGCGACGAGATCCTCGACGATTTTCAGGATGCGCACCCGTTTCTGTTCGAACACGTCGGATTTTTTCTCCAGATGCGTTTCATTGAGCACCAGCGTCGCACCGGGATTGGCCTGATGCGCCATGTCGAAACTCATACGAATATAATCGTCGCCAAGAAGGCGACGGAAAACACAATCCCGCAGATCCGGCGCATCATATTCCAACGGCTCGTTCACCACATCCCAAGCGTCGATCGAGTTCTTATAGCGAGTGACAACCTGTTTTATGTGACGGTTCATCGCCGCCTGAATGGTCTTCGCGTCGGTGATATCAGACACCCATTCCGGGACGCGATACCAGATCAGCGTGTGGCCATAAACCCTCATGTTGTTTTTTCGTGCAAATGCAACCATCCGGTCGGCGCTTCCGAAGCTGAAAACCCCCGGTCGCTTTTCCGTCGCATTCCACTTCAGCTCGTTTCGCGGCGTTATCGAATTGACGTTGTCGATGTAGATCTCGGAAGCGATTGGATCGCTGATGTTCTGCAGGTCGATTGCCGATCCGAATCGGAACGCCTTGCTGTCGGCAAGGGCGCGCAGCCCTTTGGCCGGAGGCACCTGCGCAAGGGCCTGGCCCGCGCGGACGTACAACAAAGCGAGCGGAACCGAGGCGAGGAAACGTCTTCTCTTCATTCTATCTCTCACTGTTGGCTTTTTTCATGTCCGCGGTGGAAATTGAATGGCCGGGCTCGCTGGCAACGATCCATCGCGGGGTTCGCGTTCAATTAAGTAGAGTAATGCAACCTCAAATATACTTTCGCCGTAGGGGATATTGTCAGTCTCTGCTAGACTTGCCGGCCTGCTCCAAGATATAAATCGTTCCGGAGGGCGCTCGTGATGGAAGATTGGTTTAGCTATCTGATGAGCTGTTTTCATATGGCATTGCAAAATGCCGTTTTTTTTATGGCGGCTGTTCGAAACGATCCATCCTTTCTCGATGATTGGCAGTTCGCAGCTCTTGTTCTCGGCGTCATCGGCATCATTGTTCTCCTGGTTGCCGCGCTCGTCAGAATGTCGCGACGGTTGCAGCGATCGGAGATCGTCATTCGCTCGCTGAACGACGACCTTGCGCAAGTCACGCAGGATCTCAATGTCGAGCGTGTCTGGCGCCTGGCGGGCGGGGACGGCACCGATCGGCCGAGTGCGGACAGTCTGAAAGAGCTTTACAAGATTTTGGCCAGACATCACGACGATGCAAGTTACATGGTGTGATCCGTCGGCGTGTGGTGCGCGGCCGGAAACCGAGAGCAATTCCAGGAAAAGTGCGAAGCGGTTTTCCCAGGCTAAGCGCGCTTTTGCCGGGAATTGCGTAAAAACAAAAGGATAGAGCGGTTCTGCGCTTCCGTTAAAAGCTGAACCGCACTAACGCCGATGTTGCGGGCTTTCCGCCGGCGCCCCGGCATCGGCGGGCTTCGATACTGATTCCGGTTGTCGGCTGCCGGTCTCGGCCATGGGGTCCGGCGATGGTAGCCATATTCTGCCGGAGAAATAATTTCTCGTTCTTTTCTGCGGTCCCGAGGTCGCATCCAGCGACAGCGTGAAATTATACCGCCCGGCGTTGAGCACCTCACGGGTGAAAGTGATGTTGGCTCCGAAGCCGTCTTCCTTGATGTCCCTGAGATTCTTGATCGCATTCAGCGTCTCGTGAAAATCGAGCCATTGCGGTTGCTGCAACATGGTCTCGAAAATTCGCAGAATGCCGGGATCGAGCTGGCCATTCTGATCCGTCTCGGGATTGATGATTTTCACCCGCATATTGTTGATCGTGCCGGCGGCGTCGCCGCGAACGATGACGAAGACGGAGTTCGGAAGCTGATCCTTCTCCCGCTTGCCGCTATGCTCGAAAAAGCATTCGAACGTGTCGGCATTAAAGCTCGCCGCCGCCCAATCGCTGGTTTGAATGCCGGCAGTGCGCAGCGCCGCGCACATTGCCGGCCCGGATATCCGCCATGTCCGCAGAAAAGTCGACGCGGTCTGTGCCATCGGTGGCTCGATGAGATGCACAGGCAGCGTAAAGATGGCCGGCGGCGTCGGGCGGGGAAGGGCTCTGGGGGGTGGCGTTTTGATTTCAGGGGGAAAGAGATCGAAGCCAAAATAATGGCCGACCGTCTTCAAGTGTTTCATATCGTTGGAAAGAAGCACCGTCCCCATGACCAGCGAGAGGGAGATCGTCAGCAGCAGCCAGAAGACCACGGGAATCTTCGGTTTTCCCACCGGCTGTTTGGCATTTGCGGACGATGAATTCTCGGGCAAGCTTGTCTTCTCCGGTACGAGAAGGGTTTCGATCGGCTGTCTAAATCCAGCAGTATACATTTATCCGTTAAATATCTTTGGCTTCGTGTCGGCAATTGGGCGCCTTTGTGCTTCACAATCCGGAAGGGAGACCGATTTCGGCGGAGGCGCTGCAACGCCATCTCCATCGGGAATTGCTCAGGCAGCACAGGACTATCGCAGCGGCAGATAGCGAACGATGTCGCTATTGCTGCTATGAGTCAGTCACCGTTATTTTGTATCTTTGTATAGTCTGGAGATGTTGTCTTTATTATCTGCTATAAACCGGAGAAAATATCGCTGATTGTTCGGTTGATTTGTGATTTCGCATCAGTTTTTATTAACAAGATATTCTATTGTTAAAATTTATCGTGTTAAAGTTTAATTTTTTATTTTAAAGCCGTAGGTTATATTTTGGCTCTCCTTGCAATTTGGCGGATTTCATCAAATTTTCGACGTATTTTTTGATAGGGTTTGCCGCGCAATCGCCGGGGGGAGGGAGATGTCCGTCGAGCTAGACGCAACCACCTATGTTCACGCCAAACCGACAACCGCGCACTCCTACATCTTGCCCGCGGTGCTCGATGTGCTGGAGAACCATTTCGACGGTTGCGCGGAACGCGACGTCTTTGATTTGGGATGTGGCACCGGCGGAGCGGCCGCGGCTCTTGCGGAGAGGGGTTATTATGTCGTCGGCGTCGATCCTTCCAGCGATGGTATCGCCAAGGCCAATATCAATTATCCCGAACTGCGGCTGAATGTCGGCTCGGCCTATGACGACCTTTCCAGCGAATATGGCACGTTCAATGCGGTCATCAGCATTGAGGTGGTCGAACATGTCTACGATCCCAGGGCATTCACCTCGACGGTATATGATCTCGTCAAGCCTGGCGGTGTCGCCGTGATGTCGACGCCCTATCACGGTTATCTGAAGAACCTTGCGCTGGCCGCGTTGGGGAAAATGGATGATCACTTCATGCCGTTGAAGGATCATGGGCATATCAAGTTCTGGTCGAAGAACACGCTAAGCACGCTGCTGCTCGAAGCCGGCTTCGACAATGTGCGTTTTGAATATGTCGGACGGATTCCCGTTTTGGCCAAGTCGATGATCGCCGTCGCTCAAAAGTCTCTTTAGAGACGGTGTCGGAGCAGCACTGGTTTCGACAGCGGCCCGGCGGGCGAGAGAATGCGGTTGCGCATCCGCTCCAAGGGCATCGGCTGCAATAATCCACAGGTTGTTTTTCCTCTGTGCAGTGCTGAAAAAAATCCTTAAGAAATATTTACTTTTAGTTGCATTCTTGCTTAAACTCTCCATTATACGGCTGGGCATGCTGATAAAGTGGGAGACTTATTCACATGAAGGCTAAATCCCCGAATTCGATCGACGTCTATGTCGGTAATCGTGTGAGAGTTCGGCGAAAGACGCTCGGGATGACCCAGCACGGCCTGGCCGAACTTCTGGGCATTACCTTCCAGCAGATCCAGAAATACGAAAAAGGAACGAACCGAATAGGCGCCAGCCGTCTGCAGCGCATATCCGAGATTCTGCGCGTGCCCATCGGCTTTTTCTTCGAGAACGGCGGTGTCGGACCTATCGAAGGCGAGACCAGCGAATTGAACAGGTTTTTGTCTTCGAAGGAAGGGCTGGCGCTCAATAAGGCATTCATCGCCATCGAGGATCCGAATATCAGGCAAAAACTGGTGGCCTTGGCTAAAAGTCTGGCGGTCGCGGGATTGTCGGATATCGACGGTGAGTTGCAGGATCCGGTTGTACACGGCTGAGGATGGGGCGTGCTTCATCTGCAAGCATTCGGCGATCTATGGTTGATCGAGGCGAATGGTGGGGTGATGAAAGATAAGGCGCTGGACCAACGCATCGCGCGGTCGTTGCACCATGATCGGCGATGGAAGACGGGCGCTCTTTCATCGGCAACGCGCCGAAAGCGTTAGGACGGTGGTTGTCGTCGAGACGTGGCTCGCCATCGTTCCCTGTAAGGAAATTGGAAAAAAGACTTTAACGGCACGGCCTATCGAAGGCCGGTTTGGACAGCAGGGGCATTGCTTGGCGGGAACTGTCATTATTCCAGGGATATCCAGTAAGGCGGGCGTCGTCACCGTTTCGGCGCAGGAGCAGCTTCCGGTCACGTCGACGGCTGAGCCGGCATTCTGACCCACCGCGCTCGATATTCCGACAGGATCATGTCGCCGGGGGAAACTCTTTTCCGCGTCGAACCCTTTCTGACGCGGTTCGGCATTACCAGGGTGGCGCGACATACCGGATTGGACGACATCGGAATCCCTGTCTGGTGCGCCTATGCCCCAAATTCGCGGTCGATCGTGATTGCGCAGGGAAAGGGCCTGACCGATCTGGACGCTAAGATCTCCACGGTCATGGAAGCCCTCGAACGGGCGGTTGCCGGCGAGCCCGTCGTCAAGCGCGTCCACGGTTCCTCTTCTCACCTGCAGGCGATGGGCTGCGAGGTCGACAGGTTGAGCTGCCTGACTGCTGTCCACAAACCCGATCTCGGGCCTAATGACGAGACGGAATGGGTTGCCGGCGTCAATATCCTCAGCGGCGACGAGATCCACATTCCCTTCGAAGCGGTGGTGCTCGACCGGACGCGTGACGCGCGATACTGGATGTCGTCGGATGGCCTGGCTTCGGGCAATAATGTCGAGGAGGCAATCTTTCATGGCGTCCTGGAGCGTATCGAGCGTGACGCGCATGTGCTGTGGCAGGTGGGCGGGGAAGCCGATCTTTATGCCGGCTGCGTCGATCCCCGCGGCTTTGAGGACAGCGCGCTTACCGGGCTGATCGACAAGATCGAAAGATCGGGATTGGCGCTCAAGCTGTTCGATATCACCAGCGACATCGGCATCCCCTGTTTCACCGCCATGCTCGGTCCCGGGGAGACTGTCCTGCGGGCCAGGGATCTCAACGGTGACAAGGACATCCGCCTCGTCGAGGTGACCGGTGGCAGCGGGGCGCATCCGTTTCCCGTGCGTGCGGCCATTCGGGCGGTGACGGAAGCCGTGCAATCCCGGCTGACCTATATCAGCGGCGCCAGGGACGATATTTCGCCTGCAACTTTCTCAAGAACCCTCCCGCCGCTGATGCGGCGCGCCTTCGATGCGGTTGCCGCACCGCCTGCTGCCGATCCTTGCGGCGACGGCGCGGCAGGATATCGGCGACAGGATCTGGCGGACCTGCTGCAGCATGTGCTCGACGCTCTGCGCAACAAAGGGATCGCTTCGGTCATCGCAGTGCGCCTCAGCGAGGAGACGCTTCCCTTCAGCGTCGTCAAGGTCATTATCCCTGAGCTCGAAAATCCGGAGGGGGAGCGCGCCCGGCGATTTGGAGCAAGAGCGCTGGCCAAGGGGATGGGGTTTTGAAGGTCATTTTCGCAGGCCCCAGTCTTCCCGATGCGGCGTCGCTGGCCGGCGAAGCGATACGCGTCCTGCCGCCTGCCATGCAAGGCGATGTCCTGGCTCAGCTGGAACAAGGCGCCAATGTCATCGGCTTGATCGACGGTGGTTTCGAATATGCCGCACCGGTCTGGCATAAGGAAATTCTCCATGCGCTCTCGCTTGGCGTCGCCGTTTTCGGGGCAGCCAGCATGGGCGCCTTGCGGGCGGCCGAATGTCATCCGTTCGGGATGGTCGGGATCGGTCGCATTTTCGAGGACTATCGCACCGGTCGACTGATCGACGATGCCGCCGTCGCGCTCATGCACGCGCCGGCGGCACTCGGCAGCAAGCCGCTGACGATACCGCTCGTCAATGTCAGCGCCACCCTCGATGCGATGGAGGATCGCGGACTGCTGGCAGAGGGGTTGCGCCGGGAGCTCGAAGATGCGGCAAGCGCGATGTTTTTCAAGAAGCGGACGTGGCGGGCGATCGTCGAGCAATGCCCTGACATAGAAGAGCCGGCCCGTTCGCAACTGCTGGCAGCACTCGTCTCGAATTCCGTCGATCAAAAACGCATCGATGCGCTGGAATTGCTGAAGGCCGTGCAGGAGGCCCGCGACATCCGCTCCAACGCCGATCTGCCTTGGAAACTGCATGAAACCTCGTTCCGGACGCGACCTACGCTTTGAATCAACGACGGCAATGTCACCGGGAGTTGTGTCACGCTTTTTTCACGGGCTCGATCTCGTCTGCGCGCGTATCATTTCCTCATTGATGGGGAGAAATGGGCATGGGCGTGCCATTGGTTGCCAAGATAAATGCAGACCGCGGGGCGGAAGACGGTCTGGACGAACTCATCGCGCTGGCGCGGATGATCGCCTATGCGCGACATGTCGCTCAAGATGTCAAACTGGAGTTCGCGACGAATTGCCTCGATCTGGCGCTCGAGGCCGTGAAGCAAGAGGTGGGGGAGGGTTTGACCAGAGAACTGGGCGAATTGAGTTCTCCGGTGCCGCAAGTGAGTGTGAGAAGTCATTAGTACGGCGCGTCCGAGCGGACGCGACGAGAACACTCCGGCGGCCTCAAACCCGCGCATAGCCCCGAAAATCAGCTTCGATTTTCGGGGCTGTTGCGTGCGCTTATGCGGACCGGGCAGTTAGTCAAGCCGAGGCCGCTTGTTTTCATCGCCTGAAGTAACGGGCAGAAACGGAAGCCCCGTGTGTGCCCATGCTTCGGCGCTTCATTCTCGGATTGGCGCGATTTTTAGGTTAAGCAAGTCCGGCTCAGTGCCGACTGCTGGGCGCCTGTCAGAAGCAGTTCGACATTCCACTCATGGACGGTTTCGAAGCGAGCGGTAAACGGTCTCGCGGACGTTGCCGCCGGGCAGGGAAGCGTCGGCGATTTTGCGTTTCGCATAGCTTCTGGATGATCGGCCGATCGATGGCCGATCGCTGATCTCAGTGGGTCAAATTGCGCTTCTGGGCCAGCAGTAAAATGTAGTCGTCGGCAATGTCTGCGATGGCCATTGCGACTTCTGCCGGATCGCATCCCTCGACCTTGGTATTTGCAATGAACTGATAGACCGCCTTCTCGATCTGCTTCCGGCAGATCATCACGCGCTCATCATAACCAAATTCCGGAATCTGCGATGCTAGATCACTCATCAGATCGGCTCCCTCACTACTTACAGTGACCATGACACAAATTATAAGTTGAGCAAGCAAATGCTTTATGAAGGGTTAATTCGCTGAAGGAGTGCGACCATTTCGACACAGGTAGGCGCCTGGGACATGCCTTCAGGCGTGTTGAAACGGAACTGTGCCAGCTTGCCGCGCATACCGGTTGTTTCGTATCGGGAGGCTCGCGAAAGAAGGCGGCGCATGCCTGCGCCTCGGGCTTTTCAGTCGGAGGGTGCAAGACCGGATACCGGGTTGAAACGGCAGACCGGATGCAGCCGGTTGAAGCGGTTGGCCGAGGTCGCAGCGAGTAGGGAATCCGGAGATCTATCAATATATTACGGCTGGAACATTTCCTCCGCCGGCGGCGCGCTGTTGAATTGCATGCAGGCTTCTTGATGCATGAACATCCGGGGATCGCTGGGTCATTGGTTGAGACGACCTCACCAATGAGGCGGGTGGCTGAGAAGCCAAGGCGGCAATGGTTCCGTGTAGATTTTCTGCTCCCGCCCGGAAGGTAAATCCGATGGTTGTCGGAATGACTGTATAGAATAACACGCGGCCCATATGCAGGTATATTGATTAAAAATTTATCAAAAGGTAAATTAATGAAATTCAGACAATGGTTGTATTTAAATATCAATTATAACATGACTGCAATTTTCTGACTATTAATCGCGAAATGCATTTTTCCCGAAGAAAGCGGTGATAGTTGCGAATATCTACCGGATAATAATATCGAGTTCATGACGATTTCTTGTTTTCCGCAATTTCATTGCGGATCCACCTGCATTCAGGGAACAGTTGAATTGGTGGTCGAGATATCGAGCCGGAAGAACCGGCGCTGCAATCCTCATTTGCCGAGGACGTCGGCTTTTTCGTCAAGCCAATCCGGCAATCGCATTTGCGGCAATCTGTTATAAACAAGGTTGAGGACCCGCCGGGGTGGTGACGGGTCCTCCGGTAGGAATGCTTGCACAGTGCGCAGGTATGCTTATAGTAAAAAATAGGATTGTCACAGATCATTATTGGGTGGTTATTTCTTGTTGTGAGCCAACCTGCTTTTCTACTGATTGATATTCTATTCCAATAGAGCTTTTTGTCATCAAAAATATCCAGGCCTTTACTGCATCACTAAGATTGCCGAGTGCAACACGCTGCGCCACGGTATAGCCGGCAGGCATCAAGCCTCCTGCGATGAGACCGCCGTCGAACATTCGCCACACCGATCGATCTCCGACAAGCGTCGCAACAATGCTTTCGATCTAAACCGGGACCAACCGCCTACCAATGGGAGAAGCGGGTCCTACGAACAGCTGCTGGCTAGAAATACCTTTGTCGAATAACCAACACTCCAGTTATTGACACTCAAGCCTGCGTCTTGGTGTATCTTATTTGCGATGGTGGAGACTTCGGAGTTGAGAGCTTGAAGAAATCGGCAGGAAGTGACGTAACTGTTGCTGTTGTAATCCCGGCCTATAACGCGGAACGAACTCTGGCTGAAACAATCAGCAGCGTTCGCAATCAAACACATCATGCGCTCGATATCATCGTCGTGGACGACGGTTCTAAGGACCACACCCTGGCTATTGCGCAAGCAATCGCTAAAATAGATCCGCGCGTGCGAGTATTAAAGCAAAGAAATTCCGGCGTCGCTGCTGCTCGAAATGCGGGTTGGCGCTCGACCCCTGCCGACCTGGTGGCATTCCTAGATGCTGATGACCTTTGGTCACCTGATAAAATTGAGCGACAATTGGCGGCATTGGAGACAGGCGGCCCACAAGTCGGGCTGGTCTATACCTGGTATGCGATGATTGACCACAAGAATTGCATCATTTACCGAAGCAATGAGATTTCCGTCGAGGGAGATGTGCTCGACGAAGTACTTGCCAAAAACTTCATTGGAAATGGAAGCTCGCCACTCGTACGGCGGAATGTCCTCGACGCGACGGGAGGATTTGACTCCTCACTCCAACAGCGCGACGCGCAGGGATGTGAAGATCTCCTCTTCTACTGCCTGGCCGCTGAACTCTCGCATTTTGTAGTGGTGCCGGATCATCTTGTCGGCTATCGCCAAACCCCCGACAACATGTCAGCCAACCTGACGCGAATGCTTCGGTCCTGGATTCTGGTCGCGGATGAAATGCTAAAGAGACACCCGGAAAAGGGTTTTGCAATCCGGGCCGGCCTACGCGGCTGTGGCCGGTGGCTCGCCCAGAGGGCGGTTGAACAAGGCCGATACCGCGCGCTCATCGGACTTGTGGCTACCATGTCGCGACATGACATGCCAATTGCCGCCAAGATGCTTGCGGTCGATGCGAGATCAAAGGCAATGACGAGCCTCAAAAGAAGGGCCCGATCATGGCTGAAGCAGGAACCTTATTTCTCTCCAAATCCCAATCATCGCTTTGCTCTAGGAACAAAGTACGATGCGGGTTGGACGGTGGAAACCCCCATTCTTGTCTCAGCCAAATAGCAGATTTGCGAACTCTGACTGGGTGATCCCGCGAAAAACCTCCTGTCTTTTCAATGCGAGCGTATCGGCATCCGCCCGCACCGTGCCACCGACGCAGCTTAAGCCGATCCGGTAACCACACTGTTCGGCTATGTCCCGGATAGCGGGGTCGAAGTCGCCGTACGGATATGCGACCGCCAGCACTTCTCGACCAAGGCATTTTTCAAGCATAGCTTTGGAGCCAGCAAGCTCTCGCAATAGGCTCTCCGGTGCCAGGGCAGATAAACGCACGTGCCGGACACCGTGGGCGCCCAGCGTCACGTCGCTGTTCGCGACTGCCGCAAGTTCCTCCCAAGTTAGCAGTGGAGCCGGCGATCCATAGGCCGAATCCCATATTGCAGAGCCGCCGACCCTATCGGTTGGGACAAAGAGTGAGGATGGGAAGCCGTATCGATGGAGCAGTGGGAGGGCATGAGTCATGAAATCGCGTGTAGCGTCGTCGAAGGTCAGAACTAATGTCTTTTCGGGCGGTTTGGCACCTTCATCGAAACAGGCAAGCAGCCGATCCAAAGTCATCCCGCGCCATCCGGCGTCGCGCAGGAAGGCCAGTTGCATTTCGAAAGCCTCCGGAGACTGGCGGTATCGAGCAAGCTGTTCAGCGCCGTCGTCCGAAACCTGATGATACATCAAGATCGGGACATCGTTCCAGTCGGCGGCCGCTTCCACAACTTGCCCCCCTCTCCAACGTACTTGACCGGCGACCTGAAGAGGCAAAGGCTGCGCGGTGTTTACTTCCACGCGTGTCGGCTCAAGGAAGCCCCCGTGCTCCACCTTCTCGAACCTTTGGATTCTATAGAGCGGACTCTTGGCTTCGACCGAGAGAGCTAAATCCGGATGCCGGTCAAACATCTCACCTATGCCGACCGCACCGAATTCATGCGGCCACCCAAATCCTGTCTCATGCGGCATATCAATCAGGAGGTTGGCGTGGGCAGTAACGAACCAACCACCGGTGCGAAGACTGCCGGCAATCTTATCGACTATCTGCTGGAGTTTTTCTCTGTTCTCGAAATAGTACAGAACTTCACTGCAGACGATGAGATCGTAAGGCCCTTCTAGCTCGTCGCTCAAAAGATCCAACTGCCGATAGGCTACCGCGGAATCGTGGTCCTGAAGCGAGGCCGCGCGAGCGACTGCCGACGCCGAAATGTCGGTCGCCAGCAGGTTGTCGACGCGGGAGGCCAACATCCGTGTAAAGGTTCCTTCCGCGCAGGCCAGCTCAAGGCCGTTTGAAAAGCGCCGATCGTCCAACAACGCGAGTGTTTGAAGATATTTCACAGTCTCATAGTTGTTTTGGTAGTCCCAAGGGTCGACCTGGGAAAACAGCTCCTCCCAGTACGCCTCCGTATCGTATCTCGGCACCTCATCGCCCACTGGGCCGGTTTTTTTCGACGGCGTCTCCTTGGACATCCGCGTTGCGGCTGCAACCGCCCGCAGGCTTTCCTCTTCAACGATTCGATCGAATTCGGCGCGCCCGGCATGCGCCGTACCTGATATCGGGTCGACAGGTCTTGGTGTCGGCTCCTCCTTGCTCCACCAACCCGTTCCTGTCTTAGCTTCGGCCCAATATGATATTTTCGCCATGAGCTTCAGCACCTGTTGAGCTACTCCGCTGTAGCTTGGCGCTGCCGTGCTGGCGGAGGCGGCGCGCCCGTCATCCTGATCAGGAAGATTGACGAGGCCATCTTCTGCCAAAACCGCTGTTGGGTGATCGTCGAACTCCGGGCCGAACACCGTCCTGAGTCGACTTCGTATGGCATCCGCTTCGATTGCTCCGAAGACCACAAACTCCAGTTGCCCCAGCAGCGTCGAACCTCGCCAGATGCAACAGCGCAACCGCTCAATGCCGGGCAGGATAAGGTCGACGATAGGTCGATCCAAATCAATTGGCTGTATCCTTGTTGTTCCGATCGTGGCGGGCACGTTGGTCGGCAGCTGGTCAGCGACCTTTCGCTCCAGTGAACGAACCAACAGGGAACCAAAAGCTTCTTGGGGACCATGCCGATTAAGCCAAGCCTCCAGCTCCGGAAGCTTGCCCTGGATCTTCGACCAGAGTCCGGGCCAAATCGGCTCGTCGGGGAAGGCGCCGACCACAATCCCGTCCATGATTATTGCGCTGAGCGCGTAGGCATCGGCGTCAGGTGGGATAGGCTCTGCCACCCGGTCAAGCAGTTCGCCAGGATTGTCGCCCTGACCTATTGAGGCGCCGACAAGCCAGATTGCGAGATACCAGCACGCCGTTCCCAACGCAGCTTTTGTTATTCCCTGGGCGAGCGCCGGCACCGGATGGGCGATGCGCGGATCGGAATGGTGGCCGCGCCGGATCACCTTAAGACCAAAATCGAGATGCCTAACCCTGTTTGACGACAGCGAACCGGCCTCTACGCTAACGTCAGCCATCAGGCCTTCGACCGGCGCAAATTCGGCGCCAGTTCGAGCCAGGCGCTGCCACAGGTCCCAGTCCTCGCACATTGTCATCTCTGGATCGAAGCCGCCGAGTTCTGCTAGCCGGGACCGGCGAAGCAAGGCGGCGTGGATCGCGAAGGGGCAATAGCGCGCTGTTTCAGCAAACGGATTGTCCATTTTCACTGCGGGGTGAGACTGCCACCAGGGAGCACCATCTTTCAGGCGGCGCCAACCGCAATGCAGAATGTCGGCCTGTGGCAAAGTTCGTGTGTGATTCAGCATGATTTCGAGATGGAAGGGTGCCAGCGCGTCGTCTGAGTCGAGAAAGACGACCCAATCGCCTTTCGCCTGTGCCAGGCCCGCATTGCGAGCAGCTGACACGCCGCTCTGCTCCTGCCGCAGCACATGGAAGCGCGTATCCCGAGCCGCGAAACGGTCCGCGATCTCAGCGGTCTGATCGGTTGAACCGTCATCAATGATGAAGCATTCCCAGTCAGCATGAGTTTGCGCTATCAGGCTCTCCAACGTCGAGGAAAGTGTTGTTTCCGCTCCATGCGCCGGTGTAATAATGGAAACCATCGGCATAATTATTGCTTCCTGCGACAGAGATCACGCTACCGTGTCGAGTATGATGATCTTTACTACTTTGGGGCAAGGTGTATTTAACCGGTGGCAAAAGTGAGCCGAAATGCCTGAACATCGCAAGGATCATGCGCTTGATCGCGCGAAGCGACGGGACCAATATTGGCGTCGTGATCAGTGGAAGCCCTTGATCCACATCTGTCTGCAATGGAACGATTTGCTGTTAGAGCTTCTGGCACGCGATCTGAAGACGAGATATCAACGGTCTGCAATTGGACTCGGCTGGTCCTTGATGCGGCCGTTGAGCCAACTGCTGGTTTTTTCGCTGATCTTTCGTCACGTCCTGCCCCTGGATATTCCCCATTATACCACTTTCGTCTTTTCCGGCGTGTTGGCCTGGGGTTGGCTCAGCACTGCGGTACCCGCAGCGACGACTTCCATAACCGGCAGTAGCGAACTGGTGCGCCGGCCGGGCTTTCCGATCGGGATACTTCCTGTTGTCACAGTCATCACACAGGCAGTGCACTTTCTGCTCGCTCTGCCACTCCTCTTCATCATCTCGTTTATCGAGACCGGGGGCCTGACTTTAAGCATACTGGCACTTCCACTCGTTTTCCTTGCGCAGGCGCTGTTCATGATAGGTCTGTCCTATCTTGTTGCGATTGCGCATGTCCACTTCCGGGATACTCAACATTTGGTAGGCGTCGTTTTGATGCTGGGTTTCTACCTGACGCCCGTGTTCTACAGCCCGCTTAAGGCGAGTGAGCCGATGGCGTTAATTCACACCTGGAACCCGATGGCCTGGATTCTCGAGGGCTACCGCGGCATTTTCGTCGAACACGTGTGGCCTCCCGCTGCGATCTATTGGAAAACTGCGCTGGTTTCCTTGCCGATGCTATTTGCCGGCATTTGGCTCGTCGAGCGTGGCAGCGCACGCCTGGTGGACGAGGTATGAGACGAGGCGCCATCACCGTCCACGATGTCGGCAAGCGCTACCGTGCGCAAGGGGGGGCGCGCTCCACCACCTTGAAGGGTTATCTTTTGTCCGGGCGGTCTGCGGTGCAGTCGAAAAGCTTTTGGGGCCTGCGCCACATCAGCTTTGCGGTTGCGCCAGGGCAAGCTGTCGGCGTGGTAGGGCTAAACGGCGCCGGGAAGTCCACTTTGCTGCGTCTGATCGGCGGCGTTGGTCGTCCCGACGAAGGGCAGATCAAGGTGATGGGTCGAATTGGCGCCTTGCTCGACATCGGGGCGGGCCTGACCGACGATTTGACGGGGCGCGAGAACATCTTCCTGCTGGGTGTCATCGCGGGAATGCGGCGAACCGAGGTTGCCGAGCGGTTTGACGAGATTGTCGCCTTCGCCGAGCTGGAGGCGGCCGTTGAGAACCCGGTTCGCAGTTACAGCACCGGGATGCGCATGCGCCTGGCATTCGCCGTGGCAGTCCATGTGCGCCCGGACGTCTTGCTGATCGATGAGGCCCTCGCCGTAGGCGACCAAGCCTTCCAGCAGAAGTGCATTGCAAGAGTGAAGGAGATACTGAACGACGGCGCCACGATCTTCTTCGTGTCACACGACGTCTCGCAGGTAAGAGAAATCTGCGATCACGTGCTGTTCCTGAGAGCCGGCCGCGTCGTGGGCTACGGACCGATCGACGAAATGCTGCCGCTTTATACCTCGGCTGTCGAGGCGAAGGTCGCCAGCGTCCAGCATGAACCGTTCGCCGTTACAAACCTGCCCGTCGAACTGGTGCCGCAGGTCAGCCGGTTCGGCAATGGCGAACTGCAGATCACAGCCGTAGCATTGCTGAACGAGCAAGGCGCGCCGACAAGTACCATCGCTGCGGGCGAGCGGCTGTCGATTTCACTGACCTATGTTGGCGCCACCAGAGATCGCAACGCCGTTATCGTCATCGGCGTCTATGCGGCGGACGATACGTGCTGCTTCGAGACCGACAGCAAGTTGGCCGAATTCGCCCCTTTCGTCGACTCGGACACGGTGCGCATCGAAACAACACTCAATCGCATCGACCTGGCGCCAGGCGACTATCGCGTTACGGTGGGCCTTTTTTCGGCAGACTGGCAGCAGGTTTACGACTATCACGCCGAAGTCTATCCTCTCGCCGTGACCGGGCCCGGCCCAAGAAAGGGTATGCTGAATCCCCCGACACAGTGGCAGCAGGTACAGTCGCGCCCCACCGCGACCTCGCCGGACCACGGCTCATTGGGTCAGCACAGCTTGGATCCGAGCTCCTGATGCGCCTTGCGGTTCGAGACATCGACATTCTTGACCTTCCGCCAGATTTTGAGCCGACCGATGACTATCAGGGTGCACTTGTGCTGATCCGGGTCGCCGGTCGTCCGTGCGGCCAAGCTGTGATCGCCTTCGACACCGATGGCGGCAAGACACCAATTAAGGACCGGATTCTGTCTGCGGCCGGTTCATCGGTGTTCGAGGCTTGGTTGAGGCATCGGCTGGCCCTCCCTGACCCGTCGCCCGCTCCAAGTCAGCTGCCGAAAGCTTCCGTCGTGATCTGCACGCGCGATCGTACCGAAGATCTGGAGCGCTGCCTCACCGGGCTTTTGGCTATGCCCGATAGGACCGATATTCTCGTCGTCGACAATGCCCCATCGAGCGAAGCCACGCGAGATTTGGTCGGCCGCTTCGACACTGTGAGATATCTGCGCGAACCGCGTCCTGGTCTTGACGTCGCTCGCAACACTGCCCTTCGCAACGTAGAGGCAGACGTCGTCGCCTTCATCGACGACGATGCGGTCCCCGACCCGCTATGGCTTAGAACTTTGCTTCGCAATTTCGAGGACCCCCTGGTGCTGGCCGTAACCGGCCTCACTATGGCGGCAGAGCTGGAAACGGACTCGCAGATCGCCTTTCAACATTTTGGCGGTTTTTGCCGTGGTTTCAGGCGTCAGATCTATGACGCCCACAACCTGGACCCATTCACCGGATGGCATGCGGGTGCCGGTGTCAATATGGCATTGCGCCGAACCATCGTTGACGCGGTAGGGTGGTTCGACGAGGCCCTCGACGCTGGAACGCTAAGCCTGGCTGGTGGCGACACAGACATGTTCCGGCGTGTACTCGAAGCCGGGTATCGGATCATCTACGATCCCGAGGCTCTGAACTGGCACCGCCATCGTCGCTCAAGCAAGGAACTGCAGCAGCAGATGTATGGTTACGAGGCTGCATCGTTCGCCATCTTGACGAAGGCCCTCCTGTTCGAGGGAAACCCGCGTGCGCTCCCTCGCATGGTTCGTTCCTACATCAGGCTTCTTCGGCGCGTGTTTCAACCTCGACAGACACACCAGTTCAGCCTGCCTTACAACGACGCCTTAACCCAGTTCAGAGGGGCTGCGAGCGGCCCGCTTCGTTATGTCAGAGCGCGGGCGCGAGCAGGGAAGGCAGGGCATAATGGCGGTTGACGTCAGCGTTATCATACCAACGCACAATCGTGCCGTCATGCTGAGGTCGCTGCTGGGCAAGCTCGACGCTCAGCGAGATGGAACCCCAGCATTCGAAGTCCTGGTTGTGGCGGACGGGTGTGAGGACGACACGTCGACAATGCTCGCGTCGCTTCGTACCCGCGTTCCGCTTCGTACCCTGTCGTTGCCGGGCGTCGGTCCGGCACTTGCCCGCAATGCGGGGGCGCAGGTCGCGAGCGGCCGTTTATTGATCTTCCTGGATGACGACATCGAGCCCGGGGAAAACTTCGTTTGGGCGCACGTCGTTGAACATCAGCGTCAACCCGGGGGCGTGGTATTGGGGCCTTACCCGCCACTTCCGCACATTGCAAAGGACCGCTTCCGCCTCAACGCGCGCGCATGGTGGACGAGGCACTTCGAGCGCGTCTCCCGCCCTGGACATCGGTTCGCTTTTACCGATGTGCTGACAGGAAATCTTTCGCTGGATGCGGAACTGTTTCACGCAATGGGCGGGCTCGATCCGCAATTCGCCCGTGCACGAGAAGACTTCGAATTTGGTCTACGCCTGATCAAAAAGGGAGTTCCAATTCGTTTTGCTCCTGACGCATTAGGCTATCATCTTGAGCATCAGACGTCGACACTCACTGGAAAGATGGTGCGCAGGCATCAAGAGGGACGCTCCGATGCCTTGATGGCTCGCAAGCACCCGGACATACAGCGGCTGCTCGAAATCCATCGGTTTGCCGGAAGAAAGCGGCGGAAGAGACGTCTGCAAATGACCATCGCTACCCGCGCCGGGTCTGTCCTTGACCCCCTCGTCAAGGCTGGCCCCCGGGTCCTCCAAATGTTGGAAAAGGCTGGCCTTCGCAGGCTCTACGAGAAGCTGGAGCGACAGCTCAATGGATATCATTATCTTCGCGGTGCCGCCGAAGTCTTGGGTGTGGATTGGCGGCTTCCGACGGATCCGGCAGCGTCTGCCGACGACATCGAGGTGCTCGAGATCAATCTGGAGCAAGGCCTTGAGGGAGCCGAAGCTATGCTGGCGGAACGCCGACCGCTCGCTGCTCGTATCGTGAATGGGAGGGTACTCGTCGGCGACATGGGTCACCAGATCGGCGCCGAACCGTGGGATGCACGGCATCTCCGTCCGTGGCTGAACCGCCGGGCAATACACGGATATCTTCCTGTGGCGCTTGCCGAATGGCTGGGTCAGCCGACCAACGTCCCCACGCCTTTGTCCGACTTCACATTGAACATCCTCAATAATCCCAGTTTCCGCGTGCATACAATCGAACAGCACCTCCAGTGGACGCAGGCGAAATTGCCTTCAGCACTCTATGACAATACCGGTAAATCGTAGCGACCGGCACTGCTGCAGCCGAGCGCCAGGTTCAGACGTCCGACCGCGCCCATGCTGATGGGCCGGCCTTGGGGGCGTCCGGCTGTCGTGGAGCAGCAGGCCGCGATGGTTATTCCGCCGCGCCCGCCGTCATTTTCTGCCTGAACCAGTCGAGCGTCATCGCCACGCCCTGTTCGTAGGAGATCTTGCACGACCATTCGGGCATGACATAATGCGCATTGGTCAGGTCCGGCCGCCGGTTCGTCGGGTCCTGCGGTGGTGACGGCTCGAAGACGATCGGCACGCCGCCGGCGAGCGTGGAAACATATTGCGCGACCTCGAGAACCGAAATCTCACGATCATTGCCGATATTCAGAGGTCCCTTATAGTCGGTTTCGTTGATCCAGAAATAGCGGGCGAAGCCATCGACGATATCGTCGACATAGCCCCAGCTGCGGGACTGAAGACCATCGCCGAACACGGTGATCGGCCGGCCGGACAGCGCCTGGGTGAGGAAGTTGGAGACCGCGCGGCCGTCGTCGGCCCGGGTCCGGGGCCCATAAATATTGAAGGGGCGGATGACCTTGACGTTGAGCCCGCGGGTGCGCTGCATCTCGAACAGCAGCGACTCCGTGCACCGCTTGCTCTCGTCATAGGACGAGCGCGGCCCGGTACAGTCGACCTGGCCCTTATAGGATTCCGGCTGCGGCGACACCAAGGGGTCGCCGTAGACTTCGGAGGAGGAGGTGAAGCCGAAACGCCCGCCCTTCTTCAACAGCTCCAGCAGCCGGAATGCTCCGAGAAGATTGGCCGAAATCGTCCTCTGCGGCTCCTTCATATACCAGGGCGGCGAGGCCGGGGACGCAAGATGGTAGATTTCGTCGAATTTGTCGGAACTCCGCAACGTCTCGACATCCGACTTCACGAAGTGAAAGCGGGGGTCCCTGATATGGGAGATATTTTCGAAAAGTCCGGTCCAAAGATTGTCAACAACGACCAGCTTTTCGATGTCAGTTCTAAGCAAAAGCCTGTCACATAAATGCGATCCGATGAACCCAGCTCCGCCAGATACCAATACGCTTCTCATTACATTCGCCTCGTGACTTGGGGAAGAGGTGGCCGCTGTATTAGCATCACCTGTTACATGTGGCAATTACCTAGAAAAACTCCAGGAAATACTCTACCATTACTGTTAATTATTGATTCCTTTACTTGGGGTGGCATCCTCTGTTCGGCGTCGAGAGACATTGCGGGTGCAGAACATGGGCTGCCTCTCCGATGTCTGCGGCCCTTTCGCTGCTATGAATTGTGCCCAATTACGCCCACAGCACGTCCGTCAAACTCAAACGAGTTTGTATCATGCGGTCGCTGGCTGGCGCATCGGGCCAAAGTCCGACCCGATATCAGGAAAAGCACGACCGTCGTTGCAAGCTGAATGGCATCCTTTGTGCGTCTTGAAAGCCGGCTTCTGCCGGGTCCCACAGAAGCCTATTGCGCTCCGTCGGCCGAGAGTGCGGTCAAGATTTGATCGGCTGCGGCGACACGATTCTCGTTAGGATAGTTTTTATTGACCGGGATGACGATGCCGAGAGGCTCTTTGGCAATGAAGGCGACGTAGCGTCGAAGCCGTTCGTCGAGCCGGATCAGCCATTTTCGCAAGAGTTTATTCGTCGGCAGAGGGAAACTGGAGTAGAATTCCGGCGGCCGGAGGAGTGTTCGCGTCGACCGAGGGATCCGCTAAGCGTGGCTTTTGTCACCTCGCTGGAGAGCGTGACCATGGGAGAGGATCATGCCGAGCGGCGGCTAGTTGCAATTCTCGCCGTCGATATCGTCGGTTATTCAAGACTCATCGAGGATAACGAGGCCGGTACGCTGGCCGCGATGAGGACATTGCGCTCCGAAGTCTTCGAGCCACTGCTGGCGGAATATCACGGGCGCACCGTGAAGCTCATGGGCGATGGCGCGATCGTGGAATTTGGCTCCGTCGTCGATGCCGTCCTGTGTGCCGTTGCCGCGCAAAAGCAGGTTGCGGCCCGGCAGGCGGATATCCCGCCCCAGCACCGGCTGCTCTTTCGCATGGGCGTCAATCTGGGCGACGTCGTCGTCGACGGCGATGATCTGCTGGGCGATGGGGTCAACGTCGCTGCGCGCCTCGAGCAGATCTGTGAGTCCGGCGGGCTGTTTGTCTCCGGCACCGCTTTCGATCACCTGCAGGGCAAGGTGGAACTGCCGCTGGAATTTATCGGCGAGCAGCATGTCAAAAATATCGCGCGCCCGGTCCGCACCTATCGCGTGCTGCTTGATGGAAACGCGCCGAGCTGGCAGTTCAAAATCCGGCGCCTTCGCAGCTGGGCCCCGCTGGCGGCGATGGCTCTGCTTATGGTGGCCGCCTTCGGCGCAATATGGCTCGGCTCATGGAAGACCAGTGCGGAAACCGCATCGCTCGCGCGCATGGCGCTTCCCCTGCCTGACAAGCCGTCCATTGCCGTCCTGCCGTTCGACAACCTCAGTTCCGATCCGGAACAGGCCTACTTCGCCGATGGCATGACGGAAGACCTGATCACCGACCTTTCGAAGCTCTCCAGCATCTTTGTGATCGCCCGAAACTCCACCTTCGCCTACAAGGGCAAGCCGACCAAAGTTCAGCAGGTGGCCGAGGAACTCGGCGTCCGTTATATCCTGGAAGGCAGCGTGCGCCGCCAGGGCGACCAGGTCCGGATCAACGCACAGCTGATAGACGCGCTCGGCGGCCATCATCTCTGGGCTGAACGCTATGACGGCGCGATGAGCGACATTTTTACGCTGCAGGACAAGGTCATCGGCGAGATCGTGTCTGCGCTCACCGTCGAGTTCACGATGGCGGAGAAATCCCAGTCCGAGCAGGCGGAGACGAAGAGCCCGCAGGCTTACGACGCCGTGCTGCAAGGCTGGGATCACCTGCGCCACGACAGCGAGGATGAAACCCTCAAGGCAATTCCGTTTTTCGAAAGGGCGATCGCGCTCGACCCCGATTACAGCCGCGCGCATGCGGCGCTCGCTTCGGCGAATTGGAGAATTGCCGTTTCCAATTGGGAGGCCGCCAATGTCGGCTTCGAGAGGGCGATGGAAAGCGTGGATCGGCACCTGGCGCTTGCGGTTCGAAAGCCCAATCCGCTTGCCTATGCGATCTCCGCCGAGGTGCTGGCACGGCAGGGCCGGTATGCTGACGCCTTTGTCAAAATCAGCCGCGCGATGGAACTCGATTCCAATGATCCCGAAAATCACCTCAGCAAAGCCCGGATTTTGAACGCAACGGGCCATGCTCCGGAGGCCGAACGCGAAGTGCAGCAGGCGATGCGTGTCGACCCGCAATATCCGCCGAGCTATCTCAGGGTTCTTGCGATTTCACAGTTCCACCAGGAGAAATATGCGGAGGCGGTGAAGACCCTCGAACTGCTGGTGATCCGGCAATCGGACGTCAGTGAAGACTACGCCACGCTGGTGTCGAGCTTCGGCCACCTCGGGCGGACGGACGGCGTTCAGGAAAACATCGAAAAATACAACGCGCTCGCGGTTCCCGCCGGCTACTCGCCGCTGACGGTGCAGGAATTGGGCTGGTACTGGTACGGCGACATTTTCAACTACGATACGGCCTATCGCGAGCGCCTGAAGGAGGGCTTGCGTAAAGCCGGCGTGCCGGAGGGAGCGGGCACCGATATTTCCTATGACGAATACGCTCGCCTGATCGGCAAGAACAACGGGGAATACAATATCAAGGGCGCCACCGAGATAGACGCCCCGACGGCCAAGCGGCTGCACGACCGCGGCGTCAAGCTCGTCGATGTGCGCACCGCTTTGAGCTTTGGTCGCGGGCATGCGCCGGGAGCCATCAACCTTTCGGTCGTGGAGGTTTTGGCAAAAGACACGCTGTCGAAGGCGGTCAGCCGGGAGGAGGAGGTGATCTTCTCCTGCCACGGCAAATATTGCGGCGATTCCGCCTATGCATCGGCCAAAGCCTTGGTCTGGGGGTTTAAGAATGTCTACCACTTTGCCGGTGGCTTTCCCGCGTGGGAGGATGCTCACTACCCTATAGAGACCGCTCCGGGACAATAGCCAAAATGGCTGCCCCTCGGTCTCGTCCCGTCCTTCGGCCCCCTGTAAACGGGGCGAGGGAACGTGCCCTGCGAGGGTGAGGTGAGAAAGGGGACGTCGCGGCTTGGTCCCTTCGCCCCACAAGCGGGGGTCCGAAGGACGGGTCGAGACCCGTGGCTCGACCCCGGTCGGTGGCGGTAGCCGGATGAGGGGCACGCGGCGATCTCCTGGGGCGGAAATTCGTCAGTAGAATCAACGCCAAACGCTCTTGACCGGTTTCGCAGGCACAACCCATTAAGCCTTGACGACTGCAATCACCCCTCCGGGGGCGACGCAAATCGGCTCGCATCGAACAGATCAGCGGCGGCGACCGGAATGATATCCTTGCCTGACGGCGCGACATTGACCTCCCGATGAACCATGCGGGGAGAAAGGCGAGGCGCGCTCAATCCCATCACCTCGCCGGGAGAATGCAGCGCCCATTTCATCAGCGCCGCGTCGGACGTCGATCCAAGGAAATTTGCCTCTTCCCAGGAAGCGGTCATCGGCAGGGAGGCGATCATATCGGCGCCCTGCCTGGAGGCTCCTTGCGCAACAACGAGGGGCTCGAAGCGCGCGTGGGCCGGCAATGCAGAGGTTGGTTTATCCGGAAGCACGGCAATCGGGCCGATCGATGCAGTTTCCAGTTTGTCATCCACATCAGCGTCGGGCGCGAGAGCGGCCGGCCGCATCGCCGGTATCGGAATCGACAGAGATGAAACATCCCCAGCCGACCGCTTGTCATCCCGCTTTTCATCCGGCTCGACCGCACCGGTCTGCAGCGCCAGCGCATTCAATGCCCGGCTTCGGGGCGTGGGCAGCAGCGCCGTCACGAGCTTGTTGTCTCCGGTGTCGCCGCTCGGCCTGGTCGAGGTTCCCGCGTCTTCGTCTTCTCCCGCGCTGCTGGCGATCTGGATCGAGCTGGGGCCGCCGCGCTTCTTGTAGTTGGCAATCGCCTGACTGTATCCCGGCAGCGGCCGGCCATCGGCCGGGAGATGCATCGTCTGCCCATTCGGGAAAATTCGCGCGAGTTCCTGCCGCGACATGCGCGGCCAGGCCCGGACATTGCCGACGTCGAGATGCACGAAGGGCGATCCCGAGCTCGGGTAATATCCGACACCGCCGACCTGCATCTGCATGGCAAGCGCCCGCAGCGTCGCAAGCTTGACGCCGGGAACGTAGAAATCCATCGCCTTGCCCAGCATGTGCTGGCTCTTCTTGGCGACACCGGTGCTGCGCGAACGGTTGCGCAGCATGTTATTGGTGGTGGGGGAACGATAGGCGGAGACGATGTGGATGTAGTCCTTGCCGCCGCTCTTCTTGTACACCTCCCAGACCAGGTCGAGCAGCCGCGGATCCATCCGGGTCGGCTCGTTCCTTCGCCAGTCGCGCAGAAACCGATTGATCTGGGCAAGGCCCTTCGGATCGAACTTGCCGTCGCGCTTGTAGGTAATCGTGGCCCTTTCGCCGGTATGGGTAAAGAACAGCTTCAGGGCGCGATCTTCCGCCGAGGCAAAAGATGCAGAACCGACAAGTGCCGGCAGTGCAAACAGAGCCGGCAGAATGGTCTGCGCGGCAAAACGTTCCGCACGCGACAGGAGCGCGGCAATTCCACCCAAGGCTCTGCCCGATAATCCTTGCACTGAATACTTCAACACGACCAATCCCGCCCACACCAAACACTCGACGACGGGCGGGAACTCCGCATCCATCACGCTCAGTAAAGCCAGCTTATGGTCAATAAATTCCTAATAAGCGGATGCGCGAGCTTTCCTTCCCGCCGGTCGGCGGTTAGGCGACGACCGAGATCGGATAAGCGAAAGCGAGTCAGCTATGCCGGTCGCTGCAAGGATCTCATCTGGCTCCAGCATTGCTCATTGCCGAGATCGATTGTCGAGCTTGGACGGAGGGCGGTCGGTTGCGCCACGCCTCATATAAGGGATTGCGGGAGGAGCAGGATAATGTCGCGGTCTATGAGTTAGATTAACTTCCCAACCGCTACCGGCCGCAACCCATGCAAGGCTTGATAATTCCCATCAGACTCAAAATCATGAAGATCGATATAAAGGAGGTCACCACCAGCACAAAGGGCATGGCGAAGAAGAACTTTGCTTTCGGCTTTGCTAAGAAGCGCTGATGCTGCCATTGGGAAAAATAGATGTCGGGCCCGAAATCCTTACTGAAATCGAAGCCATTCTTCCGGTAGAAAATGATGGATCGGATGTACCAATACCAGTTGTAAGCGCAAAAGCCGCCCACGACGCACAGACCGATCCACAGTTGAATTCGATCGTCACTCAATCAAGCTTCCCCATCAATGTTGGCATCCTCGTCTTTCCCGGTGTCCGGCCGCTTAATTCGATGGAGAAGCGGAAGACGTGCGACCAGCCTTCGGCTGAGAACTTGCAGTTCGTTCGGATTGCCCGGCATGCGGCGGTACCAGGAAGTCGAGGAGACCGTCGCCCCGCAGGTCAGCGGTTCTCCTTTCCAGAATGTCACCAATCAGGGTCGTCAGAAATTCCGCTGTCATATGGTTCCAGTCTGTGATGAACGGAACACCCCTGCTGCTGGTAAGGCATTTCTCCTTGTCGTAATCGCAGTGAAGCTTAACGATATCGACGTAGGTGAACGCAAGATCGGATGGGAACAATGGCAGTTGCGCCAAAGGCTGGTTGGCCGGCGGATAGCTCGCTTCCCGCAGGCAGATGGAGGCATCGGATTTTCTTTGAAACATCAGCCCCAGGCACGAGTGCGATTCATCGAGCTGGAAATAATTTCCGAAAACGAAAATGCGCGCGTTATCCGAGTGGCTTTTCATCCAGGAAAGAAGCTCGAACCGGAAGGGGTTGACGGTGTACTCAAAGGGCCGAAGGCTGGTGAGGAAGATCGCTTTCGTTCGGCTGAGCAATGATTTGTCGTTGATATATTTTTCAAAGGGAATGCAGTATTTATCGTAAATGCTGGCGCGAGAGGGGGCCTTAACAATATCGTTCTTGATCTCGACCATGCAGTTCAAGTAGCTGAGTGCCACGATTTGATATCGGTCGGCATCGATGTAATTTTTCAGCGCGATTGACCAGTTTCTCGCGTGCGAGTCCCCGATGATGAAGATAATCGGTTTCCCGGCTTGAATGTTGTCGTTCAGGCTTAGAAAAGTGCTTTCGAGCCGTGCTTCGTTCGCCTGCGCCAGAGGTGAATAGACTTCATCCAGCCTGTGAGGAAAACCGGCCATAGTGATTGCCGACAGGACAGCAGCCGCGATGGTAACAACGGATGAGCTCAGGGTGATCCAGAGAGCGCGGCTTCTCCTGGTGTGGCGAAAGGGCTTTTCGATGACGACGAAGCTGACGACCGCGACCAGGACCGTCACGACGACGGCAAGAAACTTATCGCTGTTGTCGAAATTCAAGCTTGTCAACCGCCAGAAGGCGAAGACCGGATAATGCCACAAATATAAGGAGTAGGACACCAATCCGGTGAGCGCCGCGGGCCGAGACGCCAACAGGCGTCCGGCTGCGTTCTGCTGACTTGCGAATGCGAGCACCAGACAGGTCCCGATGACTGGGATCAAAGTCAACCGGCCAGGATGAACCGTATCCTTTCCAAACAGGATGAGCGAACCAAGAACGAGGATAAGCCCGGCCGCCGCGAGCAACGGCTGAGGGCGGGTTCGTCCACGCTTGACCTCGTGATAGGCGAGAAGTGTTCCGGCCAGCAGTTCCCAGGCCCGGGTAAATGGCGAGTAGAAGGCCTGTTGCGGGTCATGCCGCACCGTGACGATACACCATACAAAGCTTAAGGCTGCCGCGAGCAACACACAGGGCAAAAACCTTGATTTCAGGTATCGGCGCACGAGGAGCAATAAGACCGGAAAGCCGATATAAAATTGCTCTTCGACGCTCAACGACCAGGTGTGAAGAAAAGGTTTGAGAAGGGTATTGGGCTCCCCGTACTGAGCCGCAGTAGAATAAAAATAGATATTCGATCCAAACAGGAGCGCCGACCCTATGGAGTTCGCGTAGTCTGTGAGTTCCAGTGGTAACAAAAAATAATAGGCGAGGGGAATTGTCGCGAAAATGACTGCGAACAACGCCGGCAGAATTCTCCGCGCGCGCCGGGCATAGAATTTAAGAAAATCGATACGCCCCGTTGCTTCGATTTCCGTCAGCAAAATTTGCGAAATCAGGAAGCCGCTGATCACGAAAAATACATCGACGCCAATGTATCCACCAGAAAGCAACGTGTGGCCGGCAACCGTGAACTCGGCGTGGTAGAGAATAACGGCGATCACCGATATGGCCCGTAAGCCATCAATCTCTGGTCGGTAAACCTTCAATGGTAGCGCCTGCCTTCGCTATCGAGAGCGTCACTTTGGTCGCGCGCAAGAGTGGCGCTTTGGGGCTCCCTAACACAGAGATGCTGCGCCCGTCGATCCAAATGATCAGGGCAGCGAAAGGAATAGCCGGTGCTCCGCTCCCACATTGTCCTCGCAGCGCCAATCTGTGATCGCCTTCCCACGCGCAACGCGGCTTTCTTCATGTTGCCGCACGCGGGATTACTGGCAGGCGCGATCTCTCACCCAACTGGATGATTGCAATCGCTGGTCCGGGCTATAGTTGAAGCAGCGACGGGGCTCGATCTTCACGACGACCTCTTTTCAAAAGATCATGCCCGAGCAAGCAAATGTGGCTGGTGTCAAGGAACCTTCGTGGCTGGACCAGCCCCGATTAGTCATCGGATGATGATTAAAGGTCACGACCATGCGCAAAACGCTGGCAGTCGGCGCGGCCGCCTTGATCACCATGTACTTTCTCGGCGGCACGAGCGCGAGACATGAGATCTTTCCGTGGCCACAACTTTCCGCGCTGAAGAAAATGGTGGGCGGAGAGAAGGCAGCGGCGCCAAGCCGATATACTTTCGACGATAAGGGGCGGCTCATCGGGGATGAAACGAAAACGGCTGTGACCTGCCCGGCTCAAACGGATCGAACTTCTGTCTTGCTCATTCTTGGCCAATCGAACGCGGCCAATGATGGGGGACAACGACACCGGTCGAATTATGGTCTTAGCGTCGTCAACGCCTTTGACAAACGGTGCTTCATCGCCGCGTCGCCACTTCTTGGATCGACCGATACCAAGGGAGAGTACTGGACGCTGCTTGGCAATTCTTTGATTGCATCGGGACAGTATGACAGCGTCGTCCTCGCGCCTCTCGCCTATTCCGGATCGGAGGTCGCACGCTGGGCAAAAGGCGGTGACCTCAATCCAGTGCTGGTCGATACAGTCAAACAGCTTCAGGAGTCCGGTTATCGGATAACGGGCGTCCTCTGGGTGCAAGGAGAGGCGGACCTCGTTCTGGGCACCACTGCGCAGGCCTACCAGGACCATTTCATGTCGATGGTCGACACATTGCGTCAGAACGGCGTCGAAGCGCCCGTTTACATTTCGATCGCATCGAAATGCCTGGAACCGAGCAACGGCGGCTTCAAGGAGCATATTCCAGACAATGCGGTCGTGCGGGCGCAACTGGCCCTGTCAAAAAGCGGCCACGGTATCCGAGAGGGCGTCAATTCCGACACGCTGCTCGATGGAGACGACCGCTACGACGATTGCCATATCGGCGGCTCAGGCGCGGAGAAACTGTCGCAGGCCTGGCTGAACCTTCTGCGCGGCGATCACGGCCCGGAAGCCTCGAGATAGTCTTGCCTGAACCGGTTTTCGCAGCTTCGCACGCTTCGGCCCCCGTTCGCTATTCGGCACCCTATCGCTTGTCATTGATGTCACCTCGCTCTCCGACGGGGGGACGGTGGCGAAGATGACGTCGTCCGGCGCCAATCTATCCGCCAGCAGACGCGGATGACTGAAAAGAAAGCGAGGACCCGGCCTGCTGACCCCGGCCGCGATTGCCGTCGGATCAACCGCTGATGACGTCAACCCTCCGATGAATGACGTCAATATCGAGTGATGCTTGGGTTACCCCTATTGCATAACTGGACCGGCCTTGATTAGTCCAATAGGCTCCATGCTATCGGGTGATGAGTAAAGGGTAACGAGATGCGTAAGACGCTAACAGTCGGCGGGGCCGCCTTAATCGCGATATACTTCGTCGGCGGCATGAGCGCGAGACATGAGATCTTTCCGTGGCCACAACTTTCCGCGCTGAGGAAAACGGTTGTTGGAGAGAAGCCGGCGGCCCCAAGCCGATATAGTTTCGACGACAAGGAACGCCTCATCGGGGATGAATCAAAAACCTCTGTGACCTGCCCCACTCAAACCGATCGAACGGCTGTCTTGCTCATTCTTGGCCAATCGAACGCGGCCAACGACGGTGGACAACGACACAGGTCGAATTATGGCGCTCGCGTCGTCAACGCCTTTGACAAACGGTGCTTCGTCGCAGCGTCGCCACTTCTTGGATCGACCGATACCAAGGGAGAATACTGGACGCTCCTTGCGAACAATTTGATTGCCTCGGGACAGTATGACAGCGTCGTCCTCGCGCCTCTCGCTTATTCCGGATCTGAGATCGCACGGTGGGCGCCCGGTGGCGACATCAATCCTGTGCTGGTCGATACAATGAAACAGCTTCAGGATTCCAACTATCGAATAACGAGCGTGCTCTGGGTGCAAGGAGAGGCGGACCTCGTTCTGGGCACCACTGCGGAGGCCTATCAGCAACGTTTCATGTCGATGGTTGACACGCTGCGTCAGCACGGCGTCGAGGCACCCGTTTACATTTCTACCGCATCGAAATGCCTGGAGCCGAGCAACGGCGGCTTTAAGGAGCATATTCCAGACAATCCAATTGTACGGGCGCAGCTGGCCCTGTCAAAAAGCGGCCATGGTATCCGAGAGGGAGTAAATTCTGACGCGTTGCTCGATGGGGATGACCGCTACGACGATTGCCATATCGGCGGCTCAGGCGCGGAGAAACTGTCGCGGGCCTGGCTGAACCTTCTGCGCGGGGGTAGCCGCCTGGAAGCCTCGCGATAGTCTTCGCTGAACCGGTTTCGCACCTTCGCACGCTTCGGCCCCATCCGCTATTCGGCACCTTATCGCTTGTCATTGGTGTCACCTCGCTCTCCGACGGGGGTGGACGGTGGCGAAGATGACGTCGTCCGGCGCGCCAATCTATCCGCCAGCAAACGCGGATGACTGAAAAGAAAGCGAGAACCCGGCCTGCTGACCTCGGCAGCGATTGCCGTCGGATCAACCGCTGATGACGTCAACCCTCCGGAGGCGACACAAACCGGCCGGCATCGAATGGTCCTGCGGCGGCGACCGGAATGACAGCCTCACCCGAAGTCGCAACCTTCGCCTGACGATGAACCGTGCGGGGCGAGACGCGAGGCGCGCTCAACCCGATCGCCTCGCCCGGAGAATGCAGCGCCCATTTCATCAGCGCCGCCTCGGAGGTCGATCCCAAGAAGCCCGCTTCTTCCCAGGATGCAGTCATCGGCAGCGAGGCGATCATATCTGCGCCCCGCTCGGAGCTTTCCTGTGCAGCTGCGAGGGGATGGAAACGGGCGTGGGCCGGCAATGCCGGCGGCCGTCGTTCCGGAAGCGCCTCGATCGGTGTGGCCGGAGAGCGATAGGCGGAGACGATATGGATATATCCTTGCCGCCGCTGCGCTTATACACCTCCCAGACCAGGTCGAGCAGCCGCGGATCCATCCGGGTCGGCTCGTTCCGTGGCCAGTCGCGCAGAAACCGATTGATCTGGGCAAGACCCTTCGGATCGAACTTTCCATCCCGCTTGTAGGTAATCGTCGCCCTCTCGCCCGTATGGGTAAAGAACAGCTTCAGCGCCCGATCTTCCGCCGAGGCAAATGATGCGGAGCCGACAAGTGCCGGCAGCGCAAACAGAGCCGGCAGAATGGTCTGCGCTGCGAAGCGTTCCGCACGCGAGAGGAGCCTGGCAATTCCGCTCAAGGCTGCGCCCGATAATCCTTGCACTGGATACTTCAACACGAACAATCCCGCCCACACCAAACATTCGACGACGTGCGGGGACTTCCGCATCCATCAGGCTGCGTAGAGCCAGATTATGGTCAAACGAGCGGATGTGTAAGCTTGGCGAATTGAGGATGCGGCCCATCCGAGGCGCAATCGCAACCGGCGTCCGCGAGTAGCTACTAACCGCCAGCCTCGCTGATCGGTATAGGCGCGACGTTTGCACAGAAATGCGCACCCCGGTCGGAACTGGAAAAGTTCGCTGAACAAATTCTAAGCATGCCTTCAGAAGTGCGAGGGATCCTCATAGCCTTCCAACTCAGGGCATCCCCTGATGTTGCCGAAACCGATCGTTCGCCGGTCGCCTGATTCATCCAGACCTCTGAGCATGATGATATTCTCATCCTGCTGTATAATCTCGCTGCGATAGATGCCGGCCCGAAGCGCCCGGTTTCTCGCCCGGCTTATATTGCATTGCCCGGGCGGTGGAGTGACGTGCCAGTATCTCGTGCCTTGCCCATCCGACTGCCATCCGCCGGAAGCGGCAAATCCCGACGGGCTGGATAGCAGTATGCCAGACGCCAATATCACGCTGCCTAGAACCAGTTTCATGTCATCTCCGTAAGCCGGCGTTTCAGAGCCCGTCACCATTCTGCCTGTCGCTGTTGCAGCCGATCCTTGATATGTTCCGTGGCGGTTTCCAATGGTGTCGCAACGATAAATGGCTCACGCTAACACTGTGCTAACGCCAACTCTGGCTGCAATTCGTGACATTGAAAACAAAGAGTTTTTCTCGATGACCTCTCAAGGACAGGGGCGAGTATAGAGTCGATACGGGACGGATTGCTGCCGCACCTCCGATGATGCGTGAAGAAGCTGAGCAGGATCTTCAGATTCCACGCGAAGCCGTGGCCGACAGTCTCGACCACGTTCCGGAGCGGCTCGATGCTATGGCGCAAGCACGAAGTTCACCAGCCGTCCAGGGACAACGATTTCCTTCAGCACCGCCTTGCCCGTCAACCTCGACCGAACGTCAGGCTCTTGCGCAGCCAGCCTGACGAGTTCATCAGCGGCGAGCGTCGAGGGAGCCTGAATCCTGCCACGCAGCTTGCCGTTCACCTGAACGATAAATTCTCTCACATCATCGTCGGCGAGAGTGGGGTCGTATGTCGGCCAGGGTTCATGCGACAGACTTTCCGGATGCCCCAGTATTCTCCAGAGTTCCTCGGCAATGTGCGGCGCAAACGGTGCCAGCAGCAGCACGAAGGATTCGACTGCTGACCGTGGCGTGATGTCCAGCCCCGTCAATGCGTTTGACAGCTCCATCAGCTTTGAGGTCGCCGTGTTGAAACGCAGTGCCTCGATGTCGTTGCCGACAGCCTTGATCGTCTTGTGAAGAACGCGCGCGATCTCCGGGGACGGCTTCGCATCGATAATTTTGCTCGACACCATGCCATCCTCTCCAATGGCGATCCGCCATACGCGATGGAGGAAGCGGCTGACCCCTGATACACCGGACATTTGCCACGGCTTGGCAACGTCCAATGGCCCCATGAAGAGTTCATACAGACGCATGGCGTCGGCGCCGTATCGTTCGACCACCTCGTCAGGATTGACGACATTGAGTTTCGACTTCGACATCTTCTCGACCTGGCGCTCGACCTCGATTTCTCCGACATACCAGCGACCGTCGCGCTCGGCCGCATCCTCGGGTCGATAGTACCTCCCGGTCGCATCCTTGTAGCTGAAGGCCAGGATCATTCCCTGGTTAAACAGCTTGCGGAACGGCTCTTTGGACGTCACGACGCCGATGTCGAACAGGACTTTGTGCCAGAAGCGGGCGTAGAGCAGATGCAGCACCGCGTGCTCGGCTCCTCCCACATAGAGATCGACGGGCAGCCAGTATTTCTCCTTCTCGGGATCGATCGGCGCGGTCACGTTCCAAGGATCGGCAAAGCGCAGGTAATACCAGCACGATCCCGCCCATTGCGGCATCGTGTTGGTTTCCCGCAGAGCTTCCATGCCGGACTTCGGATCGACTGTTCGAACCCAATCGCCCGCCCGTGCCAGCGGCGGCTCCCCGTCCGGCGTTGGCCTGTACTCGGTGAGTTCGGGAGGCAGCAGTGGCAGGGCATCCTCCGGCAGGGGCACGATACTGCCGTCGGCGGCATAGAGGATAGGAAAGGGTTCTCCCCAGTATCTCTGCCGCGAGAACAGCCAGTCGCGCAGCTTGTACTCGGTGCGCCCCACACCAACACCTTGCTCGGTCATCCAGGAGATCGCCGCCGTTCTCGCCGTTTTCGTCTCCATTCCATCCATGAATCCGGAGTTGACCATGACGCCTTCGCCAGTCCACGCAACGGGCGGCACATTGCCGGAGGGGGAGCCAGACGCCGACACGACTTCGACGATCGGCAGCCCGAACTCCTCAGCGAAATCGCGGTCACGGTCGTCATGGGCGGGAACGGCCATGATTGCGCCGGTGCCGTAGGTCATCACTACGTAGTCAGCGACCCATACCGGAACCCGCGAACCATTCGCCGGGTTGATCGCATAGGCTCCGGTGAATACGCCGCTTTTCCATTGGGCTTGCGACTTCTCTATTGCGCTCATTGCCGCCGCGCGGGTGCGGTAGGCGTCGACCTCTCCGCGTTGGCCGGCGGAAGCGATGGCATCGATGGCAGGGTGCTCAGGGGAGAGGACGATGAACGTGGCGCCGAAGATCGTTTCCGGACGCGTGGTGTAAACTGTCAGGGAACTCCCGCTACCCTCGACATCGAAAGTCACTTCAGCGCCTTCCGATCTGCCGATCCAGTTGCGCTGCATCGCCTTGATACCATCAGGCCAGTCCAGCTCGTCCAGATCCGTAAGCAGGCGGTCGGCATAGGCGGTGATTTTCAGCATCCACTGACGCATCGTGCGACGTTCCACCGGGTCTCCGGTTTCCACGTAGCGGCCGTCCTTCACTTCCTCGTTGGCGAGGACCGTACCTTGTGCCGGGCACCAGTTGACGGCAACTTCCGCCTGGTAGGCCAAGCCGGCCTTATACATTTGCAGGAAGATCCATTGCGTCCATCGTACGAACGCGGGATCGGTGGTCGAAATCTCCCGGCTCCAATCGTAGGAAAAGCCCAGACGCCGGACCTGCTTCCTGAAATTCGCGATGTTGCTCCGCGTGGTGATCGCTGGGTGGACGCCCGTCCGCACGGCATATCGCTCGGCGGGCAGCCCGTAGGCATCCCACCCCATCGGATGCAGGACATTGAAGCCCATCATGCGCTTGTACCGAGCCACGACGTCGGTCGCGGTATAGCCTTCCGGATGACCGACATGCAGGCCGTCGCCGGACGGATAGGGAAACATGTCCAGGACATAATATTTCGGACGGCTTTGGTCGTCCTCGGTCCTGAATGTCTGGTTTTCCTCCCAGTATCGTTGCCATCGCGGCTCGATCGTCTTGGGGTCATATGGCATTGCGAATTCCCTTCTGTCTCGAAATTCCGACCGAAGAGGAATGGCAACAAAAAACCCGCCTCTTCGGCGGGTTGCTGCATCTTTAAAAACGCGAGCGCGTGCTAACCCACCATCGGAATGATGGCGAGTAGGAGCTTTGCATTGGTGCGCGCGGTGTTCATGTCTTTTTTGATGACACGGAACCGCTTTCCTGTCCAGTCGCCGGCGGCGCGGTCAGTTTGACGATGTGCAAATGGAACTGGCGCACCGCACCGGGTGAGGAAGACAAATTTATCTACGCCATCGCCCTCGAAAGCCCTCCTTTTGCAAGGAAGCGTCTATAGTTCTCAGGTGGCGGCATCGGGCAACCGGTCGATAGTCCGGGGCTATTCCAATCTCTTGATAATGTAAGGAATATTCCTTAAATACAATGAGAACCAAATGGGAGCCGACCATGGCTGCATTGCGGGAGGAAGAAAGCACGATCACCGCGAAGGGCCAGACCACCATTCCCAAGGCGGTCCGGCAGGCATTGGGCGTGGATTATGGCGGGCGCATCACCTTCCTCGTCGACGATCAGCACCGCGTCTATGTCGAGAAGGTTGCGGAAGAGGGGAGCGACCCGGTTGTCGACCGTTTCCTTGCATTTCTGGCGCAGGACATGGCCAAGAACCCCGGCACATCCATTCTCGCCTTGCCGTCCACGCTGCGCGATCGCATCGCCGCGCTGACCGGGACTTTAGATGTTGACCTCGATGCCGAGATCGACGGGGATGTCGCACTCTAGCCATGCTGACGATCAATGGCTGGACCATTCTCCGTGACGCCTTCCGGCAATCGGAAATCAAATCGGACAACAGCCGATCGCAGATGCACGGCCGGCTCGATCTTCTTGTCGATCGCGTCGACAAGGTCGAGGGCACGGTCTCAGCGGTTAAGGAGGATATCTCGGAAATGTGGCCGGTGACCGATGACGTGCGCAGGTGGAAGCTCAGGGGCTCGGAGCGCTTGGGATCGTCGGGATAGGAGCTTCGGCGCTTACCTTCATCATCACCAAGTTTGGCGCCTCTGCTGCGGGGTGGTTTGTCGGAAAATAGCGGGATGGCTCAAAGTAAACTGAGCTATTGCATTTGCTATCGCGAATTGCGATCCGAAAAAGCCCCGCCGATATAGGGCAAGTCCATGGATTGCACAGGAGGATCACCCTGCTTCCTGTAGATAAAGGGGGACCAGTTGGGTTCCCGATCATTGATCGCCGAGGATCAAAAAGGAGCCCCGGCGAAGCGGGGCAAGTGAGTGCTGGAAAGTACCGGACCGCACAGGAAAGGAAGGGAAGCGGACACCCCAGTATGGGGCGCCTGTGCGATCCTTGTGGCCTAACTGTGGATGGCTGGAAAAGTTCCTTAAGGTTCCGGACCAATTAATGGCTCCTAACCGGCAGGAGAAAGCGGATCGCGAAGATTGCAAGGGGTGTGTGCCGCTGGAGACAGGAGACTCCTCTGCGCGATCCGCTCCGAGCCAAGTAACACTTTTGTGTGACAATAGTTCCGGTACAATTCTGCACGGTAATAGTATTGCCGACGTCAATGCCAAAAAAAGCCCCACTAGGGAGCGGGGCTAAGGTTGAGGTGGGTCCCTCAGCGAAGTGTAACGAATCTCCGCACGACCCGAAGGTTTTACGGTCAACGAAGCATATTGTTCCCGTGCCTACAGATTTTTTTAATCAATCGCACCAGTCATTCCGATGCCTCGGGGTCCAGGTGCGCGCGAAGCCTCCCGAAGCAGCTTCTTCCCAATCTCTTCACCGTTCGTTCGATAGATGTTGACGAGGGGCCGGTGCGACGGCGTCTTGTCGACAGCGCCGCTCCGTACGATCCGCAATCCCTTTTCAGCCAAAAGTTCTTTCAGCCTTCCCTTGGCGATCAGCGCCAGCTTCCGTTCCTTGATGCACTTCGCATGGCTTCCGATCTCCGGCGTATCGATGCCGCTGACGAATGGAACTCCTTCCCCCAGCAGTCTCATGTTTTGGCCGTCGCATTTTACCGTGTCTCCGTCGACGACGGTCAGCGATGCACAGATGATCAGTCCAGCGATCATTGAACGATATTTCCATGTTCGGCCGCCTCGAGCTTCCGCCTGAGAGCCTGTTCCTGCTCGTATGACTTATGTGGAAAATGCTCGAAGCACCACCAGCGCGTCGCGCCGGCCGGGGAGGCGCTATTGCCCCAGCTTCCCCATTCCTTGCATCCGTCTTCCTCGCAAAAGTGGATGTACATTTCCGGCGCTTTCGTCAGGGCCGGCTTGTCGGTGTCGCTCATTCATCCCTCGTCACAGCAGTAGCCTTGGCTCGGCATTGGTCTCAACCGACATTGGCGCCGTTGACAGAATGATGAGCTGATCATTGCGTAGCGGACGCTGCAGCTTGCTTGCCTCCTCCCATGGCGCAGTGAGCCATGTTTCGATCTCGACCTGATTAGTGAGGATCGCAGGCATTGCCTTCTGATGTATCGGTGCGACGACGGCGTTTGGCTCCGTTGTCAGGAAGCTAAAGAGGTCAGCGGTAATTAAGCCCTCCTTGATCTTCCGTACGCTCTGCCATTGCGGCACCCAAATTCCCGCAAAGAACATCAGCGGGCAGCTCGAATCAGCGGCGAACCACGCATTCGGCGTTCGTCCGCCCTCGGGCTTGCTTGCAGGGTCGGGCTCAGCAAAACTTGTGAAAGGCACGACGCAGCGAAACTCCGCGCCGTGCCAGCGTTTCCAATGCTTGCTCGCGACGTTTCGGACATTGGTTGTCCCGCCGTCCGGCTCCATCTTCAGAAGCTCTTGAAAATCGAACTCCTTGCCTTTTTTGCGCAGAGCGTCGGCACGCTTCGTTGCTGCCTGAAATATAGCTTGGGAAGAACTCGGCAAACCCCAGCGGACCTGGGCCAGTTCGCGGCCGGCCGGCGTATTGCGCACGATCGGCGCCATCCGGTCGGGCCAGATCTCCGGCGTCGGCTCCATGTTGCCGGTGCTGTCGATCATCGCGCGGGTAATTCCGCGGATGGCCTCCTGGTTACTGAGCATGCTGTAGAGATTGCACACATCGCCCTCCCTTGGCGTCCACGCACCTTTTCGGCTGACTTCATCGGTGTCGATGAGTTGACCGCTCCAACGGTCCCTGAATTGACGTGCAGCTTCGCGATTGCTGAAACAAAAGACAAGATATTGATCCCACTCGATCCAAGCAGAATAGGATTTCGAGGCTTGCTCGAGTGCAAGCGCAGAGGTGAGAATGTCACCCCTTTCACGGTAGCTGTCAGCAGATTCGCCGCTCTGATAGCTGCCCCACCAGATGATGACATGGTGCGGCAATTCCAGGTCCAGCCTCCATCGGGCTAAGAGGTTATCTCGTCTCGATGCCATCTTGAGCCTACATGGTTTCGTCGCGCCATATCGGCATGCTGACGTCGCGCAAGCCGACCAGACGTCGAACCGGCAACTTTCCAATATCGCTGGTTGATGGGGAGTAGACGCTCACGTGGATATAGTCGCGCTTACCGCACTCCTGGCAGCGAAAACGGACGCGATCAACGGACGTATTCTTCTGGAATTTCAGAATGTCGTCGGGCAGATATCGCCTTGTAATCCTGCAATATTGGCATTGAACGACGAGAATATGCCCGACGGCGCTCGCATCGGCCAAAGACCAGCGGGCGAGCTTCTTGGATTGGTTCATTTCCGGCATGGCAAGCCCGTCGACTTTTGAGCGCCGTCTTCAGTTCAAGCCACTGCTGCTCAGTGAATTTGTCCCTTTTCCTCTGCCTCAACGCGGTCGATCGCATGATGAGTGAAGGCGTCAAGGTTTTCGAAGAATTTCATGTCGGTCAGGAATTTGTGGACTTTGACGACCACATCCTCCGGATCTTTGTATTGGTACCAAAGGGGCGGCGTGGCGAGGTCCTGTATCTCGCCGGTCGACGGTTCCAGCATGATGGAGCGGTACATCCCGCACCCGTCGCCTGAACTGGCATCTACCGCGACATCGTACCGGCCGCACTTGGCGCCGGACTCTCGATCAAAAACCGTAGCTGTCATCAGCTCGGCACCGGCGCGCCCTTCGATAGACTTCAACAATTCATCGTGCGCGTCTTCTGCTTCGAAGGGAGCGAGAGGGCCCCAACAGATGCCAGTGAGGGAAGTGACGCGCGCTTCAATGCGCACAGCTTTGCCATCGGTCGAATGCGTTCGCATCGTCGTTCTCCTGGTTTACGTTCGTTCTCGGATTGGCGCTTTTCTCGCCGGGATGTTCTTATTATGTTCTCATCTGGATGTGAGTCAATAATCAATCTGGGTCAATTGCTTTTTTAGGTGTTGCTGATGAAGTTGCGGCATGACAACGCCGCCCCGCAAGCCTTCCAAGCCGCTACTCGGTGAAGCCGATGTGCTGCTCCGCAGTCGCCCACGTCGGCGCCGAAATCCTGACCAGCCCAATCTCCCCTTAGATCCGATGCCTGATCGCATCGAGCCCTGCCTTGCTTTGCTGAAGCCGAAGCCGCCGAAGGGCGACGATTGGGTTTATGAGATCAAATGGGATGGCTATCGCCTGGCCGTCCATATCGAGCCATCGGGCGTCCGCATCCTGACGCGCGGCGGGCATGATTGGACGGATCGCTTTCCTGCAATCGCGGCTGAAGCAAAACGTCTTCCAGTTTCAACAGCGATCCTCGACGGTGAAGCCGTCGTGTTCGACGAGCATGGCCGGTCAGATTTCGGGAGGCTTCAGCAGTCGCTGGGCGGCCGCGGCGGAAAGCGGACGTCCCGCGAAGCGGTCTTGATGGCGTTCGATCTCATCTATTTCGACGGCCATGACCTCACCGGAACCGAACTCACCGCCCGACGCCATCTCCTCGAAGGGCTGGTGTCAGCCGGCGGAGAAGAGGCCATTCGTTTATCCGAGGAGATCGAGGCGGATGGCGACACGTTATTGAGGATAGCATGCGAGCATGGACTCGAGGGCATCATCGCCAAAGACCGAAACAGCACCTATCGCAGCGGTCGGCTTGGCGACTGGATTAAGATCAAATGCGTCCAGAGCGACGGCTTCGTCATCGTCGGCTATGAGAAGTCAAGCGCATCGTTTGGTGGCATCGGGCGGCTTCTGCTCGCGGCGCGCAAAGGTAGCGATCTCGTCTATGTCGGGGGAGTGGGGACCGGCTTCAATGAGCGTTCCGCCGCCGAGCTTAGGACGCAGATGGATAAGCTGGTCATCGGCAAGCCCGCGATCGACACGGGGAGAAAGCGAAAGGCGGTCTTCGTCAGACCGGAGTTCGTTGCCGAGATCGAGTATCGGGCCTGGACGCATGACGGAAAGCTGCGGCATGCGTCATATAAGGGGCTGCGGGAAAAGCAGGACGATGCGGCGATTTACACGCTGGAATGATTGCGCCAGCGCTATCCCGGCACGCAATTGTGGCAGGGCGTGAGAATCCCCAGTAGAGCCAAGACTATAATGAGCAGAATGAAGGACGTCCCCAGGACCCAAAGCGGCCAGTCAATCAGGAACTTTTCTCTTGGCTTCACCCAGTCCTGATCATGCTCTGCAAACTCCGATCGGAATTTAGGGCCGAAATCTTTGGTGAAGTCGAAGTCATTTCTAAAGTAGAAGATGAAGGATCTGATGTACCAATACCAGCTATAAGCACAAATGCTTCCGACAAAGCAGAACGCGAACCACAACTGAATTCGAGCTTCACTCAATCAAGCTTCCCCATCGGTATCGCGGTCTTCATCGAGCACGTGCACCGGCAGATAGGTGTTCTTCTCCATCATTCACGCACGATGAACTTGATCGTTCATTGCGCGTCATTCCAAATTCGCCGGCCAAGTCACACAAGGCTTCCTCAACATCATCATCCATCGAAACGGCGCCAGCATTGCGCAGTCGCAGTGCTGCCCGACGGAGCATAATCTGCAGGTCCGCTCGCGAGATATCTGCGATGCGATCGGCGGCGTCTTCGAGGAGAGTGGCGGTGTCGGGCATCGTCACGGCTTCACTCCGCCACTGTCATTGGGTACTCCACAGCGGAATTCATGGTCCACCACGACTTGCTGGTCGAACGGACAATTGGACCACGCGCGCGGGCGCGGGAAGGCGCAGTTGCTGAAGAGCGCACTGGCCAGAAATATGAAAATGAAGCGGGTCATCATTTCTACACTACAACGTCCGCGGTGATTCTTGTAAAGGCAACCGGCCACACGCTGTAATAAGAGGGGAACCCATATGCGTACCGCCGAACTCGTCCTCGCGACCTTGATGGCCGGATGCTCGGCGATTTCAGCGCTCGCATCTGATCCCAGCGTCTGTCATGCGGTCGCTCCGCCGATGGCGAGTTTCTTGCCTGATCTGCAGGCATTCGTAGAAGGAATGAGGCGGACCGACGCTGCCTTCGGTGTCGCCATTCCCCATTTCGACGGAGAGGAAGCGGAGAGTATGCGGCAGCTCAGCGACAAGGAAAAGGTGGCGTATGCAGCGATGAAGGAATACGCCGCTCAGATGGAAACTACTGCCCGTCTACTGAAGAAGTGCGCGCAATAGGCGGCAGGAAAGATCTATGGATTCGCTTCGGAGCGTCCTCGATCTGTTCAAGAATCTGGATCAGCCCCAGAACCACATTTTTGTTTAGGCGGGCCATGATAAGGCCCGACCGTTCAGCTATCTCGCCGGTGCGCCGGTCAAATATAGTCCAGGTGTCGTTTTGCTCCTGTGGGCGCCGAAGCGCGGACTCTGCCGATCACGGGCCTCATGGTCGACCAAAGGGACGTCGCGCTGTCCAGGATGTGTTAGGCTGGAAGTGTCACCATCTCGGCAATGTCTGACAGCGTCCCCAGTTCGATGTTGAATGCAGCCGCAGGCATCTGGCTTGCGGTGGGGAAGGCGCACAACCGCCACTCGCGCTGATAGGCGAACTGGAAATGCTTCAGGTGGACAGGCTTCTCGTTCCTATGAACGAACGAGCACGGGTCATAGTACTGGACGGGTCCGACCTTGATCTTCACGCCGGGCCACAGCTTCTTCAATCCACTCTGGAACCGTGATGCGAAGGCCGTCGGCTTCCGGATGATGAGCGCTGCGTCGGCGCTGAAGTCATCCGGCATGCGCCGGTCGATGTCTCGGCAAGCGCACCATAGAACGTAATCTGGGCATCGAACCGTCTCCTTGATGAAGCCATCCTCGATGGCTCCTTCGAAGCCCGTCGTCGTCTTCGCTCGCGTCCGCCCGGCTCGGACAGCCTCAAAAGCCGGATGGTCGAACTGGCGCTCGCTCTCCAGGTCATGCATCGCCTTCGATAGACTCGCCTGAGAATAGAAGGTGGACGGCGTGACACGCACTTCGCCGTTGTTGAGCAGCTTCTCGATATGCTCTCGTTGGCCGAACTTCACGATCACGCCGTCGAGGGTCTCGGGATAGCCCTTAAAGAGACGCACACCGGTGGGTTCGCCTTTTGTGAAATACTTGTCCATCATCTCGTTGCCATCAGAGATGACCTTGGTTGGGATGCCGCCTCGCGTGCCGAACTCCATCGTCAGGTGGGTGAACAGGGGGCCGAACATACCCTTCTCGTCCGCGAAGTCTTCGCGCGGCGCGACCTGCCCCGCCGCCGTCAGGCGGACATTATTGTGGTATTGGTCCAGCCAGCGCTGGGCCAGATACGCGTCGCTCGCAAGCATGAGGTAGGGCGTCTGGCAATACTCGTAGCGCCACCAGTCACTCCGAGGCAGAGCACCCTTCTGGTCGATGGTGGCCTTGTAGCGGGCTGCGGAATGTCTCCAGTAAGCCGCTTTCTGATCGAGTGTACCACTCCACGACATCGTGCGAATCCTATGGGCTGCGCTTATCCGTGGATACTCTGGCCTCAGACGCCTTGCAACGATCGCGGGCAGCAACTCCAGTGGACAACTACTTGACTCATATGGAATCCCTGTGTTGGAACGGAGGTGAGTCGTGGAGCAGGAATTGTCTTACAGGCAGAAGGCGGACGCCGCCGTGCGCGATCTCCTACTGGAGTTCGAGTGCCAGCCGATCCTGTTTGTCGGCAGCGGCTTGTCCAGGAGATATTTCGGCGCCCCTAACTGGCATGAGCTTCTGAAGGCGATATTCAATCGGATCCCTGACGGCCCCGACACATACGAGTACCTCCGGCAGAAGCACGACGACGATCCCATTGCCATCGGCTCTGTCCTGTCGGACATGGTCTTCGAGTGGGCTTGGAAGGAAGCGCGCGGAGAGTTCCCGGAAGAGTTCTTCAATTCGAAAGTTAGCAAGGATTCTTTCCTGAAGCATCTGGCGTGCCAGCATGTGGCGCAGATCACACCGGCGATAGCCGACATCGATGACGCTTCGATCCAGAAGGAACTGGAAGCGCTGGCGGTCATCAAGCCCCATGCTATCATAACAACCAACTACGATCTCTTTCTCGAGCAGGTGTTCGATGGCTATGAGCCGATCAGTGGCCAGACCATCCTGAGATACAACACCAATAGCTTCGGCGAGATCTTCCATATCCACGGAGACGTGTCGGATCCCAAGTCCATCGTTCTCACCAAACGCGACTACGACGAGTGGACGGAGAAGAAAAAATACGTCTCTGCAAAGCTGCTGACCTATTTCGCCGAGCATCCGGTTTTTATCGTGGGCTACGGCCTAAACGATCCGAACGTTAAGGCGATCCTCCGGGACATCGGCGAGCTCGTCGCGGACGAGAATGGCCTCATTCCCAACGTCTACCAGATAATTTGGCGGCCAGACGCTGTGGAAAAGCATCCGCCGGATCAGTCGATCTTCGCAGTCGAGGGGCGGGAGTTCCGGATCCGAGCGATCCATACGAACGACTTTGACTGGATCTTCAAGGCATTGAAGAGCCAGTCAGCGCTTACTTCGATTAATCCGAAGCTCGTCCGCGCTCTCGCCGCTCGCACGATGAAGCTCATCCGACATGACATACCGTCCGGATCTGTGCAGGTCGACTACGATGTCCTTGAGCGTGTAGCCGCCGAAAGGACTTTCTTCCGAAGCTTCTGGGCATTACGGTCATCGATAACCCCAATCAGTCCCACCCCTATACATTGACCCAGTTGTCTCAGCGGATCGGGTTGCCGAATTGGCAGGCAGCGAACCACCTTCTGAACAGGATCAAGGACGAAAAGGGTATCGATCTTCGTTCATCGGACAACCGGTACCACTGTAAGATCAAGACCGGGAACAAGGCGTCGAGTATGGCCCGCAAGTGGTCCCACGAAGGAGTCGCGCTCCTGAAGAAGGTGCAGGATGGCGACGAGTACGAAGTGGCTTTGCAGTGAGGATTCGTCTAAGGATTAAGTCCTTTGCCGAAGCTTGTAAGTTTGGCTGGCATACGTGGGTTTTAGAGAAAAAAGCAGAGTTGCTTCCATTTTTTCGATAACGCCTGAAACTTAACTGGTGGCATTTGGCGGTTGATATCATTGATGCTTTCGCTATGCTTGCCTATGGGGTTAATTCGCGTCTTTTTTGGTGGCTATAAACCGCTGCGGCGCACAAAAATTGCCGCGGAAAAATCTCAATAAAGTTTTCAGAATCTGCGCTTTTGGCGGCAACCCCAGAAGGATTCGGCGTTGTCAACTTTTAGAGCGAGGAGAACTTGGAGCGAGCACTCAGGCACGTGCTCCGAATGAACCATATAGCGGCCGGTTGATGTCCGTCAGTTCGCATTTATGGTGGCTACAGTTCGCGAACCGCAGGTGCGCGTTTGCACTTATGTGATGACAAAGATAGAGAAAAAAATGGCGCACCCGACAGGATTCGAACCTGTGACCTTTGGAATCGGAATCCAACACTCTATCCAGCTGAGCTACGGGTGCATGCCGAGGGCGGTTTGAATCGCCTGTCCGATGGGTGGTTCTTAGCCTAGCTTGCGGCCGGCTTCAATCGCGAAATTCTCAGAAATACCGATGCTTGCGGTTTGGCACGTGTTTTTATCCGTCAGCCTCCGAGAACGCATAAAAAACTCCGCCGGCCTTGCGGGCGGCGGAGTGGGTTGTCGTGGGCTTGTCGCCTTGCGATCAGATCTGCATGGCGCCGGGGCCGGGGATGGCTTTCGGCGGCACCTTGCCGAGGATGATCATGCCGAGCACCTCGTCCTTGGTCACGTCCTCGGTGCGGGCGTGGCCCACCACCTGGCCGTTCTTCATCACCGAGACGCGGTCGGCGAGGTCGAAGACGTCGTGGATGTCGTGGCTGATGAGGAAGATGCCGATGCCTTCCTTCTTCAGTTGCTTGATCAGCTCGCCCACCTGCGCCGTCTCCTGGGGGCCGAGCGCTGCCGTCGGCTCGTCCATGATCAGGATACGGGCGTTGAAGAGGATGGCGCGGGCAATCGCCACCGATTGCCGCTGGCCGCCCGAAAGCGCCTTCACCGGCTCCTTGAAGCGCTTGAAGTTGGGGTTGAGCCGCCCCATCACCTGGCGGGCCGAGGCTTCCATCGCCACGTCGTCGAGCGTGCCCCAGCGGGTCTTCAGCTCGCGGCCGAGATAGAGGTTGGCGGCGGCGTCGACATTGTCGGCGACGGCAAGCGTCTGGTAGATCGTCTCGATACCGTATTTCTTGGCATCGCGCGGATTGCGGATGTCGGCCGGCTCGCCGTTGATCAGGATCTCGCCGCCGTCACGCTTGTAGGCGCCGGAGAGGATCTTGATGAGTGTCGATTTGCCGGCGCCGTTATGGCCGAGCAGGGCCACCACTTCGCCGGGGTAGAGATCCACCGAGGCATTGTCCACGGCGTGGATGCCGCCGAAGGAGATCGAGATGTTTTTCAGTTCCACGAGGGGAGTGCGTTGATCAGCCATATCTGGGGCTCCTCTCACTTGGCACGGGCGCGATAGACGGTGTCGAGCCAGACCGCCATGACAAGGACGGTGCCGACGACGACGCTCTGCAGCGGGGTGTCGACATGCGCCAGCACCATGCCCGACTGCAGCGACTGCATGACGAGCGCGCCGAGCATGGCGCCGGCGATGGTGCCGGTGCCGCCTGCCAGCGACGTCCCGCCGATCACGGCGGCGGCGATGGTGTAGAGCTCGTCGAGCGTGCCCTGCGAGTTCGTCGCGGCGTTGAGGCGGGCGGTGGAAATTGCGGCTGCAATAGCGGCCAAAACGCCCATCAGTGCGAAGATGCGCACGGTGACCCAGCGGGTCTTGATGCCGGCGAGTTCGGCCGCCTCGGGGTTGCCGCCGATTGCGAAGACATAGCGGCCGAAGCGCAGGCGGGTGGCGATGAAGGTCATGATGATGCCGACGACGATGGCGATCAGCACCGGCACGGCGATGCCGTAGGGAATATCCAGGCCGGTTTCGGGCCAGGGGATATTGTTGGTCTCGGCATATTTCTTGGCGATATTGATCGGCCAGTAATAGCTGTTGGCGATCGAGACGGCGCCAAGGATCAGCACGCAGCTCAGCGTCGCCAGGAAATATTCCGCCCAGACCGGCCGCTGCGGAAAGCCGAAGCGGCGGCGCTGCCGGCGCGAGCCGATGATGCTGGCGATGACGAAGAGGCAGGCGCCGATGCCGACGACCCAGCTCCAGGTGGCGCCGATCGAGCCTTCTGCGCCGCCGCCCATGATGCGGAAGGTCTGGTCCATCGGCGCGACCGTCTGGCCGCTGGTGACGAGCCAGGTGGCGCCGCGCCAGACAAGCAGGCCGCCAAGCGTGACGATGAAGGAGGGAACGTTGAGGAAGGCGATGATCATGCCCTGGAAAGCGCCGATCAGGCCGCCGGCGATCAGGCCGATGAGCAGCGTGATCACCCAGGTGAAGGGGCTGTCGAAGCCGATATATTCAGGCAGGATCTTCGCCTGCGTCACGCCCATGATCATGCCGCAGAGGCCGAGCACGGAGCCGACCGAAAGGTCGATGTTGCGGGTGACGATGATCAGCACCATGCCCGTCGTCATGATCGCGATATCGGTCGTCTGAACCGAGAGGTTCCAGAGATTGCGCGGGGTCAGGAACAGGCCGCCGGTGATGATGTGGAAACCGATCCAGATGATGACAAGCGCGCCGATCATGCCGAGGAGGCGTGTGTCGATCTCGGTGGCGCGGAAAAAGCGGGCCACCGGACTGGCTTCCGCCGTTCGCGGTCCGCTTGAAGTCGTTGATTTTACCATTTCGGCCATGGGTTTGCCGTTCCCCCATTGTGTTTGGACGGACGCGCCGGCGTGCTCAAGGCTGCCGGCGGCGGCGTCTGTTCTTCAACTGACCATCGCGATGCTTCCCGGAAACCGCACGCGTGGCGTCGCGACACCCTTCCGGCAGGGAATGAAAATCCGCGATGGCGCGGCGAGGCGGAGGAACTTCGTCGTTGGAGTTCCCGCATCCGGCGCCGCAGCGGTCTTTCCGCTGCGGCGCCGGCAGTTCAGTTCAGGCGCTGCTTACTTGCAGGCGGCAACCGTGCCGGCCTTGACACCCTGGCAGGCTTCAGCCTTGGAAATCCAGCCGGCGTCGATGACGACGTTCAGATTGTCCTTGGTGATGGCAAGCGGCTTCAGGAAGACAGACTGCATTTCCACGCCCTTCGGGCCGCCCTTGAAGGCCTGAGCGCCGTCGACCTTGCTCATGTCCTTGCCGCCGGCGAGGTCGAGAGCGATTTCTGCGGCGCGCTTGCCGAGTTCGCGGCTGTCCTTCCAGACGGAAACCGTCTGCGTGCCGAGCGCGATGCGGTTCAGCGCCGCCTTGTCGCCGTCCTGGCCGGAAACCGGAACGGAGCCGGCGAGGCCCTGGGCGTCGAGCGCGGCGATCGCGCCGCCGGCCGTGCCGTCGTTCGAAGCAACAACGGCGTCAACCTTGTTGTTGTTGGCGGTCAGGAACTGCTCCATGTTGCGCTGAGCGTTCTCCGGCAGCCAGCCGTCGGTATAGGCTTCGCCGACATTCTTGATCTTGCCGGCGTCGATCGCGGCCTTCAGCACTTCCTGCTGGCCCGAGAACAGGAAGTCGGCGTTCGGGTCGGAAGAAGAGCCCTTGATGAAGACGTAGTTGCCTTCCGGCTTGGCCTTGAAGACGCCCTCGGCCTGAAGACGGCCGACTTCCTTGTTGTCGAAGGTGATGTAGAAGGCGGCTGGATTTTCGATCAGGCGGTCGTAACCGACAACCGGGATGCCTTCGGCAGCGGCCTTTTCGATCGCCGGGCCGATGGCGTCGGAATCCTGGGCGAGAATGATCAGTGCGTTGGCGCCCTGCGAGATCAGCGATTCGACGTCGGTGAGCTGCTTGGCGGCCGAGGACTGCGCGTCAGCGGAAATATACTTGGCGCCCTTGGCTTCGAGAGCCTTCTTGATGGCGGCTTCGTCGGTCTTCCAGCGTTCTTCCTGGAAGTTCGACCAGGAAACGCCGACGACGAGATCGGCAGCCATGGCGGCGGTATGAACGGAAACGAGGATGGCAGCGCCGGCCATCAATTTCAAAATAGACTTCATAATGTCCTCCCGAGTGAGTAGCGACCGGCCCAGCCCATGCTTCCTCCGGCCACCGCGTAAAGCTGTCGAGGAAAGTTCGGATTATTTTCTCGACAGTCGAGAAATTTGATGTCAGAGATTTTTTCAGCTGTCAACACTGGACTGCCGGCTTAATTTCCTTGCGCAGCAGCGGCCGGAGATGCAGTGGAAAGCAGGAGTGAAGTAGCGGGAGGAGAGGGCGGCATTCATGCTGACCAAGTCGAGCACGGAGCTGGTCCGGCAGAGAAACAGCGTGCTCGTGCTGTCCGTGCTGCGCCGCCACGGTCAGCTGGCGCATACCGAGATATCGGATTTCACCGGCCTTTCCTCGGCCACCATTTCGGCGATCACCACCGAGCTGGAAAAAGCCCAGATCATCGAAAAATCCGAGCAGCAGGCGGCCAGCGGCCGCGGCCGGCCGCGTGTGCTTCTGCGCCAGCGGCGCGATTGCGGCTATCTCATCGTCGTCATCATCTCTTCGGATGCCGTGCAATATTCGCTGGTGGATTATGCCGGCAAGCTGATCGACCGTTTCAGCGAGGAGCGCTCGCATGATCCGGCGGGCGCCGGCCGATTCGTAGAAGGGGTGCGCGCCGGTCTTTCACGCATTCTCGATCGGTCGAAAATCAGCCAGGAAAAAGTGCTGCTGATCTCGATCAGCAGCAAGGGGCTGGTCAATTCCACCGAACCGGTGCTCCTCTGGTCGCCGATCTTCGGCAGCGATCAGATCGATTTCGAATCGGCGCTGCGGCCGGAATGGCAGGCCAAGGTCATCCTCGATAACGAGACGCTGCTGGTCGCCGCCGCCCTCGGCGCGCGCGAGGAGATCGTCAAGGGCGCCGATTTCCGCTCGCTCGCCGCCCTCTCGCTCGGCCACAGCATCGGCCTCGGCATCGTCCGGCGCGGCAATCAGACCGGCCAGGAGATCTCGGCCCCGAATTTCGGCCACATGCTGCACATGGCGGGTGGCGGCCTCTGCCGCTGCGGCACGCGCGGCTGCATCGAGGCCTATGCCGGCTTCTATGCCATCCTGCGCAGCGCCTTCGAAGTGCCGCTCGATACCATCCCCGCCAAATTCGTGCCGGTCGCCGAACTCGACAAGATCGCTGCCCGCGCCCGCCAGGGCCACCGCACCTCCGCCTTCGCCTTCCGCCAGGCCGGCCTTGCCCTCGGCAACGGCCTGTCGCGCATGCTGAGCCTCACCGAACGCATGCCCATCGCCATCACCGGCCCCGGCACCCGCTATTACGACCTGCTGCGCCAGGGCATCGAAGAAGGTCTCGGCCAGTCGCATATCGTCCGCATGGAAGGCATGCCGGAGATCCGCGTCGTCGCCGACGAACCGATCCTGGTGTTCGAAGGCCATCTGAACCGGGCGCTGTCGGTGATCGACCAGGATATCGTGATCTCTGGGGGGCAGGGTGCGGAATGAGGACGCATCTCCTCTTGCTCCTCATTCCCTTCCTCGGGCTTTGCCCGAGGGACGTCACAGGAATCCAGTGCGCCCAAGTCCTTGGGCGCGAGAGACTCTCTTCAAGGCCCCATGGATTTATTCACCGCGCCGACGCGCGGTGGCTGGATTCCTGTGACGAGCACAGGAATGAGGGCGGGAGAGGTCGTGGCTCGACCGCGGTCGGTGCCGGCAGGCGGATGAGGGGCTGGTCTCGGCGCTTAGTCATCAAACGCAAAACGGCCGGGCAATGCCCGGCCATCTCATGCACGACTTCCGATCGGGAGAGGACCGTCAGCCGATCTTGATCAGCTTGCCTTCTTTGACCGACTGCACCGCGGCGTCGGCAAGCGCCAGTGCTGCCAGGCCATCGGCGCCGGAGGGGGAGATCTTCGTGCCCTTTTCGATCGCAGCGATGAAGGCGGCGATTTCGTTGGCATAGGCTTCGGTGTAGCGGGTCATGAAGAAATCATGCAGCGGCGGGCGGGTGTAGCCGTCGCCGTTTGCCACTTCGATCGAGACCGGGCGCTGGTTTTCGGCGGCGGCCATACCCTTGGCGCCATGCACCTCGATGCGCTGGTCGTAGCCATAGGTGGCGCGGCGGGAGTTGGAAATGACGGCCTGCTTGCCGGATTTGGTCTGCAGGATCACCGAGACGCTGTCATAGTCGCCGGCTTCGCCGATCGCCTTGTCGACCAGGACGGCGGCGGTCGCCAGCACCGAGACCGGCTCCTCGCCGAGCAGGAAGCGGGCCATGTCGAAATCGTGGATGGTCATGTCGCGGAAGATGCCGCCCGAGCGCTTGATATAGTCGACCGGCGGAGCGCCGGGGTCGCGCGAGGTGATCGTCACCATTTCGACATCGCCGATCTTGCCGTCGTCGATGACCTTGCGCACCGCCATGAAATGCGGGTCGAAGCGGCGGTTGAAGCCGACCATCAGCTTGGCGCCGGTCTCTTCCACCACCTTGATGCAGGCCTTGACGCGGGCGACGTCGAGATCGATCGGCTTTTCGCAGAAGATCGCCTTGCCGGCGCGGGCGAAGCGCTCGATCAGGTCGGCATGGGTGTCGGTCGGCGTGCAGATGACGACGGCGTCGATATCCCCAGCGGCCTCGATCGCCTCGATGGTGCGGACCTCGCAGCCATAGGCCGAAGCGATGGCTTCTGCCGCCTGCGGAAAGGCGTCCGCGACCGCAACCAGCGTCGCATTGGCGTCGCCGCTGACGGCCTTGGCGTGAACCTTGCCGATGCGGCCGGCGCCAAGAAGACCAAATCTTACAGTCATTTCAACCTCCCTTGAATTCGGAACAAATAAACCGAATTGCCAAAAATCTGGAATTTTCATTCCATCTTCCATGCGCGGCGTCAAGCCCGCGGCTCTTTCACATTTGCAAGATTCGAACTAAAGAGCAGTGCGACACATGCAACGAGCAGTGCGACATATCCGACCGCGGAGCAAAGATGCAACTGATCGATCCCAACCATCCGGCATACCGGCGCCTCTGGGTGCGGATTGCCATCGTTGCCGTCTGCTTCGGCTGGGCCGGGGTCGAACTTATCACCGGCGATCCGTTCTGGGCAGTGCTGGCGGGCGGCGCCGGCGCCTATTCCTTCTATATGCTGTTCTGGACCTTCAAGCCGCAGGTCGTCGAGCCGGCAGCCGAGCCTGTCGCCGAGGAAGATGCGGACACCGAGGAGACATCCGCGGAAAAACCGTCGAAGGACGGGCAGGCGGAATAATCAGCGGGCGATTCGCCGCAGCGCCTCGTCGATCAGCAGATTGGCCAGCATCATGCGCTTCGTCGCATTGTCGCGAAAGGGCAGGGCGATGCCGTCGGGGTGATTGGCGCGGGCGAAGGCGCGGCGCTTCTCACCGAGCGTCAGCGGCGTATCGGCAGCCGAGATCGCCAGTTCGGCGGCAACCTCCTGCGGTGCCGTGCGGGTGAGATGGTCGGGCATCACGGGCTCGGGTGGCGGCAGAGGCGTCGGTTTGTCCACGAGCCCGGCGGCGGCCTCCTGTTCCAGATTGTCGAAATAGGCCTGGCCGACGCGTTGCGAGGCGGCCGAGACACCCTCCAACACATCGAAGGCAAGCCCGGTGCCGAGGCCGCAGATGCGATGGGCGGCCGGCGCCTCGGTGTCTTCTTCCGTCTCGTCCTCCGCCTTCAGCCGCTCGAGGACTGATTGAAATACCGACTGTCCGAACAGCATCCGCCTTCCTTTCGAAGGGTGCATTAAAGGAGAGCAAGATGGCGCCGGGCTTGCGGCGGTCAGCCCCCTTGCTTCAGGCTTTCCTCGATGATGATGTCGTAGAGCAGCCGGGCGCTCGGCGGCAGTGCCCGTTCTTTCACCGAAATCAGGCTGTAGGGCTTGACGTTGATGTCGAAATCGATCGGCAGCATGCGCACGTCGGAGGCCTTGGCGTTCTGGCTGGACAGGAATTGGGCGACGTCGGTCGCAACCGGGGCGATCGCATCGGTTTCGCAGACGATGGCGCAGGTCAAAAGCAGCGAGGAGGTGTTGACGATATTCTCCGGCAGCGCCACGCCGTGCGACAGAAAGATGTCCTCGATCGTGCGGCGCAGCAGCGTGCCCGGCGGCTGGAACACCCAGTCGTAATCCCTGATGTCGGAAAGGCTGCTGGTCTTCTTCTTTTTCAAGAGCGGATGGCGGTTGCGCACGATCAGGCAGGCCCGCTCGATGCCGATCTCCTTCACCTCGAACAGGCGCGGGTTGAGATCGTCGGGAATGCGGCTGATGATGAAGTCGTGGCGGGCGGCGAGCAGCTCGCGGGCGAGCACATTGCTCGTCTCCACCTGGATGTTGATCTCGATGCCGGGATAGGCTTTGCGCACCCTGTTGATCGCCGGCACGACGAGGCTCATGGCCGGCGCCGTCACCGCGCCGATGAAGACCGGGCCGCCCTTGCCGCTTTTCAATTCGCCGATCTCGCGGCTCGCCTCGCGCAGTTCCAGCAGGATCTTCCGGGCGCGTCTCGCAAGGGCCGCCCCGAAGGTCGTCAGCACCACGCCGCGGGCGACGCGCTCATAGAGCGGCGTCTTGGTGATCGATTCCATTTCGGACAGCATGCGTGATGCGGCCGGCTGCGAAATGTTCAGGACTTCCGCAGCTGCGGAAATCTGTCCACTATCTTCGATTGCGACGATCATCCGCAGGTGATTCAGCTTAAGTCCTGCACGTAAAAGGCTGTCATCACCGAAATTATCGCTGGCGATATCGACGTGATCCATCGAAATGGGCTCGGAAACAATCGTCATGGTTGCAGCCTCCCCACTGCGCTCCATCAAAAGTAATACTTTTTAACGATATACCAAAATTGTTATGCAGATTACCAGTTATTCTATTTGACAGTTATAGGAATCCATACCAGTTTGCCGCCGTGTGCTGGTTGGCACTCAACACGTGTGAGATCGTGGAGGAGACCTACTTCGTTTCTCACCATCTGAAGTAACTATCCAATACGGAACCTGCCACAGTTTCGGGGCGGGCGATTTTTCGTCCGCTGCTCTATTAACAAGGGAGAGAGAAATGAAATCCATTATCTCATTGATGGCCGCGGCTGCCTTTGGCGTCGCATCGTTCGTTGCACCGGCTCTGGCCGCAGATAAGGGCACCGTCGGCATTGCCATGCCGACCAAGGCTTCTGCCCGCTGGATCGACGACGGCAACAACATCGTCAAGCAGCTCCAGGCTGCCGGTTACGGCACTGACCTGCAGTATGGCGACGACGACATTCCGAACCAGCTTTCGCAGATCGAAAACATGGTCACGAAGGGCGTCAAGGTTCTCGTCATCGCTTCGATCGACGGCACCACGCTTTCCGACGTTCTCCAGAAGGCACACGACGCCGGCATCAAGGTCATCGCTTATGACCGTCTGATCCGCGATTCGGGCAACGTCGACTACTACGCAACCTTCGACAACTTCCAGGTCGGCGTTCTGCAGGCCGGCTCCATCGTTGACGGCCTCGGCCTCAAGGATGGCAAGGGCCCGTTCAACATCGAACTGTTCGGCGGTTCGCCGGACGACAACAACGCCTTCTTCTTCTATGATGGCGCCATGTCCGTCCTGCAGCCCTACATCGACAGCGGCAAGCTCGTCGTGAAGTCCGGCCAGACCGGTATGGACAAGGTCGGCACGCTGCGTTGGGATCCGGCAACGGCCCAGGCCCGCATGGACAACCTGCTCTCGGCCAACTACACCGACGCCAAGGTCGATGCCGTCCTGTCTCCCTATGACGGTCTGTCGATCGGTATCATCTCCTCGCTGAAGGGCGTTGGTTACGGTACGGCTGCCCAGCCGCTGCCGATCGTCACCGGTCAGGACGCTGAAATCCCGTCGGTCAAGTCGATCATTGCTGGCGAACAGCATTCGACGATCTTCAAGGACACCCGCGAACTCGCCAAGGTCACCGTTGCCATGGTCGATGCCGTCATGTCCGGCAAGGAGCCCGAGGTCAACGACACCAAGACCTACGACAACGGCGTCAAGGTCGTTCCGTCCTATCTGCTGAAGCCGGTTGCCGTCGACAAGACCAACTACAAGCAGATCCTGGTCGACAGCGGTTACTACACCGACGAGAAGCTGAAGTAAGTTGAGCAGGAGGCCGGGGCCCGCGCTTGCGGGTCCCGGCCTTCGATTTTATGATGACCCGGCCATTTAACGGCTGGGGGCGCTGGAACTTTGACTATGGACAACACCATCCTCGAAATGCGGAGCATCACCAAGACGTTCCCGGGCGTCAAGGCGCTGGAGAACGTGAACCTCAAGGTTCGCAAGGGTGAAATTCACGCATTGGTCGGCGAAAACGGGGCCGGCAAATCGACCCTGATGAAAGTCCTATCGGGCGTTTATCCCACCGGAAGTTATGACGGCGACATCGTCTATGAAGGCGAGACGCGCAACTTCAAGGCGCTGCGGGACTCCGAAGAAATCGGCATCGTCATCATCCACCAGGAACTGGCGCTCGTGCCGTTGCTGTCGATCGGCGAAAACATCTTCCTCGGCAACGAAAATGCCAAGAGCGGCGTCATCAGCTGGGACGAGACCTTCAACCGTACGAAGCAGCTGCTCAAGAAAGTCGGCCTGTCCGAATCTCCGAACACTTTGGTGACCGATATCGGCGTCGGCAAGCAGCAACTCGTCGAGATCGCCAAGGCGCTGTCGAAGAGCGTCAAGCTGCTCATCCTCGACGAGCCGACGGCCTCGCTCAACGAAAGCGATTCCGATGCGCTGCTCATGCTGCTGATGGAGTTCCGCAAGCAGGGCATCACCTCGATCATCATTTCCCATAAGCTGAACGAGATCCGCAAGGTCGCCGACCAGATCACTGTCCTGCGCGACGGCATGACCGTCAAGACGCTCGACTGTCATGCCGACGAGATCAGCGAAGACATCATCATCCGCAACATGGTTGGCCGCGATCTCGAGGATCGTTATCCCCCGCGTTCGGTGCCGATCGGCGAAACCATTCTCGAAGTGAAGAACTGGAACGCCTATCACCAGCAGCACCGCGACCGTCAGGTCCTGCACAATATCAACGTCACCGTCCGCAAGGGCGAAGTCGTCGGTATCGCCGGGCTGATGGGGGCAGGGCGCACCGAATTCGCCATGAGCCTGTTCGGCAAGGCCTATGGCCACAAGATCTCGGGCGAGGCGCTGATGCACGGCAAGCCGGTCGATGTCAGCACCGTGCGCAAGGCGATCGACGCCGGTCTCGCCTACGTCACCGAAGACCGCAAGCAACTCGGCCTCGTGCTCAACGACACCATCCTGCACAATACGACGCTCGTCAATTTGAAGGCGGTGTCGAATGCCTCGGTCATCGACAGCGTCAAGGAATCGCGGGTGGCGACCGATTATCGGTCGAAGCTGCGCATCCGTTCCTCCAGCATCTTCCAGGAGACGGTCAATCTGTCCGGCGGCAACCAGCAGAAGGTGGTGCTGTCGAAGTGGCTGTTTTCCAATCCCGATATTTTGATCCTCGACGAGCCGACGCGCGGCATCGACGTTGGCGCAAAATACGAAATCTATACTATCATCAACCAGCTTGCCGCCGATGGAAAGGGCGTTCTGATGATCTCGTCGGAAATGCCCGAACTGCTTGGCACGTGTGACCGCATCTACGTGATGAACGAAGGACGCATCGTCGCGGAACTGCCGAAGGGAGAAGCAAGCCAGGAAACCATCATGCGCGCTATCATGCGCTCAGGGGAGAAGAAACAATGACACCGATCAATCAACCCATCGCTGAGCAGGGGCGTGTCGTCTCCATCGGAGACTACGTTCGCGGCAACATCCGCGAATACGGCATGTTCATCGCGCTCATCGCGATCATGGTGTTCTTCCAGTTCTCGACCGGTGGCGTTCTCTTCAGGCCGCTCAACCTGACCAACATCATTCTGCAGAACTCGTTCATCGTCATCATGGCGCTCGGCATGCTGCTGGTGATCGTCGCCGGCCATATCGATCTTTCGGTCGGCTCGGTCGTCGGCTTCATCGGCGCCATCGCCGGCGTGATGACGGTGCAGTGGCACACCAACTATGTCCTGGCCGGTATCGTCTGCCTTGCCATGGGCGCGCTTGTCGGCGGCATCCAGGGTTATTTCGTCGCCTATCACAAGATTCCGTCCTTCATCGTCACGCTGGCCGGCATGCTGGTCTTCCGCGGCCTGACGCTGTTCGTGATGACGGCATCGGGAACCGGCACCAGCATCGGTCCTTTCCCGCCGGAGTTCCAGCTGATCAGCATCGGCTTCCTGCCGAACGCTTTCGATATGGGTGGCATCAACTCGACCTCGATCATTCTGACCGTTGTCGGCGCCGTTACGCTCTTCTACCTGGCGTGGCGCAAGCGCCTGTCGAACGAGAAGCATGGCAATGACGTCGAGCCGATGGGCTTCTTCCTCGCCCAGAACATCATTGTCTCGCTCGCCATCCTGGGACTCGGCTACCAGCTGTCGATCTATCGCGGCTTCCCGAATGTGCTGATGGTCATGCTCGTTCTGGTGGCTGCCTATGCCTTCATTACCCGCCGCACGACGATCGGCCGCCGCATCTACGCCATGGGCGGCAATGAGAAGGCGACCAAGCTTTCCGGTATCAACACCGAGCGGCTGACCTTCCTGACCTTCGCCAATATGGGCCTGCTTGCCGGTCTCGCCGGCCTGATCGTCGCGCTGCGCCTCAACTCGGCGACGGCCAAGGGCGGTTTCGGTCTCGAGCTCGACGTGATCGCCGCCTGCTTCATCGGCGGCGCGTCGGCCCAGGGCGGCGTCGGCAAGGTGACGGGCGCCGTCATCGGCGCCTTGATCATGGGCATCATGAACAACGGCATGTCGATCCACGGCCTCGGCACCGACTCGCAGCAGATGGTCAAGGGCGCGGTGCTTCTCGCCGCCGTGTTCTTCGACGTCTACAACAAGAACAAGGGCTGAGCGCCCAAGCGCAGCCCGGCATTCGCAGTCATATGAATGATGGATTCCGGCTCCTGATGGAGCCGGACAGGCGGAGCTTTTTCCTGTCTTCGCCGGAACGAGAAGGATCGAAGACGTGCTTATTTCCCAGATCAAAGGTGCCAACGGAGAGATTGTCGTCGCCGTGCGCGAGCCGGGCGGATCGGCCAGGTCGGTCAACAACGCCGGCAGCGTCTATGCGCTGGCGATCGAAGCCGCCGACGGCGGCAAGTCGCTTGCCGCGGTCATCGAGGCCCATGGCTACGGCGATGCCGTCGATCTTGAAAAGGCCTATGCGGAAGGCCGCTTCCTGCCGCCGATCACCCATCCCGATGCCGCCCACCTGCACCTGACCGGCACCGGCCTGACACATTTGGGCTCGGCGGCAACGCGCGATTCCATGCACAAGAAGACCAGCGAGGCGGCCGAGGAAACGCTGACCGACTCGATGAAGATGTTCAAGATGGGGCTTGAGAACGGCAAGCCGAAATCAGGCGAAAAGGGCGTGCAGCCGGAATGGTTCTACAAGGGCAACGGCTATGGCACGGCTGCCCCCGGCGCGCCGCTGATCTCGCCTTCCTTCGCGCTTGACGGCGGCGAAGAGCCTGAAATGGCCGGCATTTACGTGATCGCCAAGGACGGCTCGCCGTTCCGCATCGGCTTTGCTCTGTCGAACGAGTTTTCGGACCACGTCACCGAACGGATCAACTATCTCTATCTGGCCCACTCGAAACTGCGCCCGGCCGCCTATGGTCCGGAAATCCGCATCGGCGCCGCACCGGACGATATTCGCGGCACCTCGCGCATCAAGCGCGGCGACAAGGTGATCTTCGAAAAGCCCTTCCTGTCGGGCGAGGCGAACATGTCGCACACCTTCGCCAACCTGGAATATCACCATTTCAAATACGGCATCTTCCGTGTCCCGGGCGATGTCCATGTCCATATGTTCGGCACGGCAACACTTTCCTTTGCCGACGGCATCAAGGCGGAAGAGGGCGATGTCTTCGAGATTGAAGTCGCCGAATTCGGCCTGGCGCTGCGCAATCCGCTTGAGGTGGCCGCCGAAGAAGAGATCGCCGTCAGGCAGCTCTGATTTTTGAGATCCGGCCGCCTGCGTGGCCGGATCGTGATGTAAACGGTAAAGGAGGCTTGTTGAGCCCATGACCATTTATCAAAACCTGATCGCCGGCGAATGGGTCGGCACCAACGCGACGAAGAACATCAACCCGTCGGATACGAATGAAGTCGTCGGCCTCTATGCCGACGGCAGCGCCGAGGACACGAAAAACGCCATCGCCGCCGCCAAGGCCGCTTTCCCGGCCTGGTCACGCTCGGGCATCTGGGAGCGCCACGTCATCCTGAAGAAGGCCGGCGACGAGATCATGGCGCGCAAGGACGAACTCGGGGCACTGCTCGCCCGCGAGGAAGGCAAGACGCTGCCTGAGGCCACCGGCGAAGTCATCCGCGCTTCGCAGATCTTCGAATTCTTCGCAGGCGAAGCCCTGCGACTGGCCGGCGAGGTCATCCCGTCGGTTCGCCCGAATATCGGCGTCGAGATCACCCGCGAGGGCCTCGGCGTTATCGGCATCATCACGCCGTGGAATTTCCCGATCGCCATCCCCGCCTGGAAGATTGCGCCGGCGCTCTGCTACGGCAACACCATCGTCTTCAAGCCGGCCGAACTGGTGCCCGCCTGTTCCTGGGCGATCGTCGATATCCTCAACCGGGCGGGCCTGCCGAAGGGCGTCTTGAACCTCGTCATGGGCAAGGGCTCGGTGGTCGGCCAGGCCATGCTCGAAAGCCCCGACGTTCACGGCATCACCTTCACCGGCTCCACCGGCACCGGCCGGCGCGTCGCCGCCGCCTCGATCGAGCATAACCGCAAGTTCCAGCTGGAAATGGGCGGCAAGAACCCGATGGTCGTGCTCGACGATGCCGACCTCAACGTCGCCGTCGAGGCCGCCGCCAATTCCGGCTTCTTCTCTACCGGCCAGCGCTGCACGGCGTCGTCGCGCCTGATCGTCACCGAAGGCATTCACGACAAGTTCGTCGCGGCGCTGACCGACAAGCTGAAGACGCTTGTCGTCGACAATGCGCTGAAGGCCGGCACCCATATCGGTCCGGTCGTCGACGAGCGGCAGCTGAAGACCGATACCGACTATATCGAGATCGGCAAGTCGGAGGGCGCCAAACTCGCCTTCGGCGGCGAACTGGTTTCGCGCGACACGCCCGGCTTCTACCTGCAGCCGACGCTGTTTACCGAAGCGACCAACCAGATGCGCATTTCGCGCGAGGAGATCTTCGGGCCTGTGGTCTCGGTGATCAGGGCGAAGGATTACGACGAGGCGCTGGCCATCGCCAACGACACGCCGTTCGGCCTTTCGGCCGGCATCGCGACAACAAGCCTGAAACATGCGACGCACTTCAAGCGCAATTCGGAAGCCGGCATGGTGATGGTCAACCTGCCGACGGCAGGCGTCGATTTCCATGTGCCGTTCGGCGGCCGCAAGGGTTCGTCTTACGGCCCGCGCGAGCAGGGCAAGTACGCTGCCGAGTTCTACACAACCGTCAAGACCGCCTACACGCTGGCTTAAACAAAGCGCGATGACCCGGCCCGTACGAGGCGGTCCGGGAATATCCTGAAGGACAGAGACTATGAAAAAGAAAGCGGAATGGCCGCGCAGGCTGAGATCGCAGGAATGGTACGGCGGCACGAGCCGCGACGTGATCTATCACCGCGGCTGGCTTAAAAACCAGGGATACCCGCACGACCTGTTCGACGGCCGGCCGGTGATCGGCATCCTCAACACCTGGTCGGATATGACCCCGTGCAACGGTCATCTGAGAGAACTCGCCGAGAAGGTGAAGGCGGGTGTCTGGGAGGCCGGCGGCTTCCCGCTCGAAGTGCCGGTGTTCTCGGCATCGGAAAATACCTTCCGCCCGACCGCGATGATGTACCGCAATCTTGCCGCGCTCGCGGTGGAAGAGGCGATCCGCGGCCAGCCGATGGACGGCTGCGTGTTGCTGGTCGGCTGCGACAAGACCACGCCGTCGCTGCTGATGGGGGCGGCCTCCTGCGACCTGCCGTCGATCGTCGTCACCGGCGGGCCGATGCTGAACGGCTATTTCCGCGGCGAACGTGTCGGCTCCGGCACGCATCTTTGGAAGTTCTCCGAAATGGTGAAGGCCGGCGAGATGACGCAGGCCGAATTTCTCGAGGCGGAAGCGTCGATGAGCCGTTCGTCGGGCACCTGCAACACCATGGGCACCGCCTCCACCATGGCTTCCATGGCCGAAGCGCTCGGCATGGCACTGTCCGGCAATGCCGCGATCCCCGGCGTCGATTCCCGCCGCAAGGTGATGGCGCAGCTCACCGGCCGTCGGATCGTCCAGATGGTCAAGGACGATCTGAAGCCTTCCGAGATCATGACGAAGCAGGCTTTCGAGAACGCCATCCGCACCAATGCGGCGATTGGCGGATCGACCAATGCCGTCATCCACCTGCTGGCGATTGCCGGCCGTGTCGGCATCGATCTGTCGCTTGACGATTGGGACCGCTGCGGCCGCGACGTTCCCACCATCGTCAACCTGATGCCGTCGGGCAAATACCTGATGGAAGAGTTCTTCTATGCCGGCGGCCTGCCTGTCGTGCTGAAGCGCCTCGGTGAAGCCGGCCTCCTGCACAAGGACGCGCTGACGGTCTCCGGCGAAACCGTCTGGGACGAGGTCAAGGATGTCGTCAACTGGAACGAGGACGTCATCCTGCCGGCCGAAAAGGCGCTGACCTCTTCGGGCGGCATCGTCGTGCTGCGCGGCAACCTCGCGCCGAAGGGCGCGGTGTTGAAGCCTTCGGCCGCCTCGCCGCATCTGCTGGTGCACCGGGGCAGGGCTGTGGTGTTCGAGGATATCGACGACTACAAGGCGAAGATCAACGACGACAACCTCGACATCGACGAAACCTGCATCATGGTCATGAAGAACTGTGGGCCGAAGGGCTATCCGGGCATGGCCGAAGTCGGCAACATGGGGCTGCCGCCCAAGGTGCTGAAGAAGGGCATCCTCGACATGGTGCGTATATCAGACGCCCGCATGTCCGGAACGGCCTACGGCACCGTCGTGTTGCACACCTCTCCGGAAGCAGCCGTCGGTGGACCGCTGGCGGTCGTGAAAAACGGCGACATGATCGAGCTTGACGTGCCGAACCGTCGTCTGCATCTCGACATTTCCGACGAGGAACTGGCGCGCCGTCTCGCCGAGTGGCAGCCGAACCACGATCTGCCCAAATCAGGCTATGCCTTCCTGCATCAGCAGCATGTCGAAGGCGCCGACACCGGCGCCGACCTCGACTTCCTCAAGGGATGTCGCGGAAACGCTGTCGGCAAGGATAGCCACTAACCGGGTAAATCCAGGATTGGAAATCGATGAAAGGCGGGGCATCACCCCGCCTTTTTCTTTGCGCTTGCTCAACAAGGAAATGGCACTATATTTTGTACAAGTGTACAGGATGTATGGTCATGTCGAAGGTGGTCGGCGCAGCCGAGTTCAAGGCGAAATGTCTGAACCTTATCGACCAGATGGGGAAGGACGACGAATCTATCGTCATCACCAAGCGCGGCAGGCCGGTTGCCGTGCTTTCGCCGGCACCTGACACCAGCGGACGCAGGAGTATCATCGGCGCGATGAAGGGGAGCGTATTGCGCTATGACGATCCGCTGTCTCCGGCCGTTGAGCCGGAGGATTGGGACGCCCTCCGTTGATCGTCATCGATACGCACATCCTCGTTTGGGCAATGCAGGACGATGCACGGCTCGGCTCACAAGCCCGGCGCATCATCGATGAGATGACGGAGAAAAGCCGGATCCTGATTTCGGCGATTACACCTTGGGAAATCGCGATGCTCGTGCAGAAGGGACGCTTGGCGCTCGGCGATGACGTCGGGCGATGGATCGATAGCGCGCTGTCTCTGCCCGGACTCCAGCTCGCACCGATCGAACCTTCCATAGCGATAGACAGTGTTCGGCTGCCCGGCGAGTTTCATGCCGATCCGGCGGACCGCATCATCGCCGCAACAGCCCGTTTTCATCGCGTACCGTTGCTGACCGCCGATCAGGCGATCCTCAGCTACGGCGCCCTCGGTCATCTCCAGGTTCTTGCGGCCGGTTAGAGCGGTTCGGGGCTGTTCCGCTCAACTCTGGCTCTGGCTTTGCATCTGCCCGCCGTCCTCGACCTTCACGGTGACCGACAGCGTTTCGCCCGGCGTGCCGATGCGCATGCCTGAAATCGGCGCGGCGTCGCGGTAGCAAAGACCGGAAGCGATCCTGATGTAACGCGCATCCGGGCAGATCTCGTTGGCCGGATCGAATCCGACCCAGCCGAGGCCGGGAATATGGGCTTCGGCCCAGGCATGGGTCGCCGCCTGTTCGACCTTTTCCTCCATCATCAGATAGCCCGAGACATAGCGGGCCGGCACCTGCAGGGCGCGGGCGGCGGCAATGAAGATATGCGCATGGTCCTGGCAGACGCCGCTCTTCTTCTCCAGCGCCTGTTCGGCCGTCGTCTCGGTGTTGCTGGTGCCGGGCTTATAGGCGACCGTCTCGTGGATTGCCGCCATCAGCGCATGCATGCGGGCAAGCTCGTTATCGCCACCGACGCCCTTGATCAGTTCCTTCACTAATTTGCCGCCCTTGGTCAGCGGCGTGTCGCGGAGGAAGAGCCAAAGCGGGCAGAAGCCGGTATGCGGGCCGGTGACGCCGTTATTGTCCTCCGTTTCGACCTCGCCTTCGGCGAGAATGCGCGTCACATCCTGCTCGCCTTCCAGCGAGACCAGATTGACGTGATTGCCGTACTGGTCGTCATATTCCACCTCGGGTATCGCACCCTCGACCTTCAGCGCCCAGGTGAGGACTTTCTGATGGTGGCTCGTCGGCGGCGTCAACCTCAGTCTTTGCAGCGAGAACTGCGTCGGTCCGTCGTAGCGGTATTCGGTGAGATGGCTGATTTTCAGTCTCATGTTCTGATCCGCTTATACATAGAACCGATAGCCGTCGGAAATCTCCGCGCCGAGCTGGTTGTTGCGCGAGACGAAATCCTCGAGAAATTCGTGCAGGCCCTGATCCATGATATCCCGGATCGCCCGCGTCTGCAGCGTGGTGCGGATCGCATCGGCCGTATCGTGGGCAGGCAGCCGCTCGCCATAATCCTGGGAGAGATAGCCGAGATTGCTGACGATCTTTTCGTAACAATAGGCAAGCGAGCGCGGCATCTGGACGTTCAGCGTCAGGAAGTCGGCAATGTTCATAGCCCGGTATTCGCCATCATAGGCCCAGCTATAGGCGCGATGCGCGGAGACCGAGCGCAGGATCGATTCCCACTGCACATTGTCGAGAGAGGAGCCGACTGATGAGACCGAGGGCAGCAGCACGTAATATTTCACGTCGAGAATGCGGCTGGTATTGTCCGCCCGCTCGATGAAGGTGCCGATGCGGGCGAAATTATAAAGTTCGTTTCTCAGCGTCGAGCCGTGGAAGGCGCCGCGAATGAGGCCGGCGCGGCGCTTGATGGTGTCGATCACCTCGGGCATTTCGGCCGGCTTCACGCGCTTTTCGAGCAGCGACTTCAGGTCGATCCAGCATTCGTTGGTCGCCTCCCAGGTCTCGCGTGTCAGGGCGGTGCGCACCATGCGGGCGTTGTTGCGGCCTGATTCGATGCAGGACATGACGCTCGACGGGTTGGCGCGATCGCGCAAGAGATAGTCGATCGCATCGGCGTTCGTCAGCTTCGTATGGCCTTCGTCATAGGCTTCGCGCACGCCCGCACTTTGCAGCACGCCATCCCAGTTGTCGTCGCCGGCGCTGCTGCGGGTGAGCGACATGCGCAGCCCGGCATCGACCAGACGGGCAATATTTTCGGCGCGCTCGATGTAACGGAACATCCAGTAGAGGCCGTTTGCGGTTCTTCCGAGCATCAGTCCTCCAATACCCAGGTGTCTTTAGTGCCGCCGCCCTGGCTGGAATTGACCACCAGCGAGCCCTGCTTCAACGCCACGCGGGTGAGCCCGCCCGGAATGATCTGAACCTTGTCCGACACCAGCACATAGGGGCGAAGGTCGACATGGCGCGGCGCAATCCCTTTGTTGACGAGGATCGGCACGGTGGAGAGCGACAGCGTCGGCTGGGCGATATAGTTGTTGGGCTTGGCCTTCAGCTTCTCGGCGAAATCGGCGCGCTCCTTCTTCGATGCCGTCGGTCCCACAAGCATGCCGTAGCCGCCGGAGCCGTGCACCTCCTTGACAACAAGCTCTTCCAGATGCTCGAGCACATATTTCAGGCTTGATGCTTCCGAACAGCGCCAGGTCGGCACGTTTTCGAGCAGCGCCTTGCTGCCGGTGTAGAATTCGACGATCTCCGGCATATAGGAATAGATCGCCTTGTCGTCGCAAATGCCGGTGCCCGGCGCGTTGGCGATGGTGATATTGCCGGAGCGATAGACATCCATGATGCCGGGAATGCCGAGCGCGGAATCGGCCCGGAAGGTCAGCGGATCGAGGAAATCGTCGTCGACGCGGCGGTAGAGCACGTCGATCGCCTCGTAACCGCGGGTCGTCCGCATCTTCACCTTGCCGTCGATGACGCGCAGATCCGAACCCTCGACCAGCTCGACGCCCATCATGTCGGCGAGGAAGGAATGCTCGTAATAGGCCGAATTGTAGATGCCGGGCGTCAGCACCGCGACGCGCGGCTTGCCGCTGCAGCCGGGAGGGGCAAGCGAGGCGAGGCTCTGGCGCAGGAGATAAGGATAGTCCTCGACGCGCTGAACCTTGTTCTCATGGAAGAGCTCCGGGAACATCTGCATCATGGTTTCCCGGTTTTCCAGCATGTAGCTGACGCCGGAGGGCGTGCGGGCGTTATCCTCGAGCACGTAGAACTGGTCCTCGCCGGTGCGCACGATGTCGGTGCCGACGATATGGGTGTAGACGCCGCCGGGCGGGCGGAAGCCGATCATCTCGGGGATGAAGGTGACGTTGTTCTCGATCAACTCGCGCGGAACGCGGCCGGCGCGGATGATCTCCTGCTTGTGGTAGATATCATCCAAAAAGGCGTTGAGCGCGATTACCCGCTGCTCGATGCCCTGGGCGAGCTTGCGCCATTCGCGAGCGGAGATGATGCGCGGAATGATATCGAAAGGGATGAGCTTTTCGGAGCTGTCTGCATGGCCGTAGACCGCGAAAGTGATGCCGGTCTTCCGGAAGATATTTTCCGCATCGCGGGACTTGGCAATCAGATGCGCCCGGTCTTGGCTGTTGTACCACTCGAAATATTTTTCATAAGGCGGACGAGGACTTTCGTCCCCGGTAATCATTTCATCAAATGCCAAAGGTGCGGCTCCCCTTTTTTGTTCATTTGAATACAACGCAAATTGCAATGCAAGAACCATGCGCAGTTCGAGGAAAAGATTTTGCGTTGCGGGAAACGGGTGAAAATCCGGGCATTTGAAGTTGGGTGGCGTGGTGGGGAGGATGGCTGCTTCGAGTGGTTGCGCAAAATGTGGGCAGATGATTGTTTTTCGATCGGCAAGGTGGATTCGAGATGCAGATGCAACCGCACCTCTCTCATCCTGTGGCGAGGAGAGGGCATGCCGTGAGGCACCCCCCCCTCTGTCCTGCCGGACATCTCCCCCACAAGGAGGGAGATCGGCTGGGCGCGCGACGGCTTCCCCAAACAACTACCGCATGGCTATTTCGATACAGCAGAGAGGGACGGATGACCCAACCTCTTGCCAATCTCCACCCTTGTGGGGGAGATGCCCGGCAGGGCAGAGGGGGTGCCACACGGCACGCCGTTCTGTATTCGCCACAGGAGCCGCGCTGGCCACGCTATCCACCCAACCATCAGCGAAATTTCAAATAAGCATCAACGCTTCGCCTTTGACTGCGGCCGCCGGCTGCCGCTATCAGCACGGCGAATCTTTTCTTGCGAGCCCCGATGTCCCTTGATCGCCTTGCCCCCGCTCTTTTCGTCCTGCTCTGGTCCACGGGCTGGGTGGTGGCGAAATATGCGGCGCTGCATTCCGAACCCTTCACCTTTCTGACGATACGCTACGGGCTGTCGGCTCTGGCGTTCCTGGCGCTTTGCCTGGTGGCGCGGGCACAATGGCCGAAGAGCCGGGCGACGGTGCTGCGCGCCATCTATTCCGGCTTTTTCCTGCATGGTTTTTATCTCGCCGGTCTCTGGTGGGCGATTGCCAATGGCGTGCCGGCCGGCATATCGGGCATCATCGCAGCACTGCAGCCGCTGATGACGGCGATGGCGGCCCCTTTCCTGGTCGGCGAGCGGTTGCAGAAGACGCAGCAGCTCGGCCTGGCTCTTGGTTTCATCGGCATCGGCATCGCCATTTCGCCGAAGCTCTTCGGTCCGGCGACGGCCGATCTCGGACATGCCGCTCTGCCGCTGGCGGTCAACCTCATTGCCATGGGCTCCGTCACCTACGGCACGCTCTATCAGAAGAAACACCTGCAATCCGGCGACCTCCGGACCATCGCGACGCTGCAATATGTCGGCGCGCTGATTCTCACCCTGCCGCTGTCGCTGATCTTCGAACACCAGCATTTCGACGGCACCGCCCGGGCCTATGGCGCGCTCGTCTGGTCGGTCTTCGGCCTGTCGATGGGCGGTGTCGGGCTGCTGCTTTATCTGATCCGCCGGGGGCAGGTCTCCCGCGCCGCCTCGCTGATCTATCTGATGCCGCCGGCCGTCGCGCTCGAGGCCTTCATCGCCTTCGGGGAGCCGCTGACGATGCCGTTGATTCTGGGCACGGTGATCGTCGTGACGGGTGTCTATCTCACGAACCGCAGGATAGCCGAGCGGCAGACACCGGCTGAGGCATAGGAAATAAAAAAGGCCGGGAGAACCCGGCCTTTCTGATTTTCAGTCGATCGATGATCAGGCGCGCTCGCGGCGCTGGCCGCCGCCATTGCGGGCGCCGGAGCCGCCGCGGCGATTGCCGCCGTTGCCGTCGCGGCGGGGTTCGCCGCCCTGGGCCTGCTGCGGGCCGCGATCTTCGCCGTGCTTGCGGGCCGGGCGGCCGTGGGCGTGGCGGTTATTGCCGCGGTGATGACCGCTCGGCTCGCCATTGGCATGGTGGGCATTGGGGCCGTTATGGGCAGGACGCTGCGGCTTTGCCGCGGGGCGGAAGTCGGAGGTCGAGACCAGATCGTTGTCGGGACCGAGGTTAGGGGTCGCTTCGCCGCGACGCTGGCCGCGGAAATCCTCGTTGCGGGCAGTGCGCTCGGGACGCGGACGACGCTCGCCGCCGGCGCGGACTTCGCTGCCGCTGGCGCGAAACTCGCTGCCTTCGCCTTCACGGCGCGGGCGGCGTTCCTGGCGGTTGCCGCGATGCTCGGAACGGTTCTGGTCGCCACGGCCTTCGCCGCGACCATTGCTTTCGCGACCCTGGCCGCCGCCGCGATTGCGGTTGTTGCCATTGCCGTTGCCGCGGCGAGGGCCGCTGCTGCTGATATGGGCCGGCGGTTCGCCGCCTGCGACCGTGATGTCGATGCCCATCAGGCGCTCGATATCACGCAGCAGCTTGGCTTCGTCGGGAGCGCAGAAGGCGATGGCGATGCCGTCGCGGCCGGCGCGCGCCGTGCGGCCGATGCGGTGGACATAGGCATCAGGCACTTCAGGCAGGTCGTAGTTGTAGACGTGGCTGACGGCCGGGATGTCGATGCCGCGGGCGGCGACGTCGGTGGCGATCAGCGTCTTGATGCTGCCGTCGCGGAAAGCCTTCAGCGCCCGCTCGCGCTGGCCCTGGCTCTTGTTGCCGTGGATCGAGGCGACGGAATAGCCGACGTTCTCGAGATGCTTCATCAGCTTCTCCGCACCGTGCTTGGTGCGCAGGAAGACGATGGCGCGGCCATCCGGGTTTTCGGTCAGCGACTTGCGGAGCAGTTCCGTCTTGTCATTCTTGCCGCCGACGAAATGCACGTACTGCTCGACCTTGTCGGCAGCCTTGCCAGGCGGCGTGACTTCGACGGTGATGGGATCGACCAGATATTCGCCGGCGAGATCGGCGATCGCCTTCGGCATGGTGGCCGAGAAGAGCATGGTCTGGCGCTTTTTCGGCACCATCTTGGCGATCTTGCGCAGATCGTGGACGAAGCCGAGGTCGAGCATCTGGTCGGCTTCGTCGAGTACGAGATAGCGAACCGCAGTCAGCGTGATCGCGCGGCGATTGACGAGGTCGAGCAGGCGGCCCGGCGTGGCGACGAGGATGTCGGTGCCCTTTTCGAGCTGAAGCTGCTGCTTGTTGATCGAGACACCGCCGACGACGACGTTGATGCGCAGCGGCGACTTGCGGATGAACTTCTTCAGGCTCTCGGCGATCTGATTCACCAGTTCGCGGGTCGGCGCCAAGATCAGCGTGCGCGTCGTGCGGTTGTCGGGGCGCCGTTCGTCGGCAAGCAGCTTTTCGATCAGCGGCAGGCCGAAAGCGGCGGTCTTGCCGGTGCCTGTCTGGGCAAGGCCGATCAGATCGCGGCCTTCGAGGAGGAGGGGAATGGAATGTTCCTGGATCGGCGTCGGCGTTTCGATGCCGAGCTGGAACAAGGTGGCAACGATCGGCTTGGAGACACCAAGCGATTCAAAATTAGTCAAGGTATAACCTTTCGGGGCGCCACAATGACTATCGCCGGAACGCACCATGCGATCCGGTTTCATTCTGGCGTCAAGAACCCCGCGTGAAGTGGGAACTTGTGAGTTGGAAAAAGCTTTCCAGCGCTTCTGGCCGCTCATTGGGAGTGCGGCGCTCTATCGAAATGCGCTTTTGTCCCTTCTTCCTGCGTCCGTATTTTCTAGCAGGGGCACGCTCACGCGGCGGCCGGAAGGGTGAAAGCTGAGCCGCATTTGGGCTAGTTCGCTGTGAAAGTCAAGTGCAGTGCACAAAAAAGCCTCAGCCGGGTCACGTCAGGGCATGACGAGAGCGAAGCTTTGCGATGCGCTTTCCGCCCCGTTGACGAGGATGGCGATGCGGTGTTCGCCAGGGTAATAGCGCCGTGTCGTGATCGGCCGCATGGTGTGGCGGCGCGTCATCGCGTGACTTTGCCCGGGCGCGAGCGTGATCGTCTTGCACTTGAAGACCTTGGGCGAGAGTGAGCCGTCGCTCTTCACATGGTGGATGGCGTAGTCGATCATCAGCGATTGCGGGGCTTTGCCGGCATTCGTCACCCGGATTTCGAAATCCAGCCCTTCTCCGAAAAGCACTTCGCTGTTTGCGAGCCGCAATTCGCATGCGAGCGAAGCAGCCGCGCCGAAGCCGAAATTGGCGAGCGCCTGCGCATGGCCGTTCTTCAAAAGCGTGCGCGAGGCGTGTTTCAGCAGCCAGCGGCGTTCGCGGGGGGCCCCCTCGATGTGACCGGCGATGAAGGCTGCGACCAGATCCGGATGATCCTTGGCGATGTCGTTCAGGCTGTTGGCGACGGAACGGCGCACATACTCTTCCGGATCGTCGATCAGCGCCGTCAGGATGGGCAGGATCGGCGCGGGATCCTTGACGAGCTGCGGCAGGCGTATCGCCCAGGGAAGGCGCGGCCGGGTTCCCTCGCTTGCCAGCCGGCGCACATGCTGGTCGGGATCATCGACCCAGCCGGAAATGACGGCAAGCGCGCGTTGCTGGTCGCGGTGGATGAAGGGGCGGATCCCATATTCGGCGGTGAAATGCGGTGTCAGCGCCTTCAGCAGGTCGAGGCCGAGATCGAAATGATCGGGACCGCGTGCTGCGATGAACTGGTTGACCGGCAGCAGCATCCAGCCCGTCAGTCCGGGCTTGCCATCGGCGGGCAGGCTCGCCTTGAGGATGGCGGCTGCCTTCGGAAAATCATCGGGAAGCGTGGCAAACAGCGCGTCGCGGATCAGCGCCGAGCGCTCCATCAGCTCCAGTGCCCCAAGACCGTCGATCGCCAGTCTTACGAAACGCTCGCGATCGAAGGAAGACGCATTGGCAGCGATGCGATCGGCCATGTTACCGACCAACACTTCGTGCAGCAGGTTCTTGAGCGGTTCCGGCATGCTGATCCTCCCTCTGTGCGAGTAAACGCATTGGACCGGCGCCGCCGGGAGGTCAAGCGGCGCCGGGTGCGGGTCTCTATTCCGGGCAAACTTTGACGCGGTAGGGCTCGCCCCAACGGTCGTAGCGCCATTCGAGGTGGCAGTAGGCCGGCCGGTAGTAGGTCCGGTAGACCGGGTACGGGCGGTATGCAGGGTAGGCGGGATAGACAGGGTAGGCGGGGCGGGCTGCCTCGGAGAGCAGGGTTCCGCCGACGACGCCGGCGGCCAGGCCGCCCCAGAAGGCATCACGCGGACGGGCATCGGCGGTGGTGGCGGTGGCGAGCGAGGCGCCGGCAAGGGTCAGCGCGATCAGGCCCGTCGCCATGGTCTTATGAAGAACGGACATATGCTATTTCCTTATCTAGACTGGCTTCCAAAAAGCCGTGTCCAGACTCTGCCCGGATCGCGGCGGCGCAATGGCCGTGCAAGCGCCTCCCGCATTAAATTTTCGTCATGGTTTCAACGGCTCCCGACATCAAGGCTGCAGGGTTGCCACAGATGGCGGCGTCCTTTCAGTCTCGTGCAAGCTCAGGCCCGCAATGTGAGGCGTCTTCAACTTGGTGAGCCGGCTCGTAAAATTCCGCTATCGAAATTTATGGTTAAAACCTTGTTAAAAGCCTTGGCCTTATAGTCTTTGTAGTTGATATTTCATTCATTGCGGGAGCGACAATTTCTTGAGATCGGCCGGGGACATTCTCGAATTGGCTTGCCGCCGGATCGCCGATCTGGACACCCCGGCCTATGTCAAGAACAGCGAGTTGCGCTACGTCGCCGTTAACGAGGCCTATGCCGACTTCCTGGGCCGCGAGATTTCCGATTTCATCGGCAGGCGCAGCCGCGAACTCTTCGACCGTCCCGAGGAAGAGGAGCGCGAGGATAGGGAACGCCGCGCGCTGGTGTTCGGCACCGAGGAAAACGCCATCTGCTTCGATGCTGCAGGCCTCGGCCATGAGCGCATCCAGATCGAAAGCTTTTCGCCGTCGCCGGATCGGGCCTATGTGCTCGGCATCTTCGAAGTGCGCGAGCAGCCGCGCCGGGCGGTCGACGCCAGGGGGATTGCCGGCGATCCCGGGATTGTGACGGATTTCGCCCGTGTGCGCGAGGCGCTGGAAAAGCTCGATCATCCGATCGGGATTTTTGCCGATGACGGTCGCCCGCTGATCGTCAATGCCGCCTATCGCGACGGTGGAAGACCTGCGCCCGCCGGCGATTCGGCCTGGGGTGAGAGCGTCGACGAACTGGACGTTCTCCGCACCGTCCTGGAGGACCTGCCGGTTGCAGTCTTCGTGCGCGACGACGAGCACCGCCTGGTCTATGCCAACAAATATTATGAGACCTTCAGCGGCCATTCCCGCTCCGAGTATCTGGGAATGACCGAACATGAAATGTTCGGGCCTGAAGGTGGCGAGGCGATCTACCAGGAAAACCTGCTGGCGCTCAGGGACGGCATTTCGGTGGAGCTCGAGAGCGAGATGCCGAGCAAGAGCGGCCACATCTATCCGGTCATCTCGCGCGTCAACCGCGTCATGACGGCGGATGGGCGAACCTATGTCGTCGGCTCCTTTTCCGACATCTCGCCGCTCAAGGAGCGCGAGACGGCGCTGATTGAGTCGCGCAGGCAGGAAGAAATACTGCATCGGGATATCGAGAGCATTCTGCGTTCGCTGCCGATCGGCGTGCTGATCCTCGATAACGACCACCAGATTCTCTATGTCAACGACGAATTCTACAGCATCTGGGAGCTGCCGCTCGACGACCGCTTCGACGGCCGCCCCTTCATCGACGTCATCCGCCGCAATTTAGAGCTCGGACGCTACGACGGCACGCAGACGCCGGAGGAGATCTACGCCTTCCGCAAGCATCTGTTCGAGGCCGAAGTGCCCGAGCCGATCGAGCTCGGCTGGGCGGGGGGCAAATCCGTCATCTTCGACAGCCGCCGCATCTCCAACGACCGTATCCTGCTCACCTATGCCGACATCTCGGCGGTGCGCGAGCGGGAAAAGGAAATTCACGAGACCCGCGCCGCGCTGGAGCGGGTCGGCGAGATGATGCGCGATGCGACGCATGCGATGTCGCAAGGTCTTGCCATCGTCCAGGACGGCATCATCAAGATGTCCAACGGGGCGATGGCCGATATCCTGCAGATTCCGCCCGCCTATATCGAAGCCGGGCAGGGCTGGCTCGGCATGTTCGAATTTTGCGCGGTGCGCGGCGATTTCCACGATGCCGCGGCCGAAATCCTGCAGGGCTGGCGCGACAATATCGCCGCCAGGCTGCCGATCTCCACCGTCTTCCATGTCGGCGGCGAGCGCTGGGTGAACATGGATGCGACGATCAGCAAGGGGCAGCATTGGGTGGCGCTCTTCACCGACGTCACCGAGCTCAAGCGCCGCGAGGAGGAGTTGCGCCATCTCTTGTCGCGCGCCGAAGCCGCCGACCGCGCCAAATCCGAATTCCTCGCCAATATGAGCCACGAGATCCGTACGCCGATGAACGGTGTGCTCGGCATGGCGGAGCTGCTTGCCAAAACCAATCTCGATACGCGGCAGAAGACCTTCGTCGACATCATCGTCAAATCGGGCAATGCGCTGCTGACCATCATCAACGACATCCTCGACTTTTCCAAGATCGATGCCGGACAGATGAAACTGCGCAAGGCCGCCTTCGACATCACCGAAGCGGTGGAGGACGTGGCGACGCTTCTGTCCTCGCATGCGGCCGAGAAGAATATCGAACTCCTGGTGCGAGCCGCACCGGATCTGCCCGCCGCGGTGATCGGCGATGCCGGGCGTTTCCGCCAGGTCGTCACCAATCTCGTCGGCAATGCCGTCAAGTTCACCGAGCGCGGCCATGTCTTCGTCGATGTCGGCTTCGAGCCTGCCGCCGGCGGCGAGATCATGGCGAATATTCGCATCGAGGATACCGGTATCGGCATCCCGAGTGAAAAGCTCGAAACGGTCTTCGACAAGTTCTCGCAGGTCGATGCCTCCTCGACAAGGCGGCATGAGGGAACGGGCCTCGGGCTTGCGATCACCGCCGGGCTCGTCGACCTTTTCGGCGGCTATCTCAACGTCGAGAGCGAATGGGGCAAGGGCTCGGTTTTCACCGTCAACCTGCCGTTTGCGGTGGCGGCCGCCCGTATCGAGCCGAGGCCGCTGCCGATCAATGTGCAGGGTGCCCGCATCCTCGTCGTCGACGACAATGACGTGAACCGGCGCATTCTCACCGAGCAGCTGTCGCTCTGGGGCTTCGACGGCGTGGCCGCCGAGGGCGGCGGCACCGGTCTTGCGATCCTGGAGGCGGCGGCCGATCTCGGCATTACCGTCGATGCCGTCGTGCTCGATTATCACATGCCCGATATGAACGGCGCCGATGTCGCGCGCCGGCTGCGCGCCGATCGCCGCTTCGTCGAACTGCCGATCATCTTTCTGACATCGATGGATATCTCCGGCACGGAAAAGGAATTCGCCGCACTGAACGGTCACGCGCATCTGATGAAGCCGGCGCGCGCCAACGTGCTGCGCAACACCGTCGTCGAGGTGGTGCGCGCCAGCCGCGTCAAGCAGGCCTCGGACGCCGAGATCGCCCGACTGCAGACGGAAGCGGCGGTTCCGGCGAAGCCGCCTGCGCCCGTACCGCAAAAGCGGGCCGCCGAATTTGTCGACGTGCTCGTCGCCGAGGACAACGAGGTCAACCAGATCGTCTTCACGCAGATCCTGCAGGGAACGGGTCTTTCCTTCCTCGTCGTCGAGAATGGCGCGGAGGCGGTCGCCGCCTGGGAGCGGCACACGCCGCGCATCATCATGATGGATGTCTCCATGCCCGTCATGAACGGCCATCAGGCGACCCAGACGATCCGCGAACGGGAACAGGGCCGGGGCCACCGGGTGCCGATTATCGGCGTTACCGCCCATGCGCTCGAAAGCGACCGCGAACTCTGCCTCGACGCCGGCATGGACGACTACATGTCGAAGCCGATCAGCCCGGAACTGCTGGAAGAAAAGATCCGACAATGGCTCGGCAAGGACGAGCTGCAGCCGGGGCGCACCAGTTATTGATCTGAACCTTCGGGAAACAGGATGCTCTCGAAATCCTGAGCGCCGTTGAGAATATGCAGGATCTCGATGCGATTCTCGCCGACGCGATAAAAGATCAGGTAGTTGCCGTAAGGACGGCGGCGAACGCCAGTGTGTTCGTAGCGCGGAACCAACGAAAAACCGTTCGGTGTTTCCGCCAGACGTCCACATCGTTCCAGCAATTCATGAATGAAGCTTACGGCCCGCCGCGGATTGTCCTCAGCGATGTAGTCGCCAATGCGCTCGAGATCCGCCTCCGCCTGGGCGGTGATGAGGACAGTCACGAACGGCGGTCATATTTGGCCGCAAGGCGGCCGGCGACCTCGCCGACGGGCTTGAGGCGACCGGCTTCCGCGTCCGCGATCCCTCGGCCGATCGCCAGATCGAGTGCCATCAACCGTTTTTCCCGCTCCTCGACAAGCCGGACACCTTCCCGCAGAACTTCGCTGCGCGAATTGTAACGCCCCGATTTCACGAGTTCGTTCACATAGCTTTCGAGTTGCTGTCCGAGATTCGCGCTGCTGGCCATATTGCTTCCTCTCGCGTGACTATCGCACGAAGTGATAACTGTTAGCAACACAAACCGCTTGGTAAGTCGTATTTACCTGAGGTTATTTGACGCCGCAGAGCATTTCACGCTTGCCGGCAAAGCCTTGCCGGCGCTCGACGATAAAACCCGCAGCGATGAGATTGCGGCGCACAAAGCCGGCCGCGGCGTAAGTTGCGAAGGTGCCGCCGGCGGCAGTCTTTTCGTTGACCTCACGCATTAATTCTTCCGACCACATGTCGCCATTGCGCGAGGGCGCGAAGCCATCGAGATACCAGGCGTCGAAGCCGGGCTTTGCTGCGGCGACGCCGTCAAGGGCACGGCCGCAGACGACGCTGAGCCGCGTCTGGGTATCCAGGTCGAGTGTGACGGTATCGGCAGGCATCTGCGGCCAGGCCGCCGTCAGCGCCTCGCGTTCGGCGTCGATTTCAGGCCAGTGCGACAGCGCCCGGCCGATTTCTTCGCCGCGCATCGGGTGGAGTTCGAAGGAGATGAAATGCAGGTGCTGGCCGCCGGCACGGTGCAGCTTCCATTGCCGCCAGGTCTCGGCGAAGTTCAGGCCGGTGCCGAAGCCGAGTTCGCCGATCGTGAATTCCTGCCGCCCGCTCCAGCGCTCCGGCAGGCCGTTGCCGGCGAGGAAGACGTGGCCGCATTCCAGCCGGCCATCGGTCTGGCAATAAAAATGATCGCCAAAGGCGGTGGAATAGGGCATATCGCCGTCGCGCCATTCGAGCGGCTGCGGCGCGCCCGCGCCAATCTGATCGGGGTTCACGTCTGTCATGGAAAAAGCCGATAATCCTCAGCCGGTCTCAGGTCAATCGTCCTCAGAACTGCTGATCGTCGGCGGCGGCATCATGGGTCTCTGGGCAGCCGTCCATGCCGAGCGCCGGGGCATCCGTACCCTTATCGCTGACGCCGGCAGATTGGGCGAAGGTGCGAGCGGCGGCCTGCTTGGCGCGCTGATGCCGCATATGCCGGACCGGTGGTCGGAGAAGAAGCAGTTCCAGTTCGACGCGCTGGTTTCACTCGAAGCCGAGATCGCAGCGCTCGAAGCCGAGACCGGGCTTTCGGCCGGTTACAACAGGTCTGGGCGGCTGATCCCGCTGCCGAAGCCGCATCTCAACCGCATCGCGCTTGGCCATTCCGAAGATGCCGAACGCCACTGGCGGGCAGGCGAGCGCCGCTTCCACTGGCATGTGCTCGACAGACCTGATGTAGATGGCTGGGTCGCGGCGCCCGCCGGCGAGAGCGGCTTCGTGCATGACACGCTTGCCGCCCGCGTCGCCCCCCGCTCGCTGATATCAGCACTGATCGCCTTCCTGCGTGGGGCAAAACATGTGCGCATCCGGGAAAATGCTGTCGTCACCGATCTCGATCCGGATCGCGGCACGGCCGAGATCGGCGGCGAAACCGTTGCTTTCGGTCGCTGCATCCTGGCCGCCGGCCATCAGTCCTTTCCTCTGCTGCAGGGGCTGACGCCCGGCTTGAAGCAGCCGCTCGGCCAGCCGGTGAAAGGGCAGGCGGCGTTGTTGAAGGCGGATATCGACCCGGCGCTGCCGACGATCTTCCTCGACGGGCTCTATGTCGTCGCGCATGAGGGCGGGCATGCGGCGATCGGCAGCACCAGCGAGAACGGTTTCGACAATCCTTTTTCGACCGATGCCCAGCTCGACGCGCTGATCGAGGCGGCGCGGGCGATCGTGCCAAGCCTTCGCGACGCCCCCGTCGTCGAGCGCTGGGCGGGGCTTCGCCCGAAGGCGATCGACCGGGATCCGATGATCGGCCGCCACCCCGATCACCCGCGCCTGATCGCGCTGACCGGCGGCTTCAAGGTCAGCTTCGGCCTTGCGCATCGGCTGGCGGAAGCGGCAATCTGTATCGCAGGCGATGCGGATTGCGGATTTTTGCTGCCGGAGAGCTTCGCGATTTCAAGTCACATCGCAGCGGCTTCACGTTAAACGTGAATTCTTCGCCGTTCTGCTTCGTTATTCTGTCATGCAAATCACCTATCTGCTTGCGCATTGACAGCGCCTGAAGTCATCGGCGCTCCTTTCCTTGATGGAGGAAATCGCATGCGCTATGCCATTTGCTTCACGCCTCCGGCAAGCGACCCGCTATCGCTCGTGGCCGCCAATTGGCTTGGCCGAAACGTGTTTTCTGGCGATGCGACGGAGCCTCCGGCCATTCGCGGCCTCGGCATCCATGAGATCGCCTTCCACACGGCCGTGCCGCGGCGCTATGGTTTTCACGGTGTTTTGAAAGCGCCGTTCCACCTTTCCTCCGACATGTCGGAATCTCAACTCCTGCGCGATCTTATGCGTTTCTCCGGAACTGTCCTTCCCTTCCGGATGCCGCGTCTCGAAGTCGCCAGGCTCGGCAATTTCTACAGCCTGCTGCCGAATATCCCTTGTGAGCAGATCCAGTATCTGGCCTCGGCGATGGTGCAGGAATTCGATCGTTTCCGCGCGCCGCTCAGCGAAGCCGAGATCGAGCGTAGCGATCCGGACGGGTTGTCGGCAGCGCAGTTCGCCAATCTGCATCGCTGGGGCAATCCTTACGTGATGGAGGAGTTCCGCTTCCACATGCCTGTGACGGGCCCGATCAACGCGATCGACATGCCGCGCATCGAGCCGGCGCTGCGGACGATCTTCGAGCCTGTGCTGAGAGAGCCGATCATGGTTTCGAACGTGGCGCTGATGATCGAGGAGGGCACCGGCGGCCCCTTCCGCGTTCATTCGCTGCATCCGATGGGCAAGGTCAGCGCGCGCAAGATCGCCTGAAGTCCCGTGCGCTAAGGATTTGTTCCATAACGGGAAAATTGCGTTGCGCAGTTTCCGTCTCGACATTCCGGCTGCGGATGATACCGTTCCTCGTCTTTTCAGAAGGTGATTTGATGGTATCCGAGACTTATCCGCGCAATCTGGTCGGCTACGGGCGTCAGACGCCCGATCCGAAATGGCCGGACGAGGCACGCATCGCCGTGCAGTTCGTCATCAATTACGAAGAGGGGGGCGAAAGCTCGATCCTCGACGGCGACCCGGCTTCCGAAAACCTGCTGTCGGAGATCGTCGGTGCGGCCGCCTGGCCGGGACAGCGCAATCTCAACATGGAATCGATCTATGAATACGGTTCGCGCGCCGGTTTCTGGCGGCTCTGGCGGATGTTCACCGATCTCAAGGTGCAGGCGACCGTCTACGGCGTGACGCTGGCAATGGCCCGCAACCCGGAAGCCGTCGCGGCGATGAAGGAGGCCGGCTGGGAGATCGCCAGCCATGGCTACCGCTGGCTGGAATATAAGGATTTTCCGGAAGATCTGGAGCGCAAGCATATCCTCGAAGCCGTGCGCCTGCACACCGAACTCACCGGCGAGCGGCCCTACGGCATGTATCAGGGCAAGCCTTCCGACAATACGCTGCGGCTGGTGCAGGAGGAGGGCGGTTTCCTCTACTCCTCCGATTCCTATGCCGATGACCTGCCTTTCTGGGTCAAGGGCGTCGACGGGAAACCTTTCCTGATCATCCCCTATACACTCGAAACCAACGACATGCGGTTTGCAACGCCGCAGGGTTTCAACGCCGGCGACCAGTTCTTCACCTATCTGAAGGATGCCTTCGACACGCTCTATGAGGAAGGCAAAGCGGGCAGCCCGAAGATGATGTCGGTCGGCCTGCATTGCCGCCTCGTCGGGCGCCCGGGTCGGGCGGCGGCGCTGAAACGCTTCATCGAATATGTGCTGAAGCACGACAAGGTCTGGATCCCGCGCCGCATCGAGATCGCCGAGCATTGGCACAAGCACCATCAGCCGGACGCGCTCTGATGCTGTCGCGCGAGGATTTTGTCTCCCGCTTCGGCGGCGTCTTCGAACATTCGCCTTTTATCGCCGAGCGTGCTTATGACGCCGGCAGCGTGACCGAGCCGCTGACGGCATCAGGCGTACATGCGGCCCTTACGTCCGCCTTCCGCGCGGCAAGCCGCGAGGAAAGTCTCGGTGTGCTCAACGCTCACCCCGATCTTGCCGGGCGCTTGGCAATATCAGGCGAACTCACCGAAGACAGCCGCAAGGAGCAGTCCGGCGCCGGTCTCGACCGGCTGAGCCCAGCCGAGCACGCCCGCTTCACCGAACTCAATTCGGCCTATGTCGAAAAATTCGGCTTTCCCTTCATCATTGCGGTCAAGGGGCTCGGCAAGGGCGATATCCTGTCGGCCTTCGAAACACGAATCGGCAATGGCCGCGACGAAGAATTTGCGACCGCGACGGCGCAGGTCGAAAAGATCGCGCTGCTGCGACTGACATCGATGCTGCCGGAGGCCGAATGAAAGAGCGGCGCGCAATCGACTATCTCAACGAGATGTATGAGGCGGCATCCGAGGCGCTGTCTTTCGTCGGCGGAATGGATGGGGCGGCCTTCGCCGGAGACAAGCTCACCTTCAAAGCGGTTGCCTTTTGTCATTTCACCATAGGCGCCGCGGCGTCCCGCCTGCTGGTGACCCACCCGGAATTTGCCAGCGAGCATCCCGATCTGCCCTGGACAAAAATCTGCGGCACGGGCAACCGTATCCTCGAAGACGTCTTCGATCTCAATCCTTCGGACATGTGGGAGGCGACATATCGCACGCTGCCGGAGCTTCTTTCCGGGATCGATGCCGTCCGTAACTGGCATGCTCAAGGCGAGTGAAACCATTGCCCGAATTTCTCGACATTCGCCCGCTCACCAGATCCAGCTTCGCTTCCTTCGGCGAGGTGATCGAGGCCGATCCGGCCTCGATGCGGCTGATCAATGGCGGCACGACGGAGCGTTTCCATGCCTTGGCCGTAGCCGAAGCGACGGGCGAGGGCGCGCGCGTCATCATCAATCTCTTCCGCGGTCAGCCGCGCAGCTTTCCCTATGCGGTCGACATGATGGAGCGCCATCCCTTCGGCAGCCAGAGTTTCTCGCCGGTTTCGGGCCGCCCTTTCCTCGTCGTCGTCTCCGAGGACGAGAACGGGCGTCCTGCCCGGCCTGAGGTGTTTCTGGCGCGCGGGGATCAGGGCGTAAACTACCGCCGCAACGTCTGGCATCATCCGCTGATGGCGCTCGGCGAACCCTCGGATTTTCTGGTCGTCGACCGCGACGGGCCTGATAATAATCTGGAGGAATTCTTCTTCGAAACCTCCTTCGTCATCAACGAGCCAACCCCATGACCGGATTGACCACGCATGTTCTCGATACCGCTCTCGGCAAGCCGGCCGCAGGCCTGAGGATCGATCTTTTCCAGCTCGACGGGGATATCCGCAGACATCTGAAGACGGTCGAGACCAATGCCGATGGCCGGGTCGACGGCGGTCCGATTCTCGTCGGTGAAAATTTCCACGTGGGAATCTACGAACTCGTTTTCCACGTCGGCGATTATCTGCGCGGAAATGGTACGCCGCTGCCGCATCCGGCCTTCCTCGATCTCGTGCCGATCCGCTTCGGCATCGCCGACGTCACGGCGCATTACCATGTGCCGCTGCTGATTTCGCCTTACGGTTATTCCACTTATCGAGGAAGCTGAATGAGGTTTGCAGCAATCGCCGACATCCACGGCAACCATCTGGCGCTCCAAGCGGTGCTTGCCGATATCCGCGCTGAGGGCATCGAGGAGATCGTCAATCTCGGCGATTTCTTCAGCGGGCCGCTGGAGGCCGGCCGGACAGCCGATATCCTCATGCCGCTTGGCCTGATCTCGGTTTGCGGCAATCATGACCGCTATCTGATCGAGCAGGATCCGGTCGCCATGCATGCCTCGGATGCCGCGGCCTATCGGCAACTGACGCCATCCCACCTCGACTGGCTGCGCAGCCTGCCGTTCGATGCCGTCTATCGCGGCGAGGCCTATCTCTGCCACGCGACGCCGAAGGACGACAATCTCTACTGGCTGGAATCGGTCTCGCCGGAGGGCTTCGTCTTTCTGAAGCCGATCGAAGCGATCGAGGCGCTGGCGGAAGGCATCGACCTGCCGCTGATCCTCTGCGGCCACAGCCATATCCCCCGCGCGGTCCGCCTTTCCGACGGCCGCCTGATCGTCAACCCCGGCAGTGTCGGCTGCGCGGCCTATGACGATGAGCTGCCCTATTACCACAAGGTCGAAGTTGGTCATCCACTGGCGAGCTATGCCATTCTGGAAAAGACAGCGGCCGGATGGATATGGCAGTTCCGAACCGTCGCCTATGATCACATGGCGATGTCGGCACTGGCCGCCGAAAAGGGCCGTGCCGACTGGGCGAGCGCGCTGGCGGCGGGTTGGGTGAGATAGCCCAGGCCCGCCCACGCTGCGATCAATCCTTCTTCGGTGCCGGAGGGGGGACCGTCGTGGCCGGGCCTGCGGGCGGTGTTGCCGGTTTTACCGGAGGTGCAGCGGGTATTGCCGGCTTTGCCGGAGCCGCAACCGGCCTTGCAGGTTTTGCGCCGTCGAGATTTCCAAGGAGAGACGAGATGGCGTCGTCGCCCTCGAAGCCGGCCTCCTTCAACAATTTGTCGAGGATCGGTTTGTTGGCCTGATAGGAGAGGAGCTGGCCGGCCAGTCCTTCGCCGAGGCCGATGCCGTTTCCTCCGGTCGCGCCGTTTCCGCGGCCGAGCATGCCGCCGGTATCGAAGATCCTGATGTCGGAAATCTTCTCGATCGGCTTGACCGCCTCGGCGAGCGCCTCGGGAATGATACGGATCCGCTCGCGGGTGATCTCGAACTCGATGATGGCAGCGCTCAATTTGTTGCGGGCGTCGTTGAGCAATGCCTCGCTCTCGGCGGCGGCCTTGCCGGTTTCGAGAATACCCTTGGCCTTGATGATCGCCGCATCCGCCTCGGCGGTCGCGAGCGTCTTGATGGCCTCGGCCTGGTCGCTTGCTGCCTGTTTTTCGGCCTCGGCGCCGACGGTGACGGCGGTTGCTTCGGTCTCGGCTTTCTTGCGCGCGTCGATCACGGCAATCTGCCTTTCGCGTTCGGCGATCTCGATCGCCTTGGCGGTGCCGACCTTTTCCTCTGCCGCGATCGCCAGCGCGCGGGCCGCTTCCGCAGCCGCCTTCGCTTCGGATTCTTCACGGCTCTTATTGGCAACGGCGATGGCGCTTTCCTGGGCGACGATCTGCAGGTCCCGCTTGGCTTCGGTGTCACGCTGCTGCACGGCGCGGGCAGAATCGATATTGGCGCTTTCGCGGGCCTGCTTGGCGGCTGCCTCGCGTTCGGCGATCGCCTGCTCGGAAGCGATGCGGGCTTCCTCCTCGGCGCGTTTTGCGGCCTGTTCCTGCTGCGCGGTTTCGGCGCGTGTCGCCGCGGATTTGTTGGCGATGTCGCGTTCCTGGCTGAGCTCGGCTTCCCGCTTCGTCCGCTCGATGGTCAGCGATTGCTGGCGGGCCTCGAGATCCTTCTGGGCAATGGCGACTTCGGTATCGCGAACGATCTCGTTGCGCTCCTTCTTGCGGCCCTCGGTGATGCGGGTCAATGCGGCAAGACCCTGCGCATCGAAGAAGTTGTTGGCGTTGAAATGCTTGATATCGGTCTGATCGAGGCGCGTCAGCGAGACGGATTCGAGCTCGAGACCGTTCGACTGAAGATCGGCGCCGACGGCCTCCTGTACGGCCTTGACGAAATCCATGCGCTGTTCCTGCAGCGCGTCGAGGTTCATCGTTGCGGCCACCGAGCGAAGGCCGTCGACGAATTTCGCTTCGATCAGGATGCGAAGCGCCTCGGCATCATTGGTCCGGTTGCCGAGCGTCTGGGCGGCAAGCGCAATCGAGGAGGCATCGGGTTTGACGCGCACATAGAACTCGGCGCCGATATCGACGCGCATCCGGTCCTTGGTGATCAGCGCATCACCTTCACCGCGGCGAACCTCGAGCCGCAGCGTCTTCAAATTGACCCTGGCGATCGAGTGGAAGATCGGCAGGACGACCGACCCGCCGTCGAGCACGACCTTCTGGCCACCGAGGCCGGTGCGCACATAGGCCTCATCGCGGCTGGAGCGTGTGTAAAGAGAGGCGAGGACAAAACCGATGCCGAAGATCAGAACAATCCCAATGCCGGCTGGTAGAATAACGTCGTAGATCATTGCTGGTCCCTCAAAGATTGATTGTCCGCATCGGTCGGGTCGACCAGTGCGGGAATGGCGATAAATACATCTGCCGTGCGATCGACGAGAAGAACCTCAATGCCGATCTTGAGAGGTTCCTGACCCTTGGCGGCTCTCGCTCTCAGCACATGCCAGTTTCCATGCTGATCCTTGACGCGGACGCGTCCCGGCAGTCCCTGATCGAGCGGGCCGATCGACACTTCGGCGGTTCGGCCGAGGAAACCATCGAGATCGACCACATAGGTTTCGTCGCGCGGCACGATCCGTGCCACGGTCCGGCTCGATGCCCTGACCAGAGGGAAGGTGACCACTATGGCGGGAACGGCGGCAATGAAGGCGGGCAGCGGCGCCCAGAAGGCGCCGGCGACGGCCTGTATGGCAAAGCCCGCAATGGCGAAGAAGCCAAGCGCCAGCATCAGCAGAATGAGCAGCGGAACCCCGCCGAGATTGAGCCAGGACAGATAGCCTGCAATGCCGTCATGGCCATGGAAATCCGGTTTTCCCAAAAGTTCCGTGATCGAAAACCCCATGACGGTCGCGAGCATCTCGATCGCGGTCAGGCCGGCGAGCACGGCGGCGGCGATAGCGAAGGGAGCACATTCGGGGGCGAAGAATAGTCCCATCGGCGTTACCGGTTGTCCGCTTTGAAGCGCGCGAGGCGTGCCTCGATCGCCTGTTCGCGGTGCAATCGGTCGAGCTCGTCCAGCTCCGAATTATGGGCATGTTCACCTGATGGAACACCGGTCAGCCGCGACACGGCCGCCGCAGCCCTGGCAGCATCAGCGCCCGGCGCCGGCCGGCTGTGACCAGCTGCGGCGTCTTCGGGATGTCTGGCGATGCTGCGCTTGAAGTCGGCAAGGCGAGCATCCGCCTCACGGCGCGTGGCCAGCACCGCTTGTAGCGCTTTCTGGCCTTCGTCCAGCTGTTCCCTGGCATCGGCCAGGGCCTTATCCAGAGCTGCGATCTGGGATTCGAGATCGATCTGGCGGGCGACGCCGGCCTTTGCCAGGTCATCGCGCCCGGACGAGACGGCGAGGCGGATCTTCGCGTCGAGCGCGTTCATGTCCTCGACGATTTCGTCCCTACGGCTCTGGATGCGATATTCCTCGGCGCGCGCCTTGCCGAGATCGGTGCGGGCCTCGTCCGCCGCCGCATCGATTTCGCGGATCGCCTGTTCGATGACGGCGATCTTGTTGACGCCTTCCGCCTTGTCGACCGCCGCATTGGCGATGCCGGCGATGAGACGACCCATGCGTGAAAGAATGCCTTCGTTCGTCATGTTTTCCTCCATCCGAGCGGAATTCGGCGTGACGCCGATATGAATCTCGTAGCGATCCTGGCCGGCCACAAGGTAGGCCGGAAAAATACTCTCCCATCCCCTGGAATAACCCGCGACATCGAAGGGGACGGCAACGCGTCCATGCACCGTGGCGATCGTCAGATCCGAGGGGCCCTTGATGGCGAAGAGCTTGTCATCAAGCGGCAGAAGCGGCGGATCGGCGATTGCGCCGCGATTGGCGGCGAAATCGCGAAGGCCGAGTGTCACCAGCCGCGCCGGCAGGCCCGTCTGCTCGCGGACGGTTTCATAGGCAAGCTCATGCAGCACGACGAGATTGGCGCCCGCCTTGTCGTCGATGCGTTCGCTCAGAATGCCGATCATCCTGCGATAGGCAGCAACCGTATCGTCCAGCGCCTGCCGGGCATGATCATCAGGCGCCAGCGTGTAGCGCAGCAGCGATGGATGCGGTGTCTTGCCTGTGTTTGCCATAAGATGAAACATAAAGCACCGCTTTGGTGCTTTCAAGATGCTGCGTTAAAAATACAACCTGTGTTTAACATGTCGTTAGAAGGAAAGAAGCGGCACAGTTGCGGATCACATTCGCCGATGGAGGAGCCGGCGGCGGATCGGCTCCGCTGCCTATCGGGCGGCCGTCTGCGCCTCGCGAATACCGGCGCGGATACGATTGATGATCGTCCATATGAGAAGCAGAGCCACCAGCGCCCAAAACCCCCAAGTCCATGCTGCAAACGTGCCGCCGACCGCGACAAAGATGCCGAGCGCGCCGAAAAGCACGGCACGGTCGCTCTTCCCCAGCGGCCCGTCGTAACGCCGGCTCGCGCCGACCGTTTGACCGAGAATGCCGGTAAATTCCGTCAGCGCCGAGAGGAATATGACTGATATCGCCGGCATCCAACCGTTCGGATCGATGAAGGCAAACGGCACATACAGGGCGACATCCGACACGACATCACCCATCTCGTTCAGATACGCGCCCAAAATGCTCTTCTGCCCATGTTCGCGCGCGAGCATGCCGTCGATGGCATTGAGGCCCATGCGCAGGAGAAACCAAACAGGCACCAGCAGGAACCAATGCGGAAACGGGGCGAGGCTCAGAAAAAGGCCAAGTGCAACCGAGACGGCGGCAGCAAGTGAAGTCACCTGATTGGCGGTGACGCCTCGTGCCGCGAGGAAGCGGACCAGAGGGCGAAGAATGTTCTGAAATCGGGACTTCAATTGATAAACAGACATGCTACCTCAGTGGAATTTCGTGGCATCGGAAAAATCTATCCCGGCTTCGGTGGTGCAGTTCGTCTTACTTGTGGGGAAGCCCATACTTCCTGTCGGTTCTCGCATAGGGCTTACATTTGCGACTAGACTTTTGCAATGAAAGCAAATCACTGTTCTGCCAATGGTTGCAACCCATCCACCCACCAGAATTGGAGAAGACCGTGCTGCAAACTGCCGATAGTGTGCAACCGTCCTCGACGGCCAGACCAATGCATGAATCCGAATTCGCATCGCATGACGGCACCCGACTGTTTTATCGGACGTGGCCTGCGACGGGCGCTGCCGCGAAGGGCGCCATCATTCTTCTCCATCGCGGCCACGAGCATAGCGGCCGTGTCGCCCATCTCGCCACCGAGCTCGGCCTCGATGAGTTTGCCTTCTACGCCTGGGACGCACGCGGCCACGGGCGTTCGCCGGGAGAGCGCGGCTATTCGCCATCCTTTGCGGCCTCGGCGCATGATCTCGATTGCTTCGTCCGCCATGTCAGCGAGACAAGCGGTGTTGCTGTCGAAAACATCGCCGTCATCGCGCAGAGCGTCGGCGCAGTGCTGGCCACCACTTGGGTGCACGATTATGCGCCGCCGATCCGCGCGCTGGTGCTGGCCTCACCGGCCTTCAGCGTCAAGCTCTACGTGCCTTTTGCTAGGGAAGGCATTGCGCTCTGGGAAAAACTCAAGGGGACATTCTTCGTCAATTCCTATGTCAAGGCGAAGTTCTTGACGCATGACCCCGAGCGCATCGCCTCGTACGAATCCGACCCATTGATATCCAGGCCGATTGCCTCCAACATTCTCGTGCAGCTCTATGAGGCGGCAGCCCGGGTCGTGGCCGACGCCCGCGCGATCACCGTGCCGACCCAGCTGCTGATCTCCGGCAGCGACTGGGTGGTGCGACATGCGCCGCAGCACCGGTTTTACGAAAACCTCGGCAGCCGCATCAAGGAACGGCATGTGCTTGCCGGCTTCTACCACGACACGCTCGGTGAAAAGGACCGCGCGATTGCGCTGGCCGAAATCCGCCGTTTTATCGAAGCGCGTTTCGCCGAGCCTCGAGCGCCTGCCGATCTTCGCACGGCCCATGTCCAGGGCCATACCAAGGACGAGGCCGACCGGCTCGCGAGCCCGCTGGGCGCGACATCGCCACGCGGCATTTACTGGGCGCTCAGCCGCCTCAACATCAAGATCGGCGCCCTGGTGTCCGAAGGCATAAGGACCGGGGTCAAGACCGGTTTTGATTCCGGCTCGACGCTCGATTACGTCTACGAGAACAAGCCGCGCGGGCTCGGTCCCGGCGGGCGCTTGATCGACAAGGTGTTCCTCGAGGCGATCGGCTGGCGCGGCATCCGGCAGCGCAAGCTGCACCTGCAGGAGCTGATCGACCGCGCGCTGCAGCGCCTGAAAGCCACTGGGCGCAGTACCCACATGCTCGACATCGCGGCCGGGCACGGCCGTTATGTCCTTGATGCGATCGAGACGGCTGCCGTCCGTCCCGATAGTGCGCGGCTGCAGGACTATTCCGCCATCAACGTCGACGCCGGCCGCAACAGCATCGCCGCGCGTGGGCTGGGTGATTTCGTCAGCTTCCGCCAGCAGGATGCCTTTGACGGCGAGGGGCTGGCTGCAATCACGCCGGCTCCGGATCTCGCGATCGTCTCCGGCCTTTACGAGCTGTTTTCCGACAATGCGATGATCGCCGCTTCGCTCGACGGGATCGCCCGGGCGATGCGGCCGGGTGGTCTGCTCGTCTACACCAACCAGCCATGGCATCCACAATTGGAGATGATCGCCCGCGCCCTGACCTCGCACCGCGGCGGCGAGGCGTGGGTGATGCGGCGGCGGACGCAAGAGGAAATGGACCAGCTGGTCGCCGCAGCCGGTTTCCGAAAGATCGAGCAGCGGATCGACCAGTGGGGCATTTTCACCGTCTCGCTGGCCGAGAGAGTCTGAGGGCAAAGCGTGGAGAAGGCACGTTCAACTTTTTCACAGATTGCGCCGGTCCCGAAGCGGGCGGCGCTCTGGCTGGCCTTCCTGGCGCCGTTCTTCTATCTGAGCTATGGCGGCGCCAATTGGCTGGCATCGCTACACGCCCATGTGCCGAACGTCGCCTTCGCATGGGAAAGCGCCATTCCGTTCCTCGGATGGACGATCATTCCATATTGGTCGATCAATCTGTTCTATGCACTCTGCCTGTTCATCAACACGACGCCGCGCGATGTGGATCGGCTGGCGAGACGGTATCTGACGATCCAGATCGTTGCCGTCGCCTGCTTTGTCGCGTTTCCGCTCGAGGCGACCTTCGTGCGGCCGGCAACGAGCGGCCTGCCCGGTTTCATGTTCGCCGTTCTCGGCGGCTTCGATAAGCCGTTCAACCAGGCGCCGTCGCTGCATATCGCGCTGCTGGTGGTGATCTGGGATCATCTGCGCGGCCGGTTGCCGCGCAAGGCACGGCTTGTCTGGCACTTGTGGTGTTTCCTGATCGCTGCCTCCGTGCTGACCACGTGGCAGCATCAGGTCATCGACATACCCACAGGCATGCTGCTCGGTCTGTTCGCCGCCTGGCTTTTCCCGCGCGATGCCGGTTCGCCGCTGGCGAATTTTACGATGAGCGACGATCCAAAGTCGCGCCGTCTCGGCTTCTATTATCTGTGCGGCGCCGTCGCATTTCTCGGCCTTGCAGCGCTCTGTACGCCTCTCTCGCCAGCAGCGCTTCTGTTGCTCTGGCCGGCTGTTGCGCTGGCGATCGTCGCGCTCGGATATTTCGGCGCCGGCCCGCAAATATTCCAGAAACGCGTCGATGGCCGGGCCACGCTTGCCAGCCGCTGGCTGCTCGCGCCCTACCGGCTCGGCGCCCTCATCAACATTCGGTTCTGGACCTGGAGAATGCCGGCATCGGTGGTGATCGCCGACGGCGTCCATCTCGGTCGTTTTCCGCGTCGCCACGAGGCCGACCGTTTTGCCACGGTGATCGATATGGCCGGCGAACTTCAGCGCCCGGGCGGGACGCGCGCGCGCTGGTGCAGCTTTCCCACCCTTGATCTGACAGCCCTCGACAAGATCCAGACGCTTGCCGCGGCGAACCTCATCGAGACCGCGCGCCAGCAGGGACCGGTCCTCGTCTGCTGTGCGCTCGGTTTCCAGCGGAGCGCCTGCGTCATCATGCGTTGGCTGCTCATCACCAGACGTTGCGAAGATCCAGCCGAAGCCGTGCGGCGGATCGAACGGGCAGGGCGGCGTGTTCATCTGCCCGCGGAAAGTATCCATGCCGTGACGGAGGGCTTGCAATGACGCAGTGGAATGCCACGGCCTCGTCGGCTGCGCGAAATCTCGGCCGCAATTCGATCTGCTGCGGCCTGGCAGCGCTGCTGCCACTGATTGCCAGCCCGATCGCCGGGGGATATCGCGGCTTCGCGCCATTGCTGGGTTGGCTCGTGATGCTGGTTTTCTGCGTGCTGGTCCTCGCGCTGGCGGTCCATCTCCTCTTCGATGCGCTGCTGTTTCGCCTCGCGTCGAGCCACGAGACAGAGACCGCCGGCCTTGCCGCCGTCGACGACCTGTTGTCCCGGATGCAGCTTCGCAAGCCTGCCGGGACGCCGCCCGGCCTGGAGAGGCGGATTGCCGGGTCGCGCCGCATCGTCTGGCGGCAGCGTTTTGCCCTCGCCATCTGCCTGGTGATTTTCGCGATCCTTCTGTTGAATGCGAGCGACGGCCTGCCGCTATGCTGAATCGCATGCGGTCGATGTAAGGGCTCGCCGGTGCGTGTCTGGCAGGTTATTGCCGCCCGTCGATGATCGAAGAATTCACATCGTTGATGTCGCGCTTGCCGCAGAGCGCCATGGTGATGTCCATCTCCTTGCGGATGATGCCGAGCGCCAGCGACACGCCTTGCTTGCCCATGGCGCCGAGGCCGTAGAGGAAGGGACGGCCGATATAGGTGCCCTTGGCGCCGAGCGCTACGGCCTTCAGCACGTCCTGGCCGGAGCGGATGCCGCCGTCGAGATGGACCTCGATGTTGTCGCCGACGGCATCGACGATCTTCGGCAGCATGCTGATCGAGGAGGGGGCGCCATCAAGCTGGCGGCCGCCATGATTGGAGACGATGATTGCATCGGCGCCGGTATCGACGGCGGCCTTGGCATCTTCCGGATCGAGTATGCCCTTGATGATCAGCGGGCCGCCCCATTGCTCCTTGATCCAGGCCACGTCAGACCAGGAGAGCCGCGGGTCGAATTGCTCGTGCGCGAAGGTGGAGACGGAGGCGACATTGGTGACATTTTTCGCATGGCCGACGATGTTGCCGTAGTATCGGCGCTTCGTCTGCAGCATGTCGAGGCACCAGAACGGCCGCATCGCCATCTGCCAGATATGTTTCGCGGTTAATTTCGGCGGCGCCGAGAGGCCGTTGCGCAGGTCCTTGTGGCGCTGGCCGAGGATCTGCAGGTCGGCCGTCAGCACCAGCGCCGAGCATTTCGCGGCCTTGGCGCGACGGATGAGGTCGAGGACGAAATCCTTGTCCCTCATCACGTAGAGCTGGAACCAGAACGGCCGCGTCGTCACCGAGGCGACGTCCTCGATCGAGCAGATGCTCATCGTCGACAGCGTGAAGGGAACGCCGAATTCTTCCGCGGCGCGCGCCGCCAGCATCTCGCCGTCGGCATGCTGCATACCGGTCATGCCGGTCGGCGCGAGCGCCACCGGCATCGACACTGTCTGGCCGATCATCGTCGTTTCCAGCGTGCGGTTGCTCATGTCGACCAGCACGCGCTGGCGCAGCTTGATCCGGCTGAAATCGCTTTCGTTCGCCGCATAGGTCGACTCCGTCCAGGAGCCGGAATCCGCATAGTCGAAAAACATCTTCGGAACGCGGCGCCGTGCGAGCATCTTCAGGTCGGCGATGGTGAGCGGAGTGGCCATGAATGGAACCTTCACATCTGAACGCGTCTATCGGCGTAACATGGAAATCGGAAGGGCGTTATGGGAAACTAGCCGCGTCAGACAGCTTTCACAGTCCCTCTTTGGGGTCGCCGATATCGTCAAAGCCCTGCTTTCAAGGCAATACCGGCCACGTAGGTCTCGGCGATCGCCCGGTCGTCGCCCATCGTCTGCAACAGGAAGAGTTCCTCGGGCAGTGTCTTCACCACTTCCATCTTCAGCGCCATGGCCGGGGTCGCGGCCGCATCGAGAACGACGAGGTCGGCTTCGGTGCCGGGTTCCAGCGTGCCGATCCGGTCGGCCAGCGACAGCGCCTCGGCATTGCCGCGGGTCATCAGGTAATAGCTTTCCAGCGGGTTCAGCCGTTCGCCCAGCAATTGCTGGATCTTGTAGGCCTCGTCCATGGTTCTGAGCATCGAATAGCTGGAGCCGCCGCCGATATCTGTGGCGACACCGATGCAGACCGGCTTTTGACGCCGCGCCAGCGCCTTCAATGGAAACAGGCCGGAGCCGAGGAAGAGGTTCGAGGTCGGGCAGTGGACGGCGACGGAGCCCGTCTCGCTCATGACATCGGCTTCACGCTCGGACAGGTGGATGGCGTGGCCGAAGAGGCTTTTCGGCCCGAGCAGACCGTAGCGGGCGTAGATGTCGGTATAGTCGATCGCGTCGGGATAGAGCTCGCAGGTGAATTTGATCTCGTCGTGGTTTTCCGAAAGATGCGTCTGAATGTGCAGGTCGGGAAATTCGCGGGCAAGGGCTGCCGTCGCTTCCATCTGCGCCGGCGTCGAGGTGATGGCGAAGCGCGGGGTGATGGCGACGTGGTTGCGGCCCTTGCCGTGCCAGTCCGCGATCACCTGGCGGGTCTCGTCGTAACCCATCTCCGGCGTGTCGAGCAGGCCCTGCGGGGCGTTGCGGTCCATCATCACCTTGCCGCCGACCATGCGCATGTTGCGCTTCATCGCTTCGGCGAAGAAGGCATCGGCCGAGGTCTTGTGCACGGAGCAATAGGCGACCGCCGTCGTCGTGCCGTGGCGGATCAGTTCGTCGTAAAAATGCGTGGCGATCCTTTCAGCATGGGCGCTTTCGACGAAACGGCATTCCTCCGGAAAGGTATAGGTATTCAGCCATTCGAGCAGGTTGGCGGCATAGGAGGCGATCACCTGCATCTGCGGAAAATGCAGGTGCATGTCGATGAAGCCGGGCATGATCAGATGCGGGCGATGGTCGATCTCGGCCACATCAGCGGCTGCCTTTGCCTTGACTTCGGTATAAGCGCCTGCGGCCGCGATCAGCCCATTCTCGATCAGCAGGCCGCCATCCTCCTCGTAGAGATAGCTCTGGCTGTCGGTCAGGCTCAGCGGCGCGCGGTGGAAGGACAGCAGGCGGCCGCGCAGGAGTGTCGTCGTCATTGTTTCTTGCCTTCGACTGCGCTCTCGAACCAGGCGACGAGCAGCTTGCGCTCATCCGGCGTGATATCGGTGATGTTGCCGGGCGGCATGGCATGGCTGCGGCCCGCCTGTATATAGATTTCGCGGGCATGGGTGGCAATTTCCGCGTCGTTCTCAAGCATAACGCCCTTCGGCGCCCGCACGATGCCTTCATAGACGGGCTCGGCCGCATGGCACATGGAACAGCGCGTCGAGACCAGCTGTTTGACGGCAGGGAAATGCGGATCGCCGGCGAATTGCTGGAAGGCGGGGGCGACCGCTGCCGCATCCGTTTCGCCGGTCAGCAGTTTCGGCACGGTCGACAGCCACATGATCAGGATGAAGAGGATGACGGTGACGATCCAGGTCCAGGTCGGCCGTCCTTTTCTGGCATGCGTGGTGTTGAACCAGTGGCGGATGGTGACGCCCATCAGGAAGACCAGGGCGGCGATCACCCAGTTGAAGGTCGTGCCGAAGGCCAGCGGATAATGGTTCGACAGCATGAAGAAAATGACGGGCAGCGTCAGGTAGTTGTTGTGCAGCGAACGCTGCTTGGCGACCTGCCCGTATTTGGGATCGGGAACCCGCCCGGCGATGAGATCGGCAACGACGATCTTCTGGTTCGGGATGATGATCATGAAGACGTTGGCCGACATGATCGTCGCGGTGAAGGCGCCGAGATGCAGGAAGGCGGCGCGGCCGGTGAAAAGCTGCGTATAACCCCAGGCCATGAAGACGAGCACGACATAGAGCACCGCCATCAGCCCCCAGGTGTTGCGCCCAAGCGGGGATTTGCAGAGCAGATCGTAGACGATCCAGCCGAAAACGAGCGATGCCAGCGAGATGAGGATCGCCACCGGCGGGCTGATATCGAGCACATGCCGGTCGATGAGGAAGAGGTCGGCGCCGCCGTAATAGACGATGCAGAGCATCAGAAAGCCTGAGATCCAGGTGAAATAGCTCTCGTATTTGAACCAGGTCAGGTGCTCCGGCATTTGCGCGGGCGCCACCAGATATTTCTGGATATGATAGAAGCCGCCGCCATGGACCTGCCATTCCTCGCCATAGGCGCCGGGCGGCAGATGCGGGCGTTTGACCAGTCCGAGATCGAGCGCGATGAAATAGAAGGACGATCCGATCCAGGCGATCGCGGTGACGACATGGAACCAGCGCGCCGCGAAGGCGAGCCATTCCCATGCTATGGCATATTCATACATCGAGTTCCCCTATCTTCCTCCGACTCGTGACATTGCGGAAATTTTGGCGGGGAGGGAAGAGGAGATTGAAAGACTGCACATGCGCAATGATTTCCGCAACGGTGGCGAGGCCGAAGGAGCAATGGAATGATTACCGCGCTCTATAGCGATCAGCTCATCGCCGAAAACGCGCCGATGGACCGGCGGCTTGCCGCGCTCATTCTGTCGCGCGGGAACCGCATCGGCTATATCGCTTCTGGCCCGGAGCCGCAGCGGGAGTTTTTCAACGAGAAACAGCAGTATTATCTCCGCTACGGGCTTTCCCTCGATCTCTTCTTCGATCTCGACGCGCTTTCCGGTGACGAGGAGATCGGCCGGCTGCTTTCCTGTAACGCCATTCATCTCACCGGCGGCCACACCGGCGATTTTCTGAGACGGCTGCGCCGAAGCGGCATGCTGGAGAAGCTGCGCACATGGGCGCGCAATGACGGTATTCTCGTCGGAACCAGTGCCGGGGCGATCTTGATGACGCCGACGATCGCCGCAGACGCGCTCTTTTCCGGCGGTTCGCCCGATGCGGTTCGGGATGGCGCGGCTCTCGATCTGGTGCCCTTCGAGTTCTTTCCGCATCTGAACGACGATCCCGGCTATCTCACCGCGCTGCTGCGCTACAGCGAGACGACGGCAAATTCCATTCTCGCGTGCCGGGACGGCGAGGGTCTCATCCTCGGCAACGGGCTCGTCGAAATCTTTGGCGCTCCGCTGATGATTTCCGCCGGTTTTGCCGAAGCTGCCGATCGCGGCCGGATCGCCGATCTGCTGCGCCGTGCCTAAAAGCTGCCGAGAAGACTGTGCATTATCCCCGCCTTATACTCGGCCTGCTAATATAGCGGACCTTGAAACGACGACGACTCGATTACAGTTATGTTTGAGGCCGCCGGAATAAATAAGAAACGTTAGATCATCGGCGGCGCATTCATCAACGGAGAAGATGCCCATGCGCAGCATTCTGACGTGTGTGATGATTGCGTATGCGTCGCTGGCGACGGCTCACGACGCACCCTCGGGGTGGAGTTATGACCCCTATTGTTGCAACGGCGACAGTCATAATGGCGATTGCCAAATGATCCCTTCGAAAAGCGTGGCGGTGACGCCGGGCGGATATCGTGTAACCTTGCTGCCGGGCGACCACCGGCTGGTCACGCATGCTCACGTCTTCCTGCTGCCGATGACGAAGGCGATGCAATCCGGCGACAACGACTATCATCTCTGCCTGTTCCCAAACGAAGATACGCCGCGCTGTTTCTATGCGCCGGAAATGGGATATTGAAGTTCGGCCACAGCATCGGACCCGGCTCTTGAGCCGGGTCCGGTCATGACGGGAAGCATTTCCGTCTTTCTTCGAATCACGAAAATGCTCTCTCTTTGTTTTCCGCGCAATTCCCGGCAAAAGCGTTTCACGCTTTGCCTGGCAAAACCGCTTCACCCCTTTCCAGGAATTGCTCTAGTTTCCAGCGATCTTCATCTCGTCGAGGATCCAGTTGCGGAAGGCCTTGATCTTCGGCACGTTGCGGCGATTTTCCGGATAGACGAGCCAGTAGGCCTTGCCGTCGCTGCGCGTCAGTTCGAAGGGCTGATAGAGCCGGCCAAGGGCGATCTCGGCCGCATAGAAGGCTGGATGGAGGATGGCGACGCCATGGCCGGCGATGGCCGCATCGGCTTCCACAGCCTGAGAGCCGAGCTGGTTGCGCGGGCGGCGATCGAGATCCGTCTCGGTGACGCCGGCTGCCTCGAACCATTGTTTCCACCAGATGTCGCCGGCGTCGAAGAGATCGAAGTTCAGGAGATCGCGCGGCTCCTTGATGCCGCCTGCGGATTCCGCCAGCTTCGGGCTCAGCATCGGGGTGAACTCCAGGCCCATCAGCCGGTGCAGCACCAGCCCCGGCCAGTTGCCGTCGCCCCAGCGGATGCCGACATCGATCTGCTCGCGGGTAAAATCGATGATGTCGGAGCTCGCCTGAAAGCGCACCGCGATCGCCGGATGCTTCAAGTGGAAAGAGCCGAGGCGCGGCGCCAGCCATTTCGAGGCGAAGGTATGGGTCGAACTGATGGCGAGCGTGCCTTCGACGCTGTCGCGCGCCGTCGCCATCGCGTCGTGCAGCATGGCAAAGGCTTCGGTCACCTTCGGCGCCAGCCGCTCGCCGGTCTCCGTCAGCGCGATCTGGCGGGGACGGCGCAGGAAGAGCGGCTCGCCGACATTCTCCTCCAGCAGCTTGATCTGGTAGCTGACGGCCGTCTGCGTCATGCCGAGTTCATCGCCCGCCTTGGTGAAACTTCCGAGCCGTGCAGCGGCCTCGAAGACGCGCAGCGCATTCAGCGGGAATTGTTTGGAGAGTTTCATGGATAAGTTCTCTTGATGCAGGCAGACGGTCGTTCGATTGGAATTGCAGCATTTTTACCGTCAAACTGCAACTCATACCATCAAACCATCGAGGTGATGTCATGGATTGCTATGTTGTCGAACAGAGCCCGCCGCAGCCGACCATCGGAATTTTCCGGCGCATCGGCGGCCGGCTGGCGCGGAGCTGGCGCATGCCCAGCCTCGATCTCGACACGGTGCCGGATCGCGTCAAGCGCGATCTCGGTTTCCTCGACGGGCGCGATCCCTATTACGAGGACGAGCGCATGCGGTAGGCAGCGAGCGCCGTCAGGATCTCGGCGGCAGTCATGGCGGCGATCACCTCAGGGCGCTTGTCCCTGACTTCAGAGCCGCCGATCGGCAGCGTCAGCCGCTCCAACCAGCCGCGCTCTCCGCTACCCTCGCGGGAAAGCCAGCTTGCGAAAGTGGCGCGTTTGGTCGCCGAGCCGATCATGCCGGTATAGGCGAGGTCGGTCCGCTCCAGCGCCTCGCGGGCAATGAGGAAGTCCAGCGCATGGTCGTGTGTCAGGATGATCACCGCGCCGCCGGCCGCAATATCCTTCACCAGTGCTTCCGGCATCGGCACGAGCCGCGTCTTGGTTTCATCCGGCAGATTGGCGAGTTCTTCCTGCCGCGTCTCGACGACCGTCACCGACAGCGGCAGCGGCGCCAAGGCCGCGGCCAGCGCCCGGCCGACATGACCGGCGCCGAAGAGATAGACCTGCGGCAGACACTCGATCTCACTGGTTCGCCTGGCTTCGATTTCTTCGGCGACCGCCTGTGTCATCCGGCGAAACCGCAATTGCGTGCGCCCGCCGCAGCACTGGCCGATGTCGGGGCCGAGTGGGATATCCATCTCCGCCATTCCGCCGGTTCCCGCCAGCATCTCCCGCGCATTGCCGATCGCCATGAACTCGAACTGGCCGCCGCCGATCGTGCCCCATAAGGCGGTTGGCGATACCAGCATGAAGGTGCCGGCCTCACGCGGGGTGGAGCCTTGCGTGCCGGTGATGTCGATGAGGATGCTGTCCGGGTGGGCGGCGATGAAGCTGGAGAGGTCGGTCATGGCTGGAGGGCCGATGGGTTCGCCGCCGAGGCCAACAAACGAGCCGGACGCGTTTCCATCTGCTACACCCGCTTCATCCGCTCGACCGCCATCAGCACCCGTTCCGGCGTCGCCGGCGCGTCCAGCCTCGGGCAGACCTTGTAGTCGGCGACACTTGCCACCGCCATCGACAGGGCCTCCAGCACTGAGATCGCCAGCATGAAGGGTGGTTCGCCGACGGCCTTGGAGCGGCCGATGGTGGCCTCGGTGTTCTCCGACCACTCGGCGAGGCGCACGTTGAAGATTTTCGGGCGGTCGGAGGCGAGCGGAATCTTGTAGGTCGAGGGCGCATGGGTGCGCAGCCGGCCCTTGGCATCCCACCAGAGCTCTTCGGTCGTCAGCCAGCCCATGCCCTGCACGAAGGCGCCCTCGACCTGGCCGAGGTCGATCGCCGGGTTCAGCGAGCGGCCGACATCGTGGAGGATGTCGGTGCGGTCGATCAGATATTGGCCGGTCAGCGTGTCGATCGACACTTCGGTGCAGGCGGCGCCGTAGGCGAAATAGTAGAAGGGCGTGCCGCGGCCGGCCTTGCGGTCCCAGTGGATCTTCGGCGTCTTGTAGAAGCCGGCGGCGGAAAGCTGGACGCGGGCGAAATAGGCCTGCTTGATGAAATCGGGGAAGGGGATCTCGATTTCGCCGACACGCACCCGGTTCGGCAGGAAGACGACGTCGGCGGGGCCAACGTCCCATTTTTCGGCGGCGAAGGCCACCAGCCGTTCCTTGATCTGGCGGGCGGCGTCGAAGGCTGCCATGCCGTTCAGGTCGGAACCGGAGGAAGCGGCGGTGGCCGAGGTGTTCGGCACCTTGGCCGTCGTCGTCGCGGTGATCTTCACCCGGTCGATATCGACCTGGAAGCTGTCGGCCAGCACCTGCGCCACCTTGGTGTAGAGGCCCTGGCCCATTTCGGTGCCGCCATGGTTCAGGTGGATCGAGCCGTCCTGGTAGATGTGGACGAGGGCGCCGGCCTGGTTGAAGGCGGTCATCGTGAAGGAGATGCCGAATTTGACCGGCGTCAGCGCGATGCCCTTTCTGATATAGCGGCTGTCGCGGTTGAAGGCGATGATGGCGTTGCGCCGCGCCCGGTATTCGGCGGTTTCCTCGAGCTCCTCGACGACACGGGCGATGATATTGTCCTCGACCTCTTGGTGGTAAGGCGTGAGCGTGCGCCCGGAGCCCGGCTGGCCGTAGAAATTCAGCTTGCGGATATCGAGCGGATCCTTGCCGAGGGCATAGGCGATCTCCTCGATGAATCGCTCGGCGCCGAGCATGCCCTGCGGGCCGCCGAAACCGCGGAAGGCGGTGTTGGAAACGGTGTGGGTTTTCAGTGGCTTTGAGACCAGGTGCACATGCGGGTAGAAATAGCTGGAATCGGCATGGAAGAGGGCTCTGTCGGTTACTGGTCCCGACAGGTCGGAGGAGAAGCCGCAGCGCGCCGCATAGGTAGCGTCGACCGCGTGGATGCGGCCATCGGCATCGAAGCCCACCTCGTAATCGACGAGGAAATCGTGGCGCTTGCCGGTGGCGCTCATGTCCTCGTCGCGGTCCGGGCGGAATTTGATGGCGCGGCCGAGCTTCTTGGCGGCGATGGCGGCGAGGGCTGCGAACTGGTTGCCCTGCGTCTCCTTGCCGCCGAAGCCGCCGCCCATGCGGCGGACATTGACGGTCACGGCATTGGAAGGGATATCGAGCACGTGGCCGACGATATGCTGGATCTCGCTCGGATGCTGCGTCGAGGACCAGACGGTCACCTCGTCGTCCTCGCCGGGGATCGCCACGGCGATATGACCTTCGAGGTAGAAATGCTCCTGGCCGCCGATGCGCATCTGACCTTTCAGACGCATGGCGGCATTCGCCATTTCCGTTTCCGGCTCGCCGCGCCTGAGCGTCATCGGGGTGATGACCAGCGGGCCGCCGTTTGCCAGCGCCCCGTCGATATCGCTCCAGTGCGGCAGATCCCGATAGTCGATCTTTGCCAGCCGCGCGGCGCGGCGGGCGGCGTCGCGTGTTTCGGCGATGACGGTAAAGACCGGCTGGCCGTGGAACTGAACCAAAGTTTCGGCGAGCAGCGGCTCGTCGTGGCTGCCGTTGGAGCTGACGTCGTTGACGCCGGGTACGTCCTTGCCGGTGAAGACCCAGACGACGCCGGGATAGGCGGCAACCTCGGACAGGTCGATGCTGAGGATCTCGGCGTGCGCCCGGTCGGAAAGGCCGAGGGCGCCGTGCAGGAGACCGGCGGGTTCGGGGATGTCGTCGATGTAGTCGGCGGTTCCGGTGACGTGTTTGTGTGCGGAGTCATGCCGCTGCGAGCCGTGCATCGGGCCCACGATGATGGCCTTGCGGTCTTCGAAGGTGGACTTGTCCATTAGCGGTATCCTCTATGGCCGGCACCGTGTTGACGGCGGCCCCTCATCCGGCTGCCGCCACCTTCTCCCCGCTTGCGGGGAGAAGGGACATGCCGCGCCGTCTCCGTTCCTCGCCACCTCTCGCAGGGCACGTCCCCTCTCCCCGCAAGCGGGGAAAGGGTTAGGGTGAGGGGCAAAACAGTGGCTGCGGGGCCTCGGCTAACGAAACAAACCATCACGCCACCTCCTCGAACCGCTTCAGCTCCGCCGGCGCGCCCACCGTTTCCAGATAGAACCGCGTCAACAGGTTCTTCGCCGTCAGTTGCCGGTATTCGGCCGTGGCGCGCCAGTCGGTGAGTGGCTGGTAGTCGGCGTCGAAGGCGGGGCGGGCCGCCTCGATGGTCGCTTCCGTCCAGGGTTTGCCGATCAGTTCGGCCTCCACCGCGCGGGCGCGTTTCGGGGTCGCCGCCATGCCGCCGAAGGCGATGCGGATGTCGGTGATCACCTCAGTGTCGTCGAGCGTCAGCAGGAAGGCGCCCAGCACGGCGGTGATGTCCTCGTCGCGGCGCTTGGTGATCTTGTAGGCGGCAAAGCGGTTGGTTGCCTTGGGGTAGGGCACAAAGACGCTTTCGACGAATTCTCCGGGCTTCCGGTCCTGTTGGCCATAGGCGATGAAGAAATCCTCGAGCGGCATTCTGCGCCGGCCTTCGAGCGATCGCAGCGTCAGCGTCGCACCGAGCGCGATCAGCGGCGGCGGGCTGTCGCCGATCGGCGAGCCGTTGGCGATGTTGCCGCCGACCGTGCCCATGTTGCGCACCTGTTCGCCGCCGATGCGATCGATCAGCCGCCCAAGCGCCGGGATTTTCCTGGAGATCACCTCGAAGGCCCTGGTGTAGCTGACGCCGGCGCCGATGGTGACGCCGTCCTCGCTTTCCCCAACCGACTGCAGTTCGCTCAAGTGATTGATGAAAACAACAGGGCTCAGCCTGCGCATCTGCTTCGTCACCCAGAGGCCGACATCGGTCGCGCCGGCGACGACAATCGCGTCGGGCTCCTGCGAGAGGATCTCGGCCAGCGCCTGGAGCGAAGCCGGCACGACCAGCCGGTCTTCGCCGCTCGCAATCCTGATCGTGCCGCTCGCCTGCATGGCCCAGAGCCGCGCGATGATTTCCGAGCGCGTTCGCTCCAGCGGGTCGAAGAGCGCGCTCGGCCGCATCTGGCTCACCTGCTCGGCCGCCTTGACGATCGGCTCGTAGCCGGTGCAGCGACAGAGATTGCCTTGCAAGGCCTTTTCGATCTGCCGCCGGCTCGGCTTCTCGGTCGTCAGCCACAGGCCATAGAGCGACATGACGAAGCCCGGGGTGCAGAAGCCGCATTGCGAGCCGTGACAATCGACCAATGCCTGCTGCACCGGATGCAGCGCGCCGTCGCGGCCGGCCAGATGCTCGACCGTCACCACATGGGTGGCATGCAGCGAGCCCATGAAACGGATGCAGGCATTGACGGATTCGTAGGTGAGCTTGCCGTCGGCGAGCCTGCCGACGAGCACGGTGCAGGCGCCGCAATCGCCTTCCGCGCATCCTTCCTTGGTGCCCGTCAGCCGCTGCTTCAACCGCAGAAAATCGAGAAGCGTCTCGGTCGGCCCGACATCGGTGAGCGTGATGTCTTCGCCATTCAGGATGAAGCGGATGCTGTCGTTCATGATATTCCCGGTTGTTTTTTCCAAATGGTTAAGCCGCCGTCCAGCCACCGTCAATCGAGATGTGGGTTCCGGTCACCTGGCGGGCGGCGTCGCTGGCGAGGTAGAGCGACAATGCGCCGATCTCCTCCGCCTTGACGAATTCACGGGTCGGCTGGGCCTTGAGGATGACCTCGCTCTTCACCTGTTCCTCGGTCATCCCACGCGCCTTGGCGGTATCCGGAATCTGCTTCTCAACCAGTGGCGTCAGCACATAGCCGGGGCAGATGGCATTCACCGTCACGCCGAACTCGGCAAGCTCAAGGGCTGCCGTCTTCGTCAGGCCCAATATACCATGTTTTGCCGCGACATAGGCGGATTTGAAGGGGGAGGCGACGAGCCCGTGGGCCGAGGCGATGTTGATGATCCGGCCGTGTTTCCTGGCCTTCATCAGCGGGATCGCGGCGCGCATCGTATGAAAGGAGCTCGACAGATTGATCGCGATGATCTGATCCCATTTTTCGATCGGGAAATCCTCGATCTTCTCGACATGCTGGATGCCGGCATTGTTGACCAGGACGTCGACGGTGCCGAAGCTCTTCGCCGCCGTTTCGATCAGGTCGGCGATCTCGGCAGGCTTGGTCATGTCGGCCGGATGGTAGATCGCCCGGCCCTTCGACAATGATTCAAGCCGCGCGACGATCGTCTTGATTTCATCGGTATTTCCGAAACCGTTGATGACGACGTTGTCGCCGGTTTCGGCGAAGGCGGTGGCGATCGCAAGGCCGATGCCGCTGGTGGAGCCGGTGACGACGACTGTTCTGCTCATGCTGTTTTCTCCCGAGATCGCGATGCTGCGTTGCAACGTTATGGCGAGGTTATGCCCAAAGCCGGCAGGCTGGCAATTCCGCTTTATTCGCTTTTCTCGTTCGCCTGCGTGTCCTATTGATTTGTCACGATAATCGACATGCTTGGGAGAGGGATTCATGAGTGGATATATTCTGGCGATCGATCAGGGAACGACGTCGACGCGGGCGATCGTTTTCGATGGCGACATGCATGTCGTCGGCAAGGGCCAGAAGGAATTCACCCAGATCTATCCACGCTCGGGCTGGGTCGAACACGATCCCCAGGAGATCTGGGATTCGGTCGTCTCCACCGTCCACATGGCGTTGCGCGAGGCGGGAATCGAGGCCAAGGATATTGCCGCACTCGGCATTACCAACCAGCGCGAGACTGTCGTCGTCTGGGAGCGCGAGACGGGTCGGCCGATCCAGAACGCCATTGTCTGGCAGGACCGGCGAACGGCCAGCTATTGCGATAATCTGAAACGGCAGGATCTCGAGCGGCTGTTCACCAAGAAGACCGGCCTGATCCTCGATCCCTATTTTTCCGGCACGAAACTCTCCTGGATGCTCGCCAATGTGAAGGGTGCCAGGGCGCGTGCTGCCAAAGGCGATCTGTGCTTCGGCACGATCGACACCTTCCTGATCTGGCGGCTGACCGGCGGCAAGAGTTTCGTCACCGATGCCACCAATGCCTCACGCACGCTGATGTACAATATCGCCGAGAACGCCTGGGACGAGGATCTGCTCGACATTCTCAGGGTCCCGGCTGCTATATTGCCTGAGGTCAAGGACTGCGCCGCCGATTTCGGCACGGTCGATCCCGATATCTTCGGCGCCGCGATCCCGATCCTCGGCGTTGCCGGCGACCAACAGGCGGCGACCATCGGCCAGGCGTGTTTTCAGCCAGGCATGCTGAAATCGACCTACGGCACCGGCTGCTTCGCGCTGCTGAACACCGGCGCCGATATGGTGCGTTCGAAAAACCGGCTGCTGACCACCATCGCCTATCGCCTGAACGGTGAGACGACCTATGCGCTTGAAGGGTCGATCTTCATCGCCGGTGCGGCGGTGCAATGGCTGCGAGACGGGCTCGGCATCATCGGCAGCGCCGCCGAGACCAACGCACTGGCCGAAAAGGCAGATCCGACGCAGGAGGTCTATCTCGTGCCCGCCTTCACCGGCCTCGGCGCACCGCATTGGGATGCCAAGGCGCGCGGCGCGATCTTCGGTCTGACGCGCAACAGCGGCCCGGCGGAGCTTTCCAGGGCGGCGCTTGAAGCCGTCTGCTACCAGACCCGCGACCTGCTCGATGCCATGCAGAAGGACTGGAAGAACGGTGGCGACGACACGGTGCTGCGCGTCGACGGCGGCATGGTCGCCTCCGACTGGACGATGCAGCGCCTTGCCGACCTGCTCGACGCCCCGGTCGACCGTCCGGTCATTCTCGAAACGACGGCGCTGGGGGCTGCCTGGCTCGCCGGCAGCCGGGCAGGGGTTTGGCCGGACAGGGACGGTTTTTCGGCGACGTGGAAACGGGATCGGCGGTTCGAGCCCGATATGGACGAAAAGCTGCGGGCGACAAAACTCAAGGGTTGGAAGAATGCCGTCAAGCGGACGCTGAGCGAGGGGTGAAGGGGCGGTCACTGCCCCGATACAGCCTCGCTTGTTCCTGGGAGATGCCCAGCTTTTCTCCAGCTATGGTCGCCCGTGTCGCCGAAGATCACGAATTTCCGATCAGTAATTTTTTGATGCACGCTGTCGGTCGAGGCGGTACTCCTTCGTCATTCGGAAAGAGGAGTGACCGATGCTTTACGCAATCCTTTGTTACGCCCATGAGGAAACTGTCTTCGCCTGGAGCAAGGAGGAAGAGGCTGCCGTCATGGAGAAGCTTTATGCCGTGCAGGAGCCGCTTGCCAAAGCCGGCAAGCTCGGCCCCGTCGGTCGGCTGATGCCGACGACGGCTGCGACCACCGTGCGCAAGGGTAAAGACGAGGCCCTCGTCATCGACGGTCCCTTCGCGGAAACGAAGGAGGCGCTTCTCGGCTTCTACGTGGTTGATTTCGACACGCTGGATGAGGCGGTCGCCTTTTCCAAGCAGCTTTCATCCGTCAATCCAGGTTCCACCTCTTACGAAATTCGGCCTTTCTACGTCTTCAGGCCGGGAGATGCTTCGACATGACCGACATTGCCTGGATCGACCTCGCGCTTGCCTCTGCCCGTCCGAAGGCGCTCGGCGCGCTGCTGCGCTATTTCCGCAATCTCGATACCGCGGAAGAGGCGTTCCAGGAGGCATGCCTGAGGGCGATCCGGACATGGCCGGAAAAGGGGCCGCCGCGTGATCCCACAGCCTGGCTCATCTTCGTCGGGCGCAACAGCGGCATCGATGCCGTGCGCAAGCGGTCGAAGCTCCAAGCCCTGCCGGATGAGGACACTATCTCCGATACCGAGGACGCCGAAAGCGATATCGCTGAGCGGCTGGACGATTCCCACTATCGCGACGATATCCTGCGGCTTCTTTTCATCTGCTGCCATCCCGATCTGCCGGCGACCCAGCAGATCGCGCTGGCGCTGCGCATCGTTTCCGGCCTTTCGGTGCCGCAGATCGCGCGTGCTTTCCTGGTCTCCGAAAGCGCCATGGAGCAGCGCATCACCCGGGCCAAAGCGCGTGTGGCGAAGGCCGGCGTGCCTTTCGAAACGCCGAGCCCCGAGGAGAGGGCCGAACGCTTGTCGATCGTCAGCACGATGATCTATCTGATCTTCAACGAGGGCTACAGCCAGGCCGATCCCAAGCATGAGGCCGCCGCCTTCAGCGACGAGGCGATCCGGCTGGCTCGACTGATGCTGCATATCTTCCCGTCGGAACCGGAGCTGATGGGGCTGCTTGCGCTCATGCTCCTGCAGATCTCGCGCCGGCCGGCGCGCTTCAGCGCCGAAGACGAGATCGTGCTGCTCGAAGATCAGGACCGTTCGCTCTGGAACCAGCCCTTCATCAACGAGGCCCTGGCGCTGCTCGACAAGGCGCTGCGCCATCGTCTGCCCGGTCCCTATCAGTTGCAGGCAGCCATTGCCGCCGTTCATTCCCGGGCAAAACGTGCCGGGGATACCGACTGGGTGGAGATCGACCTGCTCTATCGCGCGCTGGAGCGTCTCCAGCCGTCGCCTGTCATAACGCTCAACCGGGCCGTCGTCGTCTCCAAGCTCCAAGGTGCGCAGGATGCGCTCGACCTCATCGATCCGCTCGGCGAGAAACTCGACGGCTACTTCTACTATCACGGGCTGCGGGGCGGTCTGCTGAAACAGCTTGGCTTGACCAGCCAGGCCCGCGAAGCCTTCGACCGCGCCATTGCACTCGCTCACTCGGCGGCCGAGGCCGCCCATATCCGCCGACAAATCGACAAGCTGCAGGAAGAGGCCGCACAGCCGGTCGCAAAATAATTCAGTTTGCTGTCGGAACGGTGAACTTCGACACGTCCTTGTAACAACCTGACAGCAAACAGGTTTATTCAAATGGAGAGATGTTGAAATGACCGCCAGCACGCAACATGAACTCGTCCTCGTTCGCGAATTCGACGCGCCGCGTGAGAAGATCTACAAGGCATGGACCGATCCCACCCTGCTGAAACAGTGGTTCGTGCCGCGTCCCTGGGGCGTGGCGGAAGCCACGCTCGATGTCCGCCCCGGCGGCTCCAGCGTCGTCGTCATGCTGGATCCCGAGGGTAATCAGTATCCGAACCGCGGCGTCTATCTCGAGGTCATCGAGAACGAGAAGATCGTCTTCACCGACGCCTATAGCAGCGCCTGGGTGCCGTCGGAAAAACCCTTCTTCACCGGCGTCATCCTGCTCGAAGACCTCGGCAGCGGTCGCACGAAGTATACGGCCAAGGCGCTGCACTGGCGCGCCGAGGACAAGGAAACGCACGAGAAGATGGGCTTTCACGAAGGATGGGGCAAGGCGGCCGACCAACTGGCGGAGCTGCTGGCGAGGATGTAAGCGGCGCAGTGAGACCGCGCCGTTCCGACGCTTCAAGTGCGGGTTGAGGCGGTTCGGAAGATGATTCCGCCAAGGCTTCGAAGTGGTTGAATTCAGATTCGAATTGGTGGTTCTTTGGGTGCGTTCCACGGCATCTTGTGTCATGCTTCTGGGATGAAGGGGTACGTCTACATCCTAGCATCTACGCGCAACGGCACGCTCTATACCGGTGTGACACGGGACCTTGCCGGGCGCCTATACGAGCATCAGAATGAACTGACGCCAGGCTTCACGTCGAAGTATGGCGTCAAGACGCTGGTGTGGTTCGAGGAGCATGACCTGCTGACCACTGCAATTACGCGGGAGAAGACGATCAAGAAATGGCCGCGGCAGTGGAAGCTCAATCTGATCGAGCGGGAGAATCCGGAGTGGGAGGATATTTCGTTTCATCTTCTCGGTCTGTGACGAGTCTTTCGTCGCGCGGACGCGCGACTGCTGGATTCCTGTGACGAGCACAGGAATGAGGGAGCAAGTGGTGGGAACCGTGCACCAAAACCCCTCATCATTTGGGGCAGCATAAACATACGAAAACAATTGCCGCTGGGCACTGCCGATACCCAGAACTCCCTCATTCCTGTGCTCGTCACAGGAATCCAGCAGCGCCGTGTCCACGGCGCAAAGACTCTTTGCCGCGCCTCGCCGATAAAGCCGGACAGCAATAAACTCACTCACCGAGCACGCCACGTCGCCCATCGAAATTCTCGAACATTCCGTTCCACAATTTGTATTTGCGCTCCATCCCCGCCATCCTTATCTCCGGGCGGAATTCAACAGGATGCCGATGATGGAACTGGGGCTTTACACATTTGCCGACGTCAATCCGAACCCCTCTCGCAGCAAGGGAGCGGAAGGGGCCGAGCGGCTGAAGCATCTCATTGAAGAGATCGAGCTTGCCGATCAGGTGGGGCTCGATGTCTTCGGGCTCGGCGAGCATCATCGGCCGGATTATGCGGCATCCGCGCCTGCAGTCATATTGGCCGCGGCCGCGGTCAAAACGAAGAACATCCGGCTGACCAGTGCGGTCACCGTGCTCTCCTCCGACGATCCCGTGCGCGTCTTCCAGCAGTTTTCGACGCTCGATCTGCTTTCCAACGGCCGGGCCGAAATCATGGCGGGGCGTGGTTCGTTCATCGAGTCCTTCCCGCTGTTCGGCTACAATCTCGAGGATTACGACCAGCTTTTCGAGGAAAAGCTCGATCTGCTGCTGGCGTTGCGCGACAGCGAGGTCGTGGAGTGGAAGGGCGAGCTTCGCGCGCCGATCAACGGGCGCGGCGTCTATCCCAGGCCGCTGCAGGATCTGCTGCCGCTCTGGATTGCCGTCGGCGGCACGCCGCAGTCGGTGGCACGCGCCGGCGCGCTCGGGCTGCCGGTGGCGCTGGCGATCATCGGCGGTGAGCCGCGCCGTTTCGCGCCGCTCTTCGATCTTTATCGCGAGGCCGCGCACCGGGCAGGGCAGGATCAGGCGAAGCTGAAAACCAGCATCAACGTTCACGGTTTCATCGCCGATACGACGGCTGCTGCTGCCGACCAGTTCTACGGGCCGCAGGCCGAGGTGATGAACCGCATCGGCCGCGAGCGCGGCTGGGGTCCGACGAGCCGGGCGCAGTTCGACATGTCACGCGGGCCGAACGGTGCGCTCTTCGTCGGCGATCCCGAGACGGTCGCCGAAAAAATCATCGCCCAGCAGGCGCTTTTCAAAAACGATCGCTTCCTGCTGCAGATGGCGATCGGGCCGATGCCGCATGATCAGATCATGCGCGGCATCGAACTGTACGGGACGAAAGTCGCGCCGATCGTCAGAAAGGCATTGACTGAAAAGAGCGAAGGGGCGAAAGCCTCAGCTTGAGGTGGCCACGGCCGCCCTGCGCACGGCCGGGACAGACGAATGGTTATCGCAAACGACGACGAACTGGTAAAGCTCAAGGAGATCGGCCGCATCTGCGCCAACGCGATCCAGGTGATGGCGGCAGCGATGGAGCCCGGCATGACGACGCTGGAGCTCGACGGGATCGGCCGCAAGGTGCTGGAGGATTCGGGCGCGCGCTCGGCGCCGGAGTTCTGCTACCAGTTTCCGGGCGCGACCTGCATCAGCATCAACGAGGAAATTGCCCACGGCATTCCCGGCCTGCGCGTCATCCGCGCCGGCGATCTCATCAATATCGACGTCTCGGCGGAGAAGGACGGTTTCTTCGCCGATACCGGCGCCTCCTTCGCAATGCCGCCGGTCAAGCCGAAGATCGATCGGCTCTGCCGCGACGGCAAGCGGGCGCTCTGGGTCGGGCTCAACCAGGTGAAATCCGGCGAGCCGCTGGCCAAGATCGGCACCGCCGTCGGCGCATTCGCGCAGAAAAACCGCTATACGCTGGTCGCCAATCTGGCGAGCCACGGGGTCGGCCGCTCGCTGCACGAGGAGCCGGCCGAGCTCTCGACCTGGCCGGACCCTTCGGAAAAGCGTGTCATGACGGACGGTCTCGTCTTCACCGTCGAGCCGTTCCTGTCGCTCGGCGCGACCTGGGCCGAAGGCGGCGACGATGCCTGGACACTCTATGCCGATCCGAAGGCGCCGACCGTGCAATATGAACACACGGTGGTGGCGACGCGCAACGGGCCGGTGATTCTGACCTTGCCGGATGCGCGGGGGTAAAGGCTTGCGTCGGTGTTTTCCGACGGGAGTGCCCGCCTCGTCCTTCGAGGCCCCTTCGGGGCGCCTCAGGATGAGGCTCTCTTGAGCTTTGGCGCCGCCTTCCTCTTCACCCCCGCGGTTCCGGCCTGCCGCCCTGCAGGATCTCCGTAGCCGCGCGTTCCAATATGCCGGCGATGCGGGCGGCTTCGGGTTTCGACCAGGGATAGCGCATGCGCAGGGCCGAGCGCAGCAGCATGCGGGCGGCGCGGATATCGCCGCCGTCCTGCATGAAATCGCCGTCATCGCCCTCGTCGGCGCCGTGACGGTCGGTTTCGAAGACACGCTTCACATGGGCCATCTTCTCGCCGATGCGTTCCAGCTTGGCAAAAGTATGCAGGATCATGGCGCGGTTTTCCTCGACGCGGCTGCGGCCGGCCTCGGTGATGCGGTAGAGCTTCTTGGCGCCCTCGGCCTCCACCTCGGCAAGGCCGGTTTCCTCGAGATAGGTGAGGGCGGGATAGATGACGCCGGGGCTCGGCACATAGAAACCGCCAGAGCGCTCCTCCAATATCTTTATCAATTCGTAGCCGTGACGCGGCTGCTCAGCGAGCAGGGCCAGGATGACGAGCTGCAGGTCGCCCGCCGCGAATTTGCGGCCCATGCGGAATTCTCCGCCGAACATGCCGCCTTTAAAACCTCTCATGGCTTTGCCTTTCATCGTTAGACGTATCGTTAGCTATGTCGTAAAACATATATCGTAAGATATTTGCTTTCAAGCCCGCCCCAGAATTTTTGATGTTTCCGGAAATTGATCGATCGATCAGAATTACTTGATTGTGGTGCCGGTGTTGCGGCGCGATAAGCGCTGCATGCTCGTGCGCACCCCTCGCTCCCCGCCCAACCTCGTTTCCACCGCCGCCGCCGGCGCCATTGCGATGGCGGCGGCCATGGGTTTCGGGCGCTTCTCCTACACGCCGATCCTGCCGGGCATGATCAGTGGGGTGCCGCTTTCGGCTGCGGATGCAGGCTTTATCGCCTCGGCGAATTTCGTCGGTTATCTCGTCGGCGCCGTGCTTGCCGCCTATGGCTGGGCGGCAGGGCGCGAGCGGCTGGTGGCGCTGCTGGCGCTGTTTGCCACGGCAATTCTGCTCGCAGCCATGGCCGCCACCGATTCCGTCGCGATCTTTGCAATCATCCGCTTCCTGGCCGGCCTCGCCAGCGCCTTTGCGATGGTCTTCACCTCGTCGATCGTGCTCAGCCACGGGGCGGCTGCCGGCAATGACCATGTGCAGGCGGCGCATTTCGGCGGGCCGGGGGCGGGCATTGCGCTGTCCTCGGTCATGGTGTTTCTGATCGGCCTCGGCTTTCACGACGGGCCGGGTGGTTGGCGAGCCGACTGGATCGGCGGCGCAATCTATTGTGCGGCAAGCCTCGTCGTCGTCTTCCTGCTGCTGCCATCGGCTCCGGCGCAATCGGCGCAGGCGGGCAAGGAGCCGGCGCTGGTCTGGAGCCGGCCGATGGTGCTGCTGACGCTGTCCTACGGCCTGTTCGGCTTCGGCTACGTCATTACCGCGACCTTCCTCGTCACCATCGCACGCCTTTCTGCAACCGGGCCCTTCGTCGAATTCCTCTGCTGGTTCATTGCCGGCCTGACGGCGGCGGTGGCGCTGTTTGCCTGGAAGCCGTTGGTCAGACCGCTCGGGCTCGGCGGCGTCTATGTCGCGGCGCTTCTGGTCGAAGCCGCCGGCGTGCTGGCGACCGTGGCGCTGGCGCCTTCTGTCGCACCGCTGATCGGCGGGGCGCTGTTCGGGGCGACCTTTCTGGCGATCACCGCTTACGGCCTGCAGATCGGCCGCAAGCTTTCCCCGGAGAGCCCGCGGCGGATTCTCGCCATGATGACCGCCGCCTTCGGCGTCGGCCAGATCGTCGGGCCTGTTGTTGCCGGCTGGATCGCCGAGCGCTCGGGCAGTTTCACCGTCCCGACGATCATCGCCGCAGCCGCACTCGTCGCCTGTGCTGCAATGGTGATGCCGGTTATCAGGAAAATCGCTTAACCGGTTACATCTGCGTAACAATCGGCCGAGCCCATTGCTGCTTCCTTCGAACTGCCTTAGTTTCCGGCAAAATCAGTGTTCCACGACACTCCCGAGACTCACAGTTCAGGAAAGCAAAGCTCCCCGTGTTTCTATCTTTTTTCCCAAAGCCCAAGGCTTTCTTCATATCGGCTATGATCTGGTGTCTGGCCGCGGTCCTTCTGTGGTACTTTGGTGGCGAGCAGGCTGGCGCTGTGTTTGGTTTGCCGCCACTGGCGCAAGGGCAGGAAGCGCCGGTTGGCGTGTCTGTCTTCTGGTCTGCGCCATTCTTGTGGTTTTATATCTATTACGTCATCGTCGTTGCGCTGTTTACGGCGTTCTGGTTTTGGTACAGTCCGCATCCTTGGCAGTACTGGTCCATTCTTGGTACTGCACTAATCATTTTCAATACCTATTTTTCGGTACAGGTCAGCGTGGCGGTAAACGCTTGGTATGGTCCCTTCTATGATCTGGTGCAGAAGGCGCTGCAGACTGTCGGTTCCGTTCCAGCGTCCGAGTTCTACGGAAGCATGCTGGTTTTCGCCGGTATCGCATTCGTGGCAATCACAGTCGGCGTTTTTAACCTGTTCTTCGTAAGCCATTGGGTATTTCGTTGGCGCACGGCGATGAACGATTATTATATGGCACATTGGCCCAAACTGCGGCATGTGGAAGGTGCATCTCAGCGCGTGCAGGATGACACGATGCGCTTCTCATCGACCATTGAAAGCTTGGGCGTCAGCCTTGTCAGCTCGGTCATGACACTGATCGCATTTCTGCCCGTGCTTTTTCGGTTGGGCGCAAACATCACTGAATTGCCGTTGATCGGCAATGTGCCACATGCGCTTGTTTGGGCTGCGATCTTTTGGTCGCTGTTCGGAACGATCTTCCTGGCGATTGTCGGCGTTAAGCTTCCAGGATTGCAATTCCTGAATCAGCGCGTGGAGGCTAGGTATCGTAAGGAGTTGGTGTATGGCGAAGACTATGCGGATCGCGCAACGCCGCCGACCGTGGCGGAACTGTTCGCCAATGTCCGGCGGAACTATTTCCGCATATATTTTCACTACGCGTATTTCAACGTTGCGCGCATCTTCTATTCTCAGGCCGACAATATATTCAGTTTCGTTGTGCTAGTTCCCTCGATCGTCGCCGGTAAGTTGACGCTGGGATTGATGACGCAGATCACCAATGTCTTCGATCAGGTTCGTGGATCATTTCAGTATCTTGTCGGCTCATGGACGACGATCATCGAGCTGATTTCCATTTACAAGCGTCTTCGGGCCTTCGAAGCCGCAATTGATAACGAGCCGTTGCCTGAGATCGAGCAGCGCTACTTGGCGCGCGAGGCGGGTGTCGTGCACGCCGATGGCTGATGGGTCAGGTTTGGCCGGATGGGACAGATGGCTTCAATGCCTGGTGTGCCCTATGGCCCCCTCATCCGGCTGCCGCCACTTTCTCCCCTCGGGGCTATCAGATTCACACATCATCGAAAGCTGAGAGGAGGAGGGATACGCCGCGCTTAGCGGCCTG
>NZ_NWSQ01000020.1 GCF_002531725.1 Rhizobium sp. L43
GTGTGAATCTGATAGCCCAGCGGGGAGAAGGTGCCCGTAGGGCGGATGCAAGGGGGCCACACGGCACACCCTTCACTTCGTAATCTATCCTGCCAACCAAAATGGCAAGCGCCGTAAAAGACCGGCTTCGCCGGCCCCCTCATCCGCCCTACGGGCACCTTCTCCCCGCTGGGGAGAAGACGGAGTCGAAACGTCGCGGCGCAGCTTTATAAGAGCCGTCGCTGCAGCTCAGCCGACCTTTGTCGAGGGGTTGATCCAGCCGTCGCGCGGCACTTCGGGCCGTTGCGGCTTCGGGCGAAACTTCACCAGCACCTCGCGCCCATCGGAAGAGGCCCGCGTTCGCTCCAGGTCATCGCGCTCGGCAACGGCCTGGCGCCAGTGATCATCATCACGGCCGTGCGGGCGGCCCTGTTCTTCCCAGATCGCGTAAGCTCTCTTGCTGATCCATTCGTGACGTCGGCTGCTCATCTATCTGTTCCATTCGCTAAAGGCGTTATTCGGCAATTTTGTCCTGCAAAACCGGCGAACGGCGCTTGGCCGCCATGAGCAGATCGAGCTCGATCGAAGAGGGCCCGAACCGGGTGAAGAGGCTCTCCGCCTGTTCCCCGCCCAGACCATATTTGGAGGCGAATTCATCAAGGCTGTAGGGGCGGCCGCGCAGAATTCTGCTTCGGCGCTCCGGTTCACGGATTTGCGTCATTGGTGATTACCCCAGACTGTTTTGCGAAATGTGAGAACAAAACAAATTACAGCGGCAAAAGTTCCGTGAATTTCCAGGGTTTTTTCGCCTGATCGTGCCGTTGCAGGGTATTTGGATCTGGCGGCATAGATTTTCCAGAACGGCGAGCGCTGAGAAAATTTCGACTAAAACATGTAAGAATATCAGGGCGTTATGGAATTGGCTTCCACGATGGCCAATAAATGGGCTTTACCCCGGCGCGTTACTCTATAGAATCAATAGTGTTAATCGGTTCGCAGGGGCAGCAAATCGCTCGTTCCCCGCGTTGGCGCGACCGATACCGGAGGACTTTGGCTTCAACCCATCAAGAGGAGACAGACATGATGAATGCCCTGCCGCCACTTCATGACGGCCACGCGCCGTTTAACCTCCAGCAGCTGTTTCGCGAAGCGCTCTACGCCTTCGAGGAATGGGACAGCGAATTGACCGAGCCGATCGTCACTCACGAAGGACGGGTCATCCCCATCAGCTTCGTTTTCGAAGCCATGCGTACGTGCACCGACATCGTGCCGATGAATATCGTCGGCGCCGTCACCGAACGGCTGACCAAGCCGTGGGAGGGCGAAGGCCCGCTCGACCAGATGACCTTCTCGACGGCGGCGCGCGTCATGCGCGTGCTGGTGCGCAAGCGCCTTCTTGCCAACGGCACCGCCGATCTCGTCGCTGTTTCGGCCCACGCGGCCGAAGACCAGAGCCGCGACTGACCAGTGAGGATCGCGGCCATGGCTGCGATCCTTTTCCGCTTGCCGGCGGAACCTCGCTCATTCCCAGCCGTTTAATCCGGCATGCACAGCCCGCCGCCAGAGACGGGCGAGGAATGAATGCCATGCTGAAATCCATCGTTCATGAACTCATCGGCACGCCCAGGCGCGAGCCTGAGCTTCCGCAATCGCTCGAGCAGTTCCGCGACAGGAAGCGGGTGCTGATCATCTTCGCCGACGCCCAGGACGACCGCGCCGACATTCAGGACGAATGGCTGCGCAAGGCGCATATGCGCCTGATCGAGGAGGACGTCGAGGTGTTCAGCATCGCCGGCGGCGGCGCGTTTGCGCTGTTCGACGACGACTGGGACCTCGATGCCGATGATATCCGGGAGCGGCTGCAAGGGCCGCCGTCCGGCGAGTTCGGGCTGATCCTGGTCGGGCGCGACGGAAGGGTGAAGCTGCGCTCCAGTGAGCCGATGAGCGCGGAGGAGATCTTCGCAGCCTTCGAGATGCTGCCGAAGAAGACGCCCTGGTAAATTCGGGATGTCCGTTTGAATCGATAGGGCGGGGCAGCGAAAGTGGCACCCGCCCTTTTCAGCTTTAAAGTTCGAAGGCTTCCTTGAGGCCGAGGCTCTTGCGTTCGCGCAGGTCGAGATCGGCCTCGATATGGGCGATGTGATGCAGCATCAGCCGGCAGGCGCGGTCGAGTTCGTCGTTTTCGATCGCCGCAATGATGTCGCCGTGTTCGGAATGGCCGCAGCTCGATACTGTGGACTGGCCGTAGAGCGCGATCACGAGCGACGAGCGGGCGACGAGTTCTTCCATGAAGCGCTGCATGATCGCATTGCCGGAGATTTCCGCCAGCCGCAGATGGAAATCGCCTGATGCCTTGATCTCGGCGCGGCGTGCCGTCTGGCCGCGCTCGCTCATCAGGCGGCCTTCCTCCAGCAGAAGCTGTTTCAGCTGGCTGATGTCACCGGGTGTCATTCGTGCCGCCGCCTCGCGCAATATGCCGGGTTCGACCAGGCGGCGGGCGGCAAAGATCTGGCGGGCCTCATCCGGCGATGGATAGGCGACGAAAGCGCCGCGGTTCTTCTCGACGCTGACGAGGCCTTCATAGGAGAGCGCCTGCAGTGCGGCGCGGGCTAGCGTGCGGCTGACGTTGAAGAGATTGCCGACATCGTTTTCCGAAAGTTTGGTGCCCGGCGAAAGCCTGCGCTCGACGATTGCCTCGCGAATGGAATCACGGATCAGTTGTGCGCTGGTGTCAGTGGAGTCTTCGGCCTGCGTGGCCTTGGCAGCGGATTTCATGAAAATCGATTTCCTGGTGATCGTCAAACCATATCCGGCTTCCCCGTAAAAGTTAAACAGAATTTGTGCTCGAAGCGCCGATCGAATTGTATACGATCATTTGCACTAATTGCAGACAATAGCCTAAATCATGTGCAGACATCGTTGCGCCTATAATTTGCCCGCTCGCATCTCGCGTCGTGGAAATCCTTGATTCATAGGGGATTGTGGCTCTGCCACGGAGTTGGCACGGCAGATGCATCGTCTTGCCCGAACAGGGGAAGGCATGATGTCGAAAGCGGCAGAGATCGATATAGTATCCGTTTCGAAGGTCTATGGGGCGACGACCGCGGTCCAGGCGATCAGCCTGAAGATTCCGGCGGGCTCCTATTGCTGCTTCCTCGGCCCGTCGGGCTGCGGCAAGACCTCGACGCTGCGCATGATCGCCGGCCATGAGAGCATTTCCTCGGGCGATATCCGGCTCGGCAATGTTGTCGTCACCGATTTTCCGCCGGCCAGGCGCGGCACGGCGATGATGTTCCAGTCCTATGCGCTGTTCCCCCATCTCGACCTGATCGACAACGTCGCCTTCAGCCTGAAGATGAAGGGCGTCGACAAGGCGGAGCGGCGGACCAAGGCGCTCGAAATGCTGAGGCTGATGCAGATGGAGGCCTATGCCAACAGGCGTCCGGCCCAGCTTTCCGGCGGCCAGCAGCAGCGCGTGGCGCTGGCGCGCGCTTTGATTACCGATCCGGAGGCGCTGCTGCTCGACGAGCCGCTGTCGGCGCTCGATCCGTTCCTGAAGATCCGCATGCGCGCCGAACTCAAGAAACTGCAGAAGACGCTCGGCATCACCTTCGTGCATGTCACCCACAGCCAGGAAGAGGCGATGGCGCTCGCCGATATCATCGTCATCATGAATGATGGCCGGATCGAGCAGGCGGCAGCCCCGCGCGAGGTTTTCGAGAAGCCGGCAACCGCTTTCGTCGCGCGCTTCATGGGCGATCACAACGTGCTGTCCGGCCGGGTGACCTCGAGCGAGAACGGCGTGCTCGTCATGACCGTGCCGGAGGGGCAGAGCTTTTCCGTCCGCGGGACGGGCAGGGAGGTCGGCGAGCCCGTCGATATCGGCATCCGCACCGACCGGGTGCGGCTGCAGGTGGCGACCGAATGGACGCTCGGCTTCGATGGCATCGTTTCCAACATCGAATATCGCGGCTCTTCGGTGAAGATCACCGTTCTCGGCGCCGGCAGCGACGACTTCACCGTCATATCAGACGACGGCGACTATTTCGCCCGGCCGGTTGCCGTCGGCGACACGGTTTCGCTCAGCTGGGCGCCCGAGGATGCCGTGCTCCTCGGCCGACCTTCCGCATAGACCATCACCATCAAGAACCATGAGCCTTCCATACCAAGAAAAGGGGAACTGACATGACGACTGAGACAACATCGACCAAGGCGGAGAAGGGTCTTTCCCGCCGCACGCTGCTGAAGACGGGTGCCGCCGCCGTCGGCGCCATCGCCGGCTCCGGCGCGATCACCGGCTTTCCCACCATCTGGGCGAAGACCAACATCACGCTTCGCCAGTTCGGCACCGGTGTTTCCAACATCAATGCCATCGCCGAGAAGTGCAAAGCCGATCTCGGCATCACGCTGGAGATGACGGCGACCGATTCCGACGCCGCCGCCCAGCGCGCCGTCACCCAGCCCGACAGCTACGATATTGCCGATATCGAATACTGGATCGCCAAGAAGGTGTTTCCAACAGGCGCGCTGCAGCCGATGGACGTCAAGAAGCTGAAATATTACGACAAGATCGTGCCGCTGTTCATCAACGGCAAGCTGAAGGCAGACAGCGTCATTGCCCAGGGCACGGCGCCGCACACGGTCGGCTTCGTCGAAGCGCAGGGCTCCAAGAAGTTCGCCAAGGAGCCGACGCAGTGGATGACGATGGTTCCCACCATCTACAATGCCGACACGCTCGGCATCCGTCCTGATCTCACCGGCCGTCCGATCACCAGCTGGGCCGATATTCTCGATCCGGCCTTCAAGGGCAAGACCGCCATCCTCAACATCCCGTCGATCGGCATCATGGATGCGGCGATGATCATGGAAGCCGCCGGCAAGATCAAATATGCCGACAAGGGCAACATGACGAAGGAAGAGATCGACAAGACGATCGAGTTCCTGATCAAGACCAAGGGCGACGGCCAGTTCCGCGCCTTCTGGAAGTCCTTCGACGAAAGCGTCAACCTGATGGCGTCGGGCGAAGTCGTCATCCAATCGATGTGGTCGCCGGCCGTCGCCGCCGTTCGCTCCAAGGGCATCGCCTGCACCTTCCAGCCGCTCAAGGAAGGCTACCGCGCCTGGGGCGGCGGTCTCGGCCTTGCCTCGCATCTCAAGGGCGCCGAGCTCGATGCGGCTTATGAATATATCAACTGGTACACGTCGGGCTGGGTCGGCGGCTACCTCAACCGCCAAGGCTATTATTCCGCCTGCATGGACACGGCCAAGAACTTCATGACGGCAGACGAATGGGGCTACTGGATCGAAGGCAAGGCTGCGACCGGCGACATCCTGTCTCCTGAAGGCAAGGTCATGGAAAAGGCCGGTGCGGTGCGCGACGGCGGTTCTTTCGAAGCCCGCATGGGCGCGGTCGCCTGCTGGAACTCCGTCATGGACGAAGACCGCTACATGGTCCGCCGCTGGAACGAGTTCATCGCGGCCTGATCTCCGCTGAGAGGGCGGCAGCCACTGTCTTTCGCTAACGCTTAAGACGTCGCTTCGCTCCGCCCCCTCATCTGCCCTTCGGGCATCTTCTCCCCGCTGGGGAGAAGGGGGAGCTTGCCGCTCGGCAGGTAACAAAAGGGCAAGGTTTGCGGCGGCCGAGACGTTGCCGCGAATCTCTTCTCCCCAGCGGGGAGAAGGTGCCGGCAGGCGGATGAGGGGGCGGCACGCGCCTTCCTTCCACTTGAAGTAATCAGAACGGAGAAGCGGATATGGCGACCATCGCAGCGGAAACGGAGGAGCACGGCCAGGGCGCGCGCGGCGGGCGTGGGCTGAGGCTCTCCCCCTCGGCCATCTCCTATCTCCAGGCAACCCCGCTGCTCGTCATCCTCGGCTTCTTCTTCCTGCTGCCGATCGCCATGATCGGTATCGTCAGCTTCTGGGATTACGATTTCGCCGGCCTCTATCCCGATTTCCTCACCATGAACTATACCGACACGCTCGGTTCATGGGTGACGTGGAAGACCTATCTCAACACGCTGAAATTCACCGCCATCGTCTGGTCGCTGACGCTCGTCATCGGTTTCTGGGTCGCCTATTTCCTGGCCTTCCATATTCGCAAGACCTCGGCGCAGATGATCCTCTTCCTCGTCTGCACCGTGCCGTTCATGACCTCGAACATCATCCGGATGATCTCGTGGATCCCGGTGCTCGGGCGCAACGGTCTCGTCAACTCGACGCTGATCAAGATGGGCGTGATCCCGCAGCCGATCGAATGGCTGCTCTATTCCGATTTCGCCGTCGTGCTTGCCATGGTGCATCTCTACACGCTGTTCATGGTGACGCCGATCTTCAATACGCTGATGCGCATCGACCGGTCGCTGTTCGAGGCGGCGCGCGATGCCGGCGCGTCGGGCTGGCAGGTGCTGTGGAACGTCGTTATTCCGCTCGCCAAACCCGGCATGGCGATCGGCACGATCTTCGTGGTGACGCTTGTCATGGCCGACTTTTCGACGGTGCAGGTGATGTCCGGCGGCCAGAGCGCCTCGGTGGCGCTGATGATGAAGAACCAGATGTCGCTGCTGCAATATCCGGCGGCGGCCGCAAACGCCGTGGTGCTGCTCGCCGTCGTGCTGCTGATGGTCGCCGCCATTCTGCGTGTCGTCGATATCCGCAAGGAGCTTTGAGATGAACCACGAAAAACGCGGCCTCGAATTCTATCTGCTGGCGATCTTCTTCATCCTCTTCGTGCTGTTCCTCTACGGCCCGCTCTCGGCGATCCTGATCCTCTCCTTCCAGGGGCCGGACGGCGGCCTGACTTTTCCGATGAACGGGGTTTCCACCCATTGGTTCTTCAACCTGTTCGAGAAGCAGGCGGTCGGCGATTTCGGCGCCTCCTTCCGGCGCTCCTTCACCCTCGGGCTAATGGTGATGGTGGTGACGGTCGTCGTCTCGCTGCTCGCCGGCCTTGCTTTCCGCCGCCGCTTCCGCGGTTCGACGGCGCTGTTCTACGCCACGGTCGCAAGCCTCGTCGTGCCGTCGATCATCATCTCGCTCGGCATCGGCGTCGTCTTCCAGGAGGGAGGGCTGAAGCCCGCATGGTATTCCTCGGCTTTCGGCGCGCATCTCACCTGGACGCTGCCCTTCGGCGTGCTGATCATGTTTGCCGTCTTCAACCGTTTTTCGCCGGCCTATGAAGAGGCAGCACGCGACCTCGGCGCCAGTTCCTGGCAGACATTCCGCCATGTCGTGCTGCCAATGATCGCGCCGAGCCTGATCGGCGTCGGCCTGTTCGGTTTCACGCTTTCCTATGATGAATTCGCCCGCACGCTAATGACATCGGGCAGCTACAACACGCTGCCGCTCGAAATATACGGCATGACGACCAATGTCACGACGCCGGTGCTCTATGCGCTCGGCACGGTGACGACGCTGTTTTCCTTCACCATTATTCTCATCGCCCTCGGCATCATGACGATGCTCAGCCGGCGGCAGGCAAAGATCAACTGATATGCGCATTCTCATCGTCAATCCGAACACAACGGCCTCCATGACCGAGAAGGCCGCGACTGCGGCGCGTGCGGTGGCAGCCTCCGGCACTAACATCATCGCCGCCACCTCGCGCATGGGGCCGGTCTCCATCGAGGGCCATTACGACGGCGCGCTGGCGATCCCCGGTCTGCTCGCCGAACTCAAAGAGCGGCAAGCGGATTACGACGCGGCTGTCATCGCCTGTTTCGACGATACCGGGCTCGAAGCGGCACGGAGCTTTGCCGATGTGCCGATCCTCGGGCTTTGCGAATCCGCCGTGGTCACGGCGGGCTTCCTGGCGCAGCGCTTCACCGTGGTGACGACGCTCGAGCGGTCGCGGGTGCTGATCGACAATCTGGTGCGTCACTATGGCATGGGCGAGCGCGCCAAGGTGCGCGCTTCCGATATCCCGGTGCTGGAGCTGGAAGATGCGGCCTCGGGCGCAATCGGCAAGCTCCGGGCCGAGATCGAACGGGCGCTTTCGGAAGACGGCGCCGAGGCGATCGTGCTCGGCTGCGCCGGCATGACCGATCTCGCCAGGGAATTGCAGGATATCTACGGTGTGCCTGTTGTCGACGGCGTTGCGGCCGCCGTCAAACAGGCCGAGGCGCTGGTGTCGCTCGGACTTTCCACTAGCAAGCGCGGCTCCTATGCCTCGCCGCTGCCGAAACCTTTTACCGGAGCGATGAGCGCCTTCTCGCCGGCTGGGAAGCTCGGCTGACCCATGGCCATTTCCTTCGATTTTACGCAGCTTTCGGAGCGCGAGCGTTACAAGCTGATGATCGGCACGATCATTCCGCGGCCGATCGCTTTGGTGACGACGGTCGATGAGCACGGCCGGATCAATGCCGCGCCCTTCAGCTTCTTCAACTGCCTTTCGGCTGATCCGCCGATACTGGCGATCGGGGTCGAGAACAATGCCGACATGTCGTTCAAGGACACCGGCCACAATATCCGCATGACCGAGGTGTTCACCGTCAATATCGTCTCCTTCGCCATCGCCGAGGCGATGCATGTCTGCGGCGCCAAGTATCCGCGCGGCGTCGACGAGCTGAAGGAAGCGGGGCTGACAGCGATGCCGGGCGAGAAGGTGGCCTCACCCTTCATCGCCGAGGCGCCGGCCGCCTTCGAATGCCGGCGGCATGTGACGCTGGAACTCGGGCGCTCGCGGCAGATCATCATGGGCGAGATCGTCTATGCGCATTACCGCGACGGGATTGTCGATCCGGAAAGGCTGCGTGTCGACCCGGCCGCGGTCGATGCGATTGCCAGGCTCGGCGGCGATACCTGCGCCACCATCCGCGACCGTTTCGAAATGCTCACGCCGAAGCTCTGACATCAGGGATAGGCCATAGGCCCAAGTTTTTGCTTTACTTTTTTGGCTCCGGCGCGAATGGTCTGCACGGATCATCGCGGCAGAGGAGCGCTTAGCCATGACAATCGAGAACGATCTCAGCCGGATCGCGGAGCAGGAGAAGGCGCTGAGCTTCGACGCTTTCGACCTGACGACGGCATGGCAGCTCGGCAAGCTCCTGCAGGAACTCGCCACCGAGCGCGGCCTCGGCATCGCGATCGATGTCACCCTGCATTCGATGCCGGTCTTTTACGCGGCATTGCCCGGTGTGACGCCCGACAACGTCAACTGGGTCCGCCGCAAGCGCAACATGGTGCTGCGTTATTTCCGCAGCAGTTATGCTTCCGGCCTGAAGCTGCAGAAGGATGGCAAGACGGTTGAGGATAACGGGCTTGATGGCGCCGACTATGCGCCGCATGGCGGCAGTTTTCCGATCAACGTCAAGGGCACCGGCTGCATCGGCGCCGTCACCGTCTCCGGCCTGCCGCAGCGCGACGATCACAATCTCGCCGTCGAGGCCTTGGCGCTGATGCTGGCGAAGGATCTGGATACGCTGCGGCTCGCCCCGCCGCTTTGATGCGATCGCTTTGATACGGCCGCTTCCGCCGTAATTTAGACAGAAAAAAGCCATGAAAATTGCAAAATCGCGTCGCCGCTCCGGTGACGCGGGCTTGTCCTGCGGCTAAGCTGCGGTCATTGCACTCCTCATTTTACCCGGGACGCCATGATCCGCCTGTTCTTTGCGCTTGCCGCCACTGTCGGCTTCGGCCTTTTTCTTGCCTCCTGCAATACGCTGTCCAAGGAGGAATGCGTCGCCGCCGACTGGCGGGTGATCGGCGAGAGCGACGGGGCGGCGGGTTATGAGCCGCAACAGCGTTTCGCCGCCCATGCGAAATCCTGCGAGCGGGTCAAGATCGTGCCCGACCAGACGATCTGGTTTCAGGGGTACCAGACCGGCCTGGTGCGCTACTGCACGCCGCTCAGCGGGCTGGCGCGCGGTCAGGCGGGCAGCGGCTACGCCAATGTCTGCCCGCCGGAAACCGCGCCGGGCTTCCTGCGCGGATTCAACCTCGGCAGCAAGCAGCACGGGCTGCAGGAGCGCCTGACCTCGATGCAGAACGACTATAGCTCCAAGGAGATCGAGATCGACGAGCTTTCCGACAAGCTGAAGGATGCCAAGGACGGCGACCGCTCGGAACTGCGCCGGCGAATCGAGGATCTGGAAGACGACATGCACGACATCCGCCGCGATCAGCGCGACGTGCAGGACGATCTCGACCGCGTCAACGAGGATGTCGAATGGTTCCAGCGCAACCCGAGCGCCGAACTGCCGGCGCCGGGCTACTGAACCTCAGAGCTTGCCGCCGGCCTCGGCGATGCCCTTCGTCAGGCTGCCGGTGGCCGGGAAGAGCGGGATGAGGCAGGCCTGCAGGGCATGGTAGATGTCGCCCTTGCCGGGGAAGAGCGAGTGCGAGGGGACGAGGTCTTCCGTCAGTTCCTCGTGCCAGCCGCCGTTCCTGTGGTCGATGAAGGCGCGCTCGATCACGTTCCAGATCTTGCGGTAGCTCTCCTCGTGGAAATCGCTCGGCAGGTGCTCGTTGAGGAAATGCGCGGCAGCCGCGCCTTCGCAGGCCGGCCACCATAGCTTGTTGCGCTTGGCGGGCTTGTCGTCCCAGTCGAGCGTATAGAAGAAGCCGCCCTTGTCGTTGTCCCAGCCGAGCGCCATGGATTGGGCAAACAGCGCCTTCGCCGCATCCGGCATCCATTCGATGCGTTTGCCGCCGAGCGCCCAGAGCTGCAGGATGAGGCGGGCCCATTCCAGCCAGTGGCCGGGCGTGGTGCCGGCCGGGCGGAACATTTCGTTCGGATGATAATAAGTCTTGTCGAGGGTCCATTCGGCGTCGAAATGCTCGGCGACGCGCCAGTCGACCGAGCCGGCCGCGCGGCGGATGACGAGATCGGCGATGCTTTCGGCCTTGGTCAGATATTGCTTGTCGCCGGTGGCTTCGAAGGCCGCCATCAGCGCTTCGGTCAGGTGCATATTGGAATTCTGACCGCGATAGGTGCCGCCATCGAGCGGCTGCCAGTCGGCCGTGAATTCCTCGGCAATCGCGCCGTGCCTGGCTTCCCAGAACCTGGTGTTCAGGATCTCGGTGATATCGTCGAGCATGCCGTCGGCCAGCGGATGGCCGATCGTCTTTGCCGAGGAGGCGGCCAGCAGCACGAAGGCATGGCCGTAACCCTGCTTGTTGCTATCGACCGGACCGTCATTGTTGAGCGACCAGAAATAGCCGCCGTTCTCTAGGTCGCGATGATGGTTCCAGAGATAGTCCATGCCGTGGTCGACGAGGTCGGCAGCACCCGGACGGCCGAGCAGGGCGCCGATCGAGAAGCAATGCACCGCGCGCGCCGCAATATGGATGCCGCGCACCTGGCCTTCGGCGTCGAGCGGCCGGCCTTCATCGTCGAGATCGTAGAAGCCGCCCTTGGGGTTGACCGAATTGTGCTGGAAGAAATCGAAGAGGCCGTTCGCCTGGTTGAGCAGCCAGCCGCGATGATAGGCGCGGGTCGTCCAGTTTCCAAGCACGGCGTTGCCGGTTGCGGGTGCCATGATGCTCCTCCGATTTCGTGCACAAGCGTCGCAAACGCCTATATAGAGGTCGGGCAAGCCTGTCATCGGCGAAGGTTTGCAAAGCACGAAATCACCAGCCATATATTGACATAAAGATATCTTTATGTGATTTGGAAGTCTGGTCTTATGACGTCAAGGAGCCCTCCCGTGTTTGACACCCTCTTTGGTCCGGAAACGGGCAAGCGTGACGGCAGCGAAGTTTTCGCAGCTTTGAAACAAGCCGCGAGCGAGCGCATCCTTGTCCTCGACGGCGCCATGGGCACGCAGATCCAGGGTTTGGGGTACGACGAGGACCAGTTCCGCGGCACGCGCTTCATCGGCTGCGCCTGCCACCAGAAGGGCAATAACGACCTTCTGATCCTGACCCAGCCGGATGCGATCGAAGAGATCCATTACAAATACGCCAAGGCTGGCGCCGATATTCTCGAGACCAACACCTTCTCCTCGACCCGCATCGCGCAGGCCGATTACGAGATGGAAGGTGCGGTCTACCACCTGAACAAGGAAGGTGCCGAGATCGTGCGCCGGGCGGCACAGCGCGCCGAACGCGAGGACGGCCGCCGCCGCTTCGTCGCCGGCGCCATCGGACCGACCAACCGCACTGCTTCGATTTCGCCCGACGTCAACAATCCCGGTTTCCGCGCCGTCACCTTCGACGACCTGCGCGACGCCTATGGCGAGCAGATCGACGGGCTGATCGATGGTGGCGCCGACATCATCCTCATCGAGACGATCTTCGACACGCTGAACGCCAAGGCGGCGATCTTCGCCTGCGAGGAGCGCTTCGCGGCCAAGGGTGTGCGGCTGCCGGTGATGATCTCCGGCACGATCACCGATCTTTCCGGCCGCACGCTGTCCGGCCAGACGCCGTCGGCCTTCTGGAACTCGGTGCGCCATGCCAACCCGTTCACGATCGGGCTCAACTGCGCGCTCGGCGCCAATGCGATGCGCCCGCATCTGCAGGAACTGTCAGGCGTCGCCGACACCTTCATCTGCGCCTATCCGAATGCCGGCCTGCCGAACGAATTCGGCCAGTATGACGAAACGCCGGAGCTGATGGCGGCGCAGATCGACAGCTTCGCCCGCGAAGGCCTGGTCAATATCGTCGGCGGCTGCTGCGGCTCGACGCCCGAACATATCAGGGCGATCGCCGAGACAGTCGCCAAGTACAAGCCGCGGCCGATCCCCGAGCATCGCCCCTTCATGTCGCTGTCTGGCCTCGAACCCTTCGAGCTGACCAAGGACATTCCCTTCGTCAATGTCGGCGAGCGTACGAACGTCACCGGTTCGGCGAAGTTCCGCAAGCTGATTACCAATGCCGATTACACGGCAGCGCTCGATGTCGCCCGCGACCAGGTCGAGAATGGCGCGCAGGTGATCGACATCAACATGGACGAGGGCCTGATCGATTCCGAAAAGGCGATGGTCGAGTTCCTCAACCTGATCGCCGCCGAGCCCGACATCGCCCGCGTGCCCGTGATGATCGACTCGTCGAAATTCTCGATCATCGAATCCGGCCTGAAGCGCGTCCAGGGTAAGCCGATCGTCAACTCGATCTCGCTGAAGGAAGGCGAGGAGAATTTCCTCGCCCAGGCGCGGCTGTTGCACAATTACGGTGCTGCCGTCGTCGTCATGGCCTTCGACGAGACGGGGCAGGCGGACAGCTATGAGCGCAAGGTGGAAATCTGCACGCGCGCCTACAAGCTGCTGACCGAAAAGATCGGCTTCCCACCCGAGGACATCATCTTCGATCCGAACATCTTCGCGGTCGCGACCGGCATCGAGGAGCACAATAATTACGGCGTCGACTTCATCGAGGCGACGCGGACGATCCGTCAGCGCATGCCGCTGGTGCATATCTCGGGCGGTGTCTCCAACCTGTCCTTCTCGTTCCGCGGCAACGAGCCGGTGCGCGAGGCGATGCATGCCGTGTTCCTCTACCACGCCATCCAGGCGGGTATGGACATGGGCATCGTCAATGCCGGCCAGCTCGCCGTCTACGACAACATCGACCCCGAGCTGCGCGAGGCCTGCGAGGACGTGGTGCTGAACCGCCGTCCCGACGGCACCGAGCGGCTGCTGGAAGTGGCCGAGCGTTTCCGGGGCGCCGGCGCCAGGGAGGGCCGGGTTCAGGATCTCTCCTGGCGCGAATGGAGCGTCGAGAAGCGTCTCGAACATGCGCTGGTCAACGGCATCACCGAATATATCGAGGCCGATACCGAGGAAGCACGCCAGCAGGCCGCTCGGCCGCTGCACGTCATCGAAGGGCCGCTGATGGCCGGCATGAACGTCGTCGGCGATCTGTTCGGCTCGGGCAAGATGTTCCTGCCGCAGGTGGTCAAGTCGGCCCGCGTCATGAAGCAGGCGGTTGCCGTACTGCTGCCTTACATGGAAGAGGAAAAGCGCCTCAACGGCGGCGAAGAGCGCCGGTCGGCCGGCAAGATCCTGATGGCGACGGTCAAGGGCGACGTGCACGATATCGGCAAGAATATCGTCGGCGTCGTGCTGGCCTGTAACAATTACGAGATCGTCGACCTCGGCGTCATGGTGCCGGCGACGAAGATCCTCGAAACGGCGATTGCCGAAAAAGTCGATGTCATCGGCCTTTCGGGCCTGATCACGCCGTCGCTCGACGAGATGGTGCATGTTGCCGCCGAGATGGAACGCCAGGGCTTCGCGATCCCGCTGTTGATCGGCGGGGCGACGACCAGCCGCGTGCATACGGCCGTGAAGATCCATCCGGGCTATAACAAGGGACAGACGATCTATGTGACCGATGCGAGCCGCGCCGTCGGCGTCGTCTCGGCACTGCTGTCGCCGGAGACGCGGCAGAGCTATGTCGACGATATAAGAGCCGAATATGCCAAGGTGGCGGCCGCTCATGCGCGCAGCGAAGCCGAGAAGGTGCGCCTGCCGTTGCCGCGAGCCCGCGAGAATGCACATAAGGTCGATTGGTCTGCCTACCGGCCGACAAAGCCGCAATTCTTCGGCACGCGGGTGTTCGAGGATTACGATCTGGCCGAGCTTGCCAGATACATCGACTGGACGCCGTTCTTCCAGACCTGGGAGTTGCGCGGTCGTTACCCCGCCATTCTCGAGGACGAGAAGCAGGGCGAGGCGGCGCGCGCGCTCTGGGCCGATGCGCAGGCCATGCTCAAGAAGATCATCGACGAAAAATGGTTCCGCCCGCGCGCTGTCATCGGCTTCTGGCCGGCCGGTGCCGTCGGCGACGATATCCGCCTGTTCACCGACGAAAGCCGCAAACAGGAACTCGAGACCTTCTACACGCTGCGCCAGCAGCTTTCGAAGCGGGACGGGCGACCGAACGTGGCGCTCTCCGATTTCGTCGCGCCTGTCACAAGCGGTGTCGAGGATTATGTCGGCGGCTTCGTGGTCACGGCCGGCATCGAGGAAATCGCCATCGCCGAGCGTTTCGAACGCGCCAACGACGATTATTCCTCGATCCTGGTCAAGGCGCTGGCCGACCGCTTCGCCGAAGCCTTTGCCGAGCGCATGCATGAGCAGGTGCGTCGCGAATATTGGGGTTATGCCAAGGACGAGACGCTCAGCAACGAGGATCTCATCACCGAAGCCTATGCCGGCATCCGCCCGGCGCCCGGTTATCCCGCCCAGCCCGACCACACGGAAAAGGCAACGCTCTTCAAGCTGCTTGACGCCGAAAAGGCGGCCGGCGTGAAGCTGACCGAGAGCTATGCGATGTGGCCCGGCTCATCCGTATCCGGCCTCTATATCGGTCATCCCGACTCCTATTATTTCGGCGTCGCCAAGGTGGAGCGCGATCAGGTGGAGGACTATGCCAAGCGCAAGGGCATGGAGGTTTCCGAAGTCGAGCGCTGGCTCGGGCCGGTGCTGAACTACGTGCCGCGCAAGGCCGAAACCGAGATCGAGGATGCGGCGTAACCAGCCGTTTGGCGTCTTCCGCTGGTAAAGTGATTCAAGAAACGATGGAGCCGGAAAGTGATTCACTTTCCGGCTCCATGCTTTTGAAAATCAAGAAGATTATTCTTTGGAGCCGATGGTATCGGCTTTGCGGTTCACGTCACCGCGATCGTTAGCTCCGCGACGAAATCATAGGCGTCACCGCGATAGAGTGAGCGGGTGAATTCTACGGCGCGGCCGGAGCCGAGATAGGAGATGCGCTCGATCGACAGGCCGGCCGCACCGACGGGGACGCCGAGAAGCTGGGCGTCGGCTTCCTTCATATTGGTCGCCGAAATGCGCTGCACGGCGCGCACCGGGCGGACCTGGCGGCGTTCGAGTTCGGCATAGAGCGAATTGGTGACGGCGGAGGGATCGGGGAGGAATTCGCCGGAGACGCTGGCATTTTCGATCGCCAGGGGCTGGTCGTCGGCGATGCGCAAGCGGGAGAGGCGCGAAACCTTCACGTCGGCGGCGAGGCCGAGGATCATCATCTCGTCGGGCGAGGGGGTGTGGACGCCCTTATGCAGCCATTCGGAGCGCGAGGACATGCCGCGGCGCGCCATGTCTTCGGTGAAGGAGGTCAGCTGCGACAGGCGCTGCTCGACCTTGGAGACCGGCTTGGCGACGAAGGTGCCCGAGCCGTGGCGGCGCACCAGCAGGCCGTCGGCGACAAGTTCGTCGATCGCCTTGCGCACGGTCACCCGGCTGACGGCGGCAAGTTCGGCGATGTCGCGCTCCGGCGGCAGCGCATCGCCATGGCCGAGCGTGCCGGTGCGGACGGCCTCTTCGAGCGTCCGGCGCAGCTTGACATAGAGCGGGCCGGTGCCGGCCGCCTGCAGGCGTTCCAGGGACAGGATTGTGGCGAGATCGTCGGTCATGCCGCACCTCTCTGCTGATCGTTCAGAAGCTTGACCGCAAGTTCCACCGCACCCTGCAGGGCATCCCCCTTCGGCTTGGCGAGCCGTGACCTGTAGCGTTCGGAAAGCCACGGCTCATAGGCTCCCGCAAGGCCACCGAGCAGGCAGATCGACGGGCATTCGGGCCAGAGCAGCGCTTCAAGGCTTTTGCCGATCGCCGTTGCCGCGTCGGTGACGATGCCGGCCGCAACGGCATCGCCCTTGGCGGCATGTTCGAAGACAACAGGCGCGTAACGGGCGAAATCCGTCGGTCTTGCCGAATGCGCGAATTCGACGATGTTTTCAGGATCGTTGCCGTATTCGCCCATGATTGCTTCGGTGATCGGCGATGCCGGGCGCACGCCGTCATGGACGAGCAGCGATTGCTCCATCAGGTCGCGGCCGAGGCGGGCGCCGCTTGCCTGATCGCCGACGACGAAGCCCCAGCCGCCGATGCCGATCAACCGGCCATCCCTGCGGGCATTATAGACCGAGCCGGTGCCGAAGGCGCCGACGATGCCATCAGCATCGCCGAGCGCGCCCTGCAGGGCGATCAGCGCATCGGTGACGACGCGGCCCTCGGCAAAGGGCAGGGTCTTTTCGATTCGCTGGCCGTAATCCGTGACATTGGCGCCGGCGACACCGACGACTGATACAGCAGAGGAGATGGTTTCAGCGGCAATTCCGGCATCGCGCAGCGCCTGCCGGGCGGATTCGACGATATTGAGAAGAGAGTTTTCGAGATCGGACAGGATGTTGGCCGGGCCCGATTTGCCACGGCCGATGATATTGCCGTTTCGATCCGCCACCGCGGCCCGGCAGCTCGTTCCGCCGCCATCTATGCCGATTGCAAGCTCCGTCATCGGACCTCCGAATACGCCGTTCCCACTCGTTTTGAATACAATACCAAAAAAATACCATTTACCAAGTGGGAATGATGGGGAAATTCCATCTTTTTATCATATTGATTTTGTTGATTAAAATTTTTTAATGAATTTTTGACAGCGAAAAAGTTAAATTCGGCTGGACAATTGGTATTTTTTTGGCCTTAATTCGATCAAAGGGAACAGCGTTTCGAAGCCCACGAAAACCGGCAGCAGAGCCAAGCCGGAACCGCTTCGAGGATGATTGCAAGAACACCTGCCGGCCCATGTGGCCAGTGGTTGAGTTCAGGCATCCATCGGCTTTCCCTCGTCATTTCGCCACGCCCGGTGCAGGCCACCGGGAAGGCGCGCAAGTCCGGCCGCAGGCGATCCGCCTTTGCGTCCATCGAGCTTTCGGGGCCGGCAGTCGCTGGCGGTCCTCCAAGGGGCATTGGGGTGTTTCCTCAGACACGCCAATTGCTTGTTTCAGATCGAAAAACGGCGCCTTCGGCGCCTGACAACAGGAGAGGGAAATGAAAAACACTGCTCTGAAAAGCTTGCTGCTTGCCTCCAGCCTGCTGACGCCGGCAGGTCTCGTCCATGCCGCCGACGTCACGCTGACGCTCGAAAGCTGGCGTAACGATGACCTGCAGATCTGGCAGGAAAAGATCATTCCGGCGTTCGAAGCCAAGAACCCGGGCATCAAGATCGTCTTCTCGCCGACCGCGCCGACCGAATACAATGCTTCGCTGAACGCCAAGCTCGATGCCGGTTCCGCAGGCGACATCATCACCTGCCGTCCGTTCACCTCGCTCGAACTCTTCAACAAGAAACAGCTTGTCGACATCACCAGTCTGCCGGGCATGGAGAACTTCTCTCCGGTCGCCAAGGCCGCCTGGGCGACCGACGACGGCAAGTCGACCTTCTGCGTGCCGATGGCATCGGTCATCCACGGCTTCATCTACAACAAGGATGCCTTCGATAAGCTCGGTATCTCCGTGCCGAAGACGCAGGACGAGTTCTACGCAGCGCTCGACAAGATCAAGGCCGACGGCACCTACATCCCGCTCGCCATGGGCACCAAGGATCTCTGGGAGGCCGCCACCATGGGCTACCAGAATATCGGCCCGAACTACTGGAAGGGTGAGGAAGGCCGTAAGGCCTTGATCGAAGGCAAGCAGAAGCTGACCGACGCCGAATGGGTCAAGCCCTATGAAGAGCTTGCCAAGTGGAAGCCCTATCTCGGCGACGGTTTCGAAGCCCAGACCTATTCGGACAGCCAGAATCTCTTCACGCTCGGCCGTGCCGCCATCTACCCGGCCGGTTCGTGGGAAATCTCGCTGTTCAACAGCCAGGCGCAGTTCAAGATGGGCGCCTTCCCGCCGCCGGTTCCGAAGGCCGGTGACACCGGCTACATCTCCGACCATCCGGATATCGGCGTCGCCTTGAACGCGAAGAGCACACATGCCGAGGAAGCCAAGAAGTTCCTCAGCTGGGTTGCTTCGCCTGAGTTCGCCGACATCTATGCGAACTCGCTGCCGGGCTTCTTCAGCCTGAACTCCACCCCGGTCAAGATGTCCGATCCGCTCGCTCAGGAATTCGTCTCCTGGCGCGGCCCGTACAAGTCGACCATGCGCTCGACCTATCAGATCCTGTCGCGGGGCACGCCGAACCTCGAAAACGAGACCTGGGTCGAATCGGCCAACGTCATCAACGGCACGGATACGCCGGCGGTTGCTGCGGAGAAGCTGCAGAAGGGCCTCGACAGCTGGTACAAGCCGGCCAAGTGATGTGATCAGGGGCGGCGTTTGCTGCCCCTCATCCGGCCTGCCGGCCACCTTCTCCCTGCTTGCGGGGAGAAGGAGACTCGCAGCGACCTCCCAGCCCGACATGGCATCTCAGCAGGGCGTGTTCCCTCTCTTCCCAGGTGGCAGAGAGTTAGGGTGAGGCGCAACGTTTTCCACCTGTGCTGCCGTTGCAGCCAGTCGACAAGAACAGGCAAAAGCCATGAGCCAAACCGACAACGCGGCCGATATCGTCCCGATCAAGCGCCCGGTGCGCTGGCATATTTTCGTCTTTATGCTGCCGGCCCTGATCGTCTATTCCGCCGTCATGGTGCTGCCGCTCATCGAAACGCTCCGGCTTTCGCTCTACAATACGGTCGACGGGCAGCCTGCCTTTGTCGGACTGGCGAATTTCAAAGTGCTGTTCGGCGATCCGCGCTGGGCGCATGATTTCTGGAATGCGCTCGTCAACAACCTGATCTTCTTCGTCATCCATATGTGCGTGCAGAACCCGATCGGCGTGGCGCTGGCCGCCCTGCTTTCGGTGCCGAAGCTGAGGGGCGTCGCCTTCTACCGCACGGCGATGTTCCTGCCGACGCTCTTGTCCTTCGTCATCGTCGGTTTCATCTGGAAGCTGATCCTTTCGCCGATCTGGGGTGTCGCCCCGTGGATGCTCGATCTCATCGGCTTGAAATTCCTGTTCGCGCCCTGGCTCGGCCAGTCCGGCCCGGCGCTGATCGCAGTGTCGCTGATCTCCAACTGGCAATATATCGGCATTCCGATGATGCTGATCTATGCGGCCCTTCTTAGCATCCCGGAGGAAGTGATCGAGGCGGCCGAATGCGACGGCATCACCGGCTGGGCGCAATTCTGGAAGATCAAGCTGCCGCTCATCCTGCCGGCGATCGGTATCATCTCGATCCTGACCTTCGTCGGCAATTTCAACGCCTTCGACCTGATCTACACCGTGCAGGGGGCGCTTGCCGGGCCTGACATGTCGACCGACATTCTCGGCACGCTGCTCTACCGCACCTTCTTCGGTTTCCAGCTGCAGCTCGGCGACCGCTCGATGGGCGCGACGATCGCCACGGTGATGTTCCTCATCATCCTCGCCGGCGTCTCGCTATATCTCTTCGTCATCCAGCGGCGCATGCGTCGCTACCAGTTCTGAGGAGCGCGCATGTCCAAGGCACGCACATCTCCCATCCGCACCGGCCTCGTGCATCTGGCGCTCGGCGCCTATACGCTGGTCGCGCTGTTTCCGGTGTTTCTGACCATCGTCAACTCGTTCAAGGATCGCGCCGCGATCTTCCGCGAGCCGCTGATGATCCCGACGCCGTCGACTTTCAGCCTCGTCGGCTACCAGACGGTGTTGGGGCAGGGCGATTTCGCCACCTATTTCCAGAACAGCTTCGTCGTCACGATCGTCTCGATCCTGCTGGTGCTGCTCTTCGGCGCCATGGCGGCCTTCGCGCTTTCGGAATATCGCTTCCGCGGCAATACGCTGCTCGGCCTCTATATGGCGATCGGCATCATGATCCCGATCCGCCTCGGCACGGTGGCGATCCTGCAGGGCATGGTGGCGGCAGGCCTCGTCAATACGCTGACGGCGCTTGTCCTCGTCTACACCGCGCAGGGCATACCGTTGGCGATCTTCATCCTGTCGGAATTCATGCGCACGGTTTCGGACGACCTCAAGAATGCCGGCCGCATCGACGGGCTTTCCGAATATGCGATCTTCTTCCGCCTGGTGCTGCCGCTGGTGCGCCCGGCCATGGCGACGGTCGCCGTCTTCACCATGATCCCGATCTGGAACGATCTCTGGTTCCCGCTGATCCTGGCGCCTTCCGAGGCCACCAAGACGGTCACGCTCGGCTCGCAGATCTTCATCGGCCAGTTCGTCACCAACTGGAATGCGGTGCTGGCGGCGCTGTCGCTGGCGATCCTGCCGATCCTCGTCCTTTACGTCATCTTCTCGCGGCAACTGATCCGCGGCATCACGTCAGGAGCCGTCAAGTGACCGTAAAACCGATCCGCGTCCTCGTTGCCGGCCTCGGCAATATGGGCCGCAGCCATGCGCTCGCCTATCACAACAATCCAGGCTTCGAGATCGTCGGTCTCGTCAACCGCTCAACGCCGCAGCTCGAGCCCGAGCTGCAGGCCTATACTGTTCATCCCGACTTCATGACGGCGCTCGCCGAGCTGAAGCCGGACCTCTGCTCGATCAACACCTATTCCGACAGCCATGCGGATTATGCCGTCGCCGCCTTCGAGGCCGGCTGCGACGTCTTCGTGGAGAAGCCGCTGGCGACCACGGTCGCCGATGCCGAGCGTGTCGTGGCGGCGGCTGAGAAGGCGGGGCGCAAGCTGGTGATCGGCTATATCCTTCGCCATCACCCTTCCTGGATGAAGCTGATCGAAGAGGCGCGCAAGCTCGGCCCGCCTTACGTTTTCCGCATGAACCTCAACCAGCAGTCCAGCGGCCCGACCTGGGCGACGCACAAGTCGCTGATGCGCACGACCTCGCCGATCGTCGATTGCGGCGTGCATTATGTCGACGTCATGTGCCAGATCACCGACGCGAGGGCTGTCGAGGTGCGCGGCATGGGGCTGCGCATGTCCGACGAGATCGCCGCCGACATGTATAATTACGGTCATTTGCAGGTGCTGTTCGAGGACGGTTCGGTCGGCTGGTACGAGGCCGGCTGGGGGCCGATGATCTCGGAAACTGCTTTCTTCGTGAAGGATGTGATGTCGCCGAAGGGCGCGGTGTCGATCGTCATGGATCCGAACGCCAAGTCCGACGACATCGACACCCACACCAAGACGTCGGTGATCCGTCTGCACACGGCCGAGACCGGCCCGGACGGCAAATTCATCCGGCCCGACCAGGACGTGAGGATGACGGGCGAGCCCGGTCATCAGGCGCTCTGCGACCTGGAACAGGCCTTCATGCTGAGGGCGATCCGCGAGGATCTGAACCTCGATCGCCATATGGCGGATGCGGTGGCGTCGCTGCGCATCTGCCTTGCCGCCGACGAGAGCGTGCGCACCGGCCAGCCGGTCAGATTGTAAGGAAAAGCCAGTGGGATCACTTCAACTCAAATCCATCCGCAAGACTTATGGCACGCATGAGGTGCTGAAAGGCATCGACCTCGAGGTCGAGGACGGCGAATTCGTCATCTTCGTCGGGCCGTCGGGCTGCGGAAAATCGACGCTGCTGCGCAGCATTGCAGGCCTCGAGGACGTGACCTCAGGCGCCGTCATCATCAACGGCCGCGACGAGACGCTGACGCCCCCGGCCAAGCGCGGCATCGCCATGGTGTTCCAGTCCTATGCGCTCTATCCGCATCTGACGGTCAAGGACAATATGGGGCTTGGCCTCAAGCAGGCCGGTACCGCCAAGGACGAGATCGACAAGCGTGTCGGCAAGGCATCCGGCATGCTGTCGCTGGAGCCCTATCTGGCGCGGCGGCCGGCCGAGCTTTCCGGCGGCCAGCGCCAGCGCGTCGCAATCGGCCGCGCCATCGTGCGTGAACCGGAACTCTTCCTGTTCGACGAGCCGCTGTCCAACCTCGATGCGGCGCTGCGCGTCCAGACCCGCCTCGAAATCGCCCGGCTGCACCGCAGCCTGAAGGCGACGATGATCTACGTCACCCACGACCAAGTCGAGGCGATGACGCTTGCCGACAAGATCGTGGTGCTGAATGCCGGCGCGATCGAGCAGATCGGTTCGCCGATGGAACTCTACAAACGACCGGCCAATGTCTTCGTTGCCGGCTTCATCGGCTCGCCGCAGATGAATTTCATCGCGGCCGAGAAGGTCGGCGACCACAGCGCCAAGACGATCGGCGTACGTCCCGAACACCTGACGCTGTCGCGCGAACAGGGGACTTGGGCTGCAAAGGTCGTGCATGTCGAGCATCTAGGCGCCGACACGATCATCTATCTGGAATCCGACCAATGCGGCCTGCTGACGGCGCGTCTTTTCGGCGAGCACCAGTATGAGCCGGACGAGATCGTCTATGCGACCCCAGACCAGGCGCACGTGCATCGTTTCGATGTAGACGACCAGGCGATCCGCTAAGCGCATGACAGAACGAAAAAGCCCTGCCAGCCAGTCTGGCGGGGCTTTTTCATCTCCCGTCGTGCGCGGTTCGATCAGCCGAGCACGGGCCGCATGAAGCTGCGTTCATAGCTGACGATACTGCGGTTGCGTTTGTCGAGTTCGAAAGCGGCCTGACATTCCGGATCGCTTGCCATGCGTGTGCGATAGTCCTCGTAGGCGGTAAGGCTCGGGAACGAAAACAAGGCAACGGCAACGTTGTTGGCGCCTTCGGACGGCAGGAAATAACCGTGATGGGTGCCGCCCATCCTGTTGACGATCGGAATCCAGAGCCGGGCATATTCCTCGAATTCGGCAAGCTTGTACGGATCGATCACATAGCGCAGGTGGCAGGTAATCATTGAAATATCCCATCGCGTAAAATGCTGGGCAAGGCTTGCCCGGCTCATTTGGTTTCTCACCTTCTGGCACCGGGCTAGCAGAGTTCAAGTGCATTGTGGTGATGGCTGCACCACGTTTGCTGATGGTTCGGCCAGCCTGAAATGAAAAAGGCGCCGTTTCGCGGCGCCTTTTGCGTAAGCGGCATTGGCGAACTCAGTCGCGGATGATCAGCAGGTCAGCTGCCATGAAGCGCAGCGTTACCGTTTCGCCGGCCTGCGGCGGGGTCACGCCAGGGCTGTTGAACATGTCGAAGGAGATGACGTTGCCGCCGACATTCATGCGGGTGCGGATGACCGAACCCAGGAAGTGAGCCGAGACGACCTGACCGGTCAGCGCAGTATCGCTTCTGGCGCTATCGGAGAGCGAGCCTGCTTCCGGGCGCAGCGCCAGCGAAATGGTTTCGCCGGCCTTGTGGGCTGCGACCGACTGCTTCAGCGTGATAGCCTGGTCGCCGATCTGGATGCGGTTCGTGTCGGGGTCGACGACCTTTGCCTCAATGAGGTTCAGCGTGCCGACGAAGGAGGCGACGAAACGCGTCGCCGGCGTGTTGTAAATTTCGAAGGGCGAGCCGATCTGGTCGGCCTTGCCAGCATTCATGACAACGATGCGGTCGGAGATCGACAGCGCCTCTTCCTGGTCGTGGGTGACGAAAACCGTGGTGATGCCGAGTTGCTGTTGGATCTGGCGGATTTCCTCGCGCAGCGACACGCGGATCTTGGCGTCGAGTGCGGAGAGCGGCTCGTCGAGCAGCAGCACCTGCGGCTTGACGGCCAGCGCGCGGGCAAGCGCAACACGCTGCTGCTGGCCGCCCGACAGCTGGTAGGGGAAGCGGTCGGCCAAGTGATCGAGCTTGATCAGACCGAGCATTTCCTTGACGCGGGCATCGATCTCGGGCTTCGGCGCGCCGGCGACCTTGAGGCCGAAGGCGACATTATCGTGCACGGTCATGTTGGGGAACAGCGCATAGGCCTGGAAGACCATGCCGATATTGCGCTGGTTCGGCTTCAGAGCGCTCTGATCCTTGCCGTTGATGGTCAGTGTGCCGCCGGTCGGAGTTTCGAAACCGGCGATCATGCGCAGGACGGTCGTCTTGCCGCAGCCAGACGGTCCGAGGAAGGAGACGAACTCACCCTTCTCGATGTTCATGTTGAAGTTCTTGACGACCTGAACCGGGCCGAAGGATTTCTGAATGTTGGTCAGTGTGAGAAAGGACATGAACCAGTTACCTTAAGCCTTTGCCGGGCGGGCTTTGCCGACGCGGGAAACGAGGTTGAGCAGGCCCATGCTGAGCCAGGTGATTGAGAAGGCGATGACGGCGAGCGCCGACGGCTCATAGGCCTTGTTGGCACCGACGAGCTGCAGATACGGGCCGAAGGCCGGGCGATTGAGCAGTGCGGCGAAGGTGAATTCGCCCATGACAATCGCGAGCGTGATGAACGCGCCCGAGAGCACGCCGCTCATGACGTTCGGGAAAATGCACTTGAACATGATGGTCGTCCAGCGGGCGCCGAGGCTCTCGGCCGCCTCCGTCAGGGTGCGGACGTCGATGGCGCGCATGGCGGTATCGACGGCGCGGTACATGTAGGGCAGGGACAGCGTGATATAGGAGAAGACCAGCAGGATGTTGGTGCCGGTCGTCGAACCCGTCAGCGGCAGATAGGACGACGAGTTGTACATCCTGAGGTAACCGAAGACGATGACGATCGCCGGAATGACGAGCGGCAGCAGCGTGATGAATTCGACGACGGGGCGCATCTGCGGCAGGCGCAGCCGCACCCAATAGGCCGTCGGCACGACGAGCAGCATGCCGAAGACGATCGTCAGCAACGCCATCAGCATGGAATAGCCGAAGGTCTCGCGGAATTGAATGTCCGAGAAGACCGATTCATAGGCATCGAAGCTGTATTCTCCGCGGCGCATGCGTAGCGAAAACTCGATCGTGCCGATCAGCGGAATGACGAAATAGGATGCACCCAGAATGACGGCAATCCAGGCTCCGAGACGTTGAGCTTTCATTTCTGCCACCGTTCGGCGCGCATGCGCAGCATGAGGTAAAGGACGTTGGAGACGCCTGTAATAACGATCATACCGAGCGCGATGGCGTAACCAAGGTTGGCATTGTGCAGGACGTCGCCGCGGATCTGCGCGTAAAGCAGGATCGGCACGATGTTCAGGGAGCTGCCCGTCAGCGCAAAGGCGGTGGCGATGGCGCCGAAGGCGTTGGCGAAGAGCAGCAGCGTCGTGCCGAGCAAGCTCGGCCAGAGGATCGGCATTGCGACCATTGTCCAGTATTGACGGTTGGTTGCGCCTAATATCTGCGAGGCTTCGCGCCATTCCTTCTTCATGCCGTCGAGAGCGGGTGTCAGGATCAGCACCATCAGCGGGATCTGGAAATACATGTAGGTGATGGTGAGGCCGAAGAAGGACAGCAGGTTGAAACCGGTGCCGTAGAGATTGAAGCCGAACCATTCACGCAGGAGGAACGTCACGAGGCCGGTGCGGCCGAGCGTCGCGAGAAAGGCGAAGGCGAGCGGCACGCCGGCGAAATTCGAGGCGACGCCGGAAAAGGTTAGCAGCGTCGAGCGCACGGAGGAGGGCAGACCGCCGAGCACGACGGCCCAGGCGAGAAAGAAGCCGATCAGCGCGCCGCCGAGGGCGGAGGCGACCGAGACGCGGATACTGATCCAGTAAGCGCTGATGATCGATGGGGTAAAGAGATCGCCGATATTCTTCAGCGTGAGGTCGCCCTCGGGCGTCAGGAATGCGCCCGCCACAAGATAAAGCGTGGGGATGATCAGGAACAGCAGGGAAAAAATGATGAAGGGTGCAATGCCCAGCCAGTCGATCACACGGTCTCGGTTGATCAAGGGGGCGCTGCTCACCATAGGCGTTGACACGGTGCTCATGGAAAAGCTCATCCTGGGGCGTCGGAGTGAGAAAACCTCCCCGCCTTGGCGGGCGGGGAGGCTGGATCGGAGATTACTTGACGGCGGCGCCGACGACGGAATCCCAGTTCTTGGTGATGGCTTCCTTGCCGGCGGCCTGCTCTTCGAGCGTCGGGAAGACAGCCTTTTCATAGGCTGCTGCCGGCGGCAGCTTGTCGAGCAGATCCTTCGGGATCTTGTTGTTCTTGGCAAGATCGTTGAATCGGATCGGGTGGCAATAGCCCTTCAGCCAGCCGAGCTGACCTTCGTCTGAATAGAGGTATTCCATCCAGAGCTTGGCAGCGTTCGGGTGGGGAGCGAAGGCGGAGATGGCCTGGACGTAGACGCCGGCAACGACGCCGGTCTTCGGAACAACCACTTCGAACGGAGGATTGCCCTTCAGGCTCTGGCCCCAGGAGAGGGCGTTGTAGTCCCAGGCAACGATGATCGGGGTGGAGCCCTGAGCGAACGGAGCAGCCTTACCGACAACAGGTACGAAATTGCCGCTCTTGTTCAGTTCGGCAAAGAACTTCAGGCCTTCTTCGCCTGCCTTGGCGGCGTTACCGCCGGATGCGGAAAGACCAGCGGCGTAAACGCCCTGGACTGCCTGGTTGGCGGTCCGCGGATCGCCGGCAAGGGCGACGGTGTTTGCGTAGTCGCTCTTCTTCAGATCGGGCCAGTCGGCCGGCGATTCCTTGACGAGGTCCTTGTTCACGAGGAACGAGAGGACGCCGTAATAATCGCCGTACCAGAAGCCGTCGGCATCCTTTGCGGTGTCCGGGATCGAATCCCAGGTCGATACCTTGTAAGGCTGGATCAGGCCGTCCTTCTTGGCGGACGGGCCGAAGGAGAGGCCGACGTCGATGACGTCAGGAGCCTGCGGACCGGTGTTGCCCTTGTTGGCCTTGATGGCTTCGACTTCGTCGCCCGAACCGGCGTCCGGGTTCAGTTCGTTGACCTCGAGGCCATACTTGGCCTTGAAGCCGGCAATGACGTCGCCATAGCCGCACCAGTCGTGCGGAAGAGCGATCGTCGTCAGGGTGCCTTCCTTCTTGGCGGCGGCGATAAGTTCAGCGCTCGGCTCAGCAGCGGCAATCGCGGTCGAAGCCACGATCATCGCAGTAGAAAGCGACAGCAGTCGAGAAATGTTAGAGATCACTGTTGTTCTCCTTCGGGTTTTCAGTGTCTGGCGATGCTGTTAATCAGCTTACATGAAGCTTGTATGACGATTGGATGACGTTCATTTCACCCTGAATATCAGGCGTTTGCGACAAGCGTTCTATTTGCGACAGCGCAGTCTGTTTCCGTGAAAATCCGTCATTGTTTTTCTTTTTGTTTAGTCTTGTCCTCCCTAACCCGGTTTACGGAAAAGCTTGGTCTGCTCGAACAGGCCTTCCAGCGTCTTCATGCGCTCCTTCGTCTCGTCCCAGGTCGAGTTCTGAACGGCCTCGATCAGTGCTTCGACGATGAACAGAGTGACGACGGCGGAATCCCAGGCCGATGGTGCTTCGATCCGGACACGGAAGGCATGCCTGGCGAGCTTGGCGGCGGGCGAGCCCCACTGGTCGGTAAAGACGACGATTTCGGCGCCGCGTTTGCGGGCGGCGGTGGCAAGGCTGACCATTTCCTGCTCGTAGCGGCGGATGTCGAAGATGATCAGGATGTCGCCGGCGTTCATGTTGAGGACATATTGCGGCCAGCTGCTGGAGTTCGACGACAGCAGCGCCGTTGCCGGCCGGATCACCTGCATATGGGTGAAGAAATATTCGGCAAGCGCGCCGGTGATGCGGCCGCCGGCAAAATAGAGGCCGCGTTTGCGATCCGACAGCAGCGCGGCGACGTTGTCGAAGGTCGCGGTATCGAGATCGGTCAGCGTCTGGCGCAGATTGCCCATGATGGCATCGGCGAAACGGTTGAGAATATGGGTGCCCGGCGCGTTCTGCGCCCAGCGATCATGCTTGGCGATCGGGTTCGAGATCGTCGCCTCGACCTCCAGGTGCAGATGCGCCTGAAAGTCCGGATAGCCTTTGAAACCGAGCTTCTGCACCATGCGCACGACGGTCGGCGTCGAGACACCGGCATTCTCGGCGATCGTGGTGATGCTGCCGAGGCCGGAAACCGGGTAATTGTCGAGAAGGCTTTCGGCCAGCTGCTTCTCGGCGCGAGTCAGCACCCCCAAATGCGAGTGTATGACGTCCGAAACCGTCTTCGACGCAACTGTCACGTAAGTATGCTCCCCGGGATGGTCTGGCGCCACTTTCCCACTCAAAGTTAACAACGCTGTCATAATCCATGTCAACCACTGTCATGAAAAGAAATTTTCAGTCGACGCTTGACACCGACCAAAACCTGAAGAATTCTTTTCTTATAAATATTTTATTAAGGGATAAGGAGTGGCGCCTTTGGTGCTGGCCCGGCCGAAAATCCTCAGCGAAGCGGACGGCGACTGCGTCGGGATCGAGCGTGTCGACGGCCGGAGCCCGGTGTTGATCGTCTGCGAGCACGCTTCGAACGCGCTGCCCGCGCATTTCGGCGATCTCGGTCTGCCCAGCGAAGCACTGTCGAGCCACATTGCCTGGGATCCGGGGGCGCTCGCGGTTGCCCGCAGCATATCGCAAGCGCTCGACGCGACGCTCGTCTACCAGCGGTTCTCCCGGCTTATCTACGACTGCAATCGGCCGCCCAATTCACCCGGCGCGATGCCGGAGACGAGCGAGATTTACGCCATTCCCGGTAACCAGGATCTGACTGGGGAAGAACGGCTTGCGCGCACCGACGCTCTCTACGTGCCTTTCCACGATGCCATTCGCGGGCTGATCCGCGATCGCCGAGCGAGGGGGCAGGACAGCATCATCGTGACGATGCACAGCTTCACGCCGGTCTATCACGGCCGCGAACGCGCCGTCGAACTCGGCATATTGCACGATGAGGACAGCCGGCTCGCCGACCGCATGCTGGCGGTCGCGGCCGAGGCGCCGCTTTACAGGACGGAACGCAACGAGCCTTACGGGCCTGAGGATGGCGTCACCCATACGCTGATCCTGCACGGGCTTTCGAACGGCTTGCGCAATGTGATGATCGAGGTCCGCAACGACCTCATCGCAGACGATATCGGCCAAGGGGTTATGGCCGATTATCTGAAAGGGTTGCTCCAGCAAAGCCTGGACGCCTGAATAAAAAGAAGACCCGAGGGAGCAGTCTACTGCGAACGTCCGAATGGCGAAAACGCCGCGGACAATTGGTACTGAACCGGCACGCAATCCCGCGGCCGATCGTGAACAGGGGGAAGTCATGTCGGACTATACCGATCTGGACAAAAAGCAGGATGTGCATATCCTGCATTCGATGGGCTATGCCCAGGAACTCGAACGACGCATGAGTTCGTTCTCGAACTTCGCCGTCTCATTCTCCATCATCTGCATCCTCTCCGGCGGCATCAATTCGCTGGCGCAGGCGACCTCGGGTGCCGGCGGAGCGGCCATCGGCATCGGCTGGCCTGTGGGATGCTTCATCTCGCTCGTCTTTGCCGTCGCCATGGCGCAGATCAGCTCGGCCTATCCGACGGCCGGCGGGCTTTATCACTGGGGCTCGATCCTCGGTAACCGCTTTACCGGCTGGCTGACCGCCTGGTTCAACCTGCTCGGTCTCGTCACCGTGCTCGGCGCCATCAATGTCGGCACCTATTATTTCTTCATGGGTTCGTTCGGCACCAGCTATCTCGGGCTGACGGATACCACAACGGTGCGTATCATCTTCCTCGTCATCATCACCGGTGCGCAGGCGCTCGTGAACCACATGGGTATCGGGCTGACGGCGAAGCTGACCGACTTTTCGGGTTATCTCATCTTCGCGACCTCGATCGCACTGGCGGCCGTCTGCCTGATTGCAGCGCCCTCCTACGAGATCGGCCGTCTCTTCACCTTCGCCAACTATTCCGGCGAAGCCGGCGGCAATGTCTGGCCGTCCACCTCGGGCGCCTGGGTCTTCCTCGTCGGCCTGCTGCTGCCGATCTACACTATCACCGGCTATGACGCCTCGGCGCATACGTCGGAAGAAACCGTCAAGGCCGCCGAGTCGGTGCCGCGCGGCATGGTCGCTTCGGTGCTCTGGTCAGCACTTTTCGGTTATATCATGCTGTGCGCCTTCGTCCTCATGCTGCCGAACATGGACGATGCGGCAAAGCAGGGCTGGAATGTGTTCTTCTGGGCGATGGACAGCCAGGTCAACCCGATCGTCAAGGACATTCTCTATCTCGCCATCCTGGTCAGCCAGTGGCTCTGCGGTCTTGCGACCGTCACCTCGGTCTCGCGCATGATCTTCGCCTTCTCGCGTGACGGCGGTCTTCCGGCATCGAAGGCACTGTCGAAGGTCAGTCCGCAGTATCGCACGCCGGTGGCTGCGATCTGGACCGGCTCCATCCTGTCGGTGCTTTTCGTTTGGTTCACCTCACTCGACTTCATGAAAGTCGGTGATACGCCGGTTTACACGATCGTCGTCTCGTGCACGGTCATCTTCCTGTTCTTCTCCTTCGCGATCCCGATCACGCTGGGCCTCTTCGCCTGGGGCACATCGAAGTGGGACAAGATGGGTCCGTGGAACCTCGGCGAAGGCGTCTTCAAGCTCTTTGCCGTGCTGACTGTGATCGCAATGATCCTGATCTTCATTCTCGGCATCCAGCCGCCGAACGGTGCCGCGCTCTACGTTACTGTTGGCTTCCTCCTGCTGACCGCGATCGTCTGGTTCGGTTTCGAAAGCCGGCGCTTCAAGGGTCCGCCGATCGGCGCCGATGTGGCAAAGCGCCAGGCCGAGATCGCGGCAGCCGAAGCAGCCGTCGGCGAAAGCGGCGAAAAGTAAGCATCGAGGCTTCCCTCTCAAATGGCGGGGCCGCATCCTGCGGCCCCGTCACCGGTTCAACGAAAAGGCATCAGGCCATCATCCGGCCGAGCGCATGCGATTTCGTTGTCCCGATCTCTCAATCCCAATTCAGGCGGATCAATCATGAGCAGCTACACAATCGACGATCTCAGGAAGGATGTTGCCGAAGGGCGCATCGATACGGTTCTGGCCTGCCAGGTGGACATGCAGGGCCGGCTGATGGGCAAGCGCTTCCAGGCGGAATATTTCGTCGAGAGCGCCTGGAAGGAAACGCACAGCTGCAACTACCTGCAAGCGACCGATGTGGAGATGGAGACCGTCTCCGGTTACAAGGCGACGAGCTGGGAAAAGGGCTACGGCGACTACACCATGAAGCCGGATCTGGCGACGCTGCGCCGGATTCCCTGGCTCGACGGCACGGCGCTGGTGCTCTGCGACGTGCTCGACCATCATACGCATGAGGAGGTCGCCCATTCGCCGCGCGCGATCCTGAAGAAGCAGGTGAAGCGCCTCGAAGATATGGGCATGAAGGCCTATATGGCCTCCGAACTGGAATTCTTCCTGTTCGACCAGACCTACGAGGCGGCACAGGCGTCCGGCTACCGCAACCTCAAGCTCGCCAGCGCCTACAACGAGGACTACCACATCTTCCAGACCACCAAGGAGGAAGAGGTGATGCGGGCGATCCGCACCGGGCTGCAGGGCGCCGGCATCCCGGTCGAGAACTCCAAGGGTGAGGCTTCGGCCGGCCAGGAGGAGATCAATGTGCGCTACGCCGATGCGCTCGCCATGGCCGACCGGCATGCGATCATCAAGAACGGCTGCAAGGAAATCGCCTGGTCGAAGGGCAAGGCCATCACCTTCCTCGCCAAGTGGAACTACAATGCCGCTGGCAGTTCCTCGCATATCCACCAGTCGCTCTGGAGCCTGGAGGAAAAACCGCTATTCTTTGACCATACCGGGAAATACGGCATGTCACCGCTGATGCACAATTACATCGCCGGGCTTCTCGCCCATGCAAGCGAGATCACCTATTTCCTGGCGCCTTACATCAATTCCTACAAGCGCTTCATGGCCGGCACCTTCGCGCCGACCAAGGCGATCTGGAGCAAGGACAACCGTACCGCCGGCTATCGCCTCTGCGGCGAGGAGACCAAGGGAATCCGGATCGAATGCCGCGTCGGCGGCTCCGATCTCAATCCTTATCTCGCCTTCGCCGCGCTGCTTGCGGCCGGCATCGACGGGATCGAGAACAAGCTCGAACTCGAAGCCCCCTTCGTCGGCGACGCCTATGGCGGCAAGGACATTCGCGAAATCCCGCGCACGTTGCGCGCGGCGACGACCGAAATGACGGAATCGGCAATGCTGCGCAAAGCCTTCGGCGACGATGTGATCGATCATTACACCCGTGCTGCCGAATGGGAGCAGGAGGAATACGACCGCCGTATCACCGACTGGGAAGTGGCGCGCGGTTTCGAAAGAGCTTAATAGGCATTTCAGGGTTTGCCCCTCCCACTAACCCTCTCCCCCGTAAGAACGGGGAGCGGGGACTTGCCATCCGAGACGTTGCGGGGAACCGAGAGGTTGCGGCATATCCCCTTCGCCCCGTTTACGGGGAGAAGGTGCCGGCAGGCGGATGAGGGGCTGTCGCCCACCACATTTTGAATAATACGAGGACAGGAATCGATCATGGCAATGATCCAATGCATTTCACCGGTTGACGGTTCGGTCTATGCCGAGCGTCCGGCACTTTCGCTCGATGCCGCCAAAGACGTGGTGGCGCGTGCCCGCAAGGTGCAGAAGGCCTGGGCGAAACGGCCGCTCGAAGAGCGCGTGCAGTTGGTGCTGAAGGGTGCTGCGCGGCTGAACGAGATGTCCGACACCGTCGTGCCGGAGCTGGCCTGGCAGATGGGACGGCCGATCAAGTATGGCGGCGAATACAAGGGCTTCAACGAGCGTTCCAACTATGTCGCCTCGATCGCGGCGGATGCGCTGGCGCCTGTTGTCGTCGAGGAGAGTGAGCGTTTCGAGCGCCGCATCGAGCGCGAGGCGCATGGCGTCGTCTTCGTCGTCGCACCCTGGAACTATCCCTATATGACGGCGATCAACACGATCGCGCCGGCGCTGATGGCCGGCAATACGGTGGTGCTGAAACATGCCTCGCAGACGTTGCTGGTCGGCGAGCGGCTGGTGCAGGCCTTCATCGAGGCCGGCGTTCCCGAGGACGTCTTCCAGAACGTCTTCCTCGATCATGAGACGACCTCGGCGCTGATTGCCGCCGGCAGCTTCAACTTCGTCAACTTCACCGGATCGGTCGAGGGTGGACGGTCGATGGAACGGGCGGCCGCCGGCACCTTCACCGGCCTCGGCCTCGAACTTGGCGGCAAGGATCCGGGTTACGTCATGGAGGACGCCGATCTCGAGGCGGCCGTCGATACGCTGATGGACGGCGCGACCTACAATTCCGGCCAATGCTGCTGCGGCATCGAGCGCATCTATGTGCATGAATCGCTCTACGACGCCTTCGTCGAAAAATCGGTCGCCTGGGTGTCGAACTACAAGCTCGGCAATCCGCTCGATCCCGAGACGTCGCTCGGGCCGATGGCGCACAAGCGCTTCGCCAAGGTGGTGCGCGAGCAGATCGCCGACGCGGTTTCCAAGGGCGCCAAGGCGCTTGTCGATCCCAAGCTTTTCCCTCAGGATGACGGCGGCGCCTATCTCGCACCGCAGGTTCTCGTCAATGTCGACCATTCCATGGCCTTCATGCGCGAAGAGACTTTTGGCCCGGCGGTCGGCATCATGAAGGTGAAGAGCGACGAGGAGGCACTCGCTTTGATGAACGACAGCCAGTACGGGCTCACCGCCTCGCTCTGGACCAAGGATGTCGAGCGGGCGGCGCGGCTTGGCCGCGACATCGAAACCGGCACCGTTTTCATGAACCGCGCTGATTATCTCGATCCGGCGCTCTGCTGGACCGGCGTCAAGGAGACCGGCCGCGGCGGCTCGCTCTCGATCATCGGCTTCCAGAATCTGACGCGTCCGAAATCCTTCCATCTGAAGAAAGTCACAGCATGAGCAGCAGCAACATTACCGCAAACTGGAGCTATCCGACATCGGTCAAGCTCGGCCGGGGCCGCATCAAGGAACTGGCCGACGCCTGCAAGAGCCTCGGCATCAAGAAGCCGCTGCTCGTCACCGACCGCGGCCTTGCCTCGATGGCGATCACCAAGAACGCACTCGATATCCTCGAAGATGCCGGTCTCGGCCGGGCGATCTTTGCCGACGTCGATCCGAACCCGAACGAGAAGAACCTCGATGCCGGCGTCAAGGCCTTCAAGGATAGCGGCCATGACGGCGTCGTCGCCTTCGGCGGCGGTTCCGGTCTCGATCTCGGCAAGTGCGTCGCCTTCATGGCTGGCCAGACGCGGCCGGTCTGGGATTTCGAAGATATCGGCGACTGGTGGACGCGCGCGAGCCTCGAGGGCATCGCCCCGATCGTCGCGGTGCCGACGACGGCGGGCACCGGTTCGGAAGTGGGGCGCGCCAGCGTCATCACCAATTCCGAAACCCATGTGAAGAAGATCATCTTCCATCCGAAGTTCCTGCCCGGCGTCGTCATCTCCGACCCGGAACTGACGGTCGGCATGCCGAAGATCATCACCGCCGGCACCGGCATGGATGCCTTCGCCCATTGCCTCGAAGCCTATTCCTCGCCCTTCTATCACCCGATGTCGGCCGGCATCGCGCTGGAAGGCATGCGGCTCGTCAAGGAATTCCTGCCGCGCGCATATAGGGAAGGCACCGATCTCGAAGCCCGCGCCAACATGATGGCGGCTGCCGCCATGGGTGCGGTCGCTTTCCAGAAGGGACTCGGCGCCATCCATGCGCTGTCGCATCCGATCGGCGCCGTCTACAACACCCATCACGGCATGACCAATGCCGTTGTCATGCCGGCGGTACTGCGCTTCAACCGCAAGGCAATCGAGGAGAAGATCGGCCGCGCTGCCGCCTATCTCGGCATCTCAGGCGGTTTCGACGGCTTCTACGACTATGTGCTGAAGCTTCGTTCCGAACTCGGGGTGCCGGAAACGCTGTCGGCAATGGGAATCGCGGACGATCGCATCGACGAATTGTCGGCCATGGCGATCGAGGATCCGAGTGCAGGCGGCAATCCGGTGGCACTGACGCTCGAAAATACCAAGGCGCTTTTCAGGGATTGCTTCTGACGGCATAAGAGCGGACCTGCAAATTGGCCTGGAAGACCTCGGTTTTCCAGGCTTTTTCGTTCCGTCCGTATCCCCAATTTTAGGGATGTGAAAAATACCGGCTGCAATTTCGCCGCGCGTGTTTCGAATTTGTTAACCATGATTAGAAAGGATGGATTAACCGCACGATGCTCCGAGGGTGCGTAAAAGAGCGATTCCGGCTCGCACCATCTCCTTCCGAGGACCGAACATGCCTGTCATTACATTCGCAAACACCAAGGGCGGCGCCGGCAAGACGACCGCTGTCCTCCTGCTCGCAACCGAGCTTGCTCGCAAGGGCTATCGCGTCACCATTCTCGATGCCGATCCACAGCACTGGATTTCGCGCTGGCACGAAATATCGGGTCATGTGCCTAATGTTTCGGTGATCGATTTCGTGACCACCGCTTCGCTGCCGCAGCATATCAGCGAGAACAAGCACAATACCGACTATTTCATCGTCGACCTGCCGGGCGCCCGCAATCCGCTGCTCGCCACCGCCGTCGGTCTTTCCGACCACGTGCTGATCCCGATCCAGGGCTGTGCGATGGATGCGCGCGGCGGTGCGCAGGTGCTCGAACTGCTGCAGTATCTCGACGAGAAGGCGGGCATCAAGATCGGTCATTCGGTGGTGCTGACCCGCGTCAACTCGATGGTGACGACGCGGGCGCTGCAAGTCGTCAAGTCGCTGCTCAGCGAGCGGCACGTGCCGGTGCTGGACACGGCCATCATCGAACGCTCCGCCTTTCGCGACATCTTCGACTGTGGCGGCACGCTGCACACGATCGACCCGACGCGTGTCAGCAATCTCGACAAGGCGCGTGAAAACGCCACCTGTTTTGCCGAGGAAATGATGCGCAAGCTGCCTGTCAGGCTGACCGCATCGGCGCGGATGGCGACGGCGGCCTGACAGATCCGGCATCCTTAGACGAATGCGTCCGGTTCGCCCGCGACGCGTCTTTAGGCGCTTGCCGTGCGGCGGCCATCATTGAGAGAATGAGCCAGAAGGTCGGAAAGGCGCCTTTTGACTCCGGCCAATTCGTCCGACATGCGATTGCGTTGCCGCGGCAGGCCTATATCGACCACTTCCAGAATGCGTCCCGGCCAGGGGCGCATCACGACGACGCGGTCTGCCATAAACGCGGCCTCTTCGATGTCGTGCGTGACCAGCAGCATCGTCGTGGTATTCACGCGCCATAGATCGATCAGATGATCCTGGAGTTCGACACGCGTCATCGCATCGAGGGCCGAGAAGGGCTCGTCCAATAAAAGCACTGATGGTTTCGTCACGAGAGCGCGCGCCAAGGCCACGCGTTGCGCCTGCCCGCCGGATAGTTCCTTGATCCAGCGCTTCTCGTAGCCGGCAAGGCCGATCTTCTCCAGGGCTGCCGATACCTGCTTGTCGCGTTCGCCGCTTGCCAGATGACGCAGGCCGAAACCGATATTCTCGGCGACCGTCAACCAGGGAAAGAGCCGAGGCTCCTGGAAGACGAGGTTCACGAGGGCATCCGGCTCCGTCAGCCGCCGTCCCTCCAGGCTGATTTCGCCCTGGGTGGGTGCTTCCAGGCCCGACAACAGCCTCAGAAGAGTGCTCTTGCCGCAGCCCGACCCTCCAATGACTGCGATCAGCTCGCCCTTTCCGACGCTCAGGGAAAAATCCTGCAGCGCATGCGTTCCGTTGGGATAGATCTTCGATAGAGAACGGATATCGAGCATCAGATCCCGCTCGCATGGTTGTCGCGCCAGCGCAGAAACGGCGCGGTTGCAATCAGAAGCAGGCTGTCGGTCGCCTTGCCGACAATGGCAAAGATCAAGATGGCGGCGAGGATCTGATCCGGTTTCCCGAGCTGCTGCCCGTCCACCAGGAGATATCCCAGGCCCTCCGACGCGCCCATGAATTCCGCCGCGACGACGAACATCCAACCGAGACCCAAGCCGGCGCGCAGGGCAAGGATATAGTCGGGTAGAACTGCCGGCAGCAGGATCAGTCGAATGAGCTCGAACCCGGAAAGCCGGAAGACGCGGCCGACCTCGACGATGCGCCTGTCGACGCCGACGACGGCGCCATAGACCCCGAGATAGACTGGAAAGAAGACGCCGACGCCAATCAAGGCGACTTTGGAGGCTTCGAAAATGCCGAACCACAGGATGAACAGCGGCACCCAGGCAATAGACGGAATGGCTCTGAGGGCCTGCAGGCTCGGATCGAGCAGCCGTGCGAGCAATTTGGAGGAGCCGGTCAGCGCCCCGAGCACAGTTCCCGCCAGGGACCCGAAGGCAAAACCGATCGCCACTCTGCGCAGTGTCGCACCGACATGGGTAGCCAGATCGCCGGATGCGGCCAGTGCATAGACCGTATAGAGAATCTTCGAGGGCGGAGGCATCAAGCGGCCGCCGACGATCCCCGTGCGGACGAGGATCTCCCAGGCGGCAAACAATGCGAGTGGAAACACGATCCCGACGATCGGGTGATCGAAAGGCGAGACCCGGCGCTGCCGGATCTCCCTTTCCGTTTCGGTATTGCGCCATGATAGCGCGATGTCGACCAACGACATGGGAATGTGTTTCCTATCGCGTCATTGGCCGAGAGCGGCGGAGGCGAAGCTGGGATCGATCAGCGTGGAGACGACCTTTTTGACATCGACATCCGCCTTGATGACATCCGCCTTTTGCAGAGCAAGGCCTGCGGCTTCGATCGTCTCGCGCTGGGCATCGCCGATCACGGAATAGCCGAGGTTCGTGCGCTCCAGTTGGCGCTCAATCACGGTATCGGGCAGTTTGGTGGCGGCAACGAGGGCGGCTTTGAGCTTGGCCGGATCTTTCAGAGCCTCAGTGCGGGCCTTCTCGTAGGAGGCAAGCACGCGTTTGACGATGTCGGGATGCGCGGCGGCAAACTCCTCGCGCACGTTGAGAACGCCCCAGCTGTTGTTCTCCGGCTTGCGATAAAAGAGAACATCGCCATCTTCGATCTCGGCGGAGGCCATGATGGGATCGAGGCCCGCCCAGGCATCGACGTCACCGCGCTTCAGCGCAAGGCGGCCGTCCGCATGCTGCAGCAGAACAAGCGAAACATCCTTTTCGGTGAGGCCGGCATCGGCAAGCGCGCGTACCAGGAAAATATGCGGATCGGTGCCGCGCGTCACGGCGATGGACTTGCCCTTGAGGTCCTCGACCTTGGCAATGCCGGTATCCCTACGGGTGACGAGCGCGGTCCATTCCGGACGCGAATAGACGTAGATGGATTTGATCGGATTGCCGTTGACGCGGCCGATCAGTGCCGCCGCACCTGCCGTCGAGCCAAAGTCGAGGGAGCCGGCATTCAGGAATTCCAGGGCTTTGTTGGAGCCCGCGGACTGGACCCAGGTTATCTTGATCCCGTCCTTTTCGAATTCCTTTTCCAGGATGCTTTCATCCTTCAGAATGAGGCTGACCGGGTTGTAGGTTGCCCAGTCCACGCGAATTTCCGAGACATCGGCAGCCTGTGCCGTGCCGACTGCGACCAAACCCGCGAACACGCTCAAAGCCAAGCGAACAAACGATTTCATACGACCTCCTAAATGTCAGTAGATGAAATCTACAGATTTTATAGCTTTTGGCGCGCTTTCAGGTTCCAAACTTTGAAACGGGAGAGCAAATTTGAACTGCCGTCGCGGCCGCGGCTAGATTGTTGTGTCAAAAAGCGGAAGCAATAGCCTGGCCGCGCCAAGGTCAATCCCGTTCTGCGGTCAGTCGACGAACTCGACCGTCACGCCAGGCTTGACCATCTTGGCAAGCTCGGTTGCGTCCCAATTGGTCAGGCGGATGCAGCCGTGGCTCTGGGTGCGGCCGATCTTCGAGGGCTCGGGCGTGCCGTGGATGCCGTAGGTCGGCTTCGAAAGCGCCATCCAGACGGTGCCGACGGGGCCGTTCGGGCCGGGCGGAATGTTGAGGATCTTGTCGTTGGCGCCCTGCTGGAAATTGATCTTCGGATTATAGGTATAACCGGGATTGAGGGCGACACGCTCGACATTGACCAGGCCCGACGGAGAGGGAGTGTCGGTGGAGCCGATCGATGCCGGATAGGCGGCGAGGAGGTTGCCGGCGCCGTCATAGGCGAAGACCTGCTTGCGGCCCTTGTCGGCGATGATGCGGGCGACTTCACCGCTTTTCGGCTCGCCGGGATTAACGACCTTGATGACGGTGCCGGGCACGCTGAAATCGGCGCCGGCGTTCATCTCCTTGAGGAAGGCCTCGTCCATGTGGAAGCGCTCGGCCAGCATTTCGGTGGTCGAGGTATAGGCAAGCGACGGCAGCAGCGCCTTCTGCGAATAATCTTCCGGGATCTGGGCGACGAAGGGACCGGCGGCATCGGCCGGCGTGATCGTGTAGCTGACGACGGGCAGGCCGCCGTTCATGCGCAGCTCTTCCAGAATGGCATCGGTGTCGTTGGGATCGAGCTTCGACCCGGTCATCTGGTCATAGGCATAGATGCCCTTGGTGACGTTTGAGCCCATATGGCCGTCGATGACGCCGGGAGAGATGCCGGCGCGGTCGAGGAACACCTGCAGTGCGACGATCTCGGGCTTCGACTTGTTCTTCAGCGTGATGACGGGTTCGTCGGGTGCTGCCTTCGGCGCGTCGGCAGGCGGGATCTGCTGGTCGGGCTCGATCGAGGCGTAGTCGTCGTTCGGCTGCGGATTGCCGATGCTGTTGTCTTCGGGATAGGGCTGGTCGCCGAGCGGCTGGCGTTCGATCGCCGCATCGCGCGGAATGCCGCCGGTGACCGCACCGCGCTCGGAGTAACGGGTGTCGCCATAGGTGTTGTCGTCGGCATAATAGGGATCGTTGCCGTTCTGGTCGGCATAGACATCGCGCGGGCCGGGCCGCGGCGGATAGTAGCCGCGGGCGCGCATCTCGGTGGCGACGACGTTGCCGTAGTCGTCGATCAGCACGCGGTTGCCGCTGCGGTCGCGGGCGTAGATATAGCCGCGCGGGACATAGTCGAGGATTTCGCCGTTCGGCGTCACCAGCACGACATCGCTCTGGCGGCGGTCGCGGAACTGCTGCGCGCCTGCCTCCGGCGCTGCAGCCGCAATGGCCGCCAGCACGGCCGCAAGCGAAAATGCCGACTTCAAAAAGCGATTCACGTCTGAAAACCTCGAACAGTGACTGGCAGACACACACCTGCGAATTTTGACGCTAGTGTGGAATTTATGAAAGCGTGCTGAACAAAATATGAAAATCACTAAGATTTCCTTTTACTCATAAACGTTTGCGTCTCTGTGTCGGTTCCGCAAACTCCACACTTACGGCAAAAACACCAGATGGCGGCGGCGCTAATTGACGAAAGGCGGTGCGAAACCTAACGCTACGGCTGATATAAACTCTTGAGGAGATTGCGATGATCGAATTTGCCGCCGCAAGCGGGCCGCGCCTGATGCTCGATGAAACATCGGTGCTGGATATCGGCGGATGCATCATCGAAGGCATCGATATTGCGCCGAAGCGCGCCATTCCCGACGACGGCGATCCGCGAATCGATCATTCGCTCGAAGGCTTCCTCTTCACGTGCGGGCCGGATCATATCCGCCACCGCCAGCCGATCGCCGGCCGGGCCGACGGCCAGGTCTATCCGCTGCACGGATCGGCCTCCGGCCATGCGGCCAAGGTGCTGTGGACGAAATATGAAAACGGCAATGCCGAATGCCGCGCCGATATCGACATCGTGACCGTCGAGGGACTGCCCCAGCGCATCGAGCGGCTGTGGCGCATCGACGGGGCGACCGGCGAGGTGCGGCTCGAGGATCGGGTGGTCAATACCAGCGACCAGACGGTGCCGACTTTCCTGATGTATCACATCAACACCGGCGGCAAATGGCTGGACGAGGGCACGCGGCTCGAAGGCCGGATGCTGGAGAATGGCGGTTTCCCCTGGACATTCGGCGAAGAACCGGGCGGCATCTTCTGCTTGGCGGCCCCGGCAACGGACGAGGGCTTCGCGGAAATCCGCCTCGGGCCCATCGCCGCGATCGGCGGCAGGACGCTCAGCGTGCGCTTCCGCGCCGACACGCTGCCCTATCTGCAGGTGTGGCGGAACCAGAAGGCGCCGGCCCATATCATCGGCATCGAGCCGGTTTCGCATCGCTGGGTGTTGCGTGACGAGCTTCAGGCCGCCGGCGAGTTCAATCTGCTGGCGCCCGGCGAGAGCCGCAGCTATGCGCTGAGCTTTACCTTCCTGTGAGCGAAGTGTTGTTGACGCTGGCAGACCTCCGTCGTAGACCTTCAGCCCACGATTTTTGAGGAGACAAGACGATGGATATTCGCCAGATCGACGATGAATATTCGGTTTCGGGCCAGATCACGCTGGAGGAACTCGACGAGATCAAGGCGCTCGGGTTCAAATCGATCGTCTGCCACCGTCCCGACCACGAAAGCCCCGATCAGACGTCGTTCTCCGTCATCGAGGCGCGCGCTAGGGAGATCGGCCTCGAGATCGCCCATGTGCCTGTCGGACCGATGGGCGTGACCGAGGAAGCGGTGCAGGGCATGGTCGATGCGCTCGACGAATTCCCGCGGCCGATGCTCGGCTATTGCCGCTCCGGCGCCCGCTCGACGGCGATCTATCAGAAGACCCACCATATCCGCAGCTAGGCTCCGTTCCGGCTGCCGATTTCCGGCGCTGCGTCGCAGCGCCATCCCCTTCCATTCACTCAGGAGACTATGATGAGCATTAAGCGTATCGACGTCGGCGCGCGCATGAGCGGCGCCGTCATTCACGGCAACACGGTCTATCTCGCAGGCCAGGTCGGCGAGGGCGAAAGTGTTACCGATCAGTGCAAGTCTGCACTTGCCGAAGTCGACCGCCTGCTGGCTGCATCTGGCAGCAACAAGTCGAAGATCCTGCAGACGATCGTCTATCTCTCCGACATCGCCTATTTCGCCGAAATGAACGCCGCCTGGGAAGCCTGGATCGATCCGGCCAATCCGCCGGCGCGCGCCACCAGCGAAGCCAAGCTCGCAGCGCCGAAATACAAGGTCGAGTTCATCGTCACCGCCGCGATCGACTAAAAACGTTTTAAATTGGTTGAAGCCGGTGAGTTCAATTCACGAACTCACCGGCTTTTTGTTTGCGCGATTTCGGACAGCGTGCGTGTCGGCGTGATCGCTTCCGGATCGAGTTTGACTTCGATGATTGCGGGCTTGCCGCTGGCGCGCGCCCGCTCGAAGGCCGGGGCGAATTCTTCCGTCCTTTCCACCGTTTCGCCATGGCCGCCATAGGCGCGGGCAAGGGCGGCGAAATCGGGGTTGGTCAGATCGGTGCTGCTGACGCGGCCGGGATATTCACGCTCCTGGTGCATGCGGATGGTGCCGTAGATGCCGTTGTTGACGACCACCGCGATGATCGGCAGGCCGTAGCGGATGGCGGTGGCGAATTCCTGGCCGTGCATCAGGAAACAGCCGTCGCCGGCAAAGCAGATGACCTCGCGCTCGGGAAACAGCCGCTTGGCGGCGACGGCGGCCGGCAGCCCGTAACCCATCGAGCCGGAGGTGGGGGCCGCCTGGGTGTTGAAGCGGCGGAAGCGATGGAAGCGGTGTACCCAGGTGGCATAGTTGCCGGCGCCGTTGGTGAAGATCGCGTCCTGCCCGGTATTGGCCTCCAGCCACTCCATGATCGGCCCCATATGGACGGTGCCCGGACCTGTCGAAGGCGGCTTCGACCAGGTGAGATAGGCCTGGTGCATGCGTTCCGTGCGCTCCGCCCAATGCGGCTCGGCCGGCGCTTCCAGATCGGCGAGCGCTTCAACGAAATCGGCGGCTGCGGCGCAGATCGCAAGATCCGGGCGGTAGATACGGCCGAGTTCGGACGCATCGGGATAGACGTGGACCAGCGATTGCTGGGGGTAGGGGATATCAATCAGCGTATAGGACGAGGAGGGCATTTCCGACATGCGGGCGCCGAGCAGGATCAGCAGGTCGCTCTCCTTGATCTCCTTTGCCAGCGCCGGATTGATGCCGATGCCGACATCGCCGGCATAACAGGGATGCAGATGATCGAACAGCATCTGCCGGCGGAACGAGCAGCCGACCGGCAATTTGAAACGTTCGGCGAAAACTGCAAAATCGGCGACGGCATCGGCATCCCAGCGCGTGCCGCCGAGGATCACCATCGGCCGCTCGGCTTTGAGGAGGCGCAGATAGAAATCGTCGATCTGGCTGCGGCCGGGGTGGGCTTCCACGCCGACATAGCGCTTGGCGCGGGGCGCCTCGACTTCGTCGCGCAGCATGTCTTCCGGCAGGGTCAGCACCACGGGGCCGGGGCGGCCGGAGGTTGCGATCGCAAAGGCGCGGGTGACGAACTCGGGAATGCGGGCGGCATCGTCGATCTCGCCCACCCATTTGGCGAATTCGGTAAAGGCGCGGCGGAATTCGACCTCCTGGAACGCCTCGCGCTCGCGTGCTTCGCGCTGCACTTGGCCGATGAACAGGATCATCGGGATCGAATCCTGCTTTGATATATGCAGGCCGGCGGAAGCATTGGTGGCGCCGGGGCCGCGGGTGACCATGCAGATGCCGGGTTCGCCGGTCAGTCTGCCCCAGCAATCCGCCATCATCGCCGCCCCGCCCTCCTGGCGGCAGACGAGGACGTCGATATCGCTGTCGCGCAACGCGTCGAGAACGGCGAGGAAACTCTCGCCGGGCACGCAGGAAAGACGCTTGACGCCATTCGCCTTCAACGCCTCGACGATCAGTTCTCCGCCGGTTTTCTTCATGACAATGCCTTCTTCATGACGACGCCTTCCTCTCGCGCTCGGCGAGTTCCGCCAGAATTTCTTGCCTGTGCTCGCCGAGACGCGGGCTCGGCCTGCTGTAACGCAGCGGCGTCTCCGAGAGCACCACCGGCGTCCTGACTCCGGGGATGACGGTGCCGGCGGCATCCGCAAGGTCGATCTGCAGGCCGCGGGCCTCAATCTGCGGATCGGCGAACATCTCCTCGATCGTATTGATCGGCCCTGATGGAACCGCGTTTTCTTCGCAGGCCTTCAAGAGATCCGCCTTCTGCCACTTCAGCGTTTCGGTGGAGATGAGGCGGCGGACTTCGCCGCGATTGGCGACGCGGGCCTTGTTGGTGGCGAAACGCTCATCGCCTGCGACCGTCTCCAGACCGAGGATGATGCAGAGGCGGCGGAACTGGCCGTCGTTTCCGACCGCAAGAATGAGATAACCGTCCGCCACCGGCACGACCTCATAGGGAGATATATTCGGGTGGGCGTTGCCGAGACGGGTCGGTGCGGCGCCGGAGACGAGGTAATTCATGTTCTGATTGGCGAGCACGGCCGATTGCACGTCGAGCAGCGCCATGTCGACGAGCTGGCCTTCGCCTGACTTGAGCGCGTGGATCAGCGCGGCTTCGATCGCCGAGACGGCATAGATGCCGGTGAAGATATCGGCGATCGCGACGCCTGCCTTCATCGGCTGGCCGTCCGGCTCGCCGGTGATCGACATGAAGCCGGACATGCCCTGGACGATGTAATCATAGCCGGCGAGGCCGGCATAGGGGCCGGTCTGGCCGAAGCCGGTGATCGAGCAATAGACGAGCTTCGGGTTCAGCTTGCGCAGGCTGTCGTAATCGAGCCCGTATTTGACGAGGCCGCCGAGCTTGAAGTTCTCGATCACCACATCGGCTGACGCAACAAGGCGGCGGACGAGATCCTGGCCTTCGGGGCTCTTCAGGTCGGCGGTAATGGAGCGTTTGCCGCGATTGGCGGCGTGATAATAGGCGGCCGAGAGATTTTCGCCATCGGCACCTTCGACGAAGGGCGGCCCCCATTGGCGGGTATCGTCGCCGCCGTCGGGATTTTCGACCTTGATGACGTCGGCGCCGAGATCGGCGAGCATCTGTCCCGCCCAGGGACCGGCGAGCACGCGGGCAAGCTCGATCACCCGGATACCGGCAAGCGGCGGCTTTTTCGTCGCGGTCTCTGTCATGTTCCTCCCGGCAATGTCTACGGCGCCAGCGTCACCTCAGATGTATCGGATACAGGCTTTGAAGCAAAGCGGCGCTCGCGCCAGAGGATGTAGAAACCCGACGCCACGATGATCGTGATGCCGAGCCATTTGAGCGCATCCGGAAAGTCGCCGAAAACAAGCCAGGCGAAGATCGTCGCCGAGACGATCTCGAAATATTGCAGCGGCGCCAGCGTCGAGGCGGGTGCGGCGCGAAAGGCATAGACGCCGAAGATGCCCGCGATCGCGGCCATGGCGCCGACGCCGGCGACGTAGAACCAGGCGCTCCCCACGGGCATGACGGGGTCGAAGAGATCGGAGCCGCTGCCGTCGCCGATAAAAAGCAGGATGGCACAGAAGAGCAGACCCCAGATGCCCATCTGGAACTGCATCGACCAGGGGTCTTCCCTATGCGAGAGAACGCGGGTCATCAGCACGAAGATCGCAATGCAGAGCGCGCTGACGACGGGCAGGAGCGCGATGTAGCCGACCTCCTCGAAACTCGGCTGGATGATCAGCATCGCCCCGAAGAAGCCAACGCCGCAGGCGGTATAACGCCGCCAGCCGATGGTCTCCTTGAGGAAAATGCCGCCGAGGATCGTCACCATGATCGGCTCGATGAAGAAGATCGCAATCGCGTCGGCAACCGCCATGTATTTCAGCGTGGTGACGAAAGCGATCATCGAGATGGTGATGATGGCGCCGCGGATCGCATGGAACAGGCTCTGGCGCCAGGAGAAATCGGTAAAGCTGCGCCGCCATATCACGATCGGCAGCATGCAGAGCGCCTGCACGATGAAGCGGCCGGCGGCAACCTCGGCGGAAGGGACGGTGACGACGGCAAGCTTGGCGAAAATATCGATGAGCGGCGAGAACATCACCGAAAGAAACATCAGCGCAAGCCCCGTCGTCACCTCGGAGGTGGACGAAGCGGGGCGGGCGGAGGTGCTGCTCATGATGGGATCTCTCTGGCTCAGGATCTTGCGGCAGCCTGGTCGCACCAGTCCGCGAAGGCTGCGATCGCCGCGTCGGCGCCGATCTCGTTCAGCGTTTCGTGCCGCATGTCCTGATATATCTGCGTGCTGATACAAGAGAAGCCTTGGGCTTTCAAATGGTTTGACAGCCAGAGGATGGCTTTTCCACGCTCTGTGGCCGGATCTTCTGCGCCGCCGACCAGGTGGATCGGCATATTACGCGGTAGCCGGTCGAGATGGGATTTCTGCGGCGCGCGAAACGTCAGTTCGAAGAGATCGAGCCAGAGCGACACCGAAGCATCGAAGCCGCAGAGCGGATCGGCGACATATTTGTCGACTTCACCGGGAAGGCGCGACAGCCAGTCGAACTCGGTGCGGCGGCCCGGGATCGATTTTCCCCAGGCACCGAAGGTCAGCTTCGGCAACAGACCGCTCGGCACGTCGGAGCCCTTCAGCATGCGCTCGGCAAGCAGGATTGCCTGGGCGGCGCGGCCGGCAAGGCCGACGGCGAAATTCGAATTCCAGACGGCGACGGCATCGAAATCGGCCGGCGCCGTGACGGATGCATTGAGGGCGATCAGGCCGCCCATCGAATGGCCGAAGAGGATCACCGGCAGGCCGGGATGGCGGGCGGCGGCATGGCCGCGCATGGCAAGGACGTCACCGATCACTTTTTCGACGCCATCGCGCCGGGCGAAACGGCCGATCGGCGCGTCGGCTGCCCTGGTCTCGCCGTGCCCGCGGTGATCATGGGCATAGACGTGATAGCCGCGCCCCGCCATCGTCTCGGCAAAGGCGCGATAGCGTTTCGAATGTTCGGCAAGACCGTGCGATATCAACAGGATGCCTCGTGCCGCGCCTGTGGCCTCGGCATGGTGATAGGCGAGCGACGCCCCGGGCACGGCGAGCCTCTGCGTTTCAGAAAACATGTGGGTCCTCCTTGCCGCAACAGACCAGATCACCGCCTAAAAGCAAATATTGGTTCCGGGGTTATCCGATAACAAATTGCATTGCTGTTGCGATTCAGGGTTGCGGGCTTTCGATCTTCGTGCTTATTTGTTCCTGTATTGTTCTTTTTTTGGGGGTTGAAATGAGCAGCATGCAGTTGCGTACCTTGACGTTCGCCGTATCGATGGTTCTTGCCGGCGCCGCCGTGGCGCAGGAGGCCGGCGGGCGCACCCGTTTTATTCTTGCGGCAAGCTGGCAGCCGGCCTTTTGCCAGACGAACCAGAAGAAGGCCGAATGCGCCAGCCAGACCGGCGAGCGCCCCGATGCGACGAATTTTTCGCTGCACGGGCTCTGGCCGATGCGGCAGGATTATTGCGGCGTGAGCGCCGAGCAGAAGGCCGCCGACAAGGACGGCAACTGGAACACATTGCCGGAGGTCACGCTTTCGGCCGAGACGAAGGCGGCGCTCGCAAAAGCCATGCCCGGCACGCAATCCGGCCTGGAACGGCATGAATGGACAAAGCACGGCACCTGCACGAAAATGAGCGCCGAAGACTATTTCGGCGTCGGCGTGCATCTTCTGGGCGCCCTCAACACCTCGGCCGTGCGCGATCTCTTTGCTGCCAATATCGGCAAGCCTGTTAAAGCCGAGGCGATCAAGGCGGCTTTCGACAAGAGCTTCGGGCCGGGTGCCGGCGACCGCGTCAAGATGAGCTGCCGGCGGGCCGGTAATGTCAAGATGGTCAGCGGGTTGACAATCGGGCTTTCGGAGGCCGCCGGGGCGGCGTCGGCGAAAAGTGCCGGCCTTGCCGATCTGATCCAGGGGGCGGGAAAAACCTCCTTCGGCTGCGACGAGGGCGTCGTCGACGCTGCGGGCTTTTGACCGGAAATCCTGAGTAAACCGGGTTTCGGCGTTGCCCGCTGGCGCTGTTTCGCCTACATAGCGGCACGATCGAAGTTTCCCGCCCGGAGCAGCGCAGCATGGCACGTCAGTTCATCTATCATATGTCCGGCCTCAACAAGGCCTATGGCAACAAGAAGATCCTGGAGAATATCCACCTCTCCTTCTACCCCGATGCCAAGATCGGTATCCTCGGACCGAATGGCGCCGGTAAATCCACCGTGCTGCGCATCATTGCCGGACAAGACAAGGAATATACCGGCGAAGCCTGGCTCGCCGAAGGAGCGACGGTCGGCTACCTCGAGCAGGAGCCGCACCTCGATCCCAACAAGACGGTGTTCGAGAACGTCATGGAAGGCGTTGCCTCGAAGACGGCCGTGCTCGAGCGCTACAATGAATTGATGATGAACTATTCCGACGAGACGGCGGAAGAGGGAGCGAAGCTCCAGGACATCATCGACAGCCAGAACCTCTGGGATCTGGAAAGCCAGGTCGAGATGGCGATGGAAGCCTTGCGCTGCCCGCCGCGCGACGCCGATGTCACCAGCCTGTCCGGCGGTGAGCGCCGCCGGATCGCGCTCTGCCGCTTGCTGCTGTCGCAGCCGGACCTGCTGCTGCTCGATGAACCGACCAACCATCTGGACGCCGAGACGATTGCCTGGCTCGAAAAGCATCTGCGCGACTATCCGGGCGCCGTGATGATGATCACCCACGATCGCTATTTCCTCGACAACGTCACCGGATGGATCCTCGAACTCGACCGCGGCCGTGGCATTCCTTACGAAGGCAACTACTCGGCTTACTTGCTCGCCAAGGCCAAGCGCATGCAGCAGGAAAACCGGGAAGAGGCAGGTCGCCAGAAGGCGATCAGCCGCGAACAGGAATGGATCGCTTCCAGCCCAAAGGCCCGCCAGGCAAAATCCAAGGCGCGTATCAAGTCCTACGAGCAGCTGGTGGAGGCCGCCGAGAAGCAGCGTCCCGGCGACGCGCAGATCATCATCCCGGTCAGCGAGCGCCTGGGGCAGGTGGTCATCGAGATGGAAGGCATCACCAAGGGCTTCGAGGGCCGCACGCTGATCAACGACCTGTCGATCAAGCTGCCGCCGGGCGGCATCGTCGGCATCATCGGCCCGAACGGCGCCGGCAAGACGACGCTGTTCCGCATGATCACCGGCCAGGAAAAGCCGGACGCGGGATCCGTCCGCATCGGTGAGACGGTCCATCTCGGTTATGTCGACCAGAGCCGCGACGCTCTTGACGGCAGCAAGACCGTCTGGGAGGAAATCTCAGGCGGCGCTGAGGTCATCAAGCTCGGCAAGTTCGATATGAACTCCAGGGCCTATTGCGGTGCCTTCAACTTCAAGGGCGGCGATCAGCAGCAGAAGGTCGGCAATCTCTCGGGCGGCCAGCGCAACCGCGTTCACCTTGCCAAGATGCTGAAGGCCGGCGGCAACGTTCTGCTGCTCGACGAACCGACCAACGACCTCGATACGGAAACGCTGGGTGCGCTGGAAAGCGCGCTGGAAGCGTTTGCCGGCTGCGCCATCATCATCAGCCACGATCGCATGTTCCTCGACCGTCTGGCGACGCACATTCTCGCTTTCGAAGGCGAGGGCCATGTGGAATGGTTCGAAGGCAACTTCGAGGATTATGAACAGGACAAGGTCCGCCGCCTTGGCCCTGATGCCCTCAACCCGGGCAGCCAGGCGCACAAACGCCTGACACGCTGATCGCATCTACTGTCGCGTTGAAAAAGCCCCGGTTCGGCCGGGGCTTTTTCACGTCTGCGCTGTCGCAATTTGAGCAGGCAATTTCGCGGAAGTGCGAATTGCCGCTTGTCACCGCAATCCAAATCACATAAAGATATCTTTATATCTTGATTGGATCGAAGATGAGCGAACCCTTGAAGCTTGGACTGGATGCGCTGGTGGACGTCTTGAAGGCGGCCGGCGAGCCCACGCGCCTGCGTCTTCTGGCTCTTCTCGACGGCGGCGACCTGACGGTGACCGATCTTACCGAAATTCTCGGCCAATCCCAGCCCCGCATCTCCCGCCACCTGAAGCTGCTTGGCGAGGCCGAGTTGATCGAACGCTATCAGGAGGGGGCCTGGGCCTATTTCCGCCTCAAGCAGGACGGCAAGGCGGCCATGCTGGTGCGGGCATTGCTGAAGCATGTCTCCGAGAACGATCCGACCATTCTTCGCGACGGCGAGCGGCTGTCGGCGGTCAAGCGCCAGCGGGCCGAGCGGGCGCAGGCCTATTTCAGCCGCAACGCGGCCGAATGGGACGAGCTTCGCCGCCTGCACGCGGCCGATGAGGAAGTCGACGCCGCGGTCATCCGGCTGCTCGGCAGCCAGCCTATCGATTCGCTGCTCGATCTCGGCACCGGCACCGGCCGTATCCTCGAGCTGCTGTCCGGGCTCTATCGGCGGGCGATCGGTGTCGATGCCAGCCGCGACATGCTGAGCGTGGCGCGCGCCAATCTCGACAAATCCCGCATCACCAAGGCCACCGTGCGCCACGCCGATATCCTGAACCTACCGTTCGAGGGCCAGGATTTCGACCTGGTGACGATCCATCAGGTGCTGCATTTCTTCGACCAGCCGGAGATTGCGATCGCGGAAGCGGCGCGCATGCTGCGGCCGGGCGGCCGGCTCGTGGTCATCGACCTTGCGCCGCACACGCTCGAATATCTCCGCGACGAGCATGCGCATGTCCGTCTCGGTTTTTCGCACCAGGCGATATCCGACTGGCTGCACAGGGCCGGGCTCGACGTCGAGCAGGTCGTTGATCTTCATCCGGGTCAGCCAAGCGGGCAGGGGTTGACGGTCACCGTCTGGCTCGCACGCGATCCGAGGCGCCTCATGGCTTCGCAGACAAGCGAAGGCGCCGAACCTACATTTGCCGGGAGAGTATGACATGGCTTTGAATAACGAGGTACGCGGCCGCAACATCGGGATTTCCTTCGAATTCTTCCCGCCGAAATCGGAGGAGATGGAAGGGCAGCTCTGGGATACCGTCAGCAAGCTGCAGGACTGGGATCCGGATTTCGTGTCGGTGACCTATGGCGCCGGTGGCACCACCAAGGCGCCGACGCTCACCGCCGTTACACGTTTCCTGTCGCAGACGCCGCTTGCCACCGCCTCGCACCTGACCTGCGTCGGCGCGACGAAGGACGAGACGCATCAGATGATCGAGACCTTCCGCAAGGTCGGCGTGACGCATTTCGTGGCGCTGCGCGGCGATGCGCCCGGCGGCGCCGGCGCCCCCTATCAGCCGCACCCTGGCGGCTACGCCAATGCGGCGGAGCTGGTGGCCGGCCTCAAGGAGATCGGAAATTTTGAGATCTCGGTTTCCGCCTATCCGGAAAAACACCCGGAAAGCCGTGATACGGCTGCCGATATCGAGATGCTGAAGCGCAAGGCCGACAATGGCGCCGACCGGGCGTTGACGCAGTTCTTCTTCGACAACGACAATTTCGAGCGTTACCTGGAGCGGGTGCGCTCTGCCGGCATCTCGATCCCGATTGTGCCCGGCATCATGCCGATCCAGAATCTGACGCAACTGAAGCGTTTCGCAGGCGCCTGCGGCACCATCATCCCGGCCTTCCTGGATGAGCGCTTCGCCGGCTTCGACGACAAGCCCGAGGAGCGGGCGAAGGTCGCGGCCGACGTTGCCGCCGAGCAGATCGAGGATCTCGTCCGGCGCGGCCTTAACGAGTTCCATCTTTATACGATGAACCGCGCGCCGCTGGTTTCCGCCGTCCTCGACAATCTCGGCCTCTCCCGCCGGGCGGCAAAAAGTGCGGGCGCCGCTGCCTGATCCTTGCAGAGTTGAAAAGTGAAAAGCGCATGTCGGGCGGGACATGCGCTTTTTCATTGGCGGATTGATCAGGGGAGTTCAGGTACTACCAGTCATTCCGTCTTCGTGTCGCCCGGCTCAGATGAAGAGCATGGACAAGACGAAAGCAAACGCTGCACTGACCAACAGAACATTCAAGGATTGCGTGAGTCCCATGTCTGTCTCCTCGCGTTAACCGGCCAATAATATGTCTGAAATATGTCGGTTGGGAAGAAGATTCGATGCTGCGCTGCAGAAGAGTGCGGTGGATAAGCCTAACGGGGTTTCGGCAAGCTTTTGAAATAAAACGATTATATTCCGCAAATTTTTGTTCACAGATTTTAACATGCCGTTAAATCCGGCGACTGCGCATTTACCTATGCGCCCAAACATGGCGAGCCCGCAACCGGTTGAAATTATAGGGAATCCGCAACTGGCCTTCAGGCGGTGCGGATCAACAGACGATAGATACGGCCGTCAAGAATGACCAGGCCGAAACCGATCAGCGCCATACCGATCAATTCGCCGAGTGCGAGCCTTTCGCCGAGGAAAAGCGCGCCGAGAAGGATGGCGCTCGGCGGCACCAGCAGGGTGACGAGCGAGGCGTTGGTGGCGCCGGCGGCCGCCATGATGCGGAAATAGAGGATGTAGCCGAAGGCGGTCGACAGCAGTGCCAGCGCCAGAATGGCAAGCACGACATCGAGCGGCGGTGCGGGAAGCGTCCAGGGGCGATCTGACAGCAGCGACAGCGGCAGCGCAATCAGCGAGGAAGCGGTCAGCTGGCCGGCAGCAGTGACCGGGGCGGGAACATTTTTGAAACGTTTGCCGTAAGTGGCAACGAAACCATAAGAAATGGCGGCAAGCACCGGCAGAAGCAGCGCCCAGAGCGGCGCCTCGCCACCGGCCGAGATCCCAGGTCCGATCAGCACGATCGTTCCGGCCAGACCAACAAGGCAGCCGCCGATCTTTGCTGAGGACAGCTTCTCGTCGGAGGTGAAATAATTGGCGATGAGCACGGTCCAGATCGGCGTCGTCGCATTCAGGATTGCCGCAAGGCCAGCGCCGATGCGGGTTTGGCCGAAGAAAATCAGCGCATGCGGCAGGGCATTGTTGATGAGGCCGAGGATGAGGAATTCGCGCCAGCGGGCCCTGAGGATCGAATAGAAGTCGAAACGACCGGCGATATAGATATGCAGCGCCAGCGCTGCGAGCAGCAGCCTGAAAAAGACGAGGGTCAGCGGCGGCACGTGCTGGACGGCGATACGGGCAAAGAAGAAGGAGCCGCCCCAGATCAGGCCGAGCAGGACCAGCAGGCCCCAGGTCCAGGCATTCATTCTGCTGTCCACGCCCTTCCCTCCACCGCAAGCCGCATGCTCGCCGTATCGTCTTGTCGAAACCGGCGTCGGCTCTTGATCCCTATGTTGAGGGCAGGCGGCTAGTCAGCGCCACCCGTTTCTTGCGAAGCGGGCAGCGGCGAGGTGTCGGCAGGGATCAGAGGGCGTTGAGAAGGGCAGGCGTCGCCCAGCCGTCGGCCGGAATGCCGAGGCGCTGTTGTTCCTTCTGGATCGCGACGCGTGTGCCGGAGCCGAGGATGCCGTCGATCTCGCCGACATCATGGCCAAGCGACTGCAGCTTGGTCTGCAGCGCCTTCATCTGGTCGCTGACAAGCCCTTGTTCCGGCTCGCCCTTGAGATAGGTGGGGGCGCCGGAAAGGCGCGTCCCGAAATAGGCGGCCGATGTCGTGTAGATGAACGACTTGTTCCATTCGAGGTAGATCTTGAAATTGGGATAAGCGATGAAGGCCGGTCCCATGCGGCCTTGCGGCAGGACCAGGTCGCCTTCGAGGTCGCCGAAGGCGGTATTGCCGTCGCGCGGCTTGACGCCGAGCGCGAACCATTCGCCGGCCTTCATCGTACCGCCGAGGCCGGATTTCTCCCAGGGCAGGTTATCGGGCAGGGTCACTTCCTGCAGCCAGGGCTGACCGCGCTCGAAGCCGAGATGCTGGATGAATTTCGCTGCCGTCAGGATGGCGTCCGGGCCGCTCTGCTTCAGGCGGACATGGCCGTCGCCATCGCCGTCCATGCCATAAGCGACGATGTCGCGCGGCAGCATCTGCACCTGGCCGATTTCGCCGGCCCAGGCGCCGGTGTTGGTGGCGGGGTCGAGGTCGCCGTGCTGAACCATTTCGACGAGAGCGATCAGCTGCGGGCGGAAGAGTTCCGGGCGGCGGCAGTCATGCGACAGCGTGACCAGAGCATTGCGGGTGTTGAAATCGCCCTGAACGGCGCCGAAATCGGTTTCCATCGCCCAGAAGGCGGTGATGACGCCTGATGGAACGCCGAATTCCTGCTCGGCGCGGGCGAAGACGTCGGCATATTGCTTCATCTTCTGGCGGCCGATGTCGAGGCGGGCCTGGCTGACGGTGCGCTGGGAGAATTCGAGGAAGGTCTGCTTGAAGACGCCCTGGGCGCGATCCCGGCTCAGCACCTTGGGGTCGATCTCGGCGCCGGCGAAGGCCTCGTCGGCGGCTGCCGCACTGGCGCCGGCTGCAATCGCATCTTTCTTGACGCCTGCGAGGAAGGCGGAAAGATCGCCGCCGCAAGGCGCCGCCGGGGCTGTGTCCGGCGCCTGCTGGGCGGCTGCGCCGCCGGCCAGCGCGAGGGCAAACAGAAGGGCGAGTGCAGAGCGGCTTGCGAGCGAGCGGTGCATGGATGCGGTCCTTATATCAAACAGATAACCGTCGCTTTCACAGAGGAATGTGACGGAAGCAAGAAACATTGAAAGACGTTACTAAGAATTTCTATCCTTGGAAACGGCGGCGACCCAGTTGTTCCAGTTCTTTGCGCTGCCGGCAAAGACATTGATATCCGTGGGACCGCTGATGCCGGGAATGACGCCGGTCGAGGTATATTGCCAGAAGGCCCAGCGGCGGTCGGAATAGGTCACTTCGGGGTGTTTTGCTACCGAACGGACCCAGAAATGATAATCCTGGAAGTAGCCGGCGAGATTGTCGCGATGGAAGTCGACCGACGTGTAGATGATCGGGCGCTTGCCGTAATAGGCCTCCAGCCGGTCCATGAAACGCTGCATTTCGGCGCGCACCGTTGCCGGATCGGGACGATAGCGGCAGGTCTTCGATTCGGCGTTCCATTCGACGTCGAGCACCGGCGGCAGGCGCATGGCCTCCTTCGGCACGTTGCTGATGAACCAGTCCGCCTGCTGATCGGCCGAAGAGCAGAAATAATAAAAGTGATAGGGGGCGTGCGGGATGCCGGCGGCGCGGGCTTCGCGCCAGTATTCGTCGAAGCGCGGATCGACCCGGTCCTTGCCCTCGGTCGCCTTGATGAAGGCGAAGGCGACACCGGAATTCTTGACCGCGGCCCAGTCGATATCGCCCTGCCACTTGGAGATGTCGATGCCGTGGACCTGGTTCTGCTGCGGATGCTTGGGGCCGAAATCCTGCGGATCGGTGTCCTTGAAGCGTGTTTTCGGCTTGATCGATGCCGTTTCGAGATAGTCATGACCGGAGGAGGTGCAGCCGGCCAGCATGATGGCCAGGGGCAAAACGCAAAACAAAAGCCGGCGCATGGGCGTCCCGTCGTAACTCGAATGATCTTTTTGCCCCACAGCTTGACCTTCGGAAATGACGAGTCAGCAGAGGATAACCCTCTTTTCACCATATCAATGTAAAAAATCGGTTAGTTTCAAGCGAATTATGAGCGCTTGCTGATAATGGCCGCCCGCCAGGCATAACCGCCGCCGACGGTATCGAACAACAATCTCGCGTTGTTTTCATGGGCTTGCGCCTCCAGAACCTCGCGCAGATCGGGGCGCGGGGTGACGTGGAATTTCGCAAGCCAGGACTGCAGCATGCGCCGGAACCAGCCAGGCAGTCCTTCCTGCTGGCCGAAATCGACGATGTGCAGCTGGCCGCCGGGATTGAGTGCGGCGATCGATGCATCGACGGCCCGCTCCCAGTCCGGGATCATCGACAGGGCGTAGGAAATCAGGATGCGGTCGAAGCCGCTGACGCCGAATTCGCGCGGCGTGAACGCCGTGGCGTCGGCGACGCGGAAGTCCGGGATCGTCGCCTTGGTGGCGAAGGTCTTGCGCGCCGAAATCAGCATCTCCTGCGAAATGTCGAGACCGAACAGCTTGGCGGCCGGGAAATGCCGGTGGGCGAAAGCCATGTTGCGGCCGGTGCCGCAGCCGACTTCGAGCAGGGTGCCGCCTTCGGGCACGTCGAGATTGCGGATCGTGCTGTCGCGGCCTAGAAGGTAATATTTGCGGGTCAGGTCGTAGATGTGACGTTGGTAGCGGTACATGCCATCCATCAGGCTGGCATGTTCGTCGCTCTTTCCTGCCGTCTCGGCGCCGACCTTGCTCACGCCTTCTTCCCGTAAATGTGGAAGCCGCCGTAGATCGCCGAGCGATCGAGCGCCGTCAGTTCACATGACTTCTCCTCGAAGTAATCCCACTGGTCGCGGATCGAAGGAGACAGGCGGCCTTCGATGATGCTCTTTTCGGCGGCGGTGCGGAAGATCACGCGGGCGCCTTCGCGCGCCGTGCGGGTGATTTCCCGCCAGACATCGTTCAGCTGCTCGTCCGTCATCCAGTCCTGCGCGTCGAGCAGGATGTAGCGGTCGCGCGAGGCAGCCGGCTCGCGGGCGAGCAACTCGGTGAAGCTTGCGTGATGGACGTTGACGCGGTCGACATTGGCGCGGATCACTTCATAGTGCTCCGACTTCAGATAGGTCGGCAGCGGGCCTTCCTCTTCGGTGCCGTAGCGGCGGCCGAAGGCCTGCCAGGCGAAATAATTGTCGCGCATCGGGAAATGACAGGCGAGCTTTTCCAGGCGATGCTTCAGCACCGGCGCAATCGAATGATCGTCGGCGAGGCTCGCGAGCTCGTCATATTGCTGCGGCGGAATGCCGAGGCCGAACAGCGAGCTCTTGCGGCCGGTGATCCAGCGCACGACCGGCTTTTCGAACAGCGGCGCGATCTGCTCTTCGAAGAACTGGCGCTGCTCGCGGATCGAGCGGGTCTTGGTCATCTCGCGCAGCTTGACGCCATGCAGGCGGGCAAGAAGGTGGGCTGCACCGATGAAGCGGCCAAGCAGGCCGGTTTCATAGATGTTGCGGTCGAAGACCGTGACGCGGCGGCGACCGAACTTGCGGCCGTTCCAATAGCTGCGGGTCGCCTCATCGAGCTTGGCGGAGAGATGCTGGTCATAGGCGCGGCTGTTCGACTTCTCGTTCGGCATCGCCAGGAAGCGGACGAGATCGGCATGGCCGGGGAGGTGCTTGAAGGCGGCAAGCTTCAGGCGGTTCAGCGCGATGTGGTGCGGGTTGAGATCGACGACGTCGATCGAGGCCGGCGCTTTGGAAAGATAGGCGAGCATGTTGCAGCCGCCGGAGCCGATGGTGACGATGCGATGGTTCGGCTTCAGCTCCATCGCCTGCATGTCGAGATCCGGATCCTCCCAGATCTGCGGATAGACGAGGCCGGAGAAGAGAAGGCCGAAGAGGCGCTCGGAAAAGCCGTCCTTCGAAAAAGCCTTGTGGCGGAGAAGGGCGTCCTTGAGTTTCCGGTTCTTGCGGAAGCCGGCATCCGGTGCAAATTCTGACATGAGTCTGTCACCTTTTTAGCGTTCAGGGCGTGTAGCGCGCCACTGCTACAGTTTGATGACGTGGGCTGTGGGTGGGGTTCTCCAGAGGGATCGCCCTCTTGGGAAAGTGATCGCAGTGACCGGTCTTCTTCGCGCCGGCCCCTTTCCGGCGGGTGCGATTCCTGCTTTTCTCCCGTCATGGAGGAATGCCATGCGATTTGTCCTGCGTATTCTGAAGGCGCTTGTTCTCCTTATCGTCCTCGTCGTCATCGGCGCCGGCGGCTGGCTCTTCGTCCAGCCGCCGGAATTGCTGCGGGTCGGCGACGGCTATGCTGCAAAGATCGTCTGCTCCAACGTCTTCATTGCCGGCCGCGAGGCCGAGGATGTGCTCCATGATGACGTCCAGGCGCCCGGAAATCCGCTGCTGCGGCTGGTGCGCGTCAGCGTCGACCGCGACAACGATCGCGTGACGGCGCGCTTCATGGGGCTGTTTGCGCCGAGTTATGCGCTCTATCGCAGCGCTTTCGGCTGCACCAGCGTGCCGGACGGCAATTTCGAGGCGGCGGCGAATACGGTGCCTTTCGATGCGCCGGCCAGAGTGGAGGCCAACGACGCGGTGTGGCCGCAAGGCGAGGGCGCCGGCGATCAGCCGGACGCGCAGATCGCCACACTGCTTGCCAATGCCCGACTTGCCGGCCCGGCCATGCGGGCGATCGTGGTGGTGCGCAATGGCCGCATCGTCGCCGAGACCTATGGCCCCGGATTTTCGGCAAGGACGCCGCTGATCGGCTGGTCGATGACGAAGACGGTGAATGCCGCGATTCTCGGCCGGCTGATGCTCGACGGCAAGATCTCCTTCGACGATGATCATCTGCTGGCGCAGTGGAAGAACGATGCGCGCGCTGGGATTAAGGTTTCCGATCTGCTCGGCATGGAGAGCGGCCTTGCCTTCAATGAGGACTATGGCGAGGTCGCCGATGTGACGCGCATGCTCTATCTCGATCCCGACATGGTATCGTTGCCGGCCAACGCACCGATGGAGGCCGCACCCGGCCAACGCTTCCGCTATTCGAGCGGCACGGCGGTACTCTTGTCGCGCATCTGGATGGATAGGGTCGGCAATCCGCAGGCGGCCTTTTCCTATCCGCACGACGCGCTGTTTTCACCGCTCGGCATGACGAGCGCCGTGTTCGAACTCGATGCCCGCGGCACCTTTGCCGGAAGCTCCTATCTCTATGCGACGGCGCATGACTGGGCCCGCTTCGGGCAGTTCCTGCTGCAGGATGGCGTCTGGAACGGCCAGCGGCTGCTGCCGGAAGGTTTCGTCGGCGCCATGCGCACGCCGACGGCGGCGTCGAACGGGAGCTATACGCAGGGCCAGGCCTGGCTCGCCCCCGGCGGCTCGAACGCCAAGTTCGGGCTGCCGGAGGATACATTCTGGCTGACGGGTCATGACGGGCAGAGCATGGCGATCGTGCCATCGGCCAATCTGGTCGTCATCAGGCTCGGGCTGACGCCGGGCTGGCTCGGCTATCAGCCGCAGACGCTTCTGAAGGCGATCCTGGCGGCCTTGCCACCGGGGGAACCGCAACAGCAGGCCGGATCACAATAGCCAAGCCCAGCCGCAGCCATAGGCTGCGACCGCCTTTCAGCCGTCATTCTATTCAGGAATTGCCGATTTTAATAATTGCCTTGGGCGATGTCGCTCATGCCCTTGCGCTTGGCGTCGTAATAATAGCCGCGCGCATAGAGGCGGACGGCATCGTCTTCCTTGTTGTCGGAGACGAGCCAGGCGCCACGCAGATATTTGGCGGCATATTTGATGTTGGTTTCGGCATCGAAGAGACCGCCCGGGGCGCCATCGTAACCCATCGACTTGGCGGTATTGTACTTGATCTGCATGAGGCCGAAATAGCCGCGCTTGTTGTAGGCCTTCGGATTGTAGCGGCTCTCGCGATGGACAATGCGGTGGAGCAGCGTCTCGGGAATTTCGTAGACCTTCGAATATTTCTGAATGAGCTTGGTGACGAAGCTTTTTTCGACCGTCGGCGCATCGTCTTTGTCGTCGTCGCTGAACATCGGCGGCGCCGTCGGCGGATCGATCGGCCCGGATTCGTCGAAACCGTAGTCCATGCTGGCACGCGGCGTGGTGTCGACGGCCGCAAGTGCTGCAAGCGCGCTGTTCTGCGGTGTCGCGGCAAAGGCAAGCTGCGTCGTCGGTTGTGCCGGGGGTCCCGGACGCGGCGTCGGCACGACGGACTGGATTGCCGTCATCTCGGGCGTCAGCGGGATTTGCGCATAGGCTGCCGGCTGCATGGCGAGATCGGTAGGCTGAGAGGCTGCTACGGCCGGCATCGCCGTTGCGGTCAGGGAGGGGGATGCCTGGGGAATGGTGGCGCCGGCGACGGCTGCGCCTTCGGCTGTCGGGATCGCCGCGAGTGTGGCGTCTTCGCCAGGTTTCGGCATCGGCACGACGGTCTGGGCAGCTGTCAGTTCGGCCTGGGAGGTGTATTCGACGCTCGTGCATCCCGTCATCACGCCGCAGAGTATCGTCGAAACGACAAGACTGCGTTTCAGGCCGGACAATCCGATCGCTACCATTCCGCCACTTTCGTGAAATCGCGCCGCCCCGGCAGCGTATAAAAGTTACCAAAAGCCTTAAGCTCTGGTGACCCCATTAACCTATTCGTGACATTCCGGCAACCACGGAATATTTCTAGGCTGCAATACGGCGATACCCGGCGGTGACAGCACCTGCAGCGATCAGCACGGTGCCTCCCGTCCGGTTCACGGCGCGCTGGATGCTCGCCTTACGAATCAGTCCGCGCGCGGTATGGGCGAGAAATGCGTAGGTGGAAGCGTTGAGGATCGCCAGCACGAGGAAGGTCGCTTCCATGATCGCCATCTGACCGAGGAAGGGCAGGGCCGGATTGAGGAACTGCGGCACGAAGGCGACGAAGAAGATGATGCTCTTGGGATTGAGGGCGGTGACGACATAGGCGTGGAGGAAGATCTTGAGCGACTTTTCCTCCGGCAGATTGTCGTTGTCAGCGATCGGTTCCCCGATCACAGGAGCCCGCCAGAGCTTGATTCCCAGCCAGATCAGGTAGGCGCCGCCGATCCACTTCAAGACGGTGAAGAGGGTGGCGGAGGCGGCCAGGACGGCGCCGAGTCCGAAGAGAGACGCCGTCATCGCGGTGAAGTCACCAAGCGCCACGCCGCTGACAGTCGCAAACGCAGTCCTGCGTCCATGACCGAGCGCATAGGAGACGACGAGCAGTATCGTCGGCCCCGGTATGGCCAGCATGATGGCGGATGCGGCCGCAAAAGCGAGCCAGGCTTCAAATGACATGGTGTCTCCTCCTATTCCTCAGGAACAAGCAAAGACATCATATTAACCATCCGTCAATCACGCTTCTTTGTATTTCTGGCCTATATTGTCCATGACTTCGGCAAACCATGCCGTAGAAAGGTCAAAAGCCTTGCCGCCCTTGATGCGCGGGAATTCTATAGTGCGCAATTTACCGTTTTGCGCTTCATCGTGGCCGGTGACACCGGAGACTTTGTTGAGCGCGCTTTCGACGGCGAGATCGACCATGCTCTGGATCAGCCTGAGATCGTCGCCGTTGGCAGGCGCCGAGCGGGCGAAATAGCCTGATTTCTGCACGAGGGAACGCTCGGCGTTCAACAGGCTGGCGAACTGCTTCTGGAACCACGCGCCGACATTGATCGTGTCGATCTTCACATGGCCGAAGGCATCGCGCTTGACGGTCTCGCCGGCGGCTTCACGCTCGGCGACGATAGCGTCGAGGCAGGCGCCTTCCGAGACGAAGACGGTGGCGTGGCCGTTGCGGTCCATGCTTTCCTTCAGGCGGGCGGCTTCGGCGTCGAGGTCGAAGGCCATCTCCGGCAGGTAGACGGCGTCGATGCTCTTCAGATGCGCATCCATCATCAGGCCGTCGACATACTGGTTGCGGCTGGTGCGCTGGAGATAGGCGCGGGCGGTGGCGGCCGTCAGCCAGCCGCAATGGCGGCCCATGACCTCGTGGATGACCAGGGTGCGCGGGGCGGCCGTCTGTTCGTTGCCGACATTGTCGAAGAAATGCGCGCCGACTTCGGCGGCCGTCCAGGCGCCGAGCGACTGGCGGATCGGCACGACGTCGTTGTCGACGGTCTTCGGCAGGCCGACGACAGTGAGGTTGTAGCCGTTGGCAGCGAGGTAGGCGGCAAGGTCGGCGGCGGTGGTGTTGGTGTCGTCGCCGCCGATCGTGTGGAGAATGGTGATGCCGTCATTGGCGAGGCGTTCGGCGGCGACCCTGAGCGGGTTCTCGCCTTCCTTGACCAGGCCGCGCTTGACGCAGTCGGCAGCATTGGTGAGTTTGACGCGGCTGTTGCCGATCGGCGAGCCGCCATAACGATGCAGCAGCGGCGCCTTTTCGCGCATCTCGCGGGTGATCTCGATGCTGTCGCCGGTGAGCACGCCCTGGTAGCCGGACTTGTACGCGACGATATCGAGGTCGGGTGCGACGTCGCTGTAGCGTTCGATGAGGCCGCCGACGGCGGAGGAAAGACAGGGCGCCAGGCCTCCGGCGGTCAGCATTGCGACTTTCTGCTTGGCCATGATCCCTCCTATGGCGTTTCGGTGCGGCGGTGTCGGCGAAAGCGCTTCGCATCACATTTGATTCATGCGACGCGCTTAGCCCTTTGTTTTTATGCATGTCGTTATTCCGGAACCGCTGCACACTTCCGGGCGACATGCATGAGCGCATGGATGCGGCAGGGAAAGGGACCTGTAAAGTAAAGAATTTACGAAAAGCGCGCCTTTCTGCCGCGTGGTGACCGGAAGGGCTGATATAATCGTTTCAAGGCGGTTCTGACTGTCGAGAACTGTTGTGGAAATTGCCGAAGGCCTGCGCTCCTGAGCCCACATATTGGACAGATGCCGGTCATGCCGGCGGCGCCGAGCCTTGCCCTCATACGGGATCAAAGCGAGCGTGATGATCCTTTGCTGCGGTGCGACAATTACCAAATCGTGAAAACTGTGTTCGGCCCTACGACCAATAGTCGCCTTGCAAAGGCTGCGATTCTTTGGTCAAGCTGTTCGCTATAAGTTGACAAGTATGTGCGAGATTTTCGATGTCCTTCTGGGAAAAACTGTTGAATGCCATTGGCAATACCGCGGGCAATGCGCTCTCCGCGGTGGTCGAGGCTATCCGAACGGTTTTCGAAGGCGATCCCGAGACCCGGCGCAAGGTGGCTTTCTCCGTGGCGATTATCGCGCTGTCGGCCAAGATGGCCAAGGCCGACGGCATCGTCAGCGAGAAGGAGGTCGAAGCCTTCCGCGAAATCTTCGAATTCCCCGAGGATCAAGCGAAGAACGTCGCCAGGCTGTACAATCTGGCACGCCAGGATGTGGCCGGCTACGAAGCCTATGCCGAACGGCTCTCGACGCTCTGCGTCACCTGCGCGGCCAATTGCACGGTGCTGGAAGACGTGCTCGACGGCCTCTTCCATATCGCCAAGGCCGACGGGTTGATTCACGAGAAGGAACTGAATTTCCTGCGCCATATCGGCGAGATCTTCGAGATGAGCGAGACCCGCTTCGAGCAGATCGCCGCCCGCCATGTCTCATCTGGCGGCGATCCTTACAAGGTGCTCGGCGTCTCGCCTTCGGATGATTTTCCGACCATCCGCCGTCGCTACCATGGCCTCGTCAGCGAACATCATCCCGATCGGCTGATCTCACGCGGCGTGCCGAAGGAATTCCATGTGATCGCCAATGAACGCATGGCGGCGTTGAACGCCGCCTATGCGGCGATCGAGAAGGAACGCCGCGCCGCATGACCTCTTTCGAGGCCGACTTCAGCAGCGCCCGCGTGCAGCCTTCGCCGAACCACGGCGAGCGGGCGGACGGGCGCCGCCCAGACATGATCCTGTTGCACTATACCGGCATGCCGACGGCAGATGGCGCGCTCGACTGGCTCTGTCGCGCCGAGAGCCAGGTTTCCAGCAATTATTTCGTGCATGAGAACGGCGAGGTGGTGCAGCTCGTGCCGGAAACGCGCCGTGCTTGGCACGCCGGAAAGAGCAGCTGGCGCGGCGAAACGGATATCAATTCGCTGTCGATCGGCATCGAGATCGCCAATGCCGGCCATCCGGGCGGCCTTCCCGATTATCCGGAAGAGCAGATCGCCGCGGTGATCGAATTGTGTCGCGACTGTGTCAAACGTTGGTCGATCGCGCCGGAACGGGTGCTTGGGCATTCCGATGTCGCCCCGATCCGCAAGGTCGATCCGGGCGAAAAATTCCCCTGGGCCGAGCTCCACCGGGCGGGCGTCGGGCACTGGGTCGAGCCGGCAAGGATCGCCGGCGGGCGCTTCTTCCAGCGCGGCGATGCCGGCCAGCCTGTCGAAGCGCTGCAGTCGATGCTGTCGCTCTATGGTTATGGCACTGAGATCACAGGCCAATTTTCCGAAAAGACGGTGGGTGACGTGGAAGCTTTCCAGCGCCATTTCCGGCCCGAACGGGTTGACGGAATCGCCGATTTCTCGACGATCGACACGCTGCACCGGCTGCTGTCGGCGCTGCCGCGTTACTCCTGATCGGAAGAGCCAGGCGTCAGGGCGGATTTCTCGCGACCGGCGGGAAAACCGCCTCGCCACATCATTTCCCTATTATCTCCTCATTGCGATGGTCTAAGGACGCCCGCTGAACAGCGCTCGCGGCTTTTTCAAGTGTAACGATGAGCGCCAAATGAAACGATAAGAATTGCTGCGGAAGGCGATCAGTCCTTGATCGCCTATGACCGGATGACGGCGAGGCGCGCAGTCATGCAATTCTTTGGGTCGGAGTGAAGAGACTATATGAAGAATTTGATTGTTGGCGCTGCGGCGTGCTTCGGCATGCTGCTGGCAGGGTATAACTTTGCGTCGGCGAATGATGACTGGGGTATCAGGGCGCAAACCATTTCATTGAAGACCGTCGATCGCCAGAGCGGCTATGCCATGCCGGACTTCTCCACCGCCGTTCCCTATGCCACGCTGATCAATAAATATGCCGCCGAATACAACGTGCCTGTCGCACTCGCCCAGGCCGTCATTCGCGTCGAGAGCAATTTCAATCCGAAAGCACGCGGCAGCGCCGGCGAAGTCGGCCTGATGCAGATCAAGCCGGCAACAGCCAGGATGATGGGATATTCCGGCACGCGCAAAGGCCTGTTCGATCCCGAAACCAACATCAAATACGGCATGAAATACCTGGCGGCCGCCCATCAGCTCGGTGGCGGGGAGACTTGCAACACCATCCTCAAATACAATGCCGGCCATGCCGCAACGCGGATGAACCCGGTGTCGAAGACCTATTGCGGCAAGGTCCTGGCGATGCTCGACTGAGCACAGTCAAGCGCGTCCGGCACGCGCGTCCAGGCAAGATGCCGTGGCGGCAATTTTGCGATATGAATCAGCGCGCTTGCCATGATATCCCGGCTTGATACGAGGTGGGCCACCTCGCAATAAGGTGGGATATGGCAGTCGATTTCAGGTTCATCGTCATCGGGCGCGGCATGATGGGCGCGGCGGCCGCGCGGCATCTCTCCTCGATGACCGAAGGCATTGCGCTGATGGGCCCGCGCGAGCCGGAGGAGCGCAAGGTCCATGATGGCGTCTTCGCCAGCCACTACGACGAAGCGCGCATCACCCGCACCTTCGACGGCAATCTGGCCTGGGGAACCTTCGCCGCCCGCGCGCTCGACCGTTACCGTGAGATCGAGGCAAGGAGCGGCATTTCCTTTTATTCGGAGGTCGGCTGCCTCTTTGCCGGTCCGACGCCAAAGGATGAGCAGGACTATATCAACCGGGCGCTGACCGTCAGCGGGACCCTCGGCAGCGATATCGAGACCATCGCGCCGTCGGACCTTCGCCAACGTTTTTCCTATCTTGCCGTCGATCCTGATTTCACAGGATATTTCGAGCGCAAGCGCGCCGGCCACATCAACCCGCGGGCGCTGGTGCGGGCGCAGGCGAGGCTTGCCGAACAGGGCGGCGTCTCGCTGATCGAGGCAACCGCGACATCCGTGCGCGACGCGGGTTCGCATGTCGAAGTGACTGCCGGCGGCAGAAGCTACAGCGCCGAGCGCGTACTGGTCGCGGCCGGCGGCTTCAGCAATTTTCATAGCCTGCTGCCGCGTCCCATCGATACCAGGGTGATGGCGCGCACAGTCGTCTTCTACGAAATGGGCGAGCGTGAGATGGCGATCTTCGGCGATATGCCGTCGACCATCGTGCTCGGCGATCGGGAAGAGGACCACATCTATATTCTGCCGCCGGTGCGTTATCCCGACGGCAAGACCTATCTGAAACTCGGCGGCGATACCGAGGCGCTTTCCTTCCAGAAGCTGGAGGATGCCGGCGCGTGGTTCCGTTCTGACGGCAGTGCGGCCGAACGCGATCACCTCTCGCGCATCGCCCTGCAGCTGATGCCGGAGCTTGCCGGCTGCCCGGTTACTTCAGGCCCATGCGTGGCGAATTTCACGCCGACCGGCTACCCCTATGTCGGCTTCACGCAGTCGCCGCGCATCGGCGTGCTCACCGGCGGCAATTTCGTGGCAGCCAAATCTTCCGACGAACTCGGGCGCCTCGGCGCCGTGCTTCTGGCGGAAGGACGGCTCGGGGATGAGGATTTCGGCCGCGCGCTAACGCCGGTCTTCGCTTGAGAGGGATAACATGGCAGTCGATTTCAAATATATCGTCGTCGGCCGCGGGCTGATGGGAGCCGCCGCCGCGCGGCATCTGGCGCGGCAGACCGATGGGGTGGCTGTGATCGGCCCGGATGAGCCTGATGATCGCAAGGCGCATCAGGGCGTCTTTGCCAGCCATTACGACGAGGGGCGCATCACCCGCACCATCGATCCCGACCGCAACTGGGCGCTGCTCGCCAACCGCTCGATCGGCCGTTATGGCGAGATCGCCCGCGACAGCGGCATCGACTTCTATCGCGAGGTTGGCTGCGTCGTCGTCGCGCCTGATGGAAGCGACTATCTCGAAAACACCCGGAAGGCGGCCATTTCGCTCAGCGTCGAAACCGGCCTTCTCGATAAGGCAGGGCTGAAGGCCGCCTTTCCTTTCTTCACCTTTCCGGACGGCGGCGCCGGCGTCTTCGAGGCGAAGGGGGCCGGGCATATCAGCCCGCGTAAGCTGGTCAAGGCACAGTCGCTGCTGGCGGAAAAGGCGGGGGCGGCGGTTATCCGCGATTATGTCGTCTCAATCGGCAGCGAGGGCGGGTCGGCTGTCGTCAAGACATCAGGCGGCCAGACCTATCGCGCTGAAAAGGTGCTGCTGGCGGCAGGCGGATTTTCCATTGCGGAGAATCTGTTGCCGCGGCCGGTTGCCATGACGGTTTATGCCCGGACCGTGACGCTGTTCGAGGTCAGAGAGGCCGATGCAGCGCGCCTGGCCGGGATGCCGTCGCTGATTTTCAAAACACCTGACATTCATATCTATCTGCTGCCGCCGATCCGCTATCCCGACGGCAAATTCTACCTGAAGATCGGCGGCGACCCGGACGATCTGGTCCTTCGGGACGAGGCGGCGATGCGCGCCTGGTTCAAGACCGAGGGGCGCGACAGCGTGCGCGCGCATCTCACCCGCATCGTCAAAGGTCTCGTGCCCGACATGGCGCCGCTCTCGATTTCGACGGCCGCCTGCATCGTGTCGGAGACGGAAAGCGGCTACCCGATGATCGGTTATACCTCGTCGCCTGAGATCGCCGTGTTGACGGGCTGCGCCGGCACTTCGGCCAAGAGCTCGGATGAAATCGGCCGGCTCGGAGCTGAGCTGCTTTTGTCAGGCGGAATCAGCGGGCAGGGCTACTCCACGGATTTCACACCGCAATTTCGCTAACTCATATCATTTATTCGATAGCAATTGCCATCTCTCTCGTTTATGGGAGCCCTGCCAGTTGGCTGGGCAGCCGCGCTTTACCAATGCCGAAAGGCGGTAGGGTGAGGAAAGTCCGGGCTCCACGGAAACACGGTGCCGGATAACGTCCGGCGAGGGCGACCTCAGGGAAAGTGCCACAGAAAGCAAACCGCCTGTCATGACAGGTAAGGGTGAAAGGGTGGGGTAAGAGCCCACCGCATCTCCGGCAACGGAAATGGCACGGTAAACCCCACCGGGAGCAAGACCGAATAGGGATGACGCGGCGGGCCGAAAGGCCCTCCGGCTGGTTTCCAGGCCAGTCATCCGGGTGGGTTGCGTGAGGCAGCGTGCGAGCGCTGTCCCAGAGGAATGGCTGCCACGTTCCGGTTCACGCCGGAGCCATACAGAACCCGGCTTACAGGCCAACTGGCGATTAACATTTGTGGCGCGATCAACCGCCGAATCACGGGATAATTTCCATATAAGCCGCTGAAACAAAATGTTTTCAAGGAGATGCTGATGCATCCCCTCCGGCTGAAATTCCTTTTTGTGAAAGTGCCGTCTTCACGCCTCTTGCGAGTGGTGATCCTAACCCTTTGTTAAACTTAACGGCTTATAAATTTTTGATCATGCGTCCATTGCAAACTGGGCGTATCCCATTGACGCCCATATGGTCCCATGCTATCCCAAATGTGCACTGCACCGGGGCAATTACCTGCCCGTTCATCGCAAAGCAAAGGCGTCTTCCTCTCCGGAACCGTCGGAGGGGTTTTTGCTCATCCGGCTTGCGAAGCTGTGCCTGATATCGGGAGTTTCGGGCGTCTTTTGGTCCGGACCCCTGCGGGAACGGATGTTTCGTGTGATGAACCGCTTCCTTTCGAACGTGACCAGCAGGATCGATGCCAAGGGCAGGGTTTCCGTGCCTTCCGCATTTCGTTCCGTGCTGGCGCAGCGCAATGTTCAGGAGCTCTATTGCTTCCAGGACTTTGTGTTTCCGGCGATCAGCGTCGGCGGTCCGGATCTTCTCGAAAGATTCGAGCGGCAGATTGCTGCGGAAGATCCGTTTTCGCCGGATGCGAACGAGATGTCGCTTCTCATTCATGGGGGCGGGGTCTTCATGAAGCTCGACGCCGAGGGGCGGCTGATGGTCACGGATTTCATTCGCGGCTTTACCGGCATCTCGGACGAAGTGACCTTCGTCGGTCGGGCGGATCATTTTCAGCTCTGGCAGCCGCAGGCTTTTGTGGCCGCGCAGGCACAGGCACGAGGGGAGCGCAAGCTGGCGGGCAAGCGTTCCTGAAAGAGCGAGGGAACGGAATGGCGGCGAATCCTGGCGGAGGTTCAACTGATGCCGGTGGCGGACCGGTTCGTCACATTCCGGTTCTTCTCGATGAAGTGCTTTCAGCGCTGGCGCCCGCACCCGGCACGCTCATCCTTGATGGCACATTCGGTGCGGGCGGCTACAGCTCGGCCATCCTCGCGGCCGGCGCCGAGGTGATCGCGCTTGACCGCGACCCCAGCGCGATTGCCGCTGGCCAGGCCATGGTCGCCGCCCATGGCGGTCGTCTCAAGCTCGTTCATTCGCAATTCTCACATCTCGCCGATCATGCGCCGCAAGGCGGACTTGATGGCGTCGTGCTCGATATCGGCGTTTCCTCGATGCAGATCGATGAGGCCGAGCGCGGTTTCTCCTTCCAGAAGAACGGGCCGCTCGACATGCGCATGTCGGCGACAGGCGTTTCTGCCGCCGATGTCGTCAATCGTGCCAAGGTCGCCGATCTCATCCGCATCTTTCATTTCCTTGGCGAGGAAAGCCAGTCGCCGCGCATCGCGCATGCGATCGAGAAGCGTCGCGAGGAAAAGCCGTTCGAAACGACGCGCGATCTTGCCGGTCTCATTGAGCTCGTCACCCCGCGCAAGATGAAGGACAAGATTCATCCGGCAACGCGCGTCTTCCAGGCGCTGCGCATCTTCGTCAACGACGAGCTCGGCGAGCTGGCGCAGGCGCTATTTGCCGCCGAGCGGGTGCTGAAGCCGGGCGGCCGGCTCGTCGTCGTCACCTTTCATTCGCTCGAAGACCGCATCGTCAAGAAATTCTTCTCCGACCGTGCCGGCAAGGCGTCGGGGTCGCGGCATCTGCCGGTCGCGCTTGAGCGGGCGGCAACGTTTGCGGCTGTGGGCAAGTCGATGGTTTCGGCAAGCGAGGCGGAGGCGGAGATCAATCCGCGCGCCCGCTCCGCCAAACTGCGCGCCGGCCTGAGGACGGATGCTGCTGCCGAAGCTGCGGATATGTCGCTCTTCGGGTTTCCCAATCTCGCCAGTCTCGGAAAGCTTGGAGGTTGATATGCTGAAAACGTTCGATCTCGTGCTTATCGGCGTTATGACGGCCACCGCCGCCGTCACTTACACGATCAAGCATCGCGCCGAATTGAAGCTCGAGGAGGTTCATCGCCTCGAAGCCGAGATCAAGCTCGAGGAGGACACGATCGACCTTCTCAAGGCCGACTGGGCGCTGCAATCGCAGCCGAACCGTCTGGAGCGGCTGGTCAAGGCCTATGATGACGAACTGCAGCTGCAGCCGACGGAATCGACGGCGCTGGTGCATGCCAAGGAATTGCCGATGTTGAAATCCGAGGTTCCCGTGCCCGATGTAACGGAGGCCAAAGCCAAAGGCGCGGCCGGGGCGGGCGCCAAGGGCACGACCGAGGCCAGCGCCAAAGGCGCGGCCGGCAGGGGGCAGCGCGTTCCGACGCCCGCGCCGCGCAGCGCGGTGGAGCCGCACGGCGCCGTGACGCTCGACGGCGGGGCGGAGGATGAGGCAGACGAGATCGAAACGGGGTCGGTGGAATAATGTCGTTTCTTTCCCGCATCATGGTTTTGAAGAGTCAGGCGCATTTTTCCGCCGGCGTTTATAACCGTTTCGGCGGTCCCTCCGCCGGCCTGGCGATCGAGGGGTCGCGCAAGAAAAAATCAGGGCAGGCCAAAAGCCGCGTCGGGCTGCTGATCCTCGGCTTCATGGGGGTCTACGTCATCATCGGGGGCCGCCTCGTCGAATATGCGATGAAGGATCAGGAAGTCGTCTCCAGCATCCTGCCGCCCGATCGGCTGATGGCCTCGCGCCCCGACATTCTCGACCGCAACGGCGAAGTGCTGGCGACCGACATCCGCACCGTCTCGCTGTTTGCCGAGCCGAACAAGATCGTCGATGCCGACGAGGCGGTCGAGAAGCTTGCGACGGTGCTGCCCGAGCTCGACGTCAGGGACACCTATAAGAAACTCTCGGTCAAGACCTCGCATTTCGCCTGGCTGCGGCGGCAGCTGACGCCGAAGCAGCAGAGCCAGATCCTGGCGCTCGGTATTCCCGGCATCGGCTTCCGGCCGGAGAAGCGCCGCTTCTATCCGGGCGGCTCGACCGCCGCGCACATCCTCGGTTATGTCAACATCGACAACCGCGGCGTCGCCGGCATGGAGAAATTTATCGACGATCAGGGGCTCGCCGATCTCGCTTCGGTCGGCATGACCAGCGATCAGCCGCTGGAGCCGGTGCGGCTGTCGATCGATCTGCGGGTGCAGAACATCGTCCGGGACGCCGTCGTCAACGCCGTCAACAACTTCCAGTCCAAGGGCGCGGGTGCAGCGGTCATCGACGTCCATACCGGCGAAGTGCTGGCCATGGCGTCGGCGCCCGACTTCGACCCGAACGATCCGCAGGAGGGCGCCAAAGAAGGCTGGCTCAACCGGATGACCAACGGCACCTTCGAAATGGGGTCGACATTCAAAACCTTTTCACTGGCGATGGCGCTCGACACCGGCAAGGTGAAGATGACCGACAGTTTCGATGCCAGCAAATCGATCTATATCGGCGGCTTCACCATCCACGATTTTCATGGACAGCGCCGCTGGCTGACCGTTCCCGAGATTTTCCAGTATTCTTCGAATATCGGCACGGCGCGCGTCATCGACATCGTCGGCATCGACGCGCAGAAGGACTATCTGACCAAGTTCGGCCTGCTGACGAAGATGCAGACCGAGCTGCCCGAAGTGAAGATGCCGAGCCAGCCGCGCGTCTGGAAGAAGATCAATTCGATCACGATTTCCTTCGGCCATGGTGTCTCGACGACGGCGCTGCAGACAGGGGTGGCGGCCGCCGCTCTCGTCAATGGCGGCAAGCTGATCGAGCCGACATTCCTGCCGCGCACGCGCGAACAGGCCGATGAGATCGCCACGCAGGTGATCAAGAAGACGACCAGCGACGAGATCCGCTATCTGCTTGACTTCAACGGCTACAAGGGTTCCGGGCGTGTTGCCCGCGTGCCGGGCTTTGCCGTCGGCAGCAAGACCGGGACGGCCGACAAGGTGGTGAACGGGCGTTATTCGGCGACGCTGAACTTCAATTCCTTCATTGCCGCATTCCCCATCAACGATCCCAAATATGCGGTGATCACCTTCTGCGACGAGCCGAAGACCGGCGAAAAGCAATATGGCGGAACGATCTCCGCCGGTACCGCCGGCCCGATCGCCCGCGAGATCATCCGCCGCGCCGCCCCCATTCTCGGCATCGAGCCGAAATTCGGGGAGGGCGGATCGGCCTTGCTGGTGTCTTATTGAGTGTGAATGAATATCGACGCCGATTCGCGAGGGGTGAACCGGCTTCAACAGAGAAAAGTGCGTGCGATGAAATTGCGAGACCTGGCCGGAGATCAGTTTCCGGAACTTGAAGCACAGCTCGAAGGCCCGGCAGGCTTGCTTGATATCTCAGGCCTGTCTTCGGATAGCCGCCATGTGGCGCCGGGTTATGCCTTCGTCGCGGTCGCCGGCACCAAGGCTGATGGAGCGGGCTTCATCGCCGATGCTGCCGGCCGCGGTGCTGCGGTGGCGATCGCCTCCCAAGCCATCGATGCCTCCATTCCGGTTCTTGCGGTCAAGGAGCCGCGGCGTTTCCTTTCCATCGCCGCTTCACGCTTCCACGGCAGGCAGCCCGATACCATGGTTGCCGTTACCGGCACGGCGGGCAAGACCTCCGTCGCCTCCTTCGTCCGGCAGATCTGGGCGCATGCGGGCCATACGGCGGCGATGATCGGCACGACGGGTGTCGTCTCGCCGACGCGCAACGAATATGGCGCGCTGACGACGCCCGATCCGGTGTCGCTGCACAAGCTGCTGGCCGAACTCGCCGACGAAGGTGTTACGCATGCCGCGATGGAGGCCTCTAGCCACGGCCTCGACCAGTGCCGGCTTGACGGCGTCAGGCTTGCGGCCGCCGCCTTCACCAATCTCGGCCGCGATCATATGGATTATCATCCCACGGTCGAAGACTATATGGCCGCCAAGATGCGGCTTTTCGATACGCTGTTGCCGAAGGGGTCGCCGGCGGTGATCTTTGCCGACGATCCGTGGTCGGCGCAGGCGATCAAGGCCGCGACCGATGCCGGTCACGACGTCCGCACCGTCGGGCGCAAGGGCGATTACCTCTCCTTGAAACGTGTCGAGCACTTCCGTCACAAGCAGATGGCGGAGATCCACATCGGCGGCGAGATCTTCGAGGTGGATATTCCGCTGGCCGGGGATTTCCAGGTCGCCAACGCACTTGTTGCGGCAGGGCTTGCGATGTCGACCGGCGTGGCCGCTAGGGTTGCGATGGCCGCACTCGAGAAGCTCGTCGGCGCGTCCGGCCGTCTCGAGCTGGTCGGCCATACGAAAGACGGCGCGCTCGCCTATGTCGACTACGCCCACAAGCCGGATGCGCTGGAAAATGTGCTGGGCTCGGTCAGGCCTTTCACGACAGGCCGCGTCATCGTCGTTTTCGGCTGCGGCGGCGACCGCGATCGCGGCAAGCGACCGATCATGGGCGAAATCGCCTGCCGGCTTGCCGATGTCGTGATCATCACCGACGACAATCCGCGTTCGGAGGAACCGGCCTCGATCCGCGCCGAGATCATGGCGGCAGCAAGCTGCGCCTCGGAAATTGCCGATCGCGCTACGGCGATCCGCGAGGCTGTCGGCATGCTGAGATCCGGCGATACGCTGATCGTTGCCGGCAAGGGGCATGAGGAAGGACAGACGATCGGCAGCGTCACCCTGCCGTTCTCCGATCATGCGGAGGTGCGCAAGGCCTTGGAGGAACTGAAATCTTGAGCTGGCTCTGGACAACCGAAGACATGATCGCAGCGATGGCGGGGCGCCCTTTCGGCACTCTGCCCGAAGGCATCACCGGCATTTCCATCGACAGCCGCTCGATTGCTCCGGGCGAGGCCTTCTTCGCGATCAAGGGCGACCGTGTCGACGGTCATGACTACGCATCGATGGCGACGGCAAACGGCGCCTCTCTTCTCGTCGTCAGCGAGGCGAGGCTTCCCGCCATGGGCCGCCTGACGGTGCCGATGATCGTCGTCGAAGACGTGCTCGCCGCACTCGGCCGGCTCGGCCTTGCCTCGCGCGAGCGCTCTCGGGCTCGGATCATTGCGGTGACGGGTTCTGTGGGAAAGACGACCACCAAGGAAATGCTGCGGCATGTACTGTCGCCGTCGGGCAAGGTGCATGCCTCCGTCGCCTCCTTCAACAATCATTGGGGCGTGCCGCTGACGCTGGCGCGCATGCCTGAGGACACGGATTACGGTGTCTTCGAAGTCGGAATGAACCATCCCGGCGAGATCCGGCCGCTGGTGGCGATGATCCGTCCCGATATCGCCGTCATCACCACGATCGCGCCGGCGCATCTCGGCAATTTCAAGAACATCAAGGAGATCGCCGCCGCCAAGGCGGAGATCTTCGAGGGGCTGGAACCGGGCGGCCATGTCGTGCTCAATCGCGACAATGACCAGTTCAACTTCCTCGACCGGACGGCGCAGTCGCTCGGCATCGAACATATCCACTCCTTCGGCCAGCATGCCAAGGCCGAATTCCGGCTGGCGGAATTCAATGGCTCCGACGAGAATTCGACGCTGTGGCTGACGATCGGCGGCGAGACGCTGGAGGTCGCGATCGGCGCCCCCGGCCGCCATATCGGCGAGAATGCGCTGGCAGCACTCGGCGTCGTCAGGATCGTCGGCGCCGACATGGAAAAGGCGATCGAAGCGCTTGGGACGCTGAAGCCGGAAAAGGGCAGGGGCAAGCGCCACCGGCTTTCGATCGGGAGCGGCAGCTTCACGCTGATCGACGAGAGCTATAATGCCAATCCGGCTTCGATGCGCGCGGCGATCGCGCTGCTGGCGGCCTCCGAGCCGACCGGCCGCGGACGCCGTATCGCCGTGCTCGGCGACATGCTGGAGATGGGCGAGTATGCGCAGAAGGTTCATAGCGATCTCGCCGTGCCGCTGCTTGCGGCCGGCATCGAATATGTCTGGCTCGCAGGAGCAGAAATGGCTGCGCTCAAGGAATCGTTGCCGGAAAGCGTCCATGTCGAATATCGCGAGAACACCAGCGAATTGACGGACTATGTATTGGACTCGGTCGTACCAGGCGACGTGTTCATGGTGAAATCGTCTCTGGGCATCGGTTTCGGCAAGATCGTCGCCGCGCTCCTTGACAAGTTCCCACCATTTTCCGACACGCAACGCGAACTTTGATCGGGTAAACAAGGGGCCCTGAATGCTGATCTGGCTTGTCGAACTGTCGGAATATTTCAAATTTCTGAACCTGTTCAGATATATTACCTTCCGCACAGGAGCCGCGCTCTTCACCTCAGCACTGATCGTTTTCCTGTTCGGGCCGACGATCATCAATTCGCTGCGCATCCGGCAGGGCAAGGGCCAGCCGATCCGCGCCGACGGGCCGCAGACGCATTTCAAGAAAGCCGGCACGCCGACCATGGGCGGGCTGATGATCCTTGCCGGCATCGTCGGCGCGTCGCTGCTGTGGGCCGATCTTTCCAACGTCTATGTCGTCGCCACCTTGCTGGTGACGCTCGGCTTCGGCGCGATCGGTTTCTATGACGATTATCTCAAGGTGACGAAGCAGAGCCACATGGGCTTTTCCGGCAAGGCGCGTCTCGGCATCGAATTCGTCATCGCCGGCATCGCCGTCTATTTCATGATGCGCACCGCCCTTGCCTCGGGTGTTGCCGGTTCGACCTTCGGTTCCTCGATCGCCTTTCCCTTCTTCAAGGACTTCATGATCAATATCGGCATCATGTTCGTCGTCTTCGGCGGCTTCGTCATCGTCGGTGCCGGCAATGCCGTCAACCTGACGGACGGTCTCGACGGGCTTGCCATCGTGCCTGTGATGATCGCCGCCGCCTCCTTCGGCGTCATCGCCTACCTCGCCGGCAACGTGGTGTTTGCCAACTACCTGCAGATCAATTTCGTGCCCGGCACCGGCGAGCTCGCCGTTGTGCTCGGCGCCGTCATCGGCGCCGGCCTCGGCTTTCTCTGGTTCAATGCGCCGCCGGCCGCCATCTTCATGGGCGACACCGGCTCGCTGGCGCTCGGCGGTACGATCGGCACCGTCGCCGTCGCCACCAAGCACGAGATCGTCATGGCAATCATCGGCGGCCTCTTCGTCATGGAGACGCTCTCGGTCATCATCCAGGTCGGCTTTTTCAAGATGACCGGCCGGCGCGTCTTCCTGATGGCGCCGATCCATCATCACTTCGAGAAGAAGGGCTGGACCGAGAGCCAGGTGGTGATCCGCTTCTGGATCATCGCCGTCGGCCTTGCCATGCTCGGCCTGTCGACGCTGAAGCTGCGGTGAGGCGGCGATGATCCCGATCACGACGCTCAAGGACAGGAAGGTCGCGCTCTTCGGCCTCGGCGGCTCCGGCTTGGCCACCGCGCGGGCGCTGGTTTCAGGCGGCGCCGAGGTGACCGCCTGGGACGACAATCCCGACAGCGTCGCCAAGGCTTCCGCCGAAGGCATCAAGACGGAAGACCTGCACACCATCGACTGGAGCCAGCAGGCTCTGTTCGTGCTGTCGCCCGGCGTGCCGCTCACTCATCCGAAGCCGCACTGGACCGTCGATCTCGCGCGTGCCGCCGGCGTCGATATCGTCGGCGATGTCGAGCTCTTCGTGCGCGAGCGCCGCGCCCATGCGCCGGATTGCCCGTTCATCGCCATAACAGGCACCAACGGCAAGTCGACGACGACGGCGCTGATCGCCCATATTCTGAAATCATCGGGCTACGACACGCAGCTCGGCGGCAATATCGGCACGGCGGTGCTGACGCTCGATCCGCCGAAGGCCGAGCGCTACTATGTCGTCGAATGCTCTTCCTACCAGATCGATCTGGCGCCGACGCTGAACCCGTCTGCCGGCATCCTGCTCAACCTGACGCCCGATCATCTCGACCGTCACGGCACGATGCAGCACTATGCCGATGTCAAGGAACGGCTGGTCGCCGGCAGCGATGTGGCGATCGTCGGCGTCGACGACAGCCATTCGGCGCTGATTGCCGACCGTGTCGAGCGGGCCGGCGTCAAGGTGGTTCGCATTTCGCGCCGCAGCGTGGTGGCATCGGGCATCTATGCCGAGGGCACCCGGCTCATTCAGGCCGCCGGCGGCGCCATGCTGCCCTTCGCCGATCTCGACGGCATCCAGACGCTGCGCGGCAGCCATAATGCCCAGAACGCCGCAGCCGCCGTTGCCGCCTGCCTCGCCGTCGGGGTCTCCGCCGACGACATTCGCGCCGGCCTTGTCTCGTTTCCCGGCCTCAAGCACCGGATGCAGCCGGTCGGGCAGCGTGGCCGCGTCGTTTTCGTCAACGATTCCAAAGCAACCAATGCGGATGCTGCGGCACCGGCCCTTTCGAGCTATGATCGCATCTACTGGATCGCCGGCGGCCTGCCGAAATCAGGCGGCATCACGACGCTTGCTCCCTATTTCCCGCGCATCGCCAAGGCCTATCTGATCGGCGAGGCGGCGGCGGAATTTGCCGCGACGCTCGGCGAGGCCGTGCCCTACGAAATCTCGGGCACGCTGGAGCGCGCCGTCGTGCATGCGGCCGCCGATGCCGAACGCGACGAGAGCGGCTCTTCGGCCGTCATGTTATCACCGGCTTGCGCAAGCTTCGACCAGTATAAGAATTTCGAAGTCAGGGGCGATGCCTTCGTCGGCCACGTGGCGGCACTTGACGGAATGACGATGCTGATCGGTTCGGCAACAGGAGAGAAATGACATGGTAAGCCGCGCGGAACGTGGGCCTCTGGCCGATTGGTTCTGGACCATCGACCGCTTCTTCCTGGCGATGTTCATCTTCCTGATGGGCATCGGCTTCATGCTGTCCTTCGCGGCATCTCCAGCCGTTGCCGAGCGCATCGGACTTGAGCCCTTCCACTTCGTCAAACGCCACGCAGCCTTCATGATCCCGTCGATCACCGTCATGCTCGGGCTGTCGTTCCTGACGCCGCGCCAGGTGCGGCGAACCGCGATCCTGCTTTTGATCATCTCGCTTGCGATGATGGTACTGGTGCTGTTCGTCGGCCAGGAGGTCAAGGGCGGCAGGCGCTGGATCTGGATCGCCGGCCTTTCCATCCAGCCGTCGGAATTCATGAAGCCCGCCTTCGTCGTGGTCTGCGCCTGGCTGTTTGCCGAACATGCGCGCCAGCCGGAGATCCCCGGCAATCTCTTCGCCATCATCCTGTTTGCCATCGTCGCCGCTCTTCTCGTCGCGCAGCCGGACCTCGGCCAGACCATCTTGACGACGGCCGTTTGGGGCGGGATGTTCTTCATGGCCGGCATGCCGTGGATCTGGATCATGCTGCTCGGCATCGGCGGCGCCGGCGGCCTGCTCAGCGCTTATTACGTCTTCCCGCACGTGGCGCTGCGAATAGACAAGTTCATGACCGGCGAGGGCGACACGTTCCAGATCGACACCGCGCGCGAGGCGATCATCCGCGGCAGCTGGTTCGGCCAGGGACCGGGTGAGGGCATCGTCAAGCGCATTATTCCGGATGCGCATACCGACTTCATCTTCTCGGTCGCGGCCGAGGAGTTCGGCATCGTCTTCTGCATGGCGCTGGTTGCGCTGTTCACCGTGCTGGTGCTGCGTGGCCTCTCGCATGCCTATCGCGAGCGCAACGACTTCAACCGCTTCGCGGTCGCCGGCCTGGTGCTGCAGATGGGCATCCAGTCGATCATCAATATCGGCGTCAACCTCGAGCTGTTGCCGGCAAAGGGCATGACGCTGCCGCTGATTTCCTACGGCGGCTCGTCCATGGTGGCGATCTGCGTCACCGCCGGCTTCATTCTCGCGCTGACGCGCCATCGACCGGAAAAACGTGCGCAGGACCGGAGCCTCTTCCGCGTCCCGCATGGCATGCCGGCGGAGTAAGGTCTATGGGCAAAGGCATCGTGCTGCTTGCCGCCGGCGGAACCGGCGGCCATGTGTTCCCGGCGGAGGCGCTCGCCTTCAAGCTGAAGGAGCGCGGCTATTCGGTGCATCTCGTCACCGACAGCCGGGCCGAGCGTTATGCCGGCAAGTTCCCGGCCGAGGAAATCCATGTCGTGCCGTCGGCGACGATCGGTTCGAAGAACCCGGTAGCCGTCGCCCGCTCGCTGTGGACGCTCTGGAGCGGCATGCGGGCGGCAAAGAAGCTGATCCAGCGGCTGAAACCCGTGATCGTCGTCGGTTTCGGCGGTTATCCCACCGTGCCGCCGCTGCTTGCCGCCACCCGACTCGGCGTGCCCTCGATGATCCATGAGCAGAATGCCGTGATGGGCCGCGCCAACAAGGCCTTGGCGACCCGTGTGCAGGCCATTGCCGGCGGTTTCCTGCCGGAAGGGGGAGCTGCCTTCCCGGACAAGACGGTGACGACGGGCAATCCGGTCCGCCCGGCAATCATCGCCGCCGCCGAGGTGCCTTACGCGCCATCGCATTCCGGTGAGGCGTTCAATCTCGTCGTCTTCGGCGGCAGCCAGGGCGCGCAATATTTCTCCAAGGCGCTGCCGACGGCGATCAGCCTGCTCGACGATGCGCTTCGCCTGCGTCTGCGCATCACCCAGCAGGTGCGTCCCGAGGATATGGAGATGGTCAGCGGCTGCGTCGCCAAGCTGGAGATGGGTGCCGATATCGCCCCCTTCTTCACCGACATGGCCGAGCGGCTGGCGAAAGCGCACCTTGTCATCTGCCGTTCCGGCGCCTCGACGGTTTCGGAAATCTCCGTCATCGGCCGGCCGGCCGTGCTCGTGCCTTATCCGCATGCTCTCGATCACGATCAGGCAGCCAATGCCGCGGCACTGGCGGCGACCGGCGGAGCCAAGGTGATCGCCCAGTCGGAGCTGTCGCCGGAGAAGATCGCGGCGATCCTGACAGCCGTGATGAACGACCCGGAAAAGCTTGCCCATATGGCAGCGGCGGCGAAACTCGCCGGGAAACCCGATGCCGCGAACTTGCTTGCCGACATGGTTGAGGCTATTGCCGCCAAACGGACAATAGCGGAATTCAAGAGGACACGCGCATGAAACTGCCGAAGGCGATCGGTCTCGTCCATTTCATCGGCATTGGCGGCATCGGCATGAGCGGTATCGCCGAGGTGTTGCACAATCTCGGCCACAAGGTGCAGGGATCGGACCAGGCCGACAGCGCCAATGTCCAGCGCCTGCGCGACAAGGGCATCGAGGTATTCGTCGGCCACCGGGCGGAAAACCTCGGTGATGCCGAAGTCGTCGTCGTCTCCACCGCGATCAAGAAGAGCAATCCGGAGCTGATCGCCGCGCGCGAAAAGCTGCTGCCGGTGGTGCGCCGCGCCGAAATGCTCGCCGAACTGATGCGCTTCCGCAATGCGATCGCCATCGGCGGCACGCATGGCAAGACGACGACCACGTCGCTGGTCGCCACCCTGCTCGACGCCGGCGGGCTCGACCCGACCGTCATCAATGGCGGTATCATCAATGCCTACGGCACCAATGCCCGCATGGGCGAGGGTGAATGGATGGTGGTCGAGGCCGACGAATCCGACGGCACCTTCCTGAAGCTTCCGGCCGATGTCGCCGTCATCACCAATATCGACCCGGAGCATCTCGACCATTACGGCAATTTCGATGCCGTGCGCGCCGCCTTCCGGCAGTTCGTCGAGAACGTGCCGTTCTACGGCTTCGGCGTCATGTGCCTCGACCATCCCGAAGTGCAGTCGCTGGTCGGCCGCATCGAGGATCGCAAGATCATCACTTATGGCGAGAACCCGCAGGCCGACGTGCGCTTCACCAATGTGCGCATCGACGGCACGCGCTCGATCTTCGATGTCGCAATCCGCCGCCGCCGCACCGGCCAGGTGATCGAGCTCAAGGGGCTGGTCATGCCGATGCCCGGGCGCCATAATATATCCAACGCGACGGCGGCGATCGCCGTTGCCAACCGGCTCGGCATATCGAACGCCGATATCGCCAAAGGGCTTGCCTCCTTCGGCGGCGTCAAGCGTCGTTTTACTTTGACCGGCGAATGGAACGGGGTGCAGATCTTCGACGATTACGGCCACCATCCCGTCGAGATCAAGGCGGTGCTGCGCGCTGCCCGCGAAGCCTGCAAGGGCCGGATCATTGCGGTCCACCAGCCGCACCGCTACAGCCGCCTTGCCAGCCTGTTCGAGGAATTCGCCGCCTGCTTCAACGATGCCGACAGCATTTTCCTGGCGCCGGTTTATGCGGCGGGTGAAGATCCGATCGAAGGCATCGATTCCGTTTCACTCGTCTCGCGGATCAAATCCGGTGGCCATCGCGACGCCCGTTTTCTCACCTCGGCGGAACTTCTGCCGCAGATGGTCGCGGAGGTTGCAAAGCCTGGCGATTTTGTGGTTCTGTTGGGGGCTGGGAGCATCACATCCTGGGCGGCGGCGCTGCCCAAGCAACTGGAAGGCCTATCGGGAAAGTCCGCATGAAACAGGTGAATGGGGAAAAGCTTCTCGCGTCTCTCGGAGACGGTGTAAAGGATATCCGCGGCCGTATCACGCCGGATGCCCCCATGGACCGTGTCACCTGGTTCAGGGCCGGCGGCCTGGCCGAACTGATGTTCCAGCCGCATGATATCGACGATCTCGTCGCCTTCCTGAAGATCTTGCCGGAAGAGGTGCCGCTGACGGTAGTCGGCGTCGGCTCCAACATCCTGGTGCGCGACGGCGGCATTCCCGGCGTTGTGCTGCGTCTGTCGGCCAAGGGTTTCGGCTTCGTCGAGCTTGCCGGCGAAAACCGTATCCTGGCCGGCACCATCTGCCCCGATAAACATGTGGCGGCGATGGCGATGGATAACGGCATCGGCGGCTTTCATTTCTTCTACGGCATTCCGGGCAGCATCGGCGGCGCGGCGCGCATGAATGCCGGGGCCAACGGCGTCGAGACGCGCGAGCGGTTGATCGAGGTCAACGCGGTCGACCGCAAGGGCAACAAGCATGTGCTTTCCAATGCCGAGATGGGCTATTCCTACCGCCATTCCGCAGCACCCGTCGATCTGATCTTCACCTCGGTGCTGTTCGAGGGCTATCCGGAAGAGCGCGCCCAGATCCGCGCCGAGATGGACGCCGTTCGCAATCACCGCGAGACGGTGCAGCCGATTCGCGAAAAGACCGGCGGCTCGACCTTCAAGAACCCGGCGGGTCATTCGGCCTGGAAGCTGATCGACGAGGCAGACTGCCGCGGCCTCGTCATCGGCGGTGCGCAGATGTCGTCGCTCCACTGCAACTTCATGATCAACATGGGGCAGGCGACCGGCTACGATCTCGAATATCTCGGCGAACAGGTGCGCCGCGAGGTCTTCGAGAAAGAGGGCATCAAGCTCGAATGGGAAATCAAGCGCCTCGGCGTCTTCATGCCCGGCCGCGAAGTGCGCCCGTTCCACGGCGTCACCAGCGAATAGGTTTTACTTCACGGCAAGCTTCAGACCTTCGCGCGGCGTGACGATGGGCGACCAGCCGAGAACGTCGCGCGCTTGGGATATGTCGACCTGCAGCGAGCCGCAAAGGCGCTGATAGACAGCTTCCTTCCCCACCGCCTTCGCAGCCATGTGCAGCAATACCGGTGGGATGGGAAGCAGCACCGGCTTGACGCCCAGCCCTGCGGCAATTCCCTCGATGAGCTCAGGCGTTGAAAGATCCTTCCCATCTCCGGCAAGAAACGTCTCGCCTGCGGCGGCGGGATGCGCCATGCAAGTGATGATCAGGTCCACGAGATTTTGCACCGCGACCAAGGTGCGGCGGTTCTTCAGCGAAGCGAAGGGAAGCGGCAGCCTTTTGCTGACAAGGCTGACGAGCAGGGCGAAGTTGCCCCTGGCGCCCGGGCCGTAGACCAGCGGCGGGCGGATGATGACGACTTCCATGCCCGTGCGCGCAGCGATGTCGCGTAAGCCGATCTCGCATTCCAGCTTCGAAATGCCGTAGGGATCGATGGGCCTCGGCGTGTCGTCGTGCCGGAATGGCCGGTCGTTCTCTTCCCCGTTGACCTTGATGGTGCTGATGAAGACGAATCTTTTGACATCAGCGCGGGCGGCTTGTTCGGCAAGATTCAGCGTGGCGGCAGTGTTCGTTCGGCGGAATTCCGCAAGCGGGTCGGCCGCTCGGTCGTTCATGATGTGAACGCGGGCGGCCAGATGGACGATGACATCGACGCCCTGAAGAGCCGGTGTCCAGTCGGTCGCCTCGGTCATCTCGATCGGAAAATGGCTGATATTCTCAGGGAAGGCGGAGGCCGCCGATCGTGTCGTCACCGAAAGCTCTGAGATGCTCTCCTTATGGAGTCTTTCGACGAGCGGACGGCCGACAAACCCGGCTGCGCCGGTGATGAGGCATCGCATGATCTTTTCCCTATGCTGCAGCAGAATTCTGGCTAGCCGGAACTGACGATCGCATCAATAAAAAACCGCCGCGGTTTTCCCCTCGACATCCGCCGGCGCCCGATCCTTGCGTGAGGCTTGCGGCGACCGCTGCCCCTAACTTGACCGGAATCGAATTGCAGCAGATTCATCATAAACTTTCTGGTTGAAGTGGAGGGACTGCGCATGCAAAAGAGCCTTGTCGCCGAATTTCTCGGCACATTCTGGCTGGTCTTCGGCGGATGCGGCAGTGCCGTGCTCGCGGCTGCCTATCCCGAGCTTGGGATAGGATTTACGGGTGTGGCCTTTGCGTTCGGCCTGACCGTGCTCACCATGGCCTATGCCGTGGGCGGCATTTCGGGCGGTCATTTCAACCCGGCCGTCTCCCTCGGCCTGACGGTTGCCGGACGGTTTCCCGCGGCGCGCCTCGTTCCCTATATCGTCGTCCAGGTCGTCGGCGCCATCGCCGCGGCCGCGCTGCTCTATCTCATTGCCAGCGGCAAGGCGGGTTTCGAACTCGGCGGCTTTGCCGCCAACGGCTATGGCGATCATTCACCGGGCGGTTATTCGCTGCTTTCGGCACTGCTGATCGAAGTGCTGCTGACCATGTTCTTCCTGATCATCATCCTGGGATCGACCGGCAGCCGGGTGCCTGCCGGCTTCGCGCCGCTTGCGATCGGCCTCGGGCTGACGCTGATCCATCTCATTTCCATTCCTGTGACGAATACCTCGGTCAATCCGGCGCGTTCCACCGGCCAGGCGCTTTTGGTCGGCGGCTGGGCGCTGCAGCAGCTCTGGCTGTTCTGGATTGCACCGCTTGCGGGCGGGGCGCTCGGCGGGCTCGTGTGGAAGTTCCTCGACGACGCCGACTGACTGCAAGACATCGACCTATCCCATTGAGCCCGCGTGGTTTTTCCGCGCGGGCTTTTCTGCGTCAATGGATCGGCAGGCGCCTTCGCCCCGGCAGTCCGCAGAAGCGAAAGTTAAAAAATTAAGGGCGCGCCAAGAGGAAGTTAACGAAAGTAAACACTTCATTAACCATAATGATGCTCTACTGCACCCAGGTCGGACAAAGGCCTGAAACGGCGACGACAGCTTCGCGCAAGCGTCGATTTCGAGAATGGAAGTTATTTTTGGGGGGTGTTGATGAGTCGCAAGCATGTCGCTGTCCTGATGGGCGGATTTTCCTCGGAACGGCCGGTCAGCCTTTCCTCGGGAAAGGCTTGCGCACAGGCCCTCGAAGCTGAAGGCTTCGAAGTGACGTGCATCGACGTGGCGCGCGATGTTTCCGAGAGGCTCGCGGCGCTGAAGCCCGATGTGGTCTTCAATGCCCTTCATGGGCCCTTCGGCGAGGATGGCACAATCCAGGGCATCCTCGAATATCTCGAAATCCCCTATACGCATTCAGGCGTGCTCGCCTCGGCGCTGGCGATGGATAAGGACAAGGCGAAGCTCGTTGCTGCCGCTGCCGGCATTCCGGTCGCCGAATCACAAGTCATCAATCGTTTCGCTTTTCCCTCGACGCATCCGATGAAGCCGCCCTATGTGGTGAAGCCGGTGCGTGAGGGCTCGAGCTTCGGCGTCGTCATCGTCACGGAAGATCAGGCGCATCCGCCGCAGGTCGTGAGCTCGCCCGAGTGGCATTACGGCGAGGAGGTGCTGGTCGAGCGCTATGTCTACGGCCGCGAACTCACCTGCGGCGTCATGGGCGAGACCGCGCTCGGCGTCACCGAGGTGGTGCCGCAGGGCCACAATTTTTATGATTACGACTCCAAGTATGCGGCAGGCGGTTCAAAACACGTCATCCCGGCGAAAATTTCACCGAATATTTACCAAAAAATACAAACATTGGCCCTAAGGGCGCATCAGGCAATCGGTTGTCGCGGCGTCAGTCGGTCCGACTTTCGTTACGACGATCGTTTCTCCGAAGACGGCGAAATCATCTGGCTGGAGGTCAATACCCAGCCGGGCATGACTCCAACCTCGCTTGTGCCCGAAATGGCCGGTCATGCCGGTTATTCCTTTGGTGAATTTCTCCGGTGGATGGTGGAGGACGCGTCTTGTTTGCGTTGACGGTCAAGAAGATAGGGCGTCCCAGCCATCATGCCGCGCTTCCGATGATGGAAGCCGAAGAGCGGTTCGTGCTGCCGCGTCCGCTGCGCCGCGTTACCCGCTTCCTGATTAGCCTCGGCAGCGGCCGCATCTACATCCCCGCCCATACGGGCACGGTTTCGGCGCTTGCCTTCCTGGTCGCGACGGGGCTTTACGGCATGTCGCTCGGCGGCCACACGGAAGCCGTCGCGCAGGCGACGACGACGGCGGCGGGCTTTGCGATCGAGGACGTGAAGGTCTCCGGCAATTCGGAGACCTCCGAAATTGAAATCCTGCAGCTGATCGGCCTCGATGGCACGACCTCGCTGGTCGCCCTCGATGTCGATGCCGCTCGCCGGAAGATCGCGCATCTCCCCTGGGTCGAAAGCGTCGAGGTCCGCAAGGTCTATCCGAAGACGATCGAGGTGAAGCTCAAGGAGCGTCAGGCCTATGCCATATGGCAGCACGGGCAGGAGCTTTCGCTGATCGAAAAGAACGGCAGCGTCATTGCGCCGCTGCGCGACAATAAGTTTTCGGCGCTGCCGCTGGTTGTCGGCCGTGATGCGGAAACGGCGGCGGCGTCACTCGACGACGCCTTCTCGAAGTGGCCCGACGTGAAGGCCCGCGTGAAGGCCTATGTCTGGATATCCGGCCGCCGATGGGACCTGCACATGGATAACGGCGTCGTCGTCAAGCTGCCGGAAGACGGTATCGACCATGCGCTGGCGACACTTTCGAAGTTCGACAAGGAGCACCAGCTCCTGGAGCGGGACATTGCTGCGGTCGATCTCAGGCTGGCCGACAGAACCGCGATCCAGCTGACGCCGGAGGCGGCGGTTCGCCGGCAGACGGCTGTGACGGAGCGTACCAAGGAATTGAAGAAGGCGGGGCAGAATATATGAGCTTGTTCGGTTCATCCCATTTCGGATTGCCGCGCCTGAAGCCGCTTTCGTCGAAGCGGTCGCATGTCGTTTCGGTGCTCGACATCGGCTCGACCAAGGTCGTCTGCATGATCGGCCGGCTGACGCCGCGCGAGGAAAGCCAGATCCTGCCGGGCCGCACGCATAATATCGAGATCATCGGTATCGGCCACCAGCGATCCCGCGGCATCAAGACCGGCGTCATTGCCGATCTCGACGCGCTGGAAGGCGTCATTCGGCTGGCCGTCGACGCGGCCGAGCGCATGGCGGGGCTGACCGTCGAGAGCCTGATCGTCAATCTGACGGCCGGCCGTCTCGGCAGCGACATCTACACTGCGACGATCGATCTCGGCGGCCAGGAAGTCGAGCTCAACGATCTCAAGAAGGTGCTGTCGGCAGCCTGTCAGCAGTCGCTGCGCCAAGACCGTTCGGTGCTGCATTCGCTGGCGACCGGTTTCTCGCTCGACGGCGAGCGCGGCATCCGCGATCCGCTGGCAATGTACGGCGATGCGCTCGGCGTCGATATGCATGTCGTCACCGCAGAGCGCTCGGCGCTGAAAAACCTCGAACTCAGCGTCAACCGCGCGCATCTGTCGGTCGAGGGAATCGTTGCGACGCCCTATGCATCCGGTCTTGCGGCTCTCGTCGACGACGAGGTCGAGCTCGGCTGCGCGGCGATCGACATGGGCGGCGGCACGACGACGATCTCGGTCTTTGCCGAAGGTAAGCTCGTTCATACCGACGCCGTCGGCCTCGGCGGCCATCACGTGACCACGGATCTGGCGCGCGGCCTTTCGACCCGCATCGAGGATGCCGAGCGGCTGAAGGTCGTGCATGCGACGGCGCTTTCGAATTCCTCCGACGAGCGCGAACTGATTTCGATCCCGCCGATCGGCGAGGATGATCGCGACCAGCCGTCGCAGGTGCCGCGAGCGCTGGTTTCGCGCATCGTTTCGGCCCGAATCGAAGAGACGATGGAACTGATCCGCGACCGCATCCAGCGCTCCGGCTTCAGCCCGATCGTCGGCAAGCGCGTCGTGCTGACCGGCGGCGCCAGCCAGCTGACCGGCCTTGCCGATGTGGCGCGCCGCATCCTTGCCCGCAACGTCCGCATCGGCCGCCCGATGGGCGTCTCGGGATTGCCGACGGCGGCCAAGGGCCCGGCCTTTTCGACGGCCGTCGGCCTGATGATCTATCCGCAGGTCGCGGACATGGAGACACATGCGTCACAGAGCGGTCTGCTCATGTCGCTTGGAGGAAATAACAGCCGCATAGCCCGGATGGGCCAGTGGCTGAAGGAAAGCTTCTGAAATTGAGTGATTGGCCGGCGTGGCGATGCGGCCAGAGAGAGAAGGAACAGGTACCATGACCATCAAGCTGCAAAAGCCTGACATCACAGAGCTGAAGCCGCGCATCACCGTATTCGGCGTTGGCGGCGGTGGCGGCAACGCCGTCAACAACATGATCACCGCCGGTCTCCAGGGCGTCGACTTCGTCGTCGCCAACACGGATGCGCAGGCGCTGACGATGACGAAGGCCGAGCGCATCATCCAGCTCGGCGTCAATGTCACCGAAGGCCTCGGCGCAGGTTCGCAGCCGGAAGTCGGCCGCGCGGCAGCCGAAGAGTGCATCGATGAGATCGTCGATCACCTGAACGGCACGCATATGTGCTTCGTCACCGCCGGCATGGGCGGCGGCACCGGCACCGGCGCTGCGCCCGTCGTCGCGCAGGCCGCCCGCAACAAGGGCATTCTGACGGTCGGCGTCGTCACCAAGCCGTTCCATTTCGAAGGCGGGCGCCGCATGCGCCTGGCCGAGATGGGCATCCAGGAACTGCAGAAGTCTGTCGATACGCTGATCGTCATTCCGAACCAGAACCTCTTCCGCATTGCCAACGACAAGACGACCTTCGCTGATGCCTTCGCGATGGCCGACCAGGTTCTCTATTCGGGCGTTGCCTGCATCACCGACCTGATGGTGAAGGAAGGTCTCATCAACCTCGACTTCGCCGACGTCCGCTCGGTGATGCGTGAAATGGGCCGTGCGATGATGGGCACCGGCGAAGCCTCCGGCTCCGGCCGCGCGCTGCAGGCCGCCGAGGCTGCAATCGCCAACCCGCTGCTCGACGAAACTTCGATGAAGGGCGCTCAAGGCCTGCTGATCTCGATCACCGGCGGTCGCGACCTCACCCTCTTCGAAGTCGACGAAGCTGCGACCCGCATCCGCGAAGAAGTCGATCCCGACGCCAACATCATCCTCGGCGCCACCTTCGACGAATCGCTTGAGGGCATCATTCGCGTCTCGGTCGTCGCCACCGGCATCGATCGGGCGATGAACGAAGCCGCCGAGCGCAATTTCCAGCCGGCCGCAAAGCCTGCTATCCGCCCTTCCGCGGCTGTTGCTCCGGCAGCGGCCGCAGTTCAGCCTGCGCCCGTGATGCAGGCACCGAAGGCCTTGGATCCGATCGCGCAGACCATCCGCGCAGCCGAGATGGAACGCGAACTCGAAATCCCGGCCCCGCGTGCCGCCGCCCCACTGCAGCAGCCGGTGGCACAGCAGGAAACCTTCCGTCCGCAGAGCAAGATCTTCGCGCCTGCACCGGAAGCTCCGGTCATGCGCCCTCAGGTGCAGCAGCAGGCTCCGGCACCCGTTATGAGCCAGCCGGTCATGAGCCAGCCGGTCGTAAGCCAGCCCGTCCAGCAGCAGCCGGTCCGGCAGGAGCCGATCATCCGCCAAGCGCCTGAACCGATGCGCATGCCGAAGGTTGAGGATTTCCCGCCGGTCGTCCAGGCCGAACTCGACCACCGCACGCAGGCGGCTTCCGCACATGCGGCAGAAGAGCGCGGTCCGATGGGCCTGCTGAAGCGAATCACCAATTCGCTCGGCCGCCGCGACGACGACGCGGTTGCCGCCGACATGACGGCAGCACCGCCGGCCGCTTCGCAGCAGCGCCGTCCGCTGTCGCCGGAGGCAAGCCTCTACGCACCGCGTCGCGGCAACCTCGACGACCAGGGCCGGGCGGTTCCGCAGGCCCGGATGACGCAGGAAGACGACCAGCTGGAAATCCCGGCATTCCTGCGCCGCCAGTCGAATTGAGGGGCTGCTTCAGCACCGTTCATGCCCGGGATCAAGGTCCCGGGCATTGCTGTTTTTCAGCCTGCGATTCGCGAGCGATTTCAAACGCCTGACTTCGTAACAAAGCGAAAGAAACAGTGATTTGGATTGGAGCGCCGGCGCACGTAAGTATGGTGCAAGGAAACTGCACTACCAGACCCTTCGACAGGCTCCTTGTGCAGAATGAATGATGACCGTGCCGATCGGACAGACCGCCGGTGCGGAAGAATAAAGGCAGAATTTATGGCAATTGGCTTGCTGGGTTTTCAAACGACGGTATCGCGTCCCGTGACGCTCACGGGAACTGGAGTTCATTCGGGCGCAGTCGTTTCGATCACCCTGAACCCGGCCGAATCGGACACCGGCGTCGTTTTCCAGCGCCTGCATGACAATGGCGACATCACCGAACTCAAGGCTGTCTCTTCGCAGGTCGGCAATACCGACCTCTGCACCGTGCTCGGCTTCTCGCCCGCTCATTCGGTCGCGACGATCGAACATGTCATGGCCGCCATCTATGCGCTCGGCCTCGACAATGTGGTGATCGAGGTGCAGGGCGCCGAAATGCCGATCATGGACGGCAGTTCGCTGCCCTTCGTCGAAGCGATCGAGCAGGCCGGTCTCGTCTCGCTCGGCGTCAAGCGCCGCTATATCCGCATCACCAAGCCGGTGCGAATCGAGCACGGCGGCTCCTGGAGCGAATTCCGCCCCTATGACGGCACGCGCTTCGAGGTCGAGATCGATTTCGAATGCCCGCTGATCGGCCGGCAGAAGTGGGCCGGCGACCTGACCGCTTCCGTCTTCAAGACCGAGCTTTCCCGCGCCCGCACCTTCGGCTTCATGCGCGATGTCGAGCGTCTTTGGGCCTCGGGCCACGCGCTCGGCTCCTCGCTCGAAAACTCCGTCGTCATCTCGGACGACAACACCGTCATCAATATCGAGGGGCTGCGTTACGCCAAGGACGAATTCGTCCGCCACAAGACGCTCGATGCCGTCGGCGATCTGTCGCTTGCCGGCGCCCAGTTCATCGGCTGCTACCGTTCGTATCGCGGCGGCCACAAGATGAATGCCAATGCGCTGAAGGCGCTGCTCGCCGACCCCTCGGCCTACGAGGTCGTGGAGACGTCGACGCCGCGCCAGCGCGTCGCTGCCCGCGAGCTGATCGCCGTCAGCGCTTCGGAATTCGCTCCCTGGTCGGCATGACCTCCAGCCTATTCTCAAGACCAGGCCGCCTCTTTCCCGGAGGCGGTTTTTTTATGTCGGCCCGAGGCTGCGGCGATCGGTGTTTTGTTGCAGTTGCTTAGCTGCCACAGTTTGGAGAGAAGAGGAAAAGCCGGTCATTCTGGAGGCTGCTGCCACAAAAATGCGTTAATGCCTTATCATTGCGTTGCTCTTGATGCACATTTGTGGCTAGAAACGCCAGCGAGGCGTGGCTGCCGTGGAGCGAGCGGCGGCAGTGGGGTTCTTTCGAATGGGTTATGCAGGATCTGAAGGTATGATGAAGACAGCGCGTGCTTTGTTCGCATCGCTTCTGGTGCTCAGCGCAGGCGCCGCGATCTCCGGTTGCCAGTCGGACCCTGATATCGACATCACCAAGCTCGGCCTCGAGACCGATCCGCCTGACGTGCTCTACACCCAGGGCCTCGCCAACATGAAGGCCGGCAACATGGCGGAAGCAGCGCGCAAGTTCGACGCGATCGACCGCGAGAACCCGTTCTCCGAATGGGCGCGCAAGGCGCTTGTGATGAGCACCTTCGTCAAATACCGTCAGGGCCGCCTGGACGATGCGCTTGCATCCGGCAACCGCTACATGTCGCAATATCCGAAGTCCCAGGATGCCGCCTATGTGCAGTATCTCATCGGTCTCACCTATTCCAAGCAGATCGTCGACGTGACGCAGGACCAGCGTGCCTCGGCCAAGACGATCGAGGCGATGCAGGCCGTCATCGACAATTATCCGAACTCCGAATATGTTGACGACGCGCAGGCCAAGATCCGCTTCGCGCGCGACCAGCTCGCCGGCAAGGAAATGCAGATCGGCCGCTACTACATGGAGCGGAAGGAATATCTCGCCGCGATCTCGCGCTTCCGCATCGTCGTCGAGAAATATCCGAACACGAACCAGATCGAAGAAGCCTTGGCGCGTCTCGTCGAAGCCTACTACGCGATGGGTATCGTCGACGAGGCGCAGACGGCGGCTGCCGTTCTCGGTCACAATTATCCCGACAGCCAGTGGTACGCCGATTCCTACAAGCTGCTGCAGACCGGTGGCGCCGAGCCGCGGGAAAACAAGGGCTCGTGGATCGCTGCGGCAGGCAAGAAACTCCTGCTCGGTTCATAAGTCCAATGCTGATCCAGCTTTCGATCCGCGATATCGTCCTGATCGAGCGGCTGGATCTTGCCTTCGAGACCGGACTTTCCGTGCTGACGGGCGAGACCGGGGCGGGCAAATCCATCCTGCTCGACAGCCTGTCGCTGGCGCTCGGCGGGCGCGGCGACGGCGGCCTGGTGCGCCACGGCGAGGATAAGGGCCAGGTGACGGCGGTCTTCGACGTCGGCATGGACCACGGCGCCCGCGCGCTCCTGCGTGAAAACGGCATTGACGACGAAGGCGACCTGATCTTCCGCCGCCAGCAATCGGCGGATGGGCGCACCAAGGCCTATGTCAACGACCAGCCGGTCAGCGTGCAACTGATGCGCCAGGCCGGCCAGATGCTGGTCGAGATCCACGGCCAGCACGACGATCGCGCCCTTGTCGACACCAATGCCCACCGCACTCTGCTCGATGCCTTCGCCGGCCTTGCCGACGAGGTTTCGGACGTTTCCCGGCTTTATCGCCTGTGGCGCGACAGCGAGCGGACGCTGAAGAAGCATCGCGAGAAGGTGGAAAGTGCTGCCCGCGAAGCCGACTACCTGCGCTCTTCCGTCGAGGAGCTCCAGAAGCTCTCGCCGCAGGATGGCGAGGAGGACGAACTCGCCGACCGCCGACAGAAAATGATGAAGGCCGAGCGAATCCTCGGCGATATCGCCGAGGCCTCCGAATTCCTGAACGGCAATGCCTCGCCGGTGCCCCATATCGCCTCGCTGGTGCGCCGGCTGGAGCGCAAGAGCCATGAGGCGCCGGGCCTGCTCGAAGACACTGTGACGCTGCTTGACGCCGCGCTCGACCAGCTTTCCAACGCGCAGATGGAAGTCGAGGCGGCGCTGCGCAAGACCGAATACGATCCGAGAGAACTGGAGCGGGTGGAGGAGCGGCTTTTTGCGCTCAGAGCCGCCTCGCGCAAATATTCCGTGCCTGTCACCGAACTGCCGGCGCTTGCCGTCCGCATGATCGCCGATCTCGCCGATCTCGATGCGGGCGAGGAGCGGCTTGCGCGGCTTGAAGCAGAGGTCGGCCTGGCGCGGGAAAATTACGATGCGGCGGCGCGCGCGCTCTCCGACAAGCGCCATCACGCCGGCACCGCACTGGCCGCAGCCGTCATGGCCGAGCTGCCGGCGCTGAAGCTCGAACGCGCCCGTTTCATGGTCGAGATCACCACGGATGCACACGAGGCTCTGGCCGAAGGCATCGATGTGGTCGAGTTCCATGTCCAGACCAATCCGGGCACGCGGCCGGGCTCGATCATGAAGGTCGCTTCCGGCGGCGAACTCTCACGTTTCCTGCTGGCGCTGAAGGTTGCGCTCGCCGATCGCGGATCGGCCCCCACGCTCGTCTTCGACGAAATCGATACCGGCGTCGGCGGTGCCGTGGCCGATGCGATCGGCCAGCGGCTGAAACGGCTGTCCGAGCGTGTGCAGGTGCTGTCGGTCACGCATGCGCCGCAGGTCGCGGCAAGGGCGGCGACGCATCTGTTGATATCCAAGGGACCGGCGGCCGAGGGATCCGAAAAGATCGCCACGCGCGTGGCGACGATGGCGCACACGGATCGCACCGAAGAGATCGCCCGCATGCTGGCTGGCGCTTCGGTGACCGAAGAGGCGAGGGCGGCGGCGAAGCGGCTGCTGGCCGGCAACGGTTGATTTCCAGCACCATCGGCGGTGACGAGCGTCTCGCTTCGCGCTATCGGTAACATTCCGATCAGCGACGATCCGTTGCCATGCACCTTTTCCATTTCAGTGATGATCCCAATATTGCGGTGTTCGAACCGCGTCCGGTTCGCGTGCCCTCGATCCGCCCAACGGGCCGGGAATGGCTGAACGGTCCGCTCGTCTGGGCGATCGATGGCGACCATGACTTCATGTATCTCTTTCCGCGCGACTGCCCGCGGATCCTGATCTGGGCGACATCCGAGACGCCGGAGGCCGAGCGGCGGCGCTGGCTCGGCGGTTGCCGGGCCGCTGCCTATATCGAGCGTCACTGGTTGGAAAGGCTCTCGGTGGAGACGATCCATCGCTACGAGTTGCCGGCTGGGGATTTCGAGGATCTGGATGATGCGGGCATGTGGGTGGCCCGCGGACGCGTTGTTCCGACCGAGCGCACCGCCATATCGCGGCTCGACCGGGAGTTTGCGCCGCGCGGGGTGGAGCTCAGGGTGGTCGATAGTCTTCGGCCGCTGAAGAGCTTTTGGGACACTGGCCTGCATGTCAGCGGTATTCGGCTGCGCAATGCTGGGGATTGGGAATAGAGCGATCCAATGCTATGGATCTGTACGATGCTTCGACGTGTCAATGCAGTCCAGAGTAGAGAATTTGGAGCGAATGCTACCTCACTCTCCCTCATTCCTGTGCTTGTCACAGGAATCCAGCGCGCCCAAGTCTTTGGGCGCGGGAGACTCTTTTCGAGGTCTATGGAGTCATTCACCGCGCAGACGCGCGGTGGCTGGATTCCTGTGACATCCCTCGGGTCAAGCCCGAGGACAGGAATGAAGGCAGGGGGTAGCGATCGGCCTATATGACGGCGGCATCCGGCTGCGCAATGCCGGGGGCTGGAATAGAGGATCTCGACGTACGCCAGCACCCTTTTCATCCGGCAATTTTGCTCTAAAACCAATCCAGATTTCTGGCCAGATTCTCTGGAGTGTTATTCCATGTCCACCGAAGGTTCCGCCGTCGACACGTTGACGATCGAAGAGGTTGCCGCCGAACTCGAACGGCTGGCAAAGGAGATCGCGCATCATGATGCGCTCTACCACGGCAAGGACCAGCCGGAGATTTCGGATGCCGATTACGACGCGCTGAAGCGCCGCAACGATGCGCTGGAAGCGCGGTTTCCCGAGCTGATCCGTGACGACAGCCCGTCACGGCGTGTCGGGGCCGCGCCTTCCGTCACCTTCTCGCCAGTCGTTCATGCGCGGCCGATGCTGTCGCTCGACAACACTTTCTCGCAAGAAGACGTGCAGGATTTCGTCGCCGGCGTCTATCGCTTCCTCGGCCGCCTGCCGGACCAGTCGATCGCCTTTACCGCCGAGCCGAAGATCGACGGTCTGTCGATGTCGATCCGTTACGAGAACGGCAGGCTGATGACGGCTGCGACGCGCGGTGACGGCACGACGGGGGAAAACGTCACTGCCAATATCCGCACCATTGCCGAGATCCCCAACCAACTGCCGAAGGGCGTTCCCGCCGTCGTCGAGATCCGCGGCGAGGTCTATATGGCCAAGAGCGACTTCCTGGCGCTGAACCGGCAGATGGAGGCGGAAGGCAAGCAGACCTATGTCAACCCGCGCAACACCGCGGCTGGATCGCTGCGTCAGCTCGACGCCAAGGTGACGGCGAGCCGCAAGCTGAAATTCTTCGCCTATGCCTGGGGCGAGATGTCTGACATGCCCGCCGAAACGCAGTTCGCCATGGTGCAGACCTTCAAAGACTGGGGTTTTCCGGTCAATCCGCTGATGAAGCGGCTGAATTCGGTTGCCGACATCCTGGCGCACTACGATGAGATTGGCCTCGAGCGTCCGGATCTCGACTACGACATCGATGGCGTCGTCTATAAGGTCGACAGCCTCGAACTGCAGGCTCGTCTCGGCTTCCGCTCGCGTTCGCCGCGCTGGGCGACGGCGCACAAGTTTCCGGCCGAGCAGGCCTTTACCGAAGTCGAGAAGATCGAGATCCAGGTCGGCCGCACCGGCGCTCTGACGCCGGTGGCGCGGCTGAAGCCGATCACGGTCGGCGGCGTCGTCGTCACCAATGCGACGCTGCATAACGAGGACTACATCAAGGGCATCGGCAATAGTGGTGAGCGCATCCGGCCTGATGATCACGATATCCGCGAAGGGGATACCGTCATCGTCCAGCGCGCCGGCGACGTCATTCCGCAGATCCTCGATGTGGTGATGGAAAAACGCGCCGCCGACGCCGGCTCATACGAGTTTCCGAAGACCTGCCCGGTGTGCGGTTCGCATGCGGTGCGCGAGGTCAACGAGAAGACCGGGAAGATGGATTCGGTGCGCCGCTGCACCGGCGGCTTCATCTGCCGGGCGCAGGCGACCGAGCATCTGAAGCACTTCGTCTCGCGCAACGCCTTCGATATCGAAGGGCTGGGCTCGAAGCAGATCGACTTCTTCTTCGAAAATGAGGATCCGTCGCTGCAGATCCGCACCGCGCCCGATATCTTCACACTGGAGAAGCGCCAGCAGCAATCGCTGACCAAGCTGGAGAATATCGACGGCTTCGGCAAGGTCAGCGTCGGCAAGCTTTATGCGGCGATCAACGAACGGCGCAGCATTGCGCTCCACCGCTTCATCTATGCGCTCGGCATCCGCCATGTCGGCGAGAGCACGGCGAAGCTCTTGGCGCGCTCCTACAGCACCTACGAAGCCTTCGCGACTGTCATGAAGGAGGCGGCACCGCTTTCCGGCGACGCCTGGAACGATCTCAACGCCATCGAGGGCATTGGCGAGGTCGTGGCGCGCGCCATGGTCGAGTTCTACAAGGAACCGCGCAATATCGAGGTGATCAATCGCCTGATCGACGAGGTGACGCCTGAGGAGGCCGAACAGCCGGTGACGGCAGGCAGCCCGGTCGCCGGCAAGACCGTGGTGTTCACCGGCTCGCTGGAAAAATTCACCCGCGACGAGGCGAAGGCGAGGGCCGAAAGCCTCGGCGCCAAGGTGGCGGGATCGGTCTCGAAAAAGACCGACATCGTCGTCGCCGGCCCCGGCGCCGGCTCCAAGCTTGACAAGGCGCGCGAGCTCGGCGTGCAGACGATGGACGAGGACGAGTGGCTGGCGCTGATCAGCGGGTGAGGGGGTGACGGCGGACCGCCAGCCTCCCGCTCGCTCATAGTCTGAGCCGCGCCATCGTATAGGCGTCGACATACTCCCCTGATCGAAAGCCGAAGGCTTTCAGCAGGCCTTCCTGTTCGAAGCCGAATTTCCGGTAGAGGCCGATGGCGACATCGTTGTCGGTATAGACGGTCAGTTCCAGCCGTTTGATATCGAGCCAGTCATCGGCGGCGTCGACCATCGCGCCGAGCAAAATCCGGCCGAAGCCGCGGCCGGTGAAGTCGTCGTGCACGCCCATGCCGATGCCGGCGACGTGCTGCCGGCGGCCGGAAAGGCGATTGAGGCCGCAATTGCCGACGATTTTGCCATTTTGGGTGACGACGAGGCTGAGCGCGCCCGGCGACGGGTTCTCCATGTGCTTGCGAACCTCCTCGATGCGCTGGTACGGCGGCCGCAGGGTGCCGGCCCGGTAGCCCGGCAGATTGATGAGATCGGTGATCTCCTCGGCATCGGAAAGACGCACGGCGCGCACGAGGACGCCATCCGGCAGGCGCGCTCGGCCGCGAGCTTCATTCTCTTCGTTTTCAGACATGGGATGCTCTCCTTGGGTTTGAGGAGGAGAGCCGGATTTCGAAAACCCTGCTCGCCTCGGCAGGGTTTTCGGGAATGATCGGACGGCTAGTGACGCACCATCGCTCCCGCGTACCCTGGAAGGGTCGTGGCGATATGATGCCTGATTGATGTCACAGAGTTGATCATGCATAAAAGTTTCCCCATTTGCGTGCAGATGTCAACAGGCGGGAATTTGCCTTTGCATGCGGCTATGATTATTCCGGTAGGGGCAGACGATTCGGATATTTGCCCTTGAAGACCATCGCCATCGATTTCGAGACAGCCAACGAGCAGCGCGGCAGTGCCTGCTCGGTCGGGCTTGCCTGGATCGAGGAGGGCAGGGTGACGCGGGTCGAGGAGCGGCTGATCCGGCCGCGAGAGATGCGCTTTTCCGGGATGAACATTGCGATCCACGGCATCCGGCCCGAGCATGTCGAGGATGCGCCGGAGTTTCCCGAGGTGATGGACGAGTTCCACGAGGATATCAGCGGCGCGACGATGATCGCCCACAATGCCGCCTTCGATTTCAGCGTCTGGCGGGCGAGCCTCGATCACTACCGGCAATCCTATCCGGAACTGACCTATCTCTGCAGCCTGAAGATGGCGCAGCGGATCTGGCCGCACTTCCTCTCACACCGGCTGAACCTGATCGCCGAGCACCTCGGCCTGCGTTTCGTGCACCACAACGCCGCCGAGGATGCCGCAGTCTGCGCGGCCGCGGCGATCGAGATGGCGAAGGCGGTCAAGGCCAACGCCGTTCACGCCATACCGGCGATGATCGGCATGAGGCCCGGTCGGCTGACGGCGCGGGCCTACGAGCCCTGCACCTGCCGCAAAGGCTGATCGCTCCCCCAGGGCGCCATTTCTTGCAAAGCATCGGGGCGCACTTATCTAGAATGCGGATCACTCAGGGAGCCGCCATGTCCAAGCTGCATAATCTTTTCCTCGCCGCCTTTTCCTTCGCTGCCCTTTCCGCCGGCGCCGCCTCGGCCGAAGTCGTCGGCAAGGTCGGGGTCGACTGGATCGGCAACGACATCATCGTCGAGGCGGTCTCCGATCCAGAGGTCAAGGGCGTCACCTGCCATGTCACCTATTTCGACCGAAGCCTGATCGATCGGTTCAAGAACGGCAACTGGTTCGAAGATCCGTCCAATAATTCCATCGCCTGCCGACAGACCGGGCCGATAGAGATCGGCAGTATCGACCTGTCCAAGGATGGCAGCGAAGTGTTCCGGCAAGGCATGTCGCTGATCTGGAAGACGCTGGTCGTCAACCGCATCTACGACAAGACCAACGACACGCTGATCTATCTCGCCCATTCGCGCGAACTGACGGATGGCTCGGCGAAGATGTCGATTTCGACGATACCGCTCTATGGGCAGAATGTTGTGTGGAAGAATGGGAAGCCTTAGGGGCGGAGCGTCTGCCCCTGCCTCCCTCATCTCTGTCCTCGGGTCAAGCCCGAGGACAGAGATGAGGGAGGAGAGGGAGTGCCCGCGGCTTGGCGAGATGAAGCTGAGTCGCGTCTTCTTCAAACAAAAAGGCCCGGACGAGCCGGGCCTTCGAATTCCAGATATCAATTCCGCTCAAGCGGCCTGATTCAGCTCGTCGGCGATGACCGTGTCGAGGTTCAGGAAGCAGACCATGGTCTTTTCGAGCGCGACGATGCCGCGGCAGAAGGCGCGCTGGGCTTCCGGGATGATTTCCGGCGGCGGCTGCAGGTCTTCGCTCTTGATGGTCATCATGTCGGAAACCTGTTCGACCAGCAGGCCGACCAGCTTGCCGGCGATGTCGGTGACGATGATCGCCGAGCGCTCGGAGGGCTCGGTCATCTTCATGCCGAGGCGGCAGGCCATGTCGATGACGGGGATAACAGCGCCGCGCAGGTTGATGAGGCCCAGCACGTAGGGCGGGGTGTGCGGCATCGGCGTCACCGGCGCCCAGCCGCGGATTTCGCGGATGGCCATGATGTCGATGCAGAATTCCTGATCGCCCAGATGGAACGAAACGATTTCGAGATAAGCACCCGACTGCTTGATGGCATTGTTGTTGTTCATGATCAGAATTCTTCCCAGTTGTCCCCAGTGGGAGCGGCGATGCGGAACCGCCGTTAAATATAGATGTGACCGCTTAAGTCTTTCCTAACGATATGTATTTTCGGATTGTCCGCCGCTCTCAAGGCAAGCTATTCAAACACATGGCATTTTCGATCCGTGCCAATTTCGGCGGGCGAATTTCCCACTGCAGATGGCTGCTACCGATGAGACAATTAATCACGGGTCAGAAAACATAATCTTGAATTGCGCGCGTCCGACCGAGACTATAATCACGCGGGGCAAGGGTGGGCGGCAGATATCCGCCGGGATCGAGGATCATGCCAATGAAGACATTCCGCATCGCCGTCTGGGTCGGTGTCCTGATACTGGCCGGGTTTCTCGGCGGATTCTCGTACTATCTCAACAGATCGGGGAATGTGGTGGCGGAGGCTCCCTTCGGCGTGCCCTTCACACTGGTCTCCCAAAGCGGACAGCCGATCACCGAAGAGGCGCTGCGCGGCAAGCCGACGGCGCTGTTCTTCGGCTTCACTCATTGCCCGGAAGTCTGCCCGACCACGCTTTTCGAGCTGAACGGCTGGATGGAGAAGGTCGATCCCAAGGGTGACAAGCTGCAGGCCTATTTCGTCACCGTCGATCCGGAGCGCGACACGCCCGAGATCATGAACGAGTATGTTTCCAACGTTTCCAAGCGGATCACCGGCATTTCAGGTGCGCCTGACAAGATCGCCGAAGTCATCAAGGGCTTCCGCGTCTACGCCAAGAAGGTGCCGGTCGACGAGAAGGACCCGAATGGCGACTATACGATGGATCACACTGCCTCGGTGTTTCTGCTCGATTCGGCCGGGCGGTTTTCCGGAACGATCGCCTATGGCGAAAACCCGGACACGGCGGTAAAGAAGCTGGAGAATCTCGTCAACAAGGGATGACGGCTTGCGCATGACAGGGCGTTGGCTCGATCGGTGGCGGGCAACGGAAACGGGAAAGACCGCCTATCGTGAGTGAAATCCGCCTTTACGTGACGACGACCGAAAGCAAGGCCGAAGAGATCCTCGACCTTCTGAGCGCGGTCTTCGGCGAAGAAGACTTCGCCATCGGTACCACCGAGATCGACGAGAAGAAGGATATCTGGGAAGCCTCCGTCTACATGATGGCCGAGGACGAGGCGGAGGTGCGCTCCCGCATCGAGGCGGCGTTGAAGAGTACCTTTCCCCATGCTCCGTTGCTGCGGGAGGTCATCCCCGACGTCGATTGGGTGGGGAAATCGCTGGAGGGGCTGAAGCCCGTCAGGGCAGGGCGCTTTCTGGTGCACGGCTCCCATGATCGCGATAAGGTCCGCCCCGGCGATATCGCCATCGAGATCGATGCCGGCCAGGCCTTCGGCACCGGCCATCATGGCACCACGGCCGGCTGTCTTGAAGTGATCGACGCCGTGGTGCGCTCGCGCCCGGTCCGCAACGCGCTCGATCTCGGCACCGGCAGCGGCGTGCTGGCGATTGCGGTCCGCAAGCTGAAGAACATTCCGGTGCTTGCCACCGACATCGATCCGATCGCTACCACGGTCGCGGCAGAAAACGTGCGCCGCAATGGCATCGCCTCGGGCATTGTCACCCGAACCGCGCCGGGTTTCCATTCGACGGCCTTCTCCGAACATGGCCCCTTCGATCTCATCATCGCCAATATTCTTGCCCGGCCGCTGATTCGCATGGCGCCGAAGCTTGCGACACATCTGGCACCCGGTGGATCGGTGATTCTTTCAGGCATTCTCGCTGCGCAGCGCTGGAAGGTGATTGCCGCCTATAGTGGGGCCAGGCTTCGCCATGTCAGGACGATCTGGCGGAATGGCTGGGTGACGGTTCACTTCGATCGGCCTTGACGAGGAGGAGGCGCGCGACGGCTGCGGCTCACTCATCTTCTCCCCAGCGGGGAGAAGATGCCCGAAGGGCAGATGAGGGGGTGAGCGGCAAAGCCGCGAATGCGCTGAGCACAAGCGAAGGGCAACGAAGGGTGTGCCGTGCGGCCCCCTCATCCGACCCTTCGGGCCACCTTCTCCCCGCTGGGCTATTAGATTCACACATCTGATAAGATGCAATTATTTCAATATCTTAAACTAGATTGAAAAGGTTAGCCGACTATCTTCTTCTGACTCAAAAAAACGGCTCAATACTTCAAAACCAACCGATATTCCTTGAATAAGACTCCGATGCATGAGCTTCATTCGGTGCCGAATTGAGATGTGTGCATCTGATAGCCCCGCTGGGGAGAAGAGGGAGCAAGCCGCGACCTCACGCATTCCTACTCTTCAATAACAATAAAAAAGGCGGCGCCGAGGGCACCGCCTTGGACCGGTCTATCCGGTCAATGCCCGCGAGCTCAAGGGGAGGAGGGCTCGAGCGGGCTCTACTGCATTCCAATAGGCCGGTCCGGGAGGGAGGAGACGGACAGGCTTTCAGACTTAGAACGCGTAGCTGGGGGCGCCCTTGTGGCGTGCGGCACGCTGGCCGGCGCTGAGCAGCTTGAGGCTGTCCTCATTCTGCGGGCGCCGGGCACCGATCACGTGACGTACGGTCTGGCGTTCGCCAGCCTGCACCTGGCTGCTATATGCGAAGCGCGAGAGAGAGGCGGTCATTTCAAGAGTTCCTTTGTTTGCAGGTTCATCGCGAACCGTTCGATGGCGTCTATATAGCTATTCTGAAATGCGGAGGCAGAGGGTTTCGCTCATGGGAGCCATGCGGCTAACGCATAAAGCGTGCCAAATTAACTTTTGGCGCCACAGTTCTGTCGAAATGTTGAGCGGCCCCAGGGGTTTCGACTCGTTTCGTCGCTTTTTCTCCCCATCGGTTGAAATTTCGCTAACATGGTCGGCATCCCATTCACCGGATTCGTCTCAACCATTCGGGTTTTCCAGCATGTTCCAGTCTTTCGAGGTCACCTCCACGCCACATTTCGGCAGGGATCGCGTAGCGGCGCTGCGCGCTGCTTTCGATTCGCTCGGCATCGATGCCTTCCTCGTGCCGCGCGCAGATGAGTTCAATGGCGAATATGTTCCGGCATGTTCGGAGCGCCTGGCATGGCTGACGGGCTTCACAGGTTCGGCCGGCATTGCGCTGATCCTGCGCACCCAGGCAATCGTCTTCGTCGACGGGCGCTATGTGACGCAGCTTGCCGAACAGGTCGACGGTTCGGTCTTTACGGGCGGCGATCTCGTCAACGAGCCGCCGCATCTCTGGCTGGCCGCAAACGGAGCCGGGGGCTTGCGGCTGGGGATCGATCCCTGGCTGCATGCCGGTGCCGAGGTGCGCCGCCTGGAAAGGGCGCTTTCGGAGATCGGCGGCACGCTCGTCTTCCTGCCGCACAATCCGCTCGACAGGCTCTGGAGCGACCGGCCGGTCGAGCCGCTCGGCGCGGTCAGCATCCAGAACGTGGCGCAGGCCGGCGTGCTGGCGAGCGACAAAATCGCGACTGTTGCCGCCGATCTTTCGAAGAAGAATCTCGCGGCGGTGCTGATCGCCGATCCCTCCTCGGTCGCGTGGATCTTCAATATCCGCGGCGCCGACGTGCCGCACACGCCGCATCCGCTGGCGCGCGCCATCATCCATGCCGACGGGCGGGCTGAGATCTTCCTCGACAAGCGCAAGACCGGCATCGAGCCGGAAGCCTATCTCGGGCAGATCTGCACTCAGCTGCCGCCCTCGGCGCTGGAGGAGCGGCTTTCCGCCGTTTCCAGGGACAGCGGCCGCATATTGATCGACCCTGATGTCGCCTCCTATGCGCTGGCTGAGATCATCCGTAAGGCCGGCGGCGAAGTGGTGGAGGGCGCCGACCCCGCCAAGCTGCCGCGCGCGGTGAAGAACGACGTCGAAATCAACGGCTCGGCCGCCGCGCATCTGCAGGATGGGGCGGCGATGGCGGAATTCCTCTATTGGCTGTCGCAGGAAAAGCCCGGCACGGTCAGCGAAATCGCTGCCGCCGAACGTCTCGAAGCGACGCGCGCCCGCGTCGGTGAGAGCATGCAGAACCCACTGAAGGACATTTCCTTCGACACGATTTCGGGCGCGGGCGAACATGCTGCGATCATGCATTACCGGGTGACGACCGAGACCAACCGGATGATCGAGGCCGGCGAACTTTTCCTGATCGATTCCGGCGCGCAATATATCAACGGCACGACCGACATCACCCGCACCGTCGGTATCGGCGCTGTCTCGGCGGAGCATCGGCGTTTCTTCACGCTGGTGCTGAAGGGGATGATCCAGATCAGCACGGCGCGTTTCCCGAAGGGCGCGCGCGGCTGCGACCTTGATCCGCTGGCGCGCATCGCGCTCTGGCGGGCAGGGGCCGATTTCGCCCACGGCACGGGCCATGGCGTCGGCTCTTATCTTTCGGTGCATGAGGGGCCGCAGCGCATCTCCAGGCTTTCGACGCAGGAATTGCTGCCCGGCATGATCCTCTCGAACGAGCCGGGTTACTACCGGCCCGGCAGCTTCGGTATCCGCATCGAGAATCTGGTCTATGTGCGTGGAGCCGAGGAGATCGAGGGCGGCGACGCGGCGATGCTCGGCTTCGAGACGCTGACCTTCTGCCCGATCGACCGCAGCCTCGTCATTCCGGAGCTTCTGACCCATGACGAGCTGCACTGGTTCAACGACTATCACCGCCGCACACGCGAGGCGCTGATGCCGCTGATCCACGATCACGACGTCAGGGCGTGGCTCGAAAACGCGACGCTGCCGCTGGAATATTGAGAAGGGCGTCGAGGGCGCCGGCGCCGTCGCGTCAGGCGCCGATCGTGTGGCGCCAGGTCATGACGACGATCCAGGCTGCGACCAGCATCCATGTATGCGAAACGCGCAGGCCGACGAAGAGGGCGACGACCAGCGCCAGTTTCGATTCCCAGCCGCCGATGAAGAAGGCGGGAGCGACCAGCGTCGTCAGCACGGCGGCCGGCACGGCATTCAGCGCCGCCTCCATGCGCGGCGGAATGCTCTTCATTCGGGTGATGAGGATGTAGCCGCCGATGCGGGTGGCGAACGTGGCGACTGCTGCGGCAATGATGACGAGCGCCATGTGAAGATCGAATTCCATGGCTCAGACCTCGTGCACTTCGGATTGCAGGGCGTCGGCTTCGAGATCCGTCTCTTGCGGCGGCAGCGGCAAAAGGGCGGCGAGCACGATGCCGGCGGCCGCACCCAGGCTGACATGCCAGGGCGAGCCGACATATCGATAGGCGAGCACGGAAGCGACGGCGCTGACGAGCGCCACGGGCAGGAAATTGTCGCGTTTGCGGAAGCCGAGGACGATGCCGAGGAAATAGGCCGGCAGCAGGATATCGAGGCCAATCGCCTTGGGATCGCCGATGAAACCGCCGAGCAAGCCGCCGGCGACGCTGGTCAGTATCCAGGGGACATAGATGATGATGGCGAAGCCGAAATACCAGGCGAAGGTGACGGGCTGGCCGGACTCGCCGCGTTTCACCGCTGCGGCAAATTGCGGATCGACGAGCAGGAAGAAGGTGAAGAATTTCTGGACCGGCGTGAACTGGCCGATATAGCGGGCCATCGCCGCCGAATAGAGCACGTGGCGAAAATTGACGGCGAGGATCGACAGCACGATCAGCCAGGCATGGACATTGTGACCGAAGAGTTCGATGCCGACCATCTGGCTGGCGCCGGCATAGACGGTGGCGCTCATGAAGGCGGCTTCGGAAAGCGACATGCCGTTTTCGACGGCGAGCGCTCCGAACAGGGCGCCAAACGGCGCCGATGCCAGCGCAACGGCAAAGCCGCCCCGCAAACCTTCAACAAAGTCGGCGCGATTCATGCGATCTCCAGTTGGAATTCAGGCTTCCCTTATGGTCTATGGCTTGCAACGGCAATTGAATTTCCTTGATTGACCAATCGATTTCGCTGAACCATCAAAGTCCTGATCGCATTCGGTAAAGAGGCAAAGATGAAGAAGATCGAATTTTCGAAGGAAGAAAAGGCTGAGATCGTTTCGCGCATCCGCGCTTATTTCGACCGGGAACTCGATCCCATCGGTGCATTGCCGGCTGAATTCCTGCTTGACTTCTTCGCCGAGGAGATCGGGCCGTACTTCTACAATCGAGGGCTAAGAGATGCCCAGGCCGCCTTATTGCAGAGAATGGACGACGTCGCCGAAGATATCCATCTTCTTGAGAGGGAGGAAAAATTCTAAAGCGCGTCGCGATCTTTCAGATTCGCTTGTCGCGCTTTAGCTCTTTGTTGTTGTCGTAAAACCGCTGCACAGTTTTGCGCGACATGCTTCAGCGCCCCTGAAATCAAAAGATGGCCTTCACTTAACGCCAAATTATTTCTGCGCCGATATGGTCGACGCTTTCGTTCACCGGGTTGCGTGTTATTTGGCCGTGATTGTCTCTGCTATCGATGAACCTCGATCCGCCAAGCTCGGCAAGGCATTGATCTTTATGGCCTGGCTTGCGCTGGCGTCTGCGCTTTGCTGGTCCGAAACGGTCTGGCGTGACGAGGTTCGTGCATTGTCACTCGCCCTCCAGGGGGATAATTTCATCGATATGCTTCGCCAGATGCATGGCGAGGGTCATCCTGCTCTTTGGTATATTCTGCTGCGCGCCGCCTATGTTGTGGTCGGCTCACCTGTCGTCCTGAAGGTCGTCGCCCTGACGATTGCGGCGGCGGCGGCCTATCTTCTGGTTTTCCGCCTGAAATTGCCGCTTTCCATCATGCTGCTATCGCTGTTCAGCAGCTTTTCGATGTTCGACTACGCCGCGATGTCGCGAAATTACGGCATCAGCATGCTGATAATTTTCCTTATCGTCCTGAGTTGGGAGAAAGGAACACGCAACGGGGTATTGCTCGGTCTGTTGTTTGCCTTGCTGGCAAATACCAACGTCCATTCGGTCGTCCTCGTCGGCGGCTTCCTCGCCTATTGGTTTTTCGATTTAATGCTGGCGCGGCCAAGGCCTGCTCTGGCGGAATATCGGGCCTTTGCGACAGCCGCCGCCATTGCCGCGGTTGGAATTGTTCTATGTTTCGTAACAGTCTATCCGACCTTCAATGATACGGGGCAGAACGATCTCAGTGGCAAGAGTTTCGCTTTGCTTGCCCTCAGTGCTCTTGCCGCGCCCAGTTCGCATTTTGTGGCATTCTATCCCAACAGCATCCTTGAACTGATCGTGGCGTATCCGTTGGCCTCCCATATTTTCGCAGCGTTGATGTCCGTGCTTGTCTACGGCAGCCTGTTGGCTTTGGCGAACCGGCGGCCGGCGATGATCGCAGCCGGACTGGTTCTCTTAGGGCTTTCGCTGCTTTTTACGCTTGTCTATCCGGGCGGATACAGACATCAGGCGCTCTGGCTGGTTTTCATGATCGCGATCACCGCCTTGACCACGCGTACTCAGCGCGAGGGGGCGGGCGCTGCCGACATCGAGGCTGCTGGCGGGATCGTGAAGTTCGGGCGCCTATGCTTCCTGATATTGCTGGCGCTACAGGTCGTGTCCGGCATCGAAAAGGTCAATCAGGCCTTCATAGCCGAAATACCTCTGAGCCGAAGCAAGGATTTCGGTGCGTTCATGCAATCGCGCCCTGATCTCAACGATGCGGTCATCATGGCCGATCCCGACTATCTCGTGGAAGCCTTGCCCTATTATGTCTCCAATCGCACCTATCTTCTGCGAGAGGAGCGGTTCGGCGCCATCGTGCGATATACCCGGAACGCGCGACTTTCGCTCAGCCTTGCCGATATTCTGCAAACGGCACATCGATTGCAGCAGAGTGAGCATGTGCCTGTCGTCATTCTTCTTTCGCAGCGGCTTGATCAGATTACGGCACCCGTCTCTCTGCGTGAAAGCTACGTTTGGCGGTTATCTCTGACGCCGGAAGACATTTCTGCTTTCCAGAGCGCGACAAACCTCATCAAACGCTTCGGCGCGGTTGCCGGAAGCGATGAGACGTTCGATGTCTACGTACTGAAATAGGCTTCGGTCAGCAGCTTATTCGCGCAACACGTCCACGCTTTTGATCACTGCGATGCCCTGCGCCCGCATCTCCTCGATGGCGGCGGCGACGCCTTCGGGCGCGATGCCGCGGCTTGCGTCCTCAATGAAGCGGACACGCACACCAGGCATCATCTCCAATGCGTCGAGCGCGGAGAACTTGACGCAATAATCGGTCGCCAGCCCACAGACGTCGAGATCGGTGACGCCCTGGTCCGTGAGGAAATCGGACAGGCGTGTCGAGGCATCGCGGTCATTGTCGCGGAAGGCCGAATAGCTGTCGATATGGGGATCTTCGCCCTTCTGCTGGATCAGGTCGATCTCTTCGGATTTGAGCGCGGGATGCAATTCGGCATCAAGCGTTCCCTGAACGCAGTGGTCGGGCCACATCATTTGCGGCTTGCCCGAGAGTTCGCCGATCTCGAAGGGAACGGCACCCGGATGGGCAGAGGCGAAGCTGCCATGGCCCGGCGGATGCCAGTCCTGCGAGGCGACGATCAGGTCGTATTTGCCGCTGTCGATCAGGCTGTTGGCGATGGGAACCACTTTGTCGCCATCCGGCACCGGCAGATTGCCGCCCGGGCAAAAGCCGTTCTGAATATCGACGAGCAGCAGCGCTTTCATCAAGGCCAATCCCTTCGCTTATTTCAGTGTAAGACGCCAAGCACATTGAACGCATCAACTAGTGAATTTCCGAGAGCGCACATGCAAGCGCTAATTCTGGCGCCCGCGGCAGTAAGTGGCTGAAAAAGCATATCCTAATGCAATCATTGAGAGAATCTGGAGGTTCTCGTGTTGATGCGGGGTCGCAGGTAGCTGCCAGCCGGCAGAGGCGGCGACTGCAGTCAAACTCGGCTGCCCAACATGGCGCATTTCGCAGGTCGATGGATCGAGGCTCCCCCGGCGGAGCCTCGTCTCAGCCGGTCAGGCCGCGGCCACGTCGTCGGTTGCCGTATCGGCCGCCACGGCGGAAGAACCGTAGGTATTGTGGTAGGCCTGAAGGGCCGTCTGCATATCGCTCAACACCTTGGTGAGGAGTGGATCGCTGTCGCCTGACGTTTTGATGCTGCTCGTATCGGCGGCGAGGAATTCGGCCTCGGTCAACTTGCCGTCGCCATTCGTATCCATCGAGGCGAAGACGCCCTTGGAAGAGTCGTCGCTCTGATCGCTGCCGTCACTCTGATCATCGCTGCCGTCGGTCTTCTGCAGGGACAGCATCAGCGACAGGATGTCGGCGGTGATCTTCTTGACGATATCGCTGCTCTTGTCGTCGCTGTCGCCGGTCGAGGCCGTGCTCGCCGTCGAGGACTGCGAAGCGGCGGCGAGTTCGTCCGGCGAAATTACGCCGTCGCCATTTTTGTCGAGACTGGAAAGCGGAGACGGGTACTGGGTCAATGTGCTGCCGAGAGATGAAACACTGGTCACTTGAACCTCCTTCGAAAAGTTCGTCGTGAAGCCCGCCTTTCATGGGTGGGCAGCCTCCGGGCTAAGCTGATTTGCGGAAAGCGTCAAAGCGACGTTTTGACAGGGGAGAAGTGCGATTGACGAGGCGGGGCAACGCACGTTAACCTTTCGGTTACCAAAATAATTTCATTGAAAATATTGGATTTTTTGAACGCCGGTATGTTCTGGCGCGCGCGAATTTATGCCGCTTATCGGATGAGATCGCGCCGGCGCGGCTGGCGGAACGAGCGGCGGCGGATGCGGCCTGCTTCGTGCTGCTGCGGCATTTCGTCCATCTTCTCGGCAGGCGATGCCGGATCGATCTTGCTCGCGGCCGCGATTTCTGCCTTTCTTGCCTCAGAAGCGGGAAGCGAAACCATGTCCGAGCCCGGGCCAGAGGAAAAGATCGATGCGACGTTCCGCAACGGATCGCTGACGGCGACCGGGATCATTCTCGGTTTTTCTCTCAATTTCATCAGCCTTTGGGTCTCCAACCCGAACGACTGGAGCCGTGTCGATCTGCTGCCGATGTCGTTCCTGACCGTCGGCATCGTCATTCAGGTGAAGGTGTTTGCCGATCTTTTGGCGCGCGACTCGTTGCTTGCGGTCAAATATGATCGATCGCGGCGGCTCTTCCTGATCGGATTGAGCATCGTCGCCACCGGAATGGGGATCGCCTTGCTGAACGATATTCTCGGGCTCAGCAGTATGCGGATGTTCGGGTGAGAATTCCCACTCGCCGCAAGATCACACGCGCTCGACGAACCCGTCCAGCACTCGCTTCTGGCCCGCGCGATCGAAATCGATCGTCAGTTTGTTGCCCTCGATGCCGGTAATGTTGCCGTTGCCGAATTTCAGGTGGAAGACGCGGTCGCCGAGGGTGAACCTCGACGGTTCCGACGAGGTCGATTTCGCCACCAGCTCGCCTTCGATCGTGCGCCCCTTCGGGCCGCTTTCACCGTAGCCGATGCGTTCGACCGCATGGCCGGAGCGGCTGCCCCAATTGTCGCGGGTGGCGTCGGTCTTGTTGGCCTGGGCGCGTTTCCAGCCGGGGGTGGAATAGGAGTTGGCGAAGGGTTCGGCCTTGTCGAAGCGCGACTGGCCGTAGCCGCCGCGGCCGTAACCGCCGTAGCTCTGCTCCATCTCGGCGACCTCGACATGGGTTTCCGGCAGTTCGTCGAGGAAACGCGAAGGCAGGGTCGATTGCCAGAGGCCGTGGATGCGGCGGTTGGAGACAAACCAGATGTGGCAGCGGTGCTTGGCGCGGGTGATGCCGACATAGGCGAGGCGGCGTTCTTCCTCCAGGCCGGCGCGGCCGCTTTCATCCAGCGAGCGCTGGTGCGGGAAGAGGCCTTCCTCCCAGCCGGGCAGGAAGACGGTGTCGAATTCCAGGCCCTTGGCCGAGTGCAGCGTCATGATCGAAACGGCGTCGAGGTTCTCGTTGGTCTCCGCATCCATGACGAGCGAGACGTGTTCGAGGAAGCCGCGCATCGACTCGAAGCTTTCCATCGAGCGGATCAGTTCCTTCAAGTTCTCGAGGCGGCCCGGCGCTTCGGCGCTTTTGTCGTTCTTCCACATGTCGGTATAGCCGGACTCTTCGAGGATCTGCTCGGCAAGTTCGGTATGCGGTGTGTTTTCAAGCAGTTCCTGCCATCGGCGGAAAGATTGAATCACGTCGAACAGGGCTTTGCGCGCCTTCGGCTTCAGCTCGTCGGTCTCGATGATGTCGGCGGCGGCCGCAAGCATCGGGATGTCGCGGGCACGCGCGTAATCGTGCAGGGCACGCACCGTCGTGTCGCCGAGGCCGCGCTTCGGCGTGTTGATGATGCGCTCGAAGGCAAGGTCGTCGGAGGCTTGAGCGACCAGGCGGAAATAGGCCATGGCATCGCGGATTTCCAGGCGCTCGTAGAAGCGTGGGCCGCCGATGACGCGGTAATTGAGGCCGAGGGTAACGAAGCGGTCTTCGAATTCGCGCATCTGGAAGGAGGCGCGCACGAGGATCGCCATGTCGTTCAAGAGATGCTTGTTCCGCTGGAGCTGCTCGATCTCCTCGCCGATGGCGCGGGCTTCCTCCTCCGAATCCCAGGAGGCGTGGACCTGCACCTTGACATCGTCGGGATCGGAGCGGTCGGTGAACAGCGTCTTGCCGAGCCGGCCTTCATTATGGGCGATCAGATGGGCGGCAGCGCCGAGGATATGTTCGGTCGAGCGATAATTGCGCTCGAGCTTGATGACCTTGGCGCCGGGGAAATCCTTCTCGAAGCGCAGGATATTGTCGACCTCGGCGCCGCGCCAGCCATAGATCGACTGATCGTCGTCGCCGACGCAGCAGACGTTCTGCGGCTCGCCCTTAGAGCGCTGGGCGAGAAGCCTGAGCCACATGTACTGGGCGGTGTTGGTGTCCTGATACTCGTCGACGAGGATATAGCGGAAGCGGCCGTGATATTCCTTCAAGAGATCCGGATTCTTGCGGAAGATCGCGATTGGATGCATCAGCAGGTCGCCGAAATCGCAGGCGTTCAGTGTCGTCAGGCGCGCCTGATAGGCAAAATAGAGGTCGCGGCCGCGGCCATTGGCAAAGGCGCGGGCATCGCCCTCGGGGATATCGGCCGGGCCGAGACCCTTGTTTTTCCAGGTGTCGATCATGCCGGCGAACTGCTTGGCCGGCCAGCGCTTGTCGTCGAGACCCTCGGCCTGGATCAGCTGCTTGATCAGGCGGACGACGTCGTCGGTGTCGAGAATGGTGAAATCGGAGCGGAGGCCGACGAGCTCGCCGTGGCGGCGCAGCAGCTTGACGCCGATCGAGTGGAAGGTACCGAGCCACGGCATGCCTTCGACGGCGCCGCCGACCAGCAGCGCGATACGCTCCTTCATCTCGCGGGCGGCCTTGTTGGTGAAGGTGACGGCGAGGATCTGCGAGGGGAAGGCGCGGCCGGTATTGAGGATATGGGCAATGCGGGTGGTCAGCACCCGCGTCTTGCCGGTGCCGGCGCCGGCAAGCACGAGGACTGGGCCTTCCAGCGTTTCGACGGCTTCGGTTTGTTCCGGGTTCAGTCCGGCGAGATAATCCGGCCGCTTGCCGCCGTCGCGGGCCGCCATGGCGCGCGCGGCAATGCCGCCGCCAGCGGGCGCGGCAGGCGGCTGCGGCTTGCGCGCCATCTCACCCGGCTCTTCGTCGAAAAAGGGAATATCGTCGAAACTATTGCTCATGGCGCGTAATGTAGTGATTCGGGAAGGAAAGACCAGAAAAGATGTTCTGCTTTCATTCCCGAATCGCCGCTATCCCAAGGGGTTTCCCCAGGCTCGGAAGTCGCGGCTGGGATGTCCATACAGCGGCGGCGGCCGAAAAAAACTGATGCAGCCTGTCGGAACCGATCCAGGGCGGGCGTCCTTGGATCATCGGACAACGGTCCGGATCAACCGTCAACAAGGAGGCAGTTCATGCCGAAGGTCGTTTCAAATCTCTGGTTTGCCGAGGAAGCCCGCGAAGCCGTCGAATTCTACGTGTCGATCATCCCGAATTCCAAGATCGGCCGCACCACCATATTGCCGGCGGAAACGCCGAGCGGGCCTCCCGGCAGCGTCGAGCTGATCGAATTCACGCTTGGCGACCAGGCCTTCCTGGCGATGAAGGCCGGCCCGCTCGACAGCTTCAACCATTCCTTCTCGATCGCGATCCTGCTGGAAAGCCAATCCGAGATTGATCGGATATGGGAGGCATTCCTCGCCAATGGCGGCACGCCGGAGGCCTGCGGCTGGCTTAGGGATCGCTGGGGTCTTTCCTGGCAGATAGTGCCGCATAGTCTTTCCGAAATGATCGCCGACAGCGACCGCGAGCGGGCGAAGCGCGTGACCGAGGTGATGCTCGGCATGGTCAAGATCGATGTCACTGCGCTGGAGGAGGCGTTCAACGGCTGAATTGGGTCGGCGGGCGCATGAACTGGCGGCGGCCGGGATGCGCCCGATTCCATCTGTCAGGGGCGGATCGGCACGTGCTGTCCAGCATCGACTTTGCGCAGATTTGGCTGCCAATCGTCGATTTTTCGAGAGTTCGAATCACGGGCGACATTGCACACCCTTTTCATCTTTCTGTCACGTCGCGAAATGTGCTGATACCGCGATGGTGGTTTTTTCAACTATAATGAGAAACAGTTTCGTAGAGTAAAAATAACCGGTGCATGCACGTTTTTGTGCGTTGCCAGAAACAGCCGGTGAGCGTCGAATATACCTGCGAAATTATTGATTCTTAGGAACGTCATAGCCATCTCGATGGTTATAGACTTTGAGCCTGCGGCATAACCTTACTGGAGGGCCCATGCTGAACGAATCCGTATTCGATGCGTTTACGCGCAGTTATGAAGCGCGCCGCGAAACCGATATGTCGGTGCAGGAGTATCTCGATCTCTGTAAAAAGGACCCGATCGCCTATGCCAATGCGACGGAGCGCCTGCTCGCCGCGATAGGCGAGCCGCAGATGGTCGACACCGCCAGGGATGCGCGCCTCGGGCGGATCTTCATGAACAGGACCATCCGGATTTATCCGGCCTTTGCCGGCTTCCATGGCATGGAAGAAACAATCGAACGCATCGTTTCCTTCTTCCGGCATGCCGCGCAGGGGCTGGAGGAGCGCAAGCAGATCCTCTACCTGCTCGGCCCGGTCGGCGGCGGCAAGTCGTCGCTGGCGGAGCGGCTGAAGCTCTTGATGGAGGTTCATCCGATCTATGTGCTGAAGGCGGGCGACGAGATCAGCCCCGTTTTCGAAAGTCCGCTCAACCTCTTCGATCCGGACACGATGGGGTCGCTGCTGCAGGAGCAATACGGCATCCCGCTGCGGCGCCTGAACGGGCTGATGAGCCCGTGGTGCCTGAAGCGGCTTGACGATTTCGGCGGCGATATTTCCCGCTTCCGTGTCGTCAGAGTTCAGCCTTCGCGGTTGCGCCAGATCGCCATCGCCAAGACCGAGCCCGGCGACGAGAACAATCAGGATATCTCGTCGCTGGTCGGCAAGGTCGACATCCGCAAGCTGGAAACCTATTCCCAAAACGATCCCGACGCCTACAGCTATTCCGGCGGGCTTAACCGCGCCAACCAGGGCATCCTCGAATTCGTCGAGATGTTCAAGGCACCGATCAAGATGCTGCACCCGCTGCTGACGGCGACGCAGGAGGGCAATTATATCGGTTCGGAGAATATCGGCGCCATACCCTTCTCGGGTATCGTGCTGGCGCATTCGAACGAAGCGGAATGGCAGACCTTCAAGGCCAACAAGAACAACGAGGCCTTCATCGACCGCATCTGTGTGATCAAGGTGCCCTATTGCCTGCGGGTGATGGAAGAGCAGAAGATCTACGAGAAGCTGATCGAGGGATCGGAACTCGCGGACGCGCCATGCGCCCCGGCGACGCTCGAAATGCTCGCCCGCTTCTCCGTGCTTTCACGCCTGCGCAAGCACGAGAATTCGACGTTCTTCTCGAAGATGCGCACCTATGACGGCGAGAGCCTGAAAGAAACCGATCCGCGCGCCCGCAGCGTTCAGGAATACCGGGATGCTGCCGGTATCGATGAGGGCATGGACGGCATATCGACCCGCTTCGCCTTCAAGGTGCTCGCCTCTACCTTCAACCACGACACCACCGATATCGGCGCCGATCCGGTTCATCTGATGTATGTGCTGGAGCAGTCGATCCGCCGCGAGCAGTTTTCCGACGACGTCGAGAAGCGCTATCTGGAGTTCATTAAGGCCGATCTTGCGCCGCGTTACGCAGAGTTCATTGGCAATGAGATCCAGAAGGCCTATCTTGAATCCTATTCGGACTACGGACAGAACCTGTTCGACCGCTACGTCGATTATGCCGATGCCTGGATCGAAGATGTGGACTTCAAGGATCCCGATACCGGCCAGCTTCTCGACCGCGAGCTCCTCAATCAGGAACTGACGAAAATCGAAAAGCCGGCGGGAATCGCCAATCCGAAGGATTTCCGCAACGAAATCGTCAAGTTCTGCTTGAGATCGCGGGCAGCCAACGGCGGAAAGAATCCGTCATGGACCAGCTACGAGAAAATCCGGGAAGTCATCGAAAAGCGAATGTTCTCGCAGGTCGAGGATCTTTTGCCGGTCATTTCCTTCGGGTCGAAGAAGGATTCCGAAACGGAAAAGAAGCACAGCGAATTCGTCTCGCGCATGGCCGCGCGGGGTTACACCGAGAGGCAGGTTCGACGCCTTGTGGAATGGTACATGCGCGTCAAACAGGCAAGTTAATGCGGAGCCATTATGCACATTGTCGACCGGCGGCTAAATCCGCGCGGTAAAAGTCTGGAAAATCGGCAGCGGTTCCTTCGACGCATGAAGGGCGCCGTGCAGCAGGCGGTGAAACGCTCTCTGCAAAACCGCAACATCCGCGACGTGCTCGACGGCGGGGAGATCAGCCTGCCGATCGATGGAATGGCCGAACCGAATTTGCGACGGGGCGGCGGCGGCATCCGCGATCACATCCTGCCTGGAAACAGGGCCTTCGTCGAAGGCGACATCCTTCCTCGCCCGCCGGGGAGCCGGGGCGGAAAACCCAAGGATGCGGGCGAGGGCGACGGCGAGGACGGCTTCCGTTTCGTGCTGACGCGCGAAGAATTCCTCGACGTGTTCCTCGACGATCTGGAACTGCCGGACCTTGCCAAGCGGCGCCTGGCCGAAACCGAGGAGGAAACGCCGTTCCGGGCCGGCTATTCCGTCTCGGGATCGCCCTCCAACATCGCCGTCGGTCGCACGACGAAGCTCGCGATGATGCGCCGTGTCGCGCTTCACCGGCCGCGCCGCGAAGAGATCGAAGCCCTGCAGCGGCAGATCGAGGAATGCGAGGACGATGAGAGCCGCCTGCTGCTTGAGGCAAAACTCAAATCCCTGACGGAGAAAAGCCGGCGCATTCCCTATATCGATCCGCTCGACGTCAGATATCGCCGTTTCGAAAACGAGCCGAAGCCCGTGGCAAAGGCTGTGATGTTCTGCCTGATGGACGTGTCTGGCTCCATGTCGGAACACATGAAGGACCTGGCGAAGCGTTTCTACCTGCTGCTCTACCTCTTCCTGTCGAAGCGCTACAAGAAAGTGGAGATCGTCTTCATCCGCCATACCGACAGGGCCGAGGAGGTCGACGAGGAAACCTTCTTTTACGGTCCGGCGACCGGCGGCACGCTGGTATCGAGCGCGCTTGCTGCGATGCGGGCGATTATCGCGGCGCGTTTCGATCCGGCGGAGTGGAACATTTACGGCGCCCAGGCCTCGGACGGCGACAACGCCCATTCGGACGGAAACCTGACCGGCCATCTGGTGCGCGAGATTTTGCCGCTGTGCCAGTATTTCGCCTATATCGAGGTTGGGGAAGAAGGCGGCGACTCCTCGGTATCCCGTTCGCCTCTCTGGATGCTCTATGACGGGATCCGGTCCGAACTGCTGCCGCTCTCGATGCGCAAGGTCTGCCGGCGAAGCGAGATATTTCCGGTTTTCCACGATCTCTTCCAGAAACGTGAAGCGCAGTCGAAGGTAACGCCATGACGACGATGCTGAGGTCGAAAGAGCTGCTTCTGTTTGAAGGTGCCGATTGGGATTTTTCAACGCTGCAGCGGATCCACGACGCCTGCGAGGAGATCGCGCTTAACGAACTCGGCCTCGACGTCTACCCGAACCAGATCGAAGTCATTACCTCGGAGCAGATGCTGGATGCCTATTCCTCCACAGGCATGCCGCTCTTCTACCGCCATTGGTCCTTCGGCAAGCACTTTGCCCATCACGAAGCCTTCTACCGCCGCGGCATGCGCGACCTTGCCTATGAGATCGTCATCAACAGCTCTCCGTGCATCTCCTATCTGATGGAGGAGAATACGGCGACGATGCAGACGCTCGTCATCGCGCATGCGGCTTTCGGCCATAACCATTTTTTCAAGAACAACTATCTCTTCAAGCTCTGGACCGATGCGGAAGGCATTCTCGACTACCTCGATTTCGCCAAGGGCTATATCTCGCGCTGCGAGGAACGTTATGGAGAGGTGGCCGTCGAGCGCACGCTCGACGCGGCGCATGCGCTGATGTCGCACGGGGTGCATCGATATGCCGGCAAGAATACGCTCGACCTCCGCCAGGAGGAGAAGCGGCTGCAGGAGCGGCGCGCCCACGAAGAGCAAATGTTCAACGATCTGTGGCGCACGGTTCCCGTCGGCAAGGCCAAGAAGGCGGGCGACATCGGCCTCGAAAAGCGCCGCGCCGCCCTCGGCCTTCCACAGGACAACATCCTGTATTTTCTCGAGAAGACGGCGCCGCGGCTGCAGCCATGGCAACGCGAGATCCTTCGCATCGTCCGGCACGTCGCCCAATATTTCCATCCCCAGCGGCAGACCAAGGTGATGAACGAGGGAACCGCCACTTTCGTCCACTACCAGATCATGAACCGGCTGCACGAACGCGGGCAGATCAGCGACGGCAACTTCCTCGAATTCCTGAAGTCGCATGCCAATGTCGTGTTCCAGCCGAATTACGACGATCGCCGCTTCTCGGGCTTCAATCCCTATGCGCTCGGTTTTGCGATGATGCAGGATATCGAGAGGATCGTGACGACACCGACGGAAGAGGATCGCGCGTGGTTCCCCGATATCGCCGGACGCGGCGATGCGATGGGTGTCCTGCGCGACATCTGGGCCAACTACCGGGACGAAAGTTTCATCAGCCAGTTCCTGAGCCCCAACCTGATCCGGCAGCTGCGGCTGTTCCATCTCTACGACGATCCGGAACAGGCCGAGGGGGTGCTGGTTTCGGCGATTCACAACGAGCGCGGCTATCTCCGCATTCGTCGCCAGCTCTCCCGCGAATACGATATCGGCTGGACCGATCCGGCAATCGATATCGTCGATGTCGACCTTGCCGGCGACCGGCGTCTGTTGCTGCAGCACATCGTCGTGAATGGGTGCTATCTCCAGGAAGACGATACGAAACTTGTCCTGCAACATCTCGCCGATCTCTGGGGCTACGACGTCTTGCTTCAGGAAATCGACAGTTCCAGCACAGTGGCGAGAGAACACACGGCGAGCCCGCGCAAGATCGTTCAGTAATCCAGCGTTTTTCTTGAAGTGCCGGATTTGGAAGGCTCGGCAACCGATGGTGGGCCGGTAAAGGTCTTGTTTGCTTCCTGCTGGCGGTATATATCATGATAGCTATCGCAATGCGGAGGCTATCGTGGCATCGAAAACGGCTAAGATTTTTACGACCGGCCGCAGCCAGGCGGTGAGGCTCCCTGCGGAGTTCCGCTTCGAGGAGAGCGAGGTGTTCGTTCGTCGTGATCCGAAGACCGGTGATGTCATATTATCGCGCAAGCCGGATTCATGGGATGGCCTTTTCGAACTCCATGGCAGAGATCAGATTCCGGACGATTTCATGGGGCCGGCCGACCGCAGCCAGCCTTCGCAAGATCGTGATCCGTTCGAAGGCTGGAAGGAATGACGGCGTGGATGCTCGACACCAATATCGCTAGCCATGTCATCAAGGGCGATCGGCCGGAGATCCTTAAAAGGCTGGCGGAGCTTCCGATGGATGAGATCGTCATCTCATCGGTCACGGAAGGGGAGTTGCTTTACGGACTTGCCAAGCGAGGCTATCCGAAGGCGCTATCCGAGCGGGTCAAGCAATTCCTGCTCAGGGTAGATGTTCTCCCCTGGGATCACGACGTCACGCGAGCCTATGGCGACCTGCGCGCTGCCTGCGAAGCCAAAGGCGTGACTCTGGCGCCCCTCGATATGATGATTGCCGCCCACGCCGTCGCAACTGCCGCAACCCTCGTCACGCGCGACAAGGCTTTTGCCCGCATTTCGGAGCCTTTGAAGCTCGATGACTGGGCGAATGAAGGAAGTTGAATCGTCCAAGCCGCCTCGCATACCCGGAAAACGCGGGTCGACGATCAGCAATTATCGGTGGTAACGAACACAAAGGCTTAGTAACTTACCGCCGCTGCGACCGCCCACGATCTCCTATCGACCAGTTTCAACCTTTGCAGCGATCTTTCCGGGATGGATAGCGCGGAGACGAGAGACCATGAGTGACACGCGGCGCAAGCTGACGACGATCTTCTGTGCTGACGTGCAGGATTATACCCGGCTGATGGGGGCCGACGAGGAGGGGACGCTTGCCGCGCTGAAGCGTTGCCGGGAGGCGATGGGGCGGCTGATCGAAAGCCATGGCGGCCGCGTCATCAATACCTGGGGCGATGGGCTGATCGCCGATTTCCCGAGCGTGGTCGAAGCGGTGCGCGCGGCTGTCGACACCCAGAACGAACTGGCGGGCTTCAACGCCCGCCGTCCGGCCGACGGGCGCATGCTTTTCCGTATCGGCATCAATCTCGGCGACGTGATCGTCGAAGGCGACGATATTTATGGCGACGGCGTTAATATTGCGGCGCGGTTGCAGGCCTCGGCTGCGGCCGGCGGCATCGTCATATCGAGCACCGTCTACGACCAGGTCCGCAATAAGGTGGCCGTTGGTTTCGAGTTTCTCGGGCCGCTGACGGTAAAGAACGTCGATGAGGGCGTGCCGAGCTATGCGGTCAAGATCGGCGATGCCAGGGACGAGACGCCGCCTGCCGGACGATCCGGTCCAACGCGACCGCAGCCGCAGCCGGCGGCGGTTATGCCCGCTGATATGGCCGAGGCAAGGCCGGCACCGGGCGGACGCAGGCTGTACGGCGTACTCGGCGTCGTCGCCGCGGTCCTGATCGGCATCAATCTTCTATCGTGGCAGGGCGTTTTCTGGGCGCGTTTTCCGGTGCTTGCGCTCGGCGTCATCGCGGCGCTCGCCTGGAACCGCGACCAGATCCGGTTCCATCGCAAGATCACCTCGCTGGCGATCCTGGCGCTCGGCCTTGTCGGCATCAACCTCTTGACCTGGACGGGGCAGTTCTGGGCGGTATGGCCGATCCTCGCAATTACGGCCGTCATGGGCCTGCGATGGTCGATGCGCCGATAGGCACCCAACCCGCATCGTCTGAGATTTGCCACCGCATCTCGCCCGAAATCGGCGGCGTCAAAGACGTGCGTGAGTGTCCGTTCAAGCAAAAGTGAGCGGCCGGGTTATTTCCATTCTTTGCTGATATTACAAATCGGTAATGCCGGCTGCTTATGCTTGCCGGTAAGCTGTAAACGCGCGATATTGTCGCATCTACAGGGATATTGATCCCGCAGCGCCTCTTTCGACCGACCCTGGTCCAACCTCGAGTCCCTCTGGAGACGTGCATGGCCTTTTGGAAGCAGTTTATACTTTCGCTCATCGTCATTATTGCCGGCTTTGCCGCGTGGGTTTTTTTTGTGCCCGGCGCCGGCGATATGATGCGCGATGCAGGTATTCCAGACGGCATCGTTTCCAGAATTGCGCCGAAGGCTGAGGACACGGCGGATGCCGACGCGCCCACCCGGGCGCAGGGGCAGCAGCGTGGCGAGGGACAGGGGCAGGGGCAGAATCGCCGCAATGGTGGCGGGCGCAACGGCGCCATTCTCGTCGCGACGCAGGCCGTCGTCCAGGGCGTCGTCAACGACCGACTGAACGCCATCGGCACCGGTGACGCGATCCGTTCGGTCGCGGTGACGGCGCAGGCATCGGGCACGATCCGCGAAATCCTCATCAAGTCTGGCGACAAGGTAAAGGCCGGCCAAGTGCTCGCCAAGCTCGACAGCGAGGAGCAGGTGATCGCTCGCGGCCAGGCTGATGTGGCGGTCAAGGCCGCTGTCGAAAAATCCAACCTCTATCACAACATCAAGTCCAGTGTGTCGCGCATGGACGTGTTCGATTCCGAGATCGCCGAGCAGGGCGCGCGGCTGCAGCTGCAGGCAGCCGAGCTCAATCTCGCACGACGCAACATTATCGCGCCGATCGACGGTATCGTCGGCATCGTGCCGGTCAACATCGGCGACAACGTCACGACGAGCATTCCGATCGTCACGCTCGACGACCGGTCGGAAATCCTGGTCGACTTCTGGGTGCCGGAGCGCTTCTCCAATACGGTGTCGGTCGGCCAGCCGGTCGAGGCGATGTCGGTGGCAAAGCCCGGACAGGTGTTTTCGGGCATGGTCGAGGCCGTCGACAACCGCATCGACGCGGCAAGCCGCACGCTTCGCCTGCGCGCCAAGATCGACAACAGTTCGGATGAACTGCGCGCCGGCATGTCCTTCAGCGTCAGCATGAAATTTCCCGGCGATAAATATCCGGCCGTCGATCCGGTTTCCGTGCAGTGGGATTCTCAAGGCTCTTTCGTCTGGCTGGTCAGCGACGACAAGTCGCGCAAGGTGCGGGTCAGCGTCGTGCAGCGCAACCCGGATTTCGTGCTCGTCAAAGCCGATCTCAAGGACGGCGACAAGATCGTGACGCAGGGCCTGCAGCGCGTGCGTGAGGGCGGGGCGGTACGGGTGAGCGCCGATGTTGCCGCGAATGCGGAGGTCGCGACCCAATGAGCGTGACCGAGATTCATCAGGACAGGGCTTCGGGCAAGCAGAGCTTTACCGCGCTTTTCGTTCGCCGGCCGATCCTGGCGCTGGTGTTCAACACGCTGATGGTCGTCGCCGGCCTTGCGGCTTATGTGGGCGTTGAGGTGCGCGAACTGCCGGATGTCGACCGTCCCGTCGTCACCGTGCGCACCAGCTTCGACGGTGCGTCGCCGCAGACGATCGACCAGGAACTGACCAAGGTGATCGAGGGGGCTGTCGCCCGCGTCAGCGGCCTGAAGTCGATCTCGTCGACCTCTTCCTTCGGCCAGAGCCGGGTGACGCTGGAATTCTCGGACGCGATCGATCTCGCCGTTGCGGCCAGCGACGTGCGCGACGCAATCGGTCGCATCACCCAGAACCTGCCCGACGAGGCGGATGCGCCGCAGATCGTCAAGGCGGATTCGGATTCCTCGGCGATCATGCGCCTTGCCGTCACCTCCACCAAGCTCAACATGGACGACCTGACGCAGCTGGTCGAAAACGAGGTGATCGATCGCCTCGCCTCCGTCGACGGTGTCGCCGACGTCGAGGAATATGGCGACCAGGAGAAGGTTTTCCGCGTCGATGTCGACCAGGGGGCGCTGGCCAGCCGCGGGCTGACCGTCGGCGATCTGACGAAGGCGCTCGACAATGCCGCACTCGACGTGCCGGCCGGCTCGCTGAAGAGCCCGACGCAGGATATCGTCGTGCGCGCCACCGCCAACCTGCAGACGCCGGCTGATTTTTCCAACGTCATGCTGCAGGACCGCGTTCGTCTCGGTGATGTCGCGACGGTGACGCTCGGACCCCGCGACGGCGAAACGGCGCTACGCTCCAACGGCAAGCCAGGCATCGGCCTCGGTATCATTCGCCAGGCGCAGTCGAACACGCTGAACATCTCGACCGGAATCAAGGCCGCCGTCGACCAGCTGTCGAAGACGCTGCCGGAGGGAACGACGATCGCCATTACCAGCGACGACGCCGTCTTCATCCAGGGCGCAATCCACGAGGTGGTGCTGGCCTTGGTGCTTGCCGCCGTCATCGTCACCGCCGTCATCTATCTCTTCCTGCGCGATTGGCGGGCGACGCTGATCCCGGCGGTCAGCATGCCGGTGGCGCTGATCGGCACGCTGGCGGCGATCTACATGGTCGGCTTCTCGATCAACATCCTGACGCTGTTGGCGATCGTGCTGGCGACCGGCCTCGTCGTCGACGACGCGATCGTCGTGCTCGAAAACATCGTGCGCCGACGTGCCGAGGGTATGGGGCCGCGGGCGGCCGCCGTGCTTGGCACGCGCGAGGTGTTCTTCGCGGTTATCGCCACGACCGCGACGTTGGCGGCCGTATTCATCCCGCTCTCCTTCCTGCCGGGGCAGGTCGGCGGCCTGTTCCGCGAATTCGGCTTCGTGCTTGCCTTCTCGGTCGGGCTGTCGTCGATCGTGGCGCTGACGCTCTGCCCGATGCTTGCCTCGCGCATGCTGACGAAGCCGATGCTTGAGGATCACGGCCTACTCGGCCGCTTCGGCGGGGCGCTTGCCGATCTTTATAAATGGGCGCTGCACGGCTGCCTCAACGCGCCCTTCGTCGTCATTCTGTTCTCGGTGATCTTCGCCGGTGCGGCGGTTATCGCCTTTTCCACCGTCAAAAGCGAGCTGACGCCGGAAGAGGACCGATCGATGGTGATGATGCGGCTGACGACGCCGCAGGGATCGAGCCTCGAATATACCCGCGACAAGATGCAGCTCGTCGAGGAATATCTGCAGCCGCTCGTCGATGGCGGCGACATCCGCAACATCTTCTCGATCTCCGGCCAGGGCGGTTCTTTGAATAGCGGCTTCATGGTGCTGACGCTGGCCCCCTGGGGAGAGCGGCACAGGACGCAGGCGGAAATCGTCGGCGATATCAACCAGGCGGCATCAAAGGTGCCGGCACTGCGCGGCAACGCCATCTCCTCCAACAGCCTGCGCATCCGCGGCGCCGGCAGCGGCGTGCAGATGGCGCTGATCGGTAATGATCACGAGGCGCTGACGGCGGCGGCGGCCAAGCTGGTCCAGGCGCTCGACGCCACTGGCCGGTACGACACGCCGCGCCTGACCAACGAGCCCAGCCAGGCGCAGGTGTCGGTGGCGATCGACCGCGAGCGCGCTTCCGATCTCGGCATCGACATCACCGGGCTTTCGACGGCGATCCAGTCGCTGCTCGAAGGGCGCTCGGTGGTCGACGTCTTCGTTGACGGCGAATCCTATCCCGTGCTTCTGACCTCGACGACGCGGCCGATCGATGATCCCACAGACCTCGAAAACGTGTTCCTGAAGACCGGCGACGGCAAGATCGTGCCGATGTCGGTCATCGCCACGATGAAGGAAGGCTCGGTCGCGCCGCAGCTCAATCGCGAGCAGCAGCTCGCTTCCGTGGCGATCACCGCCGGCCTGAAGAACGGCATGTCGCTCGGCGACGCCGTCAAACAGGTGACGGAACTTGCCGCGCCGCTGCTGCCGGCGGGATCGCGTCTGCTGCCGCTGGCGGAAGCCGCAACGCTCGAAGAGAATTCGAGCGGTATGGCGCTGACCTTCGGCTTTGCCATCGTCATCATCTTCCTGGTGCTGGCCGCGCAGTTCGAAAGCGTTCTGTCCTCACTGATCATCATGTCGACGGTGCCGCTTGGTCTTGCCTGCGCTGTCTTCGCGCTTGTGATCACCGGCTCCAGCCTCAATATCTACAGCCAGATCGGCCTCGTGCTTCTCGTCGGCGTCATGGCGAAGAACGGCATCCTGATCGTCGAATTCGCCAATCAGCTGCGCGACCGGGGCGAGGACGTGCGCTCCTCGATCGAGAAGGCCTGCGCGTTGCGTCTTCGCCCTGTCATGATGACGATGATCGCCACCATCCTCGGCGGCGTACCGCTGGTCTTTGCCCATGGCGCGGGCGCCGAAGCGCGCGTCGCGCTCGGCTGGGTGATCGTCGGCGGTCTCGGCTTTGCAACGCTGGTGACGCTGTTCATCACGCCGGTCGCCTATCTGCTGCTCGCCCGCTTCGCCAAGCCGCATGCCCACGAGGAAGCGCGCCTGCACGAGGAGATGGCGGTCGCCACACGGCCGCGCACGGCCCCCGACGAGGAGCAGCTGCAGGCTGCCGAATAAGGCTTTTATCCGATTTTGCAACGCCGCCGGACTTTGTCCGGCCGCGTTTCTCATGGTGTATGAAACCTTGAAAAATGAGATGAATTACTTCTGAAGTTTAGCCGTTTGTTAAGCATAAACGGCAATGATCGTTCCAGACACCGACTGGTCTTCTTCGTTTCTTGAAGGCCGCAGCGCTGGAGTGCCAGCGACCCCGGACATGAGCGTCCGCGCGGCACGGTTCATTTTTGTACAGTTTGCGTCTGTTGTGTTTTTGGAGTCTAGTTCCTGTGAGTATTTATCAGCGCGTTTCTGTGGACGCGGCGCTTCATGTGCTGCGCGATATCAATCGGAACATGACGGTCACGCAAAACCACGTCACGACCGGTATGCGTGTTGCTAAAGCCAGCGACAATGCCGTCTACTGGTCGGTCGCCACCACGGCGCGAACCGACAACAAGGCGATATCGGCGGTCCAGGATGCGCTCGGCATGGCCGCGGCGACGATGGGAACGGCCTATACCGGCGTTCAGAACGTCATCGACGTCGTCTCCGAGATCAAGGCCAAGCTGGTTGCCGCGACCGAAGACGGGGTCGACAAGAACAAGATCAACGATGAGATCAGCCAGCTGCAGGAGCAACTGCGCAGCGTGTCGGAATCGGCGACCTTCAACAGCGACAATTGGGTGATCCTCAATAACGACGCGACGCCGACGCAGCCGCGCCAGATTCCGGCCTCCTTCATCCGCAATGCCGACGGCACGGTCTCTGTGGGCATGCTGAGCTACCATATCGATACGACACCGGTCGGCGCCACGTCCTCCAAGGACGCGCGTTACCTTATCGACGATCGCGCGACCGGTACGGGCGAATACGGCGTGCTGACCTCGGACCATTTTGCCACTGAACTCGGCGCCTCGCAAAACTACGTGCTAATGACGAGCAAGAACGGTACCACCACGGGCCAAGTGGTGATCTCGCTCTCGTCAAGCACGACGGAGGGCCAGGTCAGCGAGATGATCAGCGTCGTCGATGCCGCGCTGTCGCAGCTGACGACGGTCGGCTCGGCCTTCGGCGCATTGGAAAAACGCATCAACCTGCAGAACGACTTCGCCACCAAGCTGCACGACAACAACACCGCCGGCATCGGCCGGCTCGTCGATGCCGACATGGAGGAGGAGTCCAGCAAGCTCAAAGCGTTGCAGACGCAGCAGCAGCTCGGGCTGCAATCGCTGAACATCGCCAATGCGACCTACGACACGGTCAGGCAGCTGTTCCAGAATTTCTAAAAGTTGATCATCCAACTACCCGCCTTCGTGGTTCGAGACGGCCCCTCGTTCGTCACTGCAATCGATTCACTCGATCGATTGCTCCGCTCCTCACCCTCATCATGAGGGCTAATTGTTGTGCCGTGCTGCTGCGTCTTCCGTTGGCAAGCCGCGACCTGTCTCCGGTCTCATCCTGAGAGCCTGTGAATGTTTGCTGGCGGCGGCGATTGGATTGTGATTCTGTTGGGTCGTTGATTTGCCTGG
>NZ_NWSQ01000001.1 GCF_002531725.1 Rhizobium sp. L43
AAGCGTGTCGGTTCCCGCGGCGGCGGCTTCGGTGACGATGTCGCCGGCATTATCGACGATGTAGGTGTCGTCGCCCGTACCGCCGATCAAGCTATCGGCGCCTGCCCCGCCATTCAGCACATCATTGCCGGCACCGCCGGTGATCGTGTTATCAAGCGCATTGCCGGTGCCGGTGAAGCTCGCGGATCCCGTATAGGTCAGGTTCTCGACATTGATCAATGCGGCGATCGAATAGGCTGCAAGTCCCGTGCGGATTTCGTCGGTGCCGGCGCCGACCGCCTCGGTGACGACGTCGCTCGCGCTATCGACCACATAGATGTCGTTGCCGGCACCGCCGCGCAGCGTGTCATTGCCGGCGCCGCCGTCAAGCGTGTCGTTGCCGTCGCCGCCGGTGATCGTGTTGACGAGGCTGTTTCCAGTCCCAACAAAATCGCCGGTCCCGGTGAACTTCAGATTCTCGACATTGGCAATATTGGTCAAGGCATAGGAAGAAAGCGTCGTATTGACCAGATCGCTGCCTGCATTCAGCCCTTCGGTAACCACGTCGGCCAGATCATCGACAACATAGGTATCGTCGCCCGCTCCGCCGATCAGTATGTCTGCTCCGGCCTTTCCGTCCAGGATGTCAGCACCTGCCGCGCCCCTGATCGTATTGGCAAGCCCATTGCCGGTGCCGGTAAACGCGGCCGTACCGCTGTAGGTGAGGTTCTCGACATTGACCCCCAGCGTATAGGCGGCCAGGGCCGTCTGCACCGTGTCGGCGCCCTCATCAGCGTCCTCGGTGGCGATGTCGCCGGCATTGTCGACGATGTAGGTGTCGTCGCCCGCCCCGCCGATCAAGCTGTCCGCGCCTGCCCCGCCATTCAGCGTGTCATTGCCGTCACCGCCGGTGATCGTGTTGGCGAGCGCATTGCCAGTGCCGGTGAAGTTGGCGGATCCCGTATAGGTCAGGTTCTCGACATTGATCAATGCGGCGATCGAATAGGCTGCAAGTCCCGTGCGGATTTCGTCGGTGCCGGCATTGACCTGCTCATTGATCACGTCGCTGGCACTGTCGACCACATAGATGTCGTTGCCAGCCCCGCCATTCAGTGTGTCATTGCCGGCGCCGCCGTCCAGAAGATCGTTGCCGGCGCCGCCGGTGATCACGTTGGCGAGGCTGTTTCCAGTTCCGATAAAATCGCCGGTGCCGGTAAAGGTCAGGTTTTCGACATTGGCAGTCAAGGCATAGGAGGAAAGTGCCTTGATCAGATCGGTTCCTTCATTCAGCCCTTCGGTGACCACATCGGAAAGATCATCGACGATATAGGTGTCGTTGCCCGCTCCGCCGATCAGTGTGTCTGTTCCTGCCTTTCCGTCGAGGGTATCGGCACCTGCCGCACCCCGGATCGTGTTGGCCAGGCTATTGCCCGTCCCCGTAAAGGCTGCCGTGCCGCTATAGGTGAGGTTCTCGACATCGCTACCAAGCGTATAGCCTGCCAGGGTCGTGCGAACCGTGTCGACCCCCCCATTGGCAGCTTCGGTGACGAGGTCGCCGGCATTGTCGACGATATAGGTGTCGTTGCCCGTACCGCCGATCAAGGTGTCCGTGCCTGTCCAGCCATCCAGCGTGTCATCGCCGGCGCCGCCGGAAAGCGTATCGGTGGCACCGCCCCCGGTGATCACGTTATCGAGATTGTTGCCCGTGCCAACAAACCCAAACACCCAAGGGCCGCGATAGCTGAGGTTTTCGATGTTGGCGCCCAGTGTGTAGCCCGTGAGATACGTCTGCACCGTATCGACGCCCTCATCGGCGTTTTCAATGACAGTATCGCCGGCATCGTAAACGACATAAATATCGTTGCCCGTCCCTCCGGTAAGCGAGTCAGTTCCCTGGCCACCATCCAGAGTATCGTTGCCTGCCCCACCAGAGAGCGTGTCATTGCCTCTCCCACTGGTGATCATATTGTCGAGGCTATTGCCGATACCGGTAGAATTGACGTCACTTTTGAGGGATAGGTTCTCGACATTGGCGATGTCCGCAAGCGAATAGGCGGCAAGATCGGTGAAGATCCTGTCAACGCCGCCGTCGGTCGCCTCGACCACGACATCGCCGAGACTATCGACGGTATAGGTATCATCACCCGCCCCACCGATCAGGGTGTCGGCGCCGGCCTTCCCATCCAGCCAATCAGATCTCGTCCCGCCGGTAATCACATTGTCCGCCGCGTTGCCATAACCGGCGAACCCATCGGTGCCGATGTAGGTCAGGTTTTCGACGTTAGTGCCGAGTGTAATACCCCCAACCGCCGTCCGGACCGTGTCCGTCCCCTCATTGGCATTCTCAATCACCGTGTCGTTAAAATTGTCGACGATGTAGACGTCGTCGCCCACCCCACCCGACATCTTGTCGATTCCGGTACCGCCGTCCAATGTGTCATTGCCGGAATCGCCGGTAAGGGTATCATTTCCGGCATTGCCCCAGAGCGTATTGTCCGCCTCGTTGCCGACAATCGTATCGCTGCCGGAACCGGCCCGAACGTTCTCAATCAACGACGCAACATTGTCGTGATAAAGAAGGGCGTTGAAAATGTTGCCGCGGGCATAACCATTGTTCGGACCTCCTCCCAGGTCGGCCAACTGGCCCTGGGAAAAGACCGAGTACCCCCCTGCTCGCAGGTCAATCTTGAGGGCGGTGGTATAAGCGCTCAAATCATAGGTATCGATACCGCCGCCGTCCCAGACTGTCGCGAAGATGCGGTTGGCAGCGGGCGTGATGGCCGCGACCCCGTTGACATAGGTGATGCCCTGGTTCGGATTCCACTTGTAGACGGTATCGCCACTGTTCGTCGTGTAGTCCGCACCATACATTTCCTGCAGGGCGGCGATGTCGAGCATCATGAAGGTTTGTGGCGCGCCATCATGTTCGTATTCGTACCCGGTCCCATCATCTCCGACATATGTGCGGTAGGTCATGATCGTATATTCGAGCGAGTCGTAGGCGCTCGGAACAACTGTCATATTGGAAGCATACGCTTCCTGAGCATGCTTCAGTCCGAGAGCGTGGCCCAGTTCATGCGCCACAGTTTGGCCCGCATAGTTGCCGAACCTCGGAAAGCGAAGATCATCTTCGGTGCCGGCATATTCCGTCCCGAACCAGACATCGCCGCCGCGACCGCCGATATTCGGAGTATAGGCCCATGCCGTGTCAGGCAAAGACGATTGAGCGAACCGCACCGTTGCGGTAGCCGCGCTTCCGGCCTCAAAGTTGGCGTTCGTGAATCCCTCGACGGAGAAGCCGTCATTTGCCGCATTCCCATAGGACTGCTCCATAAAGAACAAGGCGAGAGACTGCTGTTGCGACGAAATTGAAGAAAATTGATAGTCTTTCTCGCCGCTATAGGCATACGATGACGAGGTGGTGGGAAACGCATAGGTTATCGTTCCGTCCCAGGCAGTGCCAGCGAAAAGCCCGTCAACTTTCTGATCCCCAGTCAAGCTGACGTCCTTTGTCGAAGTAATAAGGTTCGTCATAAAATACCCTTTTGCCTATTCCACTCTACCGTGCCTATGCCGGTTCCCTCTGCTCTATCGGAGGGCGAAATTTCAACGACAGTTCTTATCTCGCTTCAGTGAGGATGACCCTGGCAACTAGCGCTCATGAAGTGCTTCCTCCGCGACCTCGACTAAAGGCGAAAAGACATATTCCAGCATTCTGCGCTCACCCGTTCGGACTTCCGCAATTGCTGCCATGCCCGCACTTAACTTGACGTTACGGCCATCTGCTGAAATCTGGTCAGTCTCCAGGCTCAAGGTGACCGGGAAAACCAAGTTCTGCATTCTTTCGGCGCCGCCGAACGTTGTCTCCGCCTGTCTTGCCGCAGGGTCGCCCTCGCGGCGTGCGGCGTCGGGCTCGGGGATCGCATCTGCCGCAATCTTGGTGACGTGGGCTGCGATCGTTCCGTAGCGGGTGAAGGGAAAGGCTTCGAGCTTGACGACAGCGTCCTGTCCGACCTTGATGAAGCCGATGTCCTTGTTCAAAGCGTAGACTTCGAGCTCCAACGCGCTCCCTTCAGGCACGACACGCATCACATCCTGGCCGACGGTCACCACCTGACCGACACTGGTAATCGAAGACGCCTGCACCGTGCCGTCTATTGGACTGCGCAAGGTCATCTGCTCGCGAACATTCCTGGCTTTCGCCAGCCGCTGCTCCAGTTCTTCGACCCGACGCTCCGCATCGCCGAGCCGTCCGAGTTGATCGCTCAGGAAGGTTCGTGTCAGCTTGTCCTTCTCCCGCGCGAAGACCTCAATGCCGGCCACGGCATCTGCCAGGTGGGCCTCCTGCACGGCTAGCTGTGTCGCCTGCTCTTTCAATGTTTCCGTGGCATCGATCACACTCGCCATCGTGCCGGCATCCTTCGAAGCCAGCACACTGCGCATTGCCACGCGCTCTTTCAGGGTCTCAACCAGCGAGTTCTGAGCCGCAACCGTCACGACCAGACGATCGCGTTCCACTTCCTTCTGGTGCTTCTGGGCATCGAGCGACGCAGCTGCGGCCTGGAATTGCTCGATGTCACCCCGCAGGATGCCTTCTTCACGACGACGCAATTCATCGGGCGCATCTGCATCCCAGGAGATCATCGGCAGCGGCTGGTCGCTCTCCTGAGACCGAACATAGTCCACCGCGGCTTTTCGGCGCCGGACCTCTGACCTCACGGACGCCAGGCCTTTTGTTGCGTCCGTCTCATCGGCAATGGCATCCGTCGGGTCAAGTTCGAGCAGGATATCACCGCTCTTGACGGGCGCGCCATTCGGCGGCGGAAGTGCCTTCACCTTGCCGGTCAACAATGGCTGAACAACTTTGACGCGGCCCGTCGGCTGAATTTTGCCTTGTGCGGCCGCAATGATGTCGATGCGGCCGATATAAGACCAGATCAACGCCGTCGTGACGAAGGCGCAAATGATCAGGATCAGCGCCAGACGCACCGGCGAGGCCGGCGTCTCCAGAATTTCGAGCGCCGGCGCCAGAAACTCGTGGTCGGATCGCGCCAGCGGGCGCGGGGGAAGGCCCGCATATCGCACGGCTTTGGCGGCCTTGCCGTTCATGCGGCGCCTCTGTCATTCTGCAAGGCCCAAAGCCGCGCATAGAGCCCGCCCGGGCGCTTGAGCAGATCGTCATGGCTGCCGATTTCCACTATGCGTCCGTCAGCCATGCCGATGATCCGGTTGCAAGGCCGTACGGCGGCGAGCCGATGCGCGATAATGATAACCGTGCGGCCGGCGGCGATCTGGTGCATGTTGGTTTGCACGACGCGCTCGCTCTCATAGTCCAGGGCGCTGGTCGCTTCATCGAAAATCAGGATCGGGGGAGCGGTGGCAAGCGAACGGGCAATGGCGATCCTTTGACGCTGGCCACCGGACAGGTTTGCGCCGCGCTCTTCGATCGTCGTGTCGTAGCCATGCGGCAATCGCAAAATGAATTCATCCGCCCCGGCGAGCTTGGCGACCGCAATCACCTGAGCGCGCTGCATCGCCGGGTTTGAGAAGGCGATATTGTCGTGGATCGTCCGGTTGAACAGCAGGTTCTCCTGGAGAACGACTCCGATGTGGCTTCGAAGCCAGGCGGGATCGAGCTGGGAGAGATCCATGCCGTCAAGAAGGACCTGCCCCTCTTCGGGGATATAAAGACGCTGCACCAGTTTCGCGAGTGTCGATTTTCCCGAGCCCGAGGTGCCGACGATGCCGATGACCTCTCCCGGCTTGACTTCAAGCGATATGTTTTTCAGCACCTCCGGTGAGCCGGGCCGATAACGGAAGGTCACGTTTCGAAAATCGATTTTTCCCTTTGGCGCAGGCAACGACAACCGCGCGGCTGGCTGGCGCTCTATCGGCGTGTTGAGAATATCACCGAGCCTGTCGACCGAGATCTGCACCTGCTGGAAATCCTGCCAGAGTTGGGACAGCCTCAGGATCGGCTGGGTGACCTGCCCGGCAATCATGTTGAAGGCGACAAGTGAGCCGACGGAAAGCTCGCCTTCGATGACGGCCCTCGCACCGAAAAGAAGAAGGGCAGCCGTCGAAAGCTTGCTCACATATTGAATGGCGTTTTGCCCGCCGACGCCCAGCATTGTCGTATCGAAGGCTGTTCGCACGTAAGCTGCGAGCTTCTCCTCCCACTGCGCCTGCATCACCGGCTCGACCGCGGCGGACTTTACCGTGTGGATGCCGACGACGGCTTCGACCAGGAACTGCTGGCTTGCCGCGCCGCGATTGAACTTCTCCTTGACGAATTCGCGCAGCGGCGGTCGCACCACGCTGCCGATCAGGATGTAGATCGGGATGGCGGCGATGACGATCAGCGTCAAGCTCCAGGAGTAAGCGAAAAGAACCGCGATGAAGACAAAGATGAAAACGACATCGAGGGCCGAAAACAATCCCTGCCCGGTCAGGAATGCCCGTATGGTTTCTAGTTCGCGGACGCGGGCGACGGTCTGACCGGCAGACCGCGTCTCGAAATACTCCAACGGCAGCCGCAGCAGATGATGGAACAAGCGTTGGCCGAGCTCGACGTCGATCCGGTTCGTCGTGTGCGCCAGCGCATAGGCTCTCAGATACTGGAGCATGACATCGAACAGGCCAACGATCGCGATGCCGGCGACAAGCACAAACAGCGTCGAATAGCCCTTATGCGTCAGCACCTTGTCGACCACGACCTGAAAGAACAAAGGCGTGATGAGCGCAAAGATCTGCACAAACAGCGATGCGATCAATACATGCGCGAGCGGCTTTCGATAACGCCAGATCGATGGCAGAAACCACTTGAAGCCGAATTCTCGCGGGTCCGACCCTTCCCCCCTGATCCGCCGACCCACAAGAATAACGCGCGCGTCGATTTCGGCTAATATATCCGACGGAGCAATCTCGCGATCAGCGCGCGTTATGGGATCGACAAGGCGGTATTTTCCAGAGGGATTCAACCCGCCGAGCACCTGAAAGGATCCGCTGCGAACTTGGACGATAGCCGGGACAGGCATGGTTCGAAGGCGTTGCGCCGTGACCTTCTCGACCACGCGTGCCTTGAGTCCGATGATTTTGGCTGCCCGCTGAATGTCAATGGGCTGGGACGCGCGCCCCTTCAACGCCAAGTCGTGCTCTAGCTGAACCGCATCCGCAGCGATCCGATAGAATGCGGCGATGCCGCAGAGCGCACGAAGACCGGAGTCCAGCTGCTGCGAAACGACGCCATCCATGTGCGGAACTTATCCCTCAAAGCTGCGGGTTCTCCGCTCTCGACACCACTCGCCGGACCGCTTGCGGCGGCTCTCTGCTGACATGTAGCTCACTCGGAAATACGGCGCCACGGGGATGCCGGGGCTCACCGCAATTCGGTTCGGTTGTGGCGAAGAAGCAACACTGCACCGCCGGTAGCAATTATTCATTTCGTTGGCGCTCCGCAATCGAAGTGAACACAAGCCATGGATATCAGAACCGGAGCGGTATTCCGGAAGCCTCGCTTCAAGCCGTTTTTCAAAAATTCCCTCATTAAAATGCAACTTCAGGAAGATTTTATTTGCTTGAAAGTCATATCGCTACAATCTGCAATTCGGTCAACCCCAGCGTGTAAACACGGTAAAGTTTGCGTTAGGTATTTACTTCGCGTTCAGGGAGATTGCGTTCCGTATGCCGCCCCCGGCTTCACGCGCCGCGGTCGCAGGACTGTCATTTTCGAGATGACATCCGCGCCGTTCTCTGCGAAAAGAAACGCGATGAGAGACAGGGGCGTTCGTCGACAGACGGGCTGAGAAGCACCCTTCGAACCTGAACCGGATAATGCCGGCGGAGGGAGTCGCTCGGGGTCGCGGCTGAGCCCGCAGGAACCGCCCCGTGCCCGCCCCCGCCTGAAAGGGGCCATATGCAGACCAGGACCACACCAGGAGCAATGCTGAAAGCGATGCGCGAGAAGCCGCCGCTCGTTCAGTGCATCACCAATTACGTCGCCATGAATGTGGCCGCCAATGTTCTGCTTGCCGCGGGCGCCTCGCCCGCCATGGTGCATGCCGCTGAAGAAGCCGGTGAATTCGCTGGAATCGCGAGCGCAGTGACAATCAATATCGGCACGCTGTCGACGCAGTGGATCGACGGCATGCAGGCGGCTGCGAAGGCGGCGACATCGGCCGGCAAGCCCTGGGTGCTCGATCCGGTCGCTCATTATGCCACGGCTTTCCGCCGCGATGCGGTCGCGGCTCTGCTGGCGCTCAAGCCCACGATCATCCGCGGCAACGCCTCCGAGATCATCGCACTTGCCGGTGGAGAGAGCCGCGGCCAGGGCGTCGACAGCCGCGACCCGGTCGAGCAGGCGGAAGGCTCGGCGCGCCGGCTGGCCACGCGCCAGCAGACGGTCGTCGCCGTCACCGGCGCTGTGGATTTCGTCACCGATGGTGAAAGAGCCGTCCGTATAACAGGCGGATCGGCGCTGATGCCGCAGGTCACCGCGCTCGGCTGCTCGCTCACCTGCCTTGTCGGCGCCTTTGCCGCGACAGCGCCGGATGATATCTTCGGGGCGACGGTGGCGGCACTTTCAACCTTCGCCGTCGCCGGCGAGGCTGCCGCGCTCGGGGCGGCCGGCCCCGGCTCCTTCGCCTGGCGCTTCCTCGATGCGCTGGCCGCGCTCGACGCCGAAACGCTGGATGCCAGGGCAAGGATATCGGCGGCATGAAGGCTTTCGACCTTTCGCTCTATCTCGTTCTCGATCCCGATCTCTGCGCCGGGATCGGCATGGTCGAGACGGCGCGCCTTGCCGTTGCCGGCGGCGCGACGATGGTGCAATTGCGCGACAAACAGGCCGGCACCGCCGCGATGATTACGACCGGCCGCGCCTTGAAACAGGCGCTTGTCGGAACCGGCGTCCTGCTTATCGTCAACGACGATGTCGAGGCGGCGATCACCGTCGGCGCCGACGGCCTGCATATCGGCCAGGAGGACATGGATGCGCGCACGGCGCGGGCGATGATCGGGCCCGAGATGATCCTCGGCCTGTCGGTCGAAACCGAGGCGCTTGCCGCTGCCGTCGATCCCGGTCTGGTCGATTATACCGGCGTCGGACCGGTGTTTGCGACACCGACCAAGGCCGACCACAAGCAGCCGATCGGCTTTGACGGTCTTGCCAGGCTGGTGAAGGCCTCGCCGGTGCCGTCGGTGGCGATCGGCGGCCTCAAGGCGGATCATGTCGCCCAAGTGTTTGCTGCAGGCGCCAAGGGGCTTGCCGTCGTCTCGGCGATCGCAGGCACGCCCGACCCTGGAGCGGCCACGCGCCGCATCGCCGCCGAAATCCGAAAGGCCCGTGCATGATCCGCAACGTTCTCTCCATCGCCGGCTCCGACCCCTCGGGCGGCGCCGGCATCCAGGCCGATCTCAAGGCTTTTTCCGCCCGCGGCGTCTACGGCATGGCGGTGCTGACGGCGCTAACGGCGCAGAATACCCAAGGCGTCAGCGGCGTGCATCTGGTGCCGCCGCAATTCGTCGCCGACCAGATCAACGCCGTCTTTGCCGATGTGCGCGTCGATGCCGTCAAGATCGGCATGATCGCCAATGCCGGCATCGCCGAGGCCGTTGTCGACGCACTGGCTGACCGGCGCGGCATCCCTGTGGTTATCGATCCGGTGATGATCGCCAAGGGTGGGGCCGCCCTGCTCGCGCCGGAAGCCGTCGACGTGCTGACCCGCCGGCTGCTGCCGCTCGCCACGCTTCTGACCCCAAACCTGCCCGAAGCCGCCGCCCTGCTGCACCAGCCGGTGGCGACGAACCGCGCTGACATGGCAAAACAGGCCGAGCGCCTGCGCGCGCTTGGCCCGGCCGCAGTGCTGGTCAAGGGCGGCCATCTCGACAGCGACGAGAGCCCCGACGTGCTGGCCACCGCCGACGGTCTATACTGGTTCGAAGCTTTGCGCGTGCCGACCAAAAACACCCACGGCACCGGCTGCACGCTGTCCAGCGCGCTGGCCGCCGAACTCGCCAAGGGCGCCTCGGCGCGAGAGGCGGTCGCCATCGCGAAGGACTACCTCGCCGGCGCGGTCGCCGCCGCCGGAAACCTCACCGTCGGCTCCGGCCACGGCCCTGTGCAGCATTTTCATGCGCTGTGGAAAGACGACAAATAGGCGCTCGCACAGCGAACACGCCAATCGAAAACGGCCCGGCCTCCCCGGGCCGTTTTGCGTTCGGCACCTACTTTGCGTTGAAACCACGGCTCAGTCGCAGACCATCTCTTTGTCTCGTTGAAAAACCTTGTTGACAAGCTCGGCCAGATGGCCAAGTCTATAACACTAAAAGGGGATACATTCCGCAATAACGGAATAAGAGGAGGAATGACAGGTGCCGGACCTGCTTGTGAACCTATATTCCGCTGAGCTTGCCGACCTCCAGCAAAAAGCCGATGGCGTCGGCGTCTCCATCCGCCCGGCCCTCCCCCCGGAACTGCATCTTGTTCTCGGCTGGGTTCGCGAACGGTTCAGCGAGAACTGGGCAAGCGAAGTCGCCGTCGCCTTCTCCCGCCAGCCCGTTGCCTGCCTGATATCAGTCGACGGCGGCAAGCTGCTCGGTTTTGCCTGCTATGACACGACGGCGCGCGGCTTCTTCGGCCCGACCGGCGTCGACCGCGACGCGCGGGGCAGAGGCATCGGGCTCGCGCTGTTTTCCGCCTGCCTTCAGACGATGAAGACGCTCGGTCATGCCTATGCCTTCATCGGCGATGCCGGGCCGGTCGATTTCTACGCGAAGACCGCAGGTGCAACCATCATCCCCGCCCCCGACAAGGGCATCTACGAAGGCATGCTGAGAAGCACGCCGAAATGACCCTCTGATCCCGGAGTTACAGAATTGTCCTCGAGCCCGCTCGCCCTTTTCGTCGGCCTTCCCACCCCCACGATTTCGGATGATGAATTCGCCCTCTTCCGCGAGACCAATCCGCTCGGCCTGTTCGTCGGCCGGCGTAACCAGCGCGAACCGGAGCAGACGAAGCGGCTGATCGAACGTTTTCGCGAGGCCGTCGGCCGCGACGACGCGCCTGTCTTCACCGACCAGGAAGGCGGCCGCGTCCAGCATCTCGATGCCGGCCCCTGGCCGCTCTTCCGCAGCTTAGGCCAGTTCGCCGAGCTTGCGCGCCGCGATTTCGATCTCGGCAAAAAAGCACTGCGCCTTTCCTCCCAGGCCATGGGCGCGATGATGACGGAACTCGGCCTTTCCAGCGGCTGCTCGCCCGTTCTCGACCTCGTCTTCGAGACGACGAGCGCGGTCATCGGCGCCCGCTCCTTCGGCCCTGATCCCGATTTCATCGCTGCCCTCGGCCGCGAGGTGGTCGATGGCCTGCTCGAGACCGGCAACATGCCTGTCATCAAGCATATTCCCGGCCATGGCCGCGCAACGCTTGATTCCCACAAGGAGCGTCCGGTCGTCGATGCCAGCCGCGAGACGCTCACCGCCACCGATTTCAAGCCGTTCGTGGCGCTGAAGGATACGCCCTGGGCGATGGTCGCCCATGTCGTCTATTCGGCCTATGACGCGGAGCTGCCGGCATCGGTCTCGCCTGTTATGCACGACGTGATCCGCAACGACATGGGCTATGACGGCGTGCTGATATCAGACTGCATCTTCATGGAGTCGCTACAGGGCACGCTGCCCGAGCGCGTCCGCCAGGTGCTCGACGCGGGCTTCGACATCGCCCTCCACAGCCATGGCGACGTCAGGGAAAGCGAAGCCGCTGCCAAGGCCGCCCGACCGCTGACGGACGCCGCCCTGCAGCGGATCGCCGCCGGCAAGGCCCGCCTCGGCAAACTCAAGATCGACGTCCGAGCCGCCTACGCTGAAGTCGAAAACATGTTTGCAAGCGCGCTGGTCTCCTAACCGGCACGTCATCTCTCACCGCATAAGAAAAGGGGAATAGAACATGAAAAAATATCTTCTTGCCGCCGCCGCACTAACGTTGCTTTCCGGATCTGCCATGGCGCAGACGGTCCTGACAGTGAATATCGAACCGGCGACGACCTGGGTTCGCAACTTCAACCCGTTCAACCAGACCTCGTCGCGTCAATCGACGCTCGACTTCATCTACGAGCCGTTGGTCGTCTTCAATCGCTTCGACAGCAACAAGCCGGTCTATCGCCTGGCCGAAAGCTTCAAGCTCTCCGACGACCTGAAGAGCATCGAGTTCAAGCTGCGCCCGAGCCTGAAATGGTCCGACGGCAAGCCGCTGACCTCCGCCGACGTCAAGTTCACCTATGATTACCTGAAGAAATTCCCGGCGCTCGACTTCGTCAGCATCTGGACCTTCATCACCGACGTGCAGGCGGTCGACGGCCAGACGGTGCGCTTCACGCTCGCCAATCCGAGTTCGCTTGCGGCCGAGCAGATCTCGCAATTGCCGATCGTTCCGGAACATGTCTGGAAGGATGTCGCCGATCCGGTCACCTTCGCCAACGAGACCCCGGTCGGCAGCGGCCCGCTGACGGAAGTGCCGCGTTTCACCGGCCAGACCTACGACCAGTGCCGCAACCCGAACTACTGGGACAACGCGCATCTGAAGGTCGATTGCATGCGTTTCCCGCAGCTTGCCGACAACAACCAGATGCTGACGGCAACGGCCGACGGTACGCTCGACTGGGGCGTCTCCTTCATCCCGGATATCGACAATGTCTATCTCTCCAAGGATCCGGCGCATTTCCACTATTGGTATTCGCCGAGCAGCATGGTCGCCTTCCTGTTCAACCTCGAAACCGCGAACGAGAACAACAAGAAGGCCTTCAACGACCTGAAGTTCCGCCGCGCCGTCTCGATGGCGCTCGACCGCAAGACGATGATCGACGTCGCCGGCTATGGCTATCCGACGCTGAACGAAGACCCCGGCCTGATGGGCGAGCTTTACAAGAGCTGGGCGGACCCATCCGTCAAGGCCGACTTCGGCAAGTTCGCAACCTATGACGCCGATGCCGCCAAGGCCCTGCTCGACGAGGCGGGCTACAAGGACAAGGACGGCGACGGCTTCCGCGACAATCCCGACGGCAGCAAGATCTCCTTCTCGATCATCGTCCCGAGCGCCTGGACCGACTGGATCGACACCGTCAACCTCGCCGTCGAGGGCATGCAGGCGGTCGGCATCGACGCCAAGATCGAAACGCCGGAGGAAGCCGTCTGGACCGGCAACCTCATCAACGGCACCTTCGATGCGGCGATCAACAGCCTGCCGGCATCGGCTTCGCCCTATTATCCCTACAAGCGCGCCTTCAGCGCTTCGGACAAGGGCAAGACCCGCTTCACCGCGCAGCGCTGGTTCAATCCGGAGGTCGAGAAATTGGTCACCGAGTTCACCCAGACCGCCGACCTTGCCAAGCAGAAGGACGCGATGAACAAGGCACAACGCATCGTCGCCGAAAACATGCCTGTCATTCCGGTGTTCAACAATCCGAACTGGTATCAGTACAACACCAAACGCTTCACCGGCTGGTCGACCAAGGAAAATCCCTTCGTCAACCCGTCGATCTCGCGCACCAATCCAGCACGCCTATTGAACCTGCTCGCTCTTGAGCCCGTCAAGTAAGCATCATGATTTCGGGAGTGGCGTTGAAGAAAGCGCCGCTCCCGTCAGGACGGAGTTCCCATGGCTTTCCTGCTTCGCCGCCTCGTCTTCTACATGGCAGCCTTCATCGCGGCAGCGACGATCAATTTCTTCCTGCCCCGGCTGATGCCGGGCGATCCCGTGCAGATCATGTTTTCGAGCGCCGGCACCGAATTGCCGCCGGAAAGCCTGCAGGCGCTGAAGCTCACCTTCGGCTTCGTCGACGGTCCGCTCTGGCAGCAGTACCTCACCTATCTCGGCAGCATCTTCACCGGCGATCTCGGCCGCTCGATCAAGTATTTCCCTCTGCCGGTGACGTCGGTGCTCGGCCATGCCCTCGTCTGGACCGTCGCCCTGATGGGCACGGCGACGATCGTCAGCTTCGCGCTCGGCACCTTCCTCGGCATCGTCGCCGCTTGGCGGCGCGGCAGCCGGTTCGATGTGATCGTCTCCGTCGGCGCGATCTTTGCGACCTCGGTGCCGGCGGTCGTCACCTCGCTGATCGTGCTCTTCATTTTCGGCTTCACGCTCGGCTGGTTTCCGAACGGTTATGCCGCCGACCCAGCGCTCGATCCGGCCTTCAGCCTGCGATATATCGGCAGCGTCGCCTATCATGGCATCCTGCCGATGGTGACGCTGTGCACCGTGCTGATCGGTGGCTTCACCGTCACCATGCGCAACAACATGATCAACCTGCTCGGCGATGACTATATCGTCATGGCCCGCGCCAAGGGCCTGTCCGACCGGCATGTGATGCTGTGGTACGCGGCCCGCAACGCCCTGCTGCCGACCGTCTCCAGCCTTGCCATCGCCATCGGCACCATCCTCGGCGGCTCGCTGGTCACCGAGGTCGTCTACAACTATCCCGGCCTCGGCAACATTCTCTACCAGGCGATCCTCGCCCGCGATTATCCCGTCATCCAGGGCCAGCTCCTGATCATGACCGCAACCATGTTGATCGCCAATTTCATCGTCGACGTCAGTTATATCTTGCTCGATCCCAGGCTGAAGGGAGCGTGAGATGAAAACCCTGCTTCGCAACCGCAAGGCGCTCACCGGCCTCGCCATCATCGCCGTCATCATCATCGTCGCGATCGCAGCACCGCTGCTGACGCAGTACGATCCCGCCGCCCGCACCGGGCGGCCGCACCAAGCGCCGTCGCTCGACCATATTCTCGGCACCACCCGCATCGGCCAGGATGTTTTCGCCCGGCTGATCTACGGCGCCCGCACCTCGCTCGCCGTCGGCTTCGGCGCCGGCCTGCTGATCACCCTTGTCGGCACCGCGCTCGGCATCATCTCCGGCTATCGCGGCGGCAAGACCGACGAGATCATCAGCTTCTTCACCAACATGGTGCTGGTCGTTCCGAACCTGCCGCTGCTCCTGGTGCTTGCAGCCTTCATCGGCCAGGCAAGCCCGGTCGTCATCGCCCTCATCCTCGGCGCCACCTCCTGGGCTTGGGGCGCTCGCGTCACCCGCGCCGAGACGCTCTCCGTCAAACAGAAGGATTTCGTCAAATCCGCCGAGATGATGGGCGAGCCGCAATGGCGCATCATGACATTCGAGATCTTTCCCAACGTGATCTCCATCGTCGGCATCAATTTCATCGGCAGCGTCATCTTCGCAATCATCACCGAGGCGACGCTCGAATTCCTCGGCCTCGGCGATCCCCGAGCAATCTCCTGGGGCACCATGCTCTACAATGCGCAGAAGGCCTCGGCCCTTTCGGTCGGCGCCTGGTGGGATATTCTCACCCCCTGCTTTGCGCTCGCCTTCCTCGGCATCGGCATGTCATTGCTGAACTTCGCCGTCGACGAAATCGCCAACCCGCGGCTGCGCACCGGCAATCATCTGAAGCGCTGGTCCCTGCTCGTCCGTTCCGGGGAGGGCCGCCTGTGACGCAACCGTTGCTTTCGGTGAGAAACCTCACCATCGACTATATCGGCGAGGAGAAGGATTTTCGCGCCGTCGACGATGTCAGCTTCGATGTCGCGCCCGGCGAGGTCTTCGGCCTTGCCGGCGAATCCGGCTGCGGCAAGAGCACCATCGCCTTTGCCATCAGCCGCCTGCACAAGCCGCCGGCGCTGATCCGCAAGGAGAGCCGCATCCTGCTCGACGGCCGCGACGTGCTCGGCCTCGACCGGCAGGCGCTCGCCGCCTTCCGCTGGCGCGAGGTCGCCATGGTCTTCCAGAGCGCCATGAACTCGCTGAACCCGGTGCTGCGCATCGAGGCGCAATTCCACGACATGCTACGAACCCATAAGGGCATGAGCCGTGCCGAAGCCCGCGAGCGCACCGCCGAGATGCTGACGCTCGTTGACATCGCGCCGGACCGCATGCGCGACTATCCGCACCAGTTTTCCGGCGGCATGCGCCAGCGCATCGTCATCGCCATCTGCATGGCGCTCGATCCGAAGCTGGTCGTCATGGACGAGCCGACGACGGCGCTCGACGTCGTCGTCCAGCGCGAAATCCTGCAGCGCATCAACGAATTGCGCCGCAGCTTCGGCTTTTCCGTGCTGTTCATCACCCATGATCTCGGGCTGATGGTGCAGTTCTGCGACCGCATCGGCATCATGCTCGCCGGCCGGCTAGTGGAGCAGAATTCAGCCGAGGCGATCTACAGGACGCCTGAGCACGATTACACCAAGAAGCTCTGGGCCTCCTTCCCCTCGCTGCATGGAGGCGTGCTGCTATGAGTGATGCCATCCTCGCCCTCGACACAGTGACCAAGACCTTCGGCCACGGTTCCGGGGCCGTGCATGCGGCGCGCGCCATCTCCTTCTCCCTGCATGCCGGCCGGGCGCTGGCCCTCGTCGGCGAATCCGGCAGCGGCAAGACCACTTGCGCCCGCATGGCAATGCGCGAATATCTGCCGACATCGGGCCGGATCCTCTACAAGGGGCGCCCTGTGGAAGGGGCCAAGGCGGATGAGATCGCCCGCTACCGCCGCTCGGTGCAGATGATCTTCCAGGACCCCTTCGCCTCGCTCAACCCCGCCCATACCATCGCCCATCATCTCCGCCGGCCGCTGAAGCTGCATCGCCCTGACATCAAGGGAACCGAGATCGACGCGACGGTCCGCGAACTGCTGCAGCGCGTCAGGCTCGATCCCGATCTCGTCGCGCCGAAATATCCGCATGAGCTTTCCGGCGGCCAGCGCCAGCGCGTCAACATCGCCCGCGCCCTCGCCGTCAAGCCGGAGGTGATCGTGGCGGACGAACCGACCTCGATGCTCGACGTCTCGGTGCGCCTTGGCGTGCTGAACCTGTTGAACGAGATGAAGCAGGAAATGAAACTCGGACTGCTCTACATCACCCATGATATCGCCACCGCCCGTTATGTCGCCGAGGACATCGCCGTCATGTATGCCGGCCAGATCGTCGAATGGGGCAGCGTCGCCAAGGTGATCGACAATCCGCTGCATCCCTATACCAGGCTGCTGCTCTCGGCCGTGCCCGATCCCGACGTCCGATTCGAGGACCCGAAGGCCCGGCTGCGGCCCGACGAGGTGGAGGACATCCGCCGCCGTTCGGCCGCACCGCAGGACGAGATTGTCGAAGTGGAGCAGGGTCATTTCATGCGGATGATCTGAAGCCGGCTTGCTGGCCTCATCACGCGGCCTATGCTAGGGGGACGGTTCCTTTCACACGAGGCCAAGCCGTCATGCTGCCCTGGATCCAGCTCGATTCCGCGACCATTCCCGGTGAAACCGGCGAGCTCAGGCTGAAGCAGCGCGGCAGCGAGTTCTCGATCATGCTCGGCGCCAACGAACTGATGAACAGCCGCCTCAGCGGTTCGGAGGAAGCACTGGCAACCCTTTCCTGGGAACGGATCAAGGCGCATTCGAAGCCGAGGATCTTGATCGGTGGGCTCGGCATGGGTTTTACGCTGCGCGCCACCCTTGCCGTCCTGCCCGAGGATGCCGGCGTCACCGTCGCCGAACTGGTGCCGGCCGTGGTTGCCTGGGCGCGCGGGCCGATGGCGGAAGTATTCAAAGGCTGCCTCGACGATCCACGCGTCGGCATCCACCAAGGCGATGTCGGCGAGGCGATCCGCGCCGGCAAGGCTGCCTTTGACGCCATCCTGCTCGACGTCGACAACGGCCCGGATGGCCTGACCCGCAAATCCAACGACCGGCTCTATGATTTCGCCGGCCTTCGCGCCGCCCGCGACGCGCTTCGCCCCGGCGGCGTCCTCGCCGTCTGGTCATCCGGCCCTGACCCGGATTTCACCCGGCGTCTCAAGGACAGCGGCTTTTCCGCCGACGTCGTCAACACCCGCGCCAACGGCAAGCGCGGCGGCGCCCGCCACGTCATCTGGCTGGCCGTGAAGCCGGCCCGCTAAGACGGGTTAGCTGCCCGACGCGATCCTCCGGGCGGCGTTGATGGCGCGGCGGGCGCCGGAGCGCAGTTGCGTGGTCTCCGCACCGGCAATGACCAGATCGAAGCCGAATTTCAAGAGTTCGCCGGCCCGCTCGCCATCGGCGGCATAGGCGCAGGCGAATTTGCCGTGGGCGCGGCAGCGCGAAACGGCATGCTGCATGGCGCTGTCGATCTCGGCGGCGTTCGGCGCCACCTGATCGCCATTCGACAGCGCGATCGAAAGGTCGGACGGACCGACGAAGATGCCGTCGATGCCGGCAACGCCGAGGATAGCATCGATCGCCTCAAGTGCCGCCCGGGTCTCGACCATGGCGATGGCGACGGTCAGCGCGTTGGCGTTTTTCAGATAATCGTCGGCGGACAGGCCGGTGTGGTTCAGCGCCAGCGACGGTCCCCAGCTGCGCTCGCCGAGCGGCGGATATTTCGTGGTCCTGACGAAGGCTTGCGCGTCTTCGGCCGAATTGATCATCGGCGCGATGATGCCGGAGGCGCCGGCATCGAGCAGGCGCGAGGCGGAGGCGAAATCGCCGACCGGTATGCGCGCCAAGGCTGGTTTGCCGGCGAGGCGCACCTGGCCGACGGCGTTTGCTGCCGCCGGCATGTCCCACATACCGTGCTGCATATCCAGCACGACGGCGTCGAAAGCCTCCTGCGCCAGGTGGTTGGCGAGCGTGGCGTCCGGAATACCCACCCAGGCGGAGATCATGCCGCCCTGGTGGTTCCTGATCCGTGCCGCGAAACCGTCGATTTCCGCTGCGCTCATGCCATTCTCCTCAGTTCATTGGCTCGATCAGAAGGGTTCACGGCCTCATCCTCTCCGGTGTAGCCGCGAAAGGACGATCATGACCACGACTCCCAGTCCCGCCAGGATGGCTCCCCAAAGGATCCAGATCGTTTGCCTGATCATGAAGCTGGACGACGGATAGGGAAAATAGCCACTTCCCTGGCCGATCCAGATCAGTCCGAAGATGATCATAAGCACTCCGAGAACATATCCGATCATTCGCCACATGCTTCAGCCGCCTTCCCTATCGATTCGATCCCACAATGGCGACCGGCGTCATTCATGACAAGGCTTCTCCTGGGCACAAACGTCGGCGTTGAGGCGTGGTGAGCCGCAAGGCTGCTGCTAGCCACCCAGATCGGCGGGCATCCACGTGGCGCTTTTGAAATCCCGATACAGACCAGGAGAACGAGATACACCCGCCCACTTACCGAATGCCCTCTCTATTACTCATGTTGCATAGATCGCTAGCAAGCCGCGATCCAGTACGGGAGGAAGAACTCCATCGAATCTCGCAAATCCGAAGGAATCACAACTCGCTGAAATCGCTCAATTCTTTTTGAGGCAGCCTCATGCGCTTCAGCAACCCAGCCATGGTCATAGTGATTATTGCTGTACGCCCAATGAATGACTTTAGATTCGTGAAAATATCAATCACTATGAGCCGCGTACAATCCCAACTAACGAGTCCAAGGCCGAACCATATTGCTTGGATTTTCTTTAGTCTCTGATGATGTTGCACGCGAATTCTGCTGGGTAGAGCACGCCGGACATTGCCGTGCTGGAGTTTCGATGAAAAAGGTGGCGCCATGACCCATATTGCACTTCGCTCCCTAGCCAAGGGACTGGGTTCCTTTGTCCTTCCGCAACTGCGAAATACGCACGTGGAAGGGGGCACTGCTTCTGCGCGCCACTGTTATGACCTTTTCTTTCGCCACTACGGTCACCTAGCGCCTTGGCTGAACGGCAAAAGACCTGAAGTATTGGTCGAGGTCGGCCCCGGAAGTTCGCTTGGCGTTGGGCTTGCCGCACTGCTTGCGGGCGTCGACACGTACATCGGGCTGGATTTGCAAGACCACCGGAGCATCGAGCACGATCTTGAAGTCCTGAACGGTTTGATTGAACTCTTCGGCGAGCGGGCCGCATTTTGGGATAACACCGTATCGGGCGACATCTTTTTTCCGCCGTCACCGACAAACTTCGCCTGGGATCGGATAGATGGGATCGTGCAACAGCGCCTCAGTGCGGAGGCAATCGACGCGCTGAAGGCGGACCTCGTGAATGGCAGCGAACGATTAAAGTTCGTCGCACCATGGACCGATTTCAACGTACTGCAGGCGGGTGTGGCTGACTGGCTGATGACGCATTCAGTCATGGAGCACGTGGACAACCTCGTTGATACCTATATCGCTATTGCCCGGTGGCTGAAGCCAGGAGGGTTTGCGACGCACCTGATCGACTTCCAATCTCACGGCCTGTCAAGCGACTGGAATGGGCACTGGATTTTGAGCGCGCCCACGTGGACGATGATGCGTGGACGACGACCCTACCTGATAAATCGGAAGTGGCGCAGCCATCACATCAATCTGATGCAGGAGAGCGGCTTCGAAATCCTTGCGGAACTCCAGTACATCCGTACGGACGGACTAGGACGGAAGGAATTTCGAACGCCGTTCACGTCAATGCCAAATGGTGACGAAAAAGTTGCGATGAGTTTCTTTGTGACGAGAAAAATCGGCTAAGAGTCGGACTCGAAAAGGCTTCAACTATAGCCATATCTTGCGAGGCGTCTGGTGAGCATGCGGATTGGCGATGGTTATCCGGGATAACCGCCGTCAGAGCCTTTCCGTCATGCGGCGCGGCTCGAGCTAGCCGACCTTCCCCGCCTCGTTCATCAGCCAGGTGCTGAGCTTCTCGCTGTGGGCGCTTGCCGATCGCGGCGGCACCAGCCAGTAGCCGCGGTCCTGTGCTTCCAGCGGCGGGCCGGCCTCGACAAGCATGCGCGCGGAGAGTAGCGTATCGACGAGCCCCATCCAGCCGATCGCCACGCCCTGGGCGCTCAGCGCAGCCTGAACGACCAGCGAATATGTGTTGAAGCTGATATCCCCGCGGCCGGCATTGATGTCGCGCAGGACGGAAAATTCGGTCAAATAGCTGCGCCAGTCGAACCAGGGCGATGGCATCGGCGTGTCGAGATGGATCAGAACCGCCTTGGCAAGCTGCCCCGGATCGTCGAACGGGCCGTTGCGATCGAGAAATCCCCGCGTGCAGACGGGCACGACCTTTTCCCGCAGCAGCAGCGTACCGATTGCGCCGAATTCCGCCCGCGTGCCGAAAACGACCGCGACATCGGCCTCGTCGCGAAAACCGGCGGCAAACCTCTGCGTCGCGACGATCTGTATATCCGTTTCCGGATGAAGAAGACGAAAGCCATCCATGCGCGGGATCAGCCAAAGCGATGAGAAGGCATAGTCGGTTCTGAGCCGGACGACCGGCCGTTGGGCTTCGGCGCTGAACCTGCGTGCGAGCGCATCGATGTCAGCGACCGACTTGGCGGCGACCTCAAGAAGCCGCTCGCCTTCGGCGGTCAGCGCCACGCCGCGGTGCTGGCGGCGCAGCAGGCTGACGCCGAACTGCTCCTCCAGCCGGCGGATCTGGTAGCTGACGGCGGGCTGGGTCAGCCCAAGCAGCGTTGCGGCTGCCGAAAAACTCCCGAGTCTTGCGACTTCGACGAAGATGCGCATCCATGCAAGCTCGATCGGGTGGTCTGGCATAAAAATTCCTTTAGGCACCCATCGAAAAAAGCTGTCTTTACAGCCGCAATAATAGGCGTTTCAATAAAATCTTCAAATAGCATAGGAGGAACCGGATGGCGCGCCCGAATATTCTCATTCTGATGGTGGATCAGTTGAACGGGACCTTCTTTCCCGATGGGCCGGCCGATTTCCTGCATGCGCCGCATCTGAAATCCTTGGCGGAGCGTTCCGTGCGTTTTGCCAACACCTATACCGCAAGTCCGCTCTGCGCACCGGCGCGAGCCTCCTTCATGTCCGGACAATTGCCGAGCCGGACGCGCGTCTACGACAATGCGGCGGAATTCGCCTCCGACATCCCGACCTATGCGCATCATCTGCGTGCGAGCGGATACCAGACGGCGCTATCGGGCAAGATGCATTTCGTCGGCCCCGACCAGCTGCATGGTTTCGAGGAACGGCTGACGACCGACATCTACCCCGCCGATTTCGGCTGGACGCCCGACTATACCAAGCCCGGCGAGCGCATCGACTGGTGGTACCACAACCTCGGTTCGGTCACCGGCGCCGGCATTGCCGAGATCACCAACCAGATGGAATATGACGACGAGGTCGCCTACCACGCCACCCGCAAGCTGTTCGATCTGTCACGCGGCCATGACGAACGCCCCTGGTGCCTGACGGTCAGCTTCACCCATCCTCACGACCCCTATGTGGCGCGCCGCAAATTCTGGGACCTCTATGAGGACTGCCCGGCGCTTGACCCGGCGGTTGCGCCGATCGCCTATGATCGGCAGGATCCGCATTCGCAGCGGCTGATGAAAGCCTGCGACCACGACGCTTTCGACATCAGCGATGAGCAGATCAGGCGGGCAAGGCGGGGCTACTTCGCCAATATCTCCTATGTCGACGACAAGATCGGTGACATTCTCGGCGTTCTGGAACGGACCCGCATGGCCGATAACACGATCATCCTCTTCGTTTCCGACCATGGCGACATGCTCGGCGAGCGCGGCCTCTGGTTCAAGATGAACTTCTTCGAAGGATCGGCGCGCGTTCCGCTGATGATGTCGGTGCCCGGCTGGACGCCCAAACGCATCGATCAGCCGGTCTCCACGCTCGACGTGACGCCGACGCTGGCGGGTCTTGCCGGCATCGATATCGCCTCGTTGAAACCATGGACCGAGGGCGAGGATCTCGCGGCCCTTGCCGTGGGCGCCGGCAGCCGCAGCCCGGTGCCGATGGAATATGCCGCGGAGGGTTCGGAAGCGCCGCTCGTCTGCATTAGGGACGGACGCTACAAGCTCTCGCTCTGCGAGAAGGATCCGCCGATGCTGTTCGATCTCGAGGCCGATCCCCGGGAGCTCGACAATCTGGCGGGAAAGCCGGCGCACGCCGCCACCTTGGCAAGGCTTACCGAGCAGGCCGACCGGCGCTGGAACCTTGCCGATTTCGACGCCGCCGTGCGCGAAAGCCAGGCGCGCCGCTGGGTGGTCTACGCAGCGCTGCGCAACGGCGCCTATTATCCCTGGGACCATCAGCCGCTGCAGAAAGCCTCGGAGCGCTATATGCGCAACCACATGGATCTGAACGTGCTGGAGGAAAGCCAGAGGTTTCCGCGCCAGGAATAAAGGCAAGCAGATCAAGCGGTCCTGCGCGCCGGCGCCTCGCGAAGGAATTCCTCGATGAAGGCCTTTTGCAGCAGGATGCCGTCCCACTCGTCGGGGAAGAAGGGCGAGTCGTAGATCAGTGTGAAGGGGCCGGCATAAGCGGCCCGCTCGCACATCTCCAGGCACTTGCGGTAATCGTCGGCATCAAGGCCGGTTGTGCCGTAATCGGCCTTGGCATGGCAGATTTCCGCCCGGCGCATGATGTCGGCCAGACCCTCGTATTTCGCCGGCGCCGCCCAGTTGCCGAGGTCGCCGTTGAGGCCGACCTTGCCGTCCAGCCGGTCGAGCAGCCAGTTCATCTCGACCGGCGACGGCAAGAGGTCGAACCAGTTCTCGACAACGACGCGCACACCGCTGCCTTCCGCTTGTTCACCCAGCCATCGGAGGTGACCGGCGGCGCGGGTCAGGTTTTCCTCGGTCGGCCTCTGCTTGCCGGCGATAACACGCATCCTCTCTGCCCCGAGGGCAGCGGCGATATCGATCCACTCGGCCATCCATCTGACGTCGCGGTCGGCCGTTTCTGGATGGCTCGGATCGCCGTCCTCGACGAGCAGCGTCTGAAACAGCACGTTCGACGCCGCCATCGCATCGCTGAGTTCATGGAGGTAGGCGGCATCCAGGCGCGGCAAATGGAACGAACAGATCTCCAGCCGATGGATGCCGCGTGCGGCGAGCGCCGCCGGCATATCGATCAGCGCCGCAGCACCGGGGCCATAGGGCTCTTTCGGCGCGGCACTTTTATCAGGATCGGGGCTATAGCCATAAACGGCGCCGAGCAGCCGATGCAGCGACCATGTCGAAACCGCGAAACGTCCGTTTTGCATGATCTGCACGTGCCGTCCTCCAGCATCTCCTCATGCCATCAATGGCAATAAAAGCCCGGCGGTTCAATCGCCGATCAGACGAAATCGCCGCGAATGACCGGCTCGGCGGCCACGGCCGTCCCGAGCAGCGCCTCATCGCGACGGGCGGTCGCCGAAAGCAGGAGCCCGACCGGCATGCCTGATACGCCGGTGCCGCAGGGAATGGAAACGCCGCACCAGTCGAGGAAATTGCCGAGCGCGGTATTGCGCAGCGTCTTGTTATTCGTCGCAAAGAACAGCTCGTCGTCCTGCTCCAGCGGTCCGATCGGTGGCGCGACATGAGCAACCGTGGGAAAAGCGATCAGCCGGGCGCCGACGAGACGCTCGACATCGGCGATCAACCGGCTGCGCGCCTCGAGGATTCTGAGGTAATCAGGCAGCGTCGTCTTGGCGCCCAGGCGTGTGCGCATGACGACCCGGCGGTCCATCCTGTCCGCGGCCGGTCCCGCCAAGCGTTCATGGTGAAGCGCGAAAGCCTCCGCCGTCACCAGCGGACCATATCTCGTCATCAGATCGAAAATCTCGTCGAAGGCCGGAATGACGGCACGGGAAACCTGGGCGCCGGCCAGTTGAAGACGGTCCAAAGCTGCCTCGAACGCGGCGACGACGCCGGGTTCGGCGCCGTCGAAGACGACGTTTTCGGGCACGAGGAGTTCCAGCCCTTGCAAGGGGCGTTCAATGACCGCGGGCGCCGTCAATCCGCGCATCGCCGCATCGATCCAGACCGCGTCCCTGACGCTGCGGCAGAGCGGCCCCAGCGAATCCAGGCTCTTTGCCAGCGGATAGACGCCTGCCATCGCATGACGGCCATGCGTCGCCTTGTAGCCGACGATACCGTTGAAGGCGGCGGGAATGCGCACCGAGCCGCCGGTATCCGTGCCCATGGCGACCGGCACCAGCCCGGCTGCAACGGCAACACCGGCACCGGAGGACGAACCGCCAGGAATACGCGGGAGATCGGTGCCGCGCGGATTGACCGGCGTGCCGTAATGCGGATTGACGCCGAGGCCGGAGAAGGCGAATTCGCTCATATTGGTGCGGCCGACGGCGACCATGCCCGCCTGCCGGAGGAGACCGACGACGGCCGCATCTTGGCTGGCCGGCGCATCCCCGGCGAGGACGACCGAACCCGCCGTCGTCGCCAGACCTTCGATATCGAAAAGATCCTTCCAGGCAATGGGAATACCATCCAGCAATCCGAGCGAGCGTCCTTCCCGCAAACGCTTCGAGGCGGCGCGCGCCTCCTCCATCGCCCGGCTTTCCAGCAGCGTGGTGAAGACGGCCTTGTCGGCATGGCTCGCGATGGATTCGAAGACCGCCTCAGCCACGTCGACCGGATCGGCCGCGCCGCCTTGAATGAGGACGGAAAGCTGGGCGATCGACATCGCACCGAAGGATTTGTTCATGAGACGATCCCGACGAAAGATGATGCTCTCGATTATCCCGGATCATTCCGGCGAGCCAGAGCTTCACGATATTTTGCATTTATTAGAACGATTTTTTGAACACTGAGTTTGCATATCGCCCCTTCAATTGCCGCGATTAAAGACACACATGCTGCACGCATGCGGGAGTCGGTTCGCCATGAGGGTTGAGAGTCTATTCTTGAGAGACCGGCATCGCATGCGTTGCAGGAGTAATTGAGATGACAGATTGTGAAACTTTGACCCGTCGCCAGGATATGGTGACCTTTCATGTGAAAGAGGACGAAACCGCTGGCGTGGGCGAGCGCGACTATGTCGAACATGTCAGCGCCCAGAAACTTTCGGGCTTCGAGCGCGTTGTCGTGGTCGCAGCCCTGGCTCTCTTGAGCTTTGTCGGTTTCGCCGCATATTCTTCCAACGAGACGGATCCGGTGACGACATCGGCCATTGCCGCCACATCAGGCGACAGTGCGCCGCACCATCAGCCTTACGGCCATTGCCGTGAGAGCAGCCCTTATGCTGAAAGGGTTTGCTGAGGGCCGGCCCGGGCGAACCTAGCGCCCCTGGCCAAACCAGTTTGCCGGGCAAAAACAGTTTGCCGGGCATGGTGACCTTGGCCCAGGCTGCATTGACAGCGAAAGGGAGGGACCATGGCCGGTGATATCGATTATAATCTCGACCGCTTTGTCGATGCCCAGAACGGCATCTATGAAAGGGCGCTCTCCGAGCTGAAAGCCGGGCGCAAGACCTCCCACTGGATGTGGTTCATCTTCCCGCAGATATCAGGTCTCGGCACGTCGTCGATGGCGGAAAAATATGCGATCCGCTCGGCCGAAGAAGCCACCGCCTATCTCGCCGATCCCATTCTCTCCAGCCGGCTGCTGCGCTGCGTCGAGGCGATCCTATCGGTCCACGGCCGTTCAGCGCATGAGATCCTGGGCTCGCCCGACGACCTCAAGCTGCGCTCGTCGATGACCTTGTTTGCGGCGATCAGCGATCACGGCTCGCCCTTCCATCAGGTGATCGAACATTTTTACCAGGGAAAATTCGACGAACGGACGATGGAGATCCTTGGCGCGGATTAACGCCCCGGGCTGCTTTCCAGTGCGGCAATTTCGTCGGCGATTTCGCTCAGCCGCTGACGCAGATCGCTGTCGGTACCGTCATCGACCTCTTCCTCGCCGAAACAATAGCGCGCATCGTGAAGCTCCAGCTTGGCTTCGAGCTCGGCGCGTTTGGCATACAGGTGCTTGAGATAGACGTAATTCATCTCCCGGTCTCCAATCGCCGTCCGGTGATGGAAAAACGATATGGAAACGGTAAGGTTCCGCGAAAGGCCGATTCAGGCGAAAGAGGCGATCGCGGCGTTGCAGGCCTTGGCGAAATGACCGCAGCAGCTGGCAGTGCCCATGGCCTGGCGAGTGACGCGCGCACCTTCGAGCAGCAGCGTCAACGTATCGGCAAGAAGCTGGGGTTCGCGCGCGCCGGCCGCCGAACAGAGTGCGGCCAGGCGATCCCGCTGTTCGGCCTTGTGCCGCTCGATCATTTCGTGGGCGGGATGGCCCTCACCCTTCAGCTCGATGGCAGCATTGGCGAGATCGCAGCCGGCGGGCTCGCCGTTCAGACATTGCGCCCGCGTCTCCACCCAGGCGTAAAGCTGGGCGCGCGGATTGCCGGGATAGGTCGTCTCCAGATCGCGCCAGATGGCACCGGCCTTTTCGGAGGCGCGGCGCAGCGTCTCGCAGACCAGCTCGTCCTTCGAGCCGAAATGCCGGTAGAGCGTCATCTTGTTGGTCAGCGCCGCGTCGGCGATGGCATCGACGCCGATGCCACGGATGCCGCGCTCGCGGAAAAGCTCCGATGCGGTCGAGACGATACGCTCCCTGGGCGGGATGCGATCTTCGGAAACGACTACGGAGATTTCACTCGAAGTTTCTGATTTTTTTGCGGACGTAGTCCTTGACATCAATGTGACCGATCGGTAACAAATGCATTGTTACTTACCGGTAACACCACAAAACGCGAAAGTCAATGTTGAAGCATGGCGGCGAAAAGTGGAACACGGGCGACCGCCCACGAAAGGAGGACAACCATGAGAAAGACCAGAGACGACCTGACCATATCCGAAGCTCTTCGCGACCCCCTGATCGCCATGGTGTTGCGCGCCGACGGCGTGAAGCTTGAAGACTTCAAGCAACTCCTGGAGACGGCCGCGGGCAAACGCGAACCGCGCCCGACATCGGTGGGCAACATGATCGGAGCGCTCGCAAGCCGCGCCAATCTGCCGGCCATGCCCTGCTTCGGCTGAACAAGCCGTTCTAAATTAAAGAGTTAGAGCATGATGGTCATCCGAAAACCGCTCACACTTTTCGGCATCATGCTCTGAAAATTTCGGGGGATCTCTCCCTGCCCCCGTCAAGGGCTGTCGTCAGAAAGAGGCGGCGGCCCTTGCCGCTTGATCGTAGTGGCCGGAAAGCGCCCGCAGCGTCGCGGCCACCGCCGATGTCGCGGCAGGATCGAGACCCAGCCCCTTGACCGATTCCACCAGCAGCGCTTCGCGCACCGCCCGGTATTTCAGGCAGATTTCAACGCCCTTTTGACTGGCGGCGATCAGTTTCTCTTTACCCGCCCGCGTGCTCGTCACCAGGCCGCGCTTTTCCAGCTTCTTGATCGCATAAATCACCAGATGCGTGTCCTCGACGCCGAGCACGCTGCAGAGATCGCCGAGCCGCTTCGGCCGCTGCCTATGCGCCACCGAATGCAGCACCAAGACGTCGATCGCCGCGCATCCGGGCTCGCCCGCCGCCGTCATGCAGCGGACCATCCAGCGGTCGAAGGCGTTGCCGGCGAGGATGAGGCCGAATTCCAGCTCCGAAAGGGCCGGAAGCGCGCCATCGGCCAGATGGGCTGAAGAGACGATCGGCCCGATTTCCTGTCGTCCGCGTCCATCCGCCATACCCATGCCTCCATGATCCCGGCAGACGTTGACATTTTATCGATAAATCGTCAATAAATTTTCAGATGAACAGGAGGCCGGACGATGGGCAGGCAGTGGGATTTCTGGGTCGATCGCGGCGGCACCTTCACTGATATCGTCGCACGCCGTCCGGACGGATCGTTGATCGCCCACAAGCTGCTTTCGGAAAATCCGGAAGCCTATCGCGATCCGGCCGTGCACGGCATCCGTGAACTGCTTGGCCTTAAGCCGGGCGAGCCGATCCCTCCCGACCTGATCGGTGCGGTGAAGATGGGAACGACGGTCGCCACCAATGCCCTGTTGGAACGCAAGGGCGATCCGACCCTTTTGGTGACGACGAAGGGTTTCCGCGATGCGCTGGAGATCGGCTATCAGGCCCGCGCCGATATCTTCGCCAAGAAGATCGTCAAGCCGGAACTGCTCTATGCCGACGTCATCGAGGCCGATGAGCGGGTGCTGGCGGACGGCACGGTCGAACGCCCGCTCGATGAGCACGCTCTGCGGCAGGCGCTCGAAGCCGCCTATGCCGGCGGCCTGCGCGCCGTCGCCATCGTCTTCATGCACGCCTATCGCTATCCCGAGCACGAGCAGCAGGCCGCCGCCATTGCCCGCGCGATCGGCTTCACGCAGATCTCGCCCTCGCACTTGGTTTCGCCGCTGATCAAGCTCGTCGGCCGCGGCGATACCGCCGTCGTCGATGCCTATCTGTCTCCGGTTCTCCGGCGCTATGTCGATCAGGTCGCCGCCGAGCTCGGCGCTGCCGAGGGAAAAGGCCCGAAGCTGATGTTCATGCAGTCCTCCGGCGGGCTGACCGACGCGCATCTCTTCCAGGGCAAGGACGCGATCCTGTCAGGCCCTGCCGGCGGTGTGGTCGGCGCGGTCGAGGTCTCGCGCATTGCCGGTTTCGACCGAATAATCGGCTTCGACATGGGCGGCACATCGACCGATGTCTCGCATTACGACGGTGAACTGGAACGCGCCTTCGAGACGGAGGTGGCCGGCGTGCGGATGCGCGCGCCGATGATGAAGATCCACACCGTCGCCGCCGGCGGCGGCTCGATCCTGAATTATGATGGCTCGCGTTTCCGCGTCGGCCCGGATTCAGCCGGTGCGACGCCCGGCCCGAAATCCTATCGCCGCGGCGGCCCGCTTGCCGTCACCGATGCCAACATCATGACCGGCAAGCTGCTGCCGGATTTCTTCCCGGAAATCTTCGGGCCAGAACAGGACCAGCCGCTCGATGCCGAGGCGGTGCGCACCGCCTTTGCCGAGATGGCGCAGACGATCGGTGGCGGGCGGACGGCGGAAGACGTCGCCGACGGCTTCCTTGCCATCGCCGTCGAGAACATGGCCAATGCCATCAAGAAAATCTCCGTCCAGCGCGGCTATGACGTTTCGGACTATGCGCTCACCTGCTTCGGCGGCGCCGGCGGCCAGCATGCCTGCCTCGTTGCCGACAGCCTCGGCATGAAGACGGTGCTGATCCACCCCTTCTCCGGCATCCTTTCGGCCTATGGCATGGGACTTGCCGATATCCGTGCCACGCGTCAGCGCGCGGTCCTGACCGAACTCGCCACGGCGTTGACGACAATCGGTGCCGTCAGGGGTGAACTGGAAGAGGAGGTGCGTGGGGAATTGACGCTGCAGGGCGTCGAGGCTGCCGATCTGGAGATCGTCGCCCGACTGCACCTGCAATATAAGGGCACCGACACGGCCCTGCCCGTCGCCTTCGGGCCGCAGGAAGAGATGGCACAGGCCTTCGCCGTCGCCCACAAAAAACAGTTCGGCTTCATCTTCGACGACCGACCTGTTGTCGTCGATTCCATCGAAGTGGAGGGCATCGGCGGCGGTGCCGACATCGAGGAAACCGACATACGGGCAGAAGCCTTCGAGCCGGAAGCGCTGCGCAGCACCCGCTTCTATTCCGGCGGAGCATGGCATGAGGCCGGCATCTTCAAGCGCGGCGCGCTGAAGCCGGGCGCTGTTCTCAAGGGGCCTGCCCTGATCATCGAACCGCACCAGACGATCGTCGTCGAGGCCGGCTGGCAGGCAAAGCTTACCGGCCACGACCATATCGTTCTCAGCCGCGAGGTCGCACTGTCCCGCAATGCCGCGATCGGCACCAGCGCCGACCCCGTCATGCTCGAGGTCTTCAACAACCTCTTCATGGCGATCGCCGAGCAGATGGGCGTGACGCTGCAGAACACCGCCCATTCGGTCAATATCAAGGAGCGGCTCGATTTCTCCTGCGCCGTCTTCGACCGTACCGGCGCGCTCGTCGCCAATGCGCCGCACATGCCGGTGCATCTGGGCTCCATGGACCGTTCGGTCGAAACGATCATCCGCCTCAATGAAGGCCGCATCCGCCCGGGCGACGTCTTCGCGCTCAACGCGCCCTATAATGGCGGCACGCATCTGCCCGACATCACCGTCGTCACGCCGGTTTTCGACGATGCCGGAGAGGTCATCCTCTTCTACGTTGCTTCGCGCGGCCATCACGCCGATATCGGCGGCAAGGCGCCGGGCTCGATGACGCCGCGGGCGACTGTTGTCGACGAGGAAGGTGTGCTGATCGACAATTTCCTGCTGGTCGACCAGGGCCGTTTCCGCGAAGCCGATTTCGCGGCGATGCTGATCGACCATCCCTACCCCGCCCGCAATCCGGCTCAGAACCTTGCCGACGTCAAGGCGCAGATCGCCGCCAACGAGAAGGGTGTGCACGAATTGCGCAAGATGGTCGCCCATTTCGGCCTCGACGTCGTCGAAGCCTATATGGGCCACGTCCAGGACAATGCCGAAGAGAGCGTTCGCCGGGTCATCGCCCGCCTGAGCGACAGCGAATTCACCTATCCCACCGATCAGGGCGCCGTCATCAAGGTGAAGATTACCGTCGACAGGAAGGCGCGTGAAGCGACGGTCGATTTCACCGGCACGAGCGCCCAGCAGCCGACCAATTTCAATGCGCCGGAACCGGTAACGCGCGCCGCCGTGCTCTACGTCTTCCGCGTCATGGTCGAGCAGCCGATCCCGATGAATGCCGGCTGCCTGCGGCCGATCCGCATCATCGTGCCAGACGGGTCGATGCTGCGCCCGGCCTATCCGGCCGCCGTCGTCGCCGGCAATGTCGAGACCAGCCAGCATGTGACGAACGCGCTGTTCGGCGCGCTCGGAACGCTGGCGGCGGCCCAGGGCTCGATGAACAACCTGACCTTCGGCAACGCCATCTATCAATATTACGAGACGATCTGCGCCGGCGGCCCGGCCGGTCTGCTCAACGACGGCACCGGCTTCAGCGGCGCCGACGGCGTCCACAGCCACATGACCAATTCGCGGCTGACCGATCCCGAAGTGCTGGAATTCCGCTTTCCGGTCGTGCTCGAGGATTTCCATATCCGCCGCGGCTCCGGCGGCAAGGGGCAATATATGTCCGGCGGCGGCACCGAACGCACCATCCGCTTCCTGGAGACGATGGATTGCAGCATCCTCTCCTCGCATCGCACGATCCGGCCTTTCGGCCTGTGCGGCGGGGAAGACGGGCAATTGGGGAAAACCGAGATCCGTCGCGGCGACGGCACGATCGAAAGGCTGGAAGGCTGCGACCAGGCAATGCTCGCCGCCGGCGACGCCGTGATCGTCACGACGCCGACCGGCGGTGGCTACGGCGAACCGGTGTAGCTCCTTGTTCTATGCCTGTCGTTATCCCGGAACTGCTGCACACCTCCGGGCGACATGCACTAAATAATCGGCTTGCCGCCGGTGACGGCGATTGTCGTGCCGGAGACATAGCTCGACAAGGGATCGGCCAGCATCACATAGGCCGTGGCAAGCTCGGCCGGCTGGCCCGGCCTCTTCATCGGCACCTGCTTGCCGAAATTGCTGACGCTCTCTTCCGGCAGCGTCGACGGGATGAGCGGCGTCCAGATCGGGCCAGGGGCCACGGCATTGGCGCGAATGCCTTTCTCGGCCAGAAGCTGGGCAAGGCCGGCGGTGAAATTCTGGATCGCGCCCTTGGTCGTCGCATAGGCAAGCAGCGTCGGGTTCGGACTGTCGGCATTGATTGAGGCCGTGTTGATGATGGCGCTGCCGGGCTTCATATGGGCGACGGCCGCCTTGGTCAGGTAGAACATCGCATGGATATTGACCTTGAAGGTCAGTTCCCATTCCTCGTCGCTGATCTCGTCGATGCTCTTGAAGCTCGCCTGATGCGCGGCATTGTTGACGAGAATGTCGATACCGCCGAACTCCTTGACCGCCGTCTCGACGATCTGCCGGCAGAGAGCCGGATCCTGGATATCGCCGCTGACCAGGACCGCCCTGCGCCCGGCCTGCTCGACGAGCCGCTTCGTCTCATCGGCATCCTCATCCTCGTCGAGATAGGAGATCACCAGATCGGCGCCTTCCCGAGCATAGGCGATCGCCACAGCCCGGCCGATGCCGCTATCGCCGCCGGTGATGATCGCCCGCTTGCCTTTCAGCCTCTCGGAGCCGCGATAGCTCTCCTCACCGTGATCGGGAACAGGGTCCATCCGCGCGGTAAGACCGGGCATCGGCTGCTGTTGCGACGGGAAAGGCGGTTTCGGATAATTCGTCATGATTGCCTCCTGGGTTCAGGAGCAAACTCAGGCTATGGCTTGTTGTTCCGGCTGTATTGCGGCAGATCCATTTTCGGATTAAAGTGACCAGAAAACTGGTCATAAAGGACGTCTCGTGGCAAGTGTCAACCTGGCGGAAGCCAAGGCCCATCTCAGCGAACTGCTCAATCGCGTCGAAGCCGGCGAGACCGTCGAGATATTGCGGCATGGCAAGCCGGTGGCGCAACTCGTCCCCGTGAAGACGCCGAAGAAACCGATCGATGTCGAGCGGCTGAGAGCTTTAACCGCCTCGATGAAGCCGCCCGCCGAACCGGTCGATTCCGCCACCTTCATCCGCGATCTGCGCGACACCGACCGTTATTGATGTTTTACATCGACACATCAGTTCTCATCGCCGCCGGGACGATCGAAAGCCGCACGGAGGACGCGCAAAAATGGCTGGCGGAGTTTGCCTCCGAAGCGATGGCCGTCAGCGGCTGGACGATCACCGAATTTTCGAGTGCCATCGCACTCAAAACAAGAAACGGGCAGATCGATCCCGCCGACCGCGGCAAGGCGTTGGCGATGTTTAGGGAATTGTGCTCGACGACGTTCGAGCTTCTGTCGATTTCGCGTGCGCACTTCATCGATGCGGCCCGCATGACCGATCAATTCGGGATCGGTCTTCGCGCCGGCAATGCTCTCCACCTCGCTATCGCGATCAGCAGCGACGCCACACTGATCACGCTGGACAAGGGGCTGGCAAAAGCCTGCGGCATCGTCGGCGCGCGTCATCGGTTGTTATGAAGCTGAAGATACTGACGGATGGATGCCCGCAATCAAGCAGCTCTCGAGGATTCCCCCGCGGCAGCATCCGCCCTCACGATCAACCTACAAAATGTTGCGATTTGCCACAGCGACCGCTATGCCATAGTAATGTAACATGATCGCAGTTTTAACGAGGTACGTGGAATTGGACGGAAAGACATCACCCACAGCTTACTCCGAAGATGAGGGCCTTGGCGGCGAGGCCGGTGGCAAGGGTGCGCGCCGCGCGCGCGTCAGCGGCATCGACCGGGCGCTTCAGGTGATCGATCATCTCTATGAGACCGGATCGCCGGCCGGCGTCTATGCGATCGCCAAGGCGGTGAAAGCGCCGCTGTCGACCGTTTATGTCATCGTCGACGATCTCGTCGAGAAAAACATGCTGACCCGCCAGGCGGACGGCTCGATCTGGCTCGGCGCGCGGCTCTACCATTACGGCCTCGCCTATGCCCGATCGCTGGATTTCATGAGCATCGCCACCCACGAAATGCACGATCTCTGCCGCCAGGCCGGCGAAACGGTGCAGGTCTGCGGCCGCGACGGCGATTATATGCTGGTGCTGGCGATGGCCGACGGCCCGAGCCACTTCCAGGTGGCATCGCGCGTCGGAACCCGGGTGCCGCTGAACTGGACGGCGTCAGGCCGCCTGCTCGTCGGCCACCTGGCCGAGGAGGAGCGCATCGAACTGTTCAAGCGCTGCGCCCGCTCGTCACCGACCGGCCGCGCCGAGATCGATCCCGGCACCCTGTCGGAATCGGCCGGCAAGGCCTTCGAGGCGCGCCTGTCGATTCAGGCGGGGGAATCGGATTATGCGGTTGCCTGCATCGCCTCGCCGATCTGCGATCGCGACGGCCAGTGCGTCGCCACCATTTCCATCGTGCTGCCGGAGCAGAAGGCCTTTTCCGACGAAAACCACTATACGGCGCATGTGCGCAGTTCGGCGGAGCGGATCGAAAAGCTGATGGGTTGGCGCAACCGTTGAGCGTTGCACTCCTCAGCTGACCTTAGCGGTAGGAATAACCGTGGCTATGGCGCACCAGCTTGCGCGCCCGCGGCACGTAGCGGCTGGCGGCGAAAGCATCGGCGCCGATCACCGCATAGCGCGGCTCGAACAGCTTGTTGAGAACAGAGACGTCGCCATTCGAATCCGTCGCCTCGAGCTCGGAATCGACGAGGTCGAAGATCGTGAATTCGGCCTGTGCGCCCACAGTAAGCCGGTTCTCCATCGACAGCTTGATGACGGATGCCGGCGCATGGGTGACGGCCTCCACCACCTTGTCGAAGGGCATGCCGACGCAAAGCAGCTTCGACATCGTCGTCGCCAGGTCCCAGACCGGGAAGTTCATCGAATGGCCGTGCAGGTCAGTCGAAATCGAGAACGGCAGCAGCCCGCGCGCGATCGCCGCTTCGGCGACCTTGAAGGAGAAGGAGGCGCCGCCGTGGCCGATGTCGAGGCGGATGCCCTCGGAGGCGCAGCGCTCGGCAAGATAGAAAAGGTCCTCGTCCTCCATGATGCTCGAACCGGCCTTGCCGTTGAAGCAGTGGGTGACGACGTCGCCGGGGCCGAGAATCTCCAGCACCTCGTCATAAAGCGCCGGCGGTTCGCCGACATGCACCATCATCGGCACTTTCAGGATCTTGGCGATCTTCTTGCCGAGCTTGACCGGGGTGACGCCCCAGGAGCCGGTGATGACATGGCTGGCGCGCACCTTGATGCCGACGATGTGGTCGCTGTTTTCGGCATAGACTTCGAGGATGCGGTCGAGATCGATATCTCTTATATCCCTGAGTTCCGCGACACGGTTGCAGGCGACGAGGCCGATCGAGCCGAGGTTCAGGAAGGCTTTGATGCGCTCGCGCGCAGGCTCGATGATATATTCGCGGAAGCCATGGAAATTCGCCTCGCCGGCCGAACCGGCATCGACCAGCGTGGTGACGCCGCGCTGGACGCCGCATTCGGACGGGCGGATGGAAATGTCGGTGCCGCCGTGCCAGATATGCACATGCAGGTCGATCCAGCCGGGCGAGACGAAGGCGCCCTTGCCGTCGATGCGCGTCACATCCTGGGAAACGGCGAGCGAAGCCCCGATCTCAGCGATCCTGCCGTCGCCACCGACGAGGATGTCGACCGTTCCGTCCGGCGTGCCGGCGCCAAAAGCCACAGGTCTGACAGTGGCGAGCAGGAGCGGTTTCTTCGCCTCGTCCCCGGACATGATATGCATTCCTTTCGAAGTCTTGGATGTGAATCGTTCCGCGCCCGGTGGCGATCCGTTGGCTGGCCTTTATGGAGGATATGGAAGCGCACCATCTCCAATGCTTCCATAATTGCGTAATGATGATCTTTATAACAGAATAAAAGCGGCAGCGTCTCTGTCAAGAGAAATGACGTATGATGACCACGCAAAACACCGGAGGGGGCGCTGATTCCGAAGCGCGCCCTCCAGAGCGTTCAGTCGGGAAAGACGGAATAGTCGACGTGCGCGAGATGGTCCGGATCGGCGAAGGCGTCGATCGCCAGGATCTTGCCGTCGGCGATGGTGAGCGCCACGACGACACGCAGCGCTCCCTCGACCCGCACGATATAACCGACTTCGCCATCGACGAGTGCGGCTTCCGCTGCCCGTGCCCGGCCCTTGAAAAGCTCGGCAACATCGAGGGCGCCACGAGTTTCGCCGACTTTTCCAAATCCCGCCGCCGTCGCATCCGGCCGGAAGACGACGTCGGGGGCGAGCACGGCGATCAGCGCCTCCAGATCGCCGTTGCGCGATGCGGCGAGGAAAGCCTCGGCGATCGTCCGCTTGCGGTCGAAATCGACATCCGGCGTCTCGTCCGTGCCCTGCACCCGACGGCGAGCGCGGCTTGCAAGCTGCCTTGTGGCGGCGGATGAACGGCCGATGATCGGGGCGATTTCGTCGAAGGGCAGATCGAACATGTCATGCAGCACGAAGGCGACACGTTCGGCCGGCGCCAGCGTTTGCAGCACGACGAGCAGCGCCACGCCGACCGATTCGGCGAAGGCTGCCTCGCGCTCCGGATCGCTTGCCGGATCGGCGATCGCGCCGTGGACCGGCATCTCCAGCGGCTCCTCGCGCCGGGTCTTGCGGGCACGCAGCATGTCGAGGCAGATGCGCGCCACGACCGTCGTCAGCCAGCCGCCGAGATTGCCGACATCGGTCGTATCGGTGCGGCTCAGCCGCAGCCAGGCCTCCTGAACGGCATCCTCCGCCTCGCTGCGCGAGCCGAGCATGCGGTAGGCGGCGGCCCTCAGATGCCCCCGGTTCGCTTCGAATTCATCGGCCAGCCATTTTTTCTCGTCCATCCGTCACATTCCTTCGCTGTGTTCCGTCAAGCCACTGACGAATGAAACCCGGCCGATGTGACAGCGCCGGCGAATCGTCGAACCGTAAACGCATCAAGGAGGCTTATCATGCAGGAAAAATTGGTCATGCAGGAGAGAATGGGAAATCCCGCCCTCGTCCTTCCCGCGGCCATGCAGGCGCTGAATGCTCTTGCCAAGGTGCCGGCTGAGACCGGCCTTTCAGCGAAGCTGCTGGAACTCGTCAATCTGCGCGCCAGCCAGATCAACGGCTGCAGCGTCTGTATCGACGGTCATCCCCGCATCGCCAAGAAGCTCGGCGAGACCAATGAACGGCTTTTCGCCGTCAGCGCCTGGCGCGACACGCCCTATTTCAGCGGTGCCGAGCGGGCAGCGCTTGCGCTGACCGAGGCGGTAACCCGCGTCAGCGACCGCGCCGACCCCGTGCCGGACGAAATCTGGGACGAGGCGACCCGGCACTATGACGGCAGGAGCCTTGCGGCCCTCGTCATCGCCATCGCCAACATCAATGTCTGGAACCGGCTGAACATCGCCACCCGGCAGATCGCCGGCGCCTGGAAGCCGTGAGCGACGATTGCCGGCAGCGCAGCACCCTGCGCTGCCGGCAACTTAGTCTCAAATAATACCACCGCCGCCGGCAACCGAAGCCGGCCGTTCGGCCGCTACTTTGTTGCGGTAACCGCTCGCACGATAGACGGCGATCGGATCGATCGCGCCGCCGGCCCGGCGGCGGGCTTCGGCCAGGATCGGCTCGACATCGGCGCGATAGGCGCGCTTCAGCGTTTCCGAGGCCATCAGCGCGTCATTGTCCTGCTGATAACCATCGAGCGCCTTGCGATCGACGAGCAGCGCCTGCGCATAGGCGCGGCGGATTTCGTTGGCGCTGTTGATCAGGCTTTCGATCGGGTCGGTGACATTGTGCGACTGGTCGATCATATGGGCCGGGTTGAAGTCGTTGACCCCACGCTGCTCGGCATCGACCAGCTCGTTGAAGACCAGGAACAGCCGGTAGGGATCGATCGCGCCGGCATCGAGATCGTCATCGCCATATTTCGAATCATTGAAGTGGAAACCGCCGAGCTTGCCGAACTGGATCAGCCGGGCGACGATCATCTCGATATTGGTGTTCGGCGCATGGTGGCCGAGATCGACGAGGCAATGGGCCTTGGGGCCGAGCGTCTGGGCGATCAGGTAATTGGTGCCCCAGTCCTGCACGATCGTCGAATAGAAGGCCGGCTCGTACATCTTGTGCTCGGAGAACAGCTTCCAATCGTCGGGCAGCGCCTTGTAGATATCGGTCATCGAGGCGAGGTAACGCTCGAATGCCTTGGTGAAATTGCTCTGGCCGGGGAAGTTCGAGCCGTCGCCGATCCAGACCGTCAGCGCCTTGGAGCCGAGCGCCTTACCGATCTCGATGCACTCGAGATTGTGTTCGACCGCCTGCGCCCGTGTCGCCGCGTCGGTGTGGCTGAGCGAACCGTATTTGTAGGAATGGGCCTGGCCCGGCGCATCGGAAAAGGTGTTGGAGTTCATCGCATCGAAGCCGAGGCCGAGCGCGTCGCCCTTGGCCCTCAACTCCCGTGCATCTGCCTTGTCCCAGGGAATATGCAGCGAGACATTCGGCGTTGCCTGCGTCAGCTGGTTGATGACGGCGCAATCATCGAGCTTGTCGAAAATACCGCGCGGCTCGCCGGTGCCGGGGAAGCGGGCAAAGCGCGTGCCGCCGGTGCCGACCCCCCAGGAGGGAACGGCGACGAAGAATTCCGCGACCCTGCGGGTGACAACCTCGATATCGACGCCGCGGCGCGCAAGTGTGGCGCCCAGCGCCTCGTAATCGGCTTTCAGCGCCCCTGCCCGCTTGTCGTTTTCGCTCGCGACCAGATCCTGCGCGATCCTGAACTCGGCCATGTCTTCCTCCCAATTGTTTCTTTCTTCCCTTCTCCCCAGCGGGGAGAAGGTGGCCCGAAGGGTCGGATGAGGGGGCGGCACGGCAAGACGCGATTGTCCTTCGCTTCCTGCTCAGAACACGCATCGCTTCGCTCCGCGTCCCCCTCATCTGCCTGCCGGCATCTTCTCCCCGCTGGGGAGAAGAGACCAAGCCTCACCGCGTAAAGCTCTGCACGTTGCCGGCATCGACGTTGATGATGTTGCCGGTCGATTTTGCCGAAAGGTCCGATGCGAGGAAATAGATCGCCTCGGCGATATCTTCCGGAAATACATTGAGTTTCAGCATCGAACGCTTGCGGTAATGTTCCTCGAGATCATCGACCTCGATCTTCGACGACGCCGCGCGCTGCTCGCGCCATTCACCGCTCCAGATCTTCGAACCGCGCAGCACCGCGTCCGGGTTGACGGTGTTGACGCGGATGCCGGCATCAGCCCCTTCCAGCGCCAGGCAGCGGGCGAGATGGATTTCGGCGGCCTTGGCCGTGCAATAGGCAGACGCATTCGGCGAGGCGGCAAGACCGTTTTTCGAGGCGACGAAGACGATGTTGCCGCCGAGCGCCTGGCGGCGGAACAGGCGGAAAGCTTCGCGCGAAACGAGGAAATAGCCGGTCGCCAGAATATCGATATTGCGGTTCCAGGTCGAAAGCTCGGTGGCTTCGATCGGCGCGGAAGAGGCAATGCCGGCATTCGAGACGAGGATATCGATGCCGCCGAATTCGACCGAGGCTTCCGAGAAGGAGGCGATCACCGCATCTTCCTTGGTGACGTCGAGCCGAACGCTGCGCACGGCGTCGGTGCCGTATTTCTTGACGAAATCGGCTTCGGTGGCTTCGAGCGCCGCCTGGTCGATATCGGCAAGCACCACGCAGGCGCCCTCGCCGACGAGGCGGGCGGCCGTCGCCCGGCCGATGCCGCCGGCGCCGCCGGTGACGAAGGCGACGCGGCCGGCAAGGCTCTTCGGCTTCGGCATGCGCTGGAGCTTGGCCTCTTCGAGCAGCCAGTATTCGATATCGAAGGCTTCCTGCTCCGGCAGGCCCTGATATTCCGAGACCGTCGAGGCGCCACGCATGACGTTGATAGCGTTGACGTAGAATTCGCTGGCGATGCGGGCGGTCGCCTTGTCGCGGGCAAAGGACAGCATGCCGACGCCGGGAACGAGGAAGATGACGGGATTGGCATCGCGCATGGCCGGCGAATTGTCATGCTTGCAGTCGTTGTAATAGCGGGCGTAGTCGGCGCGGTAATCTTCCAACGCCTGGTCGAGGCCGGCGACGATCGCGTCGACATCGGGCTTGGCCGGATCGAAATCGACGATCAGCGGGCGGATCTTGGTGCGCAGGAAATGGTCGGGGCAGCTGGTGCCGAGCGCGCCGAGCGGGCGCAAATCCCTAGAATTGACGAATTCGAGCACGGCGTCCTGATCGTCGAAATGGCCGAGCTTGCGCTCCTGCTTGCCGATGCGGCCGCGGATCTCCGGCATCAGCCGGGCGGCGATGGCGCGGCGCTCGGCAACGGCCAGGCTCTGCGCGAGCGCGCCGCCGAAAATCGTCTTTCCCTCGGTCTGTTCGGCAAACCAGACGATCGCCTTGTTGATGATTTCGAGCGTCAGCTCGTAGCAGGCCTTGGCGTCATCAGCCCAGGTGAAGAGACCGTGGCTTTCGAGCACGACGCCCTTGGCATTCGGGTTTGCCTTGACGAAGGCTTCGAGATCGAGGCCGAGCTGGAAGCCCGGACGGCGCCAGGGCAGCCAGCCGATCTCGTCACCGAAGATCTGCTGCGTCAATTCCCGGGAATTCTTCGATGCGGCGATCGCGATGATCGCATCGGGATGCATGTGATCGACATGGGTGAAAGGCACGAAACCGTGCAGTGGCGTGTCGATCGAGGCGGCGCGGGCATTCAGGTTGAAGGTGCAGTGCGGCAGGAAGCCGACCATGCGGTCCTCGTCCTCGACACCCCTGTAGATGCCTTTCAGCGAGTCCAGCTTATGCTGGTAGAGTGTGGCGAAACCGTCGAGCTTGATCGTGCCGACATCGCCGCCGGAGCCCTTGACCCAGAGCACCTTCACCTTGCCGCCGTCCAGCGGATCGGTTTCCATCACCTTCGCCGAGGTGTTGCCGCCGCCGTAATTGGTGATGCGCTTGTCGGCGCCAAGCAGGTTGGAGCGATAGAGCAGCTTGCCGGGCTCGTCGAGGCCTGCCGCGTAACCATCATCCCACCGGTTTTCCAGAAGCCGGACGTTCGCCGCCATGTCATCCTCCCATACAGGCTTGTGAGGCGCAGCGATCAGCGCGCCCTTTCGCTCACGGTATCGCGCATCAAAACAGCGCTTGTCAATCGAAAACGATCAAATTCGATTATTGTGCAGCGCAATATGAAAATTTATGATCGTTTGTGATTGACAGTCTTTAACGGATACGAAATAAATATGACAAGAGGAGGAGCCCAATGCACGAACGCGAACGCCATCGCATTATTCTCAGCGCCGTTCAGGAAAAGTCCGTGGTGACGATCCAGGACATTTCCGAGCTGACGGAGGCTTCTGAAGCGACCATACGGCGCGACATTGCGGCTCTTCATGTGCAGGGCAGGATCCGTCGTGTCCGCGGCGGCGCGGAGGCGGTGCATCCACCACAGCTCGGCAATCTCGCCGGCCGGCCCTTCCGGGTTTCAGAATCAGTCAACATCGATAAAAAACGCGCAATTGCGCGCGCAGCGGTCGAACTCTGCGAGGCGGGTGACGCCATCATCATCAATGGCGGCACGACGACCTTCCAGATGGTGCACTACATGGCCGGCCACCGCATGCAGGTGATGACCAACTCTTTTGCGATCGCCGAACATCTGGTGAAGCATTCCAAAAACTCGGTGACGGTGCCGGGCGGCGCGATCTATCGCGAGCAGAGCCTGATCCTGTCGCCTTTCGACAATGACGCCATCCGCAACTTCTATGCGCGGCGAATGTTCATCGGCGCGCAGGGCGTCGGCCCGCTCGGGATCATGGAGGCGGATGCCCTCGTCATCCAGAGCGAGCAGAAGCTGATGCACCAGGCCGACGAACTCGTCGTCATGGCCGATTCAAGCAAATTCAGTCGCCGGTCGAGCCTCATTCTCTGTGCGCTCGACCGCGTTTCTGTGGTCATCACCGATGACGGGGTCTCGGAAGAGGCCGCGCGCATGATCGAGAATGCCGGCATCAAGCTCGTCGTTGCGAGCCCGGTGGCCCAGGCGAAGGAGGATTCCTCGTCGGTCGCATGAGGCGCCGCCGAGGTGTGGAAGTCTAATCTTAATGGGAGGAAAGTAACATGAAACTTGCAAAGACACTTGCGCTCGGCGTAGCGCTCGCCGTCGCCATGATGGCCGGCACCGCCAGCGCCAAGGACATCAAGATCGGCCTCGTAGTGAAGTCGCTCGGCAACGGCTTCTTCGACGCCGCCAACAAGGGCGCCCAGGAAGCCGCCAAGGAACTCGGCGGCGTAGAGGTGATCTACACCGGTCCGACCTCGACGACGGCCGAAGGCCAGATCGAAGTGATCAACTCGCTGATCGCCCAGGGCGTCGACGCCATCGCCGTCTCGGCCAACGATCCCGACGCGCTCGTTCCGGCGCTGAAGAAGGCTGCCCAGCGTGGCATCAAGGTGATCTCCTGGGATTCCGGCGTCGCACCCGAAGGCCGTATCCTGCAGCTCAACCCGTCGTCCAACGAGCTGATCGGCAAGATGTGCCTGACGCTGGTCAAGGATCATCTGGAAGGCGGCAAGGGTGACTTCGCCATCCTGTCGGCAACGACCACCTCGACCAACCAGAACATCTGGATCGACCAGATGAAGAAGCAGCTCAAGGATTTCGCCGGCCTCAACCTCGTCACCACGGTCTATGGCGACGACCTCTCCGACAAATCCTATCGTGAAGCCGAAGGCCTCTTGAAGTCCAACCCGAACGTCAAGGTCATCGTCGCCCCGACGACGGTCGGCGTTCTCGCCGCTTCCAAGGTCGTCGAAGACAAGGGTCTGGTCGGCAAGGTCTACGTCACCGGTCTCGGCCTGCCGTCCGAAATGGCCGGCGCGATCAAGTCCGGCGCGACGAAGGAATTCGCCATCTGGAATCCGATCGACCTCGGCTACTCCGCAACCCAGATCGCCTATCACCTCGCAAAGGGTGATGCCGATGGCAAGCCGGGCAGCGAAATCGAAGCCGGCCGCATGGGCAAGATCAAGATTGGCGACAATGGCGAAGCCGCCATGGCCGATCCCTTCGTCTACAATGCTTCGAATATCGACCAGTTCTCCAAGGTCTTCTGATCGCAGAGATCATGAACGGACACCCGGCGGCTCTGTCGCCGGGCTTCTCTTTCGATGGTGGTAAGCTTGCTGATGACCCCTGCCCTTCAACACCCCGTCTCGGACCCAAAACCTGATGACGCAACCGCCATTCTGGAAATGCGCGGCATCTCGCAGATCTTTCCTGGCGTGAAGGCGCTCGACAATGTCAGCATCGCGCTTCATCCCGGCACGGTGACGGCGCTGATCGGCGAAAACGGCGCCGGCAAATCGACGCTCGTCAAGATCCTGACCGGCATCTACCGGCCGAACGAAGGTGAGATCCTGGTCGACGGCCAGCTGACAACCTTTGCCAGCGCCCAGGCCGCGATCGATGCCGGCGTGACCGCCATCCATCAGGAAACGGTGCTGTTCGACGAGCTGACGGTTGCCGAAAACATCTTCCTCGGTCATGCGCCGCGCACGCGGCTGCGCACCATCGACTGGCAGGCGATGAACAGCCGCTCCAGGGCTTTGCTGACCGCGCTCGAAAGCAATATCGATCCGACCATCCGCCTGAAGGACCTCTCCATCGCGCAGCGCCATCTGGTGGCGATTGCGCGCGCGCTGTCGATCGAGGCCCGCATTGTCATCATGGACGAGCCGACGGCTGCCCTTTCCCGCAAGGAGATCGACGATCTCTTCCGTATCGTCCGAGGCCTGAAGGAACAGGGCAAGGCGATCCTGTTCATCAGTCACAAGTTCGACGAGGTCTACGAGATCGCCGACGATTTCGTCGTCTTCCGAGACGGCCGCGCCGTCGGCCAGGGCCGGCTCAAGGAAACGCCGCAGGACGAGATCGTCCGGATGATGGTCGGCCGCGACGTCGAGAACGCCTTTCCGAAGATCGATGTGGCGATCGGCGCGCCGGTGCTCGAAGTCGAAAAATACAGCCACCGCACCGAGTTTCGCGATATTTCGCTGACGCTGCGCAAGGGCGAAATTCTCGGCATCTACGGCCTGATCGGCGCCGGACGGTCGGAACTTGCGCAATCGCTCTTCGGCATCACCAGGCCGCTCTCCGGCAGGCTGTCGCTCGAAGGCCGGGAAATTTCGATCAACTCGCCCCATGATGCGATCAGAGCCGGCATCGTCTACGTGCCGGAAGAGCGCGGCCGTCACGGCCTGGCGCTGCCGATGCCGATCTACCAGAACATGACGCTGCCGTCCTTGGCGCGCACCTCGCGCAAGGGCTTCCTGCAGGCGGCGGAAGAATTCGCGCTCGCCCGCAAATATGCCGAGCGGCTGGATCTGCGCGCCGCCGCCCTCTCCGTCCCGGTCGGCACGCTGTCGGGCGGCAACCAGCAGAAGGTCGTCATCGGCAAGTGGCTCGCCACCATGCCCAAGGTCATCATCCTCGATGAACCGACAAAGGGCATCGACATCGGCTCGAAGGCCGCCGTCCACGGCTTCATCAGCGAGCTTGCCGCAGAGGGTCTCTCGATCATCATGATCTCTTCCGAACTGCCCGAAATCATCGGCATGTCGGATCGTGTGCTGGTGATGAAGGAAGGCCTGTCGGCCGGGCTCTTCGAGCGCGATCAGCTTTCGCCGGAAGCGCTGGTGCGCGCGGCGACCGGAAATGCATGAGGTGATGGGCATGGCCAGACTGATGAGAAAACGTGAAACCCTGCTCTTTGCCATCATCGTGGTGATGATTGCCGTCTTCTCGACGCGGGCCGCCGATTTCGCCACACCGGACAATCTCGCTGGCATCTTCAACGACACGGCGATCCTGATCATTCTGGCGCTTGCCCAGATGACGGTCATCCTGACGAAATCGATCGATCTCTCGGTTGCCGCCAACCTCGCCTTTACCGGCATGGCAATCGCGATGATGAACGCGGCCTTTCCCGGCCTGCCGCTGGTCGTGCTGATCCTTGCGGCGATCGTCATCGGTGCGGCGCTCGGCACCATCAACGGCTTCCTCGTCTGGCGCCTCGAAATCCCGCCGATCGTCGTCACGCTGGGCACGCTCACCATCTATCGCGGCATGGCCTTCGTGCTCTCGGGCGGCGCCTGGGTGAACGCCCACCAGATGACGCCGACCTTCCTCTCCGTCCCCCGCACGCCGATCCTCGGCCTGCCGGTGCTGGGCTGGGTTGCGATCATCATCGTAGCGCTGATGTACATGCTGCTGCGCTACAGCCCGTTCGGCCGCTCGGCCTATGCGACCGGCGGCAATCCGACGGCTGCCGTCTATGCCGGCATCGATACCGGCCGCACGAAATTCCTGGCCTTCGTGCTGTCGGGCGCGCTCGCCGGCCTTTCCAGCTATCTCTGGGTCTCGCGTTACGCCGTCGCCTATGTCGATATCGCCAACGGCTTCGAGCTCGACAGCGTTGCAGCCTGCGTCATCGGCGGCATCTCGATTGCCGGCGGCGTCGGCTCGGTTGCCGGCACGGTGCTCGGCGCGCTCTTCCTCGGCGTCATCAAGAACGCCCTGCCGGTCATCGGCATTTCACCCTTCACGCAGATGGCGATCTCCGGAACCGTCATCATTCTCGCCGTCGCCTTCAATGCCCGGCGTGAACGCAACCGGGGCCGCATCATCCTGCGCGACCGCGCCGCAGCCGAAATCAGAACGGAGGCCGCAGCATGAGCACCCAATCCACGCACGAAAAGCGGGCCACGCACGAAAAGCGGGTCATCCCCGACCGCCTCGGCACGCCCTTCCGCCGCATCGTCGCCAGCTGGGAAGTGCTGCTCTTTGCCGTCGCCGTCCTGATCTTCGTCTTCAATTCGCTCGCCTCGCCCTATTTCCTCGATGCCTGGAACCTCTCGGACGCCACCTTCAACTTCACCGAAAAGGCGATGATTGCCTTCGCCATGGCGCTGCTCGTCATCTCGGGCGAGATCGACCTCTCGGTCGCTGCGATCATCGCGCTCGCCTCGACAGCGATGGGGGCGGCAGCCCAGCTCGGCATCGGCACGCCCGGCCTCGTTGCGATCGGCATCGGCACCGGTCTTGCCTGCGGCACCTTCAACGGCGTGCTGGTCTCGGTGCTGAAACTGCCGTCGATCGTCGTCACCATCGGCACGATGAGCCTGTTCCGCGGCATTTCCTATATCGTGCTCGGCGACCAGGCCTACGGCAAATACCCGGCCGATTTCGCTTTCTTCGGCCAAGGTTATGTCGTCTGGGTGTTCTCGTTCGAATTCGTGCTGTTCATCGTGCTGGCGATCGCCTTCGCCATCCTGCTGCATGCGACGAATTTCGGCCGGCAGGTCTATGCGATCGGCAATAACGACTTCGCCGCCCGCTTCTCCGGCATCCCGGTCGAACGCGTCAAATTCATTCTCTTCCTGCTGACCGGTGTCATGAGCGGTATTGCCGCCGTCTGCCTGACCTCGCGCCTCGGCTCGACCCGGCCGTCGATCGCCCAAGGGTGGGAACTCGAGGTCGTCACCATGGTCGTGCTCGGCGGCATCTCGATCCTCGGCGGCTCCGGCACGATCGGCGGCGTCGTCATCGCCGCCTTCGTCATGGGCCTCGTCACCTTCGGCCTCGGCCTGTTGAACGTGCCCGGCATCGTCATGTCGATCTTCATCGGCCTGCTTCTGATCATCACCATCGCGATCCCGATCATTGCCCGCCGCATCAAGCTCATGAGCTCCCGATGACCTTGGAAAAACACGCCTTCAAGATGCAGCTCCATCCCGGCATGGAAGCCGAATACCGCAAGCGGCATGACGAGATCTGGCCCGAACTGGTCGATCTGCTGCACCAGTCGGGCGCCAGCGACTATTCCATTCATCTCGACCGCGAGACCAACACGCTATTCGCAGTGCTGACGCGGCCGACCGATCACACGATGGCGAGCCTGCCGGACCATCCGGTGATGAAAAAATGGTGGGCCCATATGGCCGATATCATGGCGACGAATCCGGATAATTCGCCCGTGCAAAGCGACCTCGTCACCCTCTTCCATATGCCATGACCGCCAGCTCCTATCGCCGCATCGCCGTTCTCGACATCGGCAAGACCAATGCCAAGGTCGTCGTGCTCGACAGCGGGACCGGCGCCGAGATCGCCGTGCTGAAGCGGCCGAACGTTACGATCAAAACCGGTCCCTACCCGCATTACGACACAGAGGCTCTCTGGTCCTTCGCGCTCGACGCGCTGAAGAGCCTTGCGCGTGAACCAGGCTTCGACGCCATCTCGATCACCACTCATGGCGCCGCCGCAGCACTCCTTGACCGGGATGGCGCGCTTGCCATGCCTGTCATCGACTACGAGCACGAATATCCTGAGGAGATCCGCGACGCCTATACGGCCTTGCGTCCCGCCTTCGACGAGACCTTCTCGCCGCGCCTGGCGATGGGCCTCAATGTCGGCGCGCAGCTGCACTACCAGAAGACCGCCTTTCCCGAGGCATTCGCAGAGGTTGCGACCATCCTCACCTATGCGCAATATTGGACGGCGCGGCTGACCGGTGTCGCCGCCAATGAGCTGACCTCGCTCGGCTGCCATACCGACCTCTGGAACCCGAAAACATCACGCTATTCCTCGCTGGTCGACCGGCTCGGCATCCGCGACCTGATGGCGCCGATCCGCTCCGCCTTCGATGCCCTCGGCCCTGTTCTGCCCGAGATCGCAGCCGAGCTCGGCCTTGCCGCACCGGTGCCGGTCCATTGCGGCATTCACGATTCCAACGCCTCGCTGCTGCCGCATCTGGTTCATCGCGCCGCACCCTTCGCCGTCGTTTCCACAGGCACATGGGTGATCAATTTCGGCGTCGGCGGTGATCTCGATCATCTCGATCCCAACCGCGATGCGCTCGCCAATGTCGACGCCTATGGCCGGGCCGTTCCCTCCTCGCGTTTCATGGGCGGGCGGGAATTCGAGATCCTGTCGGCCGACATCGGCCAAGTCGACGAAAAAGCCGCGCAAGCGGCGATCGGCGCCGTCATCGACAAGGGCATGATGCTGCTGCCGAACATCGCCCCCGGTTCCGGCCCCTTTCCGGGAAAGGCAAGCCGCTGGATCGGCGCCGAAGAGGCAAGCCGCGAAGAGCGCTATGCCGTCGCCTGCCTCTATCTCGCTTTGATGACCGATGCCTGCCTCGGACTGATCGGTGCCAAAGGTCCGGTGATCGTCGAAGGTCCCTTCGCCCTGAACGGGACCTATCTCAAGCTGCTTGCTGCCCTCACCGGCCGCGAGGTCATGGCCGTTCCCGGCTCGACCGGCACCAGCCAGGGCGCCGCCCTTCTGACGGGCATCCGGCCGGTCTCGGGTACCGAGACGCATATTCCGCCGACCGATATCCCGGAACTGGCCGCCTATCGCGCCCGCTGGTACGCGGCGGTGGAATAGGAGCCTTTCCAAGAACGACCTTGTTCATGCCGGGCTTGCGGTTAGTGTGGCACCTCGAAAATCAGGTCGAGGAGACAGCATGACAGACGCATTCGATCCGCGCACCCTCGCAGCCAGGCTTCACAGCCTGCACCAGGCCGGCCGACAGGAGGAAACCGGCACTTTCACGCTGCCGGCCGATCTGCATCAGGCGATGGAAGCGCAGAACTTCCTCACGGCGGCCGACGGCGTTGCCAGCAATGCCTGGAAGGTGACGGTCTCGCCGCAGGGCCAAGCGGTCACCGCGCCGCTGCATCCCTATGCCGAAGCCGTCTCCGGTGCTGATATTTCCTGGTATCCCGGCCTGAAATTCGAGACCGAAATCGCCGTCCGTTTTGGCAAGGACCTGCCGATCCGTGTGGGCACGCCGTACAGCCGCGCCGAGGTGGTCGAGGCGATCTCCGCCGTTTATCTCGGCGCCGAGCTGCTGGTCAGCGCCGTGACGGAAAGCGGCAGCGTTTCCTTTCTGCTGTTTCTCGCCGACCGCCTCGGCAATAGCGGCTATGTGCTCGGTCCGAAGCTCGCCAACAGCGTTGTCGACACCGCCGGCGGCACGCCGCTCAAGGTCACCCATGCCGGCCGCACGATCTATGACGGTCCGGCGCAGCATCCGAAGGGCGACGTTCTCACCTGGCTCATCGATTACGCCAATGACCGCTTGCGTCCCGAAACATCGCTGAAGGCAGGCGCGCTGATCACGACGGGCACATTGAGCGGCGCGATCGAACTGACCCAACCCGGCGCGATCGACATCCTGTTCGGCGATGTCAGGCTGAGTTTTTCGGTGTCGAAGGCATGATCGACGCCGGTTCTGGCGATGCCCGCTTGGCCGCCTTCAAGCCCAGCAGAAAATGTTAAGTTGACAATTCAGGTTTAGTTTTGCAGGAACCGGGTGCGGGAAGGAGGGCTCATACTTGTCTGAGGCCCTCCCGAAGCTGCAGCGCCGAACCGGGAGCAGACCATGCCTTCGTCTTTCCTTGCCCTGTCGGGAATTACCTATGCCATCGGGCCGAAGCCCATCCTGCATGGCATCGATCTGACGCTCGAAAAGGGCCGCATCTACGGCCTGGTGGGACCGAACGGTTCCGGCAAGAGCACGCTTTTGAAGATCATCGCCCGTCAGGTCGGGCCGCAATCCGGCGCCATCGCTTTCGCCGGCAGGCCGGCGGCGGAGTGGAGTGCCCGGGAATTTGCCCGGCACGTCGCCTATATGCCGCAATTTACGCCGGCGACCGACGGGATGACCGTGCGCGAACTGGTGGCACTCGGCCGTTTTCCCTGGCACGGCACGCTCGGCCGCTTCACCACAACGGACCGCAGCAAGGTCGAGGAGGCCATCGCCCGCACCGAGCTTGAGGACTTTGCCGATCGTCTCGTTGCCAACATGTCCGGCGGCGAGCGCCAGCGCGCCTGGATCGCCATGATGCTCGCCCAGGACGCCCGCTGCCTGCTGCTCGACGAACCGACATCGGCTCTCGACCTTGCCCATCAGGCAAGCGTTCTCTCCCTGGTGCAGGAACTCAGCCACGAACGCGGGCTGACCGTCGTCATCGTGCTGCACGATATCAATCTTGCCGCGCGCTACTGCGACGCGATCGTCGCGCTCAACCGCGGCCGGATCACCGCCGAAGGCACGCCCGCCGAAATCATGCAGACCGACACGCTGCACTCGATTTTCGGCGTCGGCATGGGCGTCTTCCCGCATCCGGTTCGAAACGAGCCGGTCAGCTATCTTCTATAGGCTATCCCTACACCTTGTCGCGGAACATCTCGATGATGGCGGAAAAGTCCCTTCCGCCATTGCCCTGCTTGTCGAACAGCGCAAAAAGCTGTGCTGCTTCCGCGCCCATCGGCGTCGAAGCGCCGGTTGCCAGCGCCGCCTCCTGCGACAACTTGAGATCCTTCAGCATCAGCGCTGCGGCAAAACCCGGCTTGTAACCATTATTCGCAGGCGAGGTCGGAACCGGTCCGGGCACTGGGCAATAGCTATTGATCGACCAGCACTGGCCTGATGAGGTCGAGGCGACGTCGAACAGCGCCTGATGCGAGAGACCGAGTTTTTCCGCAAGCACGAAGGCCTCGCAGACGCCGACCATCGAAATGCCGAGGATCATGTTGTTGCAGATCTTCGCTGCCTGGCCCGCACCCGCCTCGCCGCAATGGACGATCTTCTTGCCCATGGCCTCGAGGATCGGCTTCGCCCGGGCGAAGGCCTCGTCCGAGCCGCCGGCCATGAAGGTGAGCGTGCCCGCAGCCGCCCCGCCGGTGCCGCCGGAGACCGGAGCATCAAGCGACAGGCAGCTTGCCGCCTTCGCCATCTCGTGCGCCTTGCGGCTGCTGTCGACATCGATTGTCGAGCAATCGATGACCAGCATGTCCGGCGCCGCGGTCTGCAGGATATCGGTCCAGGCCGTCAGCACATGTCGGCCCTGCGGCAGCATTGATATGACGATCTCCGCGTCCTTGACCGCCTGGCTCACATGGCTTGCCGGCTTGACGCCGCTCTGCTCGGCCGCCTTCAGCACCGGGGCCGCGAGATCGAAGCCGAGGACCTCGTGGCCTGATTTGACCAGATTGGCCGCCATCGGGCCGCCCATGTTGCCGAGGCCGATGAATGCGATCCTTGCCATGGTCTTCTCCTATCGATTGTCTTCGAGAATCATAGCCGCCGCCTTTTCGGCGATCATGATGGTCGGCGAATTGGTATTGCCCGAGGTGATCGACGGCATCACCGAGGCGTCGGCGATCCTGAGCTTGCCGAGCGCCCGCAGTTTCAGCCTGGGATCGACGACGCTGTCCCTGTCGGCGCCCATGCGGCAGGTGCCGACGGGATGGAAGATCGTCGTGCCGATATCGCCCGCCGCCCGCTCCAGATCGGCCTCCGTCTGATAGGATGGCCCCGGCTTGAATTCTTCCGGCCGGAAACGGGCAAAGGAAGGCTGCGCGACGATCCTGCGCGTCAACCGTATGGAACGGACAGCTATGTCACGATCGCGCTGTGTCGAGAGGTATTTCGGGCTGATGGTCGGCTGGGCGGCAAAATCCGGGCTCGACAGATGCACCGAACCCCGGCTTTCCGGCCTCAGATTGCAGACGCTCGCGGTGATTGCCGGGAAAGGATGGACGGGATCGCCGAACTTTTCCAGCGATACCGGCTGCACGTGATATTGCAGATCCGGCGTTTCCCGGTCCGGGCCCGAGCGGGTGAAGATGCCGAGCTGGCTCGGCGCCATCGCCATCGGCCCGGAGCGGCGGACGAGATATTCGAGCCCGATCGCCGCCTTGCCGATCAGCTTCGTCGCCTTCTCGTTCAGCGTCGGAACGCCCGTCACTTTGTAGGCGAGACGCAGCTGCAGATGGTCCTGCAGGTTCTCGCCGATACCCTTCACCTCAGTGACGACATCGACGCCGGCCGACTGGAGAACCTCGCCCCTGCCGATGCCGGACAGTTCCAGGATATGCGGCGAACCGATCGAACCAGCCGAAAGGACGGTTTCCTTCGTCGCATGGGCGCGTTTGGCCACGCCTTGGTGCTGGAATTCGACGCCGGTAACGGCGCCCTCCTCCACCAGCAGCCGCCGGACCTGCGCCTTGGTCAGCACGGTCAGGTTGGAGCGCTTCATCACCGGGCGCAGGAAGGCTTTCGAGGTGTTCCAGCGGATGCCGGAACGCTGGTTGACGTCGAAATAGCCGGACCCTTCATTGCTGCCGCGGTTGAAATCGGCGGTCTCCGGAATGCCCGCTTCTCTCGCCGCCTGCTGGAAGGCGTCGAGCACGGCCCAGCGCACCCGCGCCTTCTCGATGCGCCATTCGCCGCCGGCGCCATGCATCTCGTCTTCGCCGCGATAAAAATCCTCGGACTTGCGGAAGAAGGGCAGAACATCGTCCCAGCCCCAGCCGCTGCAGCCCATCTGCCGCCAAAGGTCGTAATCGCGGGCCTGGCCGCGCATATAGATCATGCCGTTGATCGACGAACAGCCGCCGAGCACTTTGCCACGGGGATAACTCAGCGCCCGGCCGTTCAATCCCGTTTCCGGCGCCGTGGTGAAGCACCAGTCGGTGCGCGGATTGTTGATGCAATAGAGATAACCCACGGGAATATGGATCCAGTGGTAGTTGTCGCTGCCGCCGGCTTCGAGCAGCAGCACCCGGCTCCTGTTATCGGCGGACAGCCGGTTGGCCAGCACGCAGCCGGCGCTGCCTGCCCCGATGATGATATAGTCGTAGCGATCCATGTGCCCCGCACGAAACTCCAGATGCTTCCATTCCCCTTCCCCGCAGCGCGGGGAAAGGAGAGTCGCAGCGCCCCGCCCCTCCCTTCTTTCGGGGAAAAGAACTTCTTTCCCGGAAAGTGAGAGGCCCGCCCGTTAGCGGCGATAGACGAAGCCCAGTTTCCGCCCCAGCCGTGACGCGTAGAATTCGCCGATGATGCCGCGGCGGAAGATCAGCACGCAGACCATGAAGACGATGCCGGTGATGATCGTCACCGGGAATTCCGAGGTGGCAAGGTAGTTTTCCAGCGCCACCACCAGCCCGGCGCCAAAGAGCGGGCCGATCAGCGTGCCAATGCCGCCAAGCAGCGTCATCAGGATCACCTCGCCCGACATCTGCCAGGCGACATCGGTCAAGGTCGCGAACTGGAAGACGATCGATTTCACCGCGCCGGCGAGCCCCGCAAGGGCGGCCGACATGACGAAGGCGCCGAGCTTGTAGCGCGCCACGGAATAACCGAGCGAGATTGCTCGTTGTTCGTTCTCGCGGATCGATTTCAGGATCATGCCGAAGGGCGAATTGATGAAGCGCCAGATGATCAGCACGCCGATGATGAACACGGCCAGCACGAAATAATACATGTTGGTCGAGCTGTTCAAATCGATGAAGCCGAAGAGATGGCCGCGCGGCACCGACTGGATGCCGTCCTCGCCTTCGGTGAACTCCGCCTGCAGGCAGAAGAAGAAGAACATCTGCGACAGCGCCAGCGTGATCATCGCGAAATAGATGCCCTGGCGGCGGATGGCGAAGAAACCCATGACGAGACCGAGGAATGCCGCACCGGCCACCCCGATCAGGATGCCGAGTTCCGGCGGCAGGCCCCATTCCTTCACCGTATAGGCGGTGAAATAGGCGGCACCGCCGAAGAAGGTGGCATGGCCGAAGGAAAGCAGGCCGGTATAGCCGAGCAGCAGGTTGAAGGCGCAGGCAAAGAGCGCGAAGCAGAGCAGCTTCATCAGGAAGATCGGGTAGAAGAAGAACGGTGCCAGGAGCAGGAGCAGCAGCCCCGCCAGCAGGAAGCCCGCCTGCACCGAAAGGGCGGTCCGGCTTTTTTCCGTTTGGATGGTTTCGGTGATGTCGGTCATGTCAGGCATCCCGGCCGAAGAGGCCCGCGGGCCTGATGAGAAGCACGATCGCCATGATGACGAAGATCACGATATTGGACGCCTCGGGATAAAAGACCTTGGTCAGGCCCTCGGCGATGCCCAGCACATAGCCGGTGATGATCGCGCCCATGATCGATCCCATGCCGCCGACCACGACCACGGCGAAGACGACGATGATCATGTTCGAGCCCATCAGCGGCGAGACCTGGTAGATCGGCGCCGCCAGCACGCCGGCAAAGGCGGCAAGGCCGGCGCCGAGGGCGTAGGTGAGCGTCAAGAGCACCGGCACGTTAACGCCGAAGACCTGCACCAGCACGGCGTTTTCGGTGGCGGCTCGGAGGTAGGCGCCGAGCTTGGTCTTCTCGATCAGCAGCCAGGTGCCGAGGCAGACGACCAGCGAGACGACGACCACCCAGCCGCGATAGATAGGCAGGAACATGAAGCCGAGATTGGCGCCGCCGGCAAGGGCTGCCGGCGTCGCATAGGGCTGGCCGGAAGAGCCGTAGAGATAGCGGAAGGTGCCTTCGACGGCGAGCGCCATCCCGAATGTGAAGAGCAGGCCGTAAAGCGGATCGAGATCGTAGAGCCGGCGCAGGAACAGCCGCTCGATGACGGCGCCGGCGAGGCCGACGATGACGGGCGCCAGGATCAGCGACGGCCAGTAGCCGATGCCGGCATAGGTGAGCAAGAGGTAAGCGACGAAGGCGCCGAGCATATATTGCGCGCCGTGGGCGAAGTTGATCACCCGGAGCAGGCCGAAGATGATGGCGAGGCCGAGGCTGAGCAGCGCGTAGAAGGAGCCGTTGATCAGGCCGATCAGCAGCTGGCCGAGCAGCGCCTGCAGGGGAATCCCGAAGATCATCGTCATCTGGTCACACCCCCAGAACCTTGTGCAGCGTATCCATGCGCTGCGGCAGTTCGCCGACCGGGAATTCCGACACCATCTGCCCATGATCCATCAGATAGAAGCGATCGGCAATACGGCTGGCGAACCGGAAATTCTGCTCGACGAGCAGGATCGTCATGCCGCGTCCTTTCAGCGTCTGCAGCACCTCGCCGATGCGCTGAACGATGACGGGGGCAAGCCCCTCGGTCGGCTCGTCGAGAATGAGCAGCCGGACGCCGGTGCGCAGGATCCGGGCAATCGCCAGCATCTGCTGCTCGCCGCCGGATAGTTTGGTGCCGGGGCTGCCGCGGCGTTCGTAGAGATTGGGGAAGAGCTCGTAGATCTCGTCGAGGGTCATGCCGCCCTTCGCGACGACCGGCGGCAGCAGCAGGTTTTCCGAAACGGTCAGCGTCGAGAAGATGCCGCGCTCCTCCGGCACGAAGCCGATGCCGCGATGCGCCGTCTTGTGCAGCGGCACCTGCATCATGTCGCTGCCGGCAAAGCTGATCCTGCCCTTGCGGGCGCGCACGATGCCGGTGATGGTGCGCAGCGTCGTCGTCTTGCCGACGCCGTTGCGGCCGAGAATGGTGATCGTCTCGCCTTCGGCCACCCGCATGTCGACGCCATGCAGGACGTGGCTTTCGCCGTACCAGGCATTGAGCTCGTGAACTTCGAGCAGGGCGGCCATCAATGCTCCTCCGTGCCCATGTAGGCGACGCGGACGCGCTCGTCCTGGCTGACTGTGGCGTAATCGCCCTCGGCGAGGATCTCGCCGCGCTGCAGCACGGTGACGTGCTGGCAGATATTGGCGACGACGGAGAGATTGTGCTCGACCATCAGCACCGCCCGCTCGCGGGCGACGTCGCGGATGATGGATGAAACGACGCCGACATCCTCCAGCCCCATGCCGGCCATCGGCTCGTCGAGCAGCAGCACCTTGGGATCGAGCGCCAGCGTGGTGGCGATCTCCAGCACGCGCTTGCGGCCATAGGAAAGATCGGCGGCGATATGATCGCGCTCCTTAGAAAGCCCGACGCTGGCGAGCAGCTGCTCGGCGCGCTCGTTCAGCCGGTCGAGTGCCGAAAGCGGCCGCCAGAACTGCGTGGACAGATTGTTCGGCCGCTGCAGCGCCACCCGGACATTGTCGAGAACGGATAGGTGCGGGAAGACCGCCGAGATCTGGAAGGAGCGCACCAGCCCCATGCGGGCGACCTTGTCGGGCGGCGTTCCGGTGATGTCGGTGCCCATCAGGGTGATCGTGCCCGATGTCGGCTGCAGGAACTTGGTCAGCAGGTTGAAGACCGTGGTCTTGCCGGCGCCGTTCGGGCCGATCAGCGCATGCACGCTGGCGTCATGCACATCGAGATCGACATTCTTGACGGCCGTGAAGCCGCCGAAATCGCGGCGCAGGCCGCGGGCGGATAGTACCACCCGCGGCTTTACCTGAGTTTCAATTGCGGAAACCGCCATCGTGCTTACTTCACCAGATCGCAGCCGCTCTTGGCGGGATCGATATAGGCTTCCTTGCCGGGAATGGTGGCGAGAACGTTGAAGTAGTCCCACGGCTCCTTGCTGTCGGCCGGCTTCTTGACCTGCAGCAGGTACATGTCGTGGATCATGCGGCCATTGGCGCCGACCGTGCCGCCGCGGCCGAAGACGTCATCGACCGGCATTTCATGCAGCAGCTTGGCGACGGCATCCGTATCGTCCGTGCCGGCCTTCTGCACAGCCTTCAGATATTGCGTCACCGCCGAATAGGTGCCGGTATGGATCATGTTCGGCATCTTGCCGGTGCGTGCGAAGAACTTCTTGGCGAAGGCGCGGCTTTCGTCGTCGCGGTTCCAGTAGAAGCCTTCCGTCAGCGTCAGGCCTTGAGCCGCTTCGAGTCCGAGACCATGGACTTCGGCCAGAGTGAAGAGCAGCGCCGCCAGATGCTGGCCGCCCTGGGTGATGCCGAATTCGGCCGCCTGCTTGATGGCGTTCGAGGTATCGAGGCCGGCATTGGCAAGGCCGATCACCTTGGCGCCGGATGATTGCGCCTGCAGCAGGAAGGAGGAGAAATCCTGGGTCGACAACGGATGGCGCACGGCGCCGACAACCTTGCCGCCGCTCGCCTTGACGTAGTCGCTGGTCTGCTGCTCCAGCGAATAGCCGAAGGCATAGTCGGCGGTCAGGAAGAACCAGCTGTCGCCGCCCTGCTTGACGAGGGCGCCGCCGGTACCGACGGCGAGCGCATGAGTGTCGTAGGCCCAATGGAAGCCGTAGGGCGAGCAGGCCTTGCCGGTCAGATCCGTCGTCGCAGCACCGGTGACGATGTCGATCTTCTTCTTTTCCTTGGCGATCGCCTGCACGGCGAGCGCCACCGACGAGGTGGTCAATTCCATGATCGCATCCACCTGCTCGGTGTCGTACCACTGGCGGGCGATGTTGGAGGCGATATCGGGTTTGTTCTGGTGGTCGGCATCGACGATCTCGACCGGAACACCCAGCACCTTGCCGCCGAAATCCTCGACCGCCATCTTGGCGGCCTCGACGGAAGACTTGCCGCCAAAATCGGCATAAACACCCGACTGGTCGTTCAGGATGCCGATCTTGACCTTGCCGTCGGTCGCGCTCTGCGCGAGCACCGCCGTGCTGCTCGCAAGCAGAAATGCAACTGATGCAATGAGATTCTTACGCATATTCTCTCCTCCCAGAGATGAGCCAAATTGCGGATCTGTTCAGATTTGGCCAGCCGCACTCCTCAGAACGGCCGACCCTCGCCTTACGATCACGGAAATTCCGCGTTGAAGCAACGGGTGGTTTACAACTAATTCCAAACAGTATCTGTTCGTTTTTGAACAGATGGGGACGGCGATGACCAATCCACCGCAGTTTACTTGGGACGATCTTCAGTTTTTTCTAGCCGTCGCCCGCACCGGACAGCTGTCGACCGCGGCCCGCCAGCTGCGTTCCAGCCATGCCACCGTCTCGCGCCGCATCGACCGGCTGGAATTCACCCTCAAGGTCAAGCTGTTCGAGCGTAATCCGCGCGGCTATGTGCTGACCGCCATGGGCACGCGCTTCGTCGAGACGGCCGAGCGGATGGAACAGGAGACCGAGCGGCTGCGCGCCGACCTTGCCGACGGCTCGATGGCGCAGCGCGGCCTGGTGCGGCTGAGCGCGCCGGAGGGTTTTGCCAATTTTTTCTTCGCAACCGTGCTGCCGCGGTTTGCCGCGCAGCATCCGCATCTCTCGCTCGAACTGGTGACGATCCAGCAGATCATGTCGCTGTCACGCAAGGAGGCCGATCTTTCCGTCGTGCTCGACGAGCCGAAGGGCGGGCCCTATTTCGCCGAGAAGCTGACCGACTACCATCTGCAGATCTACGGCTCGCGCGACTATCTGGCAAAGGCGCCTGCCATCACCTGCCGCGAAGACCTGCTCAACCATCCCTTCGTCAGCTACATCGAGGAGATGATTTTCGCGCCGGGCCTGGATTACCTCAGCGATGTGCACCCGCGCATCAAACCGCAATTCCAGAGTTCCAGCATCTTCGCGCAGCTCACCGCCACCCGAAACGGTCTCGGCCTCTGCATCCTGCCCTATTTCTTCGCCAGCCGTTACCCCGAGCTGGTGCGCGTGCTGCCCGACGAGATCGACCTCAAGCGCCACTACTGGATCACCTGCCATCGCGACCTGAAACAGGCGCCGCGTGTGCGCGCCGTCATCGACTTCCTGCGTGAGGCCGTGCGTGGCGAGGATGCTCGCTTCGTGCCGCCTTACGTCACCGCCGCCGGCCCGGCGCGCCGATCGGAAGCCGAAACCTGACTATTTGAGGAACTCGGCCCGGTGCGGCGTGAAGCTGTCGATCAGCCGGCCCTTTTCCAGCGCCTTGACGCCGTGGACGAGATTGGGGGGCACGATGAAGCTGCCGCCCTGCTTGAGCACCTCGGTCCGGCCATCGATCGTCACTTCGAAGCTGCCCTCGGCGACGTAACTGGCCTGGATGTGCGGATGCGAATGGGCCGCGCCCACGGCGCCGCTTTCGAATGCCACTTCCACCATCATCATCTCGGGCAGATAGGTCATGATGCGCCGGACGACGCCGGGCTCGGGATTGACCCATTCGGCGCCTTCGGCCGATACGAACAGATCGCTTGACGACATTTCCGTCTCCTCGTTCCAGAATCGATCGCGGGCAAAGTGGATCATGCCGACGCTTTTGAAAAGATGGCGCGGCCGGTCTTTTCGAGACTGCCGCCTTCTGTTGACGCGGTCGGCTGGCGGGTCTATGGCCAATTTAAGCGAGGCAAGCCAGAACCGGGATGAGGAGACGCGGCCATGCAGCATACGCGCGAGGTTTTCGACTGGGCCGATCCGTTCCGGCTGGTGGAGCAGCTGACCGACGAAGAGCGCATGGTGCAGGATACCGCCCATGCCTATGCGCAGGAGAAGCTTGCTCCGCGGGTTCTCCAAGCCTTCCGCCATGAAAAGACCGATCCCGAAATCTTCCGGGAAATGGGCGAACTCGGCCTGCTCGGCCCGACGATCTCCCCCAATTACGGCGGCGCCGGCCTCGGTTACGTCGCCTACGGCCTGATCGCCCGTGAGGTCGAGCGGGTCGACAGCGGTTACCGCTCGATGATGAGCGTGCAGTCCTCGCTGGTCATGGTGCCGATCGACACCTTCGGCTCCGAGGCGCAGAAGCTGAAATACCTGCCGAAACTTGGCGCCGGCGAATGGATCGGCTGCTTCGGCCTGACCGAACCCGATCACGGCTCCGATCCCGGCTCGATGGCGACGCGCGCCAAAAAGGTCGATGGCGGCTACAGCCTGACCGGCTCGAAGACCTGGATCTCCAACGCGCCGATCGCCGATGTCTTCGTCGTCTGGGCCAAGACCGAGGACGGCCTCATTCGCGGCTTCATCCTCGAAAAGGGCTGGAAGGGGCTTTCGGCTCCCGCCATCCACGGCAAGGTGGGCCTGCGCGCCTCGATCACAGGCGAAGTGGTGATGGATGGGGTCTTCGTGCCGGAGGAAAATCTTCTGCCTGGTGTGACGGGCCTCAAGGGACCGTTCACCTGCCTCAACTCGGCCCGTTTCGGCATCGCCTGGGGCGCGCTCGGCGCCGCCGAGGATTGTTATGCCAGAGCCCGGCAATATACGCTGGAGCGCAAGCAGTTCGGCCGGCCGCTTGCCGCCAACCAGCTGATCCAGAAGAAGCTCGCCGACATGGCGGCGGAGATCTCGCTCGGCCTTCAGGGCTGCCTGCGGCTCGGCCGCATGAAGGAGGAAGGCCATCCGCCGGTGGAACTGACCTCGATCCTCAAGCGCAACAGCTGCGGCAAGGCGCTGGAGATCGCGCGTGCCGCCCGCGACATGCTCGGCGGCAACGGCATCTCCGACGAATTCGGCATCGCCCGCCATCTCGTCAACCTCGAAGTGGTCAACACCTATGAGGGCACGCACGACATCCACGCCCTGATCATCGGCCGGGCGATCACCGGCATCGCCGCCTTCGCGAATTAGGGTCTGATGAGTTGTGAATCGTTCGTTGGTCCGGCCTCAAATCATGGGCCGGAGGCAGCACCAGCTTTTGCGGCTCTGCGTTCAAGGGCGCGTTTTATTGCGTGACTAAGACGTGACTAAGAGAGGCCAGCTTGTCGAAACTGAAACTGTCTTCCTCAGGCATGCTTTCACGAATGCTCGCAACCGATTCTCCTGCGCGAAGGCGCTGAGCGATTTCGATACCTCGTGCTGCACGCTTGCGCTCCGACTCCCGCCAGAATCCGGTACTCTCGGGATTTCTGAACTTACGCAGCATTGTACCGGCGCCGGTGAGGACTGCTTCCGAAAAGTGAGCAAACGTCTTGGCGTTGGCCACAACTGCCCAGAAGATCGTTTCCGCTCTCACGTGGAGATCGCGGTCCAGGAGGCAAGCGGCAAGGCGATCCGCAATGGCGTCGCTATAGAGCCCGGAGTTCGTCACATAAGCCACAAACCGCCACCGGCAGTTGCCCACCGGGTCATCGGCCAGCTTGATAACGACGTCGACCATACAGTCCGCCGGCGGGTAAGCTTCATCAAGATACCATGCCCCGCGTTGGCGCTCGCTTGATTTCTCCGATTGAAGAAGTTGGATGAGCGGCTCTAGGTCGATCCCCTTGCGCCATCGTTTAAACACGGTCCCCCATAGCGCATTGTAAGCAAAGTCTTCCCCACGATCCCCTCCATCATTTATCATTCGGAGCAGATCGCCGGTGGCGTATGCAGAAAAATCGGAAATCATCGAGAAAGCGGTGGTCGCGCCACACGCATTTTGGTTGATGCAAGTGTCTCCTTTGCTCAGCGCGGCATCTATGTCAATCCCGAGCGCGAAAGTTCGACTGCCCTTGGGACCAACACGCTGCCTCCTGGCGACGAATTGCCACGCGCCTGACAATGTGCAACCTTCCTGAATTGCGGCGCGAAAGCCGGCAAAGAGGGGGATCACATGTTTCTGCTTCTTGCATTGCTGATCGGTGTCATCTCAGGCCTTCGCACCATGACCGCACCGGCCACCGTCGCCTGGGGTGCGGCGCTCGGCTGGTTCGACGTGTCGCAGACGCCGCTTGCCTTCATGGGATATCGGTGGACGCCGTGGATCTTCACGGTTCTCGCCATCGTCGAACTGATCGCCGACCAGCTGCCGTCGACGCCGTCACGCAAGGTGCCGATGCAGTTCGGCGCCCGCATCGTCTCGGGCGCGCTCTCAGGCGCGACGATCGGTGCCGCCAGCAGCCTGTTCTTCGGCGGGCTGATCGCCGGGGTGATCGGCGCCGTCATCGGCACATATGGCGGCGCTGCCGTCCGCGGCCGGCTTGCCGCCGCCTTCGGCAAGGATTTGCCGGCAGCTCTCATCGAAGATGCCGTCGCCGTCATCGGCGCGGTGCTGATCGTGGGGGCCGTGTCATGAAGAGCTTCGACGCCATCGTCATCGGCGCCGGCCAGGCCGGTCCATCGCTTGCCGCCCGGATGGTCGAAAAGGGCATGAAAGTGGCGCTGATCGAGCGCAAGTTCCTTGGCGGCACCTGCGTCAACGCCGGCTGCATGCCGACGAAGACGCTGGTCGCCAGCGCCCGCGCCGCCCATGTCGCCAGAAGCGGCGCGGTTTACGGCATCAATATCCCCGGCGAGATCGCCGTCGACATGAAGGTGGTCAGGGCGCGGGCCGAAACGGTGACGATGAATGCCCGCAACGGCCTGATCGGCTGGCTCGGCGGCATGGAGCGCATGAGCGTGATCTACGGCCATGCCCGTTTCGAGGGGCCGAAGACCGTCAGCGTCAACGGCGAAACGCTGACCGCGCCGCGCATCTTCCTCAATGTCGGCGCACGGCCCGTCATTCCCGAGCTGCCGGGCATCGGTGATATCGACTACCTCACCAGCACCTCGATCATCCAGCTCGACACGCTGCCGCGGCATCTCGCCGTGATCGGCGGCAGCTATATCGGGCTGGAATTCGCGCAGATGTATCGCCGCTTCGGCGCCGAAGTCAGCGTCATCGAGCACGGGCCGAAGCTCGCATCGCGCGAGGACGAGGATATATCGGATGCGATTGCCGATATCCTGCGCGCCGAGGGCATTGACGTCCATACCGACGCCGGCAATATCGCCTTCGCCAGGAACGGCAGCGGGATCAGTGTCACCGCCGGCTCGGCGAAGATCGATGCGAGCCATGTGCTGATCGCCACCGGCCGCAAGCCGAACACCGACGATCTCGGCCTCGATGCCGCCGGCGTCGCCACCGATCAACGCGGCTTCATCACCGTCGACGACAGGCTCGCCACCAATGTCGAGGGCATCTGGGCGCTCGGCGACTGCAACGGCCACGGCGCCTTCACCCACACTTCCTACAATGATTTCGAGATCGCCGCCGCCAATCTCATCGACGGCGACGACCGCAAGCTGTCGAGCCGCATCCCCGCCTATGCGCTCTACATCGATCCGCCGCTCGGCCGCGTCGGCATGACGGAGAAACAGGCGCGCGCCTCGGGCCGCAAGATCATGGTCTCGACCCGGCCGATGAACCGCGTCGGCCGGGCCAACGAGCGCGGCGAGACCAAGGGCTTCATGAAGGTGATTGCCGATGCCGAGACCAGGAAAATCCTCGGCGCCGCGATCCTCGGCATCGAAGGCGACGAGGTGATCCACGGCCTCATCGACGCGATGAATGCCGGCACCACCTATCCCGCATTGCAATGGTCGGTGCCGATCCATCCGACGGTGTCGGAGCTGATCCCGACGCTGCTTGGGGATTTGAAGCCGGTTCAGCCGTGACCTGACCTCGGGAACAGTTGGAAGCGGGGCTGGCATGTCTATCGAAGCGCTGATCGAGAATTACGGCCTGCTGGCGATTTTCCTCGGAGCAGCCTTCGAAGGCGAAACGGCCGCCTTCCTCGGCGGCGTCATTGCTCACCGCGGGCTGCTGACCTATTGGTCGGCGTCGCTTGCGGCCACCGCAGGGTCCTTCGCCGGCGATCAACTATGGTTCTTCGCCGGCCGTTATGCCGCTCAATGGGGCTTTGTCCGCCGGCTGATGGAAAAGCCGGCGCTGACGCGCGCGACCCGGCTGCTGGAACGATATCCCACCGGCTTCATCTTTGCGTTTCGTTTTCTGGTCGGGCTGCGGACGATCAGCCCCATCATCATCGGCACGACGCGAATACCGACCGGAAAATTCGTCGTCTTGAATGCCGCCGCCGCACTGGTGTGGGGGCAGCTTTTCACGGCGCTCGGTTACCTCTTCGGGCACGGCATCCAACACACCTTGGGCCACCTCCCCCTGCACCGGCATCTGCTGATCGCCATCGGAGCCGCGGCTGTCGTCGGAGCCGCGGCCCTTGTCTTTCGCAAAATGAAATTGAGTGCCGGCCACTCATAGCGGAGTGGGGCTACTCCATCACGATCTGCAGCTTGACGTCGCTCGGCCGCGCCTCGACGGCGCGATCGAACGCCTTGATCGAATCCTCGAACTTAAAGGTCTCTGATATCAGCGGCTTTAGGTCGACGCGACCGGAGCCGAGCAGCGCGATCGAGCGCTCATACTGATGCGCGTAGCGGAACACCGTCTCGATGCGGATCTCTTTGGTGGATGCCGTCGAAACGTCGAAACCAATCGGGTTGACCGGCAGGCCGACGGCGACGATGACGCCGCCCGGGCGCGGCAGCGCCATGATCGTTTCCCAGGCTTTCGGCGAGCCGGAGCATTCGAAGACGACGTCCGCGCCCCAGCCATCGGTCAGCCTGCCCACTTCTTCGCTCAGGTTCTTCTCGCGGATATTGACCGGAATGACGCCCTGGTACTGCGCCGATATATCGAGCTTCGGCTGGGCGAGGTCGGCAACGATCGCCCGGGCGCAGCCGCCGGCAAGCGCCGCGATCGCCACCATCGTGCCGATCGGCCCGGCGCCGAGGACGACGGCGGTATCACCCGGCACTATCTTTGCCTTGCTCGCTGCCTGCATGCCGACGGCGAAAGGTTCGACCATGGCGCCTTCGGCGAAGCTGACATTGTCGGGCAGCTTGAATGTGTAGTTGGCGGGATGCACGACCTCCGGCGTCAGCACGCCGTGGATCGGCGGGGTCGCCCAGAAGGTGACATCAGGATCGATATTGTACAGGCCGAGCCGGCTCGCCTTGGAATTCGGATCGGGAATGCCGGGTTCCATGCAGACGCGGTCGCCGATTTTCAGATGCGTGACGCCGGCGCCGACCTCGACCACCGTGCCCGCCGCCTCATGGCCGAGCACCATCGGCGCGTTGACGATGAAGGGACCGATCTTGCCGTGCGTGTAATAATGCACGTCCGAACCGCAGACGCCGACGGTATGAATCTTGATCTTCACCTCGCCGGGGCCGGTTTCGAGCGGCAGATCGATATCGCGAAGCGCAAGCTCATGCTGGCGTTCCAACACCAGCGCACGGACTTTGGTCATGATCGGTTTCCTCCCTATGGCTCCCGCGCTTCATCGAGCGCCGCTGGAGACGACTATAAGACGGTAAGGGGTGGCAATTCAATCGCATCAATCAAGCTTTTGCTCAACATATGATGAAATGCCCATTTTCTATAATCCGAAAGATTGCCGTTCCAAGACCTCCGTATGATTTCCGCCGAGGGCGTCGGGGAGTACATTCTTCATGCGAGTTCCCTAATAATGAGGATAGGCAAAGAGATGACGAACGACCATGATGATGTCGACAGAAATCGGTCTTACGGTCCGATGATCGCAAGGTCATTGCGGGAGTTCTGGCACCGGCTTGTGAAGCCGATCGCCACGCTCCCGAAAACCCGACAGCCGAGGCCGGTACGCATAACTATAGAGACAAGGGATCGAAATCATCCCCGACCGCGTTATTAGCATGCGCCGGCATGGCGCTACGGAAGCATGACGGCACCGGGCACCATGCGGATCGGCAAGATAGGGAAGGCCATCATGAAGTCGATCGTGTCGTTCTGTCTGTTCGCATCCCTTCTCTTCGCGGCAAACGAGGCGTCTGCGGCCCTGGAACAAGCATCCCTACCGCCGCCGCAGCAGCAGGAAGAAAAGCTGGTGCCGGCCAATCTCGAACTCACCTTCCCCGGCCCAGTCGATCTTGCCCGCTCAACGGCCATCCTGCTGGATGCCCAGGGAACCGCACTTCCCACAGGCAAGCCATTTCTCTCCGGTCCCGAAGGATCCGTGTTCAAGATCCCACTCGATCCCGCTATAGCGCCGGGCCTCTACACCCTCGACTGGCGTGTGCTCTCGATGGACGGGCGCAGCGCCGAAGGTCGGTACCAGTTCCGGGTCGATCCGTAGCCTCGCGGTTTGGCGACATAAAAGCATTTATAAGATTTTTATATTGATGCCGTTTCGGCCGTCTCGAACCTTTATGCGGTTCGGCTCCATATTGATGTCCGAGAGATCGGAAAGATCATCTCCACGCCAGAAAGCATGAAGGCGGCCCTCTTTCGGGGTGGCGCCCTTTGTCTTGTCTGACTCCAAGGACAACAACAGGAGTCACGATCATGATGGATATCATTCTACTCGCCACCGCGATCATATTCTTCGCGCTGTGCTTTGCCTACACCAGAGCCTGCGACAGGCTTTGACAGGAGAACCGACGATGACCCTCGACTATGTCCTGAGCGGTGCCGTGACCGTGTTTCTCACCGTCTACCTCACCTACGCTCTCCTTCGCCCGGAACGCTTCTAAAAAGAACTGGCGCTTCTCGGTCGCGCATGCGCGACCTCAGAAGCAGCCGGTTATTGAAAGTTTACCTCCATGACCCTCAACGGATGGCTTCAGATCCTGCTTTACTGCGGGATCGTCCTTGTGCTCGTCAAACCGCTCGGCGGTTACATGACGCGCGTCTTCAGCGGCGAGCGCACGCTCCTCTCACCGGTCCTCGTTCCGATCGAACGGGGACTTTACCGCATTGCCGGCACCAGCGAAGGCGAGGAGCAGCATTGGACCTCCTATGCCTTCGCCATGCTGATGTTCAACCTGCTCGGCGTCATCGTGCTTTACGCACTGATGCGCCTGCAAGCCGTGCTTCCGTATAATCCGGCCGGCATGGCAGCCGTCCCGTCGGAGCTTTCCTTCAACACCGCCGTCAGCTTCGTCAGCAATACCAACTGGCAGAATTACGGCGGCGAAAGCACGATGTCTTATCTAACGCAGATGGCTGGCTTCACGGTCCAGAACTTCGTATCTGCCGCCACCGGCATGGCGATCGCCATCGGCCTGATCCGCGCCTTCTCGCGCGCTTCAGGCAAGGCGATCGGCAATTTTTGGGTCGATATGACGAGGGCGACCTTTTACATATTGCTGCCGATCTGCATCATCCTGACGTTGGTCTATGTGTATCTCGGCGTTCCGCAGACGCTCGGCGCCTATGTCAATGCGACGACGCTCGAAGGCGCGCAGCAGACGATCGCCGTCGGCCCGGTCGCCTCGCAGCTTGCCATCAAGATGCTCGGCACCAATGGCGGCGGCTTCTTCAACGCCAACTCCGCCCATCCGTTCGAGAACCCCGATAATATCTCGAACCTGATCCAGATGATCTCGATCTTCGCGATCGGTGCGGCGCTGACCAACGTTTTCGGCCGCATGGTCGGCAACCAGCGCCAAGGCTGGGCGATCCTCGCAGCGATGGGTCTGCTCTTCATCGTCGGCGTCGGCGTCACCTATTGGGCCGAAGCTGCCGGCAACCCGCTGATGCACGCCTTTGGTCTCGGCGGCGGCAACATGGAAGGCAAGGAAGTCCGCTTCGGCGTCGCCATGTCCTCGCTCTTTGCAGTCATCACCACGGCGGCCTCCTGCGGTGCTGTTAACGCCATGCATGGCAGCTTTACTGCCCTTGGCGGCCTCGTCCCACTGATCAACATGCAGCTCGGCGAAGTCATCGTCGGCGGTGTCGGCGCCGGCTTCTACGGCATCCTGCTCTTCATCATCGTCGCCGTCTTCGTCGCCGGCCTGATGGTCGGCCGCACGCCGGAATATCTCGGCAAGAAGATCGAGGCGAAGGAAATGAAGATGGCCGTTCTCGCCATCCTCTGCCTGCCGCTCGCCATGCTGGTCTTCACCGCAATCGCAAGCGTCCTTCCGAGTGCGGTGGCATCGGTCGGGACTTCAGGCCCGCACGGCTTCTCCGAAATCCTCTATGCCTATACGTCGGCTGCCGCCAATAACGGCTCGGCCTTCGGCGGGCTCACAGGCAATACGCCCTGGTACAACATCACCCTTGGCTTGGGCATGCTGATGGGCCGCTTCCTGGTCATCATCCCGGCGCTTGCCATCGCCGGTTCGCTGATCGCCAAGAAGTCGGTTCCGGCCTCGGCGGGCACCTTCCCGACGGACGGTCCGCTCTTCGTCGGCCTGCTCGTCGGCACGATCCTGATCGTCGGCGGTCTGACCTTCTTCCCGGCCTTGGCGCTTGGCCCGGTCGTCGAGCACCTGGTCATGATCGCCGGCCAGACCTTCTGAGGTGATGCCATGATCCTCCGTCACCGGCTTCGCCATGCCTTCCACTCACGTCCCGGTGCGCCGGTACGTGGGAATGGTCCGAGACCTCAAGCCTCCGACATCATCCTGGTGATGATGGCAGGCCTCCTCGTCATCGCCGCCATCGTCAAAATCCTACAGGGCTGACCGGCTTCCGGTTCGCCATCCTCGTTTCAAAGCTGGAGTCTCTTATGAGCCAGGCAAAATCCGCGAGTATCATGGATAGTCGCATCCTCATTCCGGCCGTGGGCGCCGCTTTCAAGAAGCTCAACCCCCGGGCGCTCGCCAGAAACCCGGTCATGTCAGTCGTGGCCACGGTCTCGGTGCTGACCACCGTGCTTTTCCTGCGTGATCTCGTGGCGGGCAACGGCAATCTCGGCTTCTCGTTCCAGATCAATCTCTGGCTCTGGTTCACGGTGCTGTTTGCCAATTTCGCCGAAGCCGTCGCCGAAGGCCGCGGCAAGGCGCAGGCGGATTCGCTGCGCAAGGCGCGCACCGAAACCCAGGCCAAGCTGCTGACCGGTACGGACCGCAGCCAGTTCAAGTTAGTGCCCGGCACCAGCCTCAAGGTTGGCGATGTCGTGATCGTCGAAGCCGGCGACATCATCCCGTCGGACGGCGAAGTCATCGAAGGTGTGGCCTCCGTCAACGAGGCGGCGATCACAGGCGAATCCGCCCCGGTCATCCGCGAATCCGGCGGCGACCGCTCGGCGGTAACAGGCGGCACGCAGGTGCTGTCCGACTGGATCCGCGTCCGCATCACCGCCGCTGCCGGCTCGACCTTCCTCGACCGGATGATCGCCCTCGTCGAAGGTGCCGAACGCCAGAAGACGCCGAACGAGATCGCGCTCAACATCCTGCTTGCCGGCATGACGCTGATCTTCGTGTTGGCGACGGCGACGATCCCGAGCTTTGCCATCTACGCCGGCGGCTCCATCCCGATCATCGTGCTCGTCGCCCTCTTCGTGACGCTGATCCCGACGACGATCGGCGCGCTGCTGTCGGCAATCGGCATTGCCGGCATGGACCGCCTCGTCCGCTTCAACGTGCTCGCCATGTCCGGCCGCGCTGTCGAAGCCGCCGGCGACGTCGACACGCTGCTGCTCGACAAAACAGGCACGATCACGCTCGGCAATCGCCAGGCGACGACCTTCCGCCCGGTGCGCGGCGTTTCCGAACAGGATCTCGCCGACGCCGCCCAGCTCGCCTCGCTGGCCGACGAAACCCCGGAAGGCCGTTCCATCGTCGTGCTCGCCAAGGAAAAATATGCGATCCGCGGCCGCGACATGGCAAGCCTGAAGGCGACCTTCGTGCCCTTCACCGCCCAGACCCGCATGAGCGGCGTCGATCTCGAAGGCTCTTCGATCCGCAAGGGTGCGGTCGATGCCGTGCTGGCTCATGTCAACGGCGATGCATCCTCGAGGAACGGCAGCGAGGTCGTCCGCGAGCTGCAGTCGATATCAGACGAGGTCGCCAAATCGGGCGGCACGCCGCTGGCGGTCGCCCGCGACGGCAAGCTGCTCGGCATCATCCAGCTGAAGGACATCGTCAAGGGCGGCATCCGCGAGCGCTTCACCGAGCTTCGCCGCATGGGCATCCGCACGGTGATGATCACAGGCGACAACCCGCTGACGGCAGCCGCCATCGCCGCCGAAGCCGGCGTCGACGACTTCCTTGCCCAGGCAACGCCGGAAATGAAGCTGGCGCTGATGCGCGAGGAACAGTCGAAGGGCAAGCTCGTCGCCATGTGCGGCGACGGCACCAATGACGCGCCGGCACTTGCCCAGGCCGATGTCGGCGTCGCCATGAACACCGGCACGGTCGCTGCCCGCGAGGCCGGCAACATGGTCGACCTCGACTCGGACCCGACGAAGCTCATCGAGATCGTCGAGATCGGCAAACAGCTGCTGATGACGCGTGGGGCGCTGACGACCTTCTCGATCGCCAATGATATCGCCAAATACTTCGCCATCATCCCGGCGATGTTCCTGACCTTTTACCCGCAGCTCGGCATCCTGAACGTCATGGGGCTTTCGACGCCGCAAAGCGCCATCCTGTCGGCGATCATCTTCAATGCGTTGATCATCATCGCGCTGATCCCGCTGTCGCTGAAGGGTGTGCGCTATCGTCCGATCGGCGCCGGCGCACTTCTGTCGCGCAACCTGCTGATCTACGGCCTCGGCGGCATCATCGTCCCCTTCATCGGCATCAAGGCGATCGACATGGCCGTCGCGGCCCTCGGCCTCGCCTGAACATTCCAAGGAGTTAACAACAATGTTGAGAGAACTTCGTCCGGCAGTCGTCATGATCGTCGCCACCACCGCCATAACAGGTCTTCTCTACCCGCTCGCCATGACCGGTGCGGCCCAGGCCCTCTTCCCCGCCCAGGCGAACGGCAGCCTGGTCGAGAAGAACGGCCAGGTGATCGGCTCGACGCTGATCGGCCAGGCCTTCACCAGCGACAAATATTTCCACGGCCGCCCGTCGGCTGCCGGCGACGGCTACAATGCGGCCGCCTCCAGCGGCTCGAACCTCGGCCCGACCAGCCAGAAGCTGATCGACCGCGTCCAGGGCGACTATGAGGCCGCCAAGGCGACGAACCCGAGCGCGGAGGTGCCCGCCGACCTCGTCACCGCTTCCGGCAGCGGCCTCGATCCCGATATTTCGCCCGAAGCCGCCTACTTCCAGGTGGCGCGCGTCGCCAAGGCGCGCAGCCTTGACGAGGCCAAGGTCAAGGCGCTGGTCGACGGCGCCGTTCAAAGCCGCGAGCTCGGCATCTTGGGCGAGCCGACCGTCAATGTTCTGGCGTTGAACCAGAGCCTTGATGCTTCTATGACTGAGTGAAGGTTGCGGGCTACAACCTTCACTCATTCCTGTGCTCGTCACAGGAATCCAGCCACGCGAAGTCCTTCGCGTGAAAGGAGTCCCAAGCGTCGCAGAAGCGACGCTGCTGGATCCCTGTGACGAGCACAGGGATGAGGGAAGGTGGAGCAAGCCTCCCCGACAGGAAAGACCACACGCATGCCAGACGACAATCGCGACCAGGCCGGCAGGCCCTCGCCCGATGCGCTTCTCGAAAAAGCCCGGGCGGAGACGCGCGGCCGTCTGAAGATCTTCCTGGGTGCCGCGCCCGGTGTCGGCAAGACCTACGAGATGCTGATCTCCGGCCGCGCCAAGATCGCCGATGGTCTGGATGTCGTCATCGGCGTCGTCGAGACCCATGGCCGCAAGGAGACCGAGGCGCTCGTCGCCGGTTTCGAGATCATTCCCCGCGTCGAAATCGACTATAAGGGCCGGCTGCTCGAGGAAATGGACCTCGACGGCATCCTCGCCCGCCGGCCCGATCTCGTGCTGGTCGACGAACTCGCCCATACCAATGCCGAGGGCAGCCGCCATCCGAAACGCTATCTCGACGTCAGGGAATTGCTCGATCGCGGCATCGACGTCTATACGACGCTGAACATCCAGCATGTCGAAAGCCTGAACGACGTCGTCTCGCAGATCACCCGCATCCGCGTGCGCGAGACAGTGCCGGACTCAATCATCGACCTTGCCGACGATGTCGAGATCATCGACCTGACGCCGGACGATCTGATCAAGCGCCTGCATGACGGCAAGGTCTATATGGCGCGCACCGCCGAGCGGGCGCTGACCAATTATTTCACCCCGGGCAATTTGACAGCGCTCCGGGAACTGGCGCTGCGCAAGACCGCCCAGCGCGTCGACGACCAGTTGCTCACCCATATGCAGGCCCACGCCATATCGGGTCCCTGGGCGGCGGGCGAGCGCGTTCTCGTCTCGGTCGACCATCATCCGCGTTCCGCCTCGCTGGTGCGCTACGCCGCCCGCATGGCCTCGCGGCTGCGCGCGCCTTGGGCTGCCGTCTATATCGAGACCAACCGCTCGATCAATCTGAGCGAGGCCGAGCGCGACACCGTCGCGGCAACGCTGCGCCTGGCCGAGCAGCTCGGCGGCGAGGCGATCACCATTCCCGGCCGCGAAGTCGCCGAAGAGCTCGTCCGCCACGCCACCGCCAACAACGTCACCCATATCGTCATCGGCGCCCCGAAGAAGCCGACATGGCGCGACTGGTGGCATCGCTCGATCACCGACGAGCTGATCCGCAAGACCGGCGAGATCAGCGTCCATGTCATATCGGGCAACGAGAAGGACGGCACCACCGCGCGCGGCGTCAGGGCGGCCACGACTGCGCCGCCACTGGATTTCAGGGCCTATCTGCTGGCGACCGGCTATGTCGCCATCGCGCTCGGCGTCAGCGTCGTGCTCGACCAGGTGCTCGACGTGCGCAACCTCGCCCTTGTCTTCCTGATGGCGGTGCTGACCTCCGCCGTCCTCCACGGCCTGCGGCCGGCGCTTTACAGCTGCATCCTCAGCGCGCTGTCCTTCAACTTCTTCTTTCTGCCGCCGCGCTACACGCTGACGATCAGCGATCCGGAAAGCGTGCTTGCCCTGTTCTTCTTCCTGGGCGTCGCCATCATCGCTAGCAATCTGACCGCAACGGTGCAGCGCCAGGCCGCCGCTGCCCGGCAGCGGGCGCGTACGACCGAAGACCTCTATCTCTTCTCCAAAAAACTCGCCGGCACCGGCACGCTCGACGACGTCCTCTGGGCGACCGCCTTCCAGCTCGCCTCGATGCTGAAGGTTCGCGTCGTGCTGCTGCTGCCCGAAGAGGACGGCATCGCCGTCAAGGCCGGTTATCCCCCCGATGATACGCTTGATGATGCCGATATCGCCGCCGCCCGCTGGGCCTGGGAGCACAATCATGCCGCCGGCCGCGGCGCCGATACGCTGCCCGGCGCCAAACGCCTCTACGTACCGCTCCGAACCGGGCGCGCCGCCGTCGGCGTCATCGGCCTCGACAGCGACCGCCGCGACGGGCCGCTGCTGACGCCCGAACAACAGCGGCTGCTCGATGCGCTGGCCGACCAGGCGGCCCTTGCCATCGAACGCGTCCAGCTCGTCGCCGATGTCGACCGGGCAAGGCTTGCAGCCGAAGCCGACCGGCTGCGCTCGGCGCTGCTGACGTCGATCTCGCATGATCTGAAGACGCCGCTTGCCGCCATCCTCGGCGCCGCCGGCACGCTGCGCGACTATTTCGCCGCCATGCCGGAGGAGGATCGCAGCGACCTGCTCGCAACTGTCGTCGACGAGTCCGAGCGCCTCAACCGTTTCATCGCCAACCTGCTCGACATGACCAAGATCGAATCCGGCGCGATGGAGCCGAATCATGCGCTGCATTATGCCGGCGATATCATCGGCAGCGCGCTGCGCCGCGCCGCAAAGATCCTCGAGCACCACAAGACCGAGATGAGCATTCCCGCCCATCTGCCGATGGTGCGCGTCGATCCGGTGCTGTTCGAGCAAGTGATCTTCAACCTGCTCGACAATGCCGCGAAATACGCGCCCGAGGGATCGGTGATCCATATCGACGGTTGGGCCGATGCCGACAACGTCGTCCTGCAGGTCTCGGACGAAGGCCCGGGCATCCCGCCGGCCGATCTCAGCCGCGTCTTCGACACCTTCTACCGTGTGCGCAAGGGCGATCAGGTCCGCGCCGGCACCGGCCTCGGCCTTTCCATCTGCCGCGGCTTCATCGAGGCGATGGGCGGCACGATCACCGCCGGCAACCGGACGGGCCGTTCGGGCGCCGTCTTCACCATCCGCCTGCCGAAACCCCACGACATTCCGAAACTGGACGAACTCCAATGACCGGTTCAGCCGTCAAAATCCTCGTCGTCGACGACGAACCGCCGATCCGCAAGCTGCTCCGCGTCGGCCTGACCGCGCAGGGCTACGAGGTACAGGAAGCGCCGAACGCGAGCGCCGCCCGTCAGTCGGTCGCCGACGCCATGCCCGATCTTATCGTGCTCGATCTCGGCCTGCCCGACAAATCGGGCCATGACCTCTTGCAGGAGTGGCGCGACGAAGGCCTCTCCATGCCCGTCATCATCCTCTCCAGCCGCACCGACGAGGCCGGCATCGTCACGGCGCTGGAAAGCGGCGCCGACGACTACGTCACCAAACCCTTCGGCGTCAACGAACTCGGCGCCCGCATCCGCGTGGCGCTGCGCCATCGCCTGCAGCAGCAGGGCGAAAAGGCGATCTTCCAGACCGGCGGGCTGTCGATCGATCTCGTCAAGCGCATCGTCAAGGTCGACGGCCAGGAGATAAAATTATCGCCGAAGGAATACGACATCCTGCGCGTGCTTGCCCAGCACGCCGGCAAGGTGCTGACACACCAGTTTCTTTTGAAGCAGGTCTGGGGGCCGGCAGCCGATGTGCAGTATCTGCGCGTCTACATCAGGCAGCTGCGGCAAAAGGTCGAGCAGATTCCCGACCAGCCGCACTATATCACCACCGAGACCGGCGTCGGCTACCGGCTCAGGGAACCGGACTGACCGCCCGTCCCTCCCGCTGCCCGTACAGTATCGAGCCCAACACTATCGAGAATGACATGAACCTTCCCAACATCATCCGGCCGGAGCACACCTTCATCGGCGTGTCGGCACCGACGAAATGGCGCGCGCTGCAGACCATAGCGGACAAGGCCGCCAAGGCTTTCTCCGTCGACGGCCAGACCATTCTGAAGGCGCTTGAAGAGCGTGAGAAGCTCGGCTCCACCGGCATCGGCAATGGCATCGCCATTCCACACGCTGCGATCGACGGCATGAGCAGTCCGCGCGGCCTGCTCCTCCGCTTCGCCCAGCCGCTGGATTTCGAGGCGATCGACGATATCCCGACCGACATCGCCTTCGTGCTGCTCTTCGGCGAAAACAATCGCGGCGAATATCTGAACGTGCTCTCCGCCATTGCCAGGCGGCTGCAATCGGACGGTACGCTTGCCGCCATGCGCAAGGCCAGGACGGTCGACGAATTCTATTCCGATTTCATCGCCGATTCACGGGTGTAACGAGCATAAAAAAGGCGCGGCCCGAAGGCCGCGCCCACTCGTCTGCAATCAGACGATCTTAGAAGTCACGCTGGAAGCGCAGGAAGCCGGACACTTCGTCGTCGCCTTCGTCCTCATCGTGATATTGCACGCTGAGCTTCGAACGCAGGTCTTCGACGATCTGATAGTCGACCGTGACACCCGTCGTGTAGGCGCTGCCGCCGGTGAAGCCGTTGCCGTCGGCCTCGAGAGCGATGTTTTCGAAGTACTGGAAGCCGGGGGTGACCGACCACTTGTCGTTGATCTTCAAGGCGTATTCTGCTGCGATCGTCCATTCGGACTCTTCGTAGTAGTAGTTGGCGCCGCTTGCCCATACGCCGGCAATGCCGAGCGTGCCCGGGCCGATGTCGGCATAAACGATGCCGCGGACAGCGACTTCGCTGGTGTCGGTGTCATAACCGGCAAGCAGATAAGCGCTGATGGCGCCGGCCTTGTAGGAGACCTGGCCTGCGACACCGAAGTTGTTCGGGCCTTCGCCCGGCTTGGTGGCGTAGTCTTCTTCCAGTTCGTCGACCGAAATGCCGGCCGCGAAAGCGCCGGACTCGTACTGATAACGGATCGAGTTGTGGGTGGTCTCGTTGCTGGCGAGCGTATCGGTCTCGCCGCTCATGTCGTCATCCCACCAGCTGTAGAGCTTACCGACGCGAAAACCGGCAATGTCGATATAGCCTTCGTCAAGCAGCGCTTCCTGATCGGAGGCGTTGTCGGCATTGTAACGCAGCGTGATGACGCCGGTGAGCGTACCGTACTCGGTGTCGTTCTTGGTCTGGAAGGTGACCTGACCGCGAGTCCAGAAGTTGACGTCGGAATCGCCGGATATCTGATCACCGAAGCGCACTTCGGTACGGATGTAACCGCCGATCGAAAGGCATGTTTCCGTCCCCGGAATATAAAAATAGCCGGTACCGTAGGCGTCGCAAACGCGAACATATTCCACGGGCTCGGGTTCCGCCGCCACGATGGCGTCGGCAGCGCGGGCTCCGGAGGCCGCGGCAAGGGCGGCAACGGAGGCAAAAAGGATCGTTCTGATATTCATTTTGAATGGCCCTAACAGGTTTGGAATGCGAGGCGCATTTCAAGGGATGCCCCCGCGTAGCGGCCGGTGAATACGACCGCACGGAGGCCATATAGGAATCCGCAAGCGTCATCGCGGCAAAAACCTGGCAGAAATCTGCCGAGCATGGCCCTTTCGTGGAGGAACTGTGGCGAAAAAAACACGGACCCGCTGTGGCACGGCGGCGACGGTCGATTGGCCGCGGCCAACTTCGGCACGTCTATTTCAAAATCATCCCTTAAATGGAATGACATTCTAACGGCAGTGCCGGAACCGGAAGAACCTTTGTTTCATTATACGACTGACTTGATAGAGTTTAGACACAAACACGGAGGGTTCCTCAATGCAGACACAACGGCTCACCCGGCTCATCGCAGCCGCGGTCATGGCGGGCAGCTTCGCAATCGGGAGCATCGCTCCTGCATTCGCGGATCAGACGCTTCTCAACGTTTCCTACGATCCGACCCGCGAATTGTATAAGGATTTCAACGCAGCCTTTGCCGCCAAGTGGCAGAAGGACACCGGTGAAGCCGTGACGATCCAGGCATCGCATGGCGGCTCCGGCGCCCAGGCCCGCTCCGTCATCGACGGCCTCGACGCCGACGTGGTCACGCTGGCGCTCGAAGGCGATATCGACGCCATCGCCAAGAAAACCGGCAAGATCCCGGCCGACTGGAAGTCCAAGTTGCCCAACAATTCGACGCCCTATACGTCGACGATCGTCTTCCTGGTCCGCAAGGGCAACCCGAAGGGCATCAAGGATTGGGGCGACCTGATCAAGGACGACGTGCAGGTCATCACGCCCAACCCGAAGACCTCGGGCGGCGCCCGCTGGAACTTCCTGGCCGCCTGGGCATGGGCCAAGCAGGCGAATGGCGGCGACGACGCCAAGGCGCAGGACTATGTGACGAAACTGCTGCAGCATGTTCCGGTTCTCGATACCGGCGCCCGGGGTGCTACGACCACCTTCGTCCAGCGCGGCCTCGGCGACGTGCTGCTCGCCTGGGAAAACGAAGCCTATCTTTCGCTTGAAGAGCTCGGTCCCGACCAGTTCGAGATCGTGACGCCGGCCTTCTCCATCCGCGCCGACCCGCCGGTCGCCGTCGTCGACGGCAATGTCGACAAGAAGGGCACGCGCAAGGTCGCCGAAGCCTATCTCAACTACCTCTATTCCGACGAGGGCCAGAAGATTGCCGCCAAGCACTTCTACCGGCCGATCAAGCCTGAGGCCGCCGATCCGGCCGACATCGCCCGCTTCCCGAAGCTGACGCTGGCGACCATCGACGACTTCGGCGGCTGGAAAGAAGCACAGCCGAAATTCTTCGGCGATGGCGGGGTATTTGACCAAATCTACAAGCCGGCCCAATAATAGACTTCATGAAAGCACATAGCCCCACGCGGTGGCGGTTCAAAAGGCCGAGTGTCATTCCGGGTTTCGGAATGGCGCTCGGCCTTACCTTGACCTGGCTCACCCTTCTGATCCTCATCCCGCTCTCGGGCCTTGCCGTCCGCTCGAGCGCCCTCGGCTGGGAGAAATTCTGGTCGATCGCGTTCGATCAGCGCATATTGAATGCGCTGCGCATCAGCTTCGGCAGCGCCTTCATCGCAGCGATCGTCAACGCCGTCTTCGGCATCATCCTCGCCTGGGTGCTGGTGCGTTACCGTTTCCCCGGCAAGCGCATCATCGACGCCATGGTCGACCTGCCTTTCGCGCTGCCGACCGCCGTCGCCGGCATCGCTTTGGCGGCGCTCTACGCGCCGAACGGATGGGTCGGCCAACTCCTGACGCCGCTCGGCATCAAGATTGCCTTTACGCCAGCCGGCATCGTCGTGGCGCTGATCTTCGTCGGCCTGCCCTTCGTGGTCCGCACCGTGCAGCCTGTTATGGAGGAGATCGACAAGGAAGTGGAGGAGGCCGCTGCGACGCTCGGCGCCAACCGCCTTCAGACGATTTTCCGCGTGCTGCTGCCGGGGCTGGCGCCCGCCGTGCTCACCGGCTTCGCGCTCGCCTTTGCCCGCGGCGTCGGCGAATATGGCTCGGTCATCTTCATCGCCGGCAACCTGCCGTTCAAATCGGAAATCGCACCGCTGCTGATCATTATCAAACTCGAAGAATATAATTACGCGGCGGCAACCGGCATCGCGGCGATCATGCTGGTGATCTCGTTCGCCTTGTTGCTCGTCATCAACCTCATCCAGAGCTGGAGCAGGCGGAGGTATGGCTATGGCGCTTGACGCAACCGTTCAACCCGCGAAGCTGCGTTCGGTGACCACCGAACACCGGATCGCACGCTACAGCCTGATCATCCTTTCGCTGGTCTTCCTGCTGCTGATCCTGTTCCTGCCGCTCGCCGCCGTCTTCGTCGAGGCCTTCCGCAAGGGTCCCGCCCCCTTCTTCCAGGCGCTCGCCGACACCGAGACCTTCTCGGCGATCCGTCTGACGCTGATCGTTGCCGGCGTCAGTGTGCCGCTGAACCTCATCTTCGGGGTTGCCGCCGCTTGGGCGATCGCCAAGTTCGAGTTCAAGGGCAAGGCCTTCCTGACGACGCTGATCGACTTGCCCTTCTCGGTCTCGCCTGTCATATCGGGTCTGGTCTTCGTTCTGCTGTTCGGCTCCAGCACCTGGCTCGGCCAGTGGTTCAGCGCCCACGACATCAAGATCCTGTTTGCGGTGCCGGGATTGATCCTCGCCACCATGTTCGTCACCTTCCCCTTCGTCGCCCGCGAGCTGATCCCACTGATGCAGGAACAGGGAACGGCCGACGAGGAGGCAGCCCTGTCGCTTGGCGCCAGCGGCTGGCAGACCTTCTGGTTCGTGACGCTGCCGAATATCAAATGGGGCCTGCTCTACGGCGTGCTGCTCTGCAACGCCCGCGCCATGGGCGAATTCGGCGCCGTCTCGGTGGTGTCGGGTCACATCCGCGGCCAGACGAACACCATGCCGCTGCAGGTGGAGATTCTCTACAACGAGTATAATTTCACCGGTGCTTTTGCCGTTGCTACGCTTTTGGCCTTGCTCGCGCTCGTGACTCTTGTTTTGAAGACGCTGCTGGAAATGCGCTATAGCGCTGAAATCGCCGCCAGCCGGCGGCACTGAAGGATTTGGAATGGAAGTACGCGTTCAAAACATTCGCAAGGAATTCGATCGTTTTCCGGCGCTGCACGATGTCTCGCTCGACATCCGCTCCGGCGAGCTGATCGCACTGCTCGGCCCTTCGGGCTCCGGCAAGACGACATTGCTGCGGCTGATCGCCGGCCTGGAAAGCCCGACGGAGGGACTGATCTTCTTCGGCGACGAGGATGCCTCGAAGAAATCGGTGCAGCAGCGCAATATCGGCTTCGTCTTCCAGCATTATGCTCTCTTCCGCTACATGACGGTGCTCGACAACGTCTCCTTCGGGCTGAAGGTCAGAAACAGCGCGCGGCGGCCGCCCAAGGCCGATATCCGCCGGCGGGCGCTGGAACTGCTCGAACTCGTGCAGCTTTCCGGCCTTGAGAAACGCTATCCGGCCCAGCTTTCCGGCGGCCAGCGCCAGCGCGTGGCGCTCGCCCGCGCCATGGCCGTCGAGCCGAACGTGCTGCTGCTCGACGAACCCTTCGGCGCGCTCGATGCCCAGGTGCGCAAGGATCTGCGCAAGTGGCTGCGCGAGATCCACGACCGCACCGGACACACCACCGTCTTCGTCACCCACGACCAGGACGAGGCTCTGGAACTTGCCGACCGCGTCGTCGTCATGAGCCAGGGTGCGATCGAACAGGTCGGCACCCCGGATGAGGTTTACGACAATCCGAATTCTCCCTTCGTCTTCGGCTTCATCGGCCAGTCGAACTGCCTGCAGGTCGAGATATCGGACGGCGACATCCGCTTCGACGGCCGCTCGCTCGGCCTCAATGCCGAGGGCGAACCGGATGGCGCGGCCCAGCTCTATTTCCGCCCGCATGACGTCAGGCTCTGCGAATCAGCGGAGAACTGCATTGCCGGTCAGCCGGTCTCCAGCCGTCGTGTGGCCGGCACCCGTCATATCGAATTGGATATCGGCAACGAGCGCCCGCATATCGAGATCGAACTGCCGCCGAGCGAGGCCGACAGACTCGACCGCAACCGCGTGGCGTTCAAGCCGACTCGCTGGAAGCTGTTTCGCAGCTGATGGAGCGCAAACGGCGCTGTAACGCATTGAGTTGCTGCATAATTCCTTAATTTTTGGGAATTATGCAGCAGGTGGCCTCAGGGTTCATCGCCGGAATCGCATTTGGCGAGAGTCCCTCAGGCTTTTTGTGATCTAAGGTTGTTTGTATTTCAGTCATATGACGAGTAAAAGATTTGCGCGTTAATCATAAAGGGCTGGACTAATCCCGATAGGAGGCACCTGGCGTTGAGGGCGGAGATTTCCTTTGGAAAATCCCTGATCGGGATTTTGTTCGCAGGGCTCGCAGCCACGGGCTGCACGACGACATCGAAACCGGCGGCAACGGCGGCGACCAAAACGAAGCAGGTTAAAACGGCGAAAGTCGCCTTCAATTATACGGCCAAGGATCGCGACTGCCTGCAGCGCGCGATGTATTTCGAATCGCGGCATTCGGACGAAGACGGCTATCTGGCTGTCGGCACCGTCGTCATCAACAGGCTCACCTCAGGCGCTTATCCTCCGTCGATCTGCGGCGTCGTCGCCCAGGAGAAGCAGTTTGCGCCCGGCGTGATGACGCGCGAAGTCAAGCAGCAGGCCGAACCGGAGCTGGCGACTGCGGCCGATGCGATCCTCCTGAAGGGTGCACGCCATCCTGCGGTGAAGGATGCGATGTTCTTCCACACCGACGGGCTGAAATTCCCCTACGACAACATGCATTATGTGGCGGTCGCCGGCGGCAACGCCTTCTACGAGAAGCGCGACTCCAACGGCATGCTTCAAACACCGCCGCCGCTACCCTCCTATGAGGTGGCGATGAATTATGTGCCCGGCGAAAGCATGCTGCCGCCGCAATTCGAGGCGCTGATACCCTCGGCCGTTCCCGTTCCCCTCCCGGCGCCGGACCCGATGGCAACGGCGAGCACGATGTCCCCGGTTAATATGGCCCCTGCGGCACGTATGGCGCCCATCGCAAATCCCATGCCGATGCCGATCACGGCGCCAGTGACTTCGCCGGTAACCGCGATCGAACCCGAGCCAGGCATGCCGATCGCGATCCCCACGCCCCGCCCCGCCTACGACAGCGTGATGCTACGCGGGGCTATCCCGGCGAACGGCGGCTAATGCCGTTTCGATTTTGAGTGAAGAAAGCGCGCTTTAAGCGCGCTCTTCCCAGACCTTCGCCAGTTCCACGATCGTCTTGACGGCCTTTTCCATATCCTGGCGGCTCACCCATTCGAGCGGCGAGTGGAAGGCATGGCCGCCGGCGAAGATGTTCGGGCATGGCAGTCCCATGAAGGAGAGGCGCGAGCCGTCCGTGCCGCCGCGGATGCTGCCGCGCACCGGCGTCATGCCGGCCCGGCGCACGGCTTCGATGGCGTTGTCGACGATCTCCGGGTGACGATCGAGCACCACCTTCATGTTGCGATACTGTTCCCTGACCTGGAAATGATAGGTCGAGCCGGGATAGGCCGATATCACCTCCTTGACGATGGCTTCGAGCATGGTCTCTTTTTCCACCAGCCCCTCGTCGGTGAAGTCGCGGATGATGAAGCTCAGCGACGCCTTCTCCATCGAGCCGGTTACGCCTGTCGGATGGATGAAACCCTGCTTTCCCTCGGTGGTTTCGGGCGCGACGCCCTTCGGCAGCCGGTCGATGATTGCCCCGGCGATCTTGATGGCGTTTTCCATACGGTCCTTGGCAAAACCCGGATGGATCGCCACGCCCGAGATGCCGATCTCCACACCATCGGCCGAGAAGGTCTCGTCCTCGATATGGCCTGCCGTCTCGCCATCCATCGTATAGGCGAAGTCGGCGCCGAGTTTCTTCAGATCCACCTTGTTGACGCCGCGCCCGACTTCCTCGTCGGGCGTGAACAGGATCTTGATCGTCCCGTGGCGGATCTCGGGATTGTCGACGAGGATCTGGGCCGCGGTCATGATCTCCGCCAGTCCGGCCTTGTCGTCGGCGCCGAGCAAGGTCGTCCCGTCGGTCGTGACGATGTCGTTGCCGATCTGGTTGTTCAGCTCGGGATGCTCGGCGACGCGGATCACCCGGCTCGGATCGCCTGTCAGTTTGATATCCCCGCCGGCATAATTCGCAACGATCTGCGGCTTGACGCCGGTGCCGCTGAAATCGGGCGCCGTATCCATATGCGAGCAGAAACAGATGACCGGCACCGTCTTGTCGCTATTGGCCGGAATGGTCGCATAGACATAACCATGTTCATCGAGATGCGCATCCGCAAGGCCGATCGTCAGCAGTTCCTCGACCAGAACCCGTCCGAGATCCTTCTGTTTGCCGGTGGTCGGCTGCGTCGACGAAGAGGGATCGGATTGGGTATCGATAACGACATAGCGAAGAAAGCGGTCGAGAACAGTGTCGGTCATGGCATCCACTCCAGCAAGATCACGCAGGGGATATAATCCTTGCGGGCGATGCGGCAAAAGATTTTTCCGCTCGCAGCGCGTGAGGATTGCCCATTCAATCCAGGCGCTGCCCCTCGCCGTCGAACACATGCAGATACGGGGCGGGGAAAGTCACATTGACCTTCGGACCGGCCTTCAACGCTTCGCGGTTCAGCGTGAAGATCTTGAACGGCAGGCCATGCAGGGCAAGGTGCAGGATGATGCCGAATCCTGTGGGCTCGACAAGCTCCACATCCGCGGCCAGTCCCGCGCCGTTGTCGCTCATCACCACATGCTCCGGCCGGATGCCGAGCGTCACCTTTGCGCCGTCGGCAAGCGGCAGCGGCCTGGCCAGCGGCACGATCGTGCCGTCCTGCAGCTTCACGCCGCCTGCCTCGTAGCTCGCCTCGAGGAAATTCATCCCCGGCGAGCCGATGAAGCCGGCAACGAAGAGATTGGCCGGGCGGTCGTAGAGTTCCAAAGGGCTGCCGACCTGCTGGACCACGCCGCCATGCATGGCGACGATCCGGTCCGCCAGCGTCATCGCCTCGATCTGGTCATGAGTCACATAGATCGAAGTCGCCTTCAGGTCGCCGTGCAGTTTCTTGATCTCGGCGCGCATCTGTTCGCGCAGGCGGGCATCGAGGTTGGACAGCGGTTCGTCGAACAGGAAAGCCTTCGGCTGGCGCACGATGGCGCGGCCCATGGCGACGCGCTGGCGCTGGCCACCGGAAAGCGCCTTCGGCCGCCGTTCGAGCAGCGGATCGAGGCCGAGCTTGGCGGCGGCAGCGGCCACAGCACTTGCAATCTTCTCCTTCGCCGTCTTCCTGAGTTTCAGGCTGTAGCTCATATTGCCGGCGACGTTCATGTGCGGGTAGAGCGCATAGGACTGGAACACCATGGCGATGTCGCGGTCCTTGGGATGCAACTCGTTCACCCTGGCGCCGGCAATGCGGATCTCGCCTGATGTGACATCCTCCAGCCCGGCGATCATGCGCAGCAGCGTGGACTTGCCGCAGCCGGACGGGCCGACGAGCACGACGAATTCGCCGTCCCGGATTTCGAGGTCGACGCCGTGCAGCACCTGCACGTGGCCATAGGCTTTGCGGATATTCTGGATATCGATCGATGCCATTTTTGTTTAACCCTTGACCGCGCCGGCCGTCAGGCCCTGGACGAGATAACGCTGGATGAGCAGGAAGAAGAGGCCGGCCGGAATGAGCGCCATGACGCCCGCCGCCATCATCTGCCCGAAATCCACCGAGAATTTCGAAACGAAGGTGAGAAGCCCGACCGGGAAGGTCGCCGCGTCATTGCCGTTGATCAGCATCAGCGCGAACAGCAACTCGCTCCAGGCGGCGGTGAAGACGAAGCCGAGCGTCGCGGCGATGCCCGGCAGCGTCAGCGGCAGGATGATCTGCCGGAAGGCGGTGAACTGCGTCGCGCCGTCGATCATTGCCGCCTCTTCGAGATCTCTCGGGATGCCGTCGAAAAAGGACTGCATCAGAAAGGTGGCGAAGGGCACGTTGAAGGCGGTGTAGACGATGACCAGCCCGGTCAGGCTGTTGGTCAGATGCAAGGGCGACAGAATCTTGAAGATCGGCGCCACCAGCATGACGAGCGGGAACATCTGGGTCAGCAGCATCAGCGCGATGATCCAGTATTTCGCCCGGAAATTGAAACGTGACAGCGCGTAGCCGGAGAGCGAGGCGCAGATCGTCACCGTCACCGCCGTCGAGGCCGAGACGATCAGGCTGTTCTTGAAGAAGGTCGGGAAGGCGCTGTGCTGCAGCACGAAGGCATAGTGATCCCAGCTCGTGCGCGACGGCCACATGCGCACCCCTTCGCTATAGAGGAGGTCGTTCGGCGTCACCGAGACCTTGAGCAGCCAGAACAGCGGGAAGAGCGCGAAGGCGATGTAGCAGAGGATCGCCAGACGGTGCGCGATGGTGGGAATGACGGATCGTCTCATGATCTCAATCCTTGTTCAGCAGCGTCTGCCGGAGCAGGATGATCAGCATCGAATAGGCAAGCAGCAGTACGAGCAGCACCAGGGCGATCGCCGAGGCATAGCCGAAATCGAGCCGCCTGAAGGCTGTCGTGAAGATGTAGCTGGCGACGATCTGCGTCCGGTCCGCCGGCCCGCCATTGGTCATGACGACGATGAGATCGGCGAAATTGGAAATCCAGACTGTGCGCAGCAGCACGGTGATGGCGATGGTCGGCGCCAGGAACGGCAGGGTGATCGAGCGGAAGCGCTGGAACCAGCCGGCGCCGTCGATCGAGGCTGCCTCATAGAGATCGCGCGGGATCGCCTGCAGGGCCGCAAGCAGCGTGATAGCGAAGAAGGGAATTCCCCACCAGACATTGGCGGCGATCGGCCCCCACATCGCATAATCGGGATCGGAAAGAATATTGCCCGGCTCATGCATCAGCCCGAGCCCGAAGAGCCAGTGCGGGATCGGCCCGATGACCGGATTGAACAGCCAGGCCCAGTTCAGGCCGGCGAGAAAGGATGGCACGGCCCAGGGCAGGAAAACCAGCGCCTGCGCGATTGCCCTGCCCTTAAATGGTTTGTCGAGCAGCAGCGCCAGGATCAGCCCGAAGACGAACTGCAGGACGACGGAGGCCCCGGTCCACCAGAGCGTATTCCTCAGCGCCCCATAGAAGGCGGCATCGCTTGCAAGCTCGCGGAAATGATCGAGGCCGACGAAGCCGCCGGAAAACGGATTGAGCAGCTGGATATCGCGGAAGGCATAGGAAATCCCGACCGTCAGCGGCACCAGCATGACCGCGATGATCAGGATCAGCGACGGCGCGCTGTAGAGATAGGGCTCCGAGGCATCGGCAAAACGGCGCAGCCATGGCCTGCGGTCGCGACGCATGTCGAGCGTATCGGCTGATATGGTCATCGGATTGCGGTTTCCATCATAGGTGTATCAAGGCTTCGAATGCGCGTGCAGCCCCCTCATCCGACCCTTCGGGCCACCTTCTCCCCGAGGGGAGAAGGGAACGGAGGCGTCGCGGCATATTCCCTTCTCCCCAGCGGGGAGAAGGTGGCGGCAGCCGGATGAGGGGGCCTCTATCTCAGAGCTCTCTAACCATTATTTCTTCGACAAGAACTTTTGCTGCGCCTTGGTCAGATAGTCCGCCCACTGATCGGCCAGATCCTTCGCCGAGATATCGCCGAGCAGCGCCTGCTGCGAGGTCTTGATCGCCAGCGAATCCTTAAAGAAGGCGAACTCTTCCAGATAGGTCGGCATGACCGTCGGCACCGTGTTCGGGTCCGCCAATTCCTCGAACCAGCCCTTGAACTGGTCACCGGCATAGAAGGGATCCTTCTCGGCCGCCGTATAGGCCGGCAGGGCGCCGATGCGCTTGTTCCACTCGATATTGCCTTCCGGCCCTTCGAGGGTGGCGATCAGCTTCCAAGAGAGATCCTTGTTGCCGCTGGTCGAAAACATCGACCAGCCACCATAACCGATCGTCGGGAAGGACTTGCCGTCGGGACCCTTGGGCAGCGGCATGACGCCGAAATCTTCCTTTTTCATGCGTTCGGCAATAGCGATCAGCGCATCCGGATCCTGGTCGAGGAAGGCGCAGGTGCCGGAATAGAAGCCGGCGACGACTTCGTTGAAGCCCCAGTTGACGCTGTCCTTCGGCGCATAGCCCTTCTTATAGAGATCGACCATCCACTCGATGCCCTTGGCCCAGCCGGGGCTGTTCATCGTCGAGGTGCCGTCCTCGTTGAAATACTTGTTCGACCCGGCCATCGAGGCGGCGAAGATCATCCAGCCGTTGAGGCCGCCCGCGCCGCCACGCATGCAGTAGCCGTATTTGCCGGAGAGTTTGGAGACCTTTTCCGACGCTGCGGTAAATTCCTCCAGCGTCTTCGGCGGCGCGGCGACGCCGGCTTCCGAAAGCAGTTTCTTGTTGTAGAACATCGCCCTGAGATAGAAGCCGTAGGGCAGCATATAGGCGGTGTTCTTGACGTCGCGGCCGAGTTCGAGCGCGCGCGGCGTCAGCTCCTTGGTGTGCTCCCACTTTTCGAGGTAGGGCTCGAGGCTCTCGAGCATGCCGTTATTGGCATAGAGCGACAGCCAGGTATCGGGCATCTCCATCACATCGGGCACGTCGCCGGCCGACACCATGGTGGCGAACTTCTGGAAGGCTTCGTTCCAGGGCAGCGAGATGATGTCGACCTTGGTGCCGGGATTGGCGGCTTCGAACTTGCCGACGATCGATTTCAGCGTTTCGGTGCGCTCCGGGCTGGTGATGACTTCGACAAGCTTGAGCGTCGTATCGGCGAAGGCCGTACCCGCCATCATCGAAGCAAAGAGCGTTGAGATTATTAGTTTTTTCATGGCTCAGTTCCCCCTTATTAGGTTTCTCTCGGGTTTCAGGATAATGAGGCGGCGGCGAGCGCCTCCTCGATGTCTCTCCACAGAGCCTCGGTTCCTTCGAGGCCGACATGGAGGCGTACGGATCGCGCATGGATGCCGAAGGCATGCGCGGAATTCGGCTGTGCCTTCTGCTGAAGCACCACCTCGCCCGGTACGATCAGGCTTTCATGTCCACCCCAGCTCACTCCCAGTTTGAAGAGCTTGAGGTGATCGGCGAAGGTGCGGATATCGACGCCTTCGCGGAAGATAAACGAAAACAGGCCCGAGGTGCCGTTGAGGCCGGCGGGCAGACGGTTGGCAAGCCCCGGATGGCAGACCGTCTCCACCACGTCGAGCTTCTGCAGGCGCCTGGCGATTTCAAGCGCCGATGCCTGGTGGGCCCGCATGCGCAGCGGCAGCGTGCGCAGTCCACGGATCAGCAGCCAGGCGTCGAACGGCGAAAGCTTGCCGCCGAGATAAGGATAGGCCTCGGCCTTGACACGCGCAATCGTCGCCTTCGAGCCGGCGACGATCCCTGCCACCACATCGCTGTGGCCGCCGAGATATTTCGAGGCGGAATGGATGACGAGATCGACGCCGAGCGTCAACGGCCGCTGGAAGAACGGGCTCGCCCAACTGTTGTCGATCATCGAGACGACGCCGTGCCGCTTGGCGAGTGCTGCGAGCGCACCGACATCATGCGCCTCCATCACCCAGCTCGTCGGGCTTTCCAGGTACAGGAGCTTGGCGCCGGGCAGCGCTCTGGCGACCGCTTCCTCGTCGCGGCCGTCGACATAGGTCACTTCGATCTTCATCCGCTTGAGGATGGTGCCGAACAGGCGGAAGGCATCGGGATAGACGTGCCGGACGGCGACGATGCGGTCGCCCGGTTCGACGAAGCTCAGCACCGCCGACGAGATCGCCGCCATGCCGCTCGCAAAACCCAGCGCATCCTCCGCACCTTCGAGCTTGGCCAGCATTTCCTCGAAAGCGCGCACCGTCGGGTTCAGCCCGCGCGTATAGGTCGGCCGCACCTTCTCGCCGCGATAGGCGGCGATCATCTCGTCATAATCGGAAAAGGTGAAAAGCGAGGTCTGGAAAATCGGCGGCACGACGGCGTCGGCGAAGTTGCCCTCGTCGTGGGCGGTGATGATGGAAGCAAGATCGAACGGGTCTGCGCCGTTGCTCATTTGGACATTTCCTTGATGTCTTCCTCGACGATATCGAGAATTTTCAATGTTTCCGCCCGCGCCGCCTCGGCATCCCCGGCGGCGATCGCGTTGAAAAGTGTGCGGTGAAAGGGAAAGGACCGGCGGGCGAAATCCTGCCGGTCGAAGGGATGCTCCCAGAAGCGCTCGAAGGTCTCACGCATCTGCTCGAGAAGCTGACGAAACAGCGGATTGTGGGTGGCGTCGTAAACGGCGAGATGGAAGGCCAGATCCTCCGGCCCGGAGGTGCCCTTCTCCAAGTGCACCCGCTCCATCTCGTTGAGCTTCTCCTCGATGACGACGAGATCCCCAGCGGTGCGCCGCCGGGCCGCGACCATGCCCGCCTCGCATTCGATGCCACGGCGAACCTCCAGCGTCTGTAAGAGCGCGTCGCGCAGGTGCACCGCGTCGAACGACAGCGGCATATGGATCGTCGCCCTGGACACCGGCTTCAACAGATAGGTGCCGCTGCCCTTGCGCGTCTCGATGACACCCAGCGCCTGGAAATGACGGATCGCCTCGCGAATGGTCGAGCGGCCGACGGCAAGGGCTGCCATCAGCTCGCGCTCGGCCGGCAGCCGGTCACCCGCCTGCAACCGCGCCTCCTCGACATAATCCGCCAGCGCATCAGTCACCTGACGCGCGCGGTCCATGACCGGAAGCGGCCGGATCACCGGCCTGTCGCTACGATTTGCCTTCATGGTTCCCCATTTTCTTATCAGGCAGTCAGGGCCTTAAAATTGGTCTGACATCTTAGCATTTCTCAAAGAGCGAAAGACGTCAAGGGGTGTTTGTTCGTAGGTTGGCGCGCCGCCTTGCACCTCTGCAATGGTGTCAAATTACGTGATCCGGTGTCCTTAATCGGTCACGAAAGACGTCGACACGCGAGGTCGCTGGCCTACCGGCAGGCGCCGTGGTCGAAGTCTTTGATATCCGGAGCCGCGGATGCAGGCGCACCAGCACCAGTAGACGCCGTTGGTCCCGAGGCGGCACCCGGTGGCGCTTACCCAGACACGCAGTGGAACCGGCTCTCTCTTCAGGTGTTCATCCCGATCAACAGGGAGCTTCTACATGACCTACGTCGCATCGCCGAGCTACGACCGTAACGACGCCAGCCGCACTTCGAACCTCCGGCAGTGTCTTCAGACCGCCAGACGCCACCTCGATGAAACTTCGCACAACTCGGAAACCGAGAAAATCGAAACGCTCGTGGCTTCCGCCATCGAGGCGGGTTGGGAAGAGGATGAAGTGCGCGAGGCACTGAGCGCCGGCGACGAGCAAGGAAACCAGATGCCGGAACACAAACCACCCGTCCCAACCATCGGCGTGGTCCCTTCGTCATCTTTCTGACAAGTGGCGGACGCTGCTAGCGCGGTCCGGCCAAGCGGCGCGATTTCCATGTATCTCGCCGTGTAATCACCTGTGCGGATAGTAGGCCAATCCCACCACTCGGGCGCCGATGGTGTCCGTCAGGCGTGCTCAAGAAGCTCGTCGTCCGGCAGGACCAAAGCGCGCAGAAGCGGCCCGCGCGGCGTCAGATTCCTGTTTTATTGGAGGCCGGCCGGCAAGAAGGCCCGTCCAACCCTCCGGCGTGATCCTCTCTCCAGCAAACTATTTGACTGTGGCCTGACAATCGTCCGCTTCGACCTAGTTAGTCACCGACGGCCGGGGGCGGCGGCCGTCGGGCCTTTGAAAACTCGAAATCAACGACAAGAGGATAAGTTGATGAAAAGGACGTTCCTATATTATTGCGCTTTGATATCCGCGCTGTCGGCGATGACAGCTTCCCTTGCCGGCGCGCCGGCTCTCGCCGAAGAGTTTGTTGCTTCGCAGAGCAAGACGGTCGTCGAAACCAACAAGGGCAGTCTCGTCGGCGCGCTGGATGATGGCATTTACAGCTATCTTGGCGTTCCCTACGCACGTGCCGACCGTTTCATGCCGGCCGAAGAGGTGGCACCCTGGAAAGGTATCCGCGCTGCGGTCACCTATGGCGAGAACTGCTTCATTCCCCGAATGAAGGAAGTGGCGGGCGACGAGCTCTTCAATCCGCACCGCTACCTGCCGATGAGCGAGGCCTGCCAGTTCCTGAACATCTGGACGCCGGCGATCAAGGACGGCAAGAAACGGCCGGTCATGGTCTGGATCCATGGGGGCGGCTTCACCAACGGCTCCGGCATCGAGCTGACCTCCTACGACGGCCACAATCTAAGCAAGGAGGGCGACGTTGTTGTCGTCACCCTCAACCATCGGCTCAACGTGCTCGGCTTCCTCGACCTTTCCGCCTACGGAGAGAAGTACAAACGGTCGGGCAATGCCAGCGTCACCGATCTCGTCGCTGCGCTGAAATGGGTCCACGACAATGCTGAAGCTTTCGGCGGCGATCCCGGCAACGTGACGATTTTCGGCCAGTCCGGTGGCGGCTACAAGGTGCGCGCCCTGATGGGGACGCCTTCGGCGAAGGGCCTCTTCCAGAAGGCGATCGTCCAGAGCGGCTCGCGAACCGATTCCGTCGTCGATCAGGCGTCCTCGCGGAAGGTGGCGGAACTGACGCTCGCCAACCTTGGCCTCAAGGCTGAAGAAATCGACAAGCTTGTCGGCGTCGACTATTACGATCTCCTTGCCGCAGCCGACAAGGCCATCAAGGACGCGACCGCCCAAGGGGCGAAGGACGCCCGCTATGCGCCTGTTCAGGACGGCGACTACATTCCCGCCAACCCTGTCGGGACGGAGTGGGTCGACCAGGCCAAGGACATTCCGCTGATGGTCGGGAACACCCTCAACGAGTTCGAGACTGTGATCACTCATAAGTCGGGCGAACTGCTTGCCGACAACAAGAACGGCTGGGACGATGCGAAGTCCGAGGCCAAGCTGAAGGAGCGCTTCGCCGACAAGGCCGAGGCGGTCGGCAAGGCATTCATGGCGGCCTACCCCGAGAAGAAGATCGCCGACGCCTATTTCCTCGACCTGCGCTTCCGGCCGGGCGCCATCCGCGATCTCGACCTGAAGGCGAAGCAGAACGGCGCTCCTGTTTACTCCTACATGTTCGCCTACGAGTCACCGGTGCTGGATGGCATTGCCATGGCCTGGCATTGCGCAGAACTGCCCTATGTGTTTGCCAACGCCGCCCTGGTCAAAACGTCGACGGGCGGCGGCAGCGATGCCGTCGCGCTATCCAAGAAGGTGAGCCAGGCCTGGGTCAACTTCGCCCGCAACGGCAAGCCGAGCGCCGAGGGCCTGCCCGACTGGCCCGCCTACACGAGCGACAAGCCGGCGACTATGGTCCTCGACAAGGAGCCCCGCGTGGCGGTCGATCTCGATCGCAAGCTGCTGCAGGCAGCGGGCGCTCTCTGATCCAGAAACAGCATCGACATGCACGGCGCCGGCAACCATCGACCGGCCGGCGCCTGTCCTTCGCGCGGTATCAGCCGCCGTCAAGGCCCTTCGAACCGAGACTTGATCCAGCCCATGAACAACAAGGCAGCCGGCGTGAGCCGTTCGAAGCTGCGGGCAACCAGCCAATAGGCGCCGAGGGAATGGCGAGATCGAAGAGGCGAAGCAGCCGGCCGGCATTGATCTCCTCCTCGGCGAAGATCTCGTCCATCAGCGCGATGCCCTGCCCGCGCAGCACCGCCTGCATCACCAGGCCGCCATCGGCATAGATCGGCCCCCGCCATCTCTTTCGGTTCTAAAATTTGCAGATGCTCGCGCTGATAGACGTTTGCGACCACGCAAGCGTCCATTGTGCCTTTGAGCATGCCATGAGATGTTCCAAGAAGAGAGATAGCCCCTGGGGACACGCAGTGAAACATGCGCGACTATGTGAAAAGTAAAGACTTTCACCGACATATGCGTTCGCTGCTGGCCTCGGGATTTCAGGAACTCGGCTGGGAATCGCAAACTGCGGGCAAGTGTAGCTTTGCCCGGGGCGGCAGGGTTTGCTGGCTGCAGGTATCCCAATCTTCGAACAGCATTATGGGCGCCAAATTTACGATCAACATGACTGAGGGCTCCGGCTCCGCCGGCGACACAAGAATACTTTTTCGCCTCAACGAGGCGGATCGAAAAGTTGGAAAAGCTCTGGAAGCAAGCATCATTGCGCGCCTCCCCAGGCCCGATCCCGACCCCCAGATCGAGGTCGTCGGAAACAACGGCCAACCTGTCTTGGTCAAGCTCGGCGATCTGGCTCGAGCAAATCCACGACAATGGGACGCTCCCTCCGACGTCTGGCTGCCTTATTTCGGCAAGAACGATCTTGACGATTGGGCTACGTTTCTCTTGCCCCGCCTTGAGCGGCTGACCGCAGCATCCTCACCGGAAAAGATCGATTCGCAATTGTGGGCCCAGCGGTTTCGCCGTCTCGCGCGTCTGTTCCGCTCGAAGTGAGAGGCACTCGGCGGCCGATCGAGCCGCTCCGACGACGTCTCTGTCGACGTCGTTTTAACCGCCCACCGGTTCCAGATCGACCAGCGCCTTGATCGGCAGATGGTCAGAGGCGACGCGGGCCAGCGGCGTATCATGCGCTTCCACCTCAGAGATGATCCCCTTGCGGTTGGCGATGATGCGGTCGAGCGCCAGAAGCGGCAGGCCGGCGGGAAAACTCGGCACGGCGGGCGGCAGCTCGCCGAAGGCGGATTGGAAGGTGTTGAGCGAGGAGCGGTCGCCGAGCCGCCATTCGTTGAGATCGCCGAGCAGGATGGTCGGCATTTCGTGCCGGTCGTTGATGAGTTCGACCAGGGTCCGGGCCTGCTGGGCTCTGTTATGGCGCAGCAGGCCGAAATGCGCGGCGATGATGCGCAGCACCCCGCCCTCTTCGAGCTCGATCTCGGCGACGAGGGCGCCGCGCGGCTCCAGCCCCGGCAGCTTGACCTGATGCACGTCGTGCACCAGCCCCTTCTTGAAGAGCACGACATTGCCGTGCCAGCCATGCGCCTTGGCCATGCCGGCAACCGGCACCGGGATCAGCCCCGTCTCCCGCTCCAGCCGGCCGAGATCGAGAAGGCCGGTGCGCTCGCCGAAGCGCGTATCGGCCTCCTGCAGCGCGATGACGTCGGCGCCGATTTCATGGATCACCCGGCTGGTCCGCTCCGGATCGAAGCGGCGGTCGGTGCCGACGCATTTGTGCACGTTATAGGAGGCAATCAGCGTTCCGGCACTGCGCGGCCTTGCCTCCGTATAGGCCGGGTCGAGCCGCTTTTTCCTGCTCCTGATCGAGGCGAGAATGCTGGCGGGAAGATTGTGTTTTCTGGCGTGCATCGGCAGGCGCACTTGTTCCATTGATCAAAAAGCTTCTCTCGGCAGTATAGTCGGCCAAGCCGAACTTGCCACGTCCGAGCGCAAATAATCCCTTCAGAGATAGGGTGACCCCAGCCATAACACCTTCTCGAGCAGCCGCACCGGGAAGGGTCGGGCCCTTAAGCCGTCCAGCGTCACCGGCGTTGCCGATTTCAGGGTTTCCTCGATATGCTCGTCGATCTCGCCGGCAAAGCCCTCGTTCAGCACTTCGAGATCGACCTCGAAATTCAGCCGCAGCGAGCGCGGGTCGAGATTGGAGGAGCCGACATAGGCCCAGGTGCCGTCGATCGTCAAAAGCTTCGAATGGCTGAAGCTGCCGGTCGAGCGCCAGATGCGGCAGTAATTCTTGAGGATCTGGTCGAATTGCGCCGTCATCGCCCGGTCGACCAACAGGAGGTTGTTGACCGCAGGCACGACGATATCGACTTCGACGCCGCGCCGCGCCGCCGTCACCAGGGCGCTGATCAGTTCGCGGTCCGGCAGGAAGTAGGGCGACATGATGCGGATCGATTGGCGCGCCACGGAAAAGGCGCCCATCAGCATCTTGTGGTTCGTCTCGACGCTGCGGTCCGGCCCGGAGGCGACGACGCGCATCAGGATGGGATCGCCGGGACTGCGCTGCGTCGGCTCGATGCGCCAGGCCTCGCCGTTCAACAGTTCCTGCGTGGAGAAGCGCCAGTCTTCGGCCGCAAGATCGAAGAGGTCGGCGACGACAGGGCCGGTGACGCTGAAATGCGTGTCGTGCGCAAAGCTCTCGCCCGTCGCCTCCTCGCTGAAGCCCGCCCTGATGTTCATTCCGCCGGTCAGCGCGATCTTCCCGTCAACGATCAGGATCTTGCGGTGGGTGCGCAGATTGGCATAGGGCAGCCGCAAACCCATGATGACGTTGCCGTTGAAGACGGCGACGGTGACGCCGCCCTCGCGGAGATTTCCGAGAATGCTCGGCACCGAATAACGCGCACCGACCGCGTCGATCAGCACCCGCACCTCGACACCGCGCCGGACCGCCGCAATCAGCGCATCGGCGATGCGAAGGCCGATGACGTCGCGGTCGAAGATATAGGTTTCGAGCAGGATGCTGCGCGCCGCCTCGTCGATGCTCGATTTCATCGCCGTATAGGCCTCGTCACCGGTCTCCAGCACATCGATCGAATTGCCTGAGGTCAGCGGATTGCGGGTCACTCGGTCGCCGAGCGTCTGCAGCGCCGCAAAGCGGCGGCCGAACTGGCTGATCACTGTCTCGGCCTCGGCATCGAATGTCTCCAGCTCATCGATTTCGGCCGCAGGCAGCAGCGCGTCGCGGCGAATGCTCAGCGATTTCCGGCGGATGCGGTTGATGCCGGCAATCGCATAGAGCACCGCACCGATGATCGGAGACAGGATGATGACACCGACCCAGCCGATCGCGGCGCGCACCTCCTCCTTGGTCATAGCGGCATGGATCGCCGCCGCGGCCCCCATGGCGATCGAAACGACAAAGAGGATATGCGGCCAATAGGTCGACAGGAGATAGAACATCGCTGGCAAATATAGCCGCGAAACGGCGGCGTTCAATTGCACTGCCGCTCTCTCATGGCGCGAAATTTTTCGCCGTGATCATTTCCCGCCCGCGTCAGCCGCTCCGCCGCCGGAACAATTCCCTATGCGATCGATTTGGTTCCGAGGAAATAAGGATCGCATCATGAACATCGCCGCAAGCGTCGGTCCCGCCCTCGCGCTTGAAGTCGCGGATGCCGAAAGCATCGCCGAACTCCGGCATCAGGCCGAAGGCTGCACCCGCTGTGACCTCTACAGGAATGCCACGCAGATCGTCTTCGGCGAAGGCCCCGGTAAAGTCGAGATCGTCCTCGTCGGCGAGCAGCCGGGCGACCAGGAAGATCTGAGCGGCAGGCCCTTCGTCGGCCCGGCCGGACGCCTGCTCGATCGCTGCCTTGATGAGGCCGGCCTCGATCGTCAGCGCTGCTACGTCACCAATGCCGTCAAGCACTTCAAATTCACGCCGCGCGGCAAGCGGCGGCTGCATTCGAAGCCAAATGCGGGCGAGATCAAGCGTTGCGCCTGGTGGCTTGGCGCCGAGCTCAATATCATCAAGCCGAAACTCGTCGTGGCGCTCGGTGCAAGCGCACTCTACGCGCTGCTCGGGCCGAAGGTGAAGCTGAAGCCGGAGCGCGGCCATATCCTCTATCCGGCAAACCGTCCGCCTGTCCTGGTCACCATCCACCCCTCCTATCTCTTGCGTATCCGCGACGAGGCGGAACAGCGCCGACAACGCCGGGATTTCGTCTCAGATCTGCACAAGGCGGTCGAGTTTCAGCCTCTGAAGGTCGATTCTCAACCCTGATATGCTGCAATGCGAAATATTTGCGGTTGTAGCGCGATTTCGCTTGAAAGAGCCCCGCTCCTCTGGAACCATCCCGGCAGTATCGCGTTCGAACGACGGCATCATGTGACTGGAGATCAGCGATGACAGAAACTCGGGACGAGTGGATCAAAAAACGTGCATACGCCCTCTGGGAAGAAGAGGGCTATCCGACAGGGCGAGAATCCATTCATTGGGAACAGGCACGACATGAGCGCGAGACGCTCGAAGGTTCTGCAGCCTCTTCCGACGGCAAGGAAATCAAGCCCAAGGCGAAGCGCAGCGTTGCCGGCAGCAAGACGAACGGCGTCGTTAAAGCGGCGCCGAAACGGACTGCGAGCCGCAAGACGGCGCCCTGAATACCGAAATACCGAGCAGGCCGATCAAACAAAGGGCGTCGTCGCGGCGCCCTTTGATGCTGTTTGTCATATGCCTGAATTAGTTGTGCTTTATGGAATTTCAAAGGTGGGCTTCCACGGGGGGTGAACAGAGGCCGGATGACGCAGCAAGCTTTGAGGCTTCTTAAAAAATTGAGCCCTCGCCCGATAACCGGGAACCACAACAGACAATGATTGTTTATGGCGAAACCGGGGAGGTTGCCATGAACGACGGCCATATCGTCGCAGCCAGCGTCAACCGCGATCGTGTGAGGGATGGAGATGTCGCTCCTCGTCATCGCCGCACTGCTCTATCTTGGTCTCGCGCTCGGCTTCATTCTTGTCGTCGACAATCTCGTCGGCCTGGTTTTCCGTGATCCCCGCGCTCCGGTGCAGCCGCCCTCCTTCGACATCGGCCGCGCCTTCGCTGCATCGCAAAACCCTATCGAAAATAGACCGTAGATGGCTTAAACTGTTGAATGTCCAGCAGTTAGGGATGTCGCGACCGCGCCCTCTCCCTCGCAGGCGATTGACCGTGGTCGGAACTTTTGAGCTCCGCACCGGTTCAATTCTTTTGCAAACCGACCCCAACGAAGGATCGACAGGCGGTGGCGTGCCGCCGGCCGCATCCAGCAAAGGATTTTCGACATGGCCAAATCGAAGAAGAAATGGTCGCAGGACGTCACCGAACACAGCGATGCGATGGACCTGAAGAAAGGTGCGTTCAAATCGGACGATCCGAAGAAGATTGCCCGCTCCGTCAAGCACTCCGCCGAGGAGAGCCATCGCCGCAAGTCGAGCCCCTTCCGCGCGGCCATGTCGATGCTCACCTTCTACATCAACCGCGCCGGCGACCAGCTGACGAAAAAGCGGCGCGGCACCCTTGAAAAGGCCAAGGACGAATTGCGAAAAGACTTCGGTCGTCAACCGAAGGATTGAGCAGCCATGGCATACGAGCTTTATTATTGGGACGGCATCCAGGGCCGCGGCGAATTCGTGCGGTTGGCGCTGGAAGAAGCCGGCGCCGACTATATCGATATCACCCGTGAACCCGGGCGCGGGACCGGGGCGATGTTCGAGATCATGGAGAGCAAAAGCGAAGCGCATATTCCCTTCGCTCCGCCCTTTCTGAAGGACGGCGACCTCATCATCCCGCATGTCGCCAACATCCTGTTTTATCTCGGCCCGAAGCTCCGCCTGGCGCCCGAGGAAGAAGGGCTTCGCCATGTCATCAACGGCCTGCAACTGACCGTCACCGATTTCATCGCCGAAGTGCACGACACACACCACCCGATCGACACGTCGCTCTATTACGAGGACCAGAAGCCGGAAGCAAAAGCCCGTTCCGCCGCCTTCATCCGCGAACGCATTCCGAAATTCCTGGGCTATTTCGAGCGTGTGCTGCGGCAGAACCCGAAAGGCCCGGGCCATCTGGTCGGCGAGGCGCTCACCTATGTCGACCTGTCGATCTTCCAGGTGGTCGAGGGCCTGACCTATGCTTTTCCGAAAGCCATGGCCAAGCGCAAGGCGGACTATCCCGGGCTGCTGGCCCTGCATGATGCGGTGGCGAAACGTCCGAATATCGCCCGCTATCTCGCCTCCCCTCGCCGCCTCGCCTTCAACGAGGAAGGGATTTTCCGGCATTACCCGGAGCTCGACAGCGCGGGGTGAGGTCATTCCAGCGGCACGGCCGCATCGAAGAAATTTCCCCACGGGTCCTGCGGTCGGACCTGCACTCGCTGCGGCACATTGCCGAGCGTGAAAGCGGCCGGGCCGCTGAGGTCGTGCAAATCTGACCAATCGAGCGGCATCGAAACCGGTGCCCCTGGTCGCGCCCGTGTCGAATAGGCTGCGACCGCCGTATTGCCGCGGCCGTTGCGGAGATAATCGATATAGATATGCCCACCGCGTTTGGCCTTGGTCGCCGTCGCCAGATATTTGTCCGGCGCGTCGGCCGACATGCTTTGCGCAAGCGAATGGGCGAAATCCTTTACCTCGGCCCAGCCGGCCTTCGGCGCAAGCGGCGTCACCAAATGCAGCCCCTTGCCGCCCGACGTCTTGACGAAGGCAGCCAGGCCACGGGCTTCCAGCCGCGCCTTCACGTCAAATGCGGCCGCGATCACCGCGCTCCAGGCGACGTCCTCGCCGGGATCGAGGTCCATGGTGATCATGTCAGGCCTTTCCCAATGATCGGTCGTCGTACCCCAGGGATGAATTTCAAGCGCGGCCGATTGCACCAGCGCCACAAGACCGTTGAAATCGGCGATGCGCAGCAGCTTTTCGCCCTCCGGATCCTCAGGGTCGGCGATCTCCTCGATATGCGGATTCATGCCCTTCCAGGCATGTTTCTGGAAAAACCGCTGGTGGCTTTTTATCCCGTCCGGCAGACGCAGCAGCGCCAAAGGCCGGTTGACGACATAAGGCGCCATGAACGGCCAGACCGCGGCGTAATAATCCGCAAGCGCCTGCTTGGTCACACCCTCATCCGGCCAGTAGAGCCGGTCGGGATGGGTCAGCGACACGTCAGATGCCGGCGAATGTCTGGGGCTCATTCTTCGATCTCGCGTGTGAGGAAATCAAGTAGCCTGTTTTCCTCGGCCCGCAAGCCCCGCAGCGGTTCGTTGTCACCCTCGATCAGCGGATGATCGTTGCCGGCGAGCGCTATGATCGCCGGATGGATATAGCTCGAGCGCGAGATTGCCGGTGTGTTGTGCAGTGCCTCGGCCGCGGCTTCCGACATCTGCTTGACCGTCGGCCGGCCACCGCCGACGATCGTCTCGCGCGCCACACCGAACGCCGCCAGCGAGCCGGCCCAGGTGCGGAAGGTCTTCGCCGAAATCGGAATGCCCGATATCTCGGCGAGATAAGCGTTCAACCGGCCGGAATCGATCGGCTTCAGCGCCCCGCTTTCATCCTTCCAGACGAAGAGCTGTCGGCCTGGCAGGTCGGCGATTTCCTCCAGAATCTTCTGCAGCCTGGGGTGCTTGAGACTGCGCTGGACGCGCTTGCCGCCCTTGGCGCGGAATTTCAGCTCTATCTGCCCGTCGACGATTTTCAGGTGGCGCTTCAGCAGCGTCGTTGCGCCATAGGTGCCGTTTTCCCTGACATAGGCCTGGTTGCCGACGCGCAAATGCGCCTCGTCGAGCAGCGTCGTCAAAGCGGCCAGCACGCCGTTGACATCCTCCGCGCCGGTGTCGAGATGGCGCAGCACGGTGCGGCGTATCTTCGGCAGCGCCCGGCCGAACTCGATCAGCTGATGGAATTTCCCGGCACTGCGGAAGGATTGCCACTCCTTGTGGTAGCGGTACTGCTTGCGCCCGCGCGCATCGAAGCCGGTCGCCTGCAGATGGCCGTTGTCGTAGAGGCAGATCCAGACATTCTCATAGGCCGGCGGCAGACCGAGCGCGCCGATGCGGGCCCGCTGCAATTCATCGACAAGCGTCCGGCCATCCGGCATCACATAGCTGAAGCCCTTGCCCTTCCTTCGCCTGCGGATGCCCGGTTCGGTATCGCTGACATAGATGAGACCAAGTTCGGTGATGGCTTCGGCATTCATGTTCTATGCTACTTGCTCCTGCGACCGAATTGGAACCAGCGGCGGCGCTCGGCTTTTGTCGCGTCCTTCGGCGGCTCGGTCTGTCCCTTCGGTGCAAAGACCGCCACGCTCTGGGCGTAGACGATGACCGGATTCTCTGGCTCATGTACCTCGAAACCCTGCGTTTCCGTCCCCGTGTCGAGAACCCTCGACCACTGTTTCAGCCCGTTCACGACAGGCAGGTGAACCTCGCAGTCGCCGCCGGCATTGAAGATGAGGAAGAGGTCATCCATGGTCTCGGTGTCCGGTGCATTCACGCTCCTCGAGACATAGACGCCCAGCACCTGCAATCCGTCGTCGTTCCAGGCCCCATCGTCCATGAAATTGCCGTCAGGCTTGTACCAGGCGATCTCGATGCGGCCGTCCTCGGCGGTCTCGCCTGTCAGAAACCGCTCCTGCCTGAGGACCGGATGAGCCTTGCGGAAGGCGACTGCCTGGCGGCAGAAATCAAGGAAGGGATCGTCGAGCCCCGCCCAATCCGTCCAGCCGATCACATTGTCCTGGCAATAGGCGTTGTTATTGCCGCCCTGACTATTGCCTACCTCATCGCCGGCAAGGATCATCGGAACTCCCTGGGAGAGCATCAGCGTCGCCATCATGTTGCGGCGCCGCCGTGCCCGAAGGCTGTTGATGTCCTCGTTGTCAGTCACTCCTTCGGCACCCATATTGTCCGAATGATTGTCCGAATGTCCGTCCCTGTTATCCTCGCCGTTCGCGTCATTGTGCTTGTCGTTGAAGGAAACCGTGTCCATCAGCGTGAAGCCGTCATGGGCCGACAGTAGATTGATCGATGATGTCGCGCCGCGATCCGAGTGGTTGAACTGTACCGCCGAGCCGGTGATGCGCTGCGAGATCTCCGACACCATGCCGTCGTCGCCCTTCCAAAAGCGGCGCACGTCGTCACGAAACTTGTCGTTCCACTCACGGAAGGGATGCGGAAAGCCGCCAACCTGATAGCCGCCATCGCCCACGTCCCAGGGCTCGGCGATCAGCTTGACACCGGCAAGGATCGGATCCTGGCGGATGGCGCCGAAGAACAGGCCCTGCCGGTCGAATTCCATATCCTGGCGACCGAGCGTGCTGGCAAGGTCGAAACGGAAGCCGTCGATATGCATGACGCCGACCCAATAGCGCAGGCTGTCGAGCACCATGCGCATCACCATGGGATTGGCGGCATTCAGCGTATTGCCGGTGCCGGTTGTATCGAAGGTGTGGCGAGGATCGTCGGGCGAGAGGGTATAATAGCTGGCATTGTCGAGCCCGCGGAAGGAGAGCGTCGGGCCTTTCTCGCTGCCTTCGGCAGTGTGATTATAGACGACATCCATGATGACTTCGATGCCGGCGGCATGGAACTTCTTCACCATGGTCTTGATCTCGGTGATCTTGTCGCCGGACATGTAGCGCGATTGCGGCGCGAAGAAGCCGAGCGTCTGGTAACCCCAGTAATTGCTGAGGTTGTTTTCCAGGAGATAACGATCGTCGAGGAAATACTGGATCGGCAAGAGCTCGATCGCCGAGATGCCGAGCTTGACGAGGTGATCGATGATCGGATCGCTGCACATGCCGAGAAAGGTGCCGCGCAGCCGGTCGGGCACCTTGGGATGAGTCATCGTCAGGCCGCGCACATGCGCCTCGTAGATGATCGTGTCGGGCCAGGGACGGCGGATTGCTTCTTCACCCGCCCAGTCGAAATCCGGATCCTGCACCACGCCCTTGACCATGAAGGGGGCGCTATCACGCTCGTCGAAGGAAAGATCGTCCTTGCCGATCTGGTATCCGAACAGCGCGTCGTCCCATTTCAGCTCGCCCGTCACCTGCTTGGCATAGGGGTCGAGCAAGAGCTTGTTCGGATTGAAGCGATGACCAGCTTTCGGATCGTATGGACCATGGGCGCGAAAGCCGTAGACCGTCCCGGGGGTGACGCCGGCGATATAGCCGGACCAGATATCGCCTTCACGCTTCGGCAGCGGCAACCGCGCGACCTCCTTCTTGCCGTCCGGCGAGAAGAGGCAGAGCTCAATCTGTTCTGCATGCGCTGAGAATACCGCGAAATGGGTGCCCGAACCCGTATATTCCGCCCCGAGCTCAGGCTTGAGGAAGTCGAGTTCTGAAAATGAATAGCTCATAATGCCCCGCTCGATAAAAAGACCATGCGGGAAACGTAACGGCGGCACGAAAGTTCCCTTGCTTTGCAAGGGAAGATCTCCGCGGGAGGCGGAAACTAAGGCATCAACTGTCCGCCGTTGACCTCGATAATCTGTCCAGTGATGTAACCCGACAGCGTCGGCGAGGCGAGGAAGAGATAGGCTCCGACGCAGTCCTCTGATGTGCCGACGAAGCCCATCGGGATCGATTTGCGCTGCAACTCCATTTGCTCGTCATTGGTATAGCGCTCGTGGAAGGGTGTCGCGATAACGCCCGGCGCCACCGCATTGACGCGAATCCTGTCGGCGACAAACTCCTTGGCATGGCCGCGCGTGATCGTCGAGACGAAACCCTTCGACGCCGCATAGAGGATCGCACCATTGCCGCCACCATTGCGGGCGGCAATCGAGGTGGTGTTGATGATGAAGCCGCCCTGCTTCTTCAGCCAGGGATGCGCCGCCCGCGTTGCCGCCAGCACCGAGCGGGCGTTGAGATCCATAACCGCGGCATAATGCGCGTCGGTATATTCCGAGGTCGGCTTGCGCCCCAGCATGCCGCCGGCATTGTTGATCAGCCCGTCGAGGTGGCCGAAGGTTTTCGCCGTCTCCTCGACGACACGCTCGGTCTCGCCTTCCCTCGACACGTCGCCCTGGATCAGATGCACGGCGCCGCCCGCCGCCCGGATCTCCTCGGCCAGCGTCTCTGCCGGTCCGCGGCTGGCATTGTAATGCACGCCGACCTTGGCGCCCTGGGCGGCAAAGGCGCGGGCGAGAGCCGCACCAATGCCGGTCGAGGCGCCGGTGATCAGCACGGCTTTGCCGGCGAGATCCGGCAGCTTGATGGATGCGAGCGATTGCGCAAGTTCGACCATGGCGACGAATGCCTCCCGAAAAACCAAGGACATAGGTGATGAAACCGATTGGGGAAGTCTATCAGCCGAATTCGATGACGGGCAATGCACGAAAGCGGGAGATTGCCTCTTCGGGGGAATGCCATGGCTGTCTGGTTCGTGCGGATGGCGGCCCCTCACCCTAACCTTACCAGGGTCGAGACCCGTGGCTCGACCCCGGTCGGTGGCGGCAGCCGGATGAAGGGGCTGCTCGCCGATCTCACTACGACGCCACACCGAAGACCGCCTCCTGCTCCCGGCGAGCAAGAGGCGGGAATGCCAGCGCGATCGCCGCAGCCCCCAGCCCGACCATTGCGGAGCCGATGAACAGCCAGGAATAATTGGCGAAGGTGTCGAATATCCAGCCGCCGACAAGCGGGCCGAAGGCCATGCCGAGGCTGGAGAGCATCGTTGCCGCGCCGAACACTGTGCCGATGATGCGCGGCCCGAAATATTCGCGCGCCAACACCGCATAGAGCGGCATCACACCGCCATAGGCGCTGCCGAAGACGATGGCGAGCGCATAGAATTCGCCGAGTTGGCTGACGAACAGATAGGTCGCAAGCGCTGCCGCCTGCACCAGCAGGCCGGCGACCAGCACCGGCTTCACCCCGATCCTGTCGGCAAGGCTGCCATAGAGCAGCCGGCCGCCGAGGCCCGCCAGCCCCTCGACGCTGTAAATGCTGACGGCGGCCATCGGCGCGACGCCGCAGATCGTCGCATAATTCACCATGTGGAAGATCGGCCCGGAATGCGCCGCGCAGCAGGCAAAGAAGGTTAGGCCAAGCACGATGAATTGCGGCGACCGGAAGACTTTTGATAGCTGCGGCCTGGCGCCATCGGCTGCGAATTCGGTTCCGGTTTCCGCGGCCTCGGGCGGCGGACGCCTGACCAGCAAGGCGGCCGGCACCAGCAGCAGCCACGCGCCGATACCGATCATCAGCATGGCCGGCCGCCATTCATAGGCCGAGATCAGCCAGCGCGCGAAGGGTGAGATCGTCATCGGCGCAACACCCATGCCGGCGGAGACGAGCGACACCGCAAGCCCGCGGTTCTCGTCGAACCAGGCGGTCGTTGCCGCAATCATCGGCGCGAAGAAGGTGCTGGCCGCCAGTCCGACGAGGATACCGTAGGTCAGCTGGAAATGCAGCAGCGTCTCGGCGCGGCTTGCCAGGACGAGCGCCAGGCCGAGCAGCACGGAGCCGATCAGCACGACGATGCGCGGGCCGAAGCGGTCGCTGGCCGCCCCCCAGAGGAAGCCGCCGAAACCCATGACGATGAAATTCAGCGTCATCGCGCTCGCAATGCCGACATGCGACCAGCCGGTCGCCGTTGCGATCGGCTCCTGGAAAATTGCCAGCGAGAACATTGCGCCGAGCGCAACACAGGTCATCAAGGCGCCCGCCGCGACGATGACCCAACGATAGGAAACACTCATGGCTTCAAACCTCCATGCCGACAGAGTGATCGCGACGCATGCGGCAAGCCTACCGCACTTTGCGCCTGCGATCCAAAGACGTTTGAACCACTGCGATTTCGACAGCGCGCTCACATCTTTTTTCGTCGCACTTAGAGTGTACGAAACATCACCAATGCATCGACATAGCCCTGCGTCGGGTGAAGAAACACGCCGGGGAGCCGGCCGACGATATCGAAGCCCAGCGATTGCCACAGCGCGACCGCGCGTTCATTGCTGCTGACCACGAAATTGAACTGCATCGCCCGAAAGCCCCTGGCGCGGGCATGCTCCAGAGAATGGTCATGCATCCGGCGGGCGACACCACGGCCGCTCGCGGCAGCATCGGTCATATAGCCGCAGTTGCAGACATGCCGACCGCCGCCGGCCTGATTGGCCTTGATGTAATAGGTGCCGAGGATGACGCCGTCCTCTTCGGCGACGAAGGTCTCGCGATCCGCTCCCATCCAATAGGCAAGCGCATCGCCTTCGGAGAGATCGCGATCGAGCGCATAGGTTTCGCCGGCGCGGATCGTCGGGCCGATGATCCTCCAGATGGCGCTTTGGTCGTTCTTGTCTGCAGGGCGGATCAGCATGCCCGATTTCTACAGAAGCCTGATATAGCGTGCAACGGGTAAGCGGCCTCCGGCAAACGCCGGAAGCGCCGTCTTTCCAACCGACCTCAGACCCTTTCGAGCGCGATCGCGATCCCCTGCCCGACGCCGATGCACATGGTCGACAGCGAATAGCGCCCGCCGGTCTCCCGAAGCTCGATTGCCGCCGTGCCGGTGATGCGGGCGCCGGACATGCCGAGCGGATGGCCAAGCGCGATCGCGCCGCCATTGCGGTTGACCCGCGCATCGTCATCGGCAATGCCGAGCGCGCGCAGCACCGCCAGCCCCTGGCTGGCAAAGGCCTCGTTGAGTTCGATGACGTCGAACTGTTCCGCGGTCATGCCGAGCCGTGCCATCAGCTTGCGCGAGGCCGGGATCGGCCCGATACCCATCACCCGTGGCGGAACGGCGGCGGCAGCACCGCCGAGAATGCGGGCGATCGGCGTCAGGCCGTATTTCCGCGCCGCAGCTTCGGAAGCGACGATCAACGCCGCGGCACCGTCATTGACGCCGGAGGCATTGCCTGCCGTCACCGAGCCGCCCTCCTTCTTGAAGGGCGTCGCGAGTTTCGCCAGCGTCTCGATCGTTGTCGTCCTGGGATGTTCGTCTTTTTCGACGGTGACGGGATCACCCTTGCGCTGCGGGATGATCACCGGGGTAATTTCCCTGGCGAGCCGTCCGTTCGCCTGGGCGGCAGCCGCCTTCGCCTGGCTGCGCACCGCGAAGGCATCCTGGTCCTCGCGGCTGACATGATAATCCTCGGCGACGTTCTCGCCGGTCTCCGGCATGGAATCGACACCATATTGCTTCTTCATCAGCGGGTTGACGAAGCGCCAGCCGATCGTCGTGTCGTGGATTTCGGCCGCCCGTGAAAAGGCCGTCTCGGCCTTCGGCATGACAAAGGGCGCGCGCGACATGCTTTCGACGCCGCCCGCCACCATCAGCTCGGCCTCGCCGGAACGGATGGCGCGGGCCGCGGTGATCACCGCGTCCATGCCGGAGCCGCAGAGCCGGTTGATCGTCGTGCCGGGAACAGCGATCGGCAGGCCGGCGAGCAACGCCGACATGCGTGCGACATTGCGATTGTCCTCGCCCGCCTGGTTGGCGCAGCCGAAGATCACGTCATCGACGGCTTCCCAATCGACGGCGCCGTTGCGCGCCATCAGTGCTTTCAGCGGGATGGCGCCGAGATCGTCGGCCCGCACCGGGGACAGCGCGCCGGCGAAGCGGCCGATCGGCGTTCTGATATAGTCGCAGATAAAGGCTTCGGTCATGGCTTTTCCTCAGAGTTGCGGGACGACGAGATCGCCAACCGGTCCTTCGACGGTGAGCGGCGCGCCGGTCATCGCCTGCAATTCCTCTTGCGACATCGCGGCCAGCTTCTCGCGCAGCACGAAGCGCCCCTTGACGATGTCGATGACCGCGTGGCTCGTATAGATGCGGGTGATGCAAGCCACACCGGTCAGCGGGAAGGTGCATTTCTCCACCAGCTTCGGCTCGCCGGTTTTGGTGACATGCTCGGTGATGACGCAGACCTGCTTGGCGCCGTGCACCAGATCCATGGCGCCGCCGACGGCCGGCACGCCTTTGCTGCCCACCCGCCAGTTGGCGAGATCGCCACTCTGAGCCACCTGATAGGCGCCGAGGATCGCGACGTCGAGGTGGCCGCCGCGCACCATGGCGAAGCTGTCGGCGTGGTGGAAGAAGGCCGCGCCCGGCTTCAGCGTCACCGCCTTCTTGCCGGCGTTGATCAGGTCCCAGTCCTCCTCGCCTTCAGCCGGCGGCTCGCCGAAATTCAAAATGCCGTTTTCGGTGTGGAAGATCGCCTGACGGCCGGGCGGCTGATAACGGGCGACCATTTCGGGAAAGCCGATGCCGAGGTTGACATAGGCGCCGTCGGCGATGTCCTGCGCGGCGCGCCAGGCGATCTGCGCATTGGAAAGCTTGATGTCTTCACGCGTGTCGATGGTCATACGTAGGCCACTCCGGCTCGAATGAGCTCTTCTTCCTGCTGGGGATGGGGAACGGCGACGACGCGGTCGACGAAGATGCCGGGGGTGACCACATGCTCGGGATCGATACCCCCGGCCGGCACGATCGACGAGACCTGGACGATGGTCTTGGCCGCCGCCATGCACATCAGCGGATTGAAGTTGCGGCCGGCCTTGTTGTAGGTGAGATTGCCCTGGATATCACCGATTGCGGCCTTCACGATCGCAAAATCGGCCTTCAGCCAGCGCTCCTGCACGTAGTGGCGGCCGTCGAATTCGGCGATGACCTTACCTTCCGCAAGTTCGGTGCCATAGCCCGTCGGCGTGTAGAAAGCCGGAATGCCGGCCCCGCCGGCGCGGATGCGCTCGGCGAGCGTTCCCTGCGGCACCAGCTCGAGCTCGATTTCGCCGGCCAGATATTTATCGGTGAAGGCGCGCGGGTCCGAAGACCGCGGGAAGGAGCAGATCATCTTCTTGACCATGCCGGCGTCGATCATCGCGGCGATGCCGATGCGGCCGTTGCCGGCATTGTTGTTGATGACGGTCAGGTTCTTCGAACCCTTGTCGATCAAGGCATGAATGAGCTCGATCGGCGCACCCGAGCCACCGAAACCACCGATCATCACGGTCGCGCCATCACCGATCTCAGAGACGGCCTCCGCCGTGCTCCCGACTGTCTTGTCCATGCGGGATTTCTCCTTGGCTATGCGGTCGGGAATTGGGACCTCCCGTCCTCCAGGGTCAGGCATAAGGCGCGATGGGCTGCACGGCAAGATTTTTGTGCGTTATTTGACATTTGTTCGTATATCGCACACAATGGGTCGATTGATTGGAGATTCGGACCCATGCGCGAAACGGATTTCGTCAGCGGCTTTGCCCGCGGCCTGAAAGTTATCGAAGCCTTCGGTGAAACACGGCAGCGGCTTTCCATCGCCGAGGCCGCCAAGCTGACGGCGCTCGACCGCGCCACCGTGCGCCGCTCGCTGCTGACGCTCGCCGAGCTCGGTTATGCCGATTATGACGGCAAGTTCTTCACGCTGACGCCGAAGATATTGCGGCTTGGCCATGCCTATCTCGCGGCCACACCGCTGCCGGCGCTGTTGCAGCCGCATCTCGATCTGCTCTCGGAAAGGGCCGGCCAGAGCGCCTCGGCCTCGGTGCTCGACGGCACCGACATCGTCTATATCGCCCGCGCCGCGCAGCGCCGCGTCATGTCGATCAATCTCACCCCCGGCAGCCGGCTGCCGGCCTATTGCGCCTCGATGGGCCGGGTGCTGCTTGCGGCTCTCGCCGAAAACGAGGCGCGCGCCATCCTCGCCCGCAGCGAGCTGAAGCAGAACACCGCCAATACCCGGACCGACCCGGACGAGCTGATCGCCGAGTTCCGCCGCGTCCGCGCCGAGGGTTACGCCATCATCGACCAGGAGCTGGAGATCGGCCTCTGCTCGATCGCCGTGCCTGTTGAAAACGACCGCGGCGAAACCGTCGCGGCGATCAATATCGGCGCCCCGGCCGCCCTCGTGCCGGCCGCGGAGATGAAGGAGCGCTATCTGCCGCTGCTGAGGGAAACGCAGGCGGCGCTGCGGCCGCTGCTGCGCCGGTGACGCGGGCCCCAAGGTGGAGCGGCTCCGGTCGAAACCGGAGCCGCTCGTGATCGATCAATGCGTCAGGTCGAGCGCGGCTGTGAGGTCGCCCATCACAGGCCGGCCATTGTCGCGCAGCGCTGTGTCGCGGGCGACGATGCCGGGCAAAACAGGCAGATCGTAGCACGCGGTGATCAGGCGGATGATCGAGGTCGTGTCGTATTGGGTATGATCGACCGTGCCGGCCTTGGCGAAGGGCGAAATGATGAAGGCCGGAATGCGGTTGCCCGGGCCCCAGCGATCGGCCTTCGGCGGCGCGACGTGATCCCAGAAGCCGCCATTTTCGTCATAGGTGACGATCACAAGCATATGGCCCCATTGCTGGCTCTTCTCGAGATGCGAGACGATATCGGCAAGATGCTGGTCGCCGCTCGACACATCGGCATAACCGCCATGTTCGTTGAGGTTGCCCTGCGGTTTGTAGAAGGACACCGCCGGCAGCTTGCCGTCGTCGATGTCTTTGAGGAAGGCCTCGCCGGCCAGGCCGCCATCCCGGAGATGTTCGGCGCGCGCCGGGGTGCCGGGGGCGAAATTGGCGAAATAGTTGAACGGCTGGTGATGGAACTGGAAGTTCGGCACCGGCGTCGCGTTCTTGCCGTCAAGGGCGGCCTGCCAGGCACCGCCATACCAGGCCCAGCTGACGCCCTTCAGCGACAGGAGGTCGCCGATGGTGGTCGCATGCTGCGGCGGCAACGTCGTCGCCGCACTGGGATCGGCATAGGCCGGATCGCCGTCCTTGGCCGGCGGATTGGCGCTCGGCTCGTAGGGCGGTTGCATGGTGTTGACGGCGTAGAAGTCGGGTGTCAGCGTGCCGTCGGAGACGAATTTCGGTGCCCCCTCCAGCGCCGATTTCGGCGCGTTTTCCGCCACAACAAGCGAAGTGCCGTCGGCATCGACCTTGGCGATCACGGGCTTGGCCGGGCTCTTATCGGCATCGGGATAATAGGGCGCGCAGGCGCAGACCAGCGCGAAGTGGTTGAGGAACGAGCCGCCGAAGGCACCCTGGAAGAAGTTGTCGGCCAGGACGTATTTCTTGGCGACCTGCCACATCGGCAGGATCGAGCCGTCATAATGGCCCATGACCAGGCTGCCGGAATCGGCCCAGGCAACGAACTTGTCGTTCTTGCCGCCGTCGATCTGCATCTGCTCCTGATAGAAACGATGCCAGAGGTCGCGGGTGATGACCGTCGGCGCCTGGGCAAAGCCCTTGGGATCGTCGATCGCAAAGCTGGCATTGGCAAGATGGGCCGACTGCGCCTCGGTGACGGCGGGGGTCACGCCCTTGGCGGTCAGGCCGCCCCAGGCCGGCGGCAGTTCGGCGAGCGGCCGACCGTCGCGGTCGAGCTGGCGGGCCTCATCGGCGCTGACATTGGAAAGGCCGTTGGCGCCGGGAAAGCCGCCATAGAGATTATCGAAGCTGCGGTTTTCGGCATAGATGACGACGATATTGTCGATCTTGTCGTAACCGGCCGGTGCCGCATGGGCTGATGCCGCCACCGCAAACGGCACAAAGGCCGTTCCGGCGAGACAGATGGAATGCAGGAGTTTCAGTCTTTTCACGGGGCACCTCATGGCTAGGGGCGTTGGCTAGAGGGAGCGAAGAACGCTCGGGGGCGCCCAAACGCTATTCCGACCGTCTATCAACTTTGTGACATCAGGGGTTGCCGTGATGCCGCAGGGAATAGCCGTCATCAATTTGTTGCAACCAGGTTCGATCATGGAGGAAATCAGTCTTAAGCTATTGGAATCCTTATCATGGCAATCAAGACCATCTGGCTTGTGCGGTCCGGCCTGGCGGTGAGCATGGGTGCGGCGGCGCTCTGTCTGGCCATTCTGCCGCTGCGGCAAAGCAGCGCGGCGGCCGTTGCCGGCGTGCATCCCGGCCCGATGTCGCGCACCGAGGCCTTCGCCCGGGCCGAGACGCTGACCGCGCTCGGCCGCAAGATATTCTCAGACGCCTCGCTGTCGGCCTCGGGGCTGCAGGCCTGCGCCTCCTGCCATGATCCCCGTCATGGCTTCGGCCCGGCATCGGCGACGCCGGTCGAAATGGGCGGCCAGCATATGGACCGGCCGGGCCTGCGCGCCGTTCCGACGCTGCGTTACCTGCAGGCGGTGCCCGCCTTCACCGAGCATTATTACGATTCCGAGGACGAGGGCGACGAAAGCGTCGATAACGGCCCGACCGGCGGCCTGACCTGGGACGGCCGGGTCGATCACGGCGCCGATCAGGCGAAGATCCCGCTGCTCTCGCCCTTCGAGATGGGCAACAAGGATGCGGCCGAGGTTGCGGCCAAACTGCGCAAGGCACCCTACGCCGCCGACATCAGGACGGCCTTCGGGCCAACCGTGTTCGACAATCCGCAGGACACATTCGACGCCGCCGCCGAGGCGCTCGCCACCTTTGAGCAGAGCGGTCCGGATTTCTATCCCTATTCCAGCCGCTACGACGCCTTTCTCGCCGGCAAGGCGACGCTGACCGCGCAGGAGCTGCATGGCCGGCAGCTGTTCGAGGATCCGCAAAAGGGCAATTGTTCGAGCTGTCATCTCAGCGAACCCGCCAATGACGGCGAGCCGCCGCTCTTTTCCGACTTCGGCTTCCTCGGGCTTGCCGCACCGCGCAACATGGCGATCCCGGCCAATGGCGACCCCGGCTATCACGATCTCGGCCTCTGCGGCCCTCAGCGTACCGACCTTGCCGGACACAGCGACTATTGCGGCCTGTTCCGCACCCCGACGCTGCGCAATGTCGCGCTGAAGCAGAGCTTCTTCCACAACGGCTATTTCCACTCGCTGCGCGACGTCGTCTCCTTCTATGCGACACGCGACAGCGATCCCGGCCGCTGGTATCCTAGAAATGCCGACGGCACGGTCCGCAAATATGACGACCTGCCGCAGGCCTATTGGGACAATCTCAACCAGGATCCGCCCTTCGGCAGGAAGCCCGGCGATGCGCCCGCCCTCACCGATCCCGAGGTCGACGACATCGTCGCCTTTCTCGGAACCCTGACGGATGCCGATCTACAGCCGGAGGCAACCGGGCATTGATCGGCGGCAGGCGAATAATCTACAAATTTGCTCGAAAAATAAAATGCGTTTTCCCCGATCGCCGAATTATCGCATCAGCCCTCGTTGAACATCGCCCTGCCGCTTGGGACATTATACCGGTCGAAGGTGCCGTTTCCGGCATGGGCTCGACGCGCGTTTCAGCAAGAAGGAAAATGCCGTGACCGCTGCAGCAAGGACGCTTCCGATACTCGACCTCGGGCGTTTTGCATCCACTCATCCGGAACGACAGCAAGCCCTGGCCGAGCTTCGTGACGTCAGCCGGACGCTCGGATTTTTCTATCTCACCGGACACGGCATTCCGCAGCAACGGATCGACGATCTGACCGAACTCGCACGCCGCTTCTTCTCGCTGCCGGAAGAGCAGAAGCTGGAAATCGAGATGCGCAAATCGCCGCAGTTCCGCGGCTATAACAGGGCCGGCTTCGAATATACCCGCGGCAAGCAGGATTGGCGGGAACAGGTCGATTTCGGTCCCGAGCGCCAGAGGCTGGAGATCGGGCCGGGCGATCCTCCCTGGAAGCGGCTGTTCGGCCCGAACCAATTCCCTTCGGCGCTTCCGGACATGCGTGCGGCCGTGCTCGAATGGATCGAAGATGTGACCGGCGTCGGCCTGAAGGTCCTCCAGGCATTTTCCGAGGCACTCGGCCAGAGCCCGGATGTCTTCGCGCCGATCTATGCCAACGGTCCGAACCAGCTTCTGAAGATCGTGCGCTATCCCGGTCGCGATCAGACAGAGAGCGACCAGGGCGTCGGCGCCCACAAGGATGGCGGCTTCGTCACCATCCTGTTGCAGGACGTCATCGGCGGCCTGCAGGTGGATGACGGCCAAGGCGGCTGGATCGACGCGCCGCCGATCCGCGGCACCTTCGTCGTCAATGTCGGCGAGCTGCTGGAACTCGCCTCCAACGGTTACCTCAAGGCCAATATCCATCGCGTCGTCACGCCGCCGGCCGGCGGCGACAGGCTATCCATTCCGTTCTTCCTCGGCGCGAACCTGGCAGCCACCATCCCTGTTCTCGATTTGCCGCCGGCGCTTCTTGCGGAGGTGCGGGGCGTGACGCAGGATCCTCTCAATCCCTTGTTTCGCGAGGTCGGCCGCAATGTGCTGAAATCCCGCCTGCGCTCGCATCCCGACGTGGCGCGGGAACATCATGCAGACCTTTTGGACGCGCAAGCAACAACATAGACCTTTGACCACCCGGCGTTCCCCGAAGACGCCGGGATCGACATCTGGCGCCGGGGCCGCTCATGAAGCTGAATACGTCTTCGATCATAACCGTGATCCTGCTTGCGGCCATGTTCGGCCTCGTCGCGCTCAATCCCTTCGGCAGGAATATCGTCGTCCACCAAGACGTCGGGCCGACACTATCGGCGAAGTGAAGTGTATTCGCCCACCTGCCCTCGGTCTAAGGAGTGGCTCGGGAACTCGACCAGAAATGCCTCTGTTCGGCCGCCAGGTTCGGGACCGACGCGATGAGCGAGCGCGTGTAGGGATGCTGCGGATGGTCGAACACCTGCTCCACCGATCCGCTTTCGACGATCACCCCATCCTTCATGACGGCGATCCGATGGCTCATATGCTGGACGACACCCAGATCATGCGAGATGAACATCATCGAAAGCCCCAGCCGCTGCTGAAGATCGGCCAGCAGATCCAACACCTGCGCCTGCGTCGTCACGTCAAGCGCAGACACCGGCTCGTCACAGATCAAAAGCTTCGGTTCGGCCGCCAGCGCCTGTGCGATCGAAACGCGTTGACGCTGCCCGCCGGACAGTGCGGTCGGACGGCGGGCGAGCAGTTCCGGCGCAAGGCCGACCATCTCGATCAGCTCCGCCACCCTCTGCCGGCGGGCCGCCTTGTCGAGGCTGCCACGCAGCCGTAGCGGCTGCTCTATGATGCGCTCGACGGTAAACCGCGGATCGAATGAACTCAAAGGATCCTGGCTGATCGTCTGGATGCCGGCTCGCACCGGCCGGCGGGCGGCTTCGGTTAGCGTACTCCAGGGGCGCCCGTCGAAGAGCACCTCGCCGCTATCCGGGCTGCGCAGCGCCAGCGCGATCTTGCCGAGCGTCGTCTTGCCGGAGCCGGATTCGCCGACAATGCCCAGCGTTTCTCCACGACCGATCTGCAGCGACACGCCGCTGACCGCTTCCAGGAGGCTGCCGTCGGGACGCCGGAAGCTGACGGAGACATTGCGGACCTGCAGCAGCGGCTCTCCATCCACCGGCGCGCGGCTATAGGCCGGCGCGGCATCGGGGGCGCTCAGACGGCGGCCACGCGTGGCGCCTGTGGGCACCGCGGCCAGCAGGCGGCGGGTATAGGCGTGCTGGGGAGCGGAGAGCACGTCTTGCGCCGGGCCTGATTCAACGACACGGCCATTCTGCATGACCGCGACGCGGTTGGCCAATTGCGCCGCAACGGCGAGGTCATGGGTGATCAGAAGAACGCCGAAGCCGGAGCGTGCGAGGTCCTTGAAGACCGATAGAACCTGCTGTTGGACGGTCGCGTCGAGCGCCGTGGTCGGCTCGTCGGCGATCAGCAGACGCGGCTCGCCCGCCAGCGCCGATGCGATGAGGGCGCGTTGCCGAAGCCCTCCGGAAAGCTCATGTGGATATTGGGCGGCGCGGAGTTCCGGCTCGGCAATGCCGACGCGCGTCAAAAGTTCGCCGACGCGCGCGGCCACCTGCGATCGCGCCGCCAGCCGATGCGCAAGCAACGGTTCGGCAATCTCGCGCCCCACCGTGCGCAACGGATCGAGGGAAACCAGGGCGTCCTGCAGCACGAAGCCGATCTCGCGCCCGCGGATCTCCCGCCAGGCCCGCTGCGATTGCCGCAGCAGATCGAGCGGCCGGCCGTCATGCCCCGCCAGCACCATCTTGCGGGCCTGGACATGCGCATGCGGGCCGGCAAGGCCGACCAGCGTGCGCGCCGTCACCGATTTGCCCGATCCGGACTCGCCGACCAGCGCGAGAATCTCGCCCGGCGCGATCCGCAGGGAAAGATCCGAAACGGCCTCGACGACGCCCTGCGGCGTATCGAAGGCGACATGCAGCCCATCGATCTCGAGGAGCGGCAGACCGGACGAGGCGAAGATGGGCGGGCGCGGACCGGGCCGTATGTTCATCAGGCATCCCCCCGGGCCAGAAGCGTCTGCAATCGCCTGGCGACAAGAGTGATCGAAATCACCGAGACCGCGACCACGCTGGCCGGCAGCAGACTTGTCCAGGGAGCAATGTCGATGAAATTGCGGCCGTTCGCCAGGAGCGCTCCCCATTCGGCGGCGGGCGGTACGACGCCGAGGCCGAGAAAACTTAAGGCCGAGGCGGTCAGCACCGAGGCGCCGACGCCGATCGTCGCGAGAATGACCAGCGGCCGAACGGCGTTCGGCACGATATGCTGGATAATGATCGTCCAGGGATGTTCACCGATCGCCACGGCATGCTCGACATAGCCGGAGAGCTTGACCTGCAGGACTTGCGAGCGGATCAGCCGGGCGTAACCGGCGATGGAGGAGAGGCCGACGGCCAGCAGGGTGTTGAGCGGTCCGCGCCCGAGCACGGCGATCACCAGCAGTGCCAGCAGGATTTCCGGAAAGGCCAGAAGAATGTCGATCACCCGGACCAGAAGCCGGCTCACCGGCTTCGGCGACAGGGCCGCCGCCGTCCCCAGAATGACGCCGCCGAAACAGGCGATCAGCGTGGCGCCGATCCCGATCGTCAACGACTGCGATGTTCCGTAGACGATGCGGGAAAAGAGATCGCGCCCCAGTTCATCGGTTCCAAACCAGTGAATGCCGCTTGGCGCTTCCAGGATGGCATTGGTGTCGATGGCGTCCGGATCGAACGCCGTGAACCATTGCGGCACCCAGACGGCAAAGGCGAGGACGACGACTGCGGCGAGCGGCAGCAGCAGCCCCGGCGCGAGCCAGGGATGCCTGCGGCGAGAACCGGCGGCCGTGCGGCCGCGCAGCACCGTGTCGAACAATTCCGTACTGCTCATGCTGCACTCCTTCGCAGGCGCGGATCGATCAGCAGATAGAGGGCATCGACCAGAAGGTTGATGATGACGAAGACAAAGGCGGACAGCATCACCAGCCCGAGGACGAGCGGCATGTCGCGGGTCTTGATGGCCTGCAGGGTGATCTGCCCGATGCCGGAGCGGCCGAACACGGTCTCGGTGAGGATCAAGCCGCCGAGCGTGCTTGCAAACAGGGTTCCCGTCAAAGTCGAGGCGGCAAGGGCTGCATGGCGCAGGCCGTGCCGCAGCCGCAGAGCCGTCTCACCGACACCACGCGTGCGAACCGTCAGCGAAAAGGGCTGGAGTAGCGCCTCCTCCAGGCCATCCCGCAGCACCTGGGTCAGAAGCGCCGCCAGCGGCAGGCTGAGCGCGATGGCCGGCAGGACCAGTGCGGAAAAGCCGGCATTGCCCGTTACCGGAAACCATTGCAGCCGGAAACTGAAGACCGACAACAGCACGATGCCGATCCAGTAGACGGGCGTACTGAGGAGGACCAGCTCGATCCCCGAGACGGCAATGGCGATCCCCCGGCGCCGGCCGGCGGTTGCCAAAGCAATGCTCAACGCCAGGATCAAGGCGATGAAAATCGCACTGCCGGCGAGCTGCAATGTCGGCCCCGCCGCCTCGTAGATAAGCTCCGTCACCGGCTGGCGGTACTGGTAGCTTTCACCGAAATCGCCGCTCAGGGCACTGAGCACATAACGGGCATATTGCACGTAAAGCGGCTGATCCAATCCATATTGCTGCGTCAGCACGGCGCGCTCAGCCGCATCGACGACGTTCTCGCCGCCCGACAGCACCGAGACGGGATCGCCCGGAATGAGCTTGACGGCGGCAAAGGCGATCGTTGCGGCGCCCCAGAGCACCGCAACGACGACACCGAGCCGCTTCAAGCCGGCGCGGATCACATTACGGCTCGAGCCAGGCATCATAGAAGAGCGGCTTTGCGTTTGTTGCCCAGCTGAGGCCGTGAAGCCTCTTTGACGCCCCGAGCTGGTAGGCGGCCACGAACAGCGGCACCGCATAGGCCTGTCCGACGATCTCCGACTGGATCTCGCCATAGAGCTGCTTCCGCTCCGCATCGCTTGCACCGATGGCCTTGCTCAGTTTCTCATCGAGGCTGGTGACGCGGACGTAATCGGATCCGTTCGGCGGCACGTAGGCCGAATGGAACACGGTGCGCAATATGTCCGGTTCCGCCCTGACATAGAAGAAGGAAACCAGGTCGTAATCATTGCTGTTGGCTCGGGCGGTGTAGCCGCCGGCGTCGACCGGATCGAGCTGGAAATCGAACCCGGCTTGACGCACCTGATATTGCACCGCCTGCGCAAGGGTCACGTTCGATGCGCCGACGGAAGCGCTGTCATAGACATAATGCACGGCGAGACGCTGGCCGTCCTTGGTGCGAATTCCCTCAGCATCCTTGTTCGTCCAGCCGGCCTCGTCGAGCAGCTTGTTCGCCTTGGCGAGATCGAAGCCCCAGGTGCCGGCCACGCCGGCATCATAATAGAGCGTCGACGGCCCGAGAATGTTGTCGGCCGGCTTGAGCGTGCCGAGATAGGCTGCCTTTACCGCCGCCGCCCCATTCACGGCGCTCTGGAAGGCCTGGCGGACCTTGGCGTCCTGGAAGGGTCCCTTGGATGTATTGAGGAAATAGGAACTGTTGACGCCGGGGTTCTCCCTGGTCACCACCTGAAGCTTCTCATCGCCCTGCACGGAACGGTAATTGGCGGGCGGGACTTCGTCGATCGCCTGAACCTGGCCGCTTGCCAGCGCACCGAGGCGAACCGATGATTCCGGCAGGTACTTGAAGTCGATGCCGTTGAAATGGGCCGGGCCGGTGTGCTTGGCATAACCCGGCCCCCAATTGTAGTCGGCGCGACGCGTGAGCTTGCTGCCGCTACCCTTGACGAAGCTTTCGAGAATATAGGGGCCGGAGCCGACAACCGTATTGGTCGTGCTCGTCGCCTTCTGCAGATAGGTCGGCGACTGGATCCCGAGATAGGGCAGGCTCAGCCCCTGAAGCAGCGGCGCGAAAGGCTTGTTATAGCGGATGACGAGCGTGCCGGCATCGACCGCCTCGATCTTGTCGATCGGGCCGAGCAGCGATTTTGCGTAGCTCGACGTCGTCTTCGGATCGAGGATCCGGTCGAAATTATACTTGACCGCGGCGGCATCGAGCGGCGCGCCGTCGCTGAAGGTCACGCCCTGTTTGAGATGAAACGTATAGACGCTGTTGTCGCTATTGATCTCCCAGCGTTCGGCCAGCCACGGCGCGAAACTATTGTCCTCGGCTTGCCCGATGAGGGAATCGACGAGGTTTCGGGTGATGACGGCGGTAATCGAGCTGCCTGTTATCGAAGGATCGATGATCGCCGTGTCGGTGGCGAGCCCGACGGTCAGCGTGCCGCCTTCCACCGGCTTTGCGCTCTCGGCCGCAGACGCCTGCGTGCCTGCAAATGCCAGAAGGGAAAATGCCAACGCAACAGCGATGGGATTTCGTCTCGGGAATGTCTTGAAAGGCTTTACCGTCATCTCTGATCCCAGAATTGGTGATGCTTCAGCTCCGGCTCGATGTCCGTTCCTATGTCGGCGAACAATCAGCGCGTCAGCATATATTGTCTATTAAATTTATAGACTAAAGGCATTCTGGTTCGTTTGTGCCCGCGGATGAAAAAATCCGTTTCGCGGAAATCCTTTCATCGACCTTGGAAAAGCTGGCTGGTGCGCCGGCATGGCGGGGCTCCGTCTTCCCGATGGCGGCGCTCACCATGTGAACCACGACCGCGCCGCGCGTCCACACAGGGATCGCTGGATTTTCCTATGCCTTCGCGGAATCTTGGATGGATATATCAAAAGGCCGGACAAAATCGGATGTTGATGTGTCGCGGATAAAGCTTGGAAAACGCATGATTTCCCCAGTTGACGCGTTCGGCGCACCATTCCTCCCGGCTGCGTTGCGTTGGCTGTTCCCCTCTGGAGGTTTTTGACCTTCATCCCTTAAGGGCTCCGCCGTCATGGTGGGAGCACTTCTTTTTGTCGTAACACCTCGGGCCGATCCATCGAAAAAGTGCCTCTCTGAGGACATCGATTAGGAGAAAGCCGCACAGCTTCCACTGTCTATGCTTGAGTGGCGCCGGCTTTGGAAATGCAATTTCCAATGGAATCCCCAAAATTGGAAATTCATTACTCTACAAAAACTATAGAGATGAACGATCCTGGGAAGGCAGTCGCCCCTCTTTGGAGATCTTATGACCCTCAAATCAACCCGTCCAGAAACCTTGGCACTTCATGCGGGATGGCGTGCCGATCCAGCCACCGGCGCCGTGGCCGTTCCGATTTACCAGACGACGTCGTTCCAGTTCCGCGATACCGAACACGCTGCCAACCTTTTCGCCCTCAAGGAATTGGGCAACATCTACAGCCGCATCGGCAATCCGACGGTTGATGTGCTTGAACAGCGGGTGGCCGCCATCGAGGGCGGCGTGGCAGCGCTGGCTCTGGCATCGGGGCAGGCTGCTTCGGCTTTCGCCATCCAGAACCTCGCCAAGGCCGGAGACAATGTTGTCAGCTCAACCGATCTTTACGGCGGCACCTGGAACCTGTTCGCCAACACGTTGAAGGATCAGGGGATCGAGGTACGGTTCGTTGACCCGACGGATCCGGAGAATTTCCGCCGCGCAACCGACGATCGCACGAGGGCGTATTACGCCGAGACGCTTCCGAATCCGAAGCTGACCGTGTTTCCCATCGCGGAAGTGTCCGCCATCGGGCGTGAACTTGGGATTCCGTTGATCGTCGACAACACGGCCGCACCTCTGCTTGCACGTCCGTTCGATCACGGCGCGGCGGTGGTGGTGTATTCATCAACGAAATACGTCGGCGGCCACGGTACGTCGATCGGCGGACTGATTGTTGATGGCGGCAACTTCGACTGGGCGGCGCATCCCGATCGGCAGCCGGCCCTGAACACGCCCGACAAGAGCTATCATGGCGCGATCTGGACGGAGGCAGTCAAGCCCTTGGGGCCGATTGCCTATATCATCAAGGCACGAGTCACTCTCCTGCGCGATCTCGGCGCTCCACTTGCGCCGTTCAACGCGTTTCAGATCATCCAGGGCATCGAAACCTTGCCGTTGCGCATCGAGCGCCATGCAAAGAACGCTCAACTGGTCGCGGACTATCTTGCCAAAAGGCCTGAGGTGTCGAAGGTCATTCACCCTTCCAAGCAAACCGGCCTATGGCGCGAGCGGGCCGACAAGTACCTCAAGGGCGGGTATGGCGGGCTGGTGGGCTTCGAATTGAAGGGTGGCCTCGAGGCCGGCCGTCGCTTCATCGACAGTCTCGAACTGCTTTATCATGTGGCAAACATCGGCGATGCGCGCAGCCTGGCGATTCACCCAGCAACAACGACGCATTCCCAGCTTTCCGGCGAGGAGCAACTGGCAAGCGGCGTGTCACCGGGCTATGTCCGGCTTTCGATCGGTATCGAACATATCGATGACATTTTGGAGGACATCGAGCGTGGCCTCGATGCAGCCTCTGGTCTCAGCGCTAACAGCAACGTTGCCTGATCGTCGAAATCCTGACTGGCCGCCGCACGCGTCACTGTGGCGGCCCGTTTTTTGTCCGCCGGATCCTCGATACGTTCATTTCGGCCATGCTGCCCTGTCGTCGCAAAACGCCTGCAGTCTCAATGGCGACCAGTAACGCCGGATCGGTTTTACCGGACCTCAAACTCCGGATCCGAGGGAACCTGCATGGCAAGCGCCAGATGATTTGTCTGCGCAGCCAGCCCGATGATCGTTAGAAGTTCGCCATGCTGAGCATCCGTCATGCCGCGCGCACGGGCGGCTGCAGTATGGGATTGAACATAATACTGGCACGCATTCGCCGTCGACACCGCGATATAGATCATCTCGCGCGTCAATGGATCGATCGCGCCTTCCACGGTCATGACCGATTTCAGCGTTTCCCATACCCGCTTGAGGTTTGCAGGATCGTTCGCAAGCGCACGCCAGAAGTTGTTGATGAAGTCGGTCTTGCGCGTCGCCCTGATGTCGTCGAACACGGCTTGAACGGCCGGAATGGCCGCAGCCTCTTGGTCCGACAGAAGCTTGACTGTTGCCATCGAAAGTTCCTCCCGGCGGCCTCAATGAACGGCCGCAATCATGATCTTTTCTTCGCTTGCTTCGGCAGGCGAGAATTCACCGACAACAGGGAAATATCGAAGGCAGCTGTTTCGGGGAAGCCGGCAAAATTAGAAATTTTTGTCTATAGATTTTATAGATTATTCTATTCCATAACCCTGTGAACACTCGCGATGAGATTTTCGAACCCCCGGTGGCTGCTCACCGGTGCATGCGACTTGCCGCCTTCTTCCAAAATCAACCAGGAGATTTCCATGGGCAACCCAGTTCTCGTCAATCAGATCATTCCCGAGTCCGATGTCGTGCCGCTGACCGGCCGTGTCGGAGCCGAAATCAGGGGGATCCGCCTCGGCGGAGAGCTTTCGGACGCAACGGTGGCAGCCATCAACCAGCTTCTCCTGAAACACAAGGTCATCTTCTTCCGCGATCAGGGACATCTGGACGATTCCGAGCAGGAAGCCTTCGCACGCCGCCTGGGCGACCTTGTGCCCCATCCGACCCAGGGTCCGGTGGCCGGCACGGCTTCCATCCTCAATCTCGATTCCAGCCGCGGCGGCGGCAGGGCAGACCAATGGCACACCGATGTCACCTTCGTGGATGCCTATCCCAAATTCTCGGTCCTTCGCGGCGTCGTCATTCCGGCGGCCGGCGGCGATACGATCTGGTCCCACACCCATGCCGCATACGAAAGCCTGCCGGCGTCGCTCAAATTGCTGGCGGACAATTTATGGGCCATTCACAGCAATGCCTATGACTACGCGGCCGTGCGCCCTCGCGCCACCGCTGAAGAGAAGAAGCATTTCGAGGACGTTTTCACCTCGACCATCTACGAGACCGAACATCCGGTCGTGCGTGTCCATCCCGAAACCGGCGAAAGATCGCTGCTGCTCGGCAACTTCGTTCAGCGCCTGGTCGGTCTGTCGAAGAGCGACTCCGCCAAGCTCTACGAAGTGTTCCAGTCCTACGTCACCGCCCCGGAAAATACCGTGCGCTGGCGCTGGAGAGCCGGGGATGTCGTGATCTGGGACAACCGCGCGACCCAGCACTACGCGGTCAACGACTACGGTGACCAGCACCGCGTCGTGCGCCGCGCCACCGTTGACGGCGACGTCCCCGTCAGTGTCGACGGCCGCCGCAGCGTCACCCACGTCAAGGCCGCCAAGCCGAAAGCAAAGGCCGCGTGAGCCCGGCCGGGATAGCCGAACGTCCATCCGCTTCGGCTATCCCGGCACCGGTTCGCCAACAAGGAATACGAGCAGCGATGACAACCTTGAATGAATATCTCCGGCAAAAGCGCGAAGCGCTCCTCGATCGGCGCGCGCGTCAAAACGGGCGAACTCAGGAGGATATCGTTGACGGACTTGAAAAAGCTCTGGAGGCTTTCCGTGGCCTTCTGGAAGGCAAGAATTTCGGAAAGCTGATCGTGCGCGTTGCACCCTGAAACATCGCCCTGGCGTGATTTCTTGCCAGGTGCGGTTCTTTTTGCTCGCTGCCGGAACAGAACAAAAAAGCGAATCCCGCAGAAGCGGATGCCGGAGCACGTATATTCTATGAAAAATATAGAGACACTTTAATTTAGCCTCGTCTTATTCCGGAGGCTATGATGAAGATCACAAGACGCGCTTTCACGGCGGTGGTGGCAGGCGCCATCGCGACACCTTTGACGCATATTCGACTGGCCAGCGCGGCCGATAAGGTCGTGCGTATCGGCTACCAGAAATATGGAACGCTGGTGCTTCTCAAAGGCAAGGGGACGCTGGAGAAGAAACTGGAATCCATCGGCTATACGGTTGAATGGACCGAATTTCCGGGCGGTCCCCAGTTGCTCGAGGCCCTGAACGCCGGCGCCGTCGATTTCGGATCGACCGGCGAAACGCCGCCGATCTTCGCCCAGGCCGCAAACGCGCCGCTCGTCTATATCGCACACGAGCCGCCCGCCCCGCGCGGCGAAGCCATACTTGTTCCGAAGGACAGCCCCATCAAATCAGTCGCGGAGCTGAAGGGCAAAAAGGTCGCCTTCAACAAGGGCTCGAACGTGCATTACCTGCTCGTCAAGGCGCTGGAAGAAGCCGGCTTGACCTATGAGGATGTGGAGCCATCCTTCCTCGCCCCGGCCGACGGCCGCGCAGCCTTCGAAAAGGGCGCGGTCGATGCGTGGGTCATCTGGGATCCCTTCCAGGCAGCGGCGGAAGTGGCGATCGAAGCGCGCGAGCTCAGAAACGGCGAGGGCATCGTTCCCAATCACCAGTTCTATCTCGGCACCAAGACGTTGGTCGACGGCCACGCCGAGGCGATCGATGTCTTGATCGAGGCTATTTCCGAGATCGACGAATGGACCAAGTCCGACACCGCGGCTGCGGCGGCGGAGCTATCGCCATCGGTCGGCATCCCCAAACCTGTGCTCGTCAAGGCGCTCGAGCGCCAGTCCTACGGGGTCAAAAGCCTGGATGACACCGTCGTCGCGCAACAGCAGAGCATCGCCGACACCTTTTTCAAACTCAAGCTCATTCCCAAGCAGGTGACGATTGCGGACGTTGTCCGCAAGGGCAAGGCATGATGCTCATCGTCAAGATCTGAGTTGCCGGCTCCGGCGAGAAGGCGGCGAGGCCTTTCATGAGGTTCGGCCAGGGTGCCGAATCTCATGCGAAGCTCAGACGCTGCATTGGGAGGGAGCCGCTCTGCATGCATTCTCTTCGTCGAGCGAGGCAATTGAAATGGGTGGGGCGGCAGCGGCTAATCACTTCTCGAAAGCCGCCCTGCGTGCATATTAGAATTATTTTCTCCGATTGCGGGATTCATTTGGTATCGATCGGAATGGTCATCCCGATCACCTGCAGATATAGTCTACAAAATTAATAGATTACACCTGCGCCCCTGCCCGAGTGCGCTCGCAAAAGGGCCGATTTATCGGATGGTTGCAATGGTCAAACAGGTGATCGAATACGCCGGCGTTCCCGTCGGCATCGTCGTTCCGGACAAGGACTCGCTGAAGTTCATCGCCGTGAAGTTTCATGTGCATGATCTCGACGGCCAGCACTTTGCCTCGCCGTCGGACGTGCTCAGGGCAATCCACAAACTGATGTCGGCGCCACAGGCCGGCGTTCGCCGCGCGGCCTGATCGGAGAGGCACCATGGGCAGACTACGCCAATTCTTCCGGCTCTCCGCGCTGCGCGACGATCTTGAAACGCGGTTGCTTGCCCGAGAGTATCGCGCCCTGCTCCTGGACGACCATTTCGAGGACGGCACGGATCGGGAACTCCAATCGCGATGCGCCGAGCTCTGCAGCGAAATTTCCTCGCGCCACTACCGGCATCGCTATTGAAGGACAGGCCGAGGCCGCCGCCCCTCAATCCCTCCGCACGCTGATGCCGCAAGCGGCAACCCGATCAGCCATGCGCGCCCACAGGCAGATAGCCGCGACCCCATCTCACAGCCGTCAGGTCGACGGGATCGACAACAAAGACGCCGTCACGTTCAACCAGGACCATATTGCATGCAAAACAGATTTTTCGCTCAGGCAACCCCCGCATTGCGAACCACGGTGAGGGCAGCCGTTCTGGCGGCCATCATTCCATTTGCATTCCTGAATACGGCGCTGGCAGACCAAAAGGTGCTGCTGTCCTACGAGGCAACTCCTTCAGCAGGCTTCCATCTGCCGCGGCTTGCTGAGGCCAGCTATGACGATCGAGCGACATTTTCCGCCGAAGTGCTCAAAGAGATCGTGCCGAAGATCATCACAGCCAATGGCCTCGACCCCGAGGCCTTGGAGACAGAGGTAACACCCGGCGGGTATCTGCTCAAAACCAATGCGTCGCTTCAGACCGAGGGAGATCTCGATGACGCGACGGCTGATCGGCTTGCCGGTTCGCTCGGCTACGTCTTCCGTCAATATAGCGTCCTTGCCTCCCGCCTTGACGACACCACAGGCAAGACCGGCTTTGTCGTCGTCCGCTTTCCCCAAGACAGCCTCAACGCCACCGTCGCGCAGAAATTCTTCGAGGCGGCGGACGCAACGAAAAAAGGCCTGGGCGGCGGTTACACCGCATTCGGAGACGAGCAGATCTTCCTCAATGTCACGAATTCCGACGGAAAGCCGTACAGCGGCCTTGATGACGCGGCCTTCCAGGACGGCCTGAAACGCACCGCCGCATCGTTTGCCGATCCGAAACCGGAAGTGTCTTCCTCCGGCAAGGCAACCGCACGCTTCATCAGCAATGATTGGGAGAAGTCGAAACAAGGCGAGGACTATCAAAGCCTGCTCGGCGGAGCGGACGGCGAATTGGTGAAAAAGCTCGACGAGATCGGCCGGGATTATGCATCCCTCGTCGCCAAGACCGCTGAAAACAAAGGCTGGAACCGCGACCAATGAGACCGTGCGGGCGGCACGGCACGCAAGCCGCTGACCGTCTCTAGGCCTTCTCCACTCTCGCAAGCGCCCTGATCGCGGTCAATTCGACGGCAATCATCAAACGGCAAGCGCTCCTCCCTTGATGTATCATTATTTCCGATATACATCATTCCATCGGGTCATATGGGGGAATGATGGAACGTTCGTTTTTGACGATCGCCGCCGGCGAGAATAGTGAGGCGATACGGGCGCTTTCGGCACCGGCGCGGATCGAGATTCTCAAGCTGCTCTGCGCCAAGGGGCCGATGAATATCAACGATATCGCGCGGGCCCTTTCCCTTCCCCAATCCACCGTCGCCACCGGCATCCAGATCCTGGAAGACGCCCGGCTTGTCGACTCGCAGTTGGCCAAGGCGCGCAAGGGGAACCAGAAGATCTGCTCGGCGATCTACAGCGAAATCCTGATCAGCTTCGAGGAAAGTGCGGCCCAGAGGGCGAACAATATCATCGAAGTCGAGATGCCTGTGGGGCTTTACACCAGTTGCGACGTGCATGCGCCCTGCGGCCTCTGCTCCACCGAAAGCGTCATCGGGCCGCTCGATGTGCCCGACTATTTCCTGGATCCGCAGCGCATGCAGGCCGGGCTGGTGTGGTTCGGCAGGGGCTATGTCGAATATAAATTCCCCAACAATGCCAAGGTGTTGAACAAGGATATTCGCGCCATCGAATTTTCGCTGGAGCTGTCGTCGGAGGTGCCCGGCACCAATCCGGACTGGCCCTCCGACATCACGCTCTGGGTCAACGGCATGGCGATCGGCACCTGGACGTCGCCGGGCGATTACGGCGACAAGCGCGGCGCCTTCACGCCGGCCTGGTGGAAGCTCGAAGGCTCGCAATACGGGACGATGAAGACCTGGCGGATCTCGACGCGCGGCACCTTCATCGACGGCATCGCCGCCTCGAATGTCACGCTCAGCGATCTCGCGCTTGCTCAGCATTCCTCCATCCGGCTCAGGGTCGGCATCGGCGAAAATGCCGGCCATACCGGCGGCGTCAATATTTTCGGCCGCGGCTTCGGAAATCACGGCCGCGATATCATCATGCGGCTGCACGTCTGAGCAAACGATATCGGAAATCTTGATTTTAATATCGCACTTCTTTTTCATATCAGCATCAGCTGAAACATATCAATGCACTGTAATAAAACGATTTTTCTGAAAATCATATTAGTATGATTAAAGATGCGACTTGGTTGACAGCACGACATTCCTGATATCAAGTGAAAGGCAAGAAAACAAAATTTCTGATACATAAACGGGAGGATCCGTTGAAGACGAATGTCGTTGCCCACCGCGATTTCCGCATCGCGACCATTGACGCCAGGCTCTACAGCTCATTTCTCGAGCATCTCGGCAGAGCGATCTACGGCGGCATCTACGAGCCCGGACATCCGACAGCCGACGAGGACGGCTTTCGCCGCGACGTGCTCGATCTGGTGCGTGAGCTCGATACGCCCTACTGCCGCTATCCCGGCGGCAATTTCGTCTCGGCCTATAATTGGGAAGACGGCGTCGGCCCGCGTTCGGAGCGCCCGGTCCGCCTCGACCTCGCCTGGCGCACCCGCGAGGCCAACCAGATCGGCGTCAACGAATTCGTCGACTGGTGCAAGAAGGCCAACACCAAGCCGATGCTCGCGGTCAATCTGGGATCGCGCGGCCTCGATGCCGCCCGCAATTTCCTCGAATATTGCAATCATCCCGGGGGCACCTACTGGTCGGATCTGCGTCGCAAACACGGCTGGTCCAATCCGCACGACGTCAAATTGTGGTGCCTCGGCAACGAGATGGACGGCCCCTGGCAGGTCGGCCACAAGTCGGCCTATGAATATGGCCGGCTGGCGGACGAGACGGCCAAAGCCATGCGCGGCTTCGACAAGTCGCTCGAACTCGTGGTCTGCGGCTCGTCCAATTCCGATATGAAGACCTATCCCGATTGGGAAGCCCAGGTGCTGGAGCAGTGCTATGACAGCGCCGACCATATCTCGCTGCATATGTATTTTGCCAACCGCGAGAAAAACACCCTCAACTATCTCGCCCGCGCCACCAAGCTCGACCGCTATATCACCACGATCGGCGGCGTGATCGACTATATCAAGGCGAAGAAGCGCTCGAAGAAGACGATCGGCATTTCCTTCGACGAATGGAATGTCTGGTATCATTCCAACCAGCAGGACAAGGAGATCCTGGCGCGCGACGAGTGGCCGGACGCGCCGCATCTCCTGGAAGATATCTATAATTTCGAGGACGTGCTGCAGGTCGGCGGCATCCTGAACACCTTTATCCGCCGCTCCGACCAGGTGCGCATCGCCTGCATCGCCCAACTCGTCAACGTCATCGCCCCGATTATGACCGAGGACGGCGGTGCTGCCTGGCGCCAGACGATCTATTATCCCTTCTACTACGCCTCCCGATATGGCCGCGGAACGGCGCTGCAGCTGGTTGTCGACGGCCCGACCTATGACAGCGACGAGGAGAACGACGTTCCCTATCTCGACGTCTCGGCAGTCCATTCCGAGGACGGCAGGACGCTGACCTTCTTTGCCGTCAACCGCCATCCCGATACAGCGCTCGATCTCGACGTGCGGCTGGAAGGTTTTGCCGGCGCCCGCCTGATCGAGCAGGTGGAGATGACCCATGGCGATCTCGAAGCCGTCAACACGGCTCGGCAGCCGCAAACGGTCGTTCCCGTCACTGTCGAGAGCGCCAAGATCGAAGACGGACGGGTGCGGGCGGCGCTGAAACCGCTGTCCTACAACGTCATCCGGCTGTCGGTGTGACAGCCGCCGCCGGATAGTCCGGCTCAAGCAATTCGGCTCGACTGCGAGGAGGCAGGCGAGCCGGAGGGATGGTTCACCGAGGCCCAAGCTGCCAAGCTCCGGCGTCCGCGAACCGACAACCGCGACATGCCCATGCGTGCCCCAGCGGCCGCCGTATCGTCGCTTTCTAGGGAGGAGTTCATGCAACAGTGGAAGAGGCTCGCATTTGGCGTCGCGCTGGCCGCACTCGGCCTGACGGCGGCGGCCAAAGCCGATGACTACACCTCCTTGCCGCGCAAGGAGACGCTCATCGTCGAAAATCCGGAAGGGACGATCAAGAATCCCGGCTGGTTCAACATCTGGGTCAATGGCGGCGGCGGTGTCTCCACCGGCCTGCAGCAGCTGACCATGGATACGCTCTGGTATATCGACCCCGAACAGGGGCTTGGCGGCGCCACCTGGGACAATTCGCTGGCCGCCGACAAGCCGCAATATAATGCCGACTTCACCGAGATGACCGTGAAACTGCGCAAGGGGCTCTTCTGGAGCGATGGCGTCGAATTCACGGCCGACGACGTGGTCTATACCGTCAAGACGCAGATGGATCACCCCGGGATGATCTGGAGTGCGGCCTTCTCGGTGCAGGTGGCAAGCGTCGAGGCGACCGATCCCCAGACCGTGGTGTTCAAGCTGAAGAAGCCGAATTCGCGCTTCCACGCCATCTTCACCGTGCGCTGGAATGGCGCCTGGATCATGCCCAAGCATGTGTTCGAGAAAGTCGAAGATCCGCTTCGTTATGATTTCGCCAATCCCGTTTCGCTCGGCGCCTATAAGCTCAAGTCCTACGATCCACAGGGCAAATGGTATACCTGGGAGAAGCGCGACGACTGGCAGCGGACCTCGCTTGCCCGCTTCGGCGAGCCGGCCCCGAAATATGTGACCTATACCGATCCCGGCCCGCCGGATAAACGCACCATCGCCCAGCTCGAGCACAATCTCGATATCATTCACGACAATACGCCGGAGGGCATGTTCACCCTCAAGGAGAAATCCAAGACCATCGAGACCTGGTTCCCGGGCTTCCCCTTCGCCCATCCGGATCCGACGCTGCCGGCGGTCATTTTCAACAATCAGAATCCGCCCTTCGACAATGCCGATGTGCGCTGGGCGCTGGCCCTGTTGATCGACATCAAGGCGGTCGACATGGCGAGCTACCGCGGGGCGGCGACGCTTTCGGCGCTCGGCGTGCCGCCGACGGCAGCCACGATGAAAGACTATCAGGCGCCGATGCAGGACTGGCTGAAGGATTTCGAGATCGATACCGGCAAGAGCAAGATCAAGCCCTACGATCCGACAATCGGCCAGCAGATCGCCGATATCCTGCGCAAGCAGCCGAAGTTCAAGGACCAGATCCCGACCGATCCGGCGGCGATCAGCGGTGCCTTCGGCTACGGCTGGTGGAAACCGGATCCGAAAGCGGCCGGCGAGCTGCTTGAGAAGGCAGGCTTCAAGAAATCCGGCGGCAAATGGCTGACCCCGGATGGACAGCCCTTCAAGATCCGGATGACGGTGGAAGGCGATACGCGCTCGGTCTTCACCCGCGCCGGCACGCTGATTGCGCAGCAATGGGCGGCCTTCGGCATCGACGCCAAAGCCGTCCCCGCCGCGAAACTGTGGCAGACGGCGCTGCAGCCCGGCGATTTCCAGGTGGCGATCGCCTGGAGCGTCGAGACCTGGGGCGGCGATCCCGACCTGTCGTTCTTCCTCGACAGCTGGCACTCGCAGTTCGTGGCCAAGAAGGGTGACAACCAGCCGCCGCGCAACTGGCAGCGCTGGAGCAATCCGGAGCTCGACAAGATCATCGAAAGCATTCGCGGCATCAGCGCCGACGATCCGAAGGGCGTCGAGCTCGGCAAGGATTATCTGAAGCTGGTGGCCAAGGAAATGCCGACGATCCCGCTGATGTCCTATAACGTCTTCACCTCGATGGATACGACCTATTGGACCGGCTATCCGACGATCGCAGACCCCTATACCGATCCGGTGCCGAACTGGGCGAATTCGAGGCTGATGATGGTCAAGCTGAAGCCGGCTCAACCGAAATAATCCTCCCAACGCCGGCGCGAGTGTTGCGCGCCGGCCCCCTAATCGACGGGCATGTGGCCCAACCGCCCATGTCCGTCGATCCTTTCCACTTGATGAAGGGAACCAGAGAGGAACCACTGCCCTATGACGTCCTATCTGATCTTTGTGCTGAAGCGGTTCGGTCAGTTTCTGCTTGTCGTCTTTCTCGGTGTGACGATCACCTTCTTCGTCACCCATCTGACCCCGATCGACCCGGTCGAAGAAAGCATAGGCGCCATCACCCAGATGGGGCAGTCCGATCCGAACGCGATCGAGCTGATGCGTCAGTCGCTGCGCGAACTCTACGGAATGGAAGGCTCGATCTGGCAGCAGTACCTGCATTTCTGGCTGCGGCTGGCGACCGGCGATCTCGGCCCCTCGCTCTCGGCTTTTCCCACACCCGTCTCCACCATCATCCTGCGGTCGCTACCCTGGACGATCGGGCTGATGACGGTGTCGACGCTGATTACCTTCGTGCTCGGCAACGCGATCGGCGCGCTCGCCGGCTATTACCGGAAGGACATGGTGCTGAAGGCCGTCAGCCTCGTCTTCATCGCCCTGCTGCCCATTCCCTATTATATCCTCGCCTTCGTGCTTCTGATCGTCTTCGGCTATCTCTGGCCGGTGCTGCCGATCAATGGCGGCTACGAGATGAACGCCAATCTGGACCTCTCCTTTGCCCTGGTCTTCGATATCCTCAAACACTCGATCCTGCCGGCCCTGTCGCTGATCCTGGTCGGCGCCGGCAGCTGGCTGATCGGCATGCGGGCGCTGGTGTCCAACATCATCACCGATGATTACGTCGTCTTCGCCGAGCTTGGCGGCGTGCCGAAGCGGAAGATCCTGCGCTCCTACATCGCCCGCAACGCCATGGTGCCGCAATTCACCGGGCTCGCCATGTCGCTCGGCGCGATCTTCAACGGCACCGTCATCACCGAAATCGTCTTCGGCTATCCCGGCATCGGCAATCTGCTGATCGAAGCGGTGCATGCCGGCGACTACAGCCTGGTGCTCGGGCTCAGCGCCTTGTCGATCGTCGGCGTTGCCGCCGCCGTCTTCATCATCGACATTCTGAGCCCGCTGATCGATCCGCGCATCAAGGTGGAATAGGCCATGTTTACCATCATCCGCGACCTCGCCCGCCAGAATATGGAATTCCTCTGCGGCCTGCTGCTCTTTGCCGTCATCGTCGGCTTCGTCATCTTGTCGTATTTCTCGCCCTATGGCGCGACCGACATCTATCTTCTGCCGCCCGACATGCCGCCGGACGGCGATTATTGGCTGGGCACCACTTCGCGCGGCCAGGACGTTTTCTGGCAGCTGACGACGGCGCTGCGCAACACCCTGTTCTTCGGCATCGGCGTCGCCTTTCTCTCGCGCATCATCTCGTTGGTCGTCGGCCTCGTCGCCGGTTATGCCGGCGGCGCGGTCGACCGGGTGCTGATGGCGATCAACGACAGCGTCATGGTCATCCCGCAATTTCCGCTGCTGATCCTGTTTTACTTTGTGCTGAAGGACAGCATGACCTGGACGGCGCTGATCGTCATCATGGCCTCGCTCGGCTGGTCCTATGACGCCCGCCTGATCCGCTCGGTGGCGATCGGCCTGAAGACCAGGCCGTTTACCACCCAGAGCGTCTATTCCGGCATGACGATGCGCAAGATCCTCGTCGAGGAGCACCTGCCCTATGTGCTGCCGATCGTCTTTGCCACGACGATGAACAACATGATCTGGTCGATCGGCATGGAGATCACGCTTTCGGTGCTGGGGTTCACCGATATCGAGACGCCGACCATGGGCATGATGATCTACTGGGCCAATGCGCATTCGGCGATGATCTCTGGCATATGGTGGTGGGTGGCCGCCCCCGTCGCCGTGATCGTCATTCTCTTCCTGGCCCTCTTCCTGCTGTCGATGTCGATGAACGAATACAATGATCCGCGCAGCCGGCTCAACCGGATGGGAAGTTAGTATGGAGAATTTGGTCGAAATCCAGAATCTGAAAGCCTATTACCGCGCCTTCCTCTACGGCGTCGATCGCGAGGTGCGGGCCGTCGACGATATCAGCCTGACCATCGCACGCGGCGAGGTCTATGGCGTTGCCGGTGAATCGAGCAGCGGCAAGACGACGCTGATCAAGACCATCGCCGGCGCCATCCGGCCGCCGCTCCGGGTCGTGTCGGGCACCGTCAAATTCCATTTCGGCGGCGGCACCCAGGATATCTACGCGATGAAGCCGGATGAGCGCATGGCGCTGCGCTGGAAGCATCTCTCCTATATCATGCAGGGCTCGATGAATGTGCTCAATCCGGTGCGCCGGATCCGCCATTCCTTCACCGATTTCGCCTTTCGCCACATGACGGTGAGCAAACAGGTCTTTTTCGAAAAGGTCGCCGCTCACCTGCAAAGGCTGAAGCTCGACCCGCATCTGCTCGACGCCTATCCGCACGAACTGTCAGGCGGCATGCGCCAGCGCATGACCATTGCGCTTGCCACTATCCTGACGCCGGAGTTCATCATCGCCGACGAACCGACGACCGCGCTCGACGTGATCGTGCAGCGCGACGTGCTGTCGATGATCCGCGACATCCAGCGCGAGATGGGCTCGTCCTTCCTGTTCGTCACCCATGATATGGGGGTGCACGCGACGGTCTCCGACCGCATCGGCATCGTCTATGCCGGGCGTCTCGTCGAGGAAGCGCCGACCGCCAAGCTCTTCAGCCTGCCGCTCCACCCCTATACCCAGCACCTCGTCGGCAGCCTGCCGAAGATCGGCGATGCGACGACCCGACCCTCGCTGGAGGGCCGCCCGCCGAACCTTGCCATGCCGCCGGAAGGCTGCCGCTTTCACCCGCGCTGTCCGAAGCGCATGGAGATTTGCTCACAAAAGGTTCCGCCGCTCGTCACCGTCGCGCCCGAGCGGCGCGTGGCCTGTTTTGCGGTTACGGGAGATCCGGTTTGAGTGCTCTGCTTCGCCTCTCGCATGTCACCAAAGTCTACCGCCAGGGCGGCATGCTCGGTCGGCGCCTGATCACCGCGGTCAGGGATGTCAGCTTCGAACTCGGCGAGGAGCCGGAAATCCTCTCGATCGTCGGCGAATCCGGCTCGGGCAAATCGACCGTGGCGGCGATGATCCTCGGCCAGACCGAACCGACGGAAGGCGAGCTGCAATTTGCCGGCAAAACCGTCGCCATCCACAGCAGAGCCGAACGCAAGGCCTTCATGAAGGAGGTCCAGCCGGTGCTGCAAAACCCCTTCGAAGCCTTCAACCCGCTGAAGCGGGTGGATCGCTATCTCTTCGAGACCGCCCGCAATTTTTCGGCGGGAAAACGGCCGGACCGGCAGCAGGCGGAGAAGATGGCCGATGTCGCCCTTCATCATGTCGGCCTCACCCTTGAAGAGGTGAAGGGCCGCTTTCCCCACGAACTCTCCGGCGGCCAGCTGCAGCGCGTCGCCATCGCCCGGGCCCTGATCCCGCAACCGCGGCTGCTGGTCGCCGACGAACCCGTCTCCATGGTCGACGCATCGCTGCGCATGGCAATCGTCAACCTCTTCGGCCGGCTGAAAAACGAGCTCGGGCTCTCGATCATCTACATCACCCATGATCTCGCGACCGCTTATTACGTCAGCGACAATATCATCATCATGCGCAAAGGTGAGATTGTTGAGCGCGGGCGGGCGCGGGCGGTGTTGGATGATCCGCAGCATGAGTATTCGCGGGCGCTGAAGGATGCGGTGCTGGCGGCGGATTTTGATGCGGTGGCGTGAGTGGGGAGGATAGAGCGAATGCTGCCTCTGTCCTGAGGGGCCTACTTCTTTTGAATGACTTTCGCACCTGCTCCACGCGTTCTACTATCTTAGCGGGAAATCTGGAGAGGGGCATGCACTATCGCCAAAGGTCGGTGCTGTTTGCAGCACCTGGACTGATTATCGGGGCTGCCGCACTAGGCGCGTCGGGCGGTATAACGATTGCAGATTTCGATAAGCCAGAACTGCTGATTGCAGCTCTGTTTGTCGGTCTCATCATCGGCATGGCCGTCGAGCAGCTCCTGGCCACGACGAGAAAGCAGGCGTGGCGGGAGAGAAACAGGTCGCGCCGGGAGGAAAAGCGCCGCAACGAGCGCGTTAAACCGGGGCCTTGGCTTCCGATGCCAACGGCGGAGCCGATGAGACCAATGGATGCCGCAGATCAACTGCGTATCGTCATGAATTCGCAATTCACCATTCAGTCGTTGCTGAATAAGAGCGAAGCCCGAGTGTTTCGCGAACTCGACAGCATGGTGATCGGCTGCAATTCTTCTTGGCAGGTGATGGCGCAGGTCTCGTTGGGCGAAATCCTTCAAAGCACCGATGCGGCCGCCTACAGGTGCATCAACTCCAAGCGTGTCGACCTACTGCTCGTAGACAGCAATTGCCGACCGCGACACGTCATCGAATACCAGGGCGGAGCGCATCATCAAGGCGCCGCAGCCGCACGCGACGCGGTAAAGAAAGAGGCGCTGCGACGCGCCGGGATCGGCTACCACGAGGTAGTGGCTGGCGAAACGACTCCGTCAGAACTCAGGCGATTGGTCGAGAAATTAGTGGACAAGCCCAGTGCCATCTAACGTGCCCTCGTCACGAATGTCTGCACGGCCGAGCCGCTTTCAATTGAGGAAACGAATTCCTTGGCTTGATCGAATTGAGGTGGCCCCCAGATGATTGCCGATTTCGAGGCTGTTCGCGAAAATCTGTTTCCGGCGAGCCATGAAGCGATCGAGGACTGGGAGGTATTCCCATGGCATTGTGACCGGACCAACCGAATTCAGGCTCACAAGGCGCATTCGTCTCAAGCCATCGCAATCGACGTGTTCGGCACGCTCAAGATGAGCAGAGATCGCGACCGCGTCTTCGACGCCATTGCTGAGAGTGTGGGAGTGCGCCGGGCGGTCCATGGTCGATAGCACTCGAGTGGACGGATACCGATCGGCTTCTGAGGGAACCAAGGCCTACACAAGTTGATGTCCTTGCCGTTGGCTCAAAGGCAGCGTTCGTTATCGAGTGCAAGTTTACGGAACCGGGAGGGAAATGTAGCCAAACGGCTGTGTCTCGCTCGGGTAAGCGGCAATGCAACGGACACTACGCTGACCAAATCAACCCGCGTAACGGCGTGCGCTCGCGGTGCGCTCTTGCGGGCAAGGGCATTCGGTACTGGGAATACATCCCTCAGGTGTTCGCACTTAGCCCGGGAGACGACCACACGCCCTGCCCCTTTGCGGGAGACGCCTATCAGTGGATGCGCAACGCCGTGATGGCGGCAGCGATAGGCAAGCACCGCAACCTTCAAACGGCGGCCCTCATAGTCTTTGCCGATCATGCAAGTTTTCCGACGGCGCGGAAGGCGAAGCGAGGTCTGATGGCCCCCAGTCTTTGTGGTCAAGCGACGATCACGCCGATCTCCTATCAGCAGATCATGGCGATCGCTCGTCACGTTGGCCTGGACCAAGAACTCTGGAACGGTCTTTCTGCATGGGTCGACCATAAGATCGCAAGGGCCGCGTCGCGACGACCGGATTTCCAAGAGGTGTGAAATGGATGCTGATATTTTGAACCAAGCCTTCTACGACGATGGTGAGTGGGTTTCCTGGTCCGACGTGGAAGAACAACTCCAATACCAGGAGTGGCGAGCGAAATATCCCAATGCGATCAGATCTTTGATTCCGTATTTTGAGGAGCTCTTGTCACTGGCAGAAAGCTACCACCTTGAGACAGGTCGTCATCTCAGTGTGTACGGAGACATAGGAGAACTCTTCGGCGCCATCACCTACGGAATAAGGCTGAACAAGAATTACGCGCAAGGCGCCGATGGTCGGCTTGGCAACGATCATGTTGAGATCAAAACCATCACGCCGTTCAAATCCAAGGACGAGGTTTTCGTAAAGGTGTCAGGCAATTTCAGCAAGTTGCTCGTCGTGAAGATCAATGCGGACTTTGAAGTCTCATCCCGGATGATTGATCGCTCGAAGCTTCCTAAAACGGCTAAACCTCTCTTGAGGATAAGGTGGAGTGATCTGCCTCGCATCGAATGACGGCTTCGCCAGCAAACCCGATGCTCGCGCACAACGGTCTTGCCATCGGCAAGCACCGCTACTGCTTGAAACAATTTTGGCGATGCCACTGCAGAAAATGAGGATGGGGCCGCTCGAACGGCCGTGACGGCACGATCGCCCTTCCAGATTTGTTGATCAGTCCTCGGATGCTCTCCGGGTCATTTGCCTGCCGCGAGATTAGAATGTCGAGATCATCCGAGAGGCTTATCAGCCCGCGGTCGAACATCCAGTGTGCAGTGCCAGAGAGAGCAATGCCGTTGGTGAGAATGTCGGGCCCATTTGCCTCCACGGGGCGGATATGCGCAGCGTCAACTTCCGCGCGTCCGCCACCATTTATGAGCTTCAGACCAGTAATTGCGCACCGCTTGTCATAAGCGTGTAGAACGAGCCGGCGAAACAGCCGATCGCGAACGATCCGCGACGAGAGCAGTGTAACCCGGTCGCGCTCCTGCTCAAATATGAACGGCGCCTGTGGTCTGTCTTCAAAACCGTCGGCAGCGAGCGTCACTGCCGGCTCACCCAACCGAGGCAGTTCAGGCTCATGCTCGTCCAGGCCAAGCGACACGATGCGATTGAAATCCGCCGCAGATATTGGGCGCACTGCGGCCTGTGCCCTGCCGGAAATCCGCCCCTCCTCATTCAGCACGCCGCGCTCAATGACACCGTCTGGCCCGCTGAACGGAACGGCATTGATGAAATCAAGATAGCTGCCCGGCTCGATGAGTGCCAGATACATATTCGGCGCCTTCGGATCTTGAATGACTTGGGCTACTTTGGCGACGGAAAAATAGCCGCGCGTCGCCGCAACCTTGCGCGGCTCGTAGTAAATGATCCAGTCTCCGAGGCAGGCCTGCACGCGACCGAGATATTGGCTCGGGAACTGATATTGTTCTGCCGGGCTGTCGTCGTAAATCGAATCTGAGCGGTGAATGAAAACCCCGAATCCCATGTTCGATGCGTAACACGTCGAGGTCGGTTCAGATACGGCGTCTGCATTCTGTATTCGAAGAGAATTGATCAGCAACCATTGGTGAAGAACAGTCTCATGCGCTGCTGCCGCCACCAACTGCGTCCAACTCGATCGCAACCGAGATCGCTCTCACCAGCGGCTAAAAGTTTCTTCCTTGCCCTTTGTCTCCCTGCTATCGTGGAACTGAGGAGACGGCGCCATGAGCGAGATCCGAAAGCTGGCTGCAATCCTGGCCGCGGACGTGGTCGGGTACAGCCGCCTTGCCGGTGCCGACGAGGACCGTATCCTGGCGCGGTTGCGGGCACTGCGTAGCGATCTCATCGATCCGACAATTGCCGTGCACCATGGCCGGGTGGTGAAGCGAACCGGCGATGGTGCGCTGGTCGAGTTCCGCAGCGTGGTGGACGCCGTGCGCTGCGCTATCGAGGTGCAGAACGGTATGGTGGAGCGCAATGACGGCGTACCGCAGGACCGTCGCATCGAGTTCCGGATCGGCATCCATCTGGGCGATGTCGTCGAGGAAAGCGACGGCGATCTGATGGGCGACGGCGTCAACATCGCCTCGCGATTGGAAGGCGTCGCCGCGGCGGGCGCGATCTGCCTGTCCGAGGATGCCTATCGCCAAGTCAAGGCGCGGCTCGACCTCTCGGTCAGCGATCTCGGCAACACGCAGCTCAAGAACATCGCCGAGCCAATCCGGGTCTATTCACTGCAGGTCGGCAGCGCCGGGAGCAAGACAGCCGCGACCGCGCAAACGGCGAAGAACCAACTGGCGATGGGCCAACCGGCGACGGCAGTGTCGCCGAAGCTGTCGATCGCCGTCCTGCCCTTCGCCAACATGAGCGGTGACGCCGAACAGGACTACTTCGCCGACGGCATCTCGGAAGACATCATTACGGCGCTGTCGAAGCTCTCACAGCTCTTCGTCATCGCTCGCAATTCGTCGTTCACTTTCAAGGGCAAGAACGTCCAGGTGCAGGAGGTGGGCACCAAGCTCGGCGTGCGGCATGTACTTGAGGGCAGCGTACGCAAATCGGGCAACAGGGTACGCATCACCGCGCAGCTCATCGACGCGACCACCGGCGGGCATCTATGGGCGGAGCGGTTCGATCGCGAGCTCACCGACATATTCGCGGTTCAGGACGATGTCACGCAGCAGATCGTCGACGCGCTGGCGGTCAACCTGACCGAGGGCGATCGGAAAAGACTGGCGCCGGGGCAGACCCGGCACCCCGAGGCCTATGACTGCTTCTTGCGCGGCCGGGAGCTGTGGCACCGGCTGACGAAGCAAACGAACAGCGACGCCCGCGACCTTCTGCAACATGCCGTCGAGCTGGACCCGAACTTCGCCTCGGCGCACGCCTTCCTCGCCCTTACCCACGGGCTCGACTACCTGAACCGGTGGAGCGCCTCGCCACAGCGCTCTATCGAGCAAGCCGAAGAGGCTGCGACGCTGGCGGTAGCGCGGGATGAGAGCGATCCCGTTGCACATTGGGCACTGAGTGTGGTCAAGCTTTACGCGCGACAGCACGACAGAGCCATCAGCGAGGCCGAGCGTGCGATCGTCCTCAATCCGAACTTCGCCGAAGGGCAGGTCAGCCTCGGCGAGGCCCTGATCTATTCAGGCAGATCCGAGGAGGCACTCGCCTATTTCGATCGGGCGAGGGTCCTGAACCCGTATTTTCCGGATGTCGTTCTCCATTTTCAGGCCCTGGCCCTGTTTCAACTGCGAAGGTACGACGAGGCCGTCGAACTGTTGCTGCAGCGCGTGAGCCGCAATCCCGTCACCGATGTCTCGCGCGCGCTTCTGGCCGCCTGTTACGGACACCTCGGCCGTTTCGAAGAGGCTCGCGCGATGTGGCAAGAGGTGCTGCGCGTCAATCCCGGCTACTCATTGGAATACCGCCGCAAAGTCTTGCCCTTCAAGAACCCCGCCGATTTCGAGCTCGTCGTAGAGGGGCTACGCAAGGCCGATGTCGTAGAATGACGGGGGTTAGTGTCCGATCTTGAACTTGAAGACGTGCTTTAACGCCGCAAGCGGCCGACACGGCCGAAACAATCGTTGCGGCGGACATTCTGATGGATGCGATGGGCAAAGTCGCGCAGCACGAGATCGCCGGCGTGGTGGCCGAGGCGATCGTGATGTGCTTGAAATTGTCGATTTCGAAGACAGCTGTGGCTACCTTATGACTGCGTCAACCACCGGGTCGATCGTCAAAAGTTTCAATTGACCGCTTCCGATGGCGAGGCGACACTCGTCTGCAGTGAGGCAGGAGGAAAGACGATGGATGAGGCAGACAGCTGGCGCCACATGGCAAGCGCTCCGAAAGACGGCAGCCGGATCTTGGTCACGATCCGCGCGTCCGAACAGGGGCCGGCGGAAGTTGATCTCGCCTATTGGTCGCATGGCGATCAGTTCGGTGGCGAAGGCTGGCGCGCCTCTGATTCCTCGCCCGGGCACATCATCGAATATGCCGAGCCGGAGTTGAAGTGTTGGATGCCGATGCCCTCGGCCAATCGCACCTCGATGCCCTCCCCCTGGGAAGGCGACGACGCCCAGCAGCTGGACGGGTCCGGGATCTAGGGACTCGCGCCCAAACAATCGTCGAGGTAGTAGGCGATCGATCAATCCCACGGGCAGAGCGATGGCCGACACATTTGACAATTATGATGCCGAACAACGGGCCATGATCGATTGGTTGACCGGCCGGTCCCCGGATGCTCGCCATGCCATTGCAGAAGATCTGAACTTCGACTTCGCTGAAGATGTGTTCGAGTGGATCCTGACGCAGCCGGACTGCGATCTGGCAACCGCCGCAAGCTATTTCTGGCGAGCAGGCCCTTTGGAGCGTCTCGAACATCCTGACACCTTCGAAGAAGATAATTTGACGATCAAAAGGCTGGTAGACCGCGTCAACGCGGGTTTTTACAGCCGCTCAGAGATTTTCTATGGCGGGCAAGAGCTGCCAAAAGGCGAAGAGCTATGCAGCTGGACAGTTGAAGAAGCCGAAGAGCTGCGAGAGTTTGCGCGCGCCCATGAGGCTTCTGATCTTCCCTGGACTTTACCTGAGGCGCTGGTGCCGCCGTTCGGACATCGCGCAGTTCGCATCTCAGATGAAGAAGATCCCGACAAATCGGAAGAGCTCCGAATGCTCTTTGCCGGACTCGGGACAGGTTCCGGATTAATTGCAGCAAGCCTGATCGGGGCCGACCCGTCTCCAAGACGTATGCCGCAGCCGGCGCAACAACTCACCGGCGGAAAAAAAGCAGCAGCGCCGAGCGGTTCGGCTTTCACGCCGTTGTATCTATACATCGCATTCGTTGTGACGGGATGGGGGCTTATCTACGTCTTTGACCCTCCCAGACACGTATATACGGTGATGGTCATGTGCTGCGTGCAGTTCGGGCTCATGACGTGCGGGAAAGTGTGGTCTGGAATGAAGCGGAAGGCTACAAACGAGTAACCCCTTAATCGCAAAACGCCTCGTCTCCACGCAAAAGCCCCGCGGTGTGTTGCCACCGCGGGGTTCTTGGACGCCCGACCCGGGAGAGGGGGTCAGGCAGCCTGAACTTTCCTGGATGTGCGCGCCCATTCGGGCAGCCAGTCGCCGTGGGTGGCGAGCAGGTCGTCGACCAGCGACCAGATCTGGTCGAGGTCGAGTTCGGCTGCCGTGTGCGGGTCCATCATCGCGGCGTGGTAGATGTGCTCGCGATTTTCCGTCATCAGCGCCTGCACCGTCAGTTCCTGGACGTTGATATTGGTGCGCATCAGCGCGGTCAGCTGCGGCGGCAGATCGCCGATGAAGGTCGGCTGGATGCCGGAAGCATCGACGAGGCAGGGCACTTCGGCGGCGCAATTTTCCGGCAGCGAGGTGATGCAGCCATTGTTGCGGACATTGCCGTAGATCACCGAGGGTTCGCCGGTCCAGACCGAGTTGATGATCGAGGAGGCATATTCCTTCGACGGCGTGACCTCGATCTTGTCGGCGCTGCGATAGGCCTCGGCCTGGCCCTTCCAGCGCTCGATCTGCTCGATGCAACGCTTCGGATATTCGTCGAGCGGGATGCCGAATTTCTCGATCAGGTCGTCGCGGCCCTCCTTGATGAAATAGGGCGTGTATTCGGCGAAATGCTCCGAGCTTTCGGTGACGAAATAGCCGAGCCGGGTCAGCATCTCGTAACGCACCTTGTTCGGGCAGCGCGGGTTCCAGCCGGGCTTCGGCGCCCTGCCCTCGCGGTAGCCGCGCAGGAGATCGGGATAGAGGTTGCGGTAGGAGCCGTCGGCCTGGCGATGCTCGAATTTGAGATAGAAGGCCATGTGGTTGATGCCGGCGGCGCGGTAACGGATTTCCTCGTAGGGGATGTCGAGATCATGGGCCAGTTCCATCGCCGTGCCCTGCACCGAATGGCAGAGGCCGACCTGGCGAATCGCAGGGTATTTCTCCGATATCGCCCAGGTGTTGATCGCCATCGGGTTGACATATTGCAGCATGATCGCCTCGGGGCAGACGGCGAGCATGTCCTCGCAGACCTTCCAGAGATGCGGCACGGTACGAAGCCCGCGCATGATGCCGCCGACGCCGAGCGTATCGGCGATCGTCTGGCGCAGCCCGTATTTCTTCGGCACCTCGAAATCGGTGACGGTGCAGGGCTCGTAGCCGCCGATCTGGAAGGCGACGACGACGAAATCGGCGCCTGCCAGCGCCTTGCGCTGGTCGGAATAGGTCTCGGCCTTGGCCTTGACGCCGAGCGTCGAGATCAGCTTGTTGACGACGATGGCGCTTTCTTCCAGCCGCTGCGGATTGAGATCCATCAGGGCAATGGTCGCCCCCGACAGCGCCGGGCGCTGCAACACGTCGCCGACGATGTTCTTCATGAAGACGGTGGAGCCTGCTCCGATGAACGTGATTTTGGGATTTCCTGCCATTAGTGCCTCCGGCATTCGATAATCATGCTACCTCGAAAGCGGCCTTGACGAGCCGTTCGGTGTAGGCGGTCTTGGGATGGGTGAGAACTTCGTGGACGGGCCCCTCTTCGACGATCTTGCCATGCTGCATGACGATGACGCGATGGCAAAGCGCCCGCACCACCTTGAGATCGTGGGAGATGAAGAGGTAACTGAGGCCGCGCTCGTCCTGCAGCTTGCGCAAGAGTTCGATGATCTGCGCCTGGACGGAAAGGTCGAGTGCGGATGTCGGCTCGTCGAGCAGGATGAATTCCGGCTCCAGCGCGATGGCGCGGGCAATGGCGATGCGCTGGCGCTGGCCGCCGGAAAATTCATGCGGGAAGCGCGACAGGATATTGCCGGGCATGCCGGCAGCGATGAGCGCTTCGCTCACCCGGTCCTGCCGTTCGCCGCGGGTGGCGCCAAGCCGGTTGACGACCAGCCCCTCCTCGATGATCTGGCCGATCGTCATGCGCGGGTTGAGCGAGGAGAACGGATCCTGGAACACCACCTGCATGCGGGCGCGCAGGGGCCGCATCTCGGCCCTGGAAAGATTGTGGATCGGCTGACGGTCGAAATGGATCTCGCCGGCCTGCGGCGTGTTCAGCCGCAGGATCGCCTGGCCGAAGGTGGTCTTGCCGGAGCCGGATTCGCCGACGAGCCCAAGCGTCTCGTGACGGCGCAGCGTCAGGTCGAGGCTGTCGACGGCGACAAGCTCGCGCATCGCCGGCTTCAGAAAGGTGCCGTGGCGCATCATGAAGGCGACGCGCACGCCCCTGGCGTCGAGGATGACATCCGATCCCTCCGGCAGCGGATTGGCCTCGCCGCGCGGCTCGGAGCCGAGCAGATGCCTGGTATAGGCATGCTGCGGATTGGCAAACAGCGCCTCGGTGACGTTGTGCTCGCGCACTTCGCCGTGCTGCATCACATAGACGTAATCGGAGAACTGCCGCACCACCGTCAGATCGTGGGTGATGAGGATGACGGCCATCCCCAGCTCTTTCTGCAGGTTGCGGATCAGGTTGAGGATCTGCGCCTGCACGGTGACATCAAGCGCCGTCGTCGGCTCGTCGGCGATCAAGACGTCGGGATCGTTGGCGAGCGCCATGGCGATCATCACCCGCTGGCGCTGGCCGCCGGAAAGCTGATGCGGATATTGCATGAGCCGCGCGGCGGGATCGGGGATCTGCACATGTTCGAGCAGTTCGAGCGCCCGCTTTTGCGCATCCCGCTTGCTGATCCGGCGATGCACGCGGATCGCCTCGACGATCTGGCTGCCGATCGTATAGATCGGGTTCAGCGAGCTCATCGGCTCCTGGAAGATCATCGAGATGCGGTCGCCGCGCAGCTTGCGTCGCGCCCGCTCGGAGAATTTCAGGATATTGCTACCGTCATAGGAAACGGTCGATTTGTCGGAGACGACGGCGCGCTTCGACAGGAGCCCCATCACCGTGCGCGCCGTCACCGATTTGCCGGAGCCGGATTCGCCGACGATGGCGATGGTCTCGCCGCGATAGAGCTGGAAGGAGACGTCCTTGACGGCTTCGACCATGCCGTTCTCGACCTTGAAATTCACCGCGACATTGCGGGCGTCGATGACAGGCGTGTCCGAGCGGCCGTCATGATCGTGGCGGACGGGCGGGGCGAAGGAATTGACCAGTGCAAGAGCCATATCAATCACCTCAATAAGGATCGACTGCGTCGCGCAGTCCGTCGCCCAGCGCATTGAAGGCGAAGACGGTGACGAGCACGAAGCCGACGGGGGAGAGAATCCAGGGATAGGAGCCGATGACCGAATAGGTCGCCGTATCCTGCAGCATCAGCCCCCAGGAAATCAGCGGCGGCTTGACGGCGAAGCCTAAGAAACCGAGGAAGGATTCCAAGAGCACGACGCTCGGTATGGCGAGCGTCACCGCGACGATGACGTGGCTCATCACATTCGGGAAGATATGCTGCAGGATGATGCGGGTGTCGGTGGCGCCGACCGCCATCGCCGCCCGGACATAATCGATGCGGGCGAGCGCCAGGGTCTTGCCGCGCACCTCGCGCGACATCTGCGCCCAGCCGAGCGCCGACATCACGGCGATGACGAAGGCGAGGAAGACATTGGTCGGCGCCGTCACCGGGATCAGCGAGGTCAGCGCCAGATAGAGCGGCAGTTGCGGGAAGGCCAGCACCAGCTCGACGAAACGCTGCAGCCAGACATCGAAAGTGCCGCCGAAATAACCGGAGACCATGCCGACGGTGGTGCCGATGATGGTGACGATGGTGACGACGGTCAGCGCGATCATCAGCGAGATGCGCGAACCGATGATGGCGCGCGACAGCACGTCGCGGCCGAACTTGTCGGTGCCGAGGAAATGCACCGGCTGGCCGTCGGTGGAGCCGAAGAAGTGCCGCTCAGTCGGGATCAGGCCGAGAAGGTTGTATTCGGTGCCTTTGACGAAGAAGCCGAGCAGCCGCGGATTGTCGTAATCGACGCCGACGATCGGCTGGAAGGTGACCGGGTCGAGCTCTTCCGAATCCGACAGCGCATAGACGCGCGGCTGGAAGACGAAATTGCCGTCCTTGTCGTGGAAGCTCATCACCTGCGGCGGTGCAAAGCCGACATCCGTCGCCTTCGGGTCCATCGGCGCGAAGAAATCGGCAAAGACCGCCATGAAGAGCAGCAGCCCGACCAGCACCAGCCCGGCCATGCCGGTCCAGGAGCGCCGCAGCCGGCGCCAGACGAGCGCCAGATAGCTCTCGCCGCCGTGCGAAGGCTTCTTGATCGCGGGTTCGGTTGTCGGCGGTGTGTCGGAAGAATCGAAAGCAAGCATGTCAGGCTCCTCCGAACTGGCGGACGCGCGGATCGAGCAGAGCCAGCAACATATCGGCGATGATATTGCCGACGATCAGCGTTGCCGACAGCACCATCATGAAGGTGGCGGTGACATAGACGTCGCCGACCGCCATCGAGCCGACGATCGCCGGGCCGACGGTCGGCAGGGCGAAGATGATCGCGGTTTCGATTTCACCGGTCAGCATATAAGGCAGCACGACGCCCTGATACATCACCAACGGGTGCAGCGCATTGGGCACCGCATGGCGCATCACCACCGCGCCACCGGACAGGCCCTTGGCCTTGGCCGTTTCGACATATTGGGCATTCAACGTATCGAGCAGATTGCCGCGCATGACGCGCATATTGTAGGCGAGCCCGCCGAAGGTGGCGATCGCCACGACAGGCCAGACATGGTGGACCAGATCGACGAATTTCGCCCAGGACCAGGGCGCCCCGCCATATTGCGGCGAGAAGAAGCTGCCGATTTCGGACACGTTGAACTGGAAGACCAGCAGATAGACGATGATCAGCGCCATCAGGAAGCGCGGCACCGTCATGCCGAGGAAGGAAATTCCCGAAAGCAGGCTGTCGATCCAGCTGTACTGGCGCGTCGCCGCCCAGATGCCGAAGCCGATGCCGAGCACCGAGGCGAAGATGTGGCAGACGAGCGCAAGAAGCAGCGTGCGCGGCAGCCGCTCGGCGACCACGTCGGCCACCGGCTTGTTGTAGAACATGCTGTAGCCGAAATCCCCGCGCGTCACGATGCCGCCGATCCAGTTGACGTATTGGACGACCAGCGGCTTGTCGAGGCCGTGTTCGACCCGGTAGGCCTGCGCCTGGGCTTCGGCCTGGGCGTAGGAAGCGCCACCCTGGTTGATCAGCTGGGATCTTATATAATCGGCATAATCGCCGGGCGGCGCCTGGATGATCGCGAAAGTCACCACGCTCAGAATGAAGAGAACGGGGATCGCGGAGGCTATGCGCACGAGCAGGAATCGCAACATCGAACGGTTCGTTTCGCTTTGCCGCCAGTCGCTCCTTGTCGGCGCGGCCGGCTTGTTGGTCATATCAGGCCGCGCGCCACGCGCGGCCTGATTGTCACTTCAGCTGGGAGGGAACTCTAGTTTATAGGGCCCTTGTCGCCAGGCTTGCCGGGCAGCTGTTCGGGGAACAGCTCATACTTGCCCTGCTTGTCGGCGGCCACCCACAGGCGTTCGCGGATGATCGAGTCTTCAGCCCAGTTGAACATGAAGATCGGCGTCCCCTGCGGCACGTTGGAGAAGCGCTTGTTGATGATCAGCGCGCCCGGATATTCGGTCAGGCCGACGGTGTTGACGTGCTCGGTCGAGATCTTCTGATACTGCTTCATCAGATTGACGCGGTCGTCGTTGCTCTGGCTGGTGGTGAACTTGTTGACGACGTCGACAAGCTCCTGTTCGAACGGCATCAGATCGAGCTTGTCGTCCTTGCCGGCACGATGGTTCCAGCTGGTGCGCGGACCAACGGGGGCGAGCTGCTCGGTATTCTGCACCACTGACGACAGTTCCGTCGTGTTGCGCTGGATCAGCCAGTCGAAGCGGCCGGAATAATGCGCTTCGTCACGCTTCGCCCCGTCGAGCCCGTTGATGATAACCTTCAGCCCGAGCTTTTCCATCTGGCCGACGACACCTTCGCCGAGGCTCTTGTCGGTCGTATAGTCGTTGTTGACGAGCAGAACGATTTCGACATTCTTGCCGCCGGCCGTGCCGGCCGGGAAGTTCACGATGCCGTCGCCATCCGTATCCTTGAGGCCCGCCTTGGCAAGCTCGGCCTTGGCGCCCTTGAGATCGAAGGGATAGTAGACGGTGGAGTTGCGGTCGTAGAAGCTGGTGCCGGAGGAAAGCCCGCCCGCATAGATCGCGGTGAACGGTCCCTTGACCAGCGAGTCGCCGATCGCCTTGCGGTCGAGCGCCATGGTGACGGCCTTGCGGAAGTCCTCATTGCGATTCAGCTCGCGGATCGCCTCGCCGCGGTCGTCCGGGTTGCCCCAGCCATTGGCGGAGAAGTTCATGCGCAGATTATAGCCGATCAGGCGCGGGCCGAAGGCAAGCCGGGCGGGCGCGGTCTTTTCGGCGGCGCGCTTCAGCGAGGCGACGAAGTTTTCCGGCTGCTCGAGGTTGGAGATGTCGGCCGATCCGGCCACCGCCTGAACGTCGCGGTCGGCCCAGGTCGACAGCTTGTAGTGCAGCTCGTTGAGATAAGGCAGCTGGTTGCCCTTCTCGTCGACCTTCCAGTAATAAGGATTGCGGCGCAGGACGATGATGTCGTCGGAGCGGTATTCCACCGGCACCCAGGCGCCCATGACAGGCATGTTCATGAACTCCGGCGGGAAGGCGTTCTTGAACTGGTCGTAGGTGTTCTTCGAATATTTCGGATGCTGGGGTTTAAGGATATGCGACGGACCCGGGCAGAAGTTCGGGTAGGACATTGTGTAGAGATATTGCTTCGGGAAGGCCTCCTTGAAGGTCCACTCCACCGTATAATCGTCGATCTTCTTCAGCGTCGTGCCGACGCCGAAAGCTTCCGGCGAGGCGCCGCCGCCGAGCGGCGAGACGTTCGGATCGACGACTTCGTCGTCCCAGTAGAACATGATGTCGTCGGCGTTGAACGGCGCGCCGTCAGACCATTTGGCGCCTTCGACCAGGTGCATGGTCAGCTTATGGCCGTCGGCGGACCAATCCCAGCTCTTGGCGAGGTTCGGCAGCGGCTCGGTATCCTTGGCTTCCACCTGGAACAGCGGCGCGGTGCGCGTCAGGCATTCGGAAAGGCCGATGTCGATACCGCCCCAGCCCTGCGTCTGGCCGGCGCCGTAGTTCCAGCCTTCCGGCCGGCCGCCGATGACGTGGCGCATCGTATCGCCGTAGACGCCGATGCCGTCGGGCATGTTGCCGGTTTTGAAGACCAGCGGCTCCTTCGGCAGCCGGTCCTTGACCGGCGGCAGCTTGCCGGCGGCGACGAAATTCTTGGTGACCCAGTCGGGCTCGTGATATTCGGGCAGCGCCTTGAACTCCAGGATGGAGTCGCGCGCCACATATTTGATCTTGCCTTCGGCCGGGAATTCCGCCGGCGCCGGCGGAACGGTTGCCTCGGAAGCATAGGCATTCAGCGCCAGCACCGAGACGCCAAGCGCCAAGCCGGCCAGAATGCCTGTTTTGCGGATATTCATCATCGTTTCTCCCTCTGTTCCGGAGCGCGGATCACACGGGCTCCTTTTCCTCGCACGATGTGAAAGCCGGGCATGATGTCATGGATTTCCCTCCCGGAAACCCATGACGACCCATCCTTCACTAGATTCAAACGGCTTGTTTCAGAGCCGCCTTTTCGGCGCGCAGCTCCTCGATCGAGCGGACGGTGCGGCGCGCAGCCCCCGCCCAGTCGCGGGTCTGCACCTTCGATTTCGACAGCCGCTCCTTGGCGGCCGGCACGGCATCGGCATATTGCGGCAGCCAGCGGGCCTGGGCAACAACCATCTCGTCGACCATCTGCCAGACCTCCTCAGGCGTCGAGACTGCGCCGACAAGCGGATCGTGCAGCACGGCGAGCTTCAGGAGGTCGATGTCGCCTGTAATGGCGGCATGCACCGACATGCGCTGGACGTTGATCGAGGCGATGCAGGTGGCCGCACATGCTTCCGGCAGGGTGACGCCGGAGACCATATTGATGCCGAAGCGGTCGACGAAGCCGGGCGATTCGATGATCGCATCGGCCGGCAGATTGGTGATGACGCCATTGTTCTTGACGTTGAAATGGCCGCGATAGACCCGGTTGGTCTCCAGCGCCTCGAGAATATGGCTGGCATGTTCGTTCGAGCGCTTGGCCGGATCGATCGGCTTGGCGGCGGATTCCAGGAATTGCGGAAATTCGGTCTCGAACCAGTTGCGCGTTTCGGTGGAATGGCGGAGATAACCGCCGGTCTCGCCGTGGATCCAGTCGGACATGTCGATCCAGCGGGTAATTTCCTCCGGCCGCTTGCGGTACCAGGGCAGGTATTCCGAGAGATGGCCGTTGCTTTCGGTGGAATAGACGCCGAACCGCTTCAGCACGTCGATGCGCAGCTTCTCCTGCTGCGAATAGACCGGATGCGCCTCGAAGGCGGCGACCAGCTCGTCCTTGCCGATCTTGCGACCGTTGAGGCGCAGGTCGATGAACCAGGTCTGGTGGTTGATGCCGGAGCAGATGTAGTCGAGCTCGCTCAGCGACTTGGCGCCGAGCACCTCGGCGATCTGTTCGGCGCCGTGCTGGACGCCGTGGCAGAGGCCGACGGTGTCGACCTTGCCGTATTCGATCGCCGCCCAGGTGTTCATCGCCATCGGGTTGGCATAGTTGAGGAACTTGGCGCCGGGCTCGGCCACCTCCCTGATATCCTTGCAGAAGTCGAGGATGACAGGGATGTTGCGCTGGCCGTAGAGGATGCCGCCGGCGCAGATCGTATCGCCGACACACTGGTCGATACCGTATTTCAGCGGAATTCTGATATCGTCGGCATAGGCTTCAAGACCGCCGACCCGGACACAGCTGATGATATAACGGGCGCCTGTCAGCGCCTGGCGCCGGTCGGTCGTCGCCGTCACCTTGGTCGGCAGCCCGTTTGACTCGACGATGCGATCGAGAATCGCCTTGATCATTTCGAGATTGTGTTCGCTGAGATCGGTCAGCGCGAATTCGACGTCGCGGAACTCCGGCACGCACAAGATGTCGGTGAACAGCTTCTTGGTGAAACCGACGCTGCCCGCACCGATGATAGCGATTTTGAAACTCATGACCTTCACCTCGACCCAATGGAATGCTAGAGAAAAAGACTGATATGGAGGATCAGGCCGCATGCCGGCGCATGGGGTTGAAAAAGCCGTAAAACTGCCTGTTTTCCTCCCGGCCGCTCTATCGACCGTCGTCTCTTCTTTGTTGTCGAGCGGGATTATGCCCGAAATCGGCGGGCCGACCAGAGAAGGATTATGCTTTCAGGGGTAATTTTGTGCTGCAGGATTTAATCGCCAACGGACAGTCGATGAGGACGGTTTCGCTGCCCCGCGGCCGCCAGCGGCTGCATGCCATGCCGACCAGCACCGGCTATGAAGTGCGCGAGAACGAAACCTATGACTGGGACGGCCGCCGCCGCGGCCAGACGCCCTTCACTGTGCTGCAGCACACGATCAGCGGCTCGGGCCGGCTGCGCTACCAGAACCGCAATTATCGCCTTCAGGGCGGCGACACGCTGCTGGTGCTCGTCCCGCACAATCACCGCTACTGGCTGGAGAAGGGCGAGCGCTGGGAATATTTCTGGATCTCGATGAATGGCGAGGAAACGCTGCGCATCCATCAGCTGGTGCTGTCGACCGCCGGGCCGGTGCTGAAGCTGCAGCGCTCGACCATCGATCATCTGGCCGATTGCAGCCTGCGCCTCGTCAAGGGCGCGACGTCGCCGGGTGCGGCCTCGGCGGTTGCCTATGAGGCGGCGATGGCGCTCTACGACGACGTCTTCGGCTCGCCGGCCTTTGCCGCCGAACTCAGCCCGATGCAGCCGGTGATCGACCATATCAATGCCAATCTCGAAAAGCCGCTGCCGGTCAGCGAACTCGCCGGTATCGTCGGCCTCAGCCGCGCGCATTTCTCGCGCAGCTTCGCCGAGAGCGAGGGGGTGCCGCCGGCCGAATTCGTGCTGCAGCAGCGGCTGCAGCGCGCCGTCAAGCTCTTGACCAAGGCCGACTTCCTGCCGGTCAAGGAAGTCGCCATCATGTGCGGCTTCGAGGACGCCAACTATTTCTCAAAAGTCTTCCGCCGCGTCTACGGCACCAACCCCACCGAATTCCGCACGACCGGCATGTATGCCAGCATCGGCAAGCTGAAATAGCCGGCTCCCCCGGCTTTCTTCAGGCCCGAACCTCGAACACCATGTTGAACGGGGTTTCCGTGGCCCGGCGGAAATGCTTGAAGCCGGCGTCGAGCGCCACCTTTCGAAGCTTCATTTCGCCCGCCTGGGCGCCGAGCCCGAGCCCGACTTCCTGGGAGAGCGATGCCGGCGTGCAGATCATCGTCGAGGCGCCGTAATAGACCCGTCCAACCGGATTGAGATTGTCCTTCAAATGGTCATGGGCGAAGGGCTCGACGATCAGCCAGGTGCCGTTCGGGGCGAGCGTTTCCATGACATGCCGGCCGGCGCCGACCGGATCGCCCATGTCGTGCAGGCAGTCGAACATGGCGACCATGTCATAGCCGCGCCCGGGAAATTCCGCCGCCTTGCCCTGCTCGAACGTCACCCGGTCGGCGACACCGGCCTCCTTGGCGGCGGCCTTGGCCCTTTCGATCGACGGCCCGTGATAATCGAAGCCGGTAAAATGCGAGGCGGGATAGGCCTGCGCCATCAGGATGGTCGAGGCGCCGTGACCGCAGCCGACATCGGCGACACTGGCGCCGGCCTTGAGCTTTTCGTCCATCCCGGCAAGGGCTGGAATCCATTCGTTGACGAGATGGCTGTTGTAGCCGGGGCGGAAGAACCGCTCGGTTCCGCGGAAAAGGCAGGTGCTGTGCTCATGCCAGCCGAGCCCCTTGCCGGTGCGGAAGGCATCGGCGATCTTCGGCTCGTCCATCCACATGGATTGCACGACCTCGAAGGCGCCGACGAAAAATGCCGGGCTGTTTTCCTCGGCAAACACCATCGCCTGTTCCGCCGTCAGGCTGAACCGATCGGTTTTTTCATCGTAAGCGACATAATCCGCGGCCGCCTGGGCGCTCAGCCATTCCCTGAGGTAGCGCTCCTTCACCCCCGTTTTCGCCGAGAGCTGCTGGACGGTCATCGGTGTTCCGTCGGCCATCGCCTTGAACAACCCGACCTGGTCGCCAAGCACGACCAGGGCCCCTGACATGGCGGCGCCGACATCCCCGACAAGACGACCGACGAGCGCATCGAGTTTCTGCATATCTGGCTCACGCATTGTTACCTCCCGGGTGCGTGATAAAGGAGCCGTTAAATTAGGCCTTAATAATATTCAGTCAACCAACCTTCCCCATCACCCAATAAGGGTAGATCAATAGGCCCTATTCCGACCCAGCAAGACATGCGCTTGCCTTCTGCACCGGTGGTCACATCTTTATATTGCTGACCGAGCAGGCCCTGATTTCTCCGAAACCACGGAAATGCTCTACCCCTTCGTTCAATGTCAGGTGGTTGTTTTGTGCCTATCTCCAGCTCAATGCCGCGCCGCGCGTGCCCTCGTCGGATGGTCTGAGGATGACTTGTCTTCAGCTTCGAAAATCGTCAAACAGACGATTGCCGATTTCGAGGCCGGGACGCTTTCCCCGTCCGAGCGAATCCTGCAGGATGTGAAGCGTAGCTTGGAGGATGCGGGCGTGCTTTTCATTCCGGAGAATGGTGGCGGCGCCGGCGTTCGCCTTGCGAAACGCGCGAATGCCTCGATCGACACGAACGAAACCGAGACGGTTCAATACGAAGAACATCTCAAAAACGACGCCCCTCCCGGCGCTGGCGGCTGAATGGCAAAGAAAGAAAAGCTCGAACACTCCGAATTGGCGGGAGAGTTCACCGATGACGAGATCACCGTGCTCGTCGACATCTTCCGCACATCGGGCAGCAATGAAGACTGGACGATGGAGGTGGTCACGCAGGCAGAGGATCTGATCCGCTGGGACGAGCCCTTTGCGACCGACCGGGAGGCTTTCGACGAATTCCTGGCCGTCGTCGCGCGCGACGGCATTCGGTCGTTTCTCCAAGATGACGAGCCTTCCGTGCATTGAGGGATATCCCGTGAAAAGCATCAATGATCTCGTCGCCTCGGCGAAAACCGTCTGCGATCGATACCGGGCCGGGCGGATGGAGCGCGAGACCGTGCGGGAATGGGTCCTCGGGCTCGGCGCCTATCCATCGCCGCACGGCGACCGTGTGCGCGAAGCGGCCGAATGGTTCCGCCTGCACAACCGCGAGCCTGTTTCGGAAGACATCGTGCTCGTGGATATCGACCGGCTCAAGGCGATTTCAGCGCCGTAATCCCGGGCGCGGACAGGCAAGATGCAAGGGCGCGCTCCTATCCGGTCGTCGCCAGACTTGCCGGACCGGTCGATCCGGGCTGACGCAATTACGCCGGGACTCGGCGGCGTAGGACCAATGACGATCATGAGCCTTATGCATAATGGCCCATCGCAGCTTCCATGCGGAAAGGTCTTAAGGGTTCCGCAGCTTCGGCAAGTGTGACACCCTTACGCGGCCGACATGGCGCCTGCAGAAATTCAAGGTGTTACAGCGTCCTTTGCGCGTCTTGTCGGACGCGCGGCGCTGTAAGGTAAGTTTAATTCGTGCGGCAGCAGAAGGAACAGCACGTGGCAGCATTTCCCGAAAAGGCAAAGGTCGTCATCATCGGGCTCGGCGGTATCGTCGGCGCCTCCATCGCGCATCATCTCGTCGAGCGCGGATGGGACGATATCGTCGGCATCGATAAGTCGGGCATACCGACCGATATCGGCTCGACAGCCCATGCATCGGACTTCTGTTACACCACGAGCCACGACTATCTCTCCGTCTGGACCACGCAATATTCGATCGATTTCTACGAGAAGATGGGCCATTACGCCCGTATCGGCGGCCTCGAAGTGGCGCGCACCGGCGACGATAGCTGGATGGAGGAAATCAAGCGCAAGCTTTCCTCGGCACGCGCCTTCGGCACCCGCGCCCATTATGTCAGCCCTTCCGAGATCAAGGAGAAGTTCCCGCTGATCGAGGAAGATCAGGTGATGGGCGGCCTTTACGATCCGGATGCCGGCCTCGTCATTCCGCGCTCGCAGACCGTTGCCGGCAAGCTGGTCGACGCCGCCGAAAAGGCAGGCAAGCTCCAGGTGTTCGGCAATACGCCGGCGAAATCGCTGATCGTCGAAGGCGGCCGCATCAAGGGCGTCGTTACCCATCGCGGCACTATCATGGCCGACCACGTCATCGTCTGTGCCGGCCTCTGGGGCCGCCTGATCGCGGAGATGGTCGGCGAAGACCTGCCGGTCATGCCGGTCGACCACCCGCTCACCTTCTTCGGCCCCTATAACGAGTTTGAAGGCACCGGCAAGGAAATCGGCTTCCCGCTGCTGCGCGACCAGGGCAACTCCGCCTATATGCGCGATACCGGCGACCCGTCGACGACGGAAGGCGGTCAGATCGAGTGGGGCTATTACGAAGCCGCCAATCCGCGCATGTGCCACCCGCGCGATATTCTTGAAAAACATGAAGCACGGCTTTCGCCCTCGCAGCGTGACCTCGAGATGGAACAGATCATCGAGCCGCTCGAGCGCGCCATGGAACTGACGCCGATTCTCGGCGAACTCGGCTATAACGAGGGTCATTCCTTCAACGGCCTGCTGCAGGTTTCCGCCGGCGGCGGCGCATCCTGCGGCGAGAGCCAGAAGGTGCGCGGTCTCTGGTATTGCGTCGCCATCTGGGTCAAGGACGGCCCGGGTTACGGCAAGCTGATCGCCGACTGGATGACCGACGGCCGCACGGAAATCGATCACAACAGCATCGATTACGCCCGCTTCTATCCGCATCAGTTAACGGAAGAGTTCATCGAGGGCCGCTGCTTCGAAGCCGCACAGAAGATCTATTTTCCGGCTGTTCACACCCGCGAACCCTATGCATCCGGCCGCAACGCCAAGCGCTCGCCCTTCTACGAGCGCGAAAAGGAGCTTGGCGGCTACTTCATGGAACTTGGCGGCTGGGAGCGTGCGCACGGCTACGCCGCCAACGAGCACCTGCTGGAGAAATATGCCGACCGCGTCCCGCTTCGCGAGAATGAATGGGACAGCCGCCATTTCTGGCGCGTGTCGAATGCCGAACATCTGGCGATGAGCGAGGATTGCGGCATCGTCAATCTCAGCCACTTCCATATGGTCGACATCGAGGGACCCGACCATGTCGAGCTGATGGAATGGCTGTGCGCCGCCAAGGTCGGCGGCGATGCCAACATCGGCAAGGGCGTTTACACCCACTTCCTCGACGACGAAGGCATGGTGCGCGCCGACTTCACCGTCTTCCGCATGGCCGACCGCTGCCGTCTCGTCAACGGCGCCGATGCCGGCCCGCGCGACCTGCACTATATGAAGCGCGTCGCCCAGGACCGCGGCCTTGACGTCGCCATCACCGACGTCTCGGAAAAATTCGTGACGATCGGCATCTGGGGGCCAAACGCCCGCGACACGCTGAAGAAGGCTGTCGCCGATCCGACCGGGCTCGACCAGGAAAACTTCGCCTTCGCGGCGATCAAGCCGATCGAAATCGCCGGCAAGCCCGTCACCGCCTTCCGCATCTCCTATGTCGGCGAGCAGGGCTGGGAACTGCACATGAAATACGAAGACGGCCTCGCCGTCTGGGATGCGCTGCGCGCGACCGGCGTGATGGCCTTCGGCGTGGAAACCTACGCAAACTCGCGCCGCATGGAAAAGAGCCTGCGCCTGCAGAACGCCGACCTCCTGACCCAGTACAACCTGATCGAAGCCGATCTCGCCCGTCCGAAGGTCAAGGAAGCCGATTTCCGCGGCAAGGCAAAACATCTGGAATACAAGGCGCGTGAGCATCAGCCGGCCATGCTCTGCACGCTCGTGATGACCGAGAATACCGACAAGGCAGGCGTCAAGCGTTATCCCGTCGGCAACCTGCCGGTTGTCGATCCCGCCACGGGAGAGGTTCTGGTCGACGCGCTTGGCCGTCGCTCCTACACGACCTCGATCGCCTACGGCCCGACGGTCGGAAAGAACATTGCCTTGGCCTATTTGCCCTGGTCGCATTGCCAGGTCGGACGCAAGCTGAACGTCGAGTATTTCGCCGAGAGCTATCCGGTTGAGGTTGTCGGCGTCGGCTACAAGCCGATCTATGACCCGGAAAATCTGAAGCCGCGCAGCTAAGCGCTTAAAGCATTTGTGGCACCCTAAGCACGGGGTGCCACTTTCGCTGAAGCGCTATCGGCCGTCGCCGTTTTCGGTTTCAACGGCATCGTCGGGAGCGCGGCTCGGGACGAATCGTTTCGAGATCAGCCAGCAACCGAGCGCCCACAGCGCCCCGGCGCACCACCCGGCGAAGACATCCGTCGGATAATGAACGCCGAGGTAAATCCGGCTCAGACCGATGATGACGGCCAGGAAGACGCCGGCGCCCATGACGAAGATCCTTGTCGAGGGGTAACGCTGTGTCCGCGCCAGCAGCGCGCCGAGCGTCAGATAGGTCACCGCCGAGACCATGGCATGTCCGGAGGGAAAGCTGAGATCGCTGACCTCGACGAGGTGCGGCACGATATCGGGACGCGGCCGGGCAACGAGGATCTTGAGCAAGGTGCTCGCCAGCCATCCTGTCAGCACCGAGGAAAAGACGAAGATCGCGATTGGCCAGCGCCGGTCGAGCAGGAGATAGACGGTGACGAGAACGGTCATCAGCGTCAGCACGGTGACGCCGCCGAGGCTGGTGATATCGCCGACGGCATGCGTCAGCCAGCTAGGCCCGATTGGCACCGCAAGTTCGCCCGGCCGTCGCAGCGCCAGCAGGATCGCCTCGTCGAAGCGGAATGTCTCGCCCTCGAGCACCTCGCTCGTCAGGCGCTGCAGCAAGAAGAGCCCACCGGCGATCGATGCCACCATGATCAGCGTCAGCGGCTCATATGCGGTGAGCCTCGCCACAAATCCGCGTCGTTGAACCTCGCTCATGCCTGCCGTCGAACTCCTTTTTCACCATGCCGATCCTCGCCAGATCGGCAAGGTGAGCCGCAAATTCAAGACCTTGCGGCATTAGAGCCAGATCGCCGCCTGTTTCCAATGCTCGGTAGCAAAAGCTCAACCTTCTTTTGCTATCGCTGGACCCGATTGTCCTGGAGATGGTTTCGGCGATGAAAATTCTGACCGCGATGGTTCTGATGGCAGCCGTCCTGCAGCCGGTCGCAGCCCTTGGCGAGACCGAATGGATGGGCGGCGCAAGACAATGGTCGGTCGGCTTTGCGAGCGAGAACCCGCCCTATTGCCGGCTGCTGTGGAACAGCGAAATCGGCAAGACCGTCGAATTCCGCCAGAGCGCCACCGAGACCTTCTGGCTGGTGGCAAAGAGCAGTTGGGACATTCCGGCCGGCACCACGACCGAGGTGACGCTGACCGATCGCAATGTCACGAAAGTGGTTGCCGCCGAATTCTTCGACAAGACCACGCTTCGCCTCTGGCCACCGGCGAGCAAGGGAAGCGGCGGACTGAAGAAGATCATCAAGAATTCCTTTTCAGGAACGCCTGACGTGCAACTGACCTTTGCCGGCGACGAAGGCGACTGGACACTGCCGCTCTCGCGGGTGGACCAGCTCTACCCGACCTATCTCCAATGCCTCAAGCGCCTCGAAGCCGGCGGAAAGCCGAAGCAGGATTCCGAAACCAGCAAGCCGTTCTGACGGCCTGCCCGATTCAATCCATCGACGGCGGCGCGCGCTCGCGGATCAGGCTGCGCACCGCCTCGATATCGCCATTGAGCGGCCGCTCGTCGCCATAATGGGCGATAAGTTCCCGCACCGCCTGATAGACAAGATCCGTACCTGCCGCCCGCGGCGCCGTCGCCGCCAAGAAATCATGCGCCTGGGCAGCCGCCGTCAGCTCGATCGCCAATATGTATTCGGCATTGTCGACGACGGCGAGCAGCTTGCCGGCGGCGGCTGTGGGATGCGCGAGGAAATCCTCCTGCAGGCCGGAGGTCAGGCCGCCATCCGTGGCCGCGGGTGCGGCAAGGCGGCGGTTCTCGTTGCTGAGCGCGGCGGCGGTATATTGGGCGATCATGAAGCCGGAATGGCTGCCGGCGTCGCTCGCCAGAAACGGCGGCAGGCCGCTCACCAGCGGATTGACCAGCCGGTCCATGCGCCGCTCGCTGATCGCGCCGATCTGCGCCAGCGCAATCGCCAGGCTATCGGCCGCCTGCCCGAGCGCCGGGGCGACCGCATGCGCTTCGGAGGAAACGATCGGCTGCTCCGGCGTGCCCGAGACAGCCGGATTGTCGGTCACCGAGGCAAGTTCCTGATCGACGACGCGGGCGGAATTGTCGAAAACGTCGCGCGCCGCGCCATGCGCATGCGGCACCGAACGAAGGCTCAGCGCATCCTGCGTGCGTCGGCCGAAGGCGGCGGCGACAAGGCCGCTGCCTTGGAGGCGGGCGCGCAACGTGGCTCCGACCTTTTCGATCCCGGCAGACGGGCGCAGCTTGAGCACCGCCGCATCGAAGGCGGCGATCTGGCAGCCCGCCGCTTCCAGCGTCAGCGCCGCGATCGCATCGGCCCAATCGAGCAGCCGCTCGGCGCGCAAAAGCGCCGTGGCGGTCAAACCCGTGGCGCAGGCCGTGCCGTTGACGAGACTGAGGCCCTCCTTGGCGCCGAGCACCAGCGGTTCGAGGCCGATCGCGGCAAGCGCCTCGCGGCCGCTCATACGTTCGCCGCCGAGTGTGGCGCTGCCTTCGCCAATCAGAACCAGCGCCGTATGGGCGTTGTGCGTGAGATAACCGGCCGAGCCCTTGGACGGGACATCGGGAATGCAATCATGCTCCAGCATGGCCGCAAGATGCTCGACGATCTCGCGCCGCACGCCGGAATGGCCATGTGCGAAATTGGCAATCTCAGCGGCGATGATGGCGCGCACCTCGCGGGCATCAAGCAATGGCCCGACGCCGCAGGCATGGCTGAGCACGATGCTACGCGACAACAGGCTCTGCGAGGCGCGATCGACGACGGTATCGGCGAGCGCCCCGACGCCGGTATTGACGCCATAGGCGCGCACCCCGGTCTCGACGATGCGGGCGACGATGCGGCTTGCCAGCTCGACCCGCGCCCAGGCGGCCGGCGACAGCGCAAGCGCTTCCCCTGCCCCGACGCGCGCGACGTCGCGCCAGGTCAGCACTTTATCGATGGTGATCGTCATTGGCCGCTTCCGAAATGGCCGATGAACTGGCGGAAAGCGGGTGTGGCGCCGCCGGTGAACATCTCGTCCGGCTTGCCGCTGCTTTCGATCAGACCCTCGCGCATGAAGACGACGCGGTTGGAGACGTTGCGGGCAAAGCTCATCTCATGGGTGACGACGAGCATGGTCATGCCTTCCTCGGCCAGCGCGCGCATGACGCGCAGCACTTCGCCGACAAGCTCCGGATCGAGCGCCGAGGTCGGCTCGTCGAAAAGCATGACCTTCGGTTTCATCGCCAGCGCGCGGGCGATCGCGGCGCGCTGCTGCTGGCCGCCGGAGAGATGGGCGGGATAGGCGTGGCGCTTGTCCGCTATGCCGACCTTTTCGAGCAGCGCCTCGGCCTCGGCGATGCAATCGGCGCGCGGCCGCTTCAGCACATGAATGGGACCTTCGATGACGTTCTGCAGGATCGTCATATGGGACCAGAGGTTGAAGGACTGGAACACCATGCCGAGTTCAGAGCGGATATGATCCACCTGCTTCTGGCTGGCCGGCTTTGCCTTGCCGTTCTTGTGAATCATTTGAATATGCTCGCCGTCGACCCAGATCTCGCCGTCGCTGGCGGTTTCGAGCATGTTGATGCAGCGCAGGAAGGTCGATTTGCCGGAACCCGAGGCGCCGAGCAGCGAGATCACATCGCCGTCTTCCGCATCGAGGGAAATGCCGCGCAGCACCTCATGCGTGCCGAAGCTCTTGCGGATATTGCGGACCGAAAGTCGGGTAACGCCTGGCATGATTGCTCCAATCGATTCAGGTTCGCCTCAAGCCTTCAGCGCCTGAGGGGCTGCGCGGCGGTGGCGGGAGAGCGAATATTCGAGCAGAGCCATGCCCTGCAGGATGATGAAGTTCAGGACGAGATAGATGATCGCCGCACAGAGGAAGACTTCCATCGTGCGGTAGGTCTGCGAGATCAGCCGCTGGGCGACACCGGTGACCTCCCAGACGGTGACGAGGCTTGCGAGCGCCGTCGATTTCATCATCAGCACGATTTCGGTCGAATAGGCCGGCAGCGCGTGGCGGAAGGCGATCGGCGCCAGGATTCGGCGCACCAGCAGGAAGCCGGACATGCCGATCGAGCGGGCCGCTTCGATCTCCTTCGGCGACACGGCGCGGATGCCGCCGCGAAAAATCTCCGCCGTGTAGCCGGCCGTGCAGAGCGCCAGCGACAGCACGGCGCAGACCATCGGCTCGCGCAGGAACGGCCAGAGGAAGGAATAGCGGATGACGCCGAACTGGCCGAGGCCGTAAAATACCAGGAACATCTGGATCAACAGCGGCGAGCCGCGGAAGACGAAGATATAACCCTTGGCGAAACCCGAAAGCACCGGGTTGCCGCTCACCCTCATCGAGACGATGACGAGTGCCAGCAGGCCGCCGAAGAAGATCGACAGCGAAAACAGGATCAGCGTCGTCGGCACCGCCTTGAGCAGGGTCACCATGGTCGAAGCAAGAAAGGTGAAATCCACTATCGCCTCCTTACGCCTGGCCCATGGCCGATGCCGGCATGCTGCGGTTGGCGCGGCGTTCTGCCCCGTTGAAGATGCGGTCGGAAAGGCTGGTCAGGAGCAGATAGAGGCAGCCGCCGGCGATGAAGAACAGGAAATATTGCCGGGTCGAGCCCGCCGCGACCTGGCTGGTGCGCATCAGTTCGGCAAGACCGGTGACGGAGATCAGCGCCGAATCCTTGAGGCTGAGCTGCCAGACATTGCCGAGGCCGGGAATGGCCAGCCGCAGCACCTGCGGCATGATGATGCGGCGAAAGCGCATGGCGCGCGGCATGCCGATCGCCGAAGCGGCTTCGAGCTCACCCTTGGAGATGGCGAGGAAGGCGCCGCGGAACACTTCCGCCTGATAGGAGCCGGAGATGATGCCGACGGCAAGCGCGCCGGCGGCAAAGGAAGGCATGCCGAGGAACCCCTCGTAGCCCATCGCCTTGCCGATCGAGGTGATGGCCGAAGAGCCGCCGAAATAGATGAGATAGATGATCAGCAGCTCGGGCACGCCGCGAAACACCGTCGTATAGACGTTGCCGAGCGTGACGAGGACAAGATTGCCGGAGAGTTTCGCCGCCGCGACGATCGCGCCGAGCACCGCGCCGATGGCGAGCGCCGTCGCCGTAACGGCAAGCGTCATCAAGGCGGCGGCAATGAGCAGCGCGCCCCATCCGGTCGAGCCGAAGCCGAGCAGTTCCAAGCTTGCCATATCGTCCGTTCCCCGTCCGTGGCAGTGTTTTGTGTGACAATAGCATGCTGTCTCCGGCGATAAAGCCGGAGACAGATGTTTACGGCCGAAAGGCCGAAACCCTTATTGCTGCGGGCTGACGTCGACCTTGAACCACTTCATCGACAGGTTCTTGACGGTGCCGTCGGCAAGGGCTGATTTGATCGCCTCGTTGAACTTGTCGCGCAGGTCGGTATCGGCCTGGCGGATGCCGAGACCTTCACCCTCGCCCCAGATCGAGCCGACGATCTCCGGACCGGTGAAATCAAGCGTGTCGTTGGCGGCCTTGAACGCGTTGGCGAAATAGACGGCATCGTCGAAGCCGAGGTCGATGCGGCCGTTCTGCAGGTCGAGGTCGCGGTCGGCGCCGGTCTTGTATTCGCGGATCTCGGCAATGTCGCCGAAATTGTCGTAGACGAACTTAGCATAGACGGTCGCCGCCTGGATGCCGATCGTCTTGCCCTTGAAAGCGGCCTTCAGCGCGTCGATCTCCTTCACGCCGGTCTGGCCGGGCGTCATCTTGATCGTGGCGCCGGTGCCGGCAGCCTTTGCCAGCGGGCTGTCCTTGGCGGTGGCGAAGGCGGCGGGTGTGGCGGCATAGGGAATGGTGAAGCCGATCACCTGCTTGCGCTCCTCGGTGATCGACAGCGCATCCATGATGACGTCGAACTTGCCGGCGTTGAGCGCCGGGATCATACCGTCCCAGTCGGAGGCAACCAGCGTGCACTCGATCTTGGCGCGCTCGCAGAGCACCTTGGCAAGCTCCGGCTCGAAGCCGCCGAGCGTGCCGTCGGCATTGGTGAGATTCCAGGGCGCATAGGCGCCTTCAAGCGTGATCGTCGCCTTCGTCCAGTCCTTGGCGAAGGCGGGCGCTGCAAAAGCGGAAAGAGCGGCGACGCCGCAAAACAGGATTGCACTGAATTTCATTGATGAATTCTCCTCTGAGATGGAAACAGACCTTGCGGCACCCGGGCCGATCTTCGCCGGCTTGCCCTTTCCTGTCCCTATTTATGTTTCAAGGGCTGATTGGGAGGTTGTATATGGTACCATATGAGATATTTTATGATATGCAAGAGAAAAGTCGATTAATGTGGCGAATTCCCTTCGTGCAAAAGGAATAGGCAATGAAGCGTTCCGGCGAGATGAAGCGCGAACTGGCGGAAAATGATAGCACTCCGCTTTATGCCGGCGTCAAGCAGGTAATCCTCGACCGCATCCACAGCGGCGAATGGCCGCCGAAATACCGCGTGCCGTCGGAAAACGAGCTGGTGGTCGAACTCGGCGTCAGCAAGATGACCGCCAATCGGGCGCTGCGCGAACTTGCCAACGAAGGCGAACTCGTCCGCATCCAGGGCGTCGGCTCCTTCGTCGCCGAGCGCAAGGGTTATTCGGCGCTGTTCGAGGTGCGCAACATCGCCGAGGAAATCGCCGAACGCGGCCATATCCATGAGGCTTCCGTCGTCGTTCTCGCCCAGGAAACGGCCTCTCCCGAGATTGCCGATGCATTGGAACTTGATATCGGCGCGGCGGTCTTCCACTCGCTGATCGTGCACAGCGAAAACGGCGTTCCGGTGCAGATCGAGGACCGTTTCGTCCATCCGGAGGCCGCCCCCGAATATCTCGACCAGGATTTCACCACCTTGACGCCGAACGCCTATTTGACGGCGGCGGCCCCGCTCAGCGGCTCCGAACACGTCGTCGAGGCGGCGATGCCGCAGGCCTGGGAATGCAAGCTCTTGACCATCCTGAAGAGCGAACCGTGCCTGACGATCCGCCGGCGGACATGGTCGGCAAAACAGGTAGTCTCGACCGCACGCCTGGTCTATCCCGGCTATCGCTACCGGCTCGAAGCGCGCAGCGGCAAGATGTTCGAAGAGTGAAAACACCAGCCATGTTGTATATGGAACATGGCGATTATTGCGATGCCGGCGTGAACCGCGCCACCAGCGCGTGACGATCGCCGGGATAGGTGAAGCGCACGTGGGTCACCGGACCGGCGCCGCTCCAGGTGCGGCGTTCGACAACGAGGCAGGCGGCGTTGCGCGCAATGTCGAGGGCCGCGGCCACTTCGGCACCGGCTGATATGGCGTGGATCCGGTGTTCGGCCGTGCTCCACGGCACCTGGTTGAGCAGCCACGGCCCCGGCGCCATCGTCAGGAAATCGACATCGGCGGCCTCAGGCACGGTCGCCAGGCTGATCAGCCGCTCCTCCAGGCAGAAGGGCCGCGCCCCGGCATTGTGGATGCAGACGATTTCGACCACCGAGGACGCCACCGGCAATTCCAGCCGGCGGCTGTCTTCCGCCTTGGCCTTGCGGCTCGTCTTCTTCGAAACCGCATAGGAATAGGGCAGGTTCAGCGACTGCACCTCGGTCTTGATGTCGTGAATTTCGAGAACGGCCGATTGCGCCTGCGGCTGGGTGACGAAGCTGCCGGACTTCTTGCGGCGCTCAATGAGGCCGGCCTTGGCGAGCTGGGTCAGCACCTTGTTGACCGTCATGCGCGAGCAGTCATACTGCGTGGCGAGATCGACCTCGAAGGGAATACGGTGCCCCGGCGGCCATTCGCCCGAGACGATACGGCCCTCGATCTCGCTCAGGATGCGCTGATGCAAGGTGGGATCCTTGCTTTGGTTCATCGCCACGTTCCGATTGGTCTCCCCGGTCTAATTCGAATAGCTTGACAGGAAAAGCGCTTTTTCAGGCCGCCAGCAATTCGCCCATCGCGGCGAGGAAACGCCGGTCGATGGCCTCGCGCCCGACATGGCGGCCGCCAGCCACCTGCTTGCGGCCGCGCGCCCAGACGCAATCGACGGAAACGCCGCCGGCAAACAGCCAATGATCGAGGATCTGGTCGCCCGAGAGATAAGGAACGGCTGAGGTATCGAGCGACACGAGATCGGCGTGATGGCCCTCGACGAGCCCGGCCGGCGCTTTAAGCGCGGCACCGCCGCCGGCAAGCGCTTGGGTGAACAGCGAAAGCGCCGTCGAGCCGCCGGTGGCTGCGACGATATTGCGGGCGCGCAGCGCCAGGCGCTGCGAATATTCGAGCTGGCGCAATTCCTCGGGAACCGAGATCAACACGTTGGAATCCGAACCGATCCCGTAACGCCCGCCTTCTTCGAGGAAGAGCGGTGCGGCAAAGGCGCCGTCGCCGAGATTGGCTTCGGTGATCGGGCAGAGGCCGGCAATTGCGCCGCTCTTTGCCATCCGCCGCGTTTCGTCCTCGGTCATGTGGGTCGCATGGATCAGGCACCAGCGCCGATCCACAGGCGCGTGATCGAGCAGCCATTCCACCGGCCGCGCGCCGGACCAGGCGACGCAATCCTCGACCTCCTTCACCTGTTCGGCGACATGGATGTGGATCGGGCCGCCGCCCGCCATCGGCACGAGTCTTGCCAGTTCCTCGGGCGTGGCGGCGCGCAGGCTGTGCGGCGCCAGCCCGAGTTCGGCGCCGTCGAGCCGGCCGGTCACTGCCCGGCATCCCTCCATCAGCCTTTCGAAGCTTTCGAGCGAATTGATGAAGCGCCGCTGGCCGTCGATCGGCGCAGCACCGCCGAAGCCGGAATGGGCATAGAAGACCGGCAGCAAGGTCAGGCCGATGCCGGTCTCTGCGCTCGCAGCACCGATGCGTTCGGCAAGCTCGGCGATATTGGCATAGGCGCCGCCATCGCTGTCATGATGGAGATAGTGGAACTCGCCGACGCGGGAAAAACCGGCCTCCAGCATCTCGGCATAGAGCTTGGCGGCGACCGCCTCGACATGCTCTGGCGTCATCGCCAGAGCGAATTTGTACATGACCGTGCGCCAGCTCCAGAAGCTGTCATTGGCAGGGCCGCGCACTTCGGCAAGACCGGCCATCGCCCGCTGGAAGGCATGGCTGTGCAGGTTGCCCATGGCGGGAACGAGGAGAGCATGCCGCTCATCGCCGGGCGCGGTGGAAACACCGGCCTCGATCTGCGCGATGCGCCCGGCCTCGAGTGTCAGCCGCACGTCCTTCTGCCAGCCCTGCGGGGTCAATGCCGTGTCTGCGTGAAGTGTGGTCATGGCCTTGCCTCTCCTCTTCTCGCGCCGCCGATCTTTCTTTTCCAGAAAAGCGCGCAAAATTTCTCTTGTCACCCGCCGATTATGTATATACATGTTATTGACATAAGGAAAGGCGCAAAGCTGATGACCGGGAACAATTTTTCAGAGGAAACCCCATCCGCCGACGTCAGGCCGGTGCTTTGGCGCAACGCCCGCCTGGCGACGCTTGCGCCGGCGCAAACGGGACTGGGCATAGTCGAAAAGGGCGCCCTGCTCACTGAAAACGGCCGCATCGCCTTTGCTGGCGCCGAAAGCGACCTGCCGGCATCGGCCATCGAACAGTCCGAAATCGTCGATCTCGAAGGCCGCTGGGTAACCCCCGGCCTTGTCGACTGCCACACCCATATCGTTCACGGCGGCAACCGCGCCCGCGAATTCGAGATGCGCCTTGCCGGCGCCAGCTATGAAGAAATCGCCCGCGCCGGCGGCGGCATCGTCTCCTCGGTGAAGGCGACCAATGCGCTGTCGGTCGAAGAGCTTGTCGCCGAGGCACTGCCGCGGCTCGATACGCTGCTTGCCGAAGGTGTCACGACGATCGAGGTAAAGTCCGGCTACGGGCTGAACCGAAGCGGCGAAGTGAAGATGCTGCAGAGCGCCCGCCTGCTCGGCCATATCAGACCGGTGCGCGTCGCCACCAGCTATCTCGGCGCCCATGCGACGCCGGTGGAATATAAGGGCCGCAACGGCGATTATCTCGACGATGTCGTCCTGCCCGGTCTCGACGACATGTTTACTCTCGGCCTTGCCGATGCCGTCGACGGCTTCTGCGAGGGCATCGCCTTTTCCACGACCGAGATTGCCCGCGTCTTCGACAAGGCAAAGGCGCTCGGCCTGCCGGTCAAGCTGCATGCCGAACAGCTCTCCAATCTCGGCGGTGCCAGGCTCGCCGCATCCTACGGCGCGCTTTCGGCCGATCACCTCGAATATCTCGACGAGGAGGGTGTTGCGGCAATGGCGGCTTCCGGCACTGTCGCCGTGCTGCTGCCCGGCGCCTTCTACGCCATCCATGAGAAGCAGAAGCCGCCGGTCGAAGCCTTGCGGCGGGCGGGCGTGCCGATCGCCATCGCCACCGACTGCAACCCCGGCACATCGCCGCTCACCTCGATGCTGCTCACCATGAACATGTCGGCGACGCTGTTCGGCCTCACGGTCGAGGAATGCATTGCCGGCGCCACCCGCGAAGGCGCCCGCGCGCTCGGTCTGCTCGACAAGACAGGAACGCTCGAACCCGGCAAATCCGCCGATCTCGCCATCTGGAATATCGAAAGCCTTGCCGAGCTCGTCTACCGCATCGGCTTCAATCCGCTTCACACACGCGTCTTCAAGGGCGAAAGGAACGGTCGATGACCATTACGCTCCATCCGGGCTCCGTCTCGCTCAAGGATCTGGAAATCATCTATTGGACCGGCGAGCCGGCAAGGCTTGATCCCGCCTTCGATGCCGGGATCGCCAAGGCCGCTGCCCGCATCGCCGAAATCGCCGCCGGCAATGCCCCGGTCTACGGCATCAATACCGGCTTCGGCAAACTCGCCTCGATCAAGATCGACAGCGCCGATGTCGCCACCCTGCAGCGCAATCTCATCCTGTCGCATTGCTGCGGCGTCGGCGCGCCGCTGCCCGACAATATCGTCCGGCTGATCATGGCGCTGAAGCTGGTCTCGCTCGGGCGCGGCGCCTCCGGCGTGCGGCTGGAACTGGTGCGGCTGATCGAGGGCATGCTGGAAAAAGGCGTCATCCCGCTGATCCCGGAAAAGGGCTCGGTCGGCGCCTCCGGCGATCTTGCGCCCCTTGCCCATATGGCGGCGGTGATGATGGGCGAGGCCGAAGCCTTCTTCGCCGGCGAACGGCTCTCAGGCGCGCAAGCCCTCGAACGGGCCGGGCTGAAACCGGTCGTGCTCGCCGCCAAGGAAGGCCTGGCGCTGATCAACGGCACCCAGACCTCGACGGCGCTGGCGCTGGCCGGCCTGTTCCGTGCCCATCGTGCCGCACAGGCGGCCCTCATCACCGGCGCGATGTCCACCGATGCCGCCATGGGCTCTTCGGCGCCCTTCCATCCGGATATTCATACATTGCGTGGCCATAAGGGCCAGATCGACACGGCAGCAGCCCTTCGCGCCCTGCTCGAAAATTCCGTCATCCGCCAGAGCCATATCGAGGGCGACGAGCGCGTGCAGGATCCCTATTGCATCCGCTGCCAGCCGCAGGTCGACGGCGCCTGCCTCGATCTGCTGCGCTCGGTTGCCCGCACGCTTGAAATCGAGGCCAATGCGGTCACCGACAATCCGCTGGTGCTGTCGGACAATTCCGTTGTGTCAGGCGGCAATTTCCACGCCGAACCCGTCGCCTTCGCCGCCGACCAGATTGCCCTCGCCGTCTGCGAGATCGGCGCGATCTCGCAGCGCCGCATCGCGCTGCTGGTCGATCCCACCCTCTCCTACGGCCTGCCGGCCTTCCTCGCCAAGAAGCCGGGCTTGAATTCCGGCCTGATGATCGCCGAGGTCACCTCGGCGGCGCTGATGTCGGAGAACAAGCAGATGTCGCACCCGGCCTCGGTCGATTCGACGCCGACCTCGGCCAACCAGGAAGACCATGTCTCCATGGCCTGCCACGGCGCCCGCCGCCTGCTCGGCATGACCGAGAACCTGTTCGGCATCATCGGCATCGAGGCGCTAACCGCCGCCCAAGGCGTCGAACTGCGCGCGCCGCTATCGACCAGCCCGGAACTGAGCAAGGCGATCACCGCGATCCGCACCAAGGTTCCGAGCCTCGACGTCGATCGCTACATGGCAAACGACCTCGCCGCCGCCGCCGAGTTGGTGGCAACGGGCGCCCTGAACGCCTCGGTTTCGAATGGTATTCTGCCGGTTCTGGAGGGTTGATCGTGATGGTTCTGGACTTGGTACCCCCCTCTGCCCTGCCGGGCATCTCCCCCACAGGTGGGGAGATCGGCTGGGCGGACCCGCTCGTTCCAGCGTCAATTGTTTGGGCAGATTCCATCCGCGAGTCGATCTCCCCCCTTGTGGGGGAGATGTCCGGCAGGACAGAGGGGGGTAACGCCCCAATCGCCGGAGCGCTCTGCCCATGACCACCCCATACGAAATAACGCGGGGCACCTCCCCCGTCATCCTCGGCTTCCCCCATACCGGCACCGACGTGCCGGCTGAGATCGCCGACCGCCTCAACGACAATGGCAGGATCCTCGCCGACACAGACTGGCACATCCACCACCTCTATGACGGCCTGCTCGACGATGTCACGACCGTGCGCGCCACCTTCCATCGCTACGTGATCGACGCCAACCGCGATCCCCAGGGTGTCAGCCTCTATCCCGGCCAGAACACCACCGGCCTCGTTCCCGAGACGGATTTCGACGGCAAGGCGATCTGGAAGGATGGGCAGGCGCCGGACGAGGCCGATATTGCGGCGCGGCTGCGGGATTTTCATGCGCCCTATCACGCAGCCCTTGCCGCCGAGATCGAGCGCGTCAGAGCGATCCACGGCGTCGCGATCCTCTATGATTGCCACTCGATCCGCTCGCATATTCCTTTCCTGTTCGAAGGCAAGCTGCCGGATTTCAATATCGGCACCGATATGGGCAAGACCTGCGACAGCGCCATCGCGCAGGCGACGCTCACCGTCGTCGAAGCGGCGCAAGGGTATGACAGCGTGCTCAACGGCCGTTTCAAGGGCGGCTGGACGACCCGCCACTACGGCCGGCCCGAAACCGGCGTGCACGCAATCCAGATGGAGCTCGCGCAATCGACCCATCTGCAGACCGAGGCACCGCCCTTCGCCTATGACGCAGCCAAGGCCGACCGGCTTCGCATCCATCTCAAAGACATTCTGGTGCGCATCGAACAGATCGCACCGGGCCTGAAACGCTGAAGATTGAAACCTGAGAACAGGGGAACCGTCATGAACAATCCACGCCATAATATCCGGGAAATCCGCGCGCCCCGCGGCAACGAGCTCAATGCCAAGAGTTGGATGACCGAAGCGCCGCTGCGCATGCTGATGAACAATCTCGACCCCGACGTCGCCGAAAATCCGAACGAGCTCGTCGTTTACGGCGGCATCGGCCGCGCCGCCCGCACCTGGGAGGATTTCGACCGCATCGTCGCGACGCTGAAGACACTGACGGAAGAGGAAACGCTGCTCGTCCAATCCGGCAAGCCGGTCGGCGTCTTCCGCACCCACAAGGATGCGCCGCGCGTACTGATCGCCAATTCCAACCTGGTGCCGCATTGGGCGACCTGGGATCATTTCAACGAGCTGGATAAGAAGGGCCTTGCCATGTACGGCCAGATGACGGCCGGCTCGTGGATCTATATCGGCACGCAGGGTATCGTCCAAGGCACCTACGAGACCTTCGTCGAGGCCGGCCGCCAGCATTATGGCGGCAATCTCAAGGGCAAATGGATCCTGACCGGCGGCCTCGGCGGCATGGGTGGCGCCCAGCCGCTCGCCGCCGTCATGGCCGGCGCCTGCTGCCTCGCCGTCGAGTGCAATCCCGACTCGATCGATTTCCGCCTGCGCACCCGCTATCTCGACGCCAAGGCCGAGACGCTCGACGAAGCGCTTGCGATGATCGACCGCTGGACCAAGGCTGGCGAAGCGAAATCCGTCGGCCTGCTCGGCAATGCCGCCGAAATCCTGCCGGAAATGGTCCGCCGCGGCATCCGCCCCGACATGGTCACCGACCAGACTTCGGCGCATGACCCGATCAACGGCTACCTGCCGAAGGGCTGGACAATGGCCGAGTGGAAGGCCAAGCGGGAAAGCGATCCGAAGGCTGTGGAAAAAGCGGCGCGTGCCTCGATGCGCGAACATGTCGAAGCGATGATCGCCTTCTGGAATGCCGGTATTCCGACACTCGACTACGGCAACAACATCCGCCAGGTCGCCAAGGAAGAAGGCCTGGAAAACGCCTTTGCTTTCCCGGGCTTCGTACCGGCCTATATAAGACCGCTGTTTTGCCGCGGCATCGGCCCCTTCCGCTGGGCCGCCCTTTCCGGCGACCCGGAGGATATCTACAAGACCGATGCCAAGGTGCGGGAGCTGACGCCTGGGAATACCCACCTGCACAATTGGCTCGACATGGCCAGGGAGCGCATCGCCTTCCAGGGCCTGCCCGCCCGCATCTGCTGGGTCGGCCTCGGCGACCGTCACCGCCTGGCTCTGGCCTTCAATGAAATGGTCAAGACCGGCGAGCTTTCCGCGCCGATCGTCATCGGCCGCGACCATCTCGACTCGGGCTCCGTCGCCTCGCCGAACCGCGAAACCGAAGCGATGAAGGACGGCTCCGATGCCGTCTCCGACTGGCCGCTCCTGAATGCCCTGCTCAACACCGCCTCGGGCGCCACCTGGGTGTCGCTGCATCATGGCGGCGGTGTCGGCATGGGCTTCTCCCAGCACTCCGGCGTCGTCATCTGCGCCGATGGCACGGATGATGCGGCAAAGCGGCTCGAACGGGTGCTGTGGAACGACCCCGCGACCGGCGTCATGCGCCACGCCGATGCCGGCTATGACATCGCGCTGGACTGCGCCCGGGAAAAGGGCCTGCGCCTGCCCGGCATTCTCGGGAACTGAACCCGGTGAGGATCCTGCGCGCCGGTGATCACAAGCGCATGCCGTGGAAGAACGGCGGCGGCGAAACGGTGGAAATCGCCGTTTCGCCGGAGGATGCCGGCCTTGCCGGTTTCGACTGGCGCGTCAGCATGGCGACCGTTGCAACCGACGGGCCGTTTTCGATCTTTCCCGGCATCGACCGGACGCTGGCGATCCTCGACGGCAACGGCATGGTGCTCGATATCGAAGGCAGCGCGCCGGTGCTGCTGACGACGGCAGGCGATCCCCTCGCCTTCCCGGCTGATATCCCGGTCGCCGCCAGGCTCCAGGACGGCGCGATCACCGATCTCAACGTCATGACGCGGCGTGACGGCCTCGCCCACACGCTGATCCGCATCGACATCGATGGCGGCAAGTCCGTGCCGCTGGCGTCGTCGACCTGCCTGCTGCTTTGCCACCGCGGCGCATTGTCGTTCCGGAAGGACGACGAAAGCGGGGCGCTATCGGCCGGCGATGCGTTGCTGATGACGGATGCAGCAGGAACCGCAGTTGAGATCGACGGCGAAGCCAGATGTTATCTCGTCTCGATCACCACACCCTGATCTTCGCGCAACTTCTTGAAAAAATTCAACAATCAAAAGATAGCTTAGGCTTTCGCAGCGACGATTGCGAATTCCGGCCATGGACGTCATTCCTGCTTTCGGTCTAAACTTTGCCTTGCTGATGCAGAAGAAGACCTAGACTGTCCGGACGTGCCGGGTAGCAATGGAGCAGGCGTGACGGATCCCTACGATATTCTCGGCGTTGAACGCGATGCGGACGAGGCCCAGCTGAAGGCCGCCTATCGGCGCCTGGCGAAGGTTGCCCATCCCGATTCGGGCGGCGATTCGCAAGCCTTCGACAATCTTCAGAAAGCCTATGCGCTGCTTCTCGATCCGGTCCGGCGCAAGGTGTTCGACGATACCGGCTACGATGTCGAATTCGCCGATGCCGCCGAGTTGCAGGCGCTCGTGCTGATCGAGAAGCTCGTCACCGACGCGGTGCTCGACGAGCGCGCGCCCGGAAGTTTCGATCCCGTCGCCGTCATGCAGGACAGTCTCTCCGAAGAACTGCGCAAGGCGCGGTTCAGCAAGAGCGAGCTGGAGCGCCACGCCTCGCGCATCGGCCTGCATCTGGAGCGGCTCGAAAAACAGTCCGGCCGCGATGTGCTCGCCCACATGTTCCGCGCCCGCATCGAAGCGATTTCCAAGGCGGTCGCGGAAACCGAGGCAAAGATCAAGGCGGCGGAACGCGCCGCCGACATGCTGTGCGGCTATGTCTACGACATCGATCCGCCGCCGCTGCCGGAGGCAGCCGTCGCCAATATCGAATGGGTCGAGGCGTCGAGAAACCGCTCCACCGGCTGACGGAGCGGCCGGCTTGATAGGGCAGCTTCAATAAGACAGCTTCGGATACCAGTCCGGCGCCCGGCCTTCCGGCGTCGTGTCGATCACGGTCCAGAGCGGCATCAGGTCGGGGGCGCCGCGCGGATCCTCGCCGGGATCGGAGGTCACCTCGCCCATTTCCTGACTCCAGAAATGGCGGATGGTGCCGTCGCGGCGCGTGAAGACATTATAGGCGGCGTCATCGCCGCCGCCTCTGCCGATGGCGTGGTAGTCGCGGCTATAATCGCCTGTCGTGTCGGAATAGAGCGGCAGGTGGTGCCAGCCGCGCTCCTTCTTGAAGGCGAGCAGCCTGTCGATCGGCGACAGCGCGACGACGGCAAGGGCGGCGCGCTGCTGGATGTCGGGCACTTCGCCGTCCCAGGCCGACAGCAGCGAGGTGCACATCGGGCATGGGCGCTCGCGTTCCGGGCCGAACATATAGCTGTAGACGATCAGCGTATCCTTGTCGGCGAAGAGTTCGGTCAGCGATATCGGCCCACCGGCGCCTTCGAAGCGATAGTCCTTTTTCACTTCGCCGCCCGGCGGCAGCGCCCGGCGCTGTTTCGCGACACGCTCGATATGGCGGCGCAATTCGATCTCTTCGGCGAGCAGCGCGTCGCGGGCGATGCGATATTCCTCGCTCTCATTGGGAAACTTTACGCCATTCTTTGCCGCAAGCACGGCGGCGGGGACCAGATGCCTGTTGTCCATGACATATCCTCCTTCTATTGCCGCGCGTCTCTGACGCGCCAAGAACGTGCTGAAGCCGCAAAGGGAATAAGCACATCGTTGGCATGACGATCGGAGGATGCGAAAATCGACAGCGGCGGCGCGAAAAATCCGCCTTTGGGGAGCAACGGAACAGAAAAACTGCATAAGCGGACGGCAGCACCGGCATGAAGAACGTCATGCCGGTGCTGTCGTCCGTGTGACGCCTGGCCGCGTCTTTGTCTCTCAGTGTTTGAGAACGACCTTCCCCGGAGCACCTGCCGCAACCGCGCTCTGGGCAAGGCCGATCTGCTCCAGCGGGAAGGTGTGTGAAATCGGGATTACCAATTCACCGCTGGCGGCGGATGCCAGAACGGCGTCGAGCATGGTCGCGTCGGTGCGATGGTAGAGTTCGCGGATGATAATCCGGCTTCCGGCATTGGCGCCGTCCGGCACCGGAACGATGCTTGCAACCGTGCCACCGTCGCGGACGTGAGTGATGAGGTTGCCGGCCACCGGCCCGGCCGTGCTGATCGCATAGTCGAAGCTCGGGCTTGCGGCGGGAACCGTGATGTCGAGCGCCTCGCCCGCCAGCTCCCGGCCTTCGTTCAGCCGCTCGGGCCGGACCCCGGCAACCGGCTTTGCGCCGACCTGCTTGAGGTATTGGATGGCGGACCGTCCGACCGTGCCGAGACCGCCGGAAACGAGAACCCGGTCGCCAGCCTTGACGCCGAGCGCTTCGACGGTCTGCCGCCCAGTGAGACCTGCCTTGACCAGCGAGGCGCCCTGCTCGAAGCTGAGGGCAGCGGGCAGCCTTGCGATCGATGTGGCGGGAACGACACCATACTCTGCATGGGCGCCTTTGCCGTTTGCGGCAAAATCGGCGACAACCCGGTCGCCGACCGCAAAACCGGTCACGCCTTCGCCGAGTGCCGAGATGGTGCCGGCGGCGTCACCGCCGAGCACTGCCGGCAGCGGAAGCGGAATATACTGGGCCATGAAGCCCTGGCGGAGGATGAGATCGAAAGGATTGACGGCGGATGCCGCGATGTTGATCAGGACTTCGCCCGGTCCGGGCTTCGGTGTCGGAAGATCCGCGACTTCGAACTGATCGACATCACCGTAGGATTTGAGAAGTGCCGCTTGCATTGCAGGTCTCCAGAATTTTCGTCTCGTTTGTGCCTGTGCCCGGCTGCCGCTCGACAGCCAGGCATGGGCGATTTCCGCATAGTGCCGTCTCAGGCCGTGGCGGAACGCCGCGCATTGTCGAGCGTCCAGGCTCCGCCGCCGGCAAAGGCGATGTAGAGGAAGATGAAGCAGAACAGGATGGCGGGCTCGCCCATGTTCAGCGAGGGCCAGAAACCATACGGCGTGTGGCCCATGAAATAGGCGGCAGCCATTTCGCCCGAAGCGATGAATGCCGCGATGCGCGTTTGAAATCCGACGAGCATCAGAGCTGAGGTGATCACTTCGATCGCTCCTGCTACCAGCAGGATGGCGGGCAGCGGATAGGGTACCCCTTGAATCGGACCCGGAAACTGCAGAAACTTCATGGTCGCGTGTTCGAGGAAGAGTAAGGCCGTTATGATGCGCAGAAGTGCAAGGACGTATGGCGTCCATTTGCCGGTATTGATCATCGAGTTTCTCCAAAGAGGTTGATGGGAGATCAGGCGGCGGAGGCCGCCTTCTTGAGTTCCTGGTTTTCTTTCCAGAGCTTCATCGACATGGCGAAGACACCATCGACATAGTTCCGGTAAACCGTCATGCCTGCCGGATCGCGGCCGGCCTTCGCTGCGAAAAATGCAACGATATCATCGGATTCAGCAATGTAGCGGCCGGGCTCGAGCTGCGCCGAGGGAAAGCTCACCTTGTCGAGATGCGGCGAAAGCTCCGCCCGGATCTTCTCCTCCTGCTCGGTTCCAGGAGTGAAGTCGCGGCTTTCCACGTCCGAGGCCAGCCCCGATTCCAGAAGAAAGAGGCGAACCTTGAGACAGAAGGGGCAGTTTTCCTTGAGGTAGACGATCGGCTTGAAGGTTTCGCTGGTCATTGCGCGTCTCCATGTGATTGAGGGGTTGAGGGGACGCGGCCGAAACGGAAGCTCGATGCGGTAACCCCGCCGGCGAAGTCCTTCTGGTGATAGGTGGTGGCACCGGCTTCGTTCTCGGCGGCGCCGACCACCACCATCAGCGGAATGAGGTGGTCTTCGCGCGGATGCGCCGCCCGGGCAGCCGGCGCCTGCTGCCACTCGATCAGCCGCTCGGTGCGCTTGTCGGAGGGCGCGTGGACCAGCGTTTCCTGAAGCCAGGCGTCGAAGCGGCGGGACGGCTCGTATCCGCCGGTGCCGCGCATGGCCGAAAGGTTGTGATAACTGAGACCGCTGCCGATGATCAGCACGCCCTCGTCACGCAAGGGCGCCAGCGCCCGGCCGACCCTGATGTGCAGCGCCGGATCGTAACCCGCATCCAGCGAAAGCTGCACGACAGGAATGTTCTCTTCCGGATAGAGCGGCTTCATGATGCTGAACGTGCCGTGATCATAACCGCGCGTCGGATCAAGCGCCGCTTCGATGCCGCCCGTGCGAAGCAGCTGCTGCACGCGGTTTGCCAGATCAGGCGAACCCGGGGCATTGTAGGTGATGTGGTAGAGGTGTTCCGGAAAGCCGTGATAGTCGTAGACCATGCCGGGCTTGACGCCCGACGATATGGCAAAACCCTCCTCTTCCCAGTGACCCGAGACGACGAGGATCGCCTTCGGCGCGCCGCCGAGTTCGGCGCGCATGTCGACCAGCGACTGTTCGAGCACGTCGAAGTTGCGGCGGAATTCGCCGGTCATGTAGGGCCAGGGGCCACCGCCATGGCTGATGAAATAGGTCGGGAGTCGAGAGTCTGTCACCGCAATCGTCCTTTCGCATCATTGCCGCGAGCGTCGGCGGGCTTCGATGGGTGTTGTTGCGGAAGACTTTGATTTTTTCTCCATCATTGATCAATGTGGCGGATATTGAAGAACCGTTTCCTGGATGTTGATGATCGAATGGACACGTTGACGAGCCTGCGGGTGTTCTGCACCGTCGCCGAACTGAAAAGCTTCACCTCTGCCGCCGACCGCCTTGGCGTTTCGCCGGCCATGGCGAGCAAGCATGTGATGCAGCTCGAGAACCGGCTGGGGACACGGCTGCTCAACCGAACCAGCCGCCATGTCAGCCTGACGGAGACCGGGCGGCTTTATTTCAACCAGACCAGGGAGATGCTCGAACGGCTGGACGAGGTGGAAGACGCCATCGGCAACGTGACGGTGGCTCCCCGTGGTACCTTGAAATTGAGTGCGCCGGTTTGGGCGGCAACCAACTATTTTACCGACATGCTGGCAGCGTATAATCGGCGCTACCCCGACGTCTGCCTGGACTTGGATCTCAGCGGCCGGCTGGTGAATCTGGTTGACGAAGGTTTCGATCTTGCGCTGCGGGCAACGTCGCAAGACCGGCTCGATCCGGGCCTCGTCGCCCGCCCGCTGACGAATGTGCAGTTCCGTCTGATGGCCTCGCCTGATTATCTCGAGCGAACCGGGCGCCCGCAGAACATCGCCGAACTCAACGGCCACGCACTGCTTCGCTACTCCGGCATCAACCTCGGGGAAAGCATGTCGCTGGAAGCTCCGGACGGACCACACAAGATCACCTTCCGCACCGTGATGCTGAGCGACAACGAGACAATTATGCACCTGGCGGCCCTGCGTGGCATGGGCCTGGCCTTCCTGCCGAAATGGATGGCCGAGCAGGACATCGAAGCCGGCCGGCTGGAGATCGTGCTTCCGGCCATTATGCTCGGCTTCAACAGCACACTTTACGCCGTATATCCGAGCCGCAAATATCTCTCGGCCAAGGTCCGCACCTTCATCGATTTTCTGACGGTGAGCACGCGGGAGATGGAATGATCTTCGCTCTCATTGGAACCGGACGCCATTCTTGCCACAAGCACGGCAGCGGCGCGAAAAACGGCGGCGAGAAAAAAATCCCACTTCGGAATCCCGAAATTCCCCCGCTTCGGGATTCCGAAATCCGCCGCCTTTTCAGCGCCGTTGCCGCAGGGAAATATGCAATAATTCCAATGATGCAGCCAATTTCGGGATTCCGAAGTGCTATATAGACTATGGAGGGAATTGCCGGCTATCGCCTCCAACACGAACCCAAGGCCGTGGTCCACCCGATGTCCGAGAAGCAAAAAGGGCGCTCGACCCTTGCGGGGAGCGCCCTTATCCTGTCGGACAGCGAGCAGTTCGACGACGTCGATACCACGCGCATCCATTTTTCAGGCAGGGCCGGTATATGTACCTTTTGTGAGGCGGTTTCAAGGGCGGTTCTTCACATCAGCCGCTAAAAGGCTACGCCGGTCACGGGATTGACCACCGGCCGCTCACTTTTGTCCTTGACGCCTTCAGGCTGCACGGCCGGCGTCGCCATGGATTCTGCGTCAGCCGGCTCCGGCTTTTCCGGAACGGTTCCGACATCTTTGGGGCGGCGCTGTTCGGGCTTTACGTTTTCATCATTCGTCGACATTGTCCGTCTCCTTTCGAGGAAAAGTCACGGGCGCCGACATGGTTCCGATGACGGGATGGAGGATTGCCGATGTCTGACAGGTTTCTGCTTCAAGGCCCCCATGATGCACGCTTCACCCTCCTTCTTGCGCATGGCGCCGGCGCGCCGATGGACTCGGCATCGATGACATCAGCGGCTGAGGCGCTCGCCGGCGTCGGTTTCCGTGTCGCACGCTTTGAATTCGCCTACATGGCGGCGCGGCGCACGGCGGAGGGTCGCAAGCCGCCGCCGCGCGCCGAAACGCTCAATCCCGAATACGAGGCGGCGATTGCAGAACTCGGCGTCAGCGGCCCGCTGATCATCGGCGGCAAGTCGATGGGCGGCCGGGTCGCCAGCATGATCGCCGACGATCTCCATCGTCAGGGGAAGGTCGCCGGCCTGCTCTGCCTCGGCTATCCCTTTCATCCCCCCGGCGAGCCGAAGAAACTCCGCACCGCCCATCTCACCAGGCTCGCGACATCGGCGCTGATCTGCCAGGGTACCCGCGACGAATTCGGCACGCGGGACGAGGTGCCGGGTTATGATCTCTCCGACCGGATCGAGATCCTCTGGCTGGAGGACGGCGACCACGACCTCAAGCCGCGCAAGACGATCTCCGGCTTCTCCGCCGCCGATCACCTCGCCACGATGGCGAAGACGGCAAAGGCGTGGGCCGAGCGGCTGCAGGTTTAGGCATCACCTCGCGACTGTCGCCATCAGGCCGCAAGCTTCCTGACATCGATGCGCCGGTCGGTGGCGAAAACGGTAATTTCGAAGTGATCGGCCTGCACCACGTCGCGAATGTTCTTCGGCCGGTGCGCGGCGATGTTGACGCCGCCTCGCAGCCGGACACTGTCATAGAGGATGCCGGCACCGCCGCTCGAGCGCAGCTGTTCGCCCAGCACCTGCGACGCCGCATAGCTGGTGCCGTCATAGACATCGGGCCGCAGCGTCTGTTCGCCGCGAATGTCGAGGTAATCGCCGATCAGCGTGGCCGAATAGCTTCGATAGGTCCGTGCCATCGTCGCCACCCCGCGCGCCAAAGTCTCGCGCCGGAGGTGGTGGCCGACCTCGGCGGCGGCTGTCTTCAGATTGTCGGCGGCATACCAGGCGCCGAGATCGGGGCCGTTGAAGCGCATGCCGCCGGGGGCGACATGCAGGAAGGCCGCCATGACGATGCTGGCGTTGGGCATGCCGTAAACCCATTGATCCCTGGGAAGCCGCTGGATGCGGTCGGCGACGAGACGGTCGTTGGTCCAGCCGACGAGCTCCATTACGGCTTCGAGATCGGCCGCCCTCGCCACCGTATCGAAAAGCCCGATCGGCGGAAATTGCGACGGGATCAGCCGGCAGGACGGCCGCGGCGCCTGAGCATAACGGTCGCTCACCGGAAGACGATGTCCGCATCTTCGTAAGGCGTGAAGGCTTCGTCGAGCCTGTTCGGCTGCATGTAGACACCGCCTCGGGCGCCATCGAGAAATCGGCGGACGGTTATCATCCCGTCCTGGGTTCCGTTCGTCACCACGTCAAGCGGCGGATGCCCGCCGAAAACCGGCGCCTGATGCGGCATGCGCAGCCAGGCGACGCCGGCGCGGTCATCGGCAAAAAGCACGCCGAGCGCCTGATGAATGCCGAGCACCGCGGAGATCCGGGTCAGCGTATCGACATCAAGGATGAAAGTGCCGTGCTCGCGCGCCTGCTTGGCCCAGCTGTGGTAGGTCGACCGAGAGGGATAGCCGAGCATCAGCAGCCGCTGTTCTTCGTTCAAGCCCCAGAGATCGGCGATCGCCAGGAAGGTTCGCAAGGCCGGCGCGCTCAACCGCCGGCGGTTTGCCGGGGCAAAGCGTCCGGTTTCCAGCCGCTGCCGCCCCTGGTCTTCCCGATCCCTGCGTCGTGCGTGCGGCATAGCGCTCTCCTGTCTTGAATTAGACATAGTCCAAATATGGGCAAACATCAATCAAATTTAAAGAGCCGGGCGTCAGGAAAGCTCCGCTGCCGCCTCGCGGATCGTCTGCATCAGGATCGATTGCGGCGCCGACGGCACGGCATCAGCGCGCATCGTCAACCCCACAGGCCCCCTGGTTTCGCCGGTATCGACCGGCAGCAGCGCCAGCCGCCCGTCGGCGACATCGTCGGCCACCACGCCGTTGGAAATAATCCAGATCGCATCGCTTGCCCTGAGGAAGGCGCGGCCGAAAGAATCCGACACCGTCTCGATCTGGTTCGGCAGGCTCGCGACGCCGTTGGCGATGAGGAAATTTTCAACCACCGGCCGGATGATCGAACCCCGGGTTGGCATCAGCACCGTGTAGTCGCCGAAACCTGAAAACAGCGATCGCCGGCCGTCGAGCAGCGGATGGCCGGCGCGCACGGCAAACACCACCTGCTCGGAATAGAGATGTTCGAAGGAAAAGCCCGCCATCTTTTCGGCGCCTGCCAGGCGGCCGACGACGAGGTCCAGATCGCCGACACGAAGTTGCTCCAGGAGCACGGCATTCTCGCCGGTGACGATCTTCACCCGGCTCCAGGTCCGCTCCTTGAGGAAGAGTTCCATCGCTCGCGGCATGATCCGCGACGACACCGTCGGCAGCGCGCCGATCCGGATCGGCGGCGCATCGGAAAACTGCTCCTGCGAGACGGAATCGAGACCCTGGCGCAGCGCCGTCAGCGCCGCTCCGGCATGGCGCAGGAAGACCTCGCCGTAGCGGGTGATCTTGATGCCGCGGCCGTCGCGTTCGAAGACGGCAACACCCAGCGCCTGTTCCAGCTCGCGGATCGTCTTCGTCACCGCCGGCTGGCTGACATGCAGCAATTCGGCCGCCTTCATGACGCTCTTCTGCCGCGCCACCTCGACAAAGGTCTGCAGATGACGAAACTTGACGCGGCTGTCGATCATCGCTCGCATAACTCCCAGGTTATCGAAATGCCTGAAAATATCATTTTACTTAACCGGATCAACCATTCAGTTTTGAAATGAAGGCAGGGTGCGCGGAAAGAGCCAGTCGCCGCAGCGACGGCCCGTGGCTGTTGTGATGCGCGCAGGAAGAAAATGAATGCCGGCTTGGTGAAGCATCCGACGAGATGCCGCTGCAGGCCTAGGCGAGTTTGGCGGGAAAGCCAACCCACACTCCGTCATCCTCGGCCTTGAGCCGAGGATCCATGCCGCAGCTTGTGGGTGCCGTGTGGATGTTCGGGTCAAGCCCGAACATGACGGAGGGTGGGGGCTCGGACTTGAACAAGGAGGACGTAACGTGCAATTCGCCCGCATAAACGACGTGACGATCCATTATCAGGTCATCGGCGCCCCGGCCGACAGGCCGGTGATCGTCTTTACCAATTCGCTCGGGACAGATTTCCGCATCTGGCGCGACGTCGTGGTGCGGCTCGCCGGCGACTTCGCCATCGTGCTTTACGACAAGCGCGGCCACGGCCTTTCCGATGTCGGCCAGCTCCCCTCATCGATCGAGGACCATGCGACGGATCTCGCCGGCCTGCTCGATCTCTTGTCGGTTAAGAATGCCGTCATCTCAGGCCTCTCCGTCGGCGGCCTGATCGCCCAGTCGCTTTATCAGCGGCGGCCGGATCTGGTCAGCGCGCTCATCCTTTGCGACACCGCCCACAAGATCGGCACGGCGGAGAGCTGGAACGCCCGCATCGCCGCCGTCGAGAAAGATGGTATCGGCAGCATCGTCGACGCCATCATGGAGCGCTGGTTCACGCCGGCCTTCCGCAGGCCCGAAAACACCGCCTATTCCGGCTATTGCAATATGCTGACGCGCCAGCCCGTCGAGGGTTATATCGCCGCCTGTGCCGCGATCCGCGACGCCGATTTCACCGAGCTGGCAAAGACGATCGCAGTGCCGACGATCTGCATCGTCGGCGACCAGGACGGCTCGACGCCGCCCGATCTCGTGCTCTCCACGGCGCGGCTTATCCCTGGCGCCCGTTACGAAGTCATCCCCGATTGCGCCCACATCCCCTGCGTCGAGCAGCCGGAGGCGTTGACGGCGATCATCCGCGCCTTCCTCACATCCTTTCCGCCTGGAGAAAACAGCCCATGAATGAGACCGCCGCCTCCGAGCGCTATCGGCAGGGCATGGCGACCCGCCGCGCCGTGCTCGGCGACGCCCATGTCGACCGCGCCGCCGCCGCAACGACCGAGTTCGACCGCCCCTTCCAGGAGCTGATCACCGAAGCCGCCTGGGGTCATGTCTGGTCGCGCCCGGCGCTGACGAAGCGCGAGCGCTCGATCGTCACCATTGCCCTGCTCGCGGCTCTCGGCCAGGACGACGAGGTCGCCATGCATGTGCGCGCCACCGCCAATACCGGGGCAAGCCGCGAGGATATTTGCGAGGCGCTGCTGCATGTGGCGATCTATGCCGGCGTTCCCGCCGCCAATCATGCGATCAAGATTGCCAAGCAGGCCTTTGCACAAATGGACGCCGAAAAGGCGGCCTGAGGGAGAGACATGTCCGAACGACCCAACCAAAAGCCCGAGACCGGCGCCTTCTTCGGCCGCGACCGTGCCTGGCATGCGCCGGCGCTGACCCCTGGCTACAAGACCTCCGTGCTGCGCGCGCCGCAGCGCGCGCTGCTGTCGCTCGACGGCACGATCTCAGAAACGACAGGCCCGGTCTTCGGCCATTCGATGATCGGCGAGCTCGATAACGACCTGATCCTGAACTACGCGCAGCCCGGCGAAAGCGCCATCGGCGAGCGCATCATCGTCCACGGCCGCGTGCTCGACGAGCGCGCCAAGCCGGTAGCCGGCGCCCTGGTCGAATTCTGGCAGGCCAATGCCGGCGGCCGCTACCGCCACAAGAAGGAAACCTATCTCGCGGCGATCGACCCGAATTTCGGCGGCTGCGGCCGCGCCATCACCGACGAGGAAGGCCGTTACCATTTCCGCACCGTCCGCCCCGGCGCCTACCCTTGGCCGAACGGCGTCAACGACTGGCGCCCTGCCCATATCCATTTCTCGATCTTCGGCCACGGCTTTGCCCAGCGCCTGATCACCCAGATGTATTTCGAGGGCGATCCGATGATTTGGAAATGTCCGATCGTCGGCACCATCCCCGATAAGGCGGCGATCGAGCAACTGATCGCGCCGCTCGACTGGGGCAATACCATTCCGATGGATTCACGCGCCTATAAATTCGATATCGTGCTGCGCGGCCGCCGCTCAACGATGTTCGAAAACAGGCTGGAGGGCAACTAACCATGCAGCAGCTCGGCTATCTCAAGGAAACCCCGTCGCAGACGGCGGGCCCCTATGTCCACATCGGCCTGACGCCGAATTTCTGCGACATAGCGGGCGTCTACGGCACCGATCTCGGCATCGAGATGGTCAATGACAAGACGCTCGGCGAACGCATCACCGTCACCGGCCGGATCTTCGACGGCGCCGGCGCATTGGTGCGCGATGCCGTTATCGAGATCTGGCAGGCCGACAGCGCCGGCCTCTACAACAGCCCGTCGGAAATGCGCGGCGCCGCCGACCCGAACTTTACCGGCTGGGGCCGCTGCCCGACCCGCGCCGAGGACGGCGTCTACAGCTTCGAGACCATCAAGCCCGGCCGCGTTCCCTTCAAGGACGGCCGCAGACAAGCCCCGCACATCACCGTCTGGATCGTCGCCCGCGGCATCAATATCGGCCTGCATACGCGCATGTATTTCCCGGAGGAGACGGAGGCCAACGCTAGCGACCCGCTGCTGTCGCGCATCGAACATCGCGAACGCGTCGCAACGATGGTCGCCACCCGCGACGGCGCGACCTGCCATTTCGACATTCATCTGCAAGGCCCCAAGGAGACGGTGTTTCTGGATATTTGAGAGGTGCTGGTCGCTTGTTCGGAAGGCTCCGCGCAAGCAGCCCCCTCACCCTGCCCTCTCCCCAAGGGGAGAGGGGAACAGTGCCACGCGAGAATATCTGCCCATAAGGCGCCGACGCCGCCGCGATTCCCTTCTCCCCAGCGGGGAGAAGGTGGCGGCAGCCGGATGAGGGGGCCACCACCACAAACGAGCAAACCATGACCGCATCGCCCTTCGACCATCCCTTCCTCTCCGGCCTGCTCGGCGACGACGAAATCGCGCCCTACTTCTCCGCCGAGGCCGATATCCGCGCCATGCTCTCCTTCGAGGCCGCGCTCGCAAGGGCCGAAGCAGCGCATGGCCTCATCCCCGGCGACGCCGCAAGGAAGATTGCCGACACCTGCGCCGCCTTTTCCCCCGATGTGTCGGCTCTTCGAGCGGCAACGGCAAGGGATGGCGTCGTCGTACCCGACCTCGTCAGGCAGCTGCGCATCGCGGTCGGCGAGGACGCGGCCAAGAGCCTGCATCTCGGCGCCACCAGCCAGGATGTGATCGACACCAGCCTGATGATCCGGTTGAAGGCCGTCGTCTTCCTGTTTGCCGGCCGGCTTTCCGCAATTGACGCAGGGCTCGATGGGCTTGACCGCCAGTTCGGCCAAAACCGGCTGATGGGCCATACCCGCATGCAGGCGGCGATCCCGATCACTGTCACTGATCGCCTCAATGCCTGGCGCGCGCCGCTGGCGACCTATCGCGACCGCCTGACCGAGCAGAGTTTTCCCGTCCAGTTCGGTGGGGCCGCCGGCACGCTGGACAAGCTCGGCGCGCAAGGCCCGGCAATCCGCGCCTCGCTCGCCGGGGAACTCGGCCTTACCGACAGACCGCAATGGCAGAGCGGCCGTCTGCCGATCGCCGATATCGCCGGCCTGTTCGCGTCGATTTCGGGAAGCCTCGGCAAGATCGGCCAGGATATCGCCCTGCTCGCCCAGGCAGGCGACGAGATCGAAATCTCAGGCGGCGGCACCTCGTCGGCAATGGCCCACAAGCAGAACCCGGTGGCCGCCGAGGCCCTGATCTCGCTTGCCCGCTTCAACGCCACTCTTCTGTCGGGCATCCATCAATCCCTCGTCCATGAACAGGAACGCTCCGGTGCAGCCTGGACGCTCGAATGGCTGCTGCTGCCGCAGATGGCGATGGCAACCGCCGCCAGCCTGCGGCTGGCGAAGGAGTTGACGGGAAATATCAAAAGGCTTGGAGCGGCCTAAAGCGCGTCGCAATCTTTCATATCCGCCCTTCGCGCGTCTACCTCGAGCGAAACGAGACAAGTTTCATCGAAGGAGCGCATCGTTTCTTTGTCGGCTGTGCCGGCATCGTACATGGCTTCAACCGAGCTGTGGATCGCTTCGAAAGCATCTTTTGAACTTCCGCTTTGTCTTCATCCTTTGCCTCTGCGCCGCGTCGCCGATATTCGCGCGATCCTAGGTGATCACCCGAGCTTAGCTATTGCACGCAAATTATCGGCCGTCGTTGTCGGGAATTCGAAGAATTCGAGATAGGCCGGGATTTGTTCGAACAACATGTCCGTCCCGACTTGAAAGGCGCAGCCCCGCGCCCGTACGGCTTCGAGAAAAGGGGTGATCTCCCGGCTCATCACGACTTCGCCCACAAAGGTCGATGGGGAAATGCGCTCGACATCGATGGGTAGAGGATCGTTCCGCCGCATGCCGAGCGGGGTGGCGTTGACGACAATGTCGAAACCGGCCGGATCGAGAGAGCCGATCGTGACCTGCAGCTGCGGATAATATGTCTTCAGCCGGTCGAGCAGCGCGGCCGCGGTCGTCGCATTGGCGTCGAAGATCGCCAGATGGGCCACACCGGCCTGCGCCAGCGACGCGGCGATCGCCGAGCCGACGCCACCGGCACCGACGACGAGCGCCTGCGCGCCTTCGACCTTCTTGCCCTTGCGCAGAACGCCGCGAACGAAACCCTCGCCGTCGAACATGTCGCCGATCAGCCTGCCGTCCGAACCGAGACGCACCGCATTGCACGAGCCCGCGACTTTGGCGTTGGTCGATGCTTCGTCGAGCAGCGCCATCGTCGAAATCTTGTGCGGCATGGTGATCAGCGCGCCGTGAATATTGGAGAGCCGGAAGCAAAGCTTCAAGAAGGCGGGATAGTCCTCCGGCCTGCAGCCCATCGGCACGACGACCGCGTCGATCCCGGTCTTTTCGAAATACGGATTGTAGATCAGAGGCGCCTTGAAGGACTCGGTGGGATAGCCGAGATGGGCGATGAGTTTGGTCGTCCCGGTGATCATGTGGCTGGACTTTCAGAGAGGTGGATCATCGTCCCCGAGCTTGCCGATCTCTTGATCGCTTCGACGACCTTGAGGGTGGCGAGGCCCTCTCGCCCGCTGACGAGAGGCGCGGCATCGCCGCGAATGACATCGCAAAAATGGCTGAGCTGAAGGCAAAGCGGATCGGCTGCTTCGCAGGGCATGCGCTCCTCGGCGAGCTGCTCCAGCCAATCCGGCTTCGACGTGCTCGTCCAGAGCGTCAAATCAGGCAAGCCGAGCGAACCCTTGGTGCCGCCGATCTGGTAGCAATGACCGGCATAGCGGGGAAACGCAGGGTTCTCGCCGGTGGTCGCCTCCCAGCTCCAGGGCGCGGCCACGGCATCGCTGCCGGTGAGCGTGGCCAGAATGCCGCTGGCGAACCGCAGGGAGACGACGGCCGTATCCTCGACGGCGTGGTGCCGCACGGCGTGCGATTCCATCGCATGCACGGCTTCGACTTCGCCGAACAGAAATCGGAACAGGTCGACATCGTGGATCAGGTTGACGAAGACCGGGCCGGCGCCCGCCTCACGCCGCCAGGGGATGTCGAAATAGTCGTCAGGCTTGGCGACCCAGAAGGTGCCATGCACCGTGACGATCCGGCCAAGCCTGCCGCCGTCGACGATCTGCTTGGCGGCCTGAACGATCGGGTTGTAGCGCCGGTGATGGCCGACCAGGAGCGGGATCCCTGCCCTCTCGCCGGCGGCAACGAGCCTTGCAGCGGCATCGACATCGTCGGCGATCGGTTTTTCCAAGAGAACAGGAATGCCCGCGGCGATGACTTCCAGTCCGTTCTCGACGTGAAGCTGGTTCGGCGTTGCGACGATGACGCCGTCAGGTCTGTCCTCGGCAGGCATGTCCGAGAAGCTGCGATACCACAGGATGCCGGTATTCCGGGCGAAATCACGACCGGCCGAAGACGGATCGACCACGGCGGAGAGAACGGTTCCGGGCTCGGATATCACCCGCTCGGCATGGCGTCTGCCGATCAGGCCGGCTCCCATGACTGCAATCTCCAGCGGCTTCATGATCGGCTCCGAGAATGGGCGAGATTTGATGGTTGATCCGCGTTGAAACGGCTTACTTCCGCAGGATTTCTCCGAGAAATTTTCGGGTTCGCTCGTGCCGTGGGTTGGTGAAGAATTCGGCCGGCGGGGCTTCCTCGACGATCGCGCCGCTGGCCATGAAGATCACCCGGTCGGCGACCTGGCGGGCAAAGCCCATTTCGTGGGTGACGCAGATCATCGTCATGCCCTCGTCGGCCAGCGCGATCATCGTATCCAGCACCTCCTTGACCATCTCCGGGTCGAGCGCCGAGGTCGGTTCGTCGAACAGCATCACTTTCGGCCGCATGCAGAGCGCCCGGGCAATGGCGACGCGCTGCTGCTGGCCGCCGGAAAGCTGGACCGGGTATTTGTCGGCCTGCTCCAGGATCTTGACCCGCTCGAGCAGCCCGCGGGCGCGTTCCTCGGCTTCCGCCCGGCCGACGCCGATCGCCTTCATCGGCGCCAGCATGCAGTTCTGCAGCACGGTCAGATGCGGAAACAGATTGAACTGCTGGAAGACCATGCCGACCTCGCGGCGGATCGCATCGATGGTCTTGGCCTGGTCGCTCAGGACGATGCCGCCGACCCGGATTTCTCCCTTCTGGTAGGTCTCGAGATGGTTGATACAGCGAATGAGCGTCGACTTGCCGCTGCCGGAAGGCCCGCATAGGACGATCCTCTCGCCGCTGCGAACCGTCATGTTGATGTCGTGAAGGGCTTGAAACGAGCCGTACCACTTTTCCACCTGCGCCATGGTGATCATGGGGTCTCCGGCTCGGGCAGGAATGGGACTGGTCATCGGTAGAACTCCAGGATTGGCGGCCAAGGCCGCATCGAAGAACAAGGGATGCGGATCAGCGCGCAGAGGCGGCGAACTTTCGCTCGAGGCGCGCGCCGAGAATCGTCAGCGGGCAGCACATCAGGAAATACAGGATGCCGACGATGCCGAAGACCGTCAGCGGCTGGAAGATCTGATTGGAGATGATGTTGCCGGCCCGCGTCAGCTCGGTGAAACCGACGATCGAGGCCAGCGAGGTGCCTTTGATCAGCTGCACGAGGAAACCGACCGTGGCCGGCAGCGAGATACGCAGCGCCTGCGGCAGGATGACGTCCCTCATGCGGGAGATGTAACGGAGGCTCAAAGCCTTTGCCGCTTCCGTCTGGCCGCGCGGGACCGCTTCGATCGATCCGCGCCAGATCTCGCCGAGATAGGCGCTGGCATGCAGCGTCAGTCCGATGGCGACGGCCACCCAGGCATCGAGCATCAAGCCCACCAAAGCCAGGCCGTAATAGACCACGAAAAGCTGCATCAGAAGCGGCGTTCCCTGGAAGACGGCGATGTAGCCTGATGTCACGCGTTCCAGCAGCGGATTGCCGGAGACGCGGGCAAGAGCGACGCCGAGACCGGCAATACAGCCGCAGACGAAGCCGACGGCGGATAGGACCACCGTCCATTTCAGGCCGATCAGGAGGAAAACGAACTCATCGTGACCCATGGAATTCCTCCTACTTGACCGGGTATTTGAAGTAGCGGGCCGAAAACAGCGCAAACAGGCGCATCATCAGCCAGGAAATCACGAAATAAAAAACCGTGACCGTGAAGTAGACCTCGAAACTGCGGAAGCTCTCCGATTCGATCCGCTGGGAAACGGAGGTCAGCTCATAGGCCGAGATCGCCGACGCAATGCTGGTGGTCAGCGTCAACAGCACGAACTGGCTGGTCAGAGACGGATAGATCGCCCGCAATGCCGGCTTGAGGATGATCAGCCGGAAGACCTGCGCCTTGTGCAGGCCAAGGGCGAGGCCCGCTTCCATCTGCCCCTTCGGGATCGACTGGACGCCGCCGCGAATGATCTCGATGGCGTAGGCGCCGCCATTGATGCCGAGCGCGATGATCGCCGTCGGGGTTGGATCGAGCCTGATGCCGGTGAGCGGAAGCGCGAAGTAGATGAAGAAGATCTGGACGAGGAACGGCGTGTTGCGGATCAACTCGACGAAGGCGATGACCAGCCAGCGCGCCGGCTTGAAGGCGGAGTCGCGCAAGGCAACCCCGCCAATTCCGATGACGATCGCCAGCAGCATCCCGCAAATGGCAAGCAAGAATGTCCCGAGACAGCCGAGCAGGAGGCTCGGCAGCCCATCGATGACCGGGGTGAAATCCAACTTGTAGTTCATGCCTTCACTGCTCCCACCATGCCGGCCATTGCTTCTATGGCGAGTTCATAACCGCGGGGGCCGAAGCCGATCATGATGGCGGTGGCGACGCGCGAGACGAGGGATTTGTGATAGATCTCCTCGCGGGCATGCACGTTGGAAATATGCAGCTCGATCTTCGGCGGATCGAAGGTTTTCAGCGCATCGAGAAGAGCGATCGAGGTAAAGCTATAGCCGGCCGGATTGATGATGATGCCGCAGGCCGCTTTGCGGGCCTGATGCACACTTTCCACCAGCTCGCCCTCGAAATTGGTCTGGCGGAAGTCGATGGCAAAGCCGAGGCTCTCCGCCTTTGCGAGGCAGTTGTCCCTGATATCGGCCAGCGTCGCCGAGCCGTAGATAACAGGCTCGCGCTCACCGAGCAGGTTGAGGTTCGGTCCGTTGAGCACAAAGATGGTTCTGGTCATGTCGCGCACCTGAGGGCCTTGGGCATGGCGATTGCGTTGACGGGCATCGGAATGCCCGTCTTGTTTGGCGAGACGCTCACGCCCCTTCCGACGTCATCCTCGGGCTTGTCCCGAGGATCTACTGCGGGCGGCGGCAGATGCTCGGGACAAGCCCGAGCATGACGAAAGAAAACGATGTCAGTGCGCCGCGAAGGGAATGCCTTCCAGCGTTTCCGGGAATTCCGGCACCGGGACCTTCATCCACTTGTCGTAGACTTTCTTGAGCTCGCCATTTGCCTTGATCTTGTCGATGAAGCTATTCAGCGCCGCATTGATTTCCTTCTCGCCGAGACGCGTGCAGGCACCGTTGTAGAGCTTCTGGAATTCGAGCTTGTTTTCGAATTCGCCCGGACGCGCCTTCTCGACCCGGTCCATATAGAAGATGTTGCCGCCCAGCGTATCGACCTGGCCGGAAACGAGAGCCTGGACGCTCGCGGCGTCGCCGTCATAACGCCGGATGGTGGTGTTCGCCGGCGCGTTCTTGGTGACCTGCGTGTCCTGAGCGGCACCTTTGGCGACGCCGACCGTGAACTTGGCCATATCGGCATTCGTCTTGATCTCAGCCGATTTGGGGCCGATCAGAACGATGGCATTGGCAACATAGGGCTTGCTGAACTGCACGGCCTTGGCGCGATCCGGCAGCATGGCCATCGTCGCGAAGAGAACGTCGACGCGGCCGGCCGTCAGTGCCGGAATGCGGTTGTTGACTTCAAGCGGTACGAATTCGACGGAAACACCCAATTCTTTGGCGAACAGCGTTGCGATGTCGGCGTCGAGGCCGTCCTGCTTGCCGCCGCTGGTCACAAAGCCCCAAGGCGGATTGTCACCCTGAATTCCGACGATGATTTTGCCGCGAGCCTTGATTTCATCAGGCGTCACGGCGGCGGCCGGTTGCGCCAAAGTGACGGCAGCCACCAGGGCTGCGGCTCCGAGCATCGCATTGCGGCGCGTTAGCATAGATTTGAACATGGAATTCCTCCTCCTTTGACGGTCGATGGACCGGACAGCCACCTCACCTTTGACTGTGGAGACATGATTGCCAGAGAAGGTCGGCCAAATCAACAGAGTTTTTCAAAATCATCTGAGAATTTATGATACGCCGAGCTATTTTAATTTCTCACGACATTTGTAATAATAAGTGAGACGATGTTCCCGTGGTTTGCGGTTTGGATACCGAAAGGGCTTTGATATGAAGACCTCGATTGCGACTGTGACGATCAGCGGCGAACTCCCGGAAAAGCTCGAGGCGATCGCCCGAGCCGGCTTCGACGGCGTCGAGATCTTCGAAAATGATTTCCTGGCGTTTGACGGAAGCCCGGCCGATGTCGGAAAACTCGTCCGCGACCATGGTCTGGAGATCACCCTGTTTCAGCCATTTCGTGATTTCGAGGGCATGCCGGAGCCGCTGCGAAGCCGCACCTTTGATCGCGCCGAACGAAAGTTCGACGTGATGCAGCAGCTTGGAACGGATCTGGTGCTCGTCTGCTCCAATGTCTCGCCGGCAGCCATCGGCGGTATCGATCGGGCAGCGGCAGATTTCCGGGAACTCGGCGAGCGTGCCGCCCGGCGTGGACTGCGCGTCGGCTACGAGGCGCTCGCCTGGGGTCGCCATATCAGCGACCACCGCGACGCCTGGGAGATCGTGCGGCGCGCCGATCATCCGAATGTCGGCCTTATCCTCGACAGCTTCCACACTTTGTCACGCAAGATCGACGTCAATTCCATCCGCTCGATTCCCAAAGAGAAGATCTTCATCGTCCAGCTTGCCGATGCGCCTGATATCGACATGGACCTGCTCTATTGGAGCCGCCACTTCCGGAACATGCCGGGCGAAGGCGACCTTCCCGTCACGGCGTTCACCGAAGCCGTCGCGGCCACAGGTTACGACGGGTATTTCTCCCTGGAGATTTTCAACGACCAGTTTCGAGGCGGTTTGTCGCGTGCGATCGCCGCCGATGGCCACCGTTCGCTGATCTATCTCGGCGATCAGGTGCGGCGCCATCTCGGCACCGAGAGCATGGCTGGGGCGGCGATGCCGGAACGAGCCGCCGTCGAAGGTGTCGGCTTCGTCGAGTTTGCCACCGACGAACAGGATGAAGTCGAGCTGGTGGCATTGCTGCGCACCCTCGGATTCAAACAGACCGCCGTCCACCGCACGAAGAAAGTCTCTCTGTTCGAGCAGGGCGAGATCCGGATCCTCGTCAATGTCGATCAGGCAGGGTTCGCCAACGCCGCCTATGCCGTTCACGGCACGTTTGCCTATGCCATGGCACTCGTCGTCGACGATGCGGCAAAAGCATATGCACGCGCCCTTACCCTGGATGCCGAGCCCTTCGTCCAGCCTGTCGCGGAGGGTGAGCTTGAGCTGCCGGCGATTCGGGGTGTGGGTGGCGGCATCGTCTATCTCATCGACGACAAGAGCGCCTTGGGCCGCTTTTCCGAAATCGACTTCCGGCCGGTCGCCGACCAGACCGACACGGCGTCCGCCGGCCTTCTCCGCGTCGATCATGTCGCCCAGACGGTGGGCTACGATGAAATGCTCACCTGGCTTCTGTTCTACACGTCGATCTTCGAGACGCATAAGACGCCGATGGTCGACATCATCGATCCAGCCGGGGTGGTGCGCAGTCAAGTCGTCGAGAATCGGTCGGGGGCGCTGCGCATCACCATGAACGGCGCCGAAAATCGCCGCACCCTGGCCGGACATTTCATTGCCGAGAAGTTCGGGGCCGGTATCCAGCACTTGGCATTTTCAACCGATGACATCTTTGCAACCGCTGAAAAACTTCGGGCCTGCGGTTTCAGGCCCCTGCACATCTCGCCGAACTACTACGACGACGTCGAAGCACGCTTCGGGCTCGATCCCGTCCTGACCGAGCGGCTGAAAGCGGAGAACATCCTCTATGACCGCGACGAGCATGGCGAATATTTCCAGCTCTACAGCGGCACATATGGAGAGGGGTTCTTTTTCGAGATCGTCGAGCGGCGCGGCTATCGCGGATATGGCGCGCCGAATGCGATTTTCCGGATCGCCGCGCTGAAAAGGCAGATGCGTCCGGAAGGCATTCCCAAGGACGGCTATTGAACTTTGTTTCTAAAGAATTCGGCCGCTTTTGAGGACATGTTCGACGCCGCTTTGAACGTGCCTTCTGACCACCTCGGTCGCGCCCGCGACGTCACGGCGAATGGACAGCTCGAACAAAAGCCTGTGGTCGTCGACGACAGGGTTGCCGCGAAAGCTTTCGGCCAGCATGTGATACCGCAGAAAGCGGTCGAAGACGGAGGACAGCATCGCCATCAGCGTCGCCGAATTGCAGGCCGAGACGATCGCCTGATGGAACTCCCAATCGTAGCGGACCCAGTCGACTGTGCGCGAGACGTCGCCCGCCAGCAGCTTGCGCTCGGCGGCAGCCAGCCGGTGATGGGCAGCGACGATGCGCCCTTCCCATTCGAGATTTCCCGCCGCGAAGGCAAGGCCGATCGCATGCGTTTCGAGAACGATCCTCAGGTCGGCAAGCTCCAGCAGCTCCCGCCGCGAAGCCGGGCTGACTTCGAAACCACGCTGCCCTTCGGCGACGACGAGGTTCTCCGTGGTCAGCCGGCTCAGAATTTCGCGCAGCGACGAAATGCCGATCGAGTAGCGCTCCTTGGCCTGTTCCAGCTTGATCTTGGCCCCCGGCGGCAAAATCCCGGAAATAATGTCCTCGCGGATCTGCCGGAAAACGACGTCGCTGACTGTTTCAGCCGGGTCATGGACTTGTTTGAGCATGGCGTTCCCTGGTTTGCCGAGATGCATTCTCTGTGGTGCTACTTCAAAGTCCCGCGCGCCAAGGCATGCTCGACCCCGCCTTGAATATGCAAGGCGAGCACCCGTTTGGCCGTCTCGGCATCACGTCGCAGCGCCGCGTCCAAAAGCTGTTGGTGTTCGTTGGCGGCGACGTCGCCGCGGTAGGATAAGGCAACCATCTGATATCTGAGATATCTGTCGAAGATCGCCGAGTGCGTTTCCATCAGCAGTTTCGAGCCGCAGGCGGATATCAAGGCCTGGTGGAACTCCCAGTCGTAGCGCTTCCAGTCCTCAGCCCGGCTGGTATCGCCGGTCGCCATGATCTGCTCCATCCGCGCCAATTTATAATGGGCCGAGACCAGCGGCGCCTCCCATTCGACGTCTCCATAGGCGAATGACTGCTCCAAGGCATGGGTCTCGAGCAGCAGTCTCATCGCCGCCGTCTCCTTGAGGTCGGACACCGACACCGGAGAAACCTCGAAGCCTTTTTGCCCCTCGGCAACGACAAGCCCTTCGGAGGAGAGCCGGTTCAGCACCTCTCGGAGGGTGCTGATGCTGGTCTCGTAGGACTCCTTCAGGCTGTCCAGCTTCAATTTTTGTCCGGGCGACAGCCGCCCGAAAATGATGTCGGCCCGAATGCGCCTGTAGCTGCTTTCGGCAATGGTCTCGTTCACAACAGGCTGCAGCATCACGAGTCTCTTATATTTCCTATATCATCGGATATATCGCTTTTCGGCAATGCCAGGCAAGGAAACATTCGTGCCGGAGCGAGCAGAATTTTCTCATACGATACCGGTTTCTGCCGGTATGGAAGCTGGGATGAGAAATCCGCCGACGCCGCGCCGACGCGTGCGCTGCCCTTCGGGCCGTCGTAGTGACCTTGAGCGCGATCGGCTTGACAAGGGACTCGGTCTTGGAACGGCGGCAATTGTTTTTTCAATCGCGCGCAACCATCTAATAGGCATGAGTTACGGGAAAATGTCCCATCCCAGCAGCCCGTTTACCGAAAACCAACCATACTGGGTTGCTTTCCGAAGCGAAAGCCGATTGCTTAGGAAAATCTACTCCTTCTTCAGCTAGCGGTTAGGAGAAGGAAAGGGGACACAGGCAAACCCGTGGAATTCTGCTGCTTCGCATCGGGATAAACTATGATTACGATGGCGATGCGGGAAGGCCGGTTTGAAGAAAGATGACGACAGAACTGTTTCAGGTAAAATTTTGGGGCGTCCGCGGCAGTATTCCCGTATCCGGCCCCGAGTTCGACCGCTACGGCGGTAACACGTCCTGCATCGAAATTCGCTGCGGAAAACATCGGATGATCTTCGACGCGGGCTCCGGCTTGCGCGAGGCGGGCTTATCATTGCTCGCCGACGGCGTCAGCGATGTCGACCTGTTCTTCAGCCACTGCCACTACGACCACATTATCGGCCTGCCCTTCTTCAAGGCGATCTATTATCCTTCGATCAACGTCAACATCTGGTCAGGCCATCTCGACGGCAAGATGAGCACGCGGGAAATGGTCGAGCAGTTCATCAGCCCGCCCTGGTTTCCCGTCAAGACCGACATCTGCCAGGCGACGATGAACTTCCGCGATTTCCATCCCGGTCAGGCGCTGACGCCCTATCAGGGCATCACGATCAAGACCTTCATGCTGAACCATCCGGGCGGCGCCATCGGCTATCGCATCGAGTGGCAGGGCCGTTCGGTCGCTCTGATCTACGACATCGAGCATATTCCCGGCAGCCACGATCCGGTCTCGCTGGAAATGATGCAGGGCGCCGACCTCGTCGTCTACGACTGCACCTACAATGAAGACGAGATGCAGCGTTTCAAGGGTTTCGGCCATTCGACCTGGCAGCACGGCACCGAGCTGGCAAAGATGGCCGGCGCCAAGCGCTTCGCCCTGTTCCATCACGCCCCCTCCCGCACCGACGAACAGCTGGCCGAGATGGAAGCACAGGCGCAGACCGCCTTCCCCGAATCTTTTGCCGCCCGCGACAACCAGATCGTGGTGATCTAGCGGCTGCCGCGGAACGGATGCCGAGCCAGACCGTTTCCTCGGCAGCGCAAAATCGACGACACAGGGATCGGCCATGACCGTGCTTTCCGGACAATGTCTTTGCGGGCAGGTGCGGATTTCCGTTCGAGGCGAAGCTTTGCGCGTTGGAATCTGTCATTGCACCGACTGCAGGAAGGAAAGCGGGTCGGCCTTTACCTTCTATGGGATCTGGCCCGCCGGCCAATTCGAGCACACGGGGGAAACCGGCGAGTTCCAAGGCCGGCATTTCTGCACCGGCTGTGGTTCACGACTGTTTTCCGTCGACGATGAAGAGGCGGAAATCAAGCTCGGCATCCTGTCCGAAGCTCCGACGCCGCTCACGCCGCGCTACGAACTCTGGGTCAAGCGCCGCGAAGCGTGGCTGCGGCCGGTGGCGGGCGCCGAGCAGTATGAGGAAGACCGAAGGTGAGCGGGGCCGCCTAAGCTTGCAGCAGTGCCGTTGCCGGCGACCAGCGCACCGCAGGATGCCCGACCGTCACCGCAAACAGGGCCGACAGGAAATCCCAGGCAGCCGTGTCATGCACCAGATGATGGGTGAGTACGCCGATGGGCTCGTCACTGCCGGCAAAGCGGTCGCTGAGCTCCGCCACCAGCTCGGCCACCAGCTCCGCCTCGCTGCGTCCGCCGCGCGTGCCGTGCCAGTCGATGATGTCGACATGGGTGTTGAGCAGCGGCATCGGGCCATCCTGCTTTGCCCGCCCATAGACCGACAGCGCTGCAAATCCGAGCCCAGGCAACGCCGGGATGAGACCAGCGTCGATGCGGTTCCACGGCGGCACCAGCACCGGCTGGAAGCGGGCCGGATGCAGCCGCTCAAGCCGCTGGAAGCCTTCCCGCAACTCGCCGAGCACGACGTCGGCCGGCCGCTCCCCGCCGAGTTCCTGCTTCTTCCGTTCCGGCCCCGCATGGTTCATATGCGACCAGCCGTGCACGGCGACGGTGACGCCTGCGTCCTCCGCCAGCCGCGCGGCCAAAGCCTCGCCGGTCAGGCCGGGAATGACGGCAAGCGTCAGCGGAACCTTGCTTTCACCCGCCAGCGCCAGCAGCGTCTCCAGATTGGGCGTCGGCTCGATGGCATCGTCGTCGCGTAGCCAGAACCGCGCCACGCGGCCGGCGGCCTGCCAGCGGTCGAGCTCGCGGCGCAGCGGCTCCCAGCTTGTTCCATCGGTCATCGCATCGCTCCTGTTACCGCATAGTCCCGTAAAATTCCGTCCAGCCGCTGAGCCGCCATCGCCAGCGAGCGCTCATCGAGCACGAAGCGCCGCGCCGCCTGCCCCATGGCCTCTCGCCGCGCCCTGTCGTCAAGCAAGGCGGCCACGGCCCTGGCATAGGCGGCAACGTCGCCATCCGGCGTCAGCAAGCCGGTCACACCGGCTTCGACCACCGCGGGCACGCCCGCCGTTGCCTGCGCCACGACAGGCAGGCCGGCGGCCTGGGCTTCCAGATAGGCAAGGCCGTAAGCTTCACCGCAGCCCGGCCAGACATAGAGGCCGCCGCCCCCGAGCAAGCCGGCGATCTCAGCCCCATCCCGCTCGCCCAGCCATTCGATGCGGCCGGGAAGGCCGGCAAACAGCGCCTGCACCTCGTGGCGCATCGGGCCATCGCCGATGACGGCAAGCGTCCACGGCCAGTCTTCGATCAGCCGCAATGCTTTTGCGAGCATCGCATAGCTTTGCATCTTGTCGCCGGCCCGCATCATCGCCACCGTCATCAGCCGGCGCGGATCCGGCGCCGGCCGCACCTTCTCGAACAGCACTGTGTCGATGAAGGGTTTCAGGCCGGCAAGCCGCGCCTGCGGAAAGGCGGCGGAAAGACCTGCCCGGTCACGATCGGTGAAGCTGATATTGACCGCCGCCTGCATGATCGCGTCGCCGACGCGCTTCTGTTGAGCCGCCCAGCCGGTCCTGTCGCGTTTTGCCGCATAGGAGGCTTCGGCCGTCACATAGGGAATGGCGAATTCGGCTGACATGACCGGCCCGAAAGGGTCGGGCGATTTATAATAGGGGTGGTAGCAGAACCAGAGCTCTGGTCGCGGCCCGGACGTCCATGTCTCCCGCAGCCGCTGCAATTCGGCCTGGATGGCGGGTTCGAGTTCGGCCGCCGCCTCCGGCGTCGCGGCATAGGCGCGGAATTCGGAGACGATATCCACCTCGTGCCCGGCAAGCTCCAGCGCCCGGATCAACAGCCGTGCCATCAGCCGGTCACCTGACGGCACCGGATGGTTCGGTGATTTCATCGGCGCGTAGAAAGCCACCCGCATTCACAACCCTCACGTAAGGACATACTGTTTCCAATCGGCATGCCCGTCGGCGAAACTCCGCTATTGTCCATTTCCCTAAAACTTGCGCATAAGCATATGGAATGTGATCGCGATGGAAGCAATTCCGCCTCTTTCTCAATCTCTATGGGCCTGCGGTTGCATCGACAAGAACGGGAATGAATGACGACGGTCTCGGCCACAGGGATATTTTCGGAGCGCTCGATCAGAAGGGCAAGGCTTGGTTCCGGCCTCGTCATTTTCATCTTCGTCCTGCTGCATTTGTCGAACCATGCGATCGGCCTGATTTCAGTCTCCGCCGCCGATAAAGCCGCCCGCCTCTTTCTCGCGATCTGGCGCAATCCTTTGGGGACGGCGATCTTCTATGCCTCGGTTCTGATCCATATCGCGCTGGTGCTGCGCGCCATCTATGTCAGACGCAGCCTCGTCATGCCAAAGGGCGAAATGGCGCAGATCGTGCTCGGTTTGATGATTCCGCTGCTTCTCCTCGATCATGTCATCGGCACCCGCATCGCCCACGAGCTCTACGGCTATATCGACGACTATGAGGCGGTCGTCAGCATGCTCTGGATCCGGAATCCGACGAACGGCCTGCGGCAGGGGTTTGCTGTCGTCGCCGTCTGGATCCACGGCTGCATCGGCATCCATTTCTGGCTGCGCTACCGCCCCTGGTACCCGAATTTTGCGCCCCTCCTGCTGGCGCTGGCGATCCTCGTGCCGGTGCTTTCGCTGCTCGGCTTCGTCGAAATGGGCCGCACGCTGGCCGACCCCTCCTACCAGCAGGCCATGACGATCAGCGCCTACAAGGAGGGCGTCAACACCCGTTACGTCTCAAACCCGGAGGTTCACCGTCAGGTCGCCATGATCCGCGCCGGGCTCTACGGCGCCTTCTCGGCTTCGCTGCTAATCGTCGTCATCGCCCGCGCCCGGCGCAAGCTGAAGGAGCGGCTCAACCAGGTCGCCGTGCATTATCCGGGCGGCGAGGTGATCCGCGTGCCGCGCGGCTTCTCGGTGCTGGAGGCAAGCCGGCTCGGCGGCCTGCCGCACTACGCCGTCTGCGGCGGCAAGGGCCAGTGCTCCACCTGCCGTGTGCAGATCCTTGGCGATTACGAAGGCCTGCCAGCCCCCGACAAGATGGAACAGACGACGCTCCGGCGCATCAATGCCGGTCCGGATGTCCGGCTTGCCTGCCAGCTTCGCCCGAACCGTGATGTCGCGGTCGCGCCACTGCTCGTGCCGGCGCTCGAAGCGGCCCTTCCGGCCAACAGCCAGGAGACCAGCCCCGGCCGCGAGCGCGAGATCGCCGTGCTCTTCGTCGATATCCGCCATTTCACCACGCTGACGGAAACCCGCCTGCCCTTCGATGTCGTCTTCCTGCTGAACCGCTATTTCGCCATCATCGGCAAGGCTGTGGAACAGGCAGGCGGGCGGCTCGACAAGTTCATCGGCGACGGCGCCATGGCGCTCTTCGGCCTCAACACCGCGCCGGAGCAAGCCTGCCGCCAGGCGCTCACGGCGGCTGCGGCGATCGTCGCCGAGATCGAGAAACTCGCCGCCGAACTGGCCGAGGAACTGGCGCTGCCGCTGCGCATCGCGATCGGCATTCACACCGGTCCCGCCGTCGTCGGCACGATGGGCTACGGGCGAGTGCGCAGCATGACGGCGATCGGCGATACCGTGAACGTCGCGAGCCGGCTGGAAAGTGCCGCCAAGGAGTTCGAGGCGGCAATCGTCATCTCCGAACCGGTGGCGAACCTTTCCGGCGCCGATCTTTCCGGCATCGAAAGCCGTGAAATCAACGTGCGCGGCCGGGCCTTGCCCTTGAAAGTCTACGTCATTCCGAGAGAGAAAGCGGCAGAACCGCTCGAAGGAAAAGACTGATGCCCGGCAAGCCCTGGCTGACCGCCAAATACTGGAGCCGCCGCCTGCGCAAGGCGCGCAATAGAGCCGCTTCGCGCTTCTTCGACACCCGCTTCGGCCGCCGGCTGCTGATCGAGAATATCGGGCCGCGCGTCGTCTCGATGACGGTCGACGCCGGCGACCATCTGATGACCTTCTCGCCATCCGACTATATCGGCCGCAAGGTCTTCCGGAAGGGCCATTTCGAGCGCGAGGCCGTCGACCGGCTGATCGTCATCCTGCGCGAGCGCGGCCTGCTCAGGAAGGATGCGACGCTGCTCGAGATCGGCGGCAATATCGGCACCCAGACCGTCTACTTCGCGTTGAGCGATACATACATCCAGATCGTCAGCATCGAGCCCGACCCGCGCAATTTCCCGCTGCTTGCCCTCAACATCCGCCAGAACCGGCTGGAGGAGAAGGTCCGGCTCGTCAATTGCGCCGCCGGCGAGAGCGAAGGCGAGATCGACTTTTTCCTCAACCTCAACAATCACGGCAAGAGCAGCGCCATCCGCCAGAGCCCGACCGACAAAAAGATCAGCGTGCCGGTAAAGCCGGTATCCGAGATCCTCGCCGGCCTTGCGATCGATCCCGCCTCGATCGGCCTGGTCTGGATGGATATCGAAGGCTACGAGCCGGTCGCCTGCCGCTCGATGCTGCCGCTGCTTGCCCGCCGCGTGCCGCTCCATATGGAATTCACGCCGCTGTTTTACGGGCCGGAGGGCACGAAAGCCTTCATATCGATGCTGTCGGGCTTCTATGAGGATTGCCTGGTCCTCTTCGAGGACCGCGAGGTGGAGATGAAGGTGCGGGATCTGCCGGGGGAGTTTGAGCAGTATAACGTGCTGTTTTTGCCTTAGATTTGCTTGGGGATAAACTGATCATCGTTGGCATCGTGCCGTGCGGCCCCCTCATCCGACCCTTCGGGCCACCTTCTCCCCGCTGGGGAGAAGACGGAGCAAGTCGTTCCTGCACTGCCAAACGAACCCGCCTGCTCAACGGCACTCCATCCAATGGGGTCGATGACGAAGCGGCATTCTCCCTCTTCTCCCCAGCGGGGAGAAGGTGGCCCGCAGGGTCGGATGAGGGGGCTGCACGGTACACTTTTCACTATCTGGCTCTCCCTCCGCCCACGGACCGACATGTCGGCCAGCTTTCGGCAGCTTCGCTCCCGATCCGCGCAATTTCCCGCCGCTTGCCCTCGACATTCGCCAGAACGGGCTGGAAGAGAAGGTTCGGCTTGTTGCGCCGCCGGCGAGCGAAGGCCGGATCTTGTGCAAGCCCGAAAAAAGCGGTTAGCTGCCGTTATTGGGGACGCGCTTCATGCACGGTTAGACGAGCCTTGGGACGATAGGTGCGCTGAGGCGGTCCGCATTTCGAGGGAAATCTCGTGCACTGGTCTAAACCGCTCAGAGTGCATCTCGGCGTCCTGGTCGTAGCCTCGCTGCTCTGCACGTCGATGCCGATCATCTGGATGGCATTCAGGCAGGGAAGCGATGCTGCGGTGAATGCCGGCGTGCAGCAGATGCGCGATATGAGCCTGCGGCTGATCGAGGGATACCGCAACACGCTGCAGGCAGGCACCGAGGCGGTCGCGCTGGCATCGACCCTGCCGCAGCTCGTCTCGCCGCCGCCTCGGGACCTTGAGGCCAAACAGGAGTTCCTTCTGGAAGTTCTGCGAAACGTCCCCCACGCCACGAGCATCTATGCCGGATACCCTGACGGCTCGTATCTGCAGGTCATCAATACGGCACGGGAGGACGTTCGCCAGACCCTCGCAGCACCTGATGGTGCGGCTTTCGCGATCAGAACGATCGCAAACAGACAAAGCGCTGATGTCATATCAACGCTTCGCTTTCTCGACAGCCAGGCAAGGCCGATCGGCGAGCGGGACATCGAGTACGCATCCTTCGATCCCCGGCAACGCCCCTGGTATCAATCCGTCATTCAGGACGGTGTGCCGATCTCCGTCGGACCCTATGTCGCCGGAACGCTCAAGGTTCCGACGCTGACGATCGCAGCGCCGATGAGGGATGATGGGCAGGCGGTCGTCGGCATCAACATTCACCTGCAGACCGTCAGCCGCCTGCTGGATGCGCGAGGGATTTCGCCGCATGCCCGCGCGTACATTGTCGATGGAGACGGCAATCTCGTCGCCCATTCCAATCCTGATATCATGAGCAGGATCATCGCAATATGGTCGAGAACATCCGGCGCCTTCGCCACAACGGCGAATGGTTTCGATCCGAGCCTCGAACCCGTGGCCAGGCTGCGGCAGGATCCCGCCTTCGCAAGCGGCGGCGTGGCACGGCTCGATCTTGATGGCGAAACCTATCTCGTGCAGATCGCTGCCGTCAGCGTATCCGGCCTGTTCCAGGCAAGCACGGCCGCAATCGTCGTGCCGCTGGAAGACCTTGTGGCTGAGGCCAACCGGCTGCTCGTGCGCAATCTCTTGATTGCCAGCGCCTTCGTGCTCGCGGGTGTCGCTGCATCGGTGGGGCTTTCGCGCATGGTCAGCCGCTCTCTCTATCGACTCGCCGACGAGGCGCGCAGGATCGGCGATCTCGATGTCGGCGAGAAAGCTTTGTCGCATTCGTGGATCTCAGAGATCAACACGCTGGCGAGCGCGCTCTCGGCAAGCCGTCACGCCATCGGCCAGTTTGCCCTCTATGTTCCGCGTGAAGTCGTTCGGCGGATCGTCAGCCCTGAAGGGCGAGCGGTCGTCAAAGCGAAGCGACAGGATGTGACCGCGCTGTTCACCGATATCAGAGACTTCACGACCATATCCGAGCTCAATTCACCCGAGGACGTGGTCGATACGCTGTCGGCCTATTTCGAGCTGCTGAACACTATCGCCGAGCGCCATGGCGGGACAGTCGTCCAATATCTCGGCGACTCCATTTTCGTCATGTGGAACGCCCCTGTCCCGGATGCCAAGCATGCCGAAAACGGCTGTCGATGTGCGCTGGCCATGAAAGCGGCGATCGACGGCCTGAACGAAGAAAACAGCAGGAATAGCCGTCCCGCGCTCATCACGCGATTCGGCTTGCATACCGGCCCCGCGGTCGTCGGCAGCTTCGGCGCGATTTCGCGACAACAGTACACGGCCATGGGCGATACGATCAATGTGGCTTCACGGCTGGAAGGGTTGAACAAGGAGTTTGGGACGTCGATCCTCGTGAGCGCGGCCATCCACGCGGCTGTCGGCAACAGCTTCGCGTTTCGGCCGCTGGGGCGGGTGCAGGTCAAGGGGCGGGCTGAGAAGGTTGATCTGTGGGAGCTCGTTGGGGAGAGCGGTGGTTAGGCTATTGCACGTCGCATTTTCCACGAATTTCTCGGAGTTCGCCATGCGTCAGACGCGCTACGTCCGATCGCGATCATCATTTGATGGCGGTGACCTGCCACTTTCCATGCCCAACGCATTCACCCCACTTCAAACAAGCTTCTTCGCCTCTGTCCGCGTATGCTCGTGATACTTGTTCTCGCGCAGCGTCCCGAACAGCTTCAAACTCTCCAGATGCTCGCGCTGGGCGCGGTAGAACTCGTTGAGGAAAAGCAGCTCCTGGCCTGATTTCACGGTGTCTTCGTACCGGATCCTCCGGGTAATGGTGCGCACGATCTGTTCGATCTCTTTGTGGTTGGACGTCTTCGTCGCGTCGCGGAGCACGTCCTCCAGCGTCTGCAGCTCATATTTGCCGTAGACATCGAGATGCTCGGCCAAGAATTCGAATCCCGCCTGCGGCGATGCGGCCGCAGGAGCAGATAGCGCGAGGTCGGACAAGAGCACGGAGCGTGGCGTGTCGACCACCAGCGTGCCGGCGATGATGTCGCCAAGCCTTTGCCGGCGTCGGTTGGTGAAGGGGACGATGACCACCACCAGAAGCCAGAGGCTCGTCAAACTGTTTTCCCAGGCCGACTGGGTGCCGACCGACGCCAAAAGGCCCATGGGGGCGAAGATCTCCACCTGTTTCATCAGGTTGCGTGCGGTCACCTGGTGCGGCGTCAGCCGCCGTCCGTCCATGTTGATGACGCGGATGCCGGTTATTCTTTTCCCGAGCGTGCGTCCGTTCCAGATGAGTTCGGAGAGGATGTAATAGGGGATCTGCACCAGAAAACCGAGCAGCACCATGAGCATCGCCTCGGCGGTCATAGGCAGCACGCCTGTGAAGAGGATGGCCATAGCGCAGACGAACATGATGATCGAGGTGAAGAGGATGTCGAGGAATTGCGCGCCGAAACGGGTTCCGATCGCGGCAATGGCGAAGGTGATCGGGACGCCTTCCGGCGGGATGAACTGCTCGACGCGCTTGCCGTCCGTCACTGACTGGTTCATCGCACAACCTCGCGCGAAGCTTTGCTTTGACGGCCTCCGAGCAGCAGCCAGCCCACCCAGAAGACGCCCATCCCCCAGCCGATGACGATGCGCCAGGTCGGATCCTGGATCAGCTGGCGCAGGAAGCCCTCGATGAAGGCTGCCGCGACAAGCATCAGCCCCGCGAGGATGGCAAGCTTGACGGCATCATGCGCCTGGTGGCGGAGGGCTTCCTTGCGCGTTCTGGCACCGGGAAGGAGAACGGCAAGTCCGAGCCTTGCCCCACCCGCGCAGGCAATGGCGATGGCCGCAAGCTCGGTGACGCCGTGGATCGAGAGCCAGGCGAAGACGTCGTAACCCAGCCCTTTTCGCGCAAACATCGCGAAAAAAGCGCCGAGAATCAGACCGTTGTAAAAGGTCAGAATGAAGCTCGGCACCGACACGAAAACACCGAGCGTGAAGATCAGGATGACGATGGTCGTGTTGTGGGAAAAGAGATAGGCGGAAAACGCCGCCAGCCGGTCGCTGTCATGGCCCTCATCGCCATAGATGGTCGAGCGGAGATAATCGGTCGAAGCATCGGGCGTGCGCTGATCGGCCATCTCGGGCGGCACGAAGGTATAGAACCAGCTCGGATCATTTTGGTAGAGCCGGTAACCGGCGACCGCCCCGAGAATGAGCGCCAGGAAACCGATGAACAGAGGCAAGACCGACCGGCGCACGGCCTGCGGGATGCCGTGCGAAAGCAGCCGGCTGATCAGGCCGCCCAGGCTTTCCTGCGGAGCGTAGACGACGAGATAAGCCCGGGCGCAGAGGCTTTCCAGATAGGCAATCAGCGCACGATCGAGAGAGATGTCGCGCGCCACGCTCAACGAGTTCATCGCCTGCCTGTAGCCGCTGGCGAGATTGCGGACCTCGTCATAACCGAGCGCCGCTGCGCTACCCTTCTCGGCACGCGTCACCAGTTCGTCCAGTTGACGCCAGTGTGCCTCGCGCTCCAGCCGGAAGCGGGCCGAGCGAAGCGTATCGTTCTGAACAGCGCCAGCATTGACCGTCGCGCCACTATCTATCCTGCCGTCGATACCGATATCCATCATACCATCTCACGGGATTTGATTTCGATGTAGCGCGCAATGAGATCCGAGGTCAGCGCCTCCGGCGTGCTGTCGAGGCAAAGCACGCCGAGACGCGTCAGCTTTTCCATGACGGCGCGCCGCTCCTGCAGAATCTGGCGCGCCGCGACCGAGCGGGCGACGGCATCGAGCGTCATTTCCTCGGGTTCGATGAGCTTTGCCAGCATCGGATCGCGCAAGGCGACATAGACGACGAAGTGATGCCGGGCGAGCACCTGTATGTTCTCGATCATCAGTTCCGCCGTGATGGTGTCGACGAAATCGGAGAATATCACAATCAGCGACCGTCGCTTCAGCCGCCCGGACAGATGGGTCAGCCCCAGCGTGTGGTTGGTCTCCTGGGTTTCGTACCGCAGCCCGGCGCAAACCGTTTGCAGCCGCGGAAAGGCTGCGCGTCCGGGCAAGGCCGGCACGAACAGACGCGGACGGCTGTCGAAGCTGTAGAAGCCGACGAGATCGCCGGCAAGGCCCGCGCCCCAGCACATGGCGAGCGCGGCATTGATGGCGCGATCGAGCTTGGTGAAGCCGGCAAGCTGCTCGGCCATCAGCCGCCCGGAATCGACGCAGAGGATGATCTGGTGATTTCGTTCGGCCCGCATCTCACGCACGACGAGACTGCGCATGCGCGCCGACCGCTTCCAATCGATGCTGCGCGGATCCATGCCGCTTGCAAATTCCCGCAGCTGATGGAACTCCGATCCCTCGCCGCGCAGCCGCAAATCCTTCTGGCCGGCCTCCAGCGGCAGGATCTGGGTCTTGATCGCCCCGGATAGCACCGGCGATATGTCGGGCTGGACGGCGATCTCTTTGCCGACCGGCATGCGGGCGATCATCTCGAGCAGCTTCCATCGCGATGGCCACTTCAGCCACAGCGCGTTGACCGCGTATCGTCCGCGCCGGGTCAGACGAAGCTCGAGAGTGGCCTTGACCTCCCCTTCTCCAGCGCCCGATGCAGGGGTGATCCATCTGGTTTCGGAGACGACCAGCTCGGGCGCGAGATCGAGCCGGATTTCGATTTTCCCAGGCAGCGCTTTCTTCTGCGGCCGGATGTCCGCGATGAATTCGGCGGTGTGGCCGACAAAGCCTTGCGGCGGCAGATCGACATCGATCGTCATCCTGCCCGACAGGTTGGAGAGAACGAGATCGACGACCGTGAGGGCTGCGAGCACAAGCCATATGAGGAGCAGGAGATAGCTCATGTCGCGCCACCACACGCTGGTGAACACCGTCACCGCGGCTGTTATCAGAACGAGCGCGATCAGAGTGGGGGATGGCCGCATTTAACGGGGCGCATCCACGCGGTTCTTGATGTTGCGCAACGCCTCATCAGGCGTGCGGCCATCGATTTCCGCCGAGGGCGACAGCACGATGCGATGGCGCAATGCCGGCACCAGCAAGGCCTGAACATCGTCGGGCAAGCCGTAATCCCGGCCCTCGAAGGCGGCGCGCACACGCACGGCCGCGGCAAGGGCGTCTGCGGCGCGCGTCGATGCGCCATAGAGAATGTCGGGATCGGAGCGCGTGGCGCGCACCAGGTCGACGACATAGGTCAGGATCGTGTTGTCGAGATGGATCGCATCGATCAGCGCGCGGCCTTCGGCGAGTGCCGCACTAGTGACAAGCGGACGGATGCCGGCATTGCGCAGGTCTGATTTCAGCGCCTGGGTCGCGTGTTTGGAGAGGATGGCAATTTCCGTATCGCGGTCGGGAAAATCGACGATAAGCTTGAACAGGAAACGATCGAGCTGTGCCTCCGGAAGAGGATAGGTGCCCTGCTGCTCGATCGGGTTCTGCGTGGCAAGCACGAAGAAATCCGGCCCCAGGGAATAATCGGTTCCGTCAAGCGTGACCATGCGCTCGTTCATTGCCTGCAGCAAGGCCGATTGCGTCTTCGGCGGCGCGCGATTGATCTCATCGGCGAGAAGAATGTCGGTAAAGACCGGGCCTTTGGTCAGGTGGAACTGGTTCGTCTGAAAATTGAAGAGATTGACGCCCAGCACATCGCCGGGCATCAGGTCGGGCGTGAACTGGATGCGCCGATATTGCAGCGCCATGGCGGCGGAGACCGACCGGGCCAGCAGGGTTTTGGCCGTGCCGGGCGGCCCTTCGACCAGGCAGTGCCCACCGGCAAAGAGCGAGATCAGGACGAGATCGATGATCGCATCCTGCCCCTGCACCGCTTTGCCGATTTCGCCACGAACCGCGGCGATAAGATTGCGAAATTCACCTAGATCCAAGGTCGATGCTCCCTGGAGCATGATGCCGAAAGGCGCAGGCGCTGTTCGGCATCATGCTCTAATTCTTTGATTTGGAAGAGGATTCAGATTTCAGGCCGACCGGCCTGAAATCATCCTGCTCCAGCGATTTTCTGAATGTCTCGAGATTGCGGTGCAGGCTCGCCCGCGTCATCAGATGTCCGCGATCGATCAGCGCCTGCGCCGACGAATGCAATGCCTTCGCCGCCGCCGGATCGCGGCGCGCCAGACGCTGAAACAGCCGCGCTATGCCGGCCTCGTTTCCGGCTCCGGGGCCGAAGAGCTGCTGCGCCTTGTCCGCCAGCAGATGCAGCACGAACTGTCCGGTCATCCGGCCATCATTGCCCGACAGGCGCAGCAGACGCGCCATCGCGTCGATTGCGGCGGTCTTCGACAGCTCGGTGTTTGCGGATGCCTCGGGCAAAGCCGGCCCGAAGCGATAGGCGCCGCGCCAGAAACAAACAGCTGCGACGACGAGCAATGTTCCCCAGATGAGGGACAGCGGATAGACGAAAAACCGCTTGAAATCGCTGGCGGAGCGCTCATAGGAGCGGCCCTCGTCGACCGGTTTCTTCCTATCCAGAGGTAGGCCTGCTGTATCCAGATAGACCGGCCGCGTTTCGCCCGCTCTGCGCAACAGCGTAACGAGCGACACGGCAAAGGAGGCATTGTCGGCGAGAGCCAGTCCATGATTGTTCATCAGGTCCGGATCCGACAGCAGATAGACGTTGGGGTTATCAGTGCAACGCAGGAGCAGCGCCCCCAGCGGCGTGCCGGCGAGCTCTTGGCAGCCGCTCGGCAGGCTCGACCGTTCGAAGGTCTGTGCCTGATAGAGGGCTATCTTGATCGGTTGGCCCGTTTTCAGCTGCGGCTGCGCCTCTTCGAAACCCGTCTTGCTGCGGGCAAAGCCAAAATCGGAATAGCCGATCTTGTCGAGTTCGCCGCCGATATCGGCGAGATCGACCAGTGCCGATTTGTCGGCAACCCCCTCCGTCGACACGCTGCCGCGCCATTTCGGCAAAACGATCAGCGTCGGCAGCGCATAGCGGTTCGACTCCCGGACCGGGTTTTCCGGGCCTGCGTCATCCGCATCCTCGTTTGCCTGAGATGCGGCAGCCTCGCCTTGGCGGATCGACAAAGGAATAATGCGCAGCGAGATTTCCGAACGCGCGCGGGCGACATGAGGGTCGGATCGAACGACAGGGATACCCTTGGCCTGCAGCCACAATTCCAACCCCTTGTTGCCCAGGGGCGAGCGGTCGAAATCGCTTCCGCGCGACAGCGCAAAGATTGCCGCCGCCGCCAGCGCCAGCAACAGCCCCAGAAACAGAAGAGGTCCCGAGTTACGCATTGGGGGCCACTCTGCCTGAGGACAGCAAGCCGCGCGCGGTCGTCAGAAGGACGCCGAAATGGCTTTCCGCAAGCGTGCGGCCGCCATAGTGAACGAGCTCCACCGCCGTCAGAAAATTTTCCAGGCGTTCGCGCTCGGGCATATCTCGCGGCAGGCGGGCGAAAACCGCACGCTCCGTATCCGAACGGAAAAGACGCGTTCCCGTGATGTCGGCCGCGTGCAGCAGGCAGTGCCTGAGCAGCAGGACAAGCGCCTGCCGGCGATCCGCCATGGCGGCGATACGCTGCAGGAAATCGCTCGGCTTTTCCTCGGCCTCGGCTGCCGACGTGCGCCAGCTTTCCGGCGCCTCTCCCTGTCGCTTCACGTCGCGTGGAGCAGATGAGAGAAGCACACCGCCATTTCCGAAGCGGATCCACAGGCCGATGACCACAATGAGACCGACAAGCACGGCAGCAACCGCCAGAGGACCGCTGACGACCGGCTCCCGCGAGATCGTCAGCGGCCGGCGTTGTGGTGACGACGTCGTCGTATTCGATACCGGTTCGTCTTTTGCGGAAGCGTCGCCATAGACGAGCGTGCAGCGCAATCCATTCTGCTGGCACTGCGCGGCATATTCGGCTCCGGCGGGGCTCCTTTGACGATCGCCGCCCGCAACCTGCTGACTGGTGTTGTCCTGCGCCTGAGCGGGCGGAAACTGAGCCGAGGCAGCGAGCAACAGAACCACCAGCAGGCCGAGATTGCGGATGGTCATGTTCTAGGCAAAGACCTCTGCTCTCGCGTCGGGACGCAACGGATCCGGCCCGAACTTGTTGGGGCCGTCCGTGCCCTTCATCGCGGAAAGAACAGTGATCGCGAGACCCGTAACGGAACCGATAGTGGGAACCATGCCCAAGAGGATCAGCGCCAGATACCACCAACCGGAAATGTTGCGATCATGAAGGCGACGAACCTGAAGAGATAGGATCGGCAAAACGAGGGCAAGCGCCAACAATCCGCCGATGACCATAAGGGCGACGACCAGCGACGAAGTTCCGCCCTGTTGACCGGAAAAGGCGCCTGCCGCGAAGGCCAAAATTACTATTGCGACAGCCAACAACAAATAAAACAGCTGAAACCACCAATATTCCGAGCGGGAGGCCCTGCCGGAGAATGTTGCATATTTCTGCGTCAGAACTGTTCGAACAGCTTCAGTAAACCCCACTTCGAATGCCCCTATGTCTACTTGCTGCAAGGCAATGACCCACAGCCCAATCAACGTTTTGCTTGATAATAATTTCGGATGAAAAATAGCTACAATTCAAACGTAGAAATTGCAATAAGCCGGTCGCTGGGCTCACGATTTTAAAGCAACGCTTGTAGTGACTTTTTCAACGCCGCGCCCCTATTGAGGCGGGAGCCATCGGACGAGTGTCTGACGGGAAGATATGGGCGAGAGCGAGGAATGGCCACTCGCGGCGATGCCGTTGTGAGCAAGTCCGCCGAGCCATTGACCCGCAAGCGCACAAGGTGTGTCGTTTCCGCATCACTTTCCGTCAGGTTGCAAATATCCGCTTGGCAACAGCGAATTGGTTCGGTAGAAAACGCTCACCGCTTTAGATCGAACAAGGGAGGCGTTGCATGACACCAGCATTCATCGAAACCTTCCCATGTGGCATGTCCCGACGCTAGGTCATTGCCATTCGCGGCCCGCCTCGGGGCGCCACATGCGGTTTTCTCTTCCTGCATAGCCCGATTGATCCGACGGGATCATTTCGTCTCCCGCTCGGGCTGTGCCGTCTAACTCTCGATTTTGAGGACCGGTTGCCGAAAGACGGGCCGGGCTGGTTAAAATGACTCGCAAGAAGCTCGATTTCCGCGCCGACGCCTATCGCAACGTGCTCGGCTTTGTTTTTCAACATTGGCGCCATCGGCCTGGTTTGGTGGGCCTGATCGTCGTGCTGGTGATATCAAGTACGCTCGCCGAAGTCATGGTGCCGGTGTTCTCGGGCCGGATCGTCGATGCCATCGCCGGCGGCAATGCGGCTGATGATGCGCTCAGCGCCTTCGTCGTCGTCGTGGCTCTGGGCATGACCAGCGTGGCGCTGCGCTGGTTCATCTTCAACGGCATTATCCGGCTGACGCTGCGCACCATGGCGGACGTGGTCAATAACGGCTTCCACAAGGTGCAGCGGTTCTCGACCGACTGGCACGCCAACAGCTTTGCCGGTTCGACGGTGCGCAAGATCACCCGCGGCATGTGGGCGCTGGACTCGCTCAACGACCTGCTGCTGGTCGCCCTTTTGCCCTCCATCGTCATGCTGGTCGGCGCCAGTATCGTGCTCGGCAGCTACTGGCCGGTCATGGGCCTGATCGTGGCTCTGGGATCGCTGATCTATATCGGCGTGACCGTGGCGCTTTCCATGGGTTTCGTGTCGCCCGCGGCACGGCTTGCCAATGCCTGGGACACCAAGCTCGGCGGTGCGCTGGCGGATGCCATCAGCTGCAATGCGGTGGTCAAAGCCTTCGGCGCCGAAAACCGCGAAGAGGCGCGCCTGCGCCACGTGCTGGCCAAATGGGACAGCCGCACGCGGCGGACATGGAAGCGCGGCACAGCGAGCGGCACGATCCAGGGCTTCATGATGGTTTCCATGCAGGCCGGCATTCTGGGAACGGGCCTGGTCATGTGGCGGCAAGGGCTGGCGACGGCTGGCGACATTACCTTCGTGCTGGCCATGTTCTTCGTTCTGCAAGGCTATCTGCGCAATGTCGGCCAGGACATCCGCAATCTGCAGCGGGCCGTCAACGACATGGAAGAACTGGTGCTGCTCGACAAGATGCCGCTCGGCATCGAGGACAGGCCGAACGCCACGCCGATCAGGATTGATGAGGGCGAGATCGTCTTCGATCGCGTCACCTTCCAATATGGCGCGCATCCCACCCCGCTTTATGAGGACTTTTCCGTCACCATCAAGCCGGGCGAGCGCGTGGGGCTGGTGGGGCATTCGGGCTCGGGCAAGACGACTTTCGTCAAGCTCATCCAGCGCCTCCACGACGTGACGTCGGGCGTAATCCGCATCGACGGGCAGGATATATCAGGGGTCCGGCAATCCAGCCTGCGCGGCCAGATCGCCATCGTGCAGCAGGAGCCCATCCTGTTCCACCGTACGCTGGCTGAGAACATCGCCTATGGCAGGCCGAACGCCTCGCGCCGCGAGATCGAGCAGGCGGCGAAACAGGCAAGCGCCCACGACTTCATCATGGACCTTCCCAAAGGCTATGAGACGATGGTGGGAGAGCGCGGCGTCAAACTGTCGGGCGGCGAGCGGCAGCGTGTCGCCATTGCCCGGGCTTTCCTCGCCGATGCGCCGGTGCTGATCCTCGACGAGGCGACGTCGAGCCTCGACAGCGAGAGCGAAGTTCAGATCCAGCAGGCGATGGAACGCCTGATGACCGGCCGCACCACGCTTGTCATCGCGCACCGGCTGTCGACGGTCAGGGCGCTGGACCGGCTGCTGGTCTTCGACAAGGGAAACATTGTCGAAGAAGGCGACCACCAGGCGCTGATCCGGCTTAACAACGGCATCTACCGCCGGCTGTTCGAACGGCAGGCGCTGGAACTGACCAAGGGTCTGGTGGCGTGAACGGGAATACGCCAGGGCTGATGCTCTGGCGTATTACGTCCTGCGATAGAGGAAATAACGGCCTTCCTTAATCCCGTCAGGCAGCGGCAACGCCACCAGTTCCGGATGCTCCAGCGGCAGGCCGCTGACGGCGATGCCGTTTTGGGCGAGCACGCCGGCCATCAGCTGCGGCAGCCAGGTCAGCGTCAGCGCGTCGATCTCGTCATGGCCGGTGCCGATATCGGCATGGGCGAGCGCTGCGCCGATGCCGATAAAGGCCTGGCCGGACTCACGGATATTGCCGGTCACCATGTCTTCTGCCGCGGGCGTCGAGGCCGAATAGGAGCGGACCTCCCAGTCGAAGGCGACGATGCGCCGGCCGGGGAAATTCTCGCGCAGATGGTCATAGGTGCGGCCGTTGCCGAGGCCGAACTCCAGCACCGGTCCTTCGATTTCTTCGACCAGATCGGTAATGGAGTTCAGAATGTCGCGTTGAGCCGTCAACCGGCGAATGAAGCTGTCGAGGCGGCTCATCTATTCCGTATCCGTCATGAAAATCATTGAGCGCGTGCTAACACTGAAACCTTGCCAAGTCGATTGCCGTAAATGGGAAATGGCGTTGCAGTGGCAACATGTGTCTGTGCTAAGCTGGATGACATGACAACCGTGACCGACGAAGATTTCTTTGCCGCCGTGCCGCTCTTCAGCGCATTCGAGGGCGTGACCGATGCCGCCAACTATCGGCCGCTGCCTGCGGGATGGGTGCTGGCGCTCGCCGATATCGTCGGCTCGACGCAGGCGATCGCCGGCGGCCGTTACAAGGACGTCAACATGGCCGGCGCCAGCGTCATTTCCGCGGTGCTGAATGCCGTCGGCAAGGGCGACTATCCCTTCGTCTTCGGCGGCGACGGCGCGCTGATCGCGCTTCCCGGCTCGCTTGAGAAGGCGGCGCGCGATGCACTCGCCGCCGTGCAGGTCTGGGTCGAGGAGGATCTCGGCCTGATGCTGCGCATCGCCATCGTTCCGGTCGCCGATAGCCGCGCCGAGGGCCTCGACGTCCGCGTCGCGCGTTATTCCGCAAGCCCCCATGTCACCTATGCGATGTTCTGGGGCGGCGGCACCAGCTGGGCCGAAAGACAGATGAAGCTCGGCCATTACGGCGTTGAGCGCGCTGCCCCCGGAACCCGCCCCGATCTCGCCGGCCTTTCCTGCCGCTGGAGCCCGATCGACGCGAGGAATGGCGAGATCGTCTCGATCATCGCCGTTCCCGGTGAAGGCCGGCCGGGCGAAGAATTCCGCGCCCTAGTCAACGGCATCGTCGCCATCACCACCGAACAGAGCCGCGACAGCCACCCGGTGCCGGCCGACGGCCCGGAGCTGGCCTTCTCGCTGCACGGCATCAATCGCGAGGCCAAGGCCACCGCACCGGCCGGCCGGCGATTGCGGCAGAAGCTCTTCATCTTCCTGCAGCTTGCCATCACGGTGGTGTGCTACCGGCTCGGCGTTCCTCTCGGCCGCTTCGATGCGCGCCGCTACAAGCGCGACGTCGCCGGCAATTCCGATTTCCGCAAGTTCGACGACGGGCTGAAGATGACGGTCGATGTCGATGCCGAACACCTGAAACGGATCGAGACGCTGCTGGAGCGCGCACAGGCCGGAGGCATTGCCCGCTACGGTCTGCATCGCCAGGCCTCGGCGCTGATGACCTGCTTCGTGCCGACGCCGGTCTCGCGCGACCACATGCATTTCATCGATGGCGCATCAGGCGGTTATGCCGTGGCTGCCAGCCGGATGACCGGCAAATCGCTTTCGACAGCGTCTGTGCTTTAGGCGCAGAGACGAGCGGCGGTATACCTATTTTTCATAATGAAATCGGCACTGGATGATTTCCAACTGCTGGTTGGAACCCTTGCCTGTGACGCAATACACGAGCCGATGCTCTCCCAGAATGCGCCGTGACCAAAAACCGGAGAGATCGCCCTTGAGCGGCTCTGGCTTGCCAAGACCTTTGAAGGGCGACCTTTTTGTATCCCTGAGCAACTCGTTGATTTTCTCGACCATCTTCTGGTCAGTTTTCTGCCAGTATTCGTATTCTTCCCAAGAATTCGGGGTCCAGAGCAACTTCATGTCAGAGAGTTGGATCGTTCTCTATCGTCTGCCCATTACGAAGCTGCCCGATGCTCTCGCGTAACCGGGCAGAATTGGCAGGCGTCGAGAGCAGGTGCAATGTCTCTTGCATGCTCTCGTACTCGCTTTCGGCGATCAAGACCATCGCTTCCGAACCTTGACGGGTCACGAGCAGAGGAGCCCGCGAAGACAGGACCTGATCGAAATAGGTTGCGATGTTCTGCCGGAATTCGGTCAAACGAACATGTGCCATCGAGCATCCTTTCTCCGCTATCCAGCGTACAGATATACGTACAGATTCCTTGAAAGTCAAATACGCAGTTGCGTTTCCATCAGGCCTTGACGATGTGACTGGCCGAGAGGCCGAGCCGGTTGAAGACGTTGCGAGTGTCGATGATCAGCGCCGCGCTTCTTGCCAATGCCGGATAATCGACCCTGTCATGATCGGTCGCGACCAGCACGGCATCGTAGCCCGCCACCGCCTCCGGCGTCAGCGCCACCGACTTGCGCCCCTTCAGCGCCTGGTATTCACGCGTCGGCGGGATCTCGGCGACGAAGGGATCGTGATAATCCGCCCGTCCGCCGCGTTCCTCGATAATCTCGATCAGCCGCAGCGACGGGCTCTCTCTTATATCGGCGACGTTCTTCTTGTAGGCAAGCCCGAGGACCAGCACCCGGCTGCGGCTCAGCGCCTTGCCGGCGCGGATATCGAGCGCTTCGGCGAGCTTGCCGACGACATAACGCGGCATCGCCGAATTGATCTCGCCGGCCAGTTCGATGAAGCGGGTCGGCAGCTCGTATTCGCGCGATTTCCAGGTGAGGTAGAAGGGATCGATCGGGATGCAATGGCCGCCGAGGCCGGGGCCGGGATAGAAGGGCATGTAGCCGAAAGGCTTGGTCTTGGCCGCATCGATCACTTCCCAGACGTCGATGCCCATCGCCGCATAGACGGTCTTCAACTCGTTGACGAGGGCGATGTTGACCGACCGGAAGATGTTTTCGGTGAGTTTTACGGCCTCGGCCGTCGCATTCGAGGAGACTGGCACGACGGTCGACACTGCGGCACCGTAAAAGCTCTTCATCAGCGCCAGCGCCTCGACGCCGTCGCCGGCGACGACCTTCGGGATGGTGGCTGTGTGATAATGCTGGTTGCCGGGATCCTCGCGCTCCGGCGAGAAGCCGACGAAGAAATCTGCGCCGGATTTCAACCCGGTGCCTTCGAGGATGACCTTGACGATATCATCGGTGGTGCCGGGATAGGTGGTCGATTCCAGCACGACGAGCTGACCGGGGCGCAAATGCGCGGCGATCGAGCGCGACGTCGCCTCGACGAAGGAAAGATCGGGATCGCGATGTTTGGTGAGCGGCGTCGGCACGCAGATGATGATGACGTCGCAGGCGGCAAGACCGGCGAAATCGGTCGTCGCCTCGAAGCGTCCCGCATCGATCTCAACGGCCAGCGCCGCGTCGCTGACGGCGTCGATATAGGAGCGGCGGGCATCGAGCGCCACCATCTTCCCCGGATCGATGTCGAAGCCGGTAACCGCAAAACCGCTGCGCGCCACCGCAATCGCCAGCGGCAGGCCGACATAACCGAGCCCGATGATGCCGGCGCGCGCCGTGCGGGTTTCGATCTTCTGCAGAAGCGTGTCGAAGGTGGAGGTGGCCAAGGCGGGATCTTTCAAACGGAACAGGGGAAGCTGATCTAATGCATGATCGCGTGGAATTAAACCCGGGCGTGGGTCTTCCTCTTATTACTGGCGATGCTGCTGTCCGGTTTGCCCTTATGGCAGAGAAGTCCACGTGAAAATCGCAGCTGCGCCCGTATTCCTCGCTCTCCTGGCTCCAGAAGTCACCCCACCCTCCGGGGCTTGACCCGAGGATCCACACCAATCTCCATCGGGAGCGGGCATGGATCCCAGGCTCAAGGCCTGGGATGACGGAGAGTGGGGCGTGTTTTTGTCAAATTCACCGTCGAAGCAGGTGTGGCCGAAATGACTCGGCCCACCTCTTCGCTGCAACTTGAGCGCACAAAAAATTCCACATCCCATTGTTTCGCATTTGCAGCATCCCTATTTTGACTTTTGATAATGAACCACCGAGAAAGGACTTCCCGTCCGATCCCCCGCCGGGGAGATGAGGGGCGCCGCTGCCGGGCTCTCGGCAGATCGTTGACAAATAATACCGCTCGTACATCCTGATTTCCTTGTGACCTGCGCATGATAATGTGCCGGCCGAGGGGATTTTTTCTCTTGGGGATGGCGTGCCTATGAGGATCATACCGAGAATGAGCACGATCGAATCCAGCGTGTCCTCCATCCTGTTGGACCGGGTCGCTGAATGGCTGACGAACTCTTCGCTGGCCGGAGACGAGCTTGAAAACATCGTGCGCGGTTTCTGCGAAAGGCTCACCGCTGCGGGCCTGCCGCTGGCGCGCGTGCATCTTTCTTTTTCGATGCTGCATCCGCTCTATGACGCGCTGAGCTTCACCTGGCGGCGGGCCAGCGGCGTCACCATCGAGGGCTTCCGCATGCCGGCCGGGCAAAAACCGGACCGCTTCCTGCAGAGCCCCTATTATTACCTGCTCGACAACAATCTGCAGCACATCCGCCGCCGGCTGATGCAGGAAGGCCCGGCCGAATTCCCGATCTTCGAGGACCTGCGCAAGGACAAGATTACCGATTACCTCGCCTTCGTGCAGCCCTTCGGCGACGGCTCGGTGCAGGGCATGATGGGCTCCTGGTCAACCGACCATAACACCGGCTTTTCCGACGACATGATCGATGCGCTGCTCCGGATGCAGAACCATCTGGCGGTTGCCGCCAAGATGGCGGTGCTCGGCAAGCTCGCCAACAACATGCTGACCACCTATCTCGGCGGCGACGCCGGCAAGCGGGTGCTGAACGGCCAGATCCGCCGCGGCGACGGTGAGACGATCCGCGCGGCCCTCGTCATGGGCGACATGCGCGAATCCACCATGTATGCCGAAAAGGAAGGCCGGCAGGCCTATATCGACACGCTGAACCAGTTCTTCGACGCGATCGCCGCCCCTTTCAACCGTAACGGCGGCGAGATCCTGAGTTTCCTCGGCGACGGCTTCCTCGCCGTCTATCCTTGCGGACGCCACAAGGACCCATCGAAAATTGCCTGCGAGGCGGCTCTTTCGGCCGTCCATCAGGCCCAGGTGCGGGTCGCCGAACTCAACAGGGACCGCGAGCAGAAGGGCCTGACCAGGGTCGGCTACGGCATCGGCCTGCATGTCGGCAACGTTATGTTCGGCAATGTCGGCCTCAAGGACCGCCTGACCTTCTCCGCCTTCGGCTCCGCGGTCAATGAAGTGCAACGTCTGCAGATCCTGACCAAGAAATACGGCCGCGAGGTCGTCGCCAGCCAGGCCTTCGCCGGCTATTGTGGTGGCGAATGGACAACGCTCGGCGAAGAAAAGCTGCGCGGCATCCGCCAGAAGGTGACCGTGCTGCAGCCGCGCGCGCCAGCGCCGGCGATCAACGTCGACGAGAGCTTCCGCGAGGCCGTGCAGAACGGACTGTCCGAAGCCGAGCAGGTCATTCTTCTGCATCGCGACGCCAAGAATCAGGTCAAGCGCACCAGCATGGAGAAATTCATCCAGTAAGAGCTTACAACCCCTGTCATAATCTGCGCGTCTCGCCCGGGGAACTTCGGCGGGACATGCTGGTTTATCCATGATTGTCATCAGCTAGACACCCTGTTTGCGGTACGATAGTGTGCCTTAACGGGAACATAGAAGACTGGGGAATTTCATTGGTATGGCGTCTGCAGCGGATCTGTTGCGTATTGAAAATCTCGACGTCTCCTTCTCGGTTTTCGGTGACCGGCTACGCGTCGTAAAGGAAGCCAATCTTCGCATTCTTCCGGGCAAGGTCACCGCTCTCGTCGGTGAATCCGGCTCGGGAAAATCGGTGATCAGCCAGTCGATCATGGGCATTCTGCCCAATCCGGCCAAGGCCTCGGGCAGCATCCTTTTCACCGATCCGCTCGACGGCAGCACGACCGATATCCTGTCCTTTCCGCGCGACAGCGAGGAAATGCGCGATCTGCGCGGCAAGCGCATGGCGACGATCTTCCAGGAGCCGATGACCTCGCTGTCGCCGCTGCATACGGTCGGCAACCAGATCAGCGAAGCGTTGCTGATCCATACCGAAGCCGACAAGCAGGAAGCCCGCGAAAAGACCGAGGAGATGCTCGGCCTGGTCGGCTTCTCCAATCCACGCCGCACCTACGACATGTATCCGTTCGAACTGTCCGGCGGCATGCGCCAGCGCGCGATGATCGCCATGGCGCTGATCTGCAAGCCGGCGCTGCTGATCGCCGACGAGCCGACGACGGCGCTCGACGTGACGATCCAGGCACAGATCCTGGAATTGCTGCGCGATCTGCAGGCCAAGCTCGGCATGGCGATGCTGCTCATCACCCACGATCTCGGCATCGTCGCCAACATGGCCGACGAGGTGGTCGTCATCTATCACGGCGAGATCATGGAAGCCGGGCCGGTCGAGGATATATTCCGCAATCCGCAGCATCCCTATCTCAAGGCCCTGATGGCCGCCGTTCCGCATTTCGACATGAAGCCCGGCGAGCGGCTGAAGGCGCTGCGCGACGTGCCGGTCAATCTCGAGACCCTCGTCGGCAAGAAGAAACTGCTCCAGGCGGAAGCGCCGGGCGTCCTGCTTTCGGTCGCCAATCTCTCGAAGACCTACAAGACACGCAAACGCAGTTTCCTCGGCAAGCAGGAAGCCGCGGTCGTGCACGCCGTCGACGACGTCAGCTTCGACATCCGCCGCGGCGAATGTCTGGGCCTCGTCGGCGAATCCGGCTGCGGCAAGACGACGCTCAGCAAGATCCTGATGCGCGCCGTAACACCCGACAGCGGCGCGGTGGTGTTCAACGACGGCAAGGACGTGATCGACGTGCTGTCGGTGCGCGGCGAGGCCCTGCAGGATATGCGCACCAAGATCCAGATGGTGTTTCAGGATCCGGTCTCCTCGCTCTCACCGCGTATGACGGTGCGCAATATCCTCAGCGAACCCCTGGAGATCCACGACCGCGGCGACAGCGACGAGCACAAGCGCAAGGTCGAAGGCTTGATGGCGGCGATCGGCCTCGACAAGCGTTACCTCAGCCGTTACCCACACAGTTTTTCCGGCGGCCAGCGGCAGCGCATCGGCATCGCCCGAGCGCTGGCGCTCGGGCCGAAGCTCGTCATCCTCGACGAGCCGGTCTCGGCCCTCGACGTCTCCGTCCAGGCGCAGATCCTCAACCTGTTGAAGGACCTGCAAAGGGAGCTGGGGCTGACCTATCTCTTCATTTCGCACAATCTCGCCGTCGTCGATTACATGGCCGACCGCATCGCTGTCATGTGCAAGGGCCGCATCGTCGAGATCGCGCCGCGCGAGATCATCCTGCGCGATCCGGTGCACCCCTATACGAAATCGCTGCTCGCCGCCGTCCCCTTCCCCGATCTCGATCGGCCGCTCGATTTCAAGGCGCTCAGGGAAAACGGCGCCGCCGACAAGCAGAACTGGGGCAAAACCTTCACCGCCGAGCATGACGACGCTTCCGAGCTTGCCTATGCCGATCTCGGCGACGGCCATCTGGTGCGCGCCCGCAAGGGCGCCGATGCCAAGGAGTTGCGTTGATGGTGACGCGTCGCACATTCCTGGGCGGCCTCGTCGGTGCGGCGATCGCGCCGGCGGTGCTTCGGGCCCAACAGGCCGGTGAGCCGGAATTCCTGAAGGAGCGGCTGACCTCAGGCAGCCTGCCGCCTATGGCCGAACGCATTCCCGTCCGCCCGCGCATCGTCAATTTGAAGGAGATGGGGCTCGAACCCGGCAGCTATGGCGGCACCGTGCGCACCATCATCGGCAGCCAGCGCGACATCCGCTTCATGACGATCTACGGCTATGCCCGCCTGGTCGGCTACGACAAGCATCTGCAGTTCCAGCCGGACATCCTGGCCGGGTTCCAGTCCGAGGACGACACGGTCTTCACCTTCACGCTGCGCGAGGGCCACAAATGGTCCGACGGTGAGCCGTTCACGGCCGACGATTTCCGCTACTGGTGGGAAGACGTCATCCTGAACGACAAGCTGACGCCGGGCGGCGGCGCGCTGGAGCTTCGCCCGCACGGCAGCCTGCCGCGCTTCGAGGTGCTCGATCCGCTGACGGTGCGCTACAGCTGGGAAAAACCCAACCCGATGTTCCTGCCGACGCTGGCCGGCCCCATCCCGCTCGTCATCGTCGGGCCGGCGCATTATCTCAAGCAGTTCCATAAGAAGTTCCAGCCCGACCAGGCGAAGATGGAACAGATGATGCAGGCCAACCGTGTCAAGAAATGGCAGGATCTGCACATCAAGATGGCCCGCTCCTACCGGCCGGAAAACCCCAACCTGCCGACGCTCGATCCCTGGCGCAACACGACGGCCCTGCCGGCCGAGCAGTTCGTCTTCGAGCGCAATCCGTTCTTCCACCGCGTCGACGAGACCGGCCGGCAGCTGCCCTATCTCGACCGGTTCATCCTCAACGTCTCCTCCTCGTCGATCATCGCCGCCAAGGCGGGTGCCGGCGAGGCCGACCTGCAGGCGACCGGCATCGATTTCAACGACTACACCTTCCTGAAGGAAGCCGAGAAGCGCTTCCCGGTGAAGGTCAATCTCTGGAAGGTCGCGCGCGGCTCGCGCATCACGCTCTTGCCGAACCTCAATTGCGCCGACGAGGTGTGGCGCGGCCTTTTCCGCGACGTGCGGCTGCGCCGCGCCTTGTCGCTGGCGATCGACCGGCACGAGATCAACATGGTCGCCTTCTACGGCTTGGGCACGCCGAGCGCCGATACCGTCCTGCCCGACAGCCCGCTGTTCAAGCAGGAATACGCCGATGCCTTCGTCAAGTTCGATGCCGACGAGGCCAACCGCCTGCTCGACGAACTCGGCCTGGTGAAGCGCGGCAGTGACGGCATCCGGCTGCTGCCGGACGGGCGACGCGCCGAGATCACCGTCGAAACCGCCGGCGAGAGCAATCTCGATACCGATGTGCTGGAGTTGGTGCACGACCACTGGGCCAATATCGGCCTTGCGCTCTATACCCGCACCTCGCAGCGCGACGTCTTCCGCAACCGCGCCATGAGCGGCTCGATCATGATGTCGATCTGGTACGGCCTCGACAATGGCGTGCCGACGGCCGACATGTCGCCCGCCGGGCTGGCGCCGACGCTCGACGATCAGCTGCAATGGCCGCTCTGGGGCATGCATTATCTCTCGGCCGGCCAGGAGGGCGTCGCACCCGATCTGCCGGAGGCCGCCGAACTGGTCGATCTTCTCAAGCAATGGGGCTCGACGGCGAAATTCGAGGAGCGCCAGGTGATATGGCACAAGATGCTGTCGCTCTATACGCAGCAGGTGTTCTCGATCGGCCTGATCAACAGCACGCTGCAGCCGATCCTTCGCGCCGCCAAGCTGCAGAACCTGCCGGAGAAAGCCCTCTACGGCTTCGATCCCACCTCCTATCTCGGCATCTACATGCCGGATGCATTCTGGTACAAGGAGGCCTGAGGCGTGCTCAGATACATTCTCTGGCGCATCGCCGCCATGGTGCCGACGCTCTTCGTCATTTCGGCGCTGGTTTTCACCATCATCGAGCTGCCGCCGGGCGATTTCTTCGAGAGCCAGATCGCCGAGCTGCGCGCCTCCGGCGAAACCGCCAACCTCCAGGAAATCGAGGAGATGCGCCAGCAATACGGCTTCGACAAGCCGGAGATCGTGCGCTATTTCTATTGGGTCGGCGGCATGCTGCACGGCGATTTCGGCTATTCCTTCGAATACCAGCTGCCGGTTTCCGACGTGGTCGGCGAGCGCCTGTGGCTGACGATCCTCGTCTCCTTCACGACCATCCTGCTCACCTGGCTGATCGCCTTTCCGATCGGCATCTATTCGGCCACGCACCAGTATAGCTGGAGCGATTACGGGCTGACCTTCCTCGGCCTGCTCGGCATCGCCATTCCGAACTTCATGCTGGCACTGATCCTGATGTACTTCGCCAATATCTGGTTCGGCATCTCGATCGGCCATCTGATGGACCAGCAATATATCTCGGCGCCGATGAGCTGGGAGAAGGCGCGGTCGATCCTCTCTCACCTATGGATCCCCGTGATCATCGTCGGCACGGCCGGCACGGCCGGCATGATCCGGCGGCTGCGCGCCAACCTGCTCGACGAGATGCAGAAGCAATATGTGACGACCGCCCGCGCCAAGGGCCTGCATCCGATGCGGGCGCTGCTCAAATATCCGCTGCGCATGGCGCTCAACTTCTTCGTCGCCGATATCGGCTCGATCCTGCCGTCGATCATATCAGGCGCCGAAATCGTCGCGATCGTGCTGTCGCTGGAGACGACGGGGCCGATGCTCATCAAGGCGCTGCAGAGCCAGGACATGTATCTCGCCGGTTCCTTCCTGATGTTCCTGGCCTTCCTCAACGTCATCGGCGTGCTGATCTCCGACATCGCCCTCGGCTTCCTCGATCCCCGCATCCGTCTGCAAGGCAGGAGCACCAAATAATGTCGCCCCTTCCCGCACCCGGCGCGCCGCTGCCGCATTACGTCTCCACCGCTCCTTTCGATCCGCTCGCGACCGAGACCATGACGGCGGCGCAATCGCGCATCCATCTCGCCTCGCAGAAGCAGCTGATGTGGTGGAAGTTCAAGCAGCACAGGCTGGCCTTGATCTCCGGCATCTTTCTCGCCGCCGTCTACCTGATGATCCTGATCGTCGAATTCCTGGCGCCCTACGGGCTGCACACGCGCAACGTCGATTTCATCCATGCGCCGCCGCAGAGCATCCATTTCTTCGACAAGGGCAATTTCGTCGGTCCGTTCGTCTACGGCCGCAGCATGACGCTCGATCTCGACACGCTGCACCGCGTCTATAGCGACAGGCCGAACGACGTGCAGCCGATCCGTTTCTTCTGCCGCGGCGATGCCTATAAATTCTGGGGCTTTGCCGCCTCGAACTATCATCTCGTCTGCCCGGCGATCGGCGGCCAGATGTTCCTGCTCGGCACCGACCGGCTCGGCCGCGATGTGCTCTCGCGCATCCTCTACGGTGCGCGGATATCGCTGACGATCGGTCTGATCGGCATTTCGATCAGCTTCGTGCTCGGCATCGTCATCGGCGGCCTTGCCGGTTATCGGGGCGGCGTTTTCGATCTCATCGTCCAGCGCCTGATCGAAGTGCTGCAATCGCTGCCGAGCCTGCCGCTGTGGATGGCGCTCGCCGCCATCATGCCGGTGACCTGGAGCCCGATCGTCATTTATTTCGGCATCACCGTCATCCTCGGCATCATCGACTGGACGGGGCTGGCACGTGCCGTGCGCTCCAAGCTGCTGGCGCTGCGCGAGGAAGATTACGTCCAGGCCGCACAGCTGATGGGCGCCAGCACACCGCGCATCATCGGCCGGCATCTGGTGCCGGGTTTCATGTCGCATCTCATTGCTTCGGCGACGATTTCGATCCCCGGCATGATCCTCGGCGAGACCGCGCTCTCCTTCCTCGGCCTCGGCCTTCGCCCGCCGATCACCAGCTGGGGAATTCTGCTGACCGAAGCAAAAAGCGTCAGCGTCATCGCCTTTTATCCTTGGCTGCTCTATCCGATCATTCCTGTTGTTCTTGTCATTTTGGCGTTCAACTTTCTGGGAGACGGCTTGCGTGATGCGGCAGATCCCTACAAATAGCAGGAAGTTCGGCAGCGCCTTGCGGCACCGCCCCCACGTCTTGGCCTCCGGACGGTGGGGGTACTAACTATGTTGCTCACCCCAGAAGGAACACCCATGTCCAGACGTCTCGAAGATGCACGCATCCTCATGTACAGTCACGACACCTTCGGTCTCGGCCACCTCAGACGCTGTCGCGCCATCGCCCATGCGCTGGTCGAAGATTATCGCGGCCTCAACATCCTGATCATTTCGGGCGCCACGATCGCCGGCGCCTTCGACTACCGCGCCCGCGTCGACTTCGTGAAGATCCCGAGCGTCATCAAGCTGCGCAACGGCGAATATACGTCGCTCGCCAGCCACATCGACCTGCACGAGACGCTGAAGATGCGCGAATCGAGCATCCGCCACACGGCCGAGACCTTCCAGCCCGATATTTTCATCGTCGACAAGGAGCCGATGGGGCTGAAGGGCGAGGTCGAGGATACGCTCGCCTATCTCAAGGCCCGCGGCACCGTGCTGGTGCTCGGCCTGCGCGAGATCATGGACGCGCCGCATCTGCTCGAGGCCGAGTGGAAGAAGAACGGCATCATGCAGAAGATCGACCAATATTACGACAGCGTCTGGGTCTATGGTCCGCCTGACTTCTACGACCCGCTTATCGGTCTCGACGTGCCGGCCAGCCTGCGCCGGAAGATGGATTTCGTCGGCTTCCTGCAGCGCAGCGTCTCCAAGGGCAAGACCTCGATCAATGCCCGCAAGGATAATTACCTGCTGGTCACGACAGGCGGCGGCGGCGACGGCTCCGATCTCGTCCACGACGTGATGAATGCCTACGAGGCCGATCCGACGCTGACGCAGAAGGCGCTCGTCGTGCTCGGGCCCTATATGCCGGCCGCCGAGCGCGCCAAGCTGGTACAGAAGGGCGACGCCATTCCCTATATCGAGGTGATCGAGTTCGACAACCACATGGAAGAGCTGATCGACGGCGCCACCGGCGTCGTCGCCATGGGCGGCTACAACACCTATTGCGAAATCCTCTCTTTCGACAAGCCGGCGCTCATCGTGCCGCGCGTCAAGCCGCGCGAGGAACAGCTGCTGCGGGCCCAGCGGGCAAGCGCGCTCGGCCTTGTCGATATGCTGCTGCCGGACCAATCGGCCGATCCGACTGTTATGGCCGAGGCGCTGAAGCGCCTGCCCTCCCGCCTGCCGCCGTCGAAGAGCGGCAGCAATATGCATCTCGAAGGGCTGGACCACATCTCCCAGACCGTCGGCCGATGGATCGACGGCCGCGGCAGCCACCTCTCCCTCGTCGGCGCGGAATAGGGCACAGCCTTGCCGCCACGCCGCAAGATCCTAGTCGTGCTGAAAGGCTATCCCCGCCTTTCGGAGACCTTCATCGCCCAGGAGCTGCTCGGTCTCGAGAAGGCCGGCTTCGACCTCACGCTGATTTCGATGCGCCGGCCGACCGACAAGAAGCGCCATCCCGTGCATGACGAGATCCGAGCGCGTGTCGTCTATCTGCCGGAATATCTGCACGAGGAACCGATCCGGGTGCTGAAAGGCCTGATCGCCGGTTTCTCCAAACCCGGCTTCAAGCCGCTGATCAAACGCTTCTTTGCCGACCTCAAGCGCGACTTCTCCCGCAACCGCTTCCGCCGTCTCGGCCAGGCGCTGGTGCTGGGGCGCGAATGGCCGGATGGCGGGCAATGGCTGCATGCCCATTTCATCCACACGCCGGCCTCGGTGACGGAATATGCGAGCATCCTCACCGGCACGCCCTGGACCTGCTCGGCGCACGCCAAGGACATCTGGACATCACCCGACTGGGAGCTGCACGAAAAGCTTGGCAGCGCCCGCTGGGCGGTTACCTGCACCAGGACCGGCTACGAGCACATGCGGGCGCTGACCTCGCGCAAGGACGCCGTGCATCTGAGTTATCACGGTCTCGATCTCGCCCGCTTCGGCCATTTCTCCGGCAAGCGGTCGGACCGCACCGGCAGCGACCCCGATGACCCGGCCTTCATCCTCAGCGTCGGCCGTGCGGTCGAGAAGAAGGGCTATGACGTGCTGCTCAGGGCGCTGGCGCTGCTGCCTGCCGACCTCCACTGGCGCATGGACCATATTGGCGGCGGCGAGGAACTTGCGAAACTGAAAGTCCTGGCGAGCGAACTTGGCCTTGCCAACCGCATCGTCTGGAAGGGCGCCCTGGCGCAGGAAGAGGTGCTCGATCACTACCGCCGAGCCGACCTCTTCGCGCTCGCCTGCCGCATCGCCGCCAACGGCGACCGCGACGGGTTGCCGAACGTGCTTGTGGAAGCCTCGAGCCAACGGCTCGTCTGCCTTTCGACCGAAGTATCCGGCGTGCCGGAACTGCTGAAGGACGGCGAAAACGGCCTCGTCGTGCCGCCGGAAGATCCGGCGCGGCTTGCCCAAGCGCTGGAAACGGCGATCCGCGACCCGGCACTGCGCAAGCGGCTCGGCGACGCCGCCGAAAATCAGGTGCGCGAACATTTCGACTATCACTCCAGCATCAGACAGCTCGCCGGCCTGTTCGAGGCCGAATGGCAGAAGGCGTCATGACGGCACCGCGTATCTTCTTCTATGTCCAGCACCTGCTCGGCATCGGCCATATCGCCCGCGCCAGCCGCATCGCCAATGCGCTTGTCAAGGACGGCTTCGACGTCACGGTGGTGACCGGCGGCCTGCCGGTGCCGGGTTTTCCCGGCGAGGGCGTGAAGACCGTGGCCCTGCCGGCGGTCGTTGCCAGCAATGCCGGTTTCTCCGGCCTCGCCGACGCCGATGGCCGGCCAGTGGGCGAGGATTTCCTCCATGCCCGCCGCGATCTGCTGCTCGACGCCTTTCATGCCGCAAGGCCCGATGTCGTCATCATCGAAGCCTTCCCCTTCGGCCGGCGGCAGATGCGCTTCGAACTGCTGCCCCTGCTTGCAGCAATCGACAAGGCCGAACCGCGGCCGAAACTGTTAAGCTCGGTGCGCGACATCCTGCAGGAAAACCGCAAGGCCGGCCGCGACGCGGAGACCGCCACGCTGGTCAAGGAGCATTTCGATGCGGTGCTCGTCCACGGCGATCCCGGCTTCATCAGGCTTGAGGACACCTTCCCGCTGACGTCTGATATCTCCGACAGGCTGCGTTATACCGGCCTCGTCGCAGCCCCGCCGGCGCCGGAACCGACCGAGACCTTCGACATCATCGCATCGGCGGGCGGCGGTGCCGTCGGCGCCGCGCTGATCGGCGCGGCGAAAGAGGCGGCGGCGCTGCTGCCCGCCGATCTGCGCTGGCTGCTGATATCGGGCCCGAACCTGCCGGAGGCGGATTTTACCGCCCTGTCGCAAGACGCCCCTCCAAATGTGACGCTGGTGCGCTTCCGCAAGGATTTTCCCTCGCTGCTGCGCGCTGCCAAGGTCTCGATCTCGCAGGCCGGCTACAACACGGTCGGCGATCTCCTGCGCAGCGAATGCCGGGCGATCCTTATCCCCTTTGTCGCCGGCGGCGAGACCGAGCAGACGGTGCGCGCCGAACGGCTGCAAGCGCTTGATCTCGCCGAGATTCTGCCGGAAACGGGACTGACGCCGGGCCATGTGAAGGAGGCCGTCGAAAAGGCGCTCGCCGCACCGCGGCGCAAGCCGGTCTTGCTCGATCTCGACGGGGCGGAGAAAACCGCCGGCATCATTCGCTCCATGATTGCCGAATCCCTCGCCTAATCCAAAATTCCTGTGATATAAACATTGTTCCGGCGAGAATCGGCATGTCTGCAGCCGGTCGCTTCGCCTTGTTTTCATTGCGATATCGGCGGTCCGGCTGCATGGTCCTGTTCTCAAGATTTCTCCCCATCCCGGCCCCCGGAATTTCCCAGCACGCTGACGGTTAGCCATGGAAAAAAGCCTCGCCCGCTACATCTGGAAGAACACGCGGCTGCAGCAGCTGTGGATTCTGGCTGTCGTCGCCGCCTCGATGGTGCCCTACTTCCTGTCCTTCGACCTGCCGAAGCAGATCGTCAACGGACCGATCCAGGGCGACGGTTTCGAAGGTCCGGGCGCGCGGCAGACCTTCATGCACATCGCCTACGACATCCCGCTGATCGGCCATGTCGAATTCTTTCAAGGGTTGCAGCTCAACCGCTTCCAGATGCTGATGGCCCTCAGCCTCGTGTTTCTGGCGCTGGTGGTGCTGAACGGCCTCTTCAAATTCTACATCAACACCTATAAGGGCCGGCTCGGCGAGCGCATGCTGCGCCGTATCCGCTTCGAGCTCATCGACCGGGTGCTGCGATTTCCGCCGATCCACTTCAAGCGGGTCAAATCGGCTGAGATCGCCACCATGATCAAGGACGAGGTGGAGCCGATGGGCGGCTTCACCGGCGATGCCTTCGTCTCGCCCGCCCTTCTCGGCGGCCAGGCGATCACGGCGCTCGCCTTCATCATCGTGCAGAATTTCTGGCTCGGCATGATTGCCGCCGGCATCGTCGGTGTGCAGGCCGTCGTCATCCCCCGCATGCGCAAGCGGCTGCTGGAGCTCGGCCGCCAGCGGCAGCTGACGGCGCGCGAACTTTCCGGCCGCGTCGGCGAAATCGTCGACGGCATCGGCACGATCCACGGCAACGACACATCGAACCTCGAACGCGCCGACATCGCCTCGCGGCTCGGCCGGATTTTTTCGATCCGCTACGACCTTTACCAGTGGAAGTTCCTGGTGAAGTTCATCAACAATTTCCTCGCCCAGGTGACGCCGTTCCTGTTTTACGCGATCGGCGGTTATCTGGCGCTGCAGGGCCGGCTCGACATCGGTCAGCTCGTCGCCGTCATATCGGCCTATAAGGACCTGCCCGGGCCGCTGAAGGAACTGATCGACTGGGACCAGATGCGCCAGGACGTGCAGGTGAAATACCAGCAGGTCTACGAGCAGTTCAACGTCGAGCCGCTGATCGACAGCCGCATCCAGGAACTCGCCACCACCCCCGTGGGCGCACTGACGAGCGCGCTCGTCGTCACCAATCTCTCACTTTCCGACGACAGCGGCGCCCGCCTCGTCGACCACGTCTCCGTCGAGATCAAGCCGAACGAGACGGTGGCGGTCGTCGGCCCGAACGGCAGCGGCGCGGAAGCCTTCGCCGAAGCGCTCGGACGGATGGTCTGGCCGGATTCCGGCCGCATCACCATCGACGGCCGCGACCTCCTGGACTTGCCGGAATCGATCACCGGCCGGCGCATCTCCTATGCCTCGGCCGATACCTTCTTCTTCCACGGCTCGCTCGCCAGCAATCTGCTCTACGGCCTCAAGCACGCGCCTATGACCGATCCGGTCTACGACGAGAAGGAAGCGCTGGAGTATAAATGGCATTCCGTCGAGGCGGTGAAGGCCGGCAATCCGACGCTCGACCTCAACAGCGATTGGGTGGATTACAAGGCGGCCGGAGCCAACGGGCCTGAGGACCTGCTGAAAGCGATCCGCCCGGTGCTCGACGCCGTCCTGATCTCGCAGGACATTCTCGATCTGGCGCTGCGCTCGACCGTCAACACCGACGTGCATGTCGCCGTCAGCGACCACGTCGTGGCGCTGCGCGCCTCGCTGCGCGACCGGCTGCGCGACGAAGGGCTCGACACGATCGTCGTGCCTTTCGATTTCGACGCCTATAACGCCCAGGCGACGGTCGGCGAGAACCTGCTCTTCGGCACGATGAAGCGGCCTTTGATGACCAATCGCCGGCTTGCCGCGCATCCCTATTTCCAGCAGCTGTTCCGCGAGACCGGCCTCAGCACCGATCTCTACGCCATGGGCCTCGAGATCGCTGAAAACGCAGTGGAACTCTTCCACGACCTGCCGCCGGACCATCCCTTCTTCCAGCAGCTGACCTTCATGACGGCGGACGATATTCCGACCTACCAGGCGCTGCTGCAGAAGCTGCAGAGCCGCCGTTTCGAGGACGCCACGCCCGAGGAACGTTCGGCCATCATCCGGCTGAGCTTCGCCTATATCGAGCCGCGCCATCGCTTCGGCTTGCTGACCGACGAGCTGATGGCCAAGATCGTCAGCGCCCGCAAGCAGTTCCACGAGCATATTCCGGCCGATCTCGCCGAGCTGATCGAGCGTTACGACGCCGAGCGTTTCACCCCGTCGGCAAGCCTGATGGACAATGTGCTGTTCGGCCGCATCGCCTATCAGCAGGCCGACGCCTCCGACCGCATCCGCGCCATCATGGGCGAACTCTTCGACGCGCTCGACCTTTATGACGACGTGCTGGCGATCGGCCTCGAATTCGACGTCGGCTCCGGCGGCAAGCGGCTGACCATGGTGCAGCGGCAGAAGCTCAATCTTGCCCGCGCGCTCTTGAAACGTTCGGACTATTTCATCTTCAACCGGCCGCTATCGGCGCTCGACCAGCGCGTTCAGGATCAGATCACCCGCAACATCGTCGAAGACCTGCATGAGGAAGGCCAGCGGCCGGCGATCATCTGGGTGCTCTCCAATGCGCGCCTCGCCGAGATGTTCGACCGGATCCTGCTCTTCGACCGCGGCGGGTTGGCGGAAGCCGGAAACTATCCGGAACTTTCCGAGAAAAACGGGATGTTCAAGGAACTGTTATCGTAATATTCTATTGGGGCGGCGATGGTGGGTGTTCCGGACGGGGACGCCTCGGAGTTATGAAGACGCCCGGTCCCGCGGACCCTGCGTCAGGGGGTTGAAACGTGCTGTTGAGAGACGAAGTCGAAATGCTGCGACGGGTGCCGATCTTTTCGAGGATCGCGCCAGCCAAGCTCAAGCTCTTGGCCTTCACCTCCGACCGTATGACCTACAAGGCCGGGCAGAACCTCTTCCATCAGGGCGATGTCGGCGACGCCGCCTATGTCATCCTTTCCGGCACCGCCGATATCATCGTCTCCTCGCCGGCCGGCGAGATCAAGGTCGCCGATGTCGAGCTCAATTCGATCGTCGGCGAAATCGCCATCCTCTGCGACGTCTCGCGCACGGCAACGGTGCGCGCCACCTCGCCGCTCGAGGTGCTGCGCATCAGCAAGGAGCATTTCCTCAAGCTGCTCAGCGACTTCCCTGAGATGGCCGTGGAAATCATGCGGGTGCTGGCCGACCGCCTGAACCACACCACGGCGGAGCTGACCGCGGCCCGGGCGGCAAAGCAGCCGCAGATGGCGCAGTAGGAATTCTCTTCAGGACTTCGGCGGCCATTGCTGGGCGCCATGAAGAAGGCGCAGTATTTCCACCCTCGGTGCTATTCTGTCGATACGATAGATCAGCAGAAATGCCGTGCGCGGAACGACCAGTTCCCGCGTTCCGTCGAGGCGGCCGCCGCGTCCTGCTTCGGGATGATCGGCGAGCATTTTGGCCTGTTGCCGGATGACATCATCCAATGCGATTGCAGCCTTCGGATTTTGGGCGAAGATGTGCCGGATCTGACCTTCCCGATTCAGAAGCGCCTGCTGCAGCCATTTGACGATCAAGCCTTATCTCCGGATTCCAGCCGCGCGAGCAGTTCGGCCCGAAGCTTGTCCATTTGCTCTTCGGCATCTTCCGCACTGATCCAGACCGCGTTCGGATCATCGGCCTCCCGGATCGCTTCCTCGACCTGTTCACGGAACCACTTGTCGTATTCCGCCGCCTCATGGGTGCGACGCAGAGCGGCGGCCCGATCCGGCCGCGATACCGTTTCAGGCGCGTAATCGCCTGCATCGACATCGAACTGCGAAATGCCGACATCCTTGAGATAAGAAACCAAGGTGTCGATGCGCTTGAACACACGCACCTGCCGGCTGCGTTGGGCGGCAAGCGCGCGCTCGGACTTGCCGTAGCGGATAACGACGGACCAGCCGCCGGTTTTGCCGACGACATGAGCGGCATCGACCGCGCCTGCCTCGACAAGGCGGGAAAGGGTCGAATGATCAATGGTTTCCGCAGTCATGGCATATCCTCGCTGATCGCGAACAAGATATGCATTTAATTATAGATTGCAATGCATTCAATAATTGGAATTGCAGCCCGAAAACGAACGCCTGCAAGATTTCCTATGTAGACTCAGACTGCTGACAAAGCCGGCTACCCCCTCCTTCGTCATGCTCGGGCTTGTCCCGAGCATCTGCGACGGTCGATATGTAGCAGATCCTCGGCACAAGGCCGAGGATGACGCAAGTAGAGAGCGAGATTTGTCAACAAAACGAAGCCTGCGTGCTTCCCATGCCGCGCCGCTAAGCGGCACACACGCTAAGCAGAGAGGAAACGTCCTTCAATGAACGCGGCAATATCGGCCCGTAAAGGAGATTTAGCCGTAAGCGCGTCGATGCGGTAAAAATCGTGCTGCTTGCCAGCGTAGGTTTTCCAGCACCTGGGAACAGCCTTGTTCCAGCCTTCAGCCGGCCGATATGGATCGAGCTCGCCCCAGAATACCATGCTGGGTATATTCAGCGGCGACGTTTCGAAGCGCAATCTGGTCGAGGACACGCAGACCAGGGCCTGGAGTCCCAGACCCTCTTTGACCGCATTCCACAAAGCAGTTCCACCGGCGCTGAAACCGATCCCTAAGCAGCTGCGTCCGTCAATCTCGCGAAGTGCGCGAACCGCATGCCGCATGCCGTCGCCGTTGAAAAGATGGTGGTGAAGCTCATCTCCACGCAGACCGGGTCGACCACTCAGGTCGGCGAGCTGCAACATGCGCTGCTTGGCGCCCGCAACATCCAATAGTTCGGCGACAGTTTCGGGAAAGCCGTGGATATCGCTAACCACCAACACGTGCTGCATCAATTCGGCGGTGCCGCTCTTCGTTGTGATAGAGGATAAGACAGCCGCCGGACTTGCCGGCGGACTTGCCGCGGTTCGAATTATTCGCGCTGCTCCAGCGCCCTGCTGAAGGCGAGTGCCGCCAGCGTGCAGATGGCGCCGGACAGCAGGTAGTAGCCGACGAAGGTCAGGCCGAAGCGGCTGGAGAGGCTGAGCGCCACCAGCGGCGCAAAACCGGCGCCGATCAGCCAGGCAAGATCCGAGGTGAAGGCTGCGCCGGTATAGCGGTAGCCGCGGCCGAAACGCGACGAGATCGAGCCGGTCGCCTGGCCGAAGGACAGGCCGAGCACGCCGAAGCCGATGATGACGAAGGCGTCGTGGCCGCTATTGCCGGAGGCGATCAGGACCGGCCCGACAAAGCTGAAGACGGCGATGATGACGGCGCAGATGGCAAGCTGGGCGCGCCGGCCGATGCGGTCGGCGATCAGGCCCGACGCGATGATCGTGACGATGCCGACCATGGCGCCGATCACCTGCACCACCATGAAGGCGCCGATCGGCTGGTTGCCGTATAGGCTCATCCAGCCGAGCGGGAAGATGGTGACGAGGTGGAACATGGCGAAACTGGCGAGCGGCACGAAGGCGCCGATCAGAATGTCGCGGCCATGCACGCGCAGCACGTCAAGGATCGGTGCGGCTTCCAGCTCGTGCTGTTCGAGCAGGGTGCCGAATTCCTTGGTCATGACCAGGCGCAGACGCGCAAACAGCGCGACGACGTTGATCGCGAAGGCGACGAAGAAAGGATAGCGCCAGCCCCAGGAGAGGAAGTCTTCACTGGAAAGATTGGCGACGAAATAGCCGAACAGCGTGCTTGCCAGCGCAAAGCCGATCGGCGCGCCGAGCTGCGGGATCATCGCATACCAGCCGCGGTGATTGGCCGGCGCGTTGAGCGCCAGCAGCGAGGCAAGACCGTCCCAGGCGCCGCCGAGCGCGAAGCCCTGGCCGAGACGGAAGAGCGCCAGCAGCGCGATCGACCAGACGCCGATCTCTTCGTAACCCGGCAGGAAGGCGATCGAGGCCGTGGAGCCGCCGAGCAGGAAAAGCGCGATCGTCAGCTTGGTGCCGCGCCCATACAGCCGGTCGATGGTCATGAAGACGACGGAGCCGACGGGGCGAGCCAGGAAGGCCAGCGAGAAGATGGCGAAGGAATAGAGCGTGCCCGTCAGCCTGTCCGGCGCGAAGGGGAAGACCAGCTGCGGAAAGACCAGGACGGAGGCGAGACCGTAGACGAAGAAATCGAAGAATTCCGACATGCGACCGATCACCACGCCGACGGCGATGCTGCCTGGCGAAACCGGTTTGTCGTCGTGAATGCGCCGCGCGTCGCGTTCGAGCGACGACGATGAAGGTCCGTAATGCGATGTTGTAGCCATGAAACGCCTCCCTCGTTGAAGCGCTTTCGCCAAGGCGCCTCAGCCTGATCTTGATCAAACCTGCAGGCTTATCAAGTCCGTAAGACGTAAATAGTTCGTCATCACGACTCAAAATGAGGCACAGACGGGAAAAATAGCGTGATCCGGACCGCGATTTTCCCATGGGAACGCTGGCGTGGCCGGCTCTTGCGGATATATTGGGTGAAACATGCGCTCGCGAAAAATCCTTCTTGATTTCGTCAGGATTTCAAAGCACTAGCGCACAAGATTTGTGCCGCATTGCGGCATGATTGTTGCACTGCGACCTTCCGCCTCATGTCGCTATCGGGTTCAGTGCTTTAGTCGCGAACGAAATGAAACAACAAGAGCTTAGAGACGTGCCAAAACTCATGAAGTTTTCCCGCCTTCTATCCGTCTTGCCGCTGCTTTTCCTGGCAGGATGCAACATGGTGGTCATGGCGCCATCCGGCGACATCGCCATGCAACAGCGCGATCTCATCGTCATCTCGACGGTGCTGATGCTGCTGATCATCATCCCGGTGATCTTTCTGACGCTGTTCTTCGCCTGGCGCTACCGCCGTTCCAATACGGCCGCGACTTACGCGCCGGAATGGCACCATTCGACCCGCTTGGAAATCGTGATCTGGGCAGCCCCGCTGGCGATCATCATCGCGCTCGGCGCCGTAACCTGGATTTCCACCCATAAGCTCGATCCCTATCGCCCGCTCGACCGCCTCGATGCGGAGCGCGCCATCCCGGCCGATACCAAGCCGCTCATCGTCGAGGTCGTGGCGCTAGACTGGAAGTGGCTGTTCTTCTATCCCGAACTCGGCATTGCCACGGTCAACGAGCTCGCCGCCCCTGTGGACATGCCGATCAATTTCAAGATCACCGCCTCCTCGGTGATGAACTCCTTCTACATCCCTGCCCTTGCCGGTCAGATCTACGCTATGCCGGGCATGGAGACCAAGCTGCACGCCGTCATCAATCGGGAAGGCGAGTACGACGGCTTCTCCGCCAATTACAGCGGCGCCGGCTTCTCGCACATGCGCTTCAAGTTCCATGGCCTGACCCGCGAGGGCTTCGACGCCTGGGTGGCTAGGGTCAAGCAGCAGGGCACGATGCTCAACCGCGACGCCTATCTGAAGCTCGAGAAGCCGAGCGAGAAGGAACCGGTGCGTTATTATGCCGGCGCCGATGCCGACCTTTACAACGCCATCCTCAATATGTGCGCCACGCCGGGCAAGATGTGCATGAACGAGATGATGCACATCGACATGATGGGCGGCGGCGGCAAGGAAAGTGCGGAGAATCGCGAGAAGCTGCGATATGACGGCCGCCATGCCGACGAAGGCATCGTGACGCCGGCGGCCATGCCGGCAGCGGAGGCCCCGGCCGGAAGCGAGCCCGCCGAGCATAGCGACGGCAACAGCATGCAGCACGACATGCCCGGCATGAGCAATGGCGCCGATCCGGCGCCGGCGCAACTCAACAACAACAATTAACCTGGCGCTTTGCGTCGCAAGACATAATGAACGGGTTGTTCCATGTTTTCCAATCCTGACCTCCTGAAGTTCGTCTTCGGCCGGTTGACCCTCGATGCCATCCCCTATCACGAGCCGATTCTGGTCGTGACCTTCATCGGCGTCGTCATCGGCGCCATCGCGGTGCTCGGCCTCATCACCTATTTCAAGTTCTGGGGCCCGCTCTGGCGCGACTGGATCTGCAGCGTCGATCACAAGAAGATCGGCATCATGTATGTGATCCTCGCCGTCATCATGCTGTTGCGCGGCTTCTCCGACGCGATCCTGATGCGCATCCAGCAGGCGATCGCCTTCAACGGTTCGGAGGGCTATCTGCCGCCGCACCATTACGACCAGGTCTTCACCGCCCACGGCGTCATCATGATCTTCTTCGTGGCGATGCCCTTCGTCACCGGCCTGATGAACTTCGTGGTGCCGCTGCAGATCGGCGCGCGCGACGTCTCCTTCCCCTTCCTCAACAACTTCTCGTTCTGGATGACCACCGCCGGCGCGATCATCATCATGCTGTCGCTGTTCATCGGCGAATTCGCCCAGACCGGCTGGCTCGCCTACCCGCCGCTGTCGGGCGCGGCCTACAGTCCGGGCGTCGGCGTCGATTATTATATCTGGGGCCTGCAGGTGGCCGGCGTCGGAACGACCCTGTCGGGCATCAACCTGATCGCCACCATCGTCAAGATGCGCGCGCCGGGCATGACCTTCATGAAGATGCCGGTCTTCACCTGGACGGCGCTCTGCACCAACGTGCTGATCGTCGCCTCCTTCCCGATCCTGACCGCCACCCTCGCCCTGCTGTCGCTCGACCGTTATGCCGGAACCAACTTCTTTACCAACGACCTCGGCGGCAATCCGATGATGTACATCAACCTCATCTGGATCTGGGGTCATCCGGAGGTCTACATCCTGGTGCTGCCGGCCTTCGGCATCTTCTCGGAAGTCGTCGCCACCTTCTCCGGCAAGCGCCTGTTCGGCTACGCCTCGATGGTCTACGCCACCTGCGTGATCATGATCCTGTCCTATATCGTCTGGCTGCACCACTTCTTCACGATGGGCTCGGGTGCCTCCGTCAACTCCTTCTTCGGCATCACCACGATGATCATCTCGATCCCGACGGGAGCGAAGATGTTCAACTGGCTCTTCACCATGTATCGCGGCCGCATCCGCTATCAGGTGCCGATGCTGTGGACGGTCGGCTTCATGGTGACCTTCGTCATCGGCGGCATGACCGGCGTCATGCTTGCGGTGCCGCCGGCCGACTTCGTGCTGCACAACTCGCTGTTCCTGATCGCCCACTTCCACAACGTCATCATTGGCGGCGTTCTCTTCGGCATGTTCGCCGGCGTGAACTACTGGTTCCCGAAGGCCTTCGGCTTCAAGCTCGATCCCTTCTGGGGCAAGATGAGCTTCTGGTTCTGGCAGATCGGCTTCTGGTTCGCCTTCATGCCGCTCTATGTGCTCGGCCTGATGGGCGTCACCCGCCGCATGAGCCAGTTCGAGGACCCGTCGATACAGATCTGGTTCATCATCGCCGCCTTCGGCGTCGGGCTGATCGCGCTCGGTATTGCCGCCTTCCTGATCCAGATCGTCGTCAGCTTCATGAAACGCGAGGAGTTGCGCGACGACAGCGGCGATCCCTGGGATGGCCGCACGCTGGAATGGTCGACCTCCTCGCCGCCGCCCGAATACAACTTCGCCCTGACGCCGGTCGTGCACGATCATGACGGCTGGTACGACATGAAGAACCGCGGCTATGCGCGTCCGCTGGAAGGTTTCCGGCCGATCCATATGCCGAAGAACACCGGCACCGGCGCGATCCTGTCTGCTATCAGCGTCGCACTCGCCTTCGGCCTGATCTGGTACATGTGGTGGCTGGTCGTCGTCTCCTTCGTCGCCATGCTGGCGGTGGCGATCGGCCATACCTTCAACTACAGACGCGACTTCTACATCCCCGCCGAAGAGGTAACCGAAACGGAAGGCAAGCGCACTGCGCTGCTTGCCGAGCAGGTGTAAGAGACCATGAGCGATCACACCATCGACACGGCCGAAAAGCCTGAATTCTACCTGACGGAAGACCATCATCCGGAGAACAGCACCAATCTCGGTTTCTGGCTCTACCTGATGAGCGACTGCCTGATCTTCGCGGTGCTGTTTGCCACGCATGGCGTGCTCGGCCGCAATTATGCCGCCGGCCCGTCGCCGGCCGATCTCTTCGATCTGCCGATCGTTGCCCTCAACACCTCGATGCTGCTGTTCTCCTCGATCACCTATGGCTTCGCCATGCTGCAGATGGAGCGCAACGCCAAGGCGGAAACGCTGTTCTGGCTTGGCGTCACAGGCCTGTTCGGCGCAGCCTTCATCGGGCTCGAACTCTATGAGTTCATCCACCTGATCCATGAAGGCGCCGGGCCGACGCGCAGCGCCTTCCTGTCTTCCTTCTTCACGCTGGTCGGCACGCACGGTCTGCACGTCACCTTCGGCATCATCTGGCTGATCACGCTGATGGTGCAGGTGTCGATGCACGGCTTGATCGAGGCCAATCGCCGCCGCCTGATGTGCCTTTCGATGTTCTGGCACTTCCTCGACGTCGTCTGGATCGGCGTCTTTTCCTTCGTCTATCTGCTGGGAGTTCTCGGATGAGTTCGCAAGCACCCGCCCATGAGGATGCCCACGAGGCGCATCACGGCCACAGCCACGGCCATCAGGCCGGCCACGGCACGTTCCGCAGCTATATGGCGGGCTTCGTGCTCTCCGTCATCCTCACCGCCATTCCCTTCTGGCTAGTTATGTCGGGCGTGATCGCCAGCCCGGCGCTGACGGCGGTGCTGGTGATGGGCCTCGGCGCCATCCAGATCGTCGTCCATATGGTCTTCTTCCTGCACATGAATACCAGGAGCGAGGGCGGCTGGACGATCATGGCGCTGATCTTCACCCTCATCATCGTCGCCATCGCGCTTTCCGGCTCGCTCTGGGTCATGCATCATCTCAACACCAACATGATGCCGATGAGCCCCGAGATGATGAAGAACATGCCGTGACAGTCACGAAGGGGCGGCGGCAGCGCCGCCCGCAGGCTCCCTCGGAAAAGTCCGATCAACGGCGTCATCAGGTAAAACGCGCGATCTTCGCCGTCTGCCTGCTGCTGCTGGCCGCGGCACTCGCAGCCCTCGGCACCTGGCAGGTGCAGCGCCTCGCCTGGAAACGCGATCTCATCGCCCGCGTCGAAGAGCGTGTGCATGCCGCACCCGCAACCGCACCGGCGCGCGCCGATTGGGACAAGGTCAATGCCGCCGACGACGAATATCGGCGGGTGACGGCAGCAGGAACGCTGGCGAACGACAAGGAAACGCTGGTCTATGCCTCCACGATGCTCGGCCCGGGCTATTGGGTGATGACGCCGCTGACGCTTGCCGATGGGACATCAATCCTCGTCAATCGCGGCTTCGTGCCGACCGACAGGCGCGACCCGGCCACGCGCCGCGAGGGGCAACCATCAGGGCCGGCCGAGATCACCGGGCTGATGCGGATGACGGAGCCGAAGGGATCGCTGCTGCGGTCCAATGACGTCGCGGCCGACCGCTGGTATTCGCGCGATGTCGCGGCGATCGCTGCAAAGCGCGGTGTGGGTGCGGTCGCGCCCTTTTTCATCGACGCCGATGCCACGGCCAATCCGGGCGGCCTGCCCGTCGGCGGCCTCACCATCATCCATTTCCCCAACAACCATTTCATCTATGCGATCACCTGGTATGGGCTGGCGGCGATGGTGCTGGCATTGCTGCTGTTCATCCTGCGCGCCGAGATCGGGAGAAGCCGCCGGGAATAGTCCGGGGATACGAGCCCTCCGGCAAGCCCGAGCGCACCGCATTAATAGCTCGTAAAGCGATGTCCGATACTGCTTGCCTGAACAGAATATTTAAAAAGCTGCACATGAGCCGGCCGGATTACATCCCCAGTCTCGATGGCCTGCGCGGTATCGCCGCGCTTCTGGTCGTTCAAGCGCATATCGGACTTGTCTTTCCGAACACAGCCCAGCATGTCATGACGATGGGCAGCGAAGCCGTCGGCTTGTTCTTTGCGCTCAGTGGCTTTCTGATGAGCCATCTCTACGGTTCACGGCCGGTGACCAAAGAAAACGTCCTGGATTTTCTTGTCAGCCGCTTTGCCCGCATCTATCCGGTCTATCTGGCTGCCGTCGTGCTCGTGGCGGTGCTGTCCGGCATGCAGAATCTCAACTTCATTCAGCCGATTGCCGGCGGCATGGACTTTGTGCGTCATGTCTTGCTGCTGGGCTCGAGTGGCGTTTTCTGGTCAATTCCACCTGAAATTCAATTCTATCTGCTCTTCCCGGTCCTATGGCTTTGCCTCGCCCGCCCGCAGCGTTATGGCGGCGTGATCGTAGGTTTCGCAGTGGTCGTCGCCGTGGACGGTCTGCTGGAATTGCCGGGGCCTGGGATCATGCTCGTTTCCAAGCTGCCTTACTTTCTTTTCGGCGCACTTGCCGGGACGATGCATTCCCACTGGGACAGATGGACGCCATCTGCCTTCACGGGAATTTTCACGCTGTTGCTTCTGGCGGTGTTCTTCACTTACAGGCATGTCGTGCCGAGTTTTTCCCCCGAATTTTGGGGTCTGCAAAGCGCGGTCGCGGCAGCCGTCATTGTGGCGCTCGTCGCCCGGCAACCGCCCATCGCCGCCTCTGTCCTTTCAGCCGCACCCGTGAGGTTTTTGGGCACGATCAGCTTCTCACTCTATCTCTTCCACGTGCCCATCATGTTCCTTGCCCGTCGGACATTTGATAGCCTGATGCCCGAACCGGCGCTGATCGGGGTGACGCTTGCCATTGCGGCAGGCGGAGCATGGTTCATTCACGAGACGATAGAAGTCCCAAGCCGACGGCTGCTTGTCGGCTTGTGGCAGCATCACCGGTGGCGCATGGCCCCGCGCGAAACTCCGGCTGAAGAAATTGAACGCGCAATCCTCGACCTCAAAGAGACCGAACAACGCCTCCACAGCGGCACAACGTCACCCACGGCGGGTGAACTCCGGGAGGCCGAAAACAATGGCGACGAGACGCTCCGCGCCTTTGCGTTCCTTAGGAAGCAACCCGGCTGATCGCCTCGGCGAGCTGCGCCTGCGAGAAAGGCTTGCCGAGACGGGGCAGGTTGGCGATTGCCGTTCCTTCGGGGAGCTCGGCGTAACCGGTTGCGAGAATGATCGGCATTTCAGGCCATTCCTGGCGGATTGCCTCGGCAAGCTGCGCGCCGGTCATGCGCGGCATGGCATGGTCGCAAATCACCAGATCGACCGGCTGCCTGCGCAGGATCTCGAGCGCCTCGGAACCCGCCGTCGCCTCGAACACGGTGTGACCGAGATCTTCCAGCATCAGCGTCGTATTCATCAGGACCAGGCCATCGTCATCGACAGCGACGATGCGCAACCCGGACGGCGCATTTTCCGCCCGTTGCGGCAGATCCGCAGCGGCCGTGGCCACCCGCGTGGCAGTGACGACCGGGAACCACAATTCGGCGGTCGTGCCTTCGCCGGGGCTGCTCTTCAGCATCAGGCGGCCGCCGGACTGGGACGCAAGGCCCTGCACCATGGAAAGGCCGAGACCGGTGCCCTTGCCGACACCCTTGGTGGTGAAGAACGGCGTAATCGCCTGCTCCATCGTCTTTGCGTCCATGCCCTCGCCTTCATCGATCACCGCGATTCTTATATAGCGGCCGGGCGGCAGCGGACGCTTGCCTGATGGCACCGTTTCCTCGGACGCGCGAAGCACGATCCGGCCGCCTGACGGCATGGCATCGCGGGCGTTGACGACGAGGTTCAGGATCGCCATCTCCAGCTGGTTCGGATCGGTCAGGATCGTCGGCAGCCTGACCGGGAAAGAGGTCTCGATCGCCGTGAGGGGACCGAGCGACCGGCTCAGCATATCCATCATGCCGCGCACCAGGCCGGAGACGTCGATCGGCTCCATGTGCAGTTCCTGCCGGCGGGAAAAGGCGAGCATGCGCTGCGTCAACGCAGCGCCCCGCTGCGCACCCTGCATGGCATTGTCAACCAGCGATGTCAGCGACAGATCCTGCGGCATGCGTTTCTTCAGGATTTCGAGACTGCCGAGGACCGCCATCAGCAGATTGTTGAAATCATGAGCGATACCGCCGGTCAATTGACCGATCGCCTCCATCTTCTGCGATTGGAACAGTTCTTCGCGCGCCTGCTCCAGCGCCCGCTGGGTCTCCATCTTTTCGGTGATATCGCGGGTGATCTTCGCAAAACCGAGCACACCGCCCTCATCGTCCCGGATGACGTCGATGACGACGCTGGCCCAGAAACGGGTGCCGTCCTTGCGGACCCGCCAGCCTTCCCGCTCGAACCGACCCTCGGCGCGCGCAATGTTGAGCGCCGTTTCCGGCACGCCGGCAGCGCGGTCCTCGGGTGTATAGAAGGTCGAGAAATGCCGGCCGATGATTTCCTTCGGCCGATAGCCCTTGATCCGCTCGGCGCCGAAATTCCAACTGCTGACGTTGCCGTTGGGATCGAGCATGTAGATCGCATAATCCGAAACGCCCTGGATCAGCCGGCGGAATTGTTCCTCGCTCTGGCGGATCGCCTTTTCCGCCGCCCTGCGTTCGGTCAGGTCGCGGGTGATTTTGGCATAGCCGATGAGCTCGCCGGAAGGACGGCGGATCGGATCGATGATCACATGCGCCCAGAAGCGGGTTCCATCCTTGCGCTGGCGCCAGCCTTCCCCCTCGAACCGCCCCTGCTCCGCCGCCGTGGCGAGCGCGCGCGCCGGTATTCCCGCGGCGCGGTCCTCTTCCAGATAGAAACGGGAAAAATGCTCGCCGAGAATTTCGGAAGGCTTGTAACCCTTGAAACGCTGAGCGCCGGTATTCCAGCTGGTAACGATGCCTTCGGGGCTCAGCATATAGATGGCGTAGTCGGTGATGGCATCGACCAGAAGGCGAAAGCGTCCCTCTTCGTTAAGGGACGTATCATGTCGATTCTGCGCTTCCATCAGCCCCTCGTGGTCACCAGCGCTTTATAACGCTGCGGCAGGCGGATGGTTCCGAAACGGCCTCAAATTTTCAGACCGCCTTGACCTGCGGGTAGAAGCGCTCGCCGACACGCTCGGCAGCGGCATAGGCCTGCGAGACGATCTCCGGCACGAGATCGATATCGGGCAGGCTGCCGAGGCCGAGCGGGCCGACGGCATAGAGCCCGGCGACCGTCGAGCCGTCCTCGAGGAAGGGCTCGCCGCGCGCATTGACCGCGAGCCCGAGCGACAGCTCGTCCGGCATGGCAAGACCGGCCGAAAGCAGGCTTTGCATCAGCGGCGCCGAGAGATCCGGCGCCTGACAGCGACAATCGATGATGCGTTCGGCGTGGATGACCTCCTCGGCGGCGGCACCGGCCGGCGTGAAGAACAGGCCGCTCAGGCCCCGGCGGCCGACCCGGCCGCGGCGCAGCACGGTGCGGCCTTCGGCGAGCTCGCGTTTCAGCCGCAGGTGCATGGCCTCCGGCAGGCGGTTGCGATGGCTGTCGTAGATTGCGCGGAGGTGCCGGTTGAACTGATGTTTGTCGCGCGCCGGCAGCGAACGCCACAGCGAGCGGGCGTGTCTGCGCAGGCCGTTCATCACCGATTGCCAGCTTCGGCCCTCGTCCTCCGCCTCGCGACAGGCCTGGCGGATAAAGCGGACGATCTCAGGCAGGCTCTCAGGCAGCGCTTCGGCCGGGAAGACCGGATCGGCGGAATTCGGCGTATGGCTCTGGGGCAGGAAGCCGCGCCTGGAGATGATCGTCACCTGGCCGGCATAGCCGGAATCGCGCAGCTGCAGCAGCTGGTCGACGACGCGGATGCCGCTGCCGAGCAGCACCGCATGCGGCCGCGCGACGAGGCGCTGGGCCCGGACCGGCGAAGCTTCCGGCTCGCCGGCATCCGGCGCAGTCAGGCCGTAGCCGGTGGCCAGCATCACGGTATCGAACAGCGGATTGGCGGGATTGGCGCTTTCGAGCAGGAAGCGGTGGCCGTGGCTCCTGCGGATTGCCACGACCGGATCGTTGCAGACCTGGACGGTGATATCCCGGCGGGCGGCGAGCGCTTCGGAAAAGCGCTGATAGACATAATCGCTAAAGATCTCCTTCGGCACGAAGATCTGCCGGAAGCCGGGGATGGCGGCCGGCACGGCGGCGCGGAAGGCGGCGTTGCTGCAGAGCCAGTCGTTGAAATCGTCGTTGTCGCCGAGCGAGACCGAAAGATCGCGCACGCGGGTGTTGAGAATCGTCGAGGCGCGGACCGAGGCCAGCGCCTGCCCGCCGCTGACCGACGAATTCGGATCGAACAGCTGCAGGTGGAAGGGCGCACGCACCGTCTTCATCAGCGCGATCGCCGTCATCATCCCGGAAAAGCCGCGCCCGACGATCGCAATGCGCGGTACCGCGGATATCTGCGCCGCCGCATTGGCTCTCGCCGAAAAAAGTCCCTGAACCGTCATCGCAACTCCTTTGCGGCTTCATCCGAACCGTGGGTCGATCGAGGTTTCAACGCATAAAACAGCGGGTCACGCGTTGATGAGGTTCATGCGGCCATTCACAAACATCTGCCGCAGGATCGGGGTCCGTAAAGGCGGCCCCGCATGGGAACTAGGGGAGCGATCACGCTCGTCCATAGTCTATTAAACTAGTCGTGTATGAAAGCGCTAAAAACCGCAGGTGGCAAGGGGTTTGTTGCAACCGCAGCGTAAACCATTGGAGCAAAACGTATTTTTAACGGGGGCGCGGCTTGCGCCGCTCCCTCAGCGACCCGATGGCAGCGCCTCAGCCGCCTTCGCCGGGATAGTGCTTCGTCTTCAGCAGGCCGGCCAGATGCGCCGTGTTGCGCGCCAGCATGTCGACTGAAGTCGCCACCACCTTCGGCACCTTGTCGAGATCGACGAAATTGGTGGAACCCATCGCCTCGCCGACCCAATAGGCGACCGCATTGGCAGGAATGGTGAAGCCGACATCGTTCAGCGCCTGGAAGAGTTCGGCCGACACATGATGGGCGCCGTCCTCATTGCCGACGACGGCGACGGCCGCGACCCTGCCATAGGAGACCATACGGCCCTGATCGTCGGTCTCGTCGAGGAAGGCGTCCATGCGCTCCAGCGCCCGCTTGCAGACACTGGACGGCTGGCCGAGCCAGATCGGCGTCGCCATGATGAGGATATCGGCGGCGAGCACCTTCGCGCGGATGCCAGGCCAGTCATCGCCGGCCCCTTCGTCCGATGTGACGCCCGGCTTGACGTTGAAATCGGCAAGGCGCAGCACTTCGGTCCCGACGTCATAGGCCGACATCGCCTTGTCGATCAGGCGGATCATCCGGTCGGTCGAAGACGCTTCCTTGGCATCGCTGGTTTTCAGTGTGGCGTTGAGGGCGAGGGCTTTGAGCGGCATATGTCTCTCCGGAAAGGATTGCCCGACAGGAGTGCCGGAGGGGGTTTGCCTGCTGCAACCCACCCGCGCGCCGATTGTTCCCAGGGGATGCGAGGGGACCTCACGTAAAAATAACCAACTGGTGAATTCTTTACTTGAACCCCCAAATGGAATCGGCAAAAGTGACGGTGCAATCAATCCCTTCATGGATTTGCCGTCTTTTCGGGCCAGCGTCCGACCACACATCATTTGGAAAAAATACCGTGAGCAGCGATGCGTTAATACGCGCGACGAAGCCTTCGGCTTCGATGGCGCTTGCAACTGCGGCAGGCTGGGGCCGAGGCCTCTACACATTGGTGCGCATCACCATGATGGCCTTCCGCCACCCCTGGCAATCCGGCTTTGCGATCGGCGCCACGCTTGTCGCCTCCACCTTCCAGCTGATGATCCCGCGCCTTCTCGGCCAGGCGGTCGACCACACGCAGATGGCGATGAGCGGCGGCGCGGCTGGCCAGGCGGCGCAGGACGCGCTTCTGACCACGGCGCTGCTGCTGCTCGGCGCGGCCGTGCTGCGCGGCCTCTTCACCATGGTGCAGAACTATTACAGCGAAGCCGTCGGCCATCACATCGGCTACGAGTTGCGACTGGCCTGCTATGAAAAGATCCAGCGGCTCTCTTTCAGCTTTCACGACACGGTGCATTCCGGCGACCTGATCACCATCGGCCTGCTCGATCTCGAAGGCGTGCGCATGTATTTTTCCACCGCGCTCGTCCGGATGATTCTGTTGTCGATCCTGATCGGCATCGGCGCCTATATGCTGCTGTCGACCGATGTCGTGCTCGGCCTTCTCTCGCTCTCCTTCGTGCCCTTCGTCGGCTGGCGCTCCTCGGTGACGCAGCTCCGGCTGCGCGCCACCTGGCTTGACCTGCAGGAGCGGCTTTCGGTGCTGACCCGCATCATGGAGGAAAATCTCGGCGGTATCCGCGTCGTGCGCGCCTTTGCCGCACAGGACCACGAAATGTCGAAATTCGAGGCGGCGTCGAAGAATGCGCTGGCGCTCGCGCATCAGCGCGTCGGCATCCGCGTCGTCAACACCAGCGCCATGACCTTCTCCTTCTTCGCGGCGATGGGCCTGGTGCTCTGGGTCGGCGGCGGCAAGGTGATGTCGGGCGAGATCACCGTCGGCACGCTGGCCTCGTTTCTGACCTTCATGACCATCCTGCAGATGCCGGTGCGCCAGCTCGGCCTGATGGTCAATGCCTTTGCCCGCGCCTCCACCTGTGGCTCGCGCCTCTTTGCCCTGCTCGACCTCGACATATCAATCAAGGATGCGCCGGATGCCAAGGAATTGAAGCTCACCGACGGCGTGCTGCGCTTCGACAATGTCAGCTTCGCCTATCCGGGTTCGGAAAAGCGCACCGTGCTCCACGATGTCTCCTTCGAGGCGAGCCGCGGCCAGACGATCGGCATCGTCGGCCCTCCGGGCAGCGGCAAGTCGACCATCGCCCATCTGATCCCGCGCTTCTACGACGTTGCCGGCGGCAAGATCACCATCGACGGCCAGGATATCCGCAAGGCGACGCTGCAATCGCTGCGCCGGGCGGTGGCCGTCGTGCAGCAGGATTCCTTCCTGTTCACGACGACGATCGAAAACAACATCGCCTATGGCGACCCCTGGGCGAAGGAAGGCCGCATCGAGCGCGCCAGCGAAAGCGCCCAGCTGCACAATTACGTGCTCGGCCTGCCCATCGGTTACGGCACCGTCGTCGGCGAGCGCGGCGTTTCGCTGTCCGGCGGCCAGCGGCAGCGTCTTTCGATCGCCCGCGCGCTGATGCTGAAGCCGGCGGTGATGGTGTTCGACGATTCGACGGCGGCGATCGACGCCGCCACCGAGCAGCGCATCCGCAGCGCCATGCGCCGCTATGCCGCCGACCGCGTCACGATCATCGTCGCCCATCGCCTGAGTTCGCTGATGCATGCCGACCAGATCCTGTTCGTTGAAGACGGAAGGATCGTCGAACGCGGAACGCATGCGGCGCTGCTGTCGCTCGGCGGGCGCTACAAGGCGCTCTACGATCTTCAGGTGCGGCCGGGCGACGAAGTGTTGAGCGCATGATGATTAGGCGGCGGCGTTTCCCCTTCCTCCCTCATTCCTGTGCTCGTCACAGGAATCCAGTGCGCCCAAGTCCTTGGGCGCGGGAGACTTTTTCAACCGCCGCATTGAGTCATTCACCGCGCCGACGCGCGGTGGCTGGATTCCTGTGACGAGCACAGGAATGAGGGGAGGAGAGGTTACTCCTCGACAACCACTTCGGTGCGGATCGAGGCTATCCGCGGCCAACAGTCGGCTAAATTAGAACAAAAGCCTTGGTACTAAGGAGACGACGATGGCCGAGGAACTGGAAACCGAGCGTCCCGACGTTCGCGAGGATGGACGCCGCCCGCCGCGGGCGGTGGTCGGTTCGCATCGCGTCGAGGAGGAGATGTTCGGCAAGGCCTTCGACGGCAATATCGTCAAGCGCATCTGGGCCTTCGTTCATCCCTATCGCCGCCAGGTCGCCTGGGCTATTGTCGCCGTCCTGACCTTCACGATGATTCAGCTGCTGATCCCGCTGATCATCCGCTATGCCATCGACCACGGCATGTCGCCGGGCGGCAATCCTTCGGCGCTGATCTGGGCGATCGCCGCCTTCGCCATTGCCATCCTCATCAACTATGCCGCCAGCTACGCGCAGGAGACGCTGGTCGGTGGCGTGGCGGAAGACGTGCTCTTCGATATCCGCAGGGCGATGTTTTCGCATCTCCAGCGCGTCTCGCTCTCCTTCATGGACAAGACCGAAGTGGGGCGGCTGATGTCGCGCCTGCAGGGCGACGTCAACTCGATGCAGGAATTCCTCGAAACCTCGGTGCTGTCAGTCGGCGACATCGTGCTGCTCTTCGGCATCGTCTTCGTGATGCTCTATCTCGATTTCAAGCTGGGGCTGCTGACGCTCTCGGTGCTGCCGGTGCTCTTCGTCGTCCGGCTGTTCTGGCTGCCGCTCGCCCGCAAATCCTTCATGGCGGCGCATGAGACCAATTCGGTCGCGAACGGCGCGCTTGCCGAAGCGATCCACGGCGTGCGCGCCATCCAGAGCATGGACCGGCAGGGCGTCAACTTCACCCTCTATGACGACAAGGCGCGTGCCAACCTCCTGACCCATCTGACGGCCGCACGTTATGCGCAGGTGATGGTGCCGATCGTCGACAGCCTGACCGGCGTGGCGATGGCGCTCGTCATCGTCGTCGGCGGCGCCCGTGTGCTCAACCAGGCGCTCGATGTCGGCGTGCTCGTCGCCTTCCTGTTCTACATCCAGCGCTTCTTCGACCCGATCCGTTCGCTGACCCTGCAATATTCGGTGATGCAGCGCGCCATGGCGTCGGGCCAGCGGCTGACCGAAGTGCTCGACGTGCCTGTCGACATCAAGGACGCGCCCGATGCCACGGCACTGTCGCGCGATATGGACGGCTCGGTCGAATTCAAGGACGTCGTCTTCGGCTATAATCCGAAGCATCCGGTGCTGAAGCATGTCAGCTTCAAGGTCAATCCCGGCGAGACGGTGGCGCTGGTCGGACCGACAGGGTCGGGCAAATCGAGCTGCATGTCGCTGATCCATCGCTTCTACGATGTGCAGCAAGGCCAGGTGCTGGTCGGCGGCCACGATGTGCGCGATCTGACGCAGGATTCGCTCGGGGCGCAGATCGCCATGGTGCTGCAGGAACCCTTCCTGTTCACCGGCACCGTTTTCGAAAACATCCGCTACCACAAGGCGGAGGCGACGCGCGAAGAGGTGATCGAGGCGGCGAAGGCGGTCGGCGCGCACGACTTCATCATGCGCCTGGCCGATGGCTACGACAGCGTTCTCGGCGAGCGCGGCGGCAATCTTTCGCTCGGCCAGCGCCAGCTGTTGAGCTTTGCCCGCGCCCTGGTGGCGGATGCGAAAATCCTCGTGCTCGACGAGGCGACGGCCAATATCGACAGCTATACCGAGATGCTGATCCAGAAGGCGCTGGTGAAGCTGCTCGAAAACCGCACCGGCCTCGTCATCGCCCACCGGCTGGCGACGATCCGCGAAGCCGACCGCATCATCGTGCTGCAGAACGGCGAAATCATCGAGAGCGGCAACCACCGGCAATTGATGAAGAACGGCAAGCTCTATTCCAGACTCTATAATCTCAACTACGCCTCCTTCGACGATATTCCCGAAGACGTGCTGGAAGAGACGACGGCCGCGCAATCGGCGACGTGATAGGCGATGACATGCATTAACGCCTGTTGCAAAGTTTGAACGAACCAACGCGTTGCTGCCGTATTTCCCTTTTATCCGGGTCGAGTGCTATTGAGGAGAATGTTATGAAGAGAGCAATTTGCAGCCTGCTGATCGCCACGGCCCTTGTTGGATCGGCCATTCAGCCTGCTGCCGCCCGCGACCACCGTCATCACGATAACACCGGCCGAATCATCGCCGGCGGCGTTGCCGCAGGTGTCGTTGGCGGGCTGATCGGCGGCGCCATCGCCAATGGCGGCGGCCCTCGCTACGTCGAAGAACCGCGTTATGTCGATGGTCCCCGTTATGTCGAACCGGCGCCGAGATGCTGGTATGAGGACCGCGATGTCCGCAACCGCTATGACGGCGGCTATCATGCCGAAACCGTGCGGGTCTGCGAGTAATCCCTGAATTGTTGCAGCAGTGGTGATCTGATTATCGCCGCTGATTTCGCCGAAGATTGCCCCTCACACTAACCCTCGCCCCGTAAACGGGGCGAGGGTTAGTGCGCTGCGGCTGGTGGGGACGGAGAGGTCGCCGCATGGTCCCTTCGCCCCGCAAGCGGGGGTCCGAAGGACGGGTCGAGACCCGCGGCTCGACCCCGGTGGGGTGGCGGCAGCCGGATGAGGGGCTGGCCGCCGATCTCCGCCGGGGGTTGCGTCCCGCAGCCTCGGCATTTCTCAGAAAAAAATCTGGCTGCGAGCACCGCCTGTCATCCGGCTGTCAGAGACGCCCAATAGCTGAAGCCGATGAATGATGGTCCGGTGAACGGCGCGAAGGCGCCGAAGAAAGAACGCATGCGCTTCGTCAGCGCCGAGCAGGTCGCGCAATTGGCGGGCGTTTCGCGTTCCGCCGTGTCGCGCAGCTTCACGCCGGGCGCAAGCGTGGCGCCGGCAACGCGCGAAAAGGTGCTGCGGGCCGCTGACGAACTCGGCTATCACGTCAATGATCTCGCGCGCGGCGTGCTCGCCAATCAGAGCCGCCTCGTCGGCATCGTCGCGACCCGGCCGGAAGTGGGCTTTCGCGCCCATCTGGCGGCGGCGCTGGCCAAATCGCTGATCCGGCGCGGCAGCATTCCGATCCTGATCAACACCGGTCAGACGGAAGACGAACTGCTCGCCGCCCAGAAAATGCTGATCGGCCACCGCGCCGAGGCGATCATCATCCTGTCCGGCTCGCCGCCGGCAAGTTTCCTCGAACTGGCGCAGCGAAACGGCCAGCCGCTTGTCGTCATCGGCCGTTCGGAGCCCGATGCCGACCATGTGCGCGCCGGCAACTCCGAGGCCTCGCGCAAGGCGGCGACGGCCTTTTACGAAAGCGGCCGGCGGCGGCTGGCGGTCATCGGCTCCAACTCGGGAACGCCTTCTATCGTCGAGCGCGAAAGCGCCTTCCTGGCGACCGCCGGGACGCTCGGCGCATCGGTCACCGTCGCCCGCGGCGGTGATTCCGACTATGACGGCGGCGTCACCGCCGGGCGGGCGCTGTTTTCGGAGACAATAAAGCCCGACGCCGTCTTCTGCGCCAACGACCAGATCGCCTTCGGGCTGATGGATGTCGTGCGCCTGGAAGCGCGGCTGCGCATCCCGGAGGATGTCGCCGTCATCGGTTTCGACGACGTGCCGGAATCCGCCTGGCTGAGTTATCAGCTGACCACCTTCCGGCAGGATCCGCAGACCATGGCGCAGCGCGCCGTCGAACTGATGGAGCGGCGGCTGGAAAATCCGGACGCGCCGCCGGCTTACGAGCGCGTCATTCCGGAACTCGTCATCCGCCAGAGTTTCAGGCCCTAATCCCTCCCCCGGCTTTTCGCAGGCTCCATCCTGTGGCAAGAGAGGATAAACGCGCTCCGACCGGGAGAAAGATCGCCTGAGATGAAGGGAATTCGCCAGCTTGCCAAACATCTCGACATTTCGATCGGGACCGTATCGCGTGCGCTGAACGGCAAGCCTGACGTCAACGACGAAACGCGCCGGCGCGTGCTCGCCGCCGCCGAAGAGCTCGGTTACGTCGCCAACCAATCGGGCCGCAGCCTCCGCCAGGGCATGACCAACGTCATCGGGCTGATGCTCGAGGTCAGCCGCGAGACGGTCGAAAACAGCGACGACTTCTTCCTCGGCGTCACCGACGGGCTGCAGAGCGTCTTTTCCCGCCACAAGCTCGATCTGGTCATGCTGCCCTGCCCCGACGACGAGGATCCGCACGAATATCTGAAGCGCATGGTGGCGCGCCGCCTCGTCGATGCGCTGATCATCTCGGCGACCCGGCGCACCGACCGGCGCATCGAGCTTCTGGAAAAGGCCCGCATCCCCTTCGTGGCGCTCGGCCGCAGCGCGTCCGGCGGCAGCTACACCTGGATGGACCTCGATTTCGAAGGCGTGGCGGCGCGCGGCGTCGACCGGCTGGTGGCAAAAGGCCACCGGCGGATCGCGGTTGCCGCCCCCTCCTCCGACATCAATCTCGGCTATATCTTCCTCGACAGTTACCGCCAGGCGCTGCAACGCCACGGCATTGCCTTCGATCCGGCGCTGGTCATCCGCGTCAAGTCGAGCGAACAGGGCGGCTATCAGGCCGGCCACGAACTGCTGATGATCGAAGAGCGGCCGACCGCGATCATCCTGATCCACGAGCTGATGGCGATCGGGCTCTACCGGCGGCTGGCCGAGGCCGGCCTCGTGCCCGGCCGCGACCTCGCCGTCGTCGGTTTTCGCGAGGAGCCGCGCACGCATTTCCTGCAGCCGTCGCTGACGTCCTTCCGCATGTCGCTGCGCGATCTCGGCGCCCAACTCGGCGAGACCCTGCTCGCCACCATGCCGGCCTATGCCGAGCATTATCCGCAGGGCGCCCGCAACCGGATCTGGCCGCTGGAACTCGTTGCCGGCGAAAGCGACGCCTTCACGCTGATTCCTTGACGCTCCTCAGACCCGGCTCGGCGCCGCCGGAGGCTCCCGGCTCGACAGCTGCCGGGTGACGAAGAAGACCAGCAGGGCGCCGGCAGCAAGGCAGGCGGCCAGGAAGAACATCGGCGCGATCGTGCTGCCGCTCTCATCCTTGATCCAGGGCACGACGTTCTGGGCGACGAAGCCGCCGAGATTTCCGACCGAATTGATGGCGGCAAGCCCGGCCGCGGCCCCTGCACCTTTCAGGAAACGCGAGGGCAGGCTCCAGAACACCGGCTGCGGCGCGAAAATGCCGGCGGCGGCGACGCAGAGGAAGGCGAATTGCAGGGCGTGGTTCGGGATCAGCGCCGACAGCAGCAGGCAGGCGGCGCCGATGAAGGCGGGAATGACGATATAGGGCGTCTTCGATTGCGCCTTGTCGGCCATGGTGGGAACGGCATAAAGCGCGATCGCGACCAGCAGCCAGGGAATGATGTTGAGGAAACCGTTCACCGTATTGCTGACGCCGAAGGCCTGGACGATGGTCGGCAGCCAGTAGCTCAGACCATAGGCCGAAAGCGGAAAGGCGATATAGCAAAGCGCCATCAGCAGCACGCGCGGGTCGATGAGCGCCTTGAAGCCGTTTCCGGCATCTTCGCCCATACCGGCATTTTCCGAGGCGAGCCGGCGTTCGAGCCAGCTCTTTTCCTCGCCGCTCAGAAAGCTCGCATTTTCCGGTCGGCCGGGAAGATAGAAGAAGGTGACGATGCCGGCGATAACAGCCGGAATACCGGTCGCCAGGAAGACCCATTCCCAGCCGGCAAAGCCATAGAGACCGTCGAGATCGAGCAGCACGCCGCCAAGCGGTGCGCCGACGGCGTTGGCGATCGCGCTGAAGATCATGAACAGCCCGACCATCCTGCCGCGGTAGGCGGAGGGAAACCAGAGTGTCAGCAGATAGAGGACGCCGGGAAAGAAGCCGGCTTCGCAGACGCCGAGCAGGAAACGCAGGATATAGAACATCGTGGCGTTCTGCGTGAAGGCGAGTGCGACGGTGACGATGCCCCAGGAAACCAGGATGCGCGCGAACCAGACACGGGCGCCGAGCCTGTCGAGGAAGAGGTTGCTCGGCACCTCGAAGAGAAAGTAGCCGATGAAGAACAACGAAGCCCCGAGCCCATAGGCATATTCGCTCATCCCCAACGCATCGACCATCTGCAGCTTGGCGAAGCTGACATTCTGCCGGTCGATATAGGCGATTAGATAAAGGATGCCGAGAAACGGCATCAGCTTCCAGGTGATTTTCGAGATCAGCCGCTTCTCGTCGACCATGCTTATCCTCCGAAATGACGATGCTTCGTCATGGCGTAGATAGAGCGGTCAGATGATAATCAATTGCGCGTTGCATTTTCTCGAGGAACAGCGGCCGAATCGTGTGGCCGCACCCGGAGCCGGGCGCGGCCGGTCTTCGATCATTCGGCGGCAGCGACAGTGGCGCGGCGGCCGATCGTTGCCTGGGTCAGCACGAAGGCTGCGAAGGCGCAAAGCGCGATGCCGGCGGCCATCGGAACGGCGGTGCCGTCGAAGAAGAGGCTCGATATGACCATGGCGACGGCGGCGATGACGAAATGCAGCGTGCCCATCAGCGACGAGGCAGTGCCGGCGATGGCGCCGTGGTCTTCGAGGGCAAGCACCGCGCTCGTCGGAATGACGAGCCCGAGGAAGCCGTAGCCGATGAACAGGAAGCTCGCCATGACGGGCAACTGGTTGAAGCCTGAAGCCATCACCACCGCCATCACAACCATGGCAAGGGCAAAGGCGCTGACGGCAATCCGCATGACGCGCACCAGGCCGAAACGCTCGCCGAGCCAGCCGGTCGCCTGCGATACCGCGAAGAAGGAGACGGCATTGATCGAGAAGGCGAAACTATATTGCGTCGGCGTCAGCCCGTAATGCTGGATCAGCACGAAGGGTGAGTTGGCGAGATAGACGAGGAAGCTCGAAATGCCGAGGCCGCCGATGAAGGTCAGCGTCAGGAAGTTGCGGTCGGTGAGCAGCAGGCGGTAGGCCGCCATGGCGCTCTTCAGACCGCTGCCACTGCGCTCGTTGACCGAACGGGTTTCCTCGAGCTGGGTGGCGAGCAGGACGAGGCCGATGAAGGCGGCGATCGTCACCGCCCAGAACACGCCGCGCCAGCCGTAGAATTCGATGACCGCGCTGCCGGTCAGCGGCGCCAGGATCGGCGAGATCGAGAAGACCAGCATCAGCAGTGACATCAGGCGGGCGGCCTGCACGCCGGTGTGCATGTCGCGGACGATGGCACGCGGAATGACCATGCCGGCGGCGCCGCCGATGCCCTGAACGAAACGGAAGGCAATCAGCGTTTCGATATCGGTGGCCAGTGCACAGCCGATCGAGGCGAGCGCGAAGAGGCCGATGCCGAGATAAAGCGGCAGCTTGCGGCCCCACATATCCGACAGCGGACCGTAGACGAGCTGGGCGAGTGCAAAGGAGATGAAAAAGGCGAGAAGAGTGAGCTGGGTGACGTTGTTATCGGCATGCAGGTCCTGGCCGATGGAGGGCAGCGCCGGCAGATACATGTCGATGGCGAAAGGCCCGATGGCCGAGAGAAGGCCGAGAATGAGGGCAATGCGAAAGAAGGAAGCCGTCATAAGGGTGATCTTTCTTAAAAGCGCAGCGGAGGGGATGGTCGCTCCGCCGCATTGCCTGAGAGCGCCGTGCGTCCTCTCGGCCGCCCAAGGGACGCTCTAACTCTTTGAATTTGCATCGCGCTTTCCGAAAATCGATTCCGATTTCGGGCCGATGCGCCGGGGTTCGATGATGATCGTTCGCGCGAAGACGAAGTTGGGAGCTCATATCTCCAGCGGCGGAACCGATGTGTCAATAATTTTGGACACGGATGTAAAATTAGACGCCATTGTCTAAAACGTCAAGACGTCTTATCTTCGCTCTCATGAAAGATCGCATGACACCGGCGGGAATGGCGGGGCATAGGCAGCGCGGACAATGCGCCAAGCGCCTGTCGATCCTCGACGCCGCCGCCGACGTCTTCTGCCGCCAGGGTTTTGCCGGCGCCAGCATCGACGAGATCGCCGCCGTCGCCTGTGTCTCCCGCCAGACGATCTACAATCACTACCGCGAAAAAGAGACGCTGTTCGTCGCCGTCGTCGAAGACGTCATGAACCGCGCCAATGCCATGCTGTTCTCGGTGCTGTCGAGCTTCCCCGAAAACGCCGACAATCTGGAGGACGACCTGACGGCCTTCGCCGTGCGCCTCAACAAGAACTGCATCTGCAATCACGACGGAAAATTCCTGCGCAAGCTGGTGCAGACCGAGGGCGAGCGCTATCCGCACCTTTTCCAGAGCTGGCGCCAGCAGGGGCCGGGCAAGCTGACCACCGCCCTTTCCGCGCTTCTCGCCCGGCTTGCCCACGGCCGAGCGCTTGTAATCGACGATTTCGACGTCGCCGCCCGCCAGTTCGTGGCGCTCGGCAATGCCGACCTGCAGATGATGACGCTTTTCGGCGAAACACCCAGCGATGCGGAACTGGAAAAGGCGGCGCGCAATGCCGTGCGTACCTTTCTCAAGGCCTATGGCAGGCCGGAGACGGAAAAGACCGGCCATCCGCCGCAGCTCGCAGCCATTTCAGGCTGACCAACCCTTTCCGATCGGGCCTTTCCGATCAGGCCCCCTCTGATCAGACAAAGACCGTCATCTGCGCCGGCACGACCGCGAACATGCCGACCCGGCGCGCGGCAAGATATTTCACCAGCTGCTCGACAAGCGAAGGCATCACCGGCTTCTGCACCACGCCGACCGCGCCCTTGACGCCATCGGCGACCGCTTCGGGATTGCCGGTCATGAAAACCACCGCAATGCCGTGTTCTTCCGCCAGCCGCCGGCCGATCTCAGGCCCAGTCGGGCCGTCGGCGAGATTGACGTCGACGAAGGCGATATCGGCAAGCGGCGCCAGCCGCAGCGCCTGTTCGCGATCATTGGCGAGGCCCGCGACCTGCATGCCCATGGCTTCCACCGTCGCCCCGAGATCGAGCGCAATGAGGAATTCATCTTCGACGATCAATACTCTCTGTCTCATGAGATCATCTCGTTGCCAGCGCCGCACGACATTGGTGGCCATGATACGTCCCCTTGGTTTACGCCTATACTTCGAAAGAGGGATCCGCTCCGCCAGCCTGTCCTCAAGCGAAACTCAGGGCGGTAACGGGCAACTCGAGCTTATGTTCCGCGCTGGAACGCGATTTCTGGGATTTAAGATATTGTTAACGTTGATAGATTCTTAAAACGACGGATATGCAGCAAAAAGTGGCGCCGTGCTCGCACTCAATTCCAGCGCGTACCTCTTCTGGCTGAGGGCGCGATAAGGCGGTATAACCCTTCCGTCCGCTTAAAGACTGGGATGATCTTGAGAAAAAAATTTATCGTTTTGGCCGCCGTGATTATCGGCTTGTTCGCTTACACCAAATTGATGGCCAAGATCGGCTCAGGCGCGCCGCCTCCGGATGCGCCGCTCGCGCAACAGGCCGACCTCATTCGCGTTTATAAATCCGAACGCCGCATGGTCCTTCTCAAAGGCGATATTCCCCTCTCGACCTATCGGATTTCTCTTGGGCAGGCTGCCGATGATGGTCCCAAACAGCGGGAAGGTGACGAGAAAACGCCGGAAGGGCGTTATGAGATCGACTGGCGAAATCCCAAGTCCATGGCGCATCTCAGCCTGCACATTTCCTATCCGAACCTGAATGACCAGCGCAACGCCGAATCCCATGGCTTTCCGCCCGGCGGCGCTATCATGATCCACGGCCTTCCCAATGGCTGGGGCCTGTTCGGAAACGCCCATCGGCTGTGGGATTGGACGGATGGCTGCATTGCCGTCACCAACGCCGAGATGCGCGATATCTGGGCCAGCGTCCCCGACCACACCCCGATAGACATCATGCCCTGACCGATTGCCCAGACCGAATGCTCTGTCGGCTTCCTCAGCCCTTGGCCTTCCTGACGAGGACCGGCTGGCTGCGGTAGTCGGCGGGAAACAGCGACTTCAGGTTCTCGATCTTCGGCAGGTCGTTGTAGACGATATAGGGATAGGTCGGATTGAGCGTCAGGAAATCCTGATGATAGGCTTCGGCGGGATAGAAGCCGGTGGTTTCAGACACCTTGGTAACGATCGGCCGGGCGAAGACATGTGCCTTGTCGAGCTGGTCGATATAGCGCTCGGCCACCTTGCGCTGCTCGGGATCGGCGACGAACAGCACCGAGCGGTATTGCGTTCCCCGATCCGGCCCCTGGAAATTCAGCTGCGTCGGGTTATGCGCCACCGAGAAGAAGATCTGCAGCAGCTTGCCGTAGCTCACCTCTTTCGGATCGAACCTCACCTCGACGGATTCGGCATGACCGGTCGAGCCGCTGCTGACGGTTTCGTACTGCGCCGTCTTGGCCTCGCCGCCGGCATAACCGGAGACGGCGCTCTTGACGCCCTTGACGTGCTGGAAGACGCCCTGGACGCCCCAGAAACAGCCGCCGGCGAAAATCGCGGTCTCGGTCCCTGCCCCGGCGGCCTCGTCGACAGCAGGCGGCGGGATGACGACGGCATCTTCAGCGGCGCCTGCGGCACTCGCACCGATTGAAAGAACAGTTGCGGCAAGAAGCGCGGCTAGGCTCCTGCGGCGGGATGACGTGGACATGGCGCGACCTCCTGCGATCGCCCAAATCCTTGCTCATGTCAGTGAAAGCCGCAAATCACAAGGCGATCACTCACGCCGATGTGACAACCGGACGAAAGCGCCTGTGCGAAGTTGAAACAGCGCGCGAGTCGAGTTGACAATCTCGCGTGGAGTGAGGAGAGTGCCGCCGGTCAGAGCCTGCATTTCCGGGGGGAACCTATGTCCGTGCGCTCGTTCTTTGCTTTCGCGACAATCGCATTTTTTTCCACGATGGCCGTCAGCTTTCCTGCCGCCGCTGCGGACACCAAGCGCGACATCCAGACGATCAAGGACGCCGATTTCTTCGGTTTCGATCTTCGCACCGAGCAGAATGTCTCGCTCGACCAATGCAAGACCTCCTGCATCGGCGACAAGAGCTGCAAGGCCTTCACCTACAATCCCAAGGTGAAATGGTGTTTCCTGAAGTCTGACTTCAAGACGATGAACGCCTTCCCCGGCGCCATCGCCGGCAAGATCGTCGAGACCGCAGGCAAGCAGGAGCCGGATCTCGGCGCCGCACCGCGCCTGACCTTCCTGAAGAACGACCTCATCCAGCAGGCCCACGACTTCCGGGACAATCTCGCCCTTACCGACGACCAGCAGGGCCAGGGCGTCGACAGCCTGACGGCCAATGCCCGCATCGACCTCACCGGCAACAATCTGGCCGACGCGCTGAAGTCCTTCCATGGTGCGCTGTCGATCACGCCTGACGACGCCGATCTCTGGCTCGAAACCGCCCGCGCCGCCGCGTCGCTCGGCAGCGCCGAGACCAACACGGCAGGCCAGGCCGTGCTCGACGCGCTGAACGGCTACGAGCTGACGCGCACCAAGGCCAAGCGCGCCGAGGCGCTCGCCGTGCTCGCCGATGCGCTCGACCGCAACGCCAATTACCGCCCGGCGCTCGATGCCTACAAAGCGAGCCTGGCGCTGGTTGCCTCCGACGATGTTCAGACCGCCTACCTGCAGCTGAAATCGACGCAGGGCTTCCGCATCACCGAACACACGGTCGATGCCGACAGCGCCACGCCGCGGGCCTGCGTCACCTTCTCCGAGGCGCTGATCAAGACCACCGACTACACGCCCTTCGTGACGCTGAACGGGGCAGCCCCCAAGGCGCTGGAAACCAAGGACAAGCAGATCTGCGTCGAGGGGCTGACGCATGGCGAAACCTACAAGATCGCCTTCCGCACGGGCCTGCCGTCCTCCGTCGACGAGGCGCTCGAAGCCCCCGTCAGCATCGACGTCTATATCAAGGACCGCAGCCAGATGGTGCGTTTCACCGGCGACAGCTTCGTGCTGCCCTCGACGGCGCGCCGCGGCATCCCACTCGTCTCCGTCAACCTGAGCTCGGCCAATCTCAAACTCTACCGCATCGGCGATCGCGCCATTGCGCCGCTCTTGACCAACTCGCAATTCCTGACCCAGCTCGACGGCTACAGCGCCCAGACCATCCAGGACCAGAACGGCGAACTCGTCTGGCAGGGCTCGATCGACATCGCCAACGAGCTCAACAAGGACATCGTCACCAGTTTCCCGGTCGACGAAGCGCTGCCCGAGCGCAAGCCCGGCATCTACGTGCTGACGGCAACAGGCCCGAACGGCCCGGCGCAGGAGTGGGATTCGCAGGCGACGCAGTGGTTCCTGGTCTCCGATATCGGCGTCACCACCTATGCCGGCACCGACGGGCTCAACGTCTTCACCCGCTCGCTCGCCTCGGCCAAGCCAATCGCCGGCGTCGAGCTGCAGCTGCTTGCCAAGAACAATGAAGTGCTCGGCACCGCGACGACCGACGAAAATGGCCGCGCTACCTTCACCGCCGGCCTGATCCGCGGCACGGCGGCGCTGACGCCTGCCGTCATCGCCGCCAGGAACGGCACCTCGGACTACGTCTTCCTCGACATGACGCGGGCCGGCTTCGATCTCTCCGACCGCGGCGTCACCGGCCGCGCCGCACCCGGCGCGATCGACGTCCTGACCTTCACTGAACGCGGCATCTACCGCGCCGGCGAGACGGTGCATGCCCAAGCGCTCGCCCGCGACACCGACGGTACCGCCATCGAGAACCTGCCGCTCACCTTCATCTTCAGCCGTCCAGATGGCGTCGAAGACCGGCGGATCGTCAGCCAGACCAGCAATCTCGGCGGTTATACCGTCGATTTCCCGACCCAGGAAAACGCCATGCGCGGCACCTGGACGATGAACATCTATACCGACCCCAAGGGCAGCGCGATCGCCAGCAAGAGTTTCCTCGTCGACGATTTCGTGCCCGATCGCACCGACCTGGAGATCAAGACCGAAGCCAAGGAAATCGGCACAGATACGCCGGCGCTGATCACCATATCGGGCAAATATCTCTATGGCGCGCCGGCCGCCGGCCTGACGCTCGAAGGCAACGTCGTCGTCAAGCCGACGCGCGAGAGTGCGGCCTATAAGGGCTTCTTCTTCGGGCTTGCCGACGAGGAGGCGAGCGAGGATTCGCGCCTGCCGATCGACGGCCTGCCGGAACTCGACGAGAACGGCGAGGCCTCGACCGACCTCACCGTCGGCGAGCTGCCGGCAACGACGCAGCGGCTCAACGCCACCGTCTATATCAGCATGCAGGAAGCGGGCGGCCGCGCCATCGAGCGCTCGCTGGTGCTTCCGGTGAAGACCGAGCGGGCTTCGATCGGCATCAAGCCGGAGTTTTCCGACGACCTGCCGGAGAACTCGATCGCCAACTTCACGGTGATCGGCGTCAATGCCGGTGAACAGAAGCAGGAGGCCAAGGGCCTGCGCTGGAAATTCTATAGCCTCAACCGCGAATACCAATGGTATCGCGAGGGAACGGCCTGGAAATACGAGCCGGTCTACACCGCCGAGCAGGTCGCCAACGGCAGCGTCGATGCGACGATGGACGGCGGCAAGATCGCCGTGCCGGTGAAATGGGGCCGCTACCGCCTCGAAGTGGAAAGCCCGGATGCCGACGGCCCGACCTCCAGCGTTGAATTCGACGCCGGCTGGTTCGTGAGCTCGACCTCGACCGAAACGCCGGACGGGCTGGAAATCGCCCTCGACAAGGACAGCTACAAGATCGGCGACACCGCCAAGCTGAAAGTCACCTCGCGCTACGGCGGCGAGCTGATGGTCACGGCAGGCACCGAAAAGCTGGTCGCCGTGCAGAATGCTGCGATCGGCGAGACCGGAGGCGAGGTCGACATTCCCGTCACCGCGGACTGGGGCGCCGGCGCTTATGTCACCGCCACGCTCTTCCGTCCCGGCGATGCCCAGGACAGCCACATGCCGATGCGCTCGATCGGCATCAAATGGCTGAAAGTCGATCCCGAACAGCGCGCCCTGCAGGTGACGCTCGACACGCCTGAAAAGATGTTGCCGCGCGGGCCACTGAATATTGGCCTGCAGGTGGCCGGCGCCGGCGCCAATGAAGATGCCTATGTCACGGTCGCCGCCGTCGATGTCGGCATTCTCAACCTGACGCGCTACGAACCGCCGAACCCGGAGGACTGGTATTTCGGCCAGCGCCAGCTCGGCCTTGAAATCCGCGACCTCTACGGCCGGCTGATCGACGGCTCGCTGGGTGCGACCGGCAAGCTCAGGACCGGTGGCGACGGCGGTGCCGTGGCGCTGCAGGCCAGCCCGCCGACGCAGAAGCTCGTCGCCTTCTTCTCCGGCCCGGTGAAGCTCGACGCCGAAGGCAAGGCCCACGTCTCCTTCGACATCCCGCAATTCAACGGCACGGCGCGTGTCATGGCGGTCGCCTGGACGAAGACCGGTGTCGGCCACGGCGTCAAGGATGTCATTATCCGCGATCCCGTCGTCGTGACCGCGAGCCTGCCGAAATTCCTCGCCCCCGGCGACAAGGCCAATCTGCGCCTCGACATCGCCAATACCGATGCGCCGGCCGGCGATTACAAGCTGCAGCTGACCGGCAACGACGCGGTCGGCATCGACCAAGCCTCCGCCGCGCAGACGATCCGTCTCGAAGCCGGGGCGAAATCCGAGCTGACGCTGTCGCTCATCGGCAAAGAGCCGGGCGCCGGCAGTGTCTCGATCAACCTCTCCGACGCCTCCGGCCTGTCGCTCGACCAGACCGTCGACGTGCCGGTGCGCCCGGCATCCCTGCCGATCACCGAACGGCGGGTGCTGGCGCTGAAACCCGGGGCAAAGCTCACCGTCGACAAGAATCTGCTCGCCGACAGCGTGCTGCCCGGCGCCTCGATCAGCGTCAACGTCACCCGATCGGCCGCCTTCGACATTCCCGCCTTGCTGATGACGCTCGACCGCTATCCCTTGGGCTGCGCCGAGCAGACCACCAGCCGGGCGCTGCCGCTGCTCTACCTCGCCGAAGTGGCGAAGCAGGCCGGCATCGAAAATGACGACGACGTGCACAAACGGGTGCAGGACGCCATCTACCGCGTGCTCTCCTATCAGGCCTCGGCCGGCAGCTTCGGCCTCTGGGGACCGGATTCGGGCGACGTCTGGCTGGATTCCTACGTCACCGATTTCCTGACGCGGGCCCGCGAAATGAAATATGACGTGCCGGAAAGAGCTTTCGTGCAGGCACTGGAAAACCTGCAGAACACGCTGTCCTACACCACCGACATTAAGGGCCAGGGTGACCAGATCGCCTATGCCATCTACGTGCTTGCCCGCAACAAGAAGGCGGCGATCAGCGATCTGCGTTATTATGCCGATACGATGATCAACGACTTCCCGACACCGCTCGCCAAGGCGCATATCGCCGCCGCATTGGCGCTCTACGGCGATGCGCAGCGTTCGAAGAACATCTTCCTCGACGCGCTGCAGATGTCGCAGCAGTCGATGGTCTCGCGCGTGAACCTGTCGCGCACCGATTACGGCACGATCCTGCGCGATGGTGCTGCGATCCTGGCGCTTGCCGCCGAAAGCCGGCCGGTGCCGCCGGTCATCCCTGATCTCGCCAAGGCCGTCGCCAAGGAATGGGGGCGCAGCAAATACAAGAGCACCCAGGAAGAAACCTGGATGCTGCTTGCCGCGCGCGCCATCCAGGGCGGTGACGATGGTCTGAAGGTCGATGTCAATGGCGCCGCACACACCGGTGCCTACATGGCACGCATGACCGGCGATGCGCTGGCCGACCATCCGCTGACACTGACCAACCAGACCAATGACACAGTTTCGGCTGTGGTCACCACCGTTGCTGCCCCGACGGTGCCGCTGCCGGCCGGCGGCGACGGCTTCATCATCGAGCGGACCTATTACACGCTCGACGGCGAGCAGGCGAATGTCAGCGAGGCGAAGCAGAACGAACGCTACGTCGTCGTCATCCATGTGCGCGAAACCAATGACTGGCCGTCGCGCATCGTCATCACCGACCTTCTGCCCGCCGGCTTCGAGATCGATAATCCGAATCTCGTCGACAGCGCCCAGATGACGAATTTCGACTGGATCGGCGAGATCTCCGCTGCCCATACCGAATTCCGCTACGACCGCTTCGTCGCCGCCTTCAACCGTGCGGCAGGCGACAATCGCGAATTCAACGTCGCCTATGTCGTGCGCGCCGTCACCCCCGGCACCTACGACCATCCGGCCGCAAACGTCGAGGATATGTACCGGCCGGAGCTTTCGGCCCGCACGGCGACCGGCAAGATGGAGGTCGTGGCAGCGCAATAATGAAGCGGTGGCACAAGTTTGCGATCGGGTCCGCCGCCGGCATTGCTTTTGCCGGCGCGGTCCTTTTCGCGCTCGACGCTGCCGACAAGGCCTATCCGCCGCCACTCGACAAGGCGAATGCCGTCTCCGCCGAGGTGCTGGATGCCGATGGGCAACTGCTGCGCGCCTTTGCGACCTCGGAAGGCCGCTGGCGGCTGAAAACGGCAGTCGCCGACGTCGATCCGCAATTCCTACGCATGCTGATCGCCTATGAGGACCAGCGTTTTTATGATCACGGCGGCGTCGACGTCTGGGCGCTCGGGCGCGCCGCCGTGCAATTGGTCAGCAATGGCCGCATCGTCTCCGGCGCCTCGACGCTGTCGATGCAGGTGGCGCGGCTGATCGAGCCGCGCGAAGGACGCTCGCTTTCGGCAAAGCTCCTGCAATTGGTGCGCGCCGTGCAGATCGAGCGGCGGCTGTCGAAGCAACAGATTCTCGATCTCTACCTCACCCATGCGCCCTATGGCGGCAATCTCGAAGGCGTGCGCGCCGCAAGCCTTGCCTATTTCGGCAAGGAGCCGCGCCGCCTGACGGTCGCCGAGGCGGCTTTGCTCGTCGCCCTACCGCAATTGCCGGAGCGGCGCCGGCCGGACCGCAATCTCAAGGCAGCCGAAGCCGCACGCAAGCGTGTGCTTGACCGCGTCGCGGTGACCGAGGCCGTCGGCGACGGCGAAGCGGAGCGGGCCGAGGGTGTCGGAGTCCCGCCGCGGCGCATGCAATTGCCGGCACTGGCCGCCCATGTCGCCGAAGCCGCACGGCGCAAGGAGCCCGATGTCCTCAAGCACCAGACGACCTTGAAGAAACAGGTGCAGCAGGGACTGGAACAGGTCGCGCGGGCCGCGGCCATGAAGCTCGGGCCGAAGCTGTCGCTTGCCATGGTGATGGCGGATGCGCAAACCGGCGCGATCGTCGGCGAGGTCGGCTCGGCCGATTATTTCGACGCCAGCCGCTCCGGCTGGATCGACATGACGCGCGTCAACCGCTCGCCGGGCTCGACGCTGAAGCCCTTCATCTATGGGCTGGCCTTCGAGCAGGGCCTGGTGTCCCAGGAGACGATCATCGAAGACCGGCCCGCCGATTTCTTCGGTTACCGGCCGCGCAATTTCGACATGAGCTATCAGGGCGACGTCACCGTGCGCGAGGCGCTGCAGCTTTCGCTGAACGTGCCGGCCGTCAAGCTGCTCGATGCCGTCGGCCCGTCGCGGCTGATGGTGCGCTTTCGCCGCGCCGAGGTGCGCCCGGTGCTGCCGCCGAACGAGACGCCGGGTCTGGCGATCGGTCTCGGCGGCATCGGCATGACGCTGAAGGATCTGGTGCAGCTCTATACGGCGCTCGCCAATCGTGGCCAGCCTTCCAGGCTCGGCGACGGCATCACCGGCACACCGGGCAAGCTCGACGGCGAACCGCTGCTGGAGCCGGTCGCCGTCTGGAACATCGCCGATATTCTCTCCGGCGTCATTCCCCCCGCCGGCGCGCCGCAGCGCGGCATCGCCTACAAGACCGGCACGAGCTACGGCTATCGCGACGCCTGGTCGGTCGGCTATGACGGGCGTTATGTGCTCGGCGTCTGGGTCGGACGGCCCGACAATAGCGCCGTGCCAGGATTGACCGGCTACGGCACCGCCGCGCCGATTCTGTTCGAAGGTTTCGCCAAATCGGGCATCGCGACAACGCCGCTGCCCCGCCCGCCCGCCGGCGCCGTGCGCATCGCCCAATCCGAGCTGCTGATCAGCCAGCGGCGTTTCGCCCTCAATGCCAGCGGCCTGCTCGTCGCCTCCGGCCGCGAGCCGGCACCGCAGATCGTCTATCCGCCCGAGGGCGCCCATATCGATCTCGGTGCTGGAGCAGGCGACCTGTCACCGCTGATGCTGAAACTGCAGGGCGGCCGCGCCCCCTTCCGCTGGCTTGCCAACGGCAAGCCGCTGCCCGATCTCTCCCGCCGGCGCACCCAGCAATGGCTGCCGGATGGCGGCGGCTACTCGAAACTGACCGTCATCGACTCGGCCGGCCGCGCAGCAAGCGTCGGCGTTTTCATCGATTGAGCATCGGCCTGAAGCTGCGATTTGACCCGGGAGCCGTCACTCATCGACGGACAACGCCAAACCATGCTTGACCGTTTTCAACGCGATCAGGCTCTTGTATTTTCGCACGAGCGCTTGTTGCTCATTCATCAGCCGGTCGACGAAGCCGTTATATTCTTCGAGATCGCGGACAGCCACCAGCAGGACAAAATCGACATCGCCGGTGACATACCAGCATGATTGAACTTCCGGCGTACGGTCCAACCATCGCTGGAATTGCTCCAGCGTGTGTCGATGTTCGTTCTGGAATTCGAGCTCAACCAGAATGGACAAGGTTCGATCGACGGCCTTCGGACTGACCACCGCCACGATCTTCTCGATGATGCCATCCTGCTTCAGCTTGCTGATGCGGCGTTCGACGGCCGAGGTGGAAAGATTGACGGCGTCGGCAATGACCTTGCCGGGAATGTCGGCGTTTTCCTGCAGGATCGATAGAATGGTTCGATCGATGTCATCCATAGCGTCGTTCCAATCATATACGCGGAAATTCCGCCAGAGATTTCAGGTCGGCGCGGTTTTCCCGCATCGTAAAGGCATCATCTCTCTGCATGACAAAACAATCACTTCTCTCCGCCATCAACGAGACTCGCGATCGCGAGAATTGCGCCGCATCGCCAGGCCAGGCCTCGACCAGTTCTGCGCGGGCCGCCTCTCCCCGCCCGTAAGCAAACCATTTTTCGCGGTTCACCCATCATGTCCCAGCTTGTTTCGCCGCGCGCCGGCGCTTTTCGCCATGCCGGCTTTCGTCATTATTGGATTGCCCGTTTCCTCGTCAACTTCTCCGCCCAGATCATGGGTGTGTCGGTCGGCTGGCAGATCTATGACATCACCCGCGACCCCTTCGATCTCGGCATGGTAGGCCTCACGCTGTTCCTGCCCGCCTTCCTGCTCGTGCTGGTGACCGGCGCCGTGGCCGATCGTTTCAACCGTGTGCTGATCATGACGGGCTGCATCGTCGGCGAGGGGCTATGCGCGCTGGCCCTGTTCATATTCACCAGGACAGGGGAGCAGACGGTGACGCCGATCCTCTGCATGCTCGCGGTGCTCGGCACGCTGCGTGCCTTCTTCGGCCCGGCACAGCAGTCGCTGATGCCCGGCCTCGTGCCGGCGGAAGACCGTGCCAGTGCCATCGCCTGGGGCACCTCCTCCTGGCAGATCGCGACTATCGTCGGGCCGGTCGTCGGCGGCCTGCTTTACGGCATCTCGCCTGACGTGGCCTACATCAGCTCTTTCGTGCTGCTTGCCGTCGCGGCGGCGATGAGCATCCGCGTACCGGCCGGCGGCCGCGTCGCCGAGGAAAGACCAAGCTTGGAGACGGTCGTTGCCGGCTTCCGTTACATCTGGAAGGAGAAGATCGTGCTTGGTGCCATCTCCTTCGATCTTTTCGCCATGCTGCTCGGCGGAGCCTCGGCGTTGCTGCCCGTCTACGCACGCGACATTCTCGCCGTCGGCCCGTGGGGGCTCGGCCTCCTGCGCGCGGCACCCGGCATCGGCTCGATCCTGGTGGCCGCCTTCCTGCTGCGCCATCCGGTGAAAGACCATGCCGGCGTGATCATGTTCGTCTGCGTCGCCCTGGTGGGTTTCTGCATCGCCGTGTTCGGCGCCTCGAAGGTGGTCTGGCTGTCGGTGCTGGCGCTTGGCCTGATGGGTGGTTTCGACATGGTCAGCGTCTATGTGCGCGAGACGCTGATCCAGCTGCGGACGCCCGATGCCGTGCGCGGGCGGGTCAACGCGGTGAACATGGCGTTCGTCGGCGCCTCGAACGAGCTCGGCGAATTCCGCGCCGGCATCTCGGCCTGGGCCTTCGGCGCCGTGCCGGCGGTGATGATCGGCGGCGCCGCGACGATCGGAGTATCGGCGCTGTGGTGGTATTGGTTTCCGCAATTGCGCAAGGCAAGGCATTTGCAGGACGGGGCATAGATTCGTCATGTGCCCTCCTCGCTCAAAGATCGGCCCTGCAAAATCGCAGCTTCGGAGCGACCGGGCATGACAAGAGGCGCGGCGCCGTAAGGGAACAAAAACCCGGCCACAACCGTTGAAAAGGGTCTCCCTCCAACGTCCGACGGCCTCATGACACTTCCGACAGCGACCTACCGGATCCAATTCCGCAACGGCATGAGCTTCGATCGCGCCTGCGGCCTCATTCCCTATCTCAAGGCGCTCGGCATCAGCCACCTCTACGCCTCGCCGATCTTCACCGCCGTCAGCGGCTCCACTCATGGCTATGACGTCACAGACGCCAACGAAATCGACCCGGCGCTCGGTGGCCGGGCCGGATTCGAGCGGCTGACGGAAAGCCTCGCCGCCGCAGGCATGGGATTGATCCTCGACATCGTCCCGAACCACATGGCCGCCTCGCCGGAAAACGGCTGGTGGCGCGACGTGCTGATATTCGGCCGGCAAAGCGCCTATGCCAACCATTTCGACATCGACTGGAGCGAGCCGTTGACGCTGCCGCAGCTCGGCCAGGATTTCGACGCGGCGCTCGCCGCCGGCGAGCTCAGCATCACGCTCGACGAAACGCACGGCAACTTCGCACTTGGCTATTTCGAGACGCTGTTGCCGTTAAACCCCAGCAGTTACGGTGCGCTCGCCAACCGGCTCGACGATCCGGTGGCGACGAGAATGGCGGAGGCAGCAGCGGTGACCTCAGGCGAGGACTTCGCCCGGGCGATGCGCGACATTCTTTTCGAAGGCGGCGATGGGGCTCTCCTCCGGCAAAAGCTCGAAGATGTATCAGCCGATCGCGATTTCCTCAAAAGCCTGCATGAGGGACAGCATTGGCGGCTGACCCATTGGAAGGAGGCGGCGCTGCATCTGAGCTATCGCCGTTTTTTCGAGGTGACCGGCCTGGTCGGCACTCGCGTCGAAGATCCCGCCGTATTCGAGGACTTACACCGGGTGGTGATCGAACTGGTGCGCCATGGCAAGGTCCAGGGCCTGCGCATCGACCATGTCGACGGGCTCGCCGAACCCAAGGCCTATCTCGACAGGTTGCGCGAGGCGGTCGGGCCGGACAGCTATATCATCGTCGAAAAGATCCTCGGACCCGGTGAGGTGCTACCGGAGAGCTGGCCGGTTGCCGGCACCACCGGATATGAATTCATCGCCGCGCTCAGCGAGCTGTTCATCGATAGTGGTGGTCTGCGCATCTTGGACGGGGCCTATCGCAGCCTCGCGGGAGAGACGGGCAATCTCGAAGAGGGCCGGCGGATTGCCAAAAGCCTGATGGTGGAGCGCAATTTCGCCGGCGAGACCGACAGGCTGGTGTCGATCGCGGCAGGCATCTTTCCCGAGCTGAACAGAGACCAGATCGCCACCGCGCTCGGCGAATTGCTGATCGCCTTTCCCGTCTACCGCACCTATGGCGACGGCGGCCCGCTTTCCTGGCAGGATGCCGCGGTCCTTGCCGGGACCGCATCGCAAGTCATGCCAAAGCTCGATAATCGCAGGGCGTGCGACCATGTGCTGAAGCTTCTCGAAGGCAAGATCGAAGGGGATGCGGCCCACGAATTCCGCATCCGCTTTCAGCAATTGAGTGGACCTGTCATGGCGAAGGCGACAGAGGATACGCTGTTTTACCGCTATAACAGGCTGCTTGCCGCCAACGAAGTGGGCGGCGAACCGGGCAAGCCGCCTGGCGGCACGGAGGAATTCCACCGCCGTATGGCCGAGCGGGCGCGGCTACAGCCGTATGGGCTTTCGGCAAGCGCCACCCACGACACCAAACGCGGCGAGGATGCGCGCGCCAGGCTTTATGCGCTGAGCGAAGGCGCGGATGTTTTTGCGCAAGCGGTCGAGCGCTGGCGCGACATGAACCGGCCATGGCTGCAGGACCTGCCGGATGGCATTGTGCCGGAGCCGAATGTCGAATGGATGCTCTATCAGGCGCTCGCCGGCATCTGGCCGGAAGATTTCGACCGCGGGCAGACGGATGCGCTTGCTGAACGCTTCACCGGCTATGCGGTCAAGGCGGTGCGCGAGGCCAAACTGCGCAGCAATTGGACAGAACAGGATACCGCCTATGAAGAAGCAGTGACGACCTATGCCGCGGCGCTGGTGTCACCCGACAATAGCGCCTTCCTCGAAGATTTCGAAAGCGTGCTGCAGCCCTTCATCGCGGCGGGCTACCTCAACAGCCTGTCGCAGACGCTGCTCAAGCTGACGGCCCCCGGCATTCCCGACATCTACCAGGGTACGGAGGGCTTCGATTTCAGCCTCGTCGATCCCGACAACCGTCGGCCGGTCGATCATGCGCGGCTGGCGGGCTGGCTTGATGAAGCCAGGCCGATCGCCAAGCTGCAGGCGGCGGCATTGAAACAGCGCATCGTCGCGATCGGCCTGCAACTGCGCCAACGGTATGCGGACCTCTTTGCCAGAGGCGACTATCTGCCGCTGAAGGTGACGGGCAACCGCCGCGACCATGTGCTGGCGTTTGCCCGGGTGCATAAGGGTGATTTCGCCATCGTCGCGGCGCCGCGGCTGATGTTCGGCTGGCTCGACCCGGGCGTGCTCTTTGCCGGCCCGGAATTCTGGGAGGATACGGCAATCGCCGTCCCCTCCCCGCTGCACGGGCTGAAGGCGGACCTGGTGACCGGAAAGACGATCGAACCCGGCGGCAACATTTCGGTCGCCGCCCTGCTCGGCAGCCAGCCGGTTGGGCTGATCACCCCGCTCTGAGCCGGCCGCCCAACGCCTCGACATTCACGAAAATAGTGCTTGACCTTCCTGTTGCTGGAAGGTTCATAAACCTGTCCAGGTGCCGCTACCGGCGCGGAGAGAGTTATGGATATCACGCACGAACACGATCCCCATCACAGCCACATCAATGGCGACGATCATTGCCATTGCGGCGATGACCAGGGGAAGGCTGCCGAAGCCATGATCCGTGATCCCGTCTGCGGCATGACCGTCGATCCACAGGCCGGCAAGCCTTCGTTCGATCATGCGGGCCGCATTTATCATTTCTGCTCCGAGGGTTGCCGGACGAAATTTGCCGCTGCACCTGGGGATTACCTGACCGCGAAGGATCCGGTCTGCGGCATGAGCGTCGATCGCGGGGCGGCGAGATACTTCCTGAAAGCCGACGGCGAGAAATTCTACTTCTGCTCGGCCGTGTGCCAGGCGAAGTTCGAAGCCGACCCCGCAGCCTATCGCGACGGCAAGCGCCCGCCGGCAAAACCGGCACCGAAGGGCACGCTCTATACCTGTCCGATGCATCCCGAAGTCGTCAGCGACCGTCCCGGCGACTGCCCGAAATGCGGCATGGCGCTGGAGCCGTCGGGCATTCCACCCGCTGATGAAGGCCCGAACCCGGAACTCGTCGATTTCGTCAGGCGGCTCTGGGTCAGCGCCATCCTTGCCCTGCCGTTGCTGGCGCTCGGCATGGGGCCGATGCTCGGCCTGCCGCTCCGCGAAGCGATCGGCGAGCCGCAGGCGACCTTCATCGAACTGCTGCTGGCAACGCCGGTGGTGCTCTGGGCCGCCCTCCCCTTCTTCCGCCGCGCCTGGGCGTCGCTTGTCAACCGCAGCCCGAATATGTGGACGCTGATCGGTCTCGGCGTCGGCACCGCCTATCTCTACAGCCTCGTCGCCACGCTTGCGCCCGGCATCTTCCCGATGAGCTTTCGCGGCCACGGCGCGACTGTCCCCGTCTATTTCGAGGCCGCCGCCGTCATCGTCGCACTCGTCTTCGTCGGCCAGGTGCTGGAATTGAAGGCGCGCGAACGCACCGGCTCGGCAATCCGCGCTTTGCTCGACCTTGCGCCGAAGACGGCGCGGCGTATCGATGCCGACGGCAGTGAGAGCGATGTTGAGGTGGACGACATCAAGACCGGCGACCGGCTGCGTGTGCGCCCCGGCGAGCGCGTGCCGGTGGACGGTTCCGTCCTCGAGGGCCAGTCGACCGTCGACGAATCGATGATATCAGGCGAGCCCCTGCCCGTGGAGAAGTCGAAGGGCGACGCGCTGACCGGCGGCACGATCAATAAGAACGGCACCCTCGTCATGTCGGCCGAAAAGGTCGGTGCAGACACGGTGCTGTCGCGCATCGTCGACATGGTCGCCAAGGCGCAGCGCTCGCGGGCGCCGATCCAGGGCGCGGTCGACCGGGTGTCGGCCGTCTTCGTGCCGGCGGTGGTCGCCGCCGCCATCCTTGCCTTCCTCGTCTGGGCAGCAGTCGGTCCGGAGCCGCGCATGGCCAATGGGCTGCTTGCCGCCGTCGCCGTTCTGATCATCGCCTGCCCCTGTGCGCTCGGCCTTGCAACGCCGATGTCGATCATGATTGCGACCGGGCGCGGCGCTGGGGAAGGCGTGCTGATCAAGGATGCCGAAGCGCTCGAGCGTTTTTCCAAGGTCGACACGCTGATCGTCGACAAGACCGGTACGCTGACCGAAGGCAAGCCGAGGCTTACCGACATCGTCGCCTTTGGCGGCGGCGGCGGGGAAGACCGGCTGCTGTCGCTGGCGGCAAGCCTGGAGCGCGGCTCGGAACATCCGCTGGCCGAGGCGATCGTGTCCGGCGCCGAGGAGCGCGGCATCCCCTTTCTCGAGGTCAGCGGCTTCGAGGCAAAGACCGGCAAGGGCGTTCAGGGTCTTGCTGGTAGCACGACGGTGGCGCTCGGCAATGCGGCGATGCTTGCCGATCTCGGCATCGACTCCACAGCCCTTGCCGAGAAGACCGAAGCGCTGCGCGGCGACGGCAAGACGGTGATGTTCGTGGTGTTCGATGGCGCGCTTGCCGGTCTCGTCGCCGTTGCCGACCGCATCAAGCCGACGACGGCTGCCGCCATCAAGGCGCTGCACGACAGCGGCCTGAAGATCATCATGGCGACGGGCGACAATGAACGTACCGCGCGGGCGGTGGCAAAAAGCCTCGGCATCGACGAGGTCCGCGCCGATGTGCTGCCGGAAGGCAAGAAGGCGCTGATCGATGAGCTGCGTGCCAAAGGCGCCATCATCGCCATGGCCGGCGACGGCGTCAACGATGCGCCCGCACTTGCCGCCGCCGATGTCGGCATCGCCATGGGCACCGGCGCCGACGTCGCGATGGAAAGCGCCGGCATCACCTTGGTGAAGGGCGATCTCACCGGCATCGTCAGGGCGCGGCGGCTGGCGGAGGCGACGATGCGCAACATCCGCCAGAATCTCGGCTTCGCCTTCGGCTATAATGCGCTCGGCGTTCCGGTCGCAGCCGGCGTGCTCTACCCGGTCTTCGGGCTGCTGCTGTCGCCGATGATCGCCGCGGCGGCGATGAGCCTTTCCTCCGTCTCGGTGATATCGAATGCGCTGAGACTGCGTTTTGCGAAACTATAGGAGACGGCGATGAATATCGGGCAAGCATCCGAACGGTCCGGCCTGCCGTCGAAGACCATCCGCTATTACGAGGATATCGGCCTTATCCGCCCCGAAAGGGGCGAAAACGGCTATCGCGACTATGCCGCAACCGACGTCCACAAGCTGCGCTTCCTGCAGCGCTCGCGCGGCCTCGGCTTTTCCGTCGAGGAATGCCGGCAATTGCTGGCACTCTATGAGGACAAGGACCGGGCGAGCGCCGACGTCAGGGATATCGCCCAGGCCAAGCTTACCGAGATCGACCGCAAGATCCGTGAACTCTCGGAACTGCGCCACACCCTGGAGCACCTCGTGCATGCCTGCCACGGCAACGACAGGCCGGACTGTCCGATCCTCGAAGAGCTTTCGGACGGCGGCTGATCCTTTTCGGGAGCGCAGCGCGCAGCTTCAGGAAAGCTGCGGCATATTCTGGTTGGCCGCTAGCGAAGGTTGAGCCCGCTCGTCGGCCTCTTCATCTTCGCCGTCATCCAGCACGCCGTCATCCAGCCGATGCTTGATCGCCAGCGCATAGATCACGTCGAGAATATTGCGGTCCCTGAGATGAGGATCGGTCAGCGCGAGAAGTGAGGCCCGGACGATCTTCTTGCTGGTGGCCTTCGGGCAACGCGCCTTGACGAAATCATAGAGCGCCTGATCCGTCAGCCCTTCCATGGCGCCGTCTACGAGAGCTTCGTAGACCCGCTTCTTTTCCTTCATTCTTTATTTTCCCCTGCAAATCAGCAGGCGTCATGATCTGTCATGTAATTGTCATACACAATCGCCGATTTGAGGCGCCTGTCCACTGGAGAAGGGTATCTGATGGTGGCCCGGGCGGCATTTTTTCACCCGATCGACTTTTTTGCCCCCGGCCGGGAATAAAATCCGCCGCACTTGCGTATACTCAATCATGGAACGCAAAGACCGCCCCTTCGACATCATCGGACAGCTTGCAGCGCTGAGGCGCTACGCTCGCTCGCTGGTGCGCAATGCGGATGAGGCGGAGGATCTGGTGCACGATGCGCTGGTGCGCGCCTTCGAGAAGAAAAAGAGCTTCCGCAGCGGCGCCAACCTGCGCACCTGGCTGCTCTCCATCCTGCACAATGCCCATATCGACCGTCTTCGCCGGAACCGCTCGCTGATGCGCCGCCACGACGAGGCGGCTGTTGAAGCCGAGCAGTCGCTGCCGGCCGGCCAGGAACATGCGGTGCGCCTGCAGCAGGTGCGCGACGCCTTCTTCGACCTGCCGGAGGAACAGCGCGAGGCGCTGCATCTCGTCGCCATCGAAGACCTCTCCTACCAGGAAGCCGCCCAGGCGCTCGGCATTCCCGTGGGCACGTTGATGTCGCGCATCTCGCGGGCCCGCGCACAACTGCGCGAATTCGAGGAGAAGACGCCGCGGGTTTCGCATCTGAGATTGATCGGAAGGGACGGCAATGAAAGCAATTGATCCGATCCTCGATGCCGATCTCGACGCCTATGTCGACGGCGAGCTCGATGTCGCCCGCCGCATCCAGGTGGAATCCTATCTTTCCGAGCATCCGGCGATTGCCGCCAAGGTCATGGCCGACCTCAGCGTCAAAGGCGAATTGCGTCTGGCGCTTGCCGGCGAAAGTGCCTTCGGCCGCCCCGAGACCCGCGATGCCGCCCGCCGGCTGGAACGTGGCCTTTCCTATGGCCGCATTTTCCATTCGATGCAGCGCATCGCCGCCGTCGGCATTCTGGTTACCGCCGGCTGGGTGGCGCACAATTCCTTCGGCGCCTTCTCGGCCACCGAGGTGTCGGCCTCCGTTCCGGCGCCGGCCTATGTCGAAGATGCCGTTCGCGCCTATCAGACCGCAGCCCTGCGCCAATCGATGCCTTCGCAGACATCGGCCACCTATAACGCTGACGACATCCGCGCCGCCACCGCGATCGTCATGCCCGAACTGCCCAGGGATTGGAAGGTTGCCGATGTGCAGATCTTCCCGTCCGAATTCGGCCCCAGCGTCGAGATGGCGATCGAGCAGTCGGATGGAAAGCGGCTGTCGCTTTTCGCTGTCCGTCCAGGCGCCTTCGAGGTCAAGCCGGTCAGCCATCTCACGCTGGAGAAAGCAGAAGCCGCCTATTGGCAAATCGGCGAAGTCGCTTATGCGCTGATCGCCGACGATGGCGGTCTCAATCTCGACCAGGCGGCCGAACGGCTCGCCCGCTCGCTCTATTAGTTCAAACCGAGGAGATCAGCATGAACCCGATCAATCCCCGCTACGGCGCCGTCGCCGGCTCCCAGGCCCTCTTTGACGAGGGTCTCCGCCAGCATATGCTGCGCGTCTACAACTATATGGCTCTCGGCCTCGTCATCACAGGCCTCGTCGCCTTCGTCGTCGGCTCGACGCCGGCACTCTACGTGCCGATCTTCGGCTCACCGCTGAAGTGGGTGGTGATGCTCGCCCCGCTCGCCTTCGTCTTCTTCTTCTCGTTCCGCATCCAGACGATGTCGGCCAGCACCGCCCAGATCACCTTCTGGGCCTTCTGCGCCGTAATGGGCCTGTCGCTTGCCTCCGTCTTCCTGGTCTTCACCGGGATGAGCATCGCGCGGACCTTCTTCATCACCGCCACGATGTTCGGCGCCACCAGCCTTTACGGCTATGCGACCAAGCGTGACCTCTCGCGCATGGGCTCCTTCCTGATGATGGGTCTCTTCGGCGTCATCATCGCCTCTGTCGTCAACATCTTCTTGGGTTCGAGCGCACTGCAGTTCGCGATCTCGGTGATCGGCATCGTCGTCTTCGTCGGCCTCACCGCCTACGACACGCAGAACATCAAGGAACAGTATTCGGAAAACTACGATCAGGAATCGAACCAGAAGCTCGCCGTCTTCGGCGCGCTCTCCCTCTACCTGAACTTCGTCAACATCTTCCAGCTTCTGCTCAACTTCACCGGCGAGCGGGAATAGGACTGCGCTTCTGGGGGCAATGGAAGCGCAAGAGCGCCTGGTCCGCAGTCTGTGACAGGATGGCGGACCGGGTGCTCACTTAAAGGAAACGGCCGGGCCAACGCCCGGCCGTTTTCATTTTTCGTTTTCGTTTCAGATGATGCCCCAAGCGCGATAGCGGCCGCGGCCGGTGATTTCGCGGATACCGATCTCGTTGACGAGGTTGAGCGCGCCGCGTGGCGTGATGCGCAGATGACGGGCAATCATCGCCGCCGAGACCATCGGCCGCGACAGGATGAAATCGGCAAGTTCCGGCAGGCTGCTATTCGAACGCCGGCCGCGAAAACGCAGCTCCATCTGCGTGCGCGCCAGCGTCAACCGGTCGAGTTCCTTGAGTCCGGCGGTAGCCCCCAGATGCATCGCCTCCAGAAAGGCTTGCAGCCGCGTCGCCCGGTCGCGCGCCCGGCGACGCTCATGGCGCACCAGTTTCAGCCCGCCGTAGAAAGAAAAGAGATGTGAGGCGACCTTGCCGCGGGCGCGCAGCTGGCTGGCGACCAGAAGCCCGCCGAGCCAGTGCTGGCGCCGCAACGGCTCGATCCTCTCCCAGGCTTCGAAAAGGATGACGGCGCCGAGAACCGGCGGCAACGTATCGGCCAACGGCAGCACACTCCGCCACTCCGCCAGCCGCTGCTCCTCGTCCCACTCGTCATCGCCGAGCAAGCCAAGAGGATCTTCGTTTTGCCTTGCCGTGGGGATTGCGACCTGCTCGCTTGCCGGCGTCTTACCCGTATGGATATCGATGAGCTTCTGCGAGCGCGCGAGGATAGCGTCGATCTCCGCCATTTCGGCGGCGAGCGGCGCGTCCTCATCCTCGCTTTCCTCGTCGACCTCGGCGGAAGTCTCGGGACGCTTCGGTTCGCGCGCATCCCCCTCCCCTTCCCCGAGCGTCGCCGTCAGCGTTGCAAGCCCCGGCGCTCCAAGCGCCCAGGACGGTTCGCCGGTCCAGATGCGCCGGCGTGCCCGCAGCACGGAATGGGCAATCGTCAGTTCGTGGCTGGGGGCGCGGCTATCCATATGCGCATCGTGCAAAACCAGATCCTCGACATGCACGAGTTCGCCGGCCACCCAGAGCGCGCCGGCGGCATCGAAGAAATGGCTGCGTTCGGCAAAGCCCTCACCCACCGGCGAGCGCAAGACCCGCTCGTCCAGCCGCGCCACCGCATCCTCCGCCGCGGCAAGGGATGGAAGCAGGGTTTGAAGCATCGCACCGTCGATATCGTAGCGCATTGTTAAGCTTTACGGTTTTTCACAAATGGAAGCAAAACACATGTTTCCTTCCGTCATGTATGACATGGTTAACGGTGTATTTCAACAAAAGCTCTGGGAAGGAAGCCGCTAAGATAGTTGATCGAGCGGCCGCATAAACCTTTAACCGCCTGAGCTGGCGCGAAGCTTTTTCACGGCCGTTCATCCGGTTTTCCTCGCGACCGGACCATTTGCCCGCATCAGCGCCATCAGCATCGGCCCGAGCGAAAACTCGCCGCGTTCCGCCCGTCGTGTCAGGTCGCGCAGGTAGCCGCCGGCCGAATTGATATGGCCGCCCCTTTCCAGAATGCAGGCGATCACCGTGGCGGCGTTTTCCGGCCCCATGACATCGCAGGCCAGCTGATAGGCGCTGGGGCTGACGCCCAGGGTGGACCGGACGATGACGGCCGCGGCCATCAGATCCCGCCAGCTGCCGATGCCGCCGCCCGGCCCGTAAGCGACGATCTCCGGGCAAGCCTGCAGCACCATGGCAAGCGGGAAGGATTTCGGCGGCTCTCGCCACGCTCGCGGTTCTTCCTCCGGCTTTGCGCCCTGCTTCGGTTCGAAGCTTGGTTCAAGTTCAGATTTTAGGTGTGGGTTTGAATTATGTATGTGCCGACCGTTTTGACTGTCATTGACGTCTGTTTTTTCTGTTTTCGTCTTCAATTCCAGCGTCTTGACGATCAATTCGCGGAATGCCTCGAGATCTGTCAGCAGGCTTTCCAACTCGGCGGCCGACGGGCGGCGCGGCAGGCTTGCGGAAAGCAGGTTGAAATGCGCCTGCATCTCGATCCATTCGCCGGCAATCTGCTCCTCCAGCGCAATTTCGATGAGCTTGGCTATATCACGCCGGCAGAGCGTCAGCCGCTCCCTCAGGCGCTTCCATTCGAGCTTGGCAGCGAGCACCTGAGCCGCCTGCGCCTCGATCTCACGGGCGCGGACAAGGAGCGGCGCCAGGCTGAAGCCGAAGGCCTCTCCGAGCCCGCCCTCGCCGTTGCGGCGCGCAAAACGCTTGCCGTTCGGGCTATCCCTGCGGATGATCAGGCCGGCTTCCACCAGCATCGCCAGGTTCCGTCGCAACGTCGTTCCGGCCATGCCGTGCGTGCGCAGCGACAGTTGCTCGTTCGAGGGAAAGACGACGAAGCCGTTGGCCTCGGCAATCTCGTTCTTCGGGTAGAAGGTCAACAGCGCGTTGAGAACAGCGAGCGCACGATCGGATACGCCGACCATCTCCTTTGCTTCGCAGAGCGCACGAAAGATCTTCCATTTGTCGACCGATGCGTCCGGATCGACCTTGCTGGCGTTTTCCTGGCTTGCCAGCATGCCAAGCGTCATCGATCGCCGCCCAAAGGGCGTCGATACATATTGAGGCTCCATGTCCCTCACCTTTTTTCAAGGCAAAAGAAACCTACCACCCAAAAGGATGCCGAAGACGCTTGACAGTGATTCGAGGAAGTGCGATTCTCAGATTGTCCAGATATGAGAAAGGCTTCCGCGGCGGCAACGTTCGGAGGCTTTTTTCTTTTGCGGCTTACTCTCCTGCTTGCAACTTGCCGGCCCGATAGGCTTCGTAAAGCTCATCGAGACGGCGTGAAATGTAAGCGCCGAAATCCGGCGCATCGCCCGTTTTCAACGCGATCGTGAAGGAATTGCCGGCGCTCTTGATTCGGCCGGCAATCTTGCCGCCGCTCTTCGGCTTCCAGTCATATTCCGTGGCCTCGGGCTTCGCCTCTTTCCTGGCGAGCTCGGCAACTAAAAGCTCGAAACGGCGGTCGCTCTCTTCCGCCATGAAACTTTCCGAGCCGACGAGCTTGGCAAGCCGCGCCGCCGTCATCCCGTTCCAGTCCTGGGCAAGCGCCATCCATTTGCGTCGCCCGATGCCGGGGGCAGCGCCGACCGACCTGACGATCTCGGCCGGGATGGCCCTAGCGACGGAGAGCAACTTCGAAAGCTCCGTCTTGTCGGTCGACAGCGCCTTCATGATGATGGGGCGCTCAAAACCCTTGAGCTCGAGATTGAGGGCAAAGACGGCGCGCTCGATATAGGAAAGGTTGCGGCGCGCCGAATTTTCGATGCCCTGAGCGATGACGACATCGGTGTCGTCAAGCTTGCGCACGATCGCCTGCACCTTGCGTCCGAGCAACTTGACGGCTTGCAGGCGTCGATGGCCGTAGGCGATCTGGTAGCGGGTCTCATCATCGGGATGGCGACGCACGAGAACCGGCACTTCCTGGCCGTTCTCGGCAATCGACTGCACCAGCTCGTCCTCCAGATCGAGCGGCTGGTCGGCAAGGCGGTCGCGGACGAAGGAGGAATCGATCAGATCGGGATCGAGTTCGACGATGCGTTCGCCGGAAAGCAACGCCTCTTGTATCGCCCTGCTCTCTTCCTCCATACGCCCAAGGGTCAGCGCCATCGTCCGGACCGGGCCCGCCGATCCGCGCGACGAAGGTTCTTCGTAGTTGGCCGCGGCCAACTCCTGCGCCGTATCGTCGAAAAGACCCTTCAGGCGATCGCGTCTGCTCATGTCCGGCCCCAGGCTTTGTGAATGCCGGCGAGAACCTCGCTGTTGGCGGCATTGACCGATTCCAGCGCCCGATCGTAAGTCGAGCGGCGCACCTGCCCCTTCTCGATCTCGAAGAGCGTCTGCTTGGTCAGGCCGGCATCGGCGATCGCCGTCGATTTGAGAATGGTCGCCGTCAACACGTCGTCGCCGAACAGGCTGCGCAACAGCGCCACGATCTGCGACTGCGGCGCATCGAAGGGTTCGTGGCGGGTGACGATGTATTTGATGAAGTCATGCTGCAGATCGCCGCCGGCCTTGCGCACGACGGAGAGCAGATCCGAGGTCATCAGCAGGAATTGCGACATGGAGGCGACGTCGACCATCTGCGGATGGATGGTGATGAGCAGCGATGTGGCGGCGCAGACGGCGCCGAGCGTGAGGTAGCCGAGCTGCGGCGGGCAATCGATCACCACGACGTCATAATCGGCCTCGACCTCGGCAATGGCAACACCGACGCGGCGGAAGAACAGCTCGGCCGGCTTCTGGCGATCGTTCAGCGCCCGCGGCGTCTCATGCTCGAACTCCATCAGTTCGAGATTGCCCGGCACCAGATCGAGCCCGTCGAAATAGGTCCTGCGGACGATGTCCTTCAGCGGCTTGCGGCCCGCATCGTAGCGGATGGCGCCATAGAGCGTATCGCCATCGGAAAGATCGAATTCGGGCTGGACGCCGAGCATGGAAGACAGCGAGGCCTGCGGATCGAGATCGATGGCGAGCACCCGGTACCCCTCCAGCGCCAGATATTGCGCCAGATAAAGTGTCGTCGTGGTCTTGGCCGAGCCGCCTTTGAAATTGGTGACGGCAACCGTCTGCAGTTTCTCGCCGGGCCGCCGCCATGGAAGATAGGAAAGCGCATCCTTCGGCTTGAGCTTTGCCATATAATGGCGCAATTCATTGATCTGGCCGAGCGTATAGGAGCGCCGGCCATTCTGGGAAAGCTCCGGCTGCGGGCCCTTGCCATCAAGCGACAGCTGACGAAGATAGCCGTCGGAAACGCCGATCATCTGGGCGGCTTCGCCGGAGGAGAATGTGCGCAGCGTCTTCTGCGAGAGCGGCGGAAACAGTTTGTCGCGGAGCAGCTTCAGCTGCCGCGAAAGCTGGTTCGCATGCCGCTCGATCCGTACATCTGTCGTCGATACGCTAATGTTGTCCAAAACACTCAATCCTTTTCGATGCGCTTTTCTGTCAACATAGCGTCAAAAAGCGTATCGAAAGTGACACGATTCGGGATTTGCAGCAACAATAGGGCCTTAGCGCCATCCACAGGCTTGGTTGGCCGCGGCCAACTCTCCTTCCCGGCCTTGCGGCGAACGGGCTTTTTCGGCAAGACCGTCAAGAATCACGGGAGTATCGGCTTGAAGCACATCCTTATCATCGGCATCGGCACGGGCAACCCGGAGCACCTCACCATACAGGCGATCAATGCGATGAACGCGGCCGACGCGATCTTCCTGCCGGTCAAGGGCCCCGGCAAGGAGGAGCTCGCCGAAATCCGCCGTGAGATCTGCGAACGCTACATCACGCGACCAGGCGTCAGCATTTCAGAATTTGCAGTGCCGCAACGGCAGACAACGGAAAGAACCTATGCGCAAAGCGTCGACGCCTGGCACGGCGAAATCGCCCGCATCTATGAAGAGCTGATCTCCGCTCTGCCGGCTGACAGCAGCGCCGCCTTTCTCGTCTGGGGCGATCCCAGCCTCTACGACAGCACGATCCGTATCGTCGAACGCGTGCGGGAGGAAAGCAGCCTGGATTTCGATTACAGCGTCATTCCCGGCATCACCAGCATCCAGGCCCTGGCGGCCAGCCACAAAATCCCGATCAATCTCGTCGGCAAGCCGATCGAGATCACCACGGGACGCAGGCTGGCGCGGGACGGGCTGTTGAGCGACAGCACCATCGTCATGCTCGATGGCGAACAGGCCTTTGCCAAGATCGACGATCCCGATGCCGAGATCTTCTGGGGCGCCTATCTCGGCACCGAGGATGAGATCGTCAGATCGGGACGGCTTGGCGATGTCGCCGCCGACATTGTGACGCTGAGGGCCGAGGCCAGGCAGCGGCACGGCTGGATCATGGACATCTATCTCCTGCGCAAGGGACGGGATTTCGAGGAATAGCCGGCCACAACCGTTTCCATCATGCTTTGCCGCATCGGCTGCGATCATGTAAGAAATGCCCAGAGGATTGAGTATGGGAATTGAGGCCGCAACGGCGATCGACAGGACAGGCGAGGCAGATCGACACGGTCGCCAGGCCGCGAAGATCCGCGCCCGCGGCGCCTGCCCGGCCCTATCAGCGCCGATGCCGACCGGCGACGGCTTGCTGGTGCGGCTGCGACCGGCCGGCGGCGCGCTGACGCTGCCGCAATTCGCAAGCCTTGCTCGTTCTGCCGCGGCGCATGGAAATGGCATTCTGGAAATCACCGCGCGCGGCAATCTGCAGATCCGCGGATTGCGGGCCGAGACGGTCGAAACGCTCGCTGCCGATATCGATGCCGCCGGGATCACCGTGCCGGACGGGCCGGCGATCGAGACCTCGCCGCTGCACGGCATCGACCCGGAAGAGACAAGCGATCCCGCCGCAATGGAAACGGCGTTGCGCCGCGAGCTAACCGATCTCATCGCCTCGCCGCGGCTCGCGCCAAAACTCTCGCTCGTCGTCGACGGTGGCGGAGCCTTCGGCTTGTCGGCGCTTTCCGCCGATATCCGGATCGTCGCGCAATCCCCCGGACATTGGCTTGTCGCGATCCATGGCGATGGTGAAACCGCAACGCCGGTTGCAATCGGCCCTGCGGCGGCGGCGATATCTGCCGTCGGCGACATTCTGAGCCTGCTGGCAGCGCTCGGGCAGGGCAGGCGGGCACGGGATATCGATCCGGCGCTGCTGCGGGCGCGTTTTCCCGCTATGGGCAAAATTCGCTCCATTCCCTCACGCGCGGCAAACATGCCGCTACCCGGTCCGCATCGGCTGGCCGACGGCAAAACCGTACTCGGCGTCCGGCCGGAATTCGGACAGATGCGGACGCCCGATATGACCGCCCTGCTCGATCTCGCAAGTACCCATGGCGCGACAGCCATCCGGCTGGCGCCTGACCGCGGCTTCTTCCTCATAGGGCTTCCAGCAGATACAGTGCCGGCTATGCAGATCGCCGCAGCCGGGCACGGCTTCAGTGCGCAGGCCGGCGAAAGCAGCGCGCACATCGCCGCCTGCGCCGGTGCCGGCGCCTGCGGTTCCGCCTTCTACGAGACAAGAACTCTGGCGCGCCGCATCCTTGCCGCAGCACCCGCCCTGTTCGACGGTTCGCTGACGCTGCATCTCTCCGGCTGCGCCAAGGGCTGCGCGCATGCGCGGCCGGCGCTGACCCTGACGGGCACGGCCGAGGGTTATGACCTCATCCTCAACGGGTTGGCCGCGGATCAGCCGGACGAACGGATCGCTGGCGGTCGGATCGATTTCGCTATAGAGAGGCTCGCCCGGTCCATCGAAGACAACAGAGGCGCTGGCGAATCGGCTGCCGCCTGCCTTACACGGCTTGGCGCAACCGGCGTTTTAGAGGCGCTGCGACAGGAATAGGAATGCCAGACTACGATTATATCCGCAGCGGCGACGCGATCTACGAGCGTTCCTTTGCGATCATCCGCGCCGAGGCCGATCTTTCGCGCTTCACCGAAGAGCAAGCCGAAATCGCCGTGCGCATGATCCATGCTTGCGGGCTGGTCGAGGCGGCGGAGCATTTCGTCTTCTCCGCCGATGTCGTCGGGGCGGCGCGCGACGCGCTGAAGGGCGGGGCACCGATCTTCTGCGACGCGGAAATGGTCTCCCACGGCGTCACCCGGGCGCGGCTGCCGGCGTTGAACGAGGTGATCTGCACGCTGCGCGATCCCGCCACGCCGGAGCTGGCGCGCGAGACCGGCAATACCCGCTCGGCCGCCGCCATGCATCTCTGGCTCGACCGGCTCGGCGGCAGCATCGTCGCAATCGGCAACGCGCCGACTGCGCTCTTCCATCTGCTCGAACTCCTGCGCGACGGCGCTCCGAAGCCCGCCGCGATCCTCGGCATGCCTGTGGGCTTTGTCGGTGCGGCCGAATCCAAGGATGCGCTGGCGGAGAATTCCTATGGCGTCCCCTTCGCCATCGTCCGCGGTCGGCTCGGCGGCAGCGCGATGACGGCGGCTGCCATCAATGCACTGGCGAGGCCCGGCCTATGACGACATCAGGCCGTCTCATCGGCGTCGGCACGGGTCCCGGCGACCCGGAGCTGCTGACCCTCAAGGCCGTCCGCGCCATCGAAGGCGCCGACGTGATCGCCTATTTCGCCAAACAGGGCAGGGGGGGCAACGGCAAGGCAATCGTCGAACCGCTGCTGAAACCCGGGGTGACGCTGCTGCCGCTCTATTATCCCGTCACCACCGAGATCGACAAGAACGACGAACGCTACCGGAGCCTGATCACCGAGTTCTACGATCGCTCCGCCGAAACCGTCGCCGGCCATCTCGATGCCGGGCGGACCGTCGCGATGCTCAGCGAAGGCGATCCGCTGTTCTACGGCTCCTATATGCATCTGCATGTCAGGCTTTCCCAGCGCTACCCGACGGAAGTGATCCCCGGCATCAGTGCCATGTCTGGCTGCTGGTCGCTGGCCGGCATGCCGATCGTCCAGGGTGACGACGTGCTTTCCGTACTGCCCGGTACGATGGCCGAGACCGAGCTGACCCGCCGTCTTGCCGATACGCAAGCCGCCGTCATCATGAAGGTCGGCCGCAATCTGCCGAAGATCCGCCGGGCCTTGGCGGCAGCCGGCCGGCTCGCCGAAGCCGTCTATGTCGAGCGCGGCACCATGGCCAATGCGGCGATGGAAAAGCTTGCCGACAGGAGCGATGGCGATGCGCCGTATTTTTCGCTGGTGCTGGTACCCGGCTGGGAGGCGAACCGATGAGCGGGCAGCTTTTCGTGATCGGCACCGGTCCCGGCAATCCCGAGCAGATGACGCCGGAAGCGCTTGATGTCGTCGACCAGGCAACCGATTTCTTCGGCTACGGACCCTATCTCGACAGGCTGCAGCTCCGCGACGATCAGCTGCGGCATGCCTCGGACAATCGCGAGGAGCTCGACAGGGCGGGGGCAGCGCTTTCCATGGCGGCGGACGGCGCCAAAGTCTGCGTCGTCTCCGGCGGCGACCCCGGTGTCTTCGCCATGGCGGCCGCCGTCTGCGAGGCGATCGAGAACGGGCCGGCGGCATGGCGCGCGGTCGACCTCACCATTTTGCCCGGCATCACGGCGATGCTGGCGGTGGCGGCAAGGGCCGGCGCACCGCTTGGCCACGATTTTTGCGCCATCTCGCTATCCGACAATCTAAAGCCTTGGAATATAATCGAAAAACGTCTTGAGCTGGCGGCAAAGGCAGGCTTTGTCATCGCCCTCTATAATCCGATCAGCCGGGCGCGACCCTGGCAGCTCGGCGACGCCTTCAAGCTGTTGCGCGACCATCTGCCCCCAACGACACCGGTTATTTTCGGCCGGGCGGCCGGGCGGCCGGACGAGCGCATCACCGTCCAGCAGCTGTCGCAGGCGGATGCCGCGATGGCCGATATGGCGACCTGCATCATCATCGGCTCGGCCGAGACACGCATCATCGCGCGGTCGGGCAGACCGGACCTCGTCTATACCCCGCGTTTCCTAGCGGGGGGAACGAGGTGATCGATCACCGCCAGCGCCGATTCGACAGTATCGACCGCTGTGATCGTGGAGGCCGGCGCACGTGTCACCATCATCACCTCGATGCCGAGCAGGCGGGCTGCCTCGATCTTCGCATAGGTGGCGGCGCCGCCGCTGTTCTTGGCGACGATGACGTCGATGTGGTGCTGCCGCAGCAAAGCACATTCGCCTTCCAGCGTGAACGGGCCGCGATCGATCAGATAGTCGACATGATCAAGCGCAAGCGGCGGCTCGACGGGGTCGACGCTGCGGACGAGATAGCGATGATGCGGCGCGGCTTCCGCATGATGCGCGCCCTGCCGGCCGGTCGCCAGGAAGACATTGCGGGGGGAGGGGCCGAGCGCTGCGATAGCCGCCGGAATGCTCTCCACCTCACGCCAGCGATCGCCGGCCACGCATTGCCATTCGGGACGGCGCAAAGCGATCGCAGCAATGCCGGTGGCCTCGGCGGCAAAGGCGGCATTGGCCGAAATGCGCTCGGCGAAGGGGTGCGTGGCGTCGATCAGCAGCTGATATTCGCCGGCCTTCAGGAAATCGGCAAGGGCCGCAGCCCCGCCGAAACCGCCGACGCGCACCGGAACCGGCTGCACGGCCGGTTTTTCGGTGCGCCCGGCCAGCGACAGCAGAACATCGCAATCTCCCCGCGCCGCCAGCGCTTCGGCCAGCAGCCGCGCCTCGCTGGTGCCGCCGAGGATCAGGATGCGAGGTCTTCCCATGTCTGATCTCTCTCCTGCATCCGGCCCGCGCTGGCTGACTATTATCGGCATCGGCGAAGATGGTCCAGCAGGGCTGGGCGAAGAGGCGAGGAGGCTGATTGCATCCGCACCCGCCGTTTTCGGCGGAGCGCGGCATCATGCACTCGCCGCCTCGCTGATATCAGGAGAGAAACTTTCCTGGCAGAGCCCGTTCGAACGCTCGGTCGAGGCCATTCTCGAACGGCGCGGTACGTCGGTTGTCGTGCTCGCCTCCGGTGACCCCTTCCTCTATGGCGTCGGCGCCACGCTCTCCCGCCATGTCGCGGCGGAAGAGATGCGCACCATCCCGGCGCCCTCCGCCTTCAGCCTTGCCGCGTCCCGCCTTGGCTGGCCGTTGCAGGAGGTCGCGACGATGTCGCTGCATGGGCGGCCGGTCGACCTGATCCGGCCGCATCTGCACCCCGGGCGGCGCATCCTCGCATTGACCTCGGACGAGAAGGGGCCGGGCGAGCTCGCCGCCCTGCTTGCCGCTGCCGGCTTCGGTCAGTCGCAGCTTACCGTGCTCGAGGCGCTTGGCGGCGCGCGGGAACGGCAAAGAAGCGCTGTCGCGGCGGATTTCGATCTGGCAGACATCGATCCTCTCAATGTCTGCGCCGTCGATGTCGCGGCAGGGGAGGGGGCTTGCATCCTGCCTTTTGCCGTAGGGCTCGAGGACGAGCTGTTCGAGCATGACGGGCAGATCACCAAACGCGAAATCCGGGCGATGACGCTGTCGGCGCTCGCACCGCGTCACGGCGAACTGCTCTGGGATATCGGTGCAGGCTCGGGATCGATCGGCATCGAATGGATGCTCGCCGATCCCAGCCTGAAAGCAATCGCCATCGAGCAATCGCCGGAGCGGGCGGCACGCGTCGCCCGCAACGCCTCCGCCTTCGGCGTGCCGCATCTTGCCGTCGTCGAAGGGACCGCCCCCGATGCGCTGAAGAGCCTGCCGGAACCCGATGCGATCTTCCTCGGCGGCGGCGGGAGCGAGCCCGGCGTCATCGACGCCGCGATTGCCGCGCTGAAGCGGGGAGGGCGGCTCGTCGCCAATGCCGTGACGCTGGAGATGGAAGCCGTGCTGCTCTCTGAACACGCCAAACGCGGCGGCACGCTGACACGGATCGAAATATCGCGCGTAGGCCCTGTGGGCGGCATGAGCGGCTGGCGGCCGGCCATGCCGGTGACACAGTGGCGCTGGACGAAAGGATAACGGGATGACGGTGCATTTCATCGGCGCGGGGCCAGGGGCTGCGGATCTGATCACGGTGCGCGGCCGCGATCTCATCGGCCAATGCCCGGTCTGCCTCTATGCCGGCTCGATCGTCTCGCCGGAACTGCTGCAATATTGCCCGGCGGATGCGCGCATCGTCGATACGGCGCCGATGTCGCTCGACGAAATCGAGGCGGAATATCTGCGTGCTGCTGCGGCCGGCCAGGATGTCGCCCGGCTGCATTCCGGCGATCTCTCGGTCTGGAGTGCGGTGGCCGAGCAGGTGCGCCGGCTGCAAAAACACGGCATCGACTATACGATGACACCGGGCGTTCCAGCCTTTGCCGCCGCAGCCTCGACGCTTGGGCGCGAACTGACCATCCCTGCCGTAGCGCAAAGCCTGGTGCTGACCCGCGTTTCCGGCCGCGCCTCACCGATGCCGAACGACGAGACGCTGGCGAAATTCGGCGCGACGGGCGCCACGCTGGCCATCCATCTGGCCATTCATGCGCTGAAGCAGGTGGTGGAGGAATTGACGCCGCTTTACGGCGCCGACTGCCCCGTCGCCATCGTCGTCAAGGCCTCGTGGCCAGACGAGCGCGTCCTGCGCGGCACGCTCGCCGATATCGAGGCAAAGGTTGCGGCCGAACCGATCGAACGCACGGCAATCATCTTTGTCGGCCCGTCGCTGGCAGCGGAGGATTTTCGCGAGAGCTCGCTCTATGATCCGGCCTATCAGCGCCGGTTCAGGGGCAGGGAATAAGGTCAAAGATTGGCCGCGCTGGTGGCGCGGCCCCTCGGAGATCAACAACAGGCGATCTTGCTCGCCACAGGCAGCGACAAACCCGCGACGTCATCCTCGGCCTCGTGCCGAGGATCTGCGTACCTCCAATTAAGCATCTGAAAACAAAAGTTTTTCTGTCAGCAATTGCAGTGGGTAGATGCTCGGCACAAGGCCGAGCATGACGGAGGAGACTTTGTCAACAAACTGAGTGAACTTACTCGGTCTCAAACCCGCGCGTTGAGATACCCCATGCTGGCGCGAAGCGCTCCGGCCGGGTCCTTGACCGCATGCACCTCGGCTGCAAAGGGTTCGAAGGAGAACGGGCCGGCATAGCCAGCCTGCAGCAGCGCCTTGATCTGCCCGGCATTGTCGAGCCGGTCGTCGCCGTCGACGAGCACGCGATGGGAATCGCGCATATCGGCAACGGAAACGGCAGGGTCGCTGACGCCCGAAATGTGCACGAGGCCGGAGAGTTCAGGGAAGGTCGCGGCTTCGCCGGCAAGGTGATGATGGAAAGTGTCGTGGACGAGCCTGAAGGTCGATTGCGCGCCGAGCTCCTTGATCGCCTCGGCCGCCTCGGTCTTCGACCGCAGCGAGCAGATCTCGAAACCGAGCGGCTCGACGAGGCCTGTGATGCCGGCTTTATCCAGCATCGGCTTCAGCGCCGCCAGCGACTGGCGCAGATTGGCCTGGCGTTCACCATCGGCGCAGCCGGTGCCGTCGTTCTTCGGAACAAGGACGAGCGCCTTGGCGCCGCAGGCGCTGGCATAATCGATCAGTTCCTGCGCTTCGCTCGCGCGGGCTTCGTTCCACTCGTTGAAACGCTGCAGGGCGTTGATCGAGATGATCGTCAGCCCGTGGCGGGCGGCGGCTTCCCTGATCGCTTCGGGTTTGGTGCCGTCGAGAATCGCATTGCCGGAAAGGTCGTTGCGGATCTCGACGGCGTCGATGCCGAGCGACTTTGCCAGCGCGAAGAAATCATCGATGGCGAGCGACGGCGCGGCCATATGGTTGAGCGCAAAGCGGATCGAAGTCATGACGGATATATCCTCCTCGTCTCCGCGACATCAGCGGAGCAGTTCCTCGTGAATGGGCGAGCGAATCTCTATCGGAATTCCCAGGCCAATCCATCGGTGATCGTCGGCGCTGCCCCTCATTGCTGAAAGAATTTCAGCCGAAATGATAGAATTCCATCATCTCTCGGATGGTCTCTGGCCTCAGATGTTCTCGGAAATGTAGATATCGAAAGGCAGGAAGGATTGGCCGGGAACCGCGGCCTCGCCATGCTCGATCGCGCCGAGCATCAGCGATAAAAGCTCCTTGCAGAGCGCCGGCAGCGGGGTGGCGACCACCATGGTGACGATATCGTCGGCGAGACCGGCCTTGCTCTCCGGCGTCAGCTCGTTGACAACAAGCACGATCCGGCCGTCGACGCCTTCCTCACGGAAGGCGGAAATCGCCCCTTCCATGCCGCCGCCGCAGACATACAGGCCGACGAGATCGGGATGTTTTTGCAGCAGCGTCAGCGTCGCCTCATGGGTGATTTCGGCAGTCTCCAGATTGATCAGCGTATCGACGACATCGAACTCGGGCGCATTCTCGCGGAAATAGGAGCGAAAGCCGATCTCCCGCAATTCATGGCCGTGGAAACGATGGCTGCCGACGAAACAGGCGACTTTGCCGGGCTTCTTCGCCGTTCGTGCAACCATCCAGGCGGCAGTGCGCCCGACCTTGCGGTTGTTGACGCCGACATAGGCATCGCGCACGCCGGTGGCGAGATCGGAGAGCAGCGAGAAGACCGGAATGCCGCGCTCCTTCAACTCCTCGACCGCCGTCGTCACTGCCGGATAATCCGGGCCGACGAGAGCAACGGCCTGATTGCGGGCACCGAGCGTCTTGATCTTCTCGACGATCGCCGCCGGCGTCGCGGCTGAAGGAAAGTCGATCTGCGTCTGGATGCGCGCGTTGGTCACCAGACGCGCTGCGGTTTCGATCTCGCGCACGAAGCTCTGGTAGAAGGACTGCGTCGGTTTCTGCAGCAGGAAGGCCAGCTTATATTGCGGCAGATCCTCGAAGACGCGCTGCCTGATCAGGCCGACGGCATGATAGCCGATCTCCTGCGCCGCGTCGTAGACCCGCCGCGCCGTTTCCTCCCGCACACGGTGGCGGGCATTGAGAACCCGGTCGACGGTGGCGACACTGACGCCGGAGGCGCGGGCGAGATCGGATATGGTGGGACGACGCATGGCGTTCCTGATGGATTCGATCATGAATGCGAGCCATTCATGATGGTTTTTGATAGATTGCATCAAGCCTGCATTGAGCCTCTCCCGAAGTCAACCTATTCTCTCCGCAACGGCATAACGGGAGGCGGATGATGGCGACCGAGACAAAGAAGCGTGATTACGACCTGCTCGGCGAAAGCGGCCGCACCGCCGTCGAGACGGGGCTGGCGGCAGCCGAATGGTATCATACCGATATTCCACGCAAGGAGATGAAGGCGCTGATGCAGCGCGCCGATGCGCCGGCGATCCGTGACACCGCCATCTGGCTCGGCAGCATGCTGGTCCTTGCCGGGCTCGGCATTTATTTCTGGGGCTCGTGGATCGCGCTGCCCTTCTTTCTTGCCTATGGCGTGCTCTACGGCTCGGCCTCCGACAGCCGCTGGCATGAATGCGGTCACGGCACCGCCTTCAAGACGCGCTGGATGAACAATGCCGTCTACCAGATCGCCTGCTTCATGATCATGCGCAATCCGGTGACCTGGCGCTGGAGCCATGCGCGCCATCACACCGATACCGTCATCGTCGGCCGCGATCCCGAGATCGCCGTCATGCGGCCGCCCGATCTCTTCCGGCTGGTGCTCAATTTCTTCGGCATTCTCGACGCCTGGCATGCGATCGTCGACATGCTGCGCAATGCCTTCGGCGGCGTCAGCGCGGCGGAAAAGACCTTCATTCCGGAGATGGAACAGCCGAAGGCGATCCGTTTTGCCCGCATCTGGCTGGCGATCTATATCGCGACGATCGCCGTGGCGATCTCCATGGGTTCGATCCTGCCGCTGATGCTGATCGGCCTGCCGCGCCTCTACGGCGCCTGGCACCATGTACTGACCGGGCTGCTGCAGCATGGCGGCCTGGCCGACAATGTCATCGATCACCGGCTGAACAGCCGCACGGTCTATATGAACCCGATCAGCCGCTTCATCTACTGGAACATGAATTACCACGTCGAACATCACATGTTCCCGATGGTGCCCTATCACGCGCTGCCCCAGCTGCACGCGATGATCCAGCACGACCTGCCGGCGCCGAACGCGTCGATCCTGTCCGGCTACCGCGAAATGATCCCGGCCTTCCTGCGCCAGCTGCGCAACGAGGATTACTTCCTGAAGCGCGAACTGCCGGCCACGGCGCGGCCTTATCGCGAAGAATTCCACAACGAGCTGGCTCCGGCCGCGCAATAATCACAATCGAGGGAGGACAAGATGAGCGGAAATTGGATTGAGGTTTGCGGCAAGGACGAAATCGACGAAGAGGATGTCATCCGCTTCGATCACGACGGGCGCACCTTCGCGGTCTATCGCAGCCCCGACGACGAATTCTTCGCGACCGACGGGCTCTGCACCCATGAACATATCCATCTCGCCGACGGGCTTGTCATGGATGAGATCATCGAATGTCCAAAACATAATGGCCGCTTCAACTACAAGACGGGCGAAGCAAAGGGCGCGCCGGTCTGCGTCAATCTCAAGACCTATCCTGTGAAGGTCGAAGGCGGCGCCGTCTTCATCTCGGTCTGAGGGAGGCTGCCGTGGCTCATTTCGTTATCCTGGGCGCCGGAGAATGCGGGGCACGCGCCGCCTTCGCCTTGCGGGAAAAAGGTTTTGACGGCGAGATCACGCTTGTTGGCGCCGAAACTCTCCATCCCTACGAACGCCCGCCGCTTTCGAAAGCGGGTTCCGCCGATACAAGCGATCCGAAATTCATCGCTGCAGTGGAGAAATATGCGGACAGCGGCATCAGGCTGCTGACCGGCCTCGAAGCCAGGGATTTCGACACGGCATCCAAGACCGTCACGCTTTCGGACGGCACGACGCTTTCCTATGACAAGCTTCTGCTGGCGACGGGTGCCGCCGCGCGTTCTTTCCCCGGCGCGCCGGAGGGCAGCGCCCATATTCGCTCGCTGCGGACGCATCACGATGCAACGGCACTGCGCGATATCATGAAGCCGGGGAAGCATATCGCCATCATCGGCGGCGGCTTCATAGGGCTGGAGCTTGCAGCGACCGCACGGCTGCTCGGCGCCGAGGTCACCGTCATCGAGGGGTTGGAACGCGTACTGAAGCGCGGCGTGCCGGAAGAGATCGCTCATCTCCTGACCGAGCGCCACCGCGCCGAAGGCGTCGAGATCCGCTGCGGCGTCTCGATCGAGGCGCTGACCGAGGAAAGCGGCACGGCGCTGATCAGACTGTCGACCGGCGAGGCGATAGCAGCCGATCTCGTCCTGGTCGGCATCGGCGCGCGGCCGAATGTCGAGATCGCCGAAAGGGCGGGGCTCACGATCTACAACGGCATTGCCGTCGATCCGTATCTCCAGACATCGGCACCGGATGTTTTTGCCGCCGGCGACTGCTGCTCCTTTCCGCTATCGATCTATGGCGGCCGGAGGGTGCGGCTCGAATCCTGGCGCAATGCCCAGGAGCAGGGCACATTGGCCGCGGCCAACATGCTCGGTCTCGAGGAAGCCGTTTCATCCGTGCCGTGGTTCTGGTCGGATCAATACGACATGACACTGCAGATTGCGGGCCTTGCCGAAGGGGCTGCCACACATCAGCGCCGCGACCTCGGCGCAGGCGCCTTCATTCTCTTCCATCTCGATGCCGGCGGCCGATTGATCGCCGCAAGCGGCATCGGGCCTGGCAATGCGGTGGCGCGCGACATCCGCCTCGCCGAAATGCTGATCGCCGCGCGCGCCCATCCCGACCCGGCGGCGCTCGCAGCCAGCGACATCAAACTGAAATCCCTGCTAGCCGCCTGAGCCACCCCGATATATTCAAAGGAATTGACGATGAAGAAACATAGGCGCGCAACCGTCGCCGATCTGCTTGCGGAAAAGGGCAAGCGCCAGCTCACCATGCTGCGCGTCACCTCGCTGGAGGAGGCGGAAGCGGCGGAAAAGGCGGGCATCGACATCGTCTCGGTGCCGCCCTCGCTGCTCGGCCCGGTCTTTCGCGAGATCGCCCCGACGCCCTTTGCCATTCCGGGCCTCGAATATGGCGACCATGTCTCGGCCGAGGACTATCTGCGCGCCGCCTTTGCCGCGCTGAAGGCCGGCGGCGATGCGGTCTATTGCGCCGCCAGCCTGCAGACGATCCGACGCATGCGCGACGAGGGCATCCCGGTCTGCGGCCATCTCGGGTTGATCCCGTCGAAGGCGACCTGGACCGGCGGCTTCCGCGCCGTCGGCAAGACGGCGGCAAGTGCGGCCGAGATCTGGCGGCAGACCAAGGCGCTGGAAGAGGCCGGCGCCTTCGCCGCCGAAATCGAAGTCGTGCCGGGTGATGTCGCTGCCGCCATCAGCAGCAACACCTCGATGCTGATGATCTCCATGGGCGCCGGCAGCGGCTGCGACGCCCAATATCTCTTCGCCGACGACGTGCTCGGCGCCAATCGCGATCACTATCCCCGCCATGCCAAGGTCTATCGCAACTTCGCCGCCGAACACGACCGGCTGCAGCGCGAACGCATCGCCGCCTTCACCGAATTCGCCGAGGATGTCCGGACCGGCGCCTATCCGGAAAAGCGCCACAACGTCGGTATCGACGAGGCGGAGCTGAAGGTTTTCCTGGACCGGCTGAGGAGTGAGACGGGCAATAGCTGAGGGTAGGCGCACGCTCTTGTCTCGATGATGTGGGAAGCGCCGCAAAGGCGCTTCCTTTCCATTGGCTTCCGTCCCGGCCTGTGTCAGGAATGATCCGTTCGACCCATTCGGAACGGAGTATTCGGTCCCCTGTGACGATCGGCTTTGCGCATGCGGAATTGATTGCGGTGCTCGTCGCGGTGACGGGGGACGAGCCGCGCGTGATGACCATCCGTTCCGGCAATGCGCTGCCGTCAGGCCCCTTCGAAATGGGCCATCGCACCCTGCAATCGGGCCTGCGCGAATGGGTGCAGGAGCAGACGGAGCACCCCGTCGGTTACCTCGAACAGCTCTATACCTTCGCCGACCGCGACCGGAACAACGACATCCCGGGCGGGCGAACAATCTCGATCAGCTATCTCGGCCTCGTCAACGAGCAGTCGGGCGCCGGCCGGCCGGGATGGCACGGCTGGTACGAATATTTCCCCTGGGAGGACCATCGGCACGGCCGCCCAGTGGTGCTCGACGAGATCATGGCGCGTCTGAAAGCCTGGGCCGATGCCGACCCGGCAAGGCGCGACCACCGCCATCGCCGGGCGGATTTCACCTTCGGCCTCGACGGCGGCGGCTGGAACGAGGAACTGGCGCTGCAGCGCTACGAACTACTCTATGAAGCAGGGCTCGTCGCCGAAGCCGGATGCGCCGCCGAAGCCAATCTCGGCCGGGCGATGTTTGCCGATCACCGCCGCATTCTGGCGACCGGGATCGCCCGGCTGCGCGCCAAGATCAAATACCGCCCCGTCGTCTTCGAGCTGATGCCTGACAGCTTCACGCTGCTGAGACTTCAGCGCACCATCGAGGCTTTGGCGGGACTGACGCTGCACAAGCAGAATTTCCGCCGCCTGATCGAACAGCAGGAACTGGTCGAGGAAACCGGCGGCACCGAAAGCGAAACCGGCGGCCGGCCGGCCAAGCTCTTCCGCTTCCGCCACACGGTGCTCGAAGAACGGGCGCTGGCAGGAACGAAATTACCGCTCTCCCGCAATTGACATATGCTCATCATGAGAATATCTATTTGCCTATGATATGCTCAAATAGAGCATAATTAGGAGCCGGTCATGAATCACCTTGTTTCCGCATCCTCGCTCTATGAGCGCGTCAGCCGCGTCATTCCCAAAGCCGAATGGATGACGTTCGAAAACGACGTCGACGCGATCCTTGATCTGAAGCGCCGCCGCAACGCCGTCATTCTCGCGCATAACTACCAGACGCCGGAGATATTCCACGGGGTGGCCGATATCGTCGGCGACAGCCTGGCGCTCGCCCGCAAGGCGATCGAGGTCGACGCCGATGTCATCGTGCTGGCCGGCGTGCATTTCATGGCCGAGACTGCCAAGCTGCTGAATCCTGAGAAAACCGTGCTCATCCCCGATCTCGGCGCCGGCTGTTCCCTGGCGGATTCGATCACGCCCGAGGATATTGCCCTGCTGCGCCAGGCCCATCCCGGCGTGCCCATCATCACCTATGTCAACACCTCGGCCGCGGTGAAGGCCGCCTCCGACATCTGCTGCACCTCGGGCAATGCCAAACAGGTGGTGGAATCGCTCGGCGTGCCGAAGGTGCTGATGATCCCGGACGAATATCTGGCCCGCAACGTCGCCCGCGAAACGGATGTCGAGATCATCGCCTGGCATGGGCATTGCGAGGTGCATGAACTCTTCACCGCCGAGGATGTGCGCCAGCTGCGCGAAAACCATCCCGGCGTAACCGTGCTCGCCCATCCCGAATGCCCGCCCGAGGTGGTGGCGGAAGCCGATTTCGCCGGCTCCACCGCCGTCATGTCGGACTATGTCGGCAGGCAGAAGCCGGCGCGTGTCGTGCTGCTCACCGAATGCTCGATGAGCGACAATGTCGCCGTGCACCATCCCGACGTCGAGTTCATTCGCCCCTGCAATCTCTGCCCGCATATGAAACGGATCACGCTTGCCAATATCCGTGCGGCGCTTGAGGAAAACCGCCACGAAGTGACCGTCGACCCGGCGATTGCGGTGGCTGCGCGCCGTGCCGTCGAAAGGATGCTGGCGATATGACCGAGCTTCTCGAGCATCTTGCCGGACGTACGGTCATCGTCGGCAGCGGCCTTGCCGGACTGATGACCGCGCTGACGCTGGCGCCGGAACGCTGCGTCATCGTCACCCGCGCCGCCCTCGGCACGGAGACGTCGAGCGCCTGGGCACAAGGCGGCATCGCCGCCAGCATGGGCGCCGACGATAGCGCGGCGCTGCATCTGGCCGACACGCTTGCCGCCGGCGACGGCCTCTGCGATTGCACAATTGCCGCCGGCATCATTGCCGAAGCACCCGCGGCGATCGCCGCGCTGGAGCGGGCCGGCGTCCGTTTCGACCGCAATGCTGCGGGCGAACTTTCGCTCGGACTGGAGGCCGCGCACAGCCGCCGCCGTATCGTCCATGCCGAAGGCGACGGCTCGGGTGCGGCGATCGTCGCCGCGCTGGTGCAGGCGGTCAAGCAAACGCCTGCCATATCGGTGCTCGAAGGCTTCGAGGCGCGTCGGATTCTGATGGATGGCGAGCGCGTCGCCGGCCTGCTCTGCGCGACCCCGAACGGCGCCGCCATCCTGCCGACCTCCAAGCTGGTGCTCGCCACCGGCGGCATCGGCGGGCTTTACGACGCCACCACCAATCCGATGGGCAATTTCGGCCAGGGGATCGCGCTTGCCGCAAGAGCAGGCGCTGATCTCGCCGATATGGAATTCGTCCAGTTCCATCCGACCGCGCTCGATTCGCGCCGCCGACCCCTGGCGCTGGTCAGCGAGGCGGTGCGCGGCGAGGGGGCGCTGCTCGTCAACGAAGGCGGCGACCGGTTCATGGCCCGCGTTCCAGGCGCCGAGCTTGCGCCGCGCGACGTGGTGGCGCGGGCGATCAGCGCCGAAATCGCCCGCGGCGGCAGGGTCTTCCTCGATGCCCGCGATGCGCTCGGCAGCCGGTTTGCCGCGCGCTTTCCCGTCATCTCAGCCCTTTGCGGCGAGGCCGGCATCGATCCGGCGAAAGACCTCATTCCCGTGCGCCCGGCCGTCCACTATCACATGGGCGGCGTTGCCACGGATGCAAACGGCCGCAGCTCGGTTCCCGGCCTCTGGGTCGCAGGCGAAGCGGCCTCGACCGACCTGCACGGCGCCAACCGGCTTGCCAGCAATTCGCTGCTGGAGGCCGTTGTCATGGGCATGCGAGCGGCACGCGACATCGCGGCCATGCCGGCCGGCCCTGCCGGCGCCATCGTCGCCGAGAGGCTGCCGGCGCCGGCCGATGCGTCACTCGTCCGATCGATCGTCTCGCGCCACCTCGGCGTCTTGCGCCATGCCGGCGCCATAGAGGCGGCGATCGCCGCATTGCTGCCGCTTGCCGAAGGTGACGGCCCGGCCGCGGACCCGGCTGTCGTCGCACTCTCGATCGCCGTCTTTGCCAGCCTGCGGATGGAATCGCGCGGCGCCCATGCCCGCACCGATTTTCCGCTGAGGCTCGCCAACGCCAAGCGGCGGCGGATGTGCCTTCCCGACGTTCTGGAGATCGCCCGCGCGACGTCGTCCTTTGTCCTTGCCAGGAGTGCCTGAGATGAGCCTCGTTCCGCTTCCGCGCCTGATCGTCGAACCCTTGGTCCGGGCAGCCCTGCTCGAAGATCTCGGTCTTGCCGGCGATATCACCTCGGCATCGGTCATCCCTCACGATCACCGCTCGACGGTGGTCATGGCCGCCCGCCAGCCGGGCGTGATCGCCGGCCTCGATGCCGCCGAACTCGCCTTTTCCCTCGTCGATCCGGAGATCGTCATGCGCCGCCATCTCCAGGACGGCGACGCGGTCAAGCCGGGTGACGTGATCGCCACCATCGAAGGACCGTCGCGCGGCCTCTTGACCGCCGAGCGCACCGCGCTGAATTTCCTCGGCCATCTCTCCGGCATCGCCACCGTGACGGCGGAGATTGCCGCCGCGATCCGCGACACCAAAGCCTCCGTCGCCTGCACGCGCAAGACGACGCCGGGGCTGAGGGCGCTGGAGAAATATGCGGTACGGGCCGGCGGCGGCATGAACCACCGTTTCGCGCTGCATGACGCGGTGCTGATCAAGGACAATCACGTCGCCATATCAGGCGGCGTCGCTGAAGCGATCCGCCGGGCACGCGCCGGCATCGGCCATCTGGTGAAGATCGAGGTCGAAGTGGACAGGCTCGATCAGCTGCGCGAAGCGATGGAGACCGGCGTCGATGCCGTGCTGCTCGACAATATGACACCGGATCAGTTGCGCCAGGCCGTCGCCATCGTCGCCGGTCGGGCGATCACCGAGGCGTCCGGCCGCGTCACGCCGGCAACGGCTGCCGCGATCGCCGCCTCCGGCGTCGACCTGATCTCCGTCGGCTGGCTGACGCACAGCGCGCCGGTGCTCGATATCGGGCTCGATTTCGTCGCGGCCGCGGCAACAGCTTGAATAACGCGGCCCGCGTCGGGACGCAAAAACGCCTGTGATGACAGTGTCGGTAAAGCATCTTCTTGGCGAGCGACATGCGAAAATGCAAATAATCGCTGAAATTTCTTCTTTTTTGTAGCAAAGCCGCTATGCGCGGCGGCTTTATAGCTTTAATATGAATTCTTGACCGCTGGTGCGTTTGCGCGCCTTGGCTTCAGGGGTGAGAACCGAGATGCAACGGACATCCGGGCACATGTCGACGAACAGGCTCTGCCTGCTCGGAAGACCGAGATTGCTGGCGGCGGGGAAGGAACTCCCCTTGCCGGAGAAGTCTTATTTTCTCCTCGCCATGCTCGCCGCCGAAACCGATCTTCAACTCGACCGCGAAACCGTCAGGCGTCAGCTCTGGCAATCGGAACTGCCGGAAAAGCGGGCGGGCAGCCTGCGCCAGCTCCTGGCGCGCATCGAACAGAGCATTCCCGCCGGCCTTCCGCCGCTGCTTGCCGCGACCCGAACGCATATCGGGCTTGCTGATGGCTGGGAGGTCGACGTTCATATCCTGAAGCGGAAAGGGCCGCTCGCCCCCGAAGACAGCGATATGCTGAACGGCGATTTGCTCGAAGGCGCCAAATCGCCGACGCAGGGCGCCGAGGACTGGCTGACGTTCGAGCGCCAGCGTATCGACGAATTGCGCTCGGCCCATCTCACCCGGCTGATCGAAACATCAGAGGACAGATCCGATGAAGAGCTGATCGCGCTGGCCCGGCGTCTGCTGCAGCTCGACCCTGCCAATGAGACGGCCTATCGCGCCCTGATGCGCACCCATGTCAGGCTGAACGATCCCGCCGCGGCCCGTCAGGCCTATTTGAAGTGCAAGAGCCAGCTGAAGGACGACTTCGACACCGAGCCGGAGGAAAGCACCACAGCGCTTGCCCGCGAACTCGGCCTGATCCCCCCAGCACAAGTTGCCGCGCCGGAGCGCCCGTCGGTATCGGGCATATCGGCCAATCTGCTCGGCCAGCCGCGCATCATCATCCTGCCGCCGGAAAGCATCTTCACCGATCCGCTGATGGAGCGCGTCGGCCGGGCGCTTCTCGAAGACGTCACCATCGGCCTCAGTCAGCAGCGCGGCTTCAAGGTGATTGCGGCGCATACCAGCCTGGAGATCCTCAGCCGCTCGATCGATCCCTCGCGTGCCGTGCCCGGCCCGCTCGACCTCAGCTTCGACTATGCGGTCTACGTCACCATTCAGGGCCGCGACGAGGATGTCTTTGCCACCTGCCGGCTGACGCGGACGACGACATCGGAGGTGATCTGGGCACTGGAACTGCCGCTGGTCATGCAGAAGATCAGCGAATCCTTCGCGCATCTGACGCGGCGGATCGTCTCCTCGCTCGCCGACACGATCGAGCGCCACGAACTGGCGATGCCAATCGGCGACGCGCCGGCCTCTGCCTATCGTCTTTACCTGGAAGGCAAGCGGCTGATCGCCCAGACCGACCTGCAGCATCTGCGCCAGGCGCGCAAATGGTTCAAATCCTCGCTCAACCGTTATGAGCATTTCTCGGCCGCCCATGCCGGCGTGTCGCGCGCGCTCGGCATGGAATGGCTGATCCGCGGCATGCGGGACAAGGAACTGCTCGATGAGGCGAACGGTGCTGCGCGGTTGGCGCAGCAGTCCGACCCCAATAGCGGCCGGGCTTACCGCGAGCTTGGCTTCGTCGCGCTTTATCGCCGTCGCTTCGACGAAAGCCTGGAATATTTCCAGCAGGCCCAGGATCTCAATCCCAACGATGCCGACATCCTTGCCGATTTCGCCGACGCGCTTTCCCATGACGGCGATTTCGATCGGGCGCTGGAACTCAGCCGCGCGGCCTTCAAACTCAATCCGCTGCCGCCGGACTATTATTACTGGAACCTCGGCGGCATCCACTTCATGCGCGAAGAGTATGAAAAGGCGATCGAGGCGCTGGAGCCGGTGAAGGCGAAACAGGCGACGGCGCGTCTGCTGGCTGCCTCGCATGCCATGGCAGGCGATACTGCCAAGGCCGGTAACTATGCCAGGACGGTTCTGGAGAACTTCCCGGATTTTCGCAGCGAGGATATCCGCCATTTCGTCCCCGATCGCGATCCCGCCTTTACCGAACCGCTGATAAAAGGCCTGCAACTGGCCGGTCTTCCCTGATTACGTCGCCTTTTAACGAAGCCTGTAACGCTTAAATGACGCAGGCAATGTTTCCTTCCGATGGTTAACGGCAGCAAGGCGCTGCCCGAACCAATCGGAGATGGATCATGAAGACGAATGCTGACACTGCCGCAGTTCAGACACAGTCCCTGCGCTTCTCTGCAGCCGCCAAGGCAGCCATGAAACAGGGCGAGATCAACGTTTCCGCCAATGCGCTCGAGAGCCTGACGCATGCGCTGAGGTTCCGCTAAGGGCGAGACCGGTATGTCCGCTTTCACCGCCCCAGAGCAATTCCAGCAAAAGTGTGCAGCGGTTTTGCGTCCGGAATTGCGTGAAAACAAAGAGATAGAGCATTTTCGTGATTCGAGGAAAAACGAAAATGCTCTTGACACGCTTGCCGATGATCTCGAACGGTCATCGGCTGGCGTCAGCGATTATCATGACCGCGCGGTCACGCCGGCGCAGACACTCGCAGCCATCAGGCCGCATCTGCGCGAATTCGGCATCACCCGCGTCGGTCTGCTGACCGCGCTCGACGTCCTGAATATCCCCGTCGCCTTCGCCACGCGGCCGAACAGCCATACGCTCTCGGTCTTTCAGGGCAAGGGTATCGACAATGATGCCGCCATGACCTCGGCCGCGATGGAAGCGATCGAGACGCGGATCGCCGAAATCCCACCCGCCGACCTGACGCAGGCGACGGTCGAGAACATGCGGGCGGAACATGCCGCCATGATCGATCTCGACAATGTCGCACGCTGCGCGCCCGACGAGATCGGCAGCAATCCTATTGCCTGGTGCTCCGGGCTCGACATCCTTTCCGGCAGCAGCGTCTTCGTGCCCTGGTGGCTCGTCGGCCTTGATCATCGCGGCGACCGGCCGCCCGGCTTCGAGCAGTCAAGCGATGGGCTCGCCTCCGGCAACACGCCGTCAGAAGCGGTGCTGCATGGGCTTTGCGAGCTGGTGGAGCGCGACGCTTGGGCTCTGGCCCAGCTGAAATCGCCGCAGCGCCTGAAAGAAAGCCGCATCGACCCCGCCTCTTTCGGCGATGCGGTCATCGACATCATGACCGATCGGATCACACGCGCCGGCATGCGGCTGCTGCTGCTCGACATGACCACCGATATCGGCGTTCCCGCTTTTCTCGCCGTCATCATGCCCGGCAATCTTTCCGACCGCGTCGATGCACGCTGGTCGCATGTCTGCGGCGGCTGCGGCTGCCACCCCGACCCCGTGCGCGCCGCGTTGCGCGCCATCACCGAAGCGGCGCAGAGCCGGCTGACCGCGATTGCCGGCAGCCGCGACGATTTTTCGCCGCGCATCTATCAGCGCCTTGACCGGAGTGCGGCGATGCAGCAGGTGGTCGAGCTCTGCGAGGGCGACGGCCGGATGCGCGCCTTCCAGCCCCGTCATGACAGAGCTGCGACGATCCAGGAAACCATCAGTCAGATTGCCGGCCGGCTGGCTGCAACCGGCATTGAGCAGATCGTCGTTGTGCCGTTTGCGCACCGGGCTCTGCCGGTCTCCGTCGTCAGGGTGATCGTGCCGGGCCTGGAGGTCGATATCTCGGGCCAGTACATCCAGCTCGGCCTGCGCGCGGTCAACACCATGAGAGGAGCCCAATCATGAAGGTGCTGTTCGTCGGCCCGAGCCTTGGCAGCGATCTCGCCGCGGCGAGAGCCATGTCGCCTCGCATCGATTTCCGGCCGCCGGCCGCCTGCGGCGACATCCTGAAGGCCGTGCACGACGGCGCCACCGCCATCGGCCTCGTCGACGGCTATTTCGGCGATCTGCCTTCGGTCTGGCACAAGGAAATTCTTTTCGCGCTCGACTATAATGTCGCCGTTGCCGGCGGCGCCAGCATGGGCGCATTGCGGGCAGCCGAATGCGCGCCTTTCGGCATGGTCGGGATCGGCTCGATCTTCGAGGATTACGAGGCCGGGCGGCTGCTCGACGACGAGGCCGTCGCCCTCGTGCATGCGCCGCAGGCGCTCGGCTGGCTGCCGCTTTCGGTGCCTTGGGTCGATTTCGAGCCGACGGTCGATGCGCTTCTTGCCGGCGGCGAGATCTCGCCCGGTGAGCGCAAGAAACTGCTGCTTGCCGGACGTTTCCTGCATTTTTCCGAACGCACCTATGCCAAGGTCGTCGACGAGTGCCATTTCCGCAAGCCGCGCCGCGACACCATCCTCGCCGCCATCCGCGGGAATCGCGTCGAGCGCAAGCGCAACGACGCCCGGCTGGTATTGGAATGGCTGCGCCGGGACGAATACCTGCCCGTCAACCGTGACTGGCACTTTGCCGCCACCTCGCATTGGCAGCTTCTGCACGCCGAAGTCACGCGCAATGCGGTCCCTGTAACGCTTGAATAACGGTCGCGGCGGAAGATGCAATAGTGATGGAATATTAGGGTTTCGCGACCAAAGGGGCGGGAACGATGTTTGAACAACACAACGAGCCTACGGGCAGCGAATACGCAAGGATCTTCCGACTGCTGACGGCAGCCAAGGAGGAGGCTGAAAAGCTTCAGCTGCGTAATCTGATGCACCTGACGAACATGGCGCTGCTGCAGGTCGTCATCGATTGGGACGGCATAGATCCCGACAGGGAGCTAGACGTCAATCTCGAGAAGCTGCTCGGCAGCAAGGCCAAGATCGCAATGAAGGATGCGAGCGAGAATCTGATCCTGATCAATCCCCATTGATCCCGATCGACCCCGTTGATCCTGATCGGTCCCATCGACAGCAAATTGATCCGATCAAGGACAGTTGATCCTGATCGATTGCTGTTGATCCCGATCAATCGAGATTGATCTCGATCGCTGTTGATCCTCATGCGGTCCGTTGGGATCGCGTGAAGGCCAGCCGGTCTATTCGGCGGCGTCCGCGTCCAACTGTTCGGTATGAGCGATCGCCTGGACGAGCTTCAGGATCTTCTTGCGAAGCGCTTCGTTCTTGATCGAAAAGAACGCCGCATTGAGAAGCACGCCTTCGCGCGAAATAACGAATTCCTCGCTGGGGGCGGGATTGTCGTTGGCCGTATCCGGCGTGGCCATGTCGTCGAAAAACGTCCTGACGTCGACCTTCAGAGCGCCGGCGATTTCGACCAGCATGCTTGCAGAAACGCGGTTGGAGCCTTTTTCGTATTTCTGAATCTGCTGGAACGTTACGCCGACACGATCTCCCAGTTCCGTCTGGGAAACTTTCCTCAGCAGACGCTGTATACGGATCGTCTTTCCGACGTGGACATCCACTGCATGCGGTTCTTCTTTCATTTTGTTTTCCCTCCTGAGGACATCGGATATGAAGTTATTCGCCATATCCGTATCTGACAACTTTTACCTGAGATGGCTAAAGCTAGCAATTGTCCGGTGGTAAGTCGTCCCAAACCGAAACACTTGCGTTACTTCATCCTTACACAAGCAAAAGACATGCCAAAGTAGCACTTTGGCAAGCCACAGCACATCACATGATTTTGTGACCTCAAAGCGACCAGAGGCGCTGCGCATTGGCGAAAAGCAGCTTGGAACGCTCCGTCTCGCTGCTGGAGGAAAGCATGGCATGGGTCGCCGCGACCCAGGTGGAGAGGCCGCCGCCGAGCGTGCAGACCGGCCAGTCGCTGCCCCAGACGACACGATCCCAGCCGAAACTTGCAATCACATGCTCGACATAGGGCCGCAGCGTCTGCGCCGTCCATGTCTCGGCATCGGCATAGGCGACGACGCCGGAGATTTTGCAGACGACGTTCGGCCGCCGGGCAATTTCCGACAAACCGGCCTTCCACGGTTCGAAGGCATCCGAGCGGATATCGGGCACGCCGCAATGGTCGAGCACGAATTGCACGTCCGGCGCGAGATCGACGAGGGCGGTGATACGACCCGCCTGGTGCGGCAAGGTGCAGAGGTCGAAGGTCAGGCCACTGCCGCCGATGCGCCGGATATTTTCACGGAACAGGGCGCCTTCGGAAACCTCGTCAGGCACGACATGCAGCACGCGGCGGAAGCCCTTGACGAAGGGATCGGCCTTCTGCCGCTCGAGATAGGCGGCAAAACCTTGCTCTTCCGGCCGGCAGGAGACGATGGCGCCGGCAAGCAGACTGCCTTCCTTTTTGGCGAGACCTGCGATGTGATCGGTCTCGGCCTGCATGGCGGCAGGATCGACGTCAACCTCCATATGCAGCGCCGCGGTAATACCGCAGCGCCGCGCCTCGGCCGCATAGGTCTCGTAGAGGAAATCACGATCGAGAGCGGGCGCCTGGGAAAGCCAGGGATAGGGCAGCGCCGAGCGATCGACGATATGCAGATGGGTGTCGATGAACACGCTCTTCTCCTCCAGGAGTGGTTTTGCGGGAAACCTATCCCTGGTGAATGGATTGTTCAAATAGAAATTCCAGGCGGTCAGATATGCGGTGCGAGAGGCGGGCAGGGAACCGAGAGCCCGCGTCATGTCCTCTTCTCCCCTCGGGGGCCGAAGGGATTGAGGCCGATGGCTCAACCCAGGCAAAAGTGCCCGTAGGGCGGATGATGGGGCTGAGAAGCCCACGTTAAGATCGCAGCTGCACCCATATTCCTGGCTGTCCTTGCTCCAGAAGCCACCCACCCTCCGTCATCCTCGGGCTTGACCCGAGGATCCACACCGGTCTCTATCAGCAGTGGGCGTGGATCCCAGGCTCAAGGCCCGGGATGACGGAGGGTGGGGGTCTGTTTTGCCAAACCCACCGTCGAAGCAGCGGACACGTCACATTTCCTGTTCCAACGCGGCGCCGTGTACCATCATCCGGAATTGACCACATCCGCCCCGGCCAGCAACGAAAGCTGGGCGGCAGCCTTCTGCACCAGCATGATCGTCCGGGTGATATCGGGCGCGGACGGCGCGTTGACGAGTGCGATGAAGGGGCAGGTAAGGGCGGCGATGCAGCGCCGGTCCGGGCCGAGGACGGGCGCGGAAAGATTGTAGACGCCCGCCGTCTGGGCGCTCGCCATCATCTCGTAGCCGCGCTCGCGGATCTGGTCGAGACGATCGTAAAATTCAGGCCCGAGTTCGATGTCGGCGCGGCTGCGCACATGTTCCGAGATCATCATCTCCCGCTCCTCGGCGCTGCGGAAGGCGAGCAATACATGCCCGGAGCCGGTGTCGAACAGGCTGATATGGGCGCCGATGCGGATCGAAAACCCCCAATAATCCGGCGCCTCCTGCTGGGCGATGACGACGGCCGCGCCGCGATCGAAGACGGCAAGGTGATTGGCCTGGCGCGTGCGCTGGGCAAGATCGCGCATCAGCGGCGTGGCGTAGGAGGCGAGCCGGCGCACCGGCGCGTGCAGTTGCGCAAGACCGAAGAGCTTCAGCGTCAGCGAATAGCGGTCACCGTCCAGCTTTGTGACGTAGCCGCGGCGCACCAGGCGGTCGAGCATGCGGTAGAATTCGTTGGGGCTGCGGTCGAGCCGCTTGGCGATATCGGCCTGGGTGAGGCCGCTGTCGACGCCGGCGAGCAGTTCCAGGATATCGAGCCCCTTGTCGAGGGCGGGAGCGCGGTAGCGGTCTGACTCGTCGATCTCCATTCCTTCCCCCTGTGAATATCATTCTGCATATACGCAGAACCGCAGCCGGAAAAGGAAAAGTTTGTGCTGGGCCCTTGGCTAATCGTCTGTTTGTCTATAAACAGACAAATCATCACTGAAGACAGCCGATCTGCAGCACTGCGAAGCCAGGAGATCAAAAGTTGGCCCGAAGCATGCTATCATCCGAAACCACTCCCACTTTTCGGCGTCATGCTCTAGCCTTCGAAGACATCAGCCGCATTCCGTCCCGCGTAGACAATTCCAGCAAAGGCCCGTGACATGACAAACAGACTTTCCGGCAAGACCGTTCTCATCACCGCCGCCGGCCAGGGCATCGGCCGGGCGACGGCGGCAGCCTTTGCCGCGGCCGGCGCCAAGGTCCACGCGACCGACATCAACACCGACGCGCTGGCGACGCTGGCGGCGGAAACCGGGGTTTCGACCCATCAGCTGAACGTGCTCGAAGACGATGCGGTCAAGGCCCTCGTCGCCAAGATCGGCGCTGTCGACGTGCTGTTCAACTGCGCCGGCTTCGTCCATGCCGGCTCGATCCTCGAGATGAAGGATGCCGATTTCGAATTCGCCCTCGACCTCAACGTCAAGGCGATGATTCGCACGATCCGCGCCGTGCTGCCCGGCATGCTCGAGCGCAAGGACGGGGCGATCATCAACATGGCCTCCGTCGCCTCCAGCATCAAGGGCGTGCCGAACCGCTTCGCCTATGGCGTCACCAAGGCGGCGGTGATCGGGCTGACCAAATCCGTCGCCGCCGATTACGTCGCGGAAGGAATCCGCTGCAACGCCATCTGCCCCGGCACGGTGGAAAGCCCGTCGCTGCAGGATCGCATGCGCGCCCAGGGCGATTACGATGCAGCGCGCGCCGCCTTCATCGCCCGCCAGCCGATGGGCCGGCTCGGCTCGCCGGAGGAGATCGCCGATCTCGCCGTCTATCTCGCCGGCGCCACCTATACGTCGGGCCAGGCGATCGCCATCGATGGCGGCTGGACGATCTGAGTCGGCGGCCCAACCGACCGGCAGCCCGGCCGGCAGTTCTGCCGGCCTTATAGAATCGGCCCATACAATTATAATCGGGAGGAACAACCATGACCCGCATCACCGACCTTCGCGTCTTCGATCTCCGCTTTCCGACGTCGCAAAGCCTGGATGGATCGGATGCGATGAACCCCGATCCGGATTATTCGGCCGCCTATGTCATTCTCGATACCGACGCGCCTGATCTTGCCGGCCACGGCCTGACCTTCACCATCGGCCGCGGCAACGACATTTGCTGCATGGCGATCGAAGCGATGCGCCACCTCATCGTCGGTGCCGACCTCGCCGAGATTCTTGCCCATCCCGGCAGGTTCTGGCGACATCTGACCAGCGACAGCCAGCTGCGCTGGATCGGCCCTGATAAGGGCGCCATTCATCTGGCGACCGGCGCGGTCGTCAATGCCGTCTGGGATCTCTTGGCCAAGCAGGCCGGCAAGCCGGTCTGGCGGCTCGTCGCCGAGATGTCGCCGGAAGAGATCGCCGACATCGTCGATTACCGCTATCTCACCGACGTGCTGACCCGCGACGAGGCAATCGAGATCCTCAAGCGCGCCGAGGCGGGCAAGGCGGAACGCATCGCCATCCTCGAAAAGGAGGGTTATGCCTGCTACACGACCTCGGCCGGCTGGCTGGGTTATGAGGACGAGAAACTGCGCCGCCTCTGCCAGGAGGCGATCGACGCCGGCTTCGACCATATCAAGATGAAGGTCGGCCGCGATCTGGAAGACGATATCCGGCGTCTGCGGATCGCCCGCGAGGTGATCGGTCCCGATCGCTACCTGATGATCGACGCCAACCAGGTCTGGGATGTCGGCCAGGCGATCGACTGGGTCAAGGCGCTCTCCTTCGCCAAACCCTTCTTCATCGAGGAACCCACCAGCCCCGATGACGTCGCCGGCCACCGCAAGATCCGCCAGGCGATCGCCCCGGTGAAAGTTGCCACAGGCGAGATGTGCCAGAACCGCATCATGTTCAAGCAGTTCATCGCCGAGGGGGCGATCGACATCGTGCAGATCGATTCCTGCCGCATGGGCGGGCTGAACGAGGTTCTCTCGGTGCTGCTGATCGCCGCCAAGTTCGGCCTGCCGGTCTGGCCGCATGCCGGCGGCGTCGGCCTCTGCGAATATGTGCAGCATCTGTCGATGATCGATTACGTCGCGGTCTCCGGCACCAAGGACGGCCGCGTCATCGAATATGTCGATCATCTCCACGAACATTTCCTCGACCCCTGCCGGATCGAGAACGCCGCCTACATGCCGCCGACCCTGCCGGGCTTCTCCATCGAGATGAAACCGGCCTCGATCGGCAACTATACGTTTCGCGGATAAGGAAACCTCGCCGGCGGCATGTTAAATTCCTGATTTCGACAGTCTTTCTTGTCGATGATGGGCTTCCAATCTGACGGGACTGCTCCAATTCACTTGGAGGCGGCGCAGCTTGCCTTTTGGAGCGCCGAGGAATATTTTCGTCGTGTGAATGCCGAGGGGGCCCAGCACCAGCAGGCCAGCAAATTTTATTGAACCCTGGACAATAGATGTTTGCGATCGAGCCATGCCCAAGTTTCACCACGTCAGGAGACTGTGCGCTTATTTGCTGATCGTCGCGGCAATGCTGCTGTCGATCGGCACGGCGCAGGCCGCCACGACCGAAGGCGAGAGCGGACGCCGCGTCGCCCTCGTGATCGGCAACTCGGTCTATAAGACGCTGCCCTCGCTCCCCAATCCCGCCAATGATGTCGAAGAGGTCGCCACCACGCTGCGGGCGGCCGGTTTCGACGTGACGATCGGCGTCAATGTCGACCGCATCGGGCTCGAGGATACGGTCCGCCGCTTCCTGCGTTCGACCAGCCATGCCGAGGCCGGCCTGATCTATTATTCGGGCCACGGCATCCAGGTGGGCGGACAGAATTTCCTCGTGCCGGTCGATGCGACGCTGGAGACGCCCTATGACGTCGAGACGCAGACCATGCCGCTCGACCTGATCCTGAACCATCTGAAACAGAATTCGCGGGTGCAGCTGATCTTTCTCGATGCCTGCCGCAACAATCCCTTCAATGCCCAGAAATTCTGGATGGCGGAAAAGCTGGAACCGGTCGGCGCCACCCGCGGCCTTGCGCGCATCGACAGCGATCTCGGCAGCCTGATCGCCTTTTCGACAGAACCCGGCCAGGTGGCGCTCGATGGCGAGGGCGCACTCAGCCCCTATTCCGAATCCTTCATCAAACGCGCCAGCGAACCCAACAAGGAAATCCGCCAGGTCCTGACCGACGTGCGCCGCGACGTGATCGCCATGACCAACGGCAAGCAGGTGCCCTGGGAAAACTCCTCGCTGATGGACAGCTTCTATTTCATCCCGGCGCCGCCGCCGCCGAGCGTCGAAGCGATGCAGCAGGTGAGCGTGCCGGAGGGGGCAGCCGCCACGAAGCTGCCGATCGCCCCGCCGCATGACGAGACCGGCGCAGCACTGCTCGTCACCGTCAACCAGCTTCCCAAGACCGGCACACTCAGCTTCGACGACAAGCCCGTCGAGCAGGGCGCCAAGATGCCGGCAGCAGCGCTGACGGCGCTGTCTTATGATTCCTCAGGCGTTGCCGCCGGAACCGTCGGTCTGATCGGTTACACCGTCAGCGATCCCTATGGCCAGGCGACGCAGGGCGTCGTCGCCATTACCGTCTCGGCGGATGCCGGCGCCAAGCTCGCCCAGCTCGAACAGCAAAAGCAGCTGCGGCTTGCCGATGCCGATGCCTATCTGAAGACCCTGCCACGCGACGTCGACACGACGATCGGCGTCGGCCCGGTTGAAGCCGGCCTGCCTGCCGTTCCGGCATCGGCCGCGGAGATGACCTTCAAGGTCGCGGCCCTGCCCGACGAGGGCACGCTGCGCGCCGGAGACCGGGTGATCGGGTTCGGCCATGTGCTTGAAGCCGCCGATATTCCGGCGCTTGCCTACGAGCCTCAGATCGGCACCGAAAACCAGCCTTTCGCCCTGACGCTGCAGGCCGCCAATGATAATCTGCCGCCGGCCACCATCACCTTCAAGCCGGCGCTCGACGCCTGCGACACCGCAGCCGCAGCCCCGCTCGACCTGCAGGGCGTGACAGCAGGCAAACTGCCGAACGAGATCGACCCCGATGATGCACTGCCGGCCTGTGCGGAGGCGATAAAGGCCTATCCCACGGTGGCGCGTTTCGTCTATCAGCTCGGCCGCGCCCAGCTTGCCAACCGTGACGCCAAGACGGCTTTTGCGACAATCAAGAAGGCGATGGATGCCGGGCATGTCAGGGCGATCTACGAACTGTCGAGCCTCTACGAATTCGGCGCCTCCGTCCCGCGCGACGCAGCCAAGGCAAGCGAGATCGCTAAGGGTGGTGCGGCCAAAGGCGATCCCTTTGCTCTCCACAGCTACGGCAAGGCGCTCTACTACGGCCGCGGCACCAAGGCCGATCAGCAGCTGGGGTTGCGCCTGATGCTGCAGGCCGCCGATCTCGGCCATACCTATGCGATGAATGAGCTCGGCTATATCTTCCTGAACGGCATCAACGTTCCGGCCGATCCGGAGCGGGCTATTCGATTCTACGAGGCCGGCGTCCAGCGCAACGATATCTATTCGCTGAACAATCTTGCCCTCGTCTACCGTTTCGGAAAAGGCGCTCCGGAGGATCTGCCGAAAGCGCTCGACCTTTTCACGCGGGCGGCAGAGGGCGGTCAGCCCTATGCTCCGACAAACCTCGGGCGCATGTACCGCGACGGCATCGGCGTTGCCGCGGACAAGGCGGAAGCGGTGAAGTGGCTGGAGATGGGCGCCGAACGCGGCGACTATTGGGGGGCGCTGGACCGCGCGATACTGGCGAAGGAAGACGCTGCCGAGGCTGACAGTCTTGCAACGGCAGCGCGTTATTTCGCGCTGGCAACCGCCATCAATATGCCGGGCAGCGGCGACCCGAAGAACCAGGCGAAGGCCGCACTCAAGACCTTGCCGAATGCTGCAAAGAAGAAAGCGGAGGAGACCTTTGCCGCCGAGCTGACCGCTCAGGAGAAAAAGGCGCTTCCGAAGACCAAGTCGCTCGACGACAGGCTCGTTCAGCTCGCCAAAGCGACATGGGTCAAGCGAAATCCGAGGTACGATCTGTTCTAAAACGGCGATCTGGGGGCGCCCGTCATGACAAGAAAGCTCATCATTCGTGCTCTGCTTTGCTCGACCTTCCTTGCAGGCTCCGGCGCAATCTTGCAGAGTTGCATCTTCGACCCAGGCGCCAGGACGCTGTTCGCCAGTGAAGAGCCGGCCAGAAACGCTACTCCGGCCAGAAACGCTACGCCTGCCAGTAAAACCACGCCCACCGTCAGAAGGGTGGCCGCAAGGAGCACTCAACCGGCTTTCGTCCGCTCCGAGAATAGTTCCAGTGGGAATTCCAGCTCTGGCGGCGGCATGGGCGGCGGCGGCTCAAGCAGTTCATCGAGCTCCAGCGGCGGTTCGTGGTCCGATCGCCGCCTGAAGACCGATATCCGTCGGCTCGGCACCTCGGCCCAGGGCATACCGGCCTATGCCTTCCGCTACATCTGGGGCGGCCCGATGTTCGTCGGCACGATGGCGCAGGATCTTTTGGCGATCAGGCCTGAGGCGGTCATCGAAACCGGATCGGGTTATTATATGGTCGACTATGACAAGCTCGACATTGCGATGATTTCGCTGCCGGAGGATACGTCACCGCTGACGGATGAAGCAGCCATGGCGCTTGCGGCGCGGGCATGCTCGCCGGTCTCTGCTCGGCATCCTTTCATTCAAGCGGTGTAATCGAGGAAGCCGAGCGCGTGCCGATATCGCAGGACAGGGATACCGTTACCGGGAGCCCTCTCGTCAGTCAGGCTGCGACCCTTGCCGGCGTACTCATCGGCATTGCGCTCTCGACCTATCTGCAGCTTGAGCCCGGAAAGGCGATGGCGCTTGCCGTCACCTGCCTTCTCATGGCGTGGATCGTCGTCGAGGGAACGCCGGCCGTTCGTCGGGCCTGGGCAGCGCGCGAAAGACGGGACGAGACCCCCGCCGTGTTCTGGCAGCGCATCGGCACCAAGCTTGCCGGCCTTGCCGCGCTGCTTGGCGCGGTCGTCATTGCCTGTTCGGTCTTTCCGTTTTTCACGCAATCATCGGCGGTCCAATGGTTCATCGAGTCCGGCCACACGACCGTCATCATTTCCATCGTGCTTGCTGCGGCCACCATCCTCTACGTCGTCGCCACCGATCTCGTCGCCGAAGAGCCTGACGATTATCTCAATCAGGTCGGGCGGGCGGTGCTGATGCAGGATTTTCGCGGGGAGGACGTGTTCTTCGCTTTGCGCCTGCTCGCAATCAAATGCTTCTTTCTCGTGCTGATGTTTTCAGCCGGCATGGCGGCTCTTTCCGACTTTGCCGACAAGCCTGCCTGGGCGTATCCGCCACTCTCGGCGGCCTGGTTCGAAGGCTTGATGCGGCTTGCCTTGCTTCTCGACGTCGTGCTTGCGGCCGGCGGCTATATCGCCACTTTCAAACTTTTCGGCTGGCATGTCAGGGCGACGGAGACGACGGCGCTCGGCTGGCTTGTCTGCCTCATCTGTTACGAGCCGTTCTTCTCGACCATTTCGCATGCTTTCGTGCCTTATGGCGACGGGCCGGGCTGGGAGACCGTGATCCGGGAGGGGTCGGCCGTCTTCATCCTCTGGAGCGTTGCGACGCTGTTCTGCAGCGCCGTCTATGTCTGGGCGACCATCGCCTTCGGGCCGCGATTTTCCAACCTTACCCATCGCGGCATCATCACCTCCGGCCCCTACCGCTTCCTCAAACATCCGGCCTATGTCGCCAAGAACATCTCCTGGTGGCTGTTTGCGGCCCCCAGTTTCATCGCCAGCGGCCTTACGGAAGGGCTTGCCCGAGCCGGCATGCTGGCGATCGTCAGTCTGATCTACATCATGCGCGCCCGCGCCGAGGAGCGCATGCTGAGCCGGGATTCCGCCTATCTGGACTATGCCGAGAGCGTTGCCGCACATGGCCTTTTGGCGATGGCGAAGCGGCGGCTTGCATCCAGACCGGCGGCGTGACGCCCCGGCCGTTCAGCCATCGAGCCCCCTGAAACGCACCGGCTGGTAGCCGCGCATCAGCAGGCTGCCGAGCGAATAGGTGTTGCGGCAGACGCGGCCCTTGCAGGCGTTCGGCGAGGCCTCCATCACTTCCACCTTGCGGTCGTCGGTGAAGCGCATGAACAAGAGCACATGCGAGCCCGGCTTGTTCAGCGCGTCGCCCGGCCGCAGCGACCAGGGGTCGGAGAGGCGTTTGGTGATGCCGGGAATGGCGCGCGTCGTCACATGCATCTTCAGGCCCCAGGCGTCGCTGACGAAGCCGGAGCAGTCGACGCCGAGGATGTTGGATTGCGGCGCGCTCTTGGTGCAGACATTGCCGGCGGTCTGGCCCTTCTCGACGCCGCCGATGAAATTCTCGAGCGGCGTCTTGCAGCCCCAGCAATAGGGGACACCTTTCACCGTCTGGCCGCGCTTGCCGATCAGGTAGATCGGGCGGCGCAGCCGGTTCATGTTGAGGCAGCCGGGGCCGGGATCCCGGCCATAGGCGGTCGGCGTCACCAGCCAGTTCAGCGTCTCGAAGCCGATCGCCCGCTCGATGACGTCGCCCCGCGATTTCGGCACGATCGCCACCTTCGGCGCCTTGCCGGGCTTGCCGGCAATCGGCTGTTTGGCCGGCCTGGCGACGGCAAGCTTGCGGCCGGGCTCCCGGCCGTCGAGCCGCAGCACCTGCGCCCGGCCTTCCCCGGAGTTGAGATAGAGCACGTCGCCGCGCGGGCCGATCGCCACGAAACGCCTGGAGAAGACCGTTCCAGGGTCGATCGGCAGGTCGTAGGCCCGGTCCATCGCCCCGTTCGGGGTAAAGCGCACCACCAGCATGCCGGTGCGCTCCGGCCGGTCGGCGGGCACCAGCTCGACCAGCGCATAGGGCCTGCCCGTCGTGTCGATGTCGAGCAGTTCGACGGTACCGATCCGCCCTTCGGCGGTCAGCTGCAGCGACAGGAAATTCTCCTCCGAGCTGCTGCGCCGCAACAGGATCTCTGCCTTGTCGTTGGCAGCCGAGACCTCGGCGACGATATCGCCGAGCCCGCGGCTCGGCACATATTGCATGACCGGCGGGCGGGCCTCGGGCCGGCTCACGCTGCGGCCGATCTCGTCGATGATGCTGTTCAGCGGACCCGGCGAGACCGAGCCCATCGAGGCGAAGACCGAGCGGGTATAGTCGTCGGCATCGCCGCCGCCGTCGACGGCGCGCAGCGTCTGCGACCGGCCGTCGGCCTCGGTGGAGCGCTCGAGCGGCACGACGCCATCGGACCAGAGGTAGAGTTCGTTGTGAACGACGGCGAGATCCTCGGGCGCGGCATTCTCCGGCAGCGGCAGGATCTCGGGCTCAGCCTGCGAGCGTTCGGCGTCGACGGCGAGCACGCGGCCATTGTTCTGGTCGAGAATATAGATGATGCCGTCGTCGCCGACGGTGATCGCCGCCGGCCCCGATGCCTCGACTTCCTCATTGGCGGAAATGATGCCGACCGAACGCGCGCCGTCGCCGCTTGGAAGTTCGATGATCGCAGTGTCTTTGGCAAGAACTGGCGAGGCGACCGTAAGTGCCGCGGCAAACAGAATATGCGACCCCAAACCACGCATTGCCTCGACCTCAAAAAGACTGCCAAGCCATTCAAAATGGTAAGATAGATGCGCCTCATCAGCAAGCTGTTGCTTTCCAAACGATTTGGAGATCGGAGCCGGCGATAGTACAAGATCATCGTCTCGAAGATTTGCTGGCAGGAAATGCTGATGCTGGAATGGAACGGTGACGAACTGGCGCTCGACATCAGCCTGCTGGAGCAGGTTCGCGCCGCACGGATCGGTTTCTCCGATCGCGTCTGCGCGGCGTCGGCCAGCAAGGACGACAAGCATCTGGCGCAGCTGCGCTCCGAGCCGACCTATCTGATGGCCGAGTTCCTCTATTCGATGAAGGTCTTCGGCATCAGCACGGCGGAAGATATCGAACGCTTCGCCGATCTGCACAATGATTACGTCGTGTCGCTCACCCGCGATCCGGCCAAGCTGCAGCGCCTGGGGCTGTCGCAGGATCGGGCGCTCGCCTCGATGTTCACCGCCGACACCAAGCCGAGGCTGATCCAGAACTGGGCGGAGAAATCAGGAGCGATCGACCAGTCCAATCTCGCCCGTTTCCTGGTCGCGGTGATGTCGAGCGAGACCTGCCGCAAGACGCTGATCGATTTCGAGACGGCGGGTTTCATGCAGCGCAAGCGCTCGCCCTACGGCACCATGGTCGTCTGGTCGACGGGCATGATCGAGGAGATCTTCGGCGAGATGCTGCGCGATCTGCGCCTCAGCCTGCAGCAATTGAAGATCCTCTAACCTCCGCTGCCAGAACCTCCGCTGCCAGCCGATTTCAACCCTCCCAATCGATTGGCACTGAGCGCCGTTGCCATCCCCCAGGCCTCTCCCTATTGTCGTGCAATAGCGCCAACGGGACGGATGTGACGACGATGACGAAATCCTGGCTCATACCCCTGTCGATCGGCCTGCTGCTGGCGCTGCAGGTGCCTGAACTTGGCCATGCCGGCCCGGTCGAGGATGCGCTGGCAGCGCGAAACCCCGCGCTGGCGGCGCTGCGCCAGCATGACGAAAAGGCCTTTGCTGCGGCGACCGCGATCATCGCCAAACACGAAAGCGCCGAGGGGCTGGCGCCCGGCGAGAGCAAGCTGCCCGATGCGACTTCGCCCGGCCGCGACATGGGCTCCGGCCCCGGCAAGGAATTCGCGATCGACAATCCGGATATTCTCTGGCTCTACAATTCCTCGCCCGAGGGAATGAGCGACCTGATCTCGATTTTGAAATCAGCCGGGCAGAAACCCAAGAACTAACCGTCATCTTGCAGTCGAATGGGACTATAACAGCCGCCGGATATTGCCGGTCGTGAGTCTTGCTCACCTCTTTGCCTGGGCAGATTCTTTCGGGTTCCAAATAATTTGTAACCCTCCCTCAAGCAAGACAGGCCAAGCCATCCCAATTTCGCCGGTCAGTGCTATTCTCATCTTCAACACAGTGTGAGATTGTTCGAAGAGGAGGTTTTCCAATGCTGAACCGCAAAGCCATCCTAGCCGCAGCCACCTTCCTTTCGCTCTTTTCGATGGTTCCCGCCGTCGAGGCGCAGAACGAACGCACACTGACCGAAGCGCCGGCGCAGACCGGCCCCGTCAGCATCACCTTCGATCGCGCCGAGGCCAAATACGCCATCGGCGAAGTGGTCGGCCTCTTCATCCAGTCGAGCGAAAACGCCTATGTCACGGTGCTGAACGTCTCGCCGAACGGCTCCGTGGTGAAGCTTTTCCCGAACAAGTACCAGACCGATGCGCTGGTCGGCGCCGGCAAGCGCGTGCAGGTGCCGGATCCGGCAAGCGGCGCCCGGCTGCAGGTCTCCGGCCCGGTCGGCCAGGAGCAGATCAAGGTCTTCTATTCCTCCAAGCCGCTCAACATCTTCGCCGATCTCGGCGGCAGCGGCAGCGGCATGTTCCGCTCGATCGACGGCGGCATGGATGCCGTTTCCCGCAGCCTTGAAGAGGCCCGCAGCCTCGGCACCAAGATCAGCAGCAAGACGCTGATGCTGACGACGGTCGATAGTCCGACGGCCCTGCCGTCCTCCGCGACCCCTCCCGTTGCAGCCGCGCCTGCCGCAAAACCCGCGCCGGTCGAGCAGGCGGCCAAGCCGCCCGTGGCGCCGAAACCGAAGCCGGTGACGAAACAGGAAGTCGCCAAGAAGCCGGAAACGGTGGTGGAAAAACCGAAGCCCGTTGCCCCGAAAAAAGTGGCGCCGAAGCCTGTCGAGCAGGCCACGACGCAGCCGCCGAAGAAATATAAGATCGTCACCAATCTGGCCCCCGGCCAGGAGCTGGCCGCCGACGAACTGGAACTGATCGGCCCCGCCGACACCACCTCATCGACCCGGCCGACGCAGTATAAGCAGCCGGCCCAGTCTTCGCAGACCAAGATGCCGAAACTGCCGATGCCGCAGATCAAGATGCCGCAATTCAAGCTGCCCGGCGGCTTCAGCATCAAGATGCCGCAGCTGAACCTCGGCCGCTCGGCCGAACCGGAGCAGGCCGGCGAGGAGATCGAGGTTGCCAACACCGACACGCCCGCCTGCACCGCCCTTCTCGACAAGCTGAACACCGCCGTTGCCGCCAAGGATATCCCGGCTGCCGCTTCCGAAGCCGATGCGATTGCCGTCAGCGCCGATTGCGGCCAGTTCCAGATAAACGCCCAGCGCCGCGTCGCGGCCCTTAGGCTTACCGCCGCCCAGGAAATGATGGCAGACAACAAGCCGGTCGCCGATTACGAGCCGCTGCTGGTCGCCGCCGACAGCCCGCAGGTGCTGTGGCAGGCTTCCGCCACGCTCGGCGAGATCTATTTCTCCGCCCGCCGCTTCGCCGATGCCGCCGCCGATTACCAGCAGGCGATCGAGATCATCAAGAACGAGACCCGCACGCCGAAGGCGCCGCCGGCCGAGACGATTTCCGATCTCATCCAGCGCGCCGCCCAGGCCCGCATCCTGGCCGCCAACCCGACCAGCGACAATCCGCAAGGCAGCTTCGTGCCGGCCGAGAAGGATCACCGCAGCGGCGTGCTCGGCGGCATCTATTCCGAGAATGTGCGCGGCATCGTGCCGGTCTCCATTCCGGTGCCGATCACCTTCGATTTCGACAAGTCGAGCTTCACCTCGATCGGCACCGAGGCCGCCGAGGAATTGCTGGAAGCGCTGAAGGAGCAGAAGCCCGGCCGCATCATCCTCGTCGGCCATACCGACCGGCGCGGCGGTGACGATTATAATCAGAAGCTCTCCGAGCGCCGCGCCCAGGCCGTCGCCGATTTCCTGAAGAGCCACGGCATCGACGCGACGATCGACGCTGAAGGCCGCGGCGCCTCCGAGCCGGTCGACGTCACCGCCACCGCAAACCTCACCGAAGACGATGTCGATGCGCTGAACCGGCGTGTCGAATGGCGCCGCGAATAGCCGGGGCGAGGGGAGTTTGGCCATGTCCGCATCCGTTTCCATGGCCGCCGCATTTGCCCTCCTCACTTTGGCGGCGACCGACAGCCTGGCAAGGACGATCGAAGCGCCCGAGCGCGGCGCCGTCCGGGCGGTGCTGATCGGCATCGACCTCTACCGCAATGTCCCGCCGCTGCACGGCGCCGTCGCCGATGCCGAGGATCTCTCCCTCTCACTGCGCTCGGTCGGCGTCGAAGACATGACGCTCTTGAAGAATGGTGCCGCCGACCGCGAGGGCATCTTCCACGCGATCGAGGCCGTCACCGAGCGGGCAGGGCCCGGCGACCTCGTCGTGCTCGGCATTGCCGGTCACGGATCGAGCGAGCCGGAGCGCGTCAAGGGCTCGAAACCGAGTGGCCGCGACGAGGTCTATGTACTCGCCGGCTTCGACACCCGGCTGCCGGGATCGCGCGAGCGCATCTTCGGCGACGAGTTCAAGGTGCTGATCCGCAACCTGGAAGCCAAGGGCGCCGATGTCGTCTTCATCGCCGATACCTGCCATGCCGGCGGCATGACCCGCGACGTCGATCCGCGCGGCGCCGAAATCACCTGGCGCCAGGCGCCCTCCTATACGATCGAGGAGGACGACCTTGCGCCGATCTCGACGACATCAGATGCGCTCTCCACCGGCTTCGATTACAAACGGCTGACCTTTCTTGCCGCCGTCGACGACAACACCAAATCGCCCGAGATCGCAATTCCCGGCATTCCGCAGAAACGCGGCGCACTGAGTTATGCCACCGCCCGCGCCTTCGAAGGCGCTGCCGACCGCAACGGCGACGGCACTGTGACCCGCCGCGAACTCTTCGAATATGTGCGCCAGTCGGTCTATCAGTTCACCGACCAGCGGCAGAACATTTTTACCGAAAGCCCGCCGGGAACCGATCTCGACCGCGCCGTCGTCTATACCTACGACGGTGCAGCCACGACGTCGGCGGCAGCGAAATCAACCGTTCCCCCGCCGGCCGAGCCCGCGCCGATCAGCGTCGCCGCCCTCGGCGCCGAGCCGGTGCTGCAGGGGATCGACCCGGCCGTCACCCCGTTCAAGCTGACCGAGGGAGCCGATGCCGAACTGGTCTTCGATCCCGAAAAGCGCGAGGCGATTGCCGGCGGCGATGTCGTCGCCTCCGCCGTCGGCGCCGGCGACATGCCTTTCGTCGTCGACCGGATGGCCGCGCTCGACACGCTGAAGCGGCTGTCGGAGACAAGCCCACAGACCGTGCGCGTGACGCCCTCCGATACCGTCCACCGCGAAGGCGAGCGCGTCGGCGTCACGGTTTCGGATCTATCCGGCCGCAAGCTGGTGCTCTTCGACGTCACCGGCGATGGCACCGTGCAGTTCCTCTATCCCGGCGAAAGGGATGGCGAGACCGAGATGTCCCAGACCTTCGATCTCGATCTTTCCGTCGTCGCCCCCTTCGGCACCGACCTGCTCGTCGCCGTCACCTCGGAAAGCCCGGTGCCGCAACTTGTGGAGTTTCTGAAGCAGAACGACAGGCGCCGCACCGCCGGCAATATCGCCAGGCGCCTCGGCGAATTCCTGCCCGAAGGCGCACGCGTCGGCTTCACCGTCCTCTATACCTCCGCCGGAGCCAAGCTATGAGCACGTCGATCAGCCGGGTCCTCACGATTGCCTCCGTCATGCTGCTTCTGGCTGCTCCCGTCCTGGCGCAGCAGGATACCGATTTCGCCGGCGAGGATGGCGGGCGCGTCATCGGCGGCCAGGCGGCGAAAAAGGGCGAATGGCCCTGGCAGGTAAAAATCCTGGCGCCCGATCCCGAGCAGCGCGGCCGCTTCGGCGGCCATTGCGGCGGCGCGCTGGTTGCGCCGCGCTGGATCCTGACGGCCGCCCATTGCGTCACCAGCGGCCGCTCCGGCAAGCAGGATCTCTTCGCCCGCGATCTCTTGATCGTCGAGGGCAAGTCGAAGATCGACAAGGTGATCGCGGTCGACGGGCCCGACAAGCCGGGCCTTGCCGTGGATGACGTGATCATTCACGAGGATTTCGACCGCAAGGTCTTCGCCAACGACATCGCCCTGATCAAGCTCGCCGAACCCGCCAAATCGAAGCCTGCGGTCCTCGCCTCGGCCTCGGACGAGGCGGTGGAGGCCGCCGGCCACAAGGCCGTCGTCACCGGCTGGGGTTACACCAAAGCCGATCACGGCTGGGACGACAAATATCTGCCGACCGAGCTGCAGGAAGTCGAGCTGCCGATCGTGCCCCGCGAGGACTGCCGCGCCGCCTATCGCGACAGCTCGATGCGGATGAACCCGATCGACGAGCGCAATGTCTGCGCCGGTTATGCCGAAGGCGGCAAGGATGCCTGCCAGGGCGATAGCGGCGGGCCGCTGGTTGCCCAGCGTCCCGACAAAAGCTGGATCCAGCTCGGCATCGTCAGCTGGGGTGCCGGCTGCGCCGAGGCCCAACATTACGGCGTCTATACCCGCGTCGCCGCCTTCCGCGACTGGATCGCCGCCAAGACCGACGGCGATGTGCCAAATGTTGAAGCGCCCGCCGGTGATCAGGTCGCATCAACCACCATCGGTGCCGGGGCAAAACAGAAACAGTCCGGGCAGGAAGAAGCCAACCTCGCCATCACCTCGCCGCCGACCGGCGATAGCGCTCCGGCCGGCACGACCGGAACGCCAAGCCCCGACATCCCGGCCGACAAGCCTGTCACCGACGAACCCGCCGTCCAGTCCCCGACCGTCCAGACGCCGATGATCCAAAGCTCCCCCGGCGACCGCGCGCTGCTGATCGGCATCGACGATTATGACATGCGCGAAGCCAAGTTGACCGGCTCCGCCAGCGATGTGAAGGCGATGCAGCTCTTCCTCGCCAAGACGCTCGCCTACCGCCCGGAACAGATCCACACGCTGACCAACCGCAAGGCGACCCGCGAGGCGATCCTGGCCGAAATCGACGACTGGCTGGTGCGCCAGTCGACGCCGGGAAGCCGGATCTTTCTCTATTTCAGCGGCCAGGGTTCGGAGGAAATGGGCGCCGAGGAAACGACGAGCCCGACGCTGGTCGCAGCCGACGCCAAGCTGGTGCGCGAGGGCGGCAAGGTGACGGTCACCAACCAGATCCGCGAAACCGAAATCGCCGCGAGGCTGAACAGCCTCAAGGACCGTCGCGTCACCCTGCTGATCGACGCCTGCCATGTCGGCCCCGGCAGCCGCAGCGCCGTCGCCGCACCTTCCGGCACCGTGCGCTGCCTCGGCCCGGCGCTGGCAGCGCTCGAACCGCCGAACAAATCAGGCAAGGAAGCGAAATTCTCCTTCGGCGGCGAAAACGCCATGGTCTGGTCGGCGGTCAACTCAGGCCAGTGGGCGCTCGTCGACCGCGAGGCCAAGCCGGCGCTCGGCGTTTTCACCCGCAATTTCATCGAAGGCGTGGAAAATGGCGTGGCGCGCGCCGCCGACAAGCCTGACGTCAGCAATGCCGCTTTGCTCGATTACGTCAGGCGCAAATCGGACGAATATTGCCGGACGCATGCGGGTGACTGCCGCTTCACGCCCGTGCCGCAATTCTACGGCCAGCCGGATGCGCTCGGCCGCGACGTGATCACCGGCGAGGAGGCGAAGACGGCGGTCGCCGCCGTCGAGAACACGCTGAAGAGCGACAATGAGGCCGGCGTCGCCGTCGACATGCTGCCCGGCACCTCGGTCGGCATCGGCGACAAGGTGGCGATGCGCGTCTCCACCAAGAAATCCGGTTACCTGATCCTCGTCGATATCGACGCCGCCGGCAAACTCACCCAGCTTTACCCCAACAAGCGCTCGATGGGCCTGAAGCCGACGGCCAAGACAGGCGATAACCGGCTCGATCCGGCCCGGCCGGTCGTCGTGCCCGATGCGCGCAATCCCTATATCGGCTTCGAATATCAGGTGGAGGGACCGGCCGGCGTCGGCATGGTCGTCGCCATTCTCAGCGACAAGCCGATCGAGGTGCTCGACCTGCCGGATGTGCCGACACCGCTGGTCGGCCAGCGCGCCGCCTTCAACTATGTCTACGATCTCGCCCGCAGCCTCCGGATCGTCGGCGACGACGAGACCGGCGCCCAGGGCAAATGGTCGTTCGATTCCAAATTCTATCGCATCCGCTGAGGGAGAGCGAACCATGCCGAAATCCACTCTGCTGGCCGGTCTTGCCGCTTCCCTGATGGCGCTAGCGCCCGCCCATGCCGGCAATGCCGGCGACGGCAAGGCGATGCTGACAGCGCAGGCCGGGCTTGCCGCCGAACTGATCGACCGCACCCTGGCAAAGGAGGGTGCCGCCAATATCATCGTGTCGCCGGCAAGCCTTGCCGCCGCCCTCGGTCTCGCCAGCCTCGGCGCCTCAGATCAAGGCAAGGCGGCAATCGCCAAAAGCCTCGGCTTCGGCGGCGAGGTGAAGGGACCGGAGACGGTGCTTGACGCCATGAGAGGGGAAAACCCGGCAGCGGCTGATGCGCCTTTGGCGACGGCGGTCGCGATCGTCTTCGACGACAGGCTGGTGCTCGTCCCCGATGCGCTTGCGATGCTCGCCGGCCACCGGATCAAGCCGTCGATCGAGGATCTCGACGGACCGACGTCGGTCGAGCACATCAATGGCTGGGTCAAGGACGCCACGAGGGGCGCCATCCCCACGATCCTCGACGCCCCGCCCGGCGGCGGCTTCATCAGCCTCGGCGCACTCTCTTTCAAAGCGCGCTGGAAGACATCCTTCGATCGGGAAAGCCCGGCAAGCCCGTTTCAGCGCCCTGATGGCTCGACGGTCTCGGTGCCGATGATGCATCTTGCCGGCGACGGGCAAAAATTCCGCTCCGACGCAAAATTCTCCGCCGTCGACCTTGCCTACACAGGCGAGAGCTACAGCATGGTCGTGGTGGCCGCGCGCTCCGGCAAGGGTGTCGGCGGCGCCGACCTGAAGGCGCTCGCCTCCTGGCTGCAAGGCGAGAAATTCGAACCCGCCAAGGGAGAAATCTTCCTGCCCCGCTTTTCCCTGAACGACGGGCGTGATTTGATGCCGGTGCTGAATGCGATGGGCGTGGCGCCGGAAAAGGCCAAGCATGCGGGTTTTCCGGGTTTCACCAGGGAAAACATCCGCTTGTCCCATGTCCTGCAGAAGACCATGATTAGGGTTGACGAAAACGGCACGGAGGCAGCGGCAGCCACGGCTGTCATCACGGAACGCAGCATCGATCCGAAGCTCATTCGCGTCGTCGCCGATGCCCGTTTTGCCTTCGCGCTTCGCAATACGAGGACTGGCCTGCTGCTCGCCGCAGGCCTGATCGGTGACCCACTTCTGGCGGGCGAATAGAATTCGGTTTCATGAATGAATGCAGGGGGACACGTGCATGAGAAGCGATCTGATCGCCCGCTACACGATCGGCGAGCCGATCTATGAAAACGAATTCATCGTCTATCCCGCTCAGGACAAGCGGATGGACCATGCGGTCTCCATCGTCACGCCGGATGTGGCGCTGAAGCTGGACAAGGCGCGCTTCGAGCGGGTCTGGACCTCGATCAACGAGGCCAAATCGCTGACGGCGCGGCGCTTCGTCGAAATCGAGGACCTCATTCCGCCGTCGCCTGATGATGACAATTTCTATATCGTCGAGAAGCGGCCATCGAAAACGCTGCACCAGTATCTCGACGAAACGGAGATGGTGGCCTACGAGCGCGCCGTCGAGATCGGCCGCCACATCCTCGAAGGCCTGGCGACGCTGCACGGCGCCGGTTACGCCCACAATGCCCTGACCGACCAGTGCATCTACGTCTCCGAGGATTATTCCGGCCTGTCGGTGCGGATCGGCAACCTGCACCTGATCTCGAAGATCGGCGAACACATCATCCCGCCCTATGTGCCGGAATTCGGGGCGCCGGAGATCTATGCCAGCGGCACCTTTTCCGCTTCGCCGGCGCTCGACATCTACGCCATGGGCATGATCGCCTACAAACTCTTCCTGCCGCGGCAGACCTATGCCAGCGTCTTCGACAGCGTCATGGTCTGGGAAGACGAGCACCAGCGCGAGCAGAGCTGGAAGAACATCCATCTCGACCCTTCCAACATCTTTCCCCGCCTGGACGTGCTGATCCCCGGTTTTCCCGAGGGTCTTGCCAGTCTGGTGGAAAGAATGCTGAGCCGCGACCCGGCCGGGCGACCGCGCACGGGCGCCGATGCGCTCGGCGAATTCGCCCGTGTGACCACGGGCATCCAGCCGATGTCGTGGGATCCGCGCGGCGGCATGCAGCAGCCGGAACCGCCGAAGCCGAAAAAGTGGACGCTGGCCAAGCTCTCGATGATCGGGGCGCTGCTCCTGATCTGCATCGGCGTCGGCGTCGTCACCATCCCGAAACTGCTCGCCCCGGATCCGAAACTCGTCGCCGATGTCGGCACCTGGAAGAAGGAGGCCGAAAGCCGCAAACAGAAGGCGATCGCCGCCAAGGCGCCGGAGCGCCCTTCCGGTGACCAGGCGAAACTCGCCTATGACACGGGTGCTGCGGCGCTGACCTCGGCCGATGCCCTGCTGAAAGACGAAGACTACGAAAAGGCCCTTCCGGGCTATCAGACCGCCGCCATCAATCTCGGCAACGCGCTGATCGCCATTTCGAAGGAGAATGCCGAAAAGGCGAAGGCCGCCGCCTCTGCCGCCGGCGGCGACAAGGCGCCTGCCTTTGCCGAGGCCGACGCCAAGATGAAGACTGCCGCCGAGGCGGCCACGGCAAAGCAGATGCACGCCGCCGTCGGCGCCTATGACGAGGCGAAAACGACGTTTGACGATCTCGCCAAGGCGCTGACCGCACTGGCGGCCGCCGAAAAGGACGCGGCAGCCAAACGCGAAACCGTCAACCGCATCAGCACCGGCGATAGCCCCGACGTCGCCAAGGCGAGCGGGCTGATGGCGGATGCCAAGACCAAGGCGGAGCAATGGCAGATGCCGGCCGCGACCTCAGCCTATGGCGACGCCGCCAAACTGTTCGACGCCGTCATCGCCGATGTCATGGCGGCAAAGGACGAGGCGACGGCGCTGAAACAGAAGGTCACCGATCTCAACGCCTCGATCGCCACCCGCGCCGGTGCCGCCGAGCCGACGCTGGCAGCACTCGCCCCGAAGATCGGCGAGGCCGACGGCCGCTACACGGCGCAAGCCTACAAGCTGGCGCTCGCAGCCTACCAGCCGATCCTGGCCGATCTCGAAGCGCTGTCGGCGCGCGGCTTCTGCCCGGTGTCGCAGACCCTTGCCTTCGAGACCGTCCCGGCCGGAAGTTATTCGCTGGAGAATGTCCGGCTGATGACGTCCTCGATGAAGGAGCTCGGCGGCATGCTCGGCGTCGCCAATGGCGCGGTGAAGATCGACAAGTCCTTCTGCATGCAGACCAAGGCCGTCACCCGCGCCGAGATGGCGGAATATTACACCGCCAATTCCGATCCCGCCGCGGCTGAGGCCTATGCCGACAACCCGCAGCAGCCGGCCGACGACGTGCCGCTCGCCGTCGCCCAGAACTATACCGCCTGGCTGTCGAAACAGCTGAACGCCCCCGTCCACCTGCCGTCGGCAACCGAATGGATGGCCAGCGCGACAAAAATCCCCACCGAAAAACTGCCCGACAACGGCGACATCATCCTGCAATGGAGCGCCACCCCCTGCGAAGCCGGCGGCAACGTCGCCTTCATGGCCCAGGAAGGCTCGACCTTCGTCGTCTGCTCGGATGCATCGGCGGGTGGGATTTTTCGGGTTACGGCGGAGTTGCGGTGAGGAAGCGGAAGGGTGGAGATCGAACTGGGTGCCGCTGACTATGCGCCAAAGGCGGCCTCCCTCTTCTCCCCTCGGGGAGAAGGTGGCCCGAAGGGTCGGATGAGGGGGCCACACGGCACGCCGTTCATTGGCCCTTTTAGCTGCTTCCATTTGCTACAGACCATACGTGATGCAAACATTTGGTTGAGGGAACTACTGAATCAGCCAGCTTAAGTTTGGGGTCTATCAATCGCCACGGAGCTTCGACATGCCTGAACTACGCTCACCACGTCTTGCGGTTCTTATCGATGCTGACAACGCCTCCGCGAAGATCGTTGACGGTCTATTCGAGGAAATAGCCAAGATTGGTGAAGCGAGCGTTCGGCGGATCTATGGCGACTTCGCTAGTGCTCGCTCGAAGGCATGGATCGACGTCCTTGCAAAACACGCGATAATTCCTCAACAACAGTTTGCCTACACCACAGGTAAGAACGCGTCCGACATCACGCTTGTCATCGATGCGATGGACTTACTGCATAGTGGCCGCTTCGACGGTTTCTGCTTGGTGTCGTCCGATAGCGATTTCACTCGCCTCGCCTCACGCATTCGCGAACAAGGGATCGATGTCTTCGGATTCGGGGAACAGAAGACGCCGGAGAGCTTCCGCCAAGCATGCCGGCGGTTTATCTACACGGAAAATCTGGCTCCTTCGGTCATATCGAACGGAGCGGACGCCGTACAGGCTGCGTCTTCGCTACGACCACCCAGCGCCGCAACACCGATTATCAAAAGGGTGATCGCGCAGATGGAGACCGAGGATGGATGGATCCCGCTTGGTGTAGTTGGAAAGCAACTTGCCAATCTGGCATCTGACTTCGACCCGCGGACTTTCGGATTCAAGAAGTTGAGCGATCTGGTAAAGAAGACGAACTCCTTCGAGGTAGATCATGCCGAAGGCCGTCCGGTTCGTATCCGCCTGAAACCCCAACCAACGAAAAACAGCGTGAAACCGGCAACCTGACGATTGTGTTTCGCGGGGCAAATCTCAGTGATAGTGGGCGCAGTCTCTTTGACATTGATCGGCCATGAACTCGCAGGCAGCCCGCATGCTTGAGCACGGGCTTCTTAGGAGGGAAGGGTGACAAAGCGCGTAAGTATTATCTGTCTAGCAAGCTTCACCCTCTGCTTTCTTGGCGTGGTTGTCCTAGGAATTTTCAGTGGAGGCGTGGAGTATATGCGTGGGTTCGTCCTATATGCATACGATATTCTTTGGACGCTTCTTGCAATACTATTCCTGCCGGGCCTCGTGAGTTATTTATTTTCGCGGTCGTGGCCGGAATTTCGAAAGGATAAAGCCAATAGAGAATTCGTGCTCAAGAACCCATTGTTGACATTTTTTATTTGGCGCGAAATCAGGGATGAAGGGATAGACAATGGGCAGCATTAGTAGCGGCCATGCGGATTTGTTTGAAGGTAACCGCGCCTCCGCCGAGGTGCGCTCGTCATCGCCGACAACGCCGACGATTGCCCCGATTATCTCGAATACGTGAGATCTTCGGTGAACGGCTATATCTCGACGCCCTTCGCCGGGGATATCGACCTTTCCATGCGCGCCGCCTGACACGCTGGTCTGGCGCGCCGGATGCGCGGGATGATCCGCCGGCCTTACGGCGATGGTGCAATGTCGATCGATGGGCATTGTCCCGTTCGGGCCGCGTCGCGATCAGTCAGGCTGATGGCGACCAAATCCCGAACGGCGTGCAGGTCCGCCAATGCGCAAGCGCAGCGGCCAAGATTCTAGCCGCGGGCAAACGCCGCCAGCGTCTCTCCGGCCATCCGATAGCGGATCCATTCCTTCTGCGGCTCCGCGCCGATCGCCTCATAGACGCGGATCGAAGGTTCGTTCCAGTCGAGCACACTCCATTCAAAGCGGCCGCAGCCCTTCTCCAGCGCGATCTGTGCCAGGCGCCGCAGCAGCGCCTTGCCGGCCCCCGAGCCGCGCGCCTCCGGTGTTACGTAGAGATCTTCCAGATAAACGCCGTTCTTCGCCTGCCAAGTCGAATAGCTGAAGAAATAGACCGCCATGCCGATCGCTTGGCCTTCGCGTTCGCAGATCAGCGCATGCGTGACCGAACCGTCGCCGAAGATCGCCGCACGCGTGCTCTCCTCGGTCGCCTCGACCTCGTGGATCGCCTTTTCATAGTCGGCCAATTCGCGGACAAATCGCAGGATCGTTGCCGCGTCTAAAGGCGTCGCGGGGCGTATGGTAAGGGTCATGTGAGAGGCTCCTGATCTGCGCTCCAGATGAAAGAACCGTCCCGGCCTGTCAACTGCATGAAGGGCAGAGTGCATCTCTAGGCCTGCAGTTTTGTTCCCTCACGGCTCCACGGCGGCTCCCACCATCGAGATGGCGATCAAGTCCCGAACGGCGTGAAGATCCGCCAAGATGCAAGCGCAGCGGCCGGGAATATCCGGAGCCGGCTGAACCAGATCCGGCACCATGATGGTCATCGCGCCGGCGCCTGATGCGGAGAGAACCCCATTTCGGGAGTCTTCCAGGGCGACGCATTCCGATATGGGCAGGCTGAGCCGCTCGGCGGCCAGCAGGTATGGCGCGGGATGCGGTTTTCCCACGCTGTAATCGCCATAGGCAACAATGGTTTGGAACCGGCCTTGCAGCCCGGTTGCCGAAAGATGCGCCTCGACGGCAGTCCGATCCGATGAGGTGACGATGGCCGAAGGGATCCGCGCCGCTTCGAGGAAGGATAGAATTCCCGGCAAGCCGGCTTTCACTCGCAAATCCGTTTGCACCATCTGCGCGAAGAGTTGCGAAGCCTGCTCCCAGAGATCCTCCAGAAGGGCCTCCCTGCCGAACCGGGCCAACAAGAGTTTGCGGACACTGGAAGCCGGCAAACCAATGGTTTCAAGATAGGCCGGCAGAGGCAATTCGAAGCCGGCATTGCGTGCAGCCGTGATCGTCGCATCTCGATACAGAGCTTCGGTGTCGAACATCAAACCGTCCATGTCGAACAGAACGGCTTTGGGGGCACGGGGCAGGCGCTGCATTGATGGCTTTCGACAATGGGGATCGCTTGAGTGTATCCTGTCTTGCCGTGACTGCACCACGAAAACACAAAGCGGATTGTCCCCGCCCTATCATCAAGGGCTGCGTCGCTGTGCTTTTGCCAGAGCTTCGTCAAGCCATCTGTCATGCACGATCATGCGGTCGCAGTTTGGATAGTAGCACCTCCTAAACTCATAGGTGAAGCGGCTCCGATCCATCCCTTCGAGCGACAGATTGCTTAGCGAATAAGCCCCGGCCAAGCATCCAAAGAGGCCGAGCAGAATTGCCGCGAAGGTGAAGTGACGTGTTGTGATCAATCGCACAGCTCCAAAGCCGCAAGCTTACAGGAAGGCTGTTTTTAGTTTCGTCACCAAAGTCGTTAAAATCACAAAATAACTCACCGCTCGATGTGCAGGGTCGCTTTGGCCCCCCATTACGGTGAGCGATCTGAAGAGTGGAGACCAAAAAGGGGAGCGGTGTGCCGATGACACGGGGCAGGATAATCTGTTGCGAACCCTATAATGCGTCTATCAGTGCAACGCCTCTCGACGCAACGCAGGGCGCTCCGACATAGCGTCGCAGGCGCCCTTTCTTCTTGATTCCACAGCCTCGCGTTCAAGCGGTGCCTCTCGATAGTTTTCAATTCCAAATTTCAAAATACGCGCGTATATTGATCGCGGGGACTGTAGTACCCGTGCCTTGAGGGGTCGAGGACAATGTGCTGGAATACATCATCAGCATTTACGCCGGTCGGATTCGCTTTGCGAGGACCGGCATCTCGCAAGATCGTATGGACGCTGGGCGACGCGGCGCGTCTCCTGATCAACGACTGGCCTTGCGATGACGGCGAGGAATATGTGGCTGCCGTGAAAGCCTGCGTCGACGCATTGAGCGGGAAGATTGCCCCGGAACAATTCCGGGAAGCGCTTCTGCGTGCGGCCGATGAGGCGGGGATCGCGGCTCTATCGCTCGTCCCGCGGGGACTGGGAGAGCGGCGGCCGGACCTTCCTCCGATGATGCTAACCTAGGCCGTACCTCCAGCGGCGACCTGCCTATCGACGTCAGGTTTGCGCCGACGCGCTTTAGACCGCTCGAACTTCGGCAAGTCGCTGTTTCGCGTATTCGTCATCCCAACAGACGGCGGCTTCCCATGCGGCCGATGCTTGCGCGGCGATGTCATAGGCCCCGGCTTCCAGATCGGCAGCATTATGCGGCAAGACGAGGTCGAGGTCGGGAACGTCGATATGCGACTCGTCCCAGTCGATCAGGGCGACGCGGTCCGCGGTCATGCGGATATTGGCAGGGTTGTTGGGATTGCCGTGGACGACGCTTGTCTCACGTCCGACAAGCCGCGCCCACGCCGCGCGGCATCGAGCGACGTCATCCGGCGGCATCGCCGCAAGGTCGATCCTCGTCCCCGTCTCGGCATGCAGGAGGTCCGTCGAGGATCGCCACCCCGGGCGCTGCGGCCAGCCTTGCGTCAAACGATGCAGTTCGCGGAGGGTCTCGGCGACGCGACGCCAGTCACCCTCGGTCTCGGGTGGTCCGCCATGCATGTATTTCATAACCATCAGGCCATCCGCGAAGAGCCGGCCGTCGTCGGCCGGGATCGGCACCGGCACGCTCAGACCTGCACGGTCGAGGTGCCGGAGGAGTTCAACCTCCCAGGCCAGATCAGCGTTGCTCCTGGTACCCAGACGACCGACTGCAAGTTGCCCGTGGATGTGCACGCTCCAGACGTCATTGGCGACCCCGCCGGCGAGCCGTTCGATGCGAACCGCGTCCTTGCCCCACAGCTCCAGTGCTTCCCATCCCACGCGCAGCATCCTTGATCAACCCGATTGAGACTTGGGTAAACCAAGCACGGGATCGGGACAACGTGGATCAGCTGGGTTACGAGGCTTTGGTCGCCTCCGCTCTGGTCGCTGGCTTCAGCAGGATGATGAGCAGCAAGCCGGCGACGATGAGTGCCGCGCCTTCGAGATGATAGCGTTGCAACTGTTCGCCGAGAAACAGATAGGCGAGCACGGCGATAAAGATCGTCTGGATGTAAAGCAGCACGCCCGCCCGCGCCGCCCCCAGGGCCTCGATGCTGCGATTGAAGAGATAATACATCACCGCGCCGCCCGGGATCGCGACATAGCCGAGCGCGATAAGGCCGCTGGCATTCAGCGTCGAGCGCTCGTCGGAGACAAGCTCAAAGAGGTAGAAGGGCAGCGCCGTCAGCACCGCCGCACCGAGGAGGAGTACCAGCAGCGCAAGGCGATTGAGATCGAATTTCGCCCGGCGGAGCAGGACGGTATAGAGGCTGAAACAGAACGCGCCGGCGACGATCCACAACTCTCCGGGATTGAGGTCGAGATGCAAGAGCGCAGCCGGGCTGCCCTTGACGATAATGACCACGATGCCGAGAAAGGCGAGGATCGATCCGATCACCTGCCAGCGTCCCATCGGCTCAGCCAGAATGAAGCGGGCAAGGATCATGGTGATGATCGGGATCAGGGCGATGATGATGCCGGCGGTCGTGGCATCGGCATGTTCGAGGCCGACAAAAATCAGGCCCTGGCAGACGCCAAGCCCCACACCGCCGATGGCGAGCAGCTCGAGGCCGCGCGCCCGCACGAGCGCGACCATGGCGCCGAAATGCCGGTACACGATCGGCATCAGGATCGCCCAGGCGATCAGCACGCGCCAGAAGCAAAGCGCCCAGGGCGGCATCTCCGAAGAAACCCATTTCGCGGCGATATAGACCCCGGCCGACAGCAGCCAGCAGAAAACCCCCACGGAATAGGCAACTGCAAGCGAACCGCCCGCCGCCTGTTCCGTCCCGACCGTGTCGCGATGGACCGCCAAGACATGTATCGCCATCGCCCAGTTATGCCACAATTCCCGTGCACTGCACAGATGAAGGCGGCGGTATCCCCGGTTGCGAAGCGCCATGAGCGGTCATTGCTGGCGTCGCAAAACTGCTTATTCTGCGGCATCGTAGAAATCGGAAAAACGAGTGTCGCTTTAATCGGGACTTTCGCGACAGGAATCTATGGAGTTGGTTCTGCCGATGACACCGGACGAATTGAAGATCGTGCGTCGAGCGTATGCGAAGCAGATCACGGCGGCTGTGAGGATTGTCGATGAGGGTGTTGAAACGGCTTTTGCCGAAGTACCGCGAGAAGATTTCCTTGGTCCCGGTCCGTGGCCGATCTTCCGAATGCGAAAAGCCTATGTTCCAACCCCGACCGCCGATCCGGTCTACCTTTATACGGATGACATTGTTGGCATCGTCCCCGAGCGCCACATCAACAACGGGCAGCCGTCACTTCATGCCTTCCTGCTTTCGCAAGCTGCGCCGCGAGCAGGCGATCATATCGTGCATGTTGGTGCTGGTTCCGGGTACTATTCTGCGATCATGGCGAACCTCGTTGCCGCATCCGGCAAGGTGACGGCGATCGAGTTCGAGCCGGAGCTTGCCGCACGCGCGAAAGCAAATCTCGCTCCCTATCCGAACGTTTCCGTGGTTCAGGGAGATGGCAGCTCCGTGGCTTTCGATTCAGCCGATGTGATCTATGTGAACGCTGGCGCAACCCGACCAGCGGGTATCTGGCTGGATCGGCTCAATAATGGTGGAAGGCTGATCCTACCGCTTACCACCGATCTTGGATTTACCCGCAGCAATTGGAGCAACATGCATCTTCGTGGGGCGGTGTTCCTAGTGACGCGTAGGGGTGAGGAATTTCACGCGCAATGGATTTCGCCGGTGGCCATCTTCCCCTGTGAAGGAATGCGCGATGAGGAATCGGAAAAAGCGCTCGCGGCGGCATTCGAGAGCGGAGAGCACAAGAGGGTGACGCGGCTGTATCGTACGGATGAGGTGCCGGCCGAGCTATGTTGGGTTCGCGCTCCCGGCTGGTGCTTGGCCTATGCTTAAGCAACCGTTCGGCATCATACCGTCGCGCAATTCCTAACATTTGCGAGGTTTCGGTTCTTCTGGAAACACGAGTAGAATTCGTCGCGAAGCTCACTCGCAAAGTTTCACGACCGATTTTTGCGACGACCTATGACCACTTTGGGCCGAGAGCAGCCATTGAACCGATGGTCACAAAGAGGCATTGTGCAAGCCTTCGCAAGATATCGAGAGATCATTGCATGCTCCGAAAAGCGGTTCCGAGTGACCTCTTGGCGCTGAAAGCTGTCCGTTCGTCAGTTGTCGAAAACATGTTGAGCGACCCCACAAAGGTTACCGATGATGATTACGATTGGTATGTTGCCAACCCGGGAGTGGCCGTTTGGGAAGAGAACGGCGACGTCGTCGGCTTTTCTGCGGCCGACCCACGCAACGGAAACATTTGGGCGCTTTTCGTGGCTCCCGGATTTGAACGAAATGGGATCGGCTCCATTCTGCTGGCCGAAGCCTGTGCCTGCCTCAAGGTCGCGGGCATCGGACGCGCCTGGCTCACCACCGATCCAAACACCCGAGCCGAGAAATTCTATCGAGCGGCTGGTTGGGAACATGTCGGCGAAAAGGACAACGAGCTTCTTTTCGAACGATCGCTCTGAAGCTTGCGCGATTCCGGCAGAAAAGAAAGGCAAGCCCCAGGTGCAACTGAGTTTGGAACTATTCGTCGAAACGCCTGAGAAATCGCTCGATTTCTATCAGCGGGTCCTGGGCTTTGAAGTCCAGGGCGCGGCGAGCGCGGCATACACGATGTTGAAAAACGGTGACACCGTGATCGCGATCAATTCGCGAAGCGTCCTTTCGACCGATCATCCGTTGCGGATCGAAACCGGCGAAAGGGTTGGCCTCGGCGTCGAGATCGTGTTGAAGGTCCCTGATGTTGAGGATGCCTATCGCGCGGCAAAGGAGAGCGGCTGGCCGGTCTCCGATCTTGCTCGACAACCCTGGGGGCTGCGTGACTTTCGCCTTATCGATCCCGACGGCTATTATGTCAGAGTGACCAGCCGTCATACGAGCTGATGCCAGTCCGGGCGCGGTTGCAACCTCGCGGGGGCGACGGCAGCCAGTGAAGTCAGTCCGTCGCCGTCCGCCAGCACGGGAGCCGAGTGCCGGCTCCCCCCAATACCTTGGCGATCTCCGTGATCAGGATTTCCAGCGATTCCGGCGGGAACGCCAGGGTTTCGACAGCGGCCTCGACCGCTTCGCGCCAGTTGCTGTCATTCCGCTCTTATGAAGTGAGCGGGAGACCAAGCATCAGCTTCGGCCGCAACACCTTTCAAGCGCGAGCACGCAGCTCGCGACGTCATGGTATCGACTTGCGCAATTGGGGATCGACCGCCGAGACACATCCAGCAGCAGCAGAGAATATTGGGATTTGTGCTTGCACTGTTTGTCGGATAGTCGCAAAGCCGTATCATTGCGCCAGGATGGCCTACAGACCACATCTTCTTCTGAAAACTAGGAAAACGAAAGTCTATCTATGCCTCCTCAGCTTTCCCTCCCGCGTGACCGAATTTCCGTGCTTCTGCTTGAAGGCATCAGCCAGAGCGCCGTGGACTATTTTTCGTCTTGCGGATACACCAATCTCGTGCATCTGCCTAAAGCGCTTGATGACAGGGATCTCAAAAGCCATATCGCTGATGCGCATATCATCGGCATTCGTTCCCGAACGCAACTGACAGAAGAAACTTTCGAATCTGCCAAGAAGCTGATTGCGGTCGGCTGTTTTTCCGTGGGCACGAACCAGGTCGATCTGGAAGCGGCACGCCGCCGCGGGATACCGGTGTTTAACGCGCCTTATTCGAACACCCGCTCGGTGGCCGAACTTGTGATCGGCGAGATCATCATGCTGACGCGGCAAATCTTCCCACGCTCGGCGTCGGCGCACCAGGGCGGATGGGAGAAATCCGCTGTCGGCAGCCGGGAAGTCCGCGGAAAAACCCTCGGCATCGTCGGCTACGGCAATATCGGCTCGCAACTGAGTGCTCTTGCGGAAAGCATGGGCATGGTGGTGCGCTATTTCGATCTCTCCGATAGGCTGCGCCGCGGCAATTCGGAATCGATGGCTTCGCTCGGCGAGCTTCTGGAAATCTCGGATTATGTGACGATGCACGTTCCGGAAACGCCATCGACGCACAATATGATCACCGAAACCGAACTGCGCCGTATGAAGAAAGGCGCGATCTTCATCAACAATTCCCGCGGCACGGTGGTCGATCTCGACGCGCTTGCGAAAGTCTTGAAAGAGGGCCATCTGGCAGGTGCTGCGGTCGATGTGTTTCCCAGGGAGCCGGCATCGAACAAAGAGCGTTTCGAAACACCGCTGCAGGGCTTGAGCAATGTCATTCTGACGCCGCACATCGGAGGCTCGACAGAAGAGGCCCAGGAGCGCATCGGCGGAGAAGTCTCGAGAAAGCTGGTCGAATATTCCGACATCGGCTCAACAATGGGCGCCGTCAACTTTCCGCAGGTCCAGCTGCCTGAACGCCCGACCGGTACACGCTTCATCCATGTTCACCAAAACCGCCCCGGCATGCTCATCCAATTGAACGAGGTCTTCTCGTCGCGTGGGCTGAATATCGTCGCCGAATTCCTACAGACCCATGGCGATACGGGTTATGTGGTTATCGAGGTCGAGGACGCGTCCCAGACAGCTGACAACATTCTAGGGGCGCTACGCGATATACCGGGAACGATCAGAACGCGATTGCTCTACTGACGCATCAAGCAACGGTGTATCGCCATTGAGACCGGCAGAATGAAACACGCAATGTCCGGGATGCGCCAATAGCGGACTTTGGTCGACGTCGGACGGACTCTTCTCGTTGCCGCTATATGGGAGTATTTTGCTCTGAAACCGTTTCAACTTTGGCGGTGGAGAGTGAAGTGTTTGTGAACCGCAGTCACAAGTTTCTGCTCTTCTTGGCGGTCGCATCGATGACGTTCGCGCCACGATTGGGTGCGGCAGACGACACCGTTAAAATCGACAGCGGAATGCTGCAGGGTGAGAGATCAGGCACGGTCGTCGGCTTCAAAGGCATACCTTACGCCGCACCTCCGGTTGGTGATCTGAGATGGCGCAATCCGAGGCCAATGAAGCCATGGATTGGCACCAGGGATGCAAGCAATTTCGGTCCGTCCTGCATGCAGACCGATGATCTGCCGAAGTCAGAGGATTGTTTGACCGTCAATGTCTGGACACCCGCCAAGCGCTCCAAAACGCCCCTCCCGGTAATGGTTTGGATTTACGGCGGCGCCCTTGTCCATGGAAACACCCCTCAATATCCCGGTGGCCAGCTGGCCGCCCGCAGAGTTGTGTTCGTCAGCATGAACTACCGCATGGGACGGCTCGGTTACTTTGCCCATCCTGCGCTGATAAGGGAATCCCCTGACGAGCCCGTCGGCAACTATGGTTACATGGACCAGCTGGCAGCCTTGAAATGGGTCCAGCAAAATATCGAAGCCTTCGGCGGCGATCCGAAGAAAGTGACGATATTCGGAGAGTCGGCCGGTGGCGGCTCGGTGATGGCGCACATGGTATCGCCGTTGTCACGGGGGCTGTTCCGCGGCGCCATTCTCCAGTCACCAGGTATGCCTACCGCGCGTGCGCAGAGCACGCCTTTGTCACCTTTAAAAGCGGCAGAGAAAACCGCGTTGGACTATGCGGCTTCTCTGGGAATCAATGGGAGCGATGCCGACGCTCTCGCCGCCCTTCGGGCGTTGCCTGCGAAAAAGCTGACCGAAGGTGCATCGGCACAAGAGGTGCTGGCAGGAATGTCGGCAGGCGAGCCCGTCATCGGCATCTCCGGCCCGATTATTGACGGGCGGTTTTTGCTCGAAACGCCGGAAGCGGCTTTTGCGGCAGGCCGTCAAGCGCCGGTTCCCGTCATCGTCGGGGCAAATAATCGTGATCTCGGCATCGGTCAGGCAGCGACGAAAGACGATCTCTTTGCGCTCTTCGGGAACCATGCAGCCGAAGCCCGGACGCTCTACGATCCCACAGGCCAACAGACGCTCGATGAGTTGAGGCAGCAGGTTCTGGCCGACAAAACGGTTGTTGAACCATCTCGCCACCTCGCTGACGAGATGATCCGCGCTGGTCAGCCGACGTGGTGGTATCGTTTCTCCTATGTCGCCGAGGCTCTCCGCAACGATCCGACATGGAAAGGCACCCTGCACGGCTTCGAAATTCCGTATACGTTCAACATTCCAAACGCACTGGTGAAAGACAAGGTGACACCTGCCGACTGGGCCATGGCCACATTGGCGAGTGCTTACTGGGTCGAATTTGCAACGAGCGGTGACCCCAATGGAGGCTCACGGCCAAAATGGCCTCACCACGACCCATCCGTCCACAGGGTCACCGACTTCACCAATCACGGCGTGACGGTCGGAGCCGATACGCTAAAGCCCAGGCTCGACCTCTGGCAAAGCTATTGGGCGGAAAAGAAGTGACGGGGGGGCGCCGGTCGCTCGGTGTGTTGCCTCTCCCATGGGGGAACCGCTGTGGCGCATAGAACGGAAACACGCTTGTCATTGTCATCCGCCTTGGGGCGGCCAGTAAAATCAACCAGTCGCCCCCTCAGCACGGGAGCCGAGTGCCGGCTCCCTGCCCAATACCATCGCGGTGGCGTCCCGCAGCTCGAGCCCTCGACACTGCGGATCGTCCCTCAGGCCTCGGATTTGAGCCTGCCGCCAACCGCCCAGGAATCCTTGGCAATCTCCGTGATCAGAATTTCCAGCGATTCCGGCGGGCACGCCAGGGTTTCGACGGCGGCCTTGGTCGCTTCGCGCGCGAAGGCGCGTTTCTGATCGTCGGTGCGGCCGGGATGCATCTGCAGGTGAAGAATGGGCATGGTTTCTCCTGGGTCATGGTTGGTAATGCCGTCGCCTTGGCGCGGGCATGACGACTATGTTGTAAATGCTCCGGTTGATAAATAAGCTTGAGGTATCGTCATTCGAAACCGACAGGTAGGCAATCATGGACAAGCTGGCCGGCATGGCGATGTTCGTCAGGGTCATCGACAATGGCAGTTTCGCGGCGGCCGCGGAGATCGCACAGGTGTCGCCGGCCATGGTTGCCAAGCACATCAAGACCATCGAGACCCGGCTCGGGGCGAAGCTGATCCATCGCACGACGCGCCGCCATCAGCTGACAGAGGTCGGCCAGCTCTATTACGAGCGGTGCAAACGCGCGCTGTCCGAAGTGGCGCTGGCCGAGGCTTCGGCAAGCGAGGTCGGCGCCGCGCGGCCGGCTTCGGCTGGTGGCACCCGTCAGCTTCGGGACGCAAGTCCTGGTGCCGGCGCTGATCGAATACCAGAACGCCTATCCCGACGTCAGCATCGAGCTGTCGCTCGACAACAATGTCCATGACCTCGTCGGCGAGGGTTTCGAGCTCGGTATCCACATCGGACCGCTCGCCGACAGCAGCCTGGTCGCCCGCCCGCTCACGCCCTACCGGCGGATTCTCGCCGCCGCGCCGGACTATCTTGCCCGCCATGGCCGGCCGGCCTCGCCGGAAGCTCTGACGAACCATCTCTGCCTCGGCCACTCCTATTGGCGCATGCAGGATCGCTGGCACCTGGTCGGGCCGGGCGGCGAACTGCGCGATGTGTTGATTTCCGGAAAATTCTCGACCAACCAGGGAGCGGCGCTGCGCATGGCAGCACTCAGCGGCGCCGGAATCGTGCTTCAGCCGGAACTGCTGCTCGCCGCCGATATCGCCGAAGGCCGGCTTGAGCAGGTGCTGCCGGAATGGTCCTACAAGCCTGTACCGATGTCCCTCATCTACGCCCCCAACCGGCGACCGACAGCGATGTTACGCACGGTGATCGATTTCCTGGTGGAACGGTTTGGCTGACAACGCTCGGTCGAGGCCGATATCGCTTACGGTTCAGCCTTGAGCTCTGTCCCCGGCTGCGGCCTTAAGAATTATGAGAGCTTTGGCCCGTTTGAGTTCGAACGCACGCAGTACGAACAGGTCGTTGAGGCACTGGTTCGTCGTGACTGATGATGACGTTGGCCGTTTCTTGCCTGATATGCATGTCGCGAATGAAGAACGGCCGGATTTTGCAAGAACCACAACCTGAAAGTATTCGCTCAACGGATAGTGGGGATAACGCGGAAAAGGCGTTCGAGCCATCTCGGGAGTGATCGCGACTACCCATAACAGGTGTTCAGTGTGCATCTCGGTGGGGCGCGTCATCAAACCAGAGCGGCCTCCAACATGTGACGATGACTCAAATCCAGGCCCCAGCCGACAGAGACGATAACGCTGAAAGGCACTGCTCATCTCATCGATCAAAGCTGTGGCTGGCAATGTCAGCCCTCTGCGCGTCCGGCTTATACCGAAACAAAATTATGGCGCTGCCCAGAGTAACCACCCTAACAGCGATATGTCCGCGATCAAGGCGATCAGGAGAGCCCAAACGATAAGCGCCCGTCGTCTTGCTGTTTTCTTGGATATAACCTGGAAAGCCGTTTTTTGCGCTTTTTCAGCCTGACGACTCAAGTTTCCTGGCTCCAAATATCTTTTGGGGCCAACATAACCGACGAGGCCGCCGACTATCATAACGAGAAAGAGAATCAGATATGAAAGCATCGGGACCATCGTTGTCGACGAGAAATTCCTTGCTGGCATAGGGATAGCATCGGTCGGCTCTCAACGCCACCAAGGCCCGCTTAATGTGCTTCGGAGGAGCCATGGCTTCGAACGACGTCCTATCGGCTGCGAAAAACCATGTTGTTCCCGACAACGAATGGCACGAGTTGCCAGCGGCAAGTCAAGGCTGGTCATCGGAAGGTCTTGCCGCTCTCGCCCTCGAGCTAGCGAACGGGCACTCAACAGCATTCATGATCGTCCAATGAGGGCACCTGGTTTTCCAGTGGGGTGATATAGCTCTCAAATCGAGCATCGCATCTGTGCGAAAGAGCCTGATCAACATCCTGTACGGAATTTACATTGCCGAGGGCAGGGTCGACCCGCATGCGACGCTCGCAGAGCTGGGCATCGATGACAATGAGCCTCTGACGCCGGCCGAGCGACAAGCAACGGTTATGGACCTCCTGATGGCGCGGTCAGGCATCTATCTACCGTCGGTCTTCAATACCGAGGCCGGGCGACCGCCGCGAGGCAGCTATCCGCCCGGGGCCCATTGGTTCTACAACAACTGGGACTTCAATGTCCTCGGCACGATCGTCGAGCGCACGACAGGTCAAAACGTATTCGACGGACTTGTGTCGCGCCTCGTCATTCCACTTGGCATGCAGGATTGCGAGCCGGGTGATGGATGGTTTCAGCATGGTCCGGAGTCGTCGCACCCAGTGTATAAAATTCGCATGTCGGCCCGTGATCTTGCGCGGGTTGGTCTGCTTTACCTGCGTCAGGGGCGTTGGGGAACTAAACAGCTCGTACCTGAAAGCTGGGTTCGCGATAGCACGCTTCCTCATTCCGAGGTCGGAGCAGGGCATGGTTACGGTTACCTGTGGTGGGCTACGGCGGCGAACGCTCCCGGTGACAGCATGGCCACTCACGCACCCATGTTCTACGCCAGCGGGTGGGGAGGGCAGTACATCATTGTCATACCTGAGCTTGATCTCGTCGTAGTGCACAGATCAGCACCCTCATCGGTTGGTACCGGCGTAAGCCATGTTCGAATGGGTGAAATTCTACGGCTTGCCCTCGCGGCCTGCACAAACCGCGATATCGTCTAGTCCCGCTGGTGAAAGCCGCGGCCTGAACCTTGAGACTATCGGGAAGGCGTAACGGATCGGCGAACTCTACCGCATCGAAGCCGAGTTGCGCTGTTAAGGGATTGTTCAAACACAAGTCGGAGGCGGGGAATGATGGTTCAGATCAGCCTAGCGCAGCATGATGATGTAGCACCCTGGCTGCGGCTGGCTGAGGACGTTGTCCCGTTGTTTGGCCCTATGCCGGGCTTTGATGCTGTTCTTATCCGGAAGATCACCCGGCAGCAGGCCTTCAGCGCAAGAACAGACATGGGAAGCACAGGATTCATAGGAGGAATTCTAATAGGTGGCAGCGACTCGAAACACGCGATCCGCTGGCTTGCAGTCTCTTCAGAGTTTCAAAGGCTTGGCGTCGGCAAGATGCTTGTCGAGGCTGCCCTTTCCAGCATCCCATCTGACTCCACCGTTCATGTCGATAGCTTCGTCGCAGGGAGTCCAGGAGCGGAAGCAACCAAGCGACTCTATGAGGGCTGCGGCTTCATTCCCTTGGAAGTCTGGAGAGAGGGTGAGGTGGTTCGCCAACGATATATGCGACCGCCGTTAAAGCGGCCGTAGTATCTACGATCGCCAATGGCGCGAAGCTGCCGTCCCCGTCATAGCGGCGGTCCTCGGTCTGAAGCACGAAAGAAACAGATACACATTGTGTATGCGACTATGGTAGGCTGATCTTGAAGGAAAATACTATGGCCAACAAAAACGCGACCGACACCCATAAACGCGCCGTCAATTTGAAGGTTCGTGACGACATTCGCGGCCTGATCGACCGTGCGGCCAAGACTCACGGGAAAACCCGCTCGGATTTCATGATCGACGCCTCGCGCCGCGCCGCCGAAGACGCCCTTCTCGACCAGACATTGGTGCAAGTCGATCCGGACAGCTATGAACACTATCTCGCCGTCCTCGACCAGCCGCCAAGCGGCGAAGGTTTCGAACGGCTGATGAATGCTCCCAAACCCTGGCAGCCGTGATGTTGTCAGCGCCGGCGCTTCTCGGGGAAGCGCACGCTCTCCAACTATTCGACAGCGGACACGATAGTCTCGATGAATGGCTGCGCCGCCGCGCGCGGGCCAATCAGGTCAGCGGCGCATCGCGAACCTATGTGGTCTGCGACGGCGTGCGTGTCATCGGTTATTATTGCCTGTCATCGGGGGCGCTCGCGGTCGTGGATGCGCCGGGAGCTGTCCGACGCAATATGCCGGACCCCGTTCCCATGGCAGTGCTTGGTCGTCTGGCTATCGATCGGAACTGGCAAAGAAAAGGCATTGGAGCCGCGCTGTTGCAAGACGCCGTGCTGCGCACCGGACAGGCGGCACATATCATGGGCATTCGCGGCCTTCTGGTTCACGCAATCTCCGACGAAGCCAAGGCCTTTTATGAGCATTATGGGTTCGTCGCGTCGCCGGCCAACCCTATGACCTTGGTGTTATCGTTGAAGGCACGCTAAGGCCTCGATTGATCCGCAAAAATCGCCCGATGCATGAATATTACCAATAGACATTCGAGCGCGCCGTCCCCGTGCGGTCTATTTGACGACGTTGAGGTCGAAAGTCACGTCGCGAACAACCCCGTCTCCGTAGGACTCCCTGAAAGTTGCTTTGTCAGGGCCGACATATCCGGCTGCGGAGGTGTAGTAAACAACCATGCCTGGGGTTTTCACCCCAGCACATTTGGGAAACTTCTTCGAATTCGCGACTACGTCTTCCGGTACGATTTCGAGTTTCCCATGAGCTGGCGGAGAAACTGTTCGAACGTTCGGACGGCTTAATTGTGAGCAATCGGCTTTGAGGTGCCAGGTCTGCCCCAGTCGCGTCCGCTCAGCGCTGACTGCAGTCAGGCTCTTGTTCTCCGTAGCAATGCCACCCGAGGTCGTCGTACAACTCGCCAGCATTGGAAGTAGCAGAGCGGAAATTGCTGCAGCCAAAGTTCGCATCATTGGTCTCCTGTTGCTGAGGAGCATGCGTATCGATGGCCTCTAAAAGCGTCAATCGCGTGAGGCATTGAGCCGCAGGAGCAGGCCCCGCTGACGAGTGCAGGGCTCTTTGGGCCCGCATAAGCGTCCGCTCGGCCTCAGGCGACGGACCATCCACCGTCCACCAGCAGGTTCGCGCCGGTGATCAGGCTGGCAGCCGGCGATGCCAGGAAGACGACGGCGCCCACCACATCATCGGTTTCACCGATCCGGCCGAGGGGAATGCGATCGAGTGTCGCTTTGCGATTGGCGGCGTCGGATAGAAAGGGTGCTGTACCATCCGTGTGGATGAAAGTCGGCGATACGGTGTTTACGGTGACATTGTAGCGTGCCCATTCGGCTGCAAGGCAGCGCGTCAGGTGATTGATCGCCGCCTTGCTCATGCAATAGATTGCCTCACCGCGAAGCGCCACGGTGCCGGCCTGTGAGCTGATGCTGATGATCCGGCCGCCATTGCGCTTGATCATGTGACGCCCGACTGCCTGCGTCATCAGGAAGGTGCCCTTGATGTTGACATCGAGGATCTCGTCAAGGTCCTTCTCTTCGACGAGTTCGGCGAGATTGCCTGGAGCCACGCCGACATTGTTGACGAGGACGTCGATCCGACCAAATGTCGTCAACGCTGCGTCGACAGCTTGTGCGATATGGGCTTTGTTGGGAATGTCCAGCTCAACAGCGAGGACTTTTCGTCCCGCGCCCTCGAGTTCGGCGACCAGATCCGCCGACGCTGCGACATTGCGGACCCCCAAGACAATATCGGAGCCTGCCGCAGCACAGGCAAGCGCGCAAGCTCGACCGATGCCACGGCTCGCTCCTGTTACCAAAGTCACCTTGCCCTCAAGGCTGAAGTCCGGCGCATTCCTCTGCATCATGGTGCCTCCCTTGATGAAATCATTTATGGCAGGGTCGGCGGGCGGATGCCAGATTTTGCGCGCATGCTCGACCCTGTGCGACGCCATGCATTGCTGCCTGACCCTATCCGCGACGTCATCCCAGGCCTTGTGCCGAGGATCTCAGCCGTTCCAATTAAGCATCTGAAAACAAACATTTTCCTGCCAAGAAATTGCGGTGGTCAGATGCTCGGCACAAGGCCGAGCATGACGGAGGAGAAGTCGCCAACGGCTCACCAATCTGCACGTGGCCGTCGACGATGGCGACGAGGCAGCAGAGCCCTGATCAGCGCCGCGCCGGCGGCTTCGTGGCGGCTCGCCGTTGCAGCGCGAAACGCGCCGCCGAGCAGTTGACGTCGGGCACGAGATCGTAGGTCTGCTGGTAGAGGTTCTGCGCCAGCGTATTGTTGCCGCGGGTTTCCGAGGCGAAGGCGGCGAGCGCCGTGCGCTTGTAGGCTTCGACGATCGGTTCGGCGGCTTTTGCGAGTGCTGCGTCATCCGATGGCTCGGCGGCCAGCGAAAGCGCGGCATAGGTTGCATCGCCATCCCGGCCGACGCGGCCGCCGACGGCGCCGTTGAAGCTTTGCTCGGAAACCTGGCGCATGCGCCGGGCATTCTTGATGCATGTCGGGATGCGGGCGGCTTCGGCATGGATGCGCTCGGCCGTCGGCCCACCCTCCGTGCTGCCGCTGTCCGACAGGATCACGTAGCCGATGATGCCGACGATGGCGAGATAGATGACCCCCATGCCGGCCAGGAAGGCCGGCTGCTTGAGGAGCGGCTTCTTCGGCTTGGTCTCGCCGGCCTTGGCAGCCTCCTTCTTCGGCGCCTCCTTGGCGGCTGACTTGACGACGAACTGGAATTCGACATCCTTGCCGAGACGGAAACTGTCGCCGGCTTTCAGCGAGGCCGTCTGCAACAGCGCTTCGCCGCGCAGCATGATCGGGTTCAGCCCCATGCGGCGGATGATGAAGCCGCCGTCGCTCTGCCGTTCGATGCGGGCATGGATCGGCGCCAGGAACGGATCGTCGACGACGATATCGGCATTGGAAGCCCGGCCGATCGACATTTCCGGCCGGTCGAGCACATGGCTGCGGCTCTGGCCACCGGGGCCGGTCTGCAGCAGGCTTGGTTTGTTTCCGCGAAAGAAGGAAAAAGCCATGATCAGAACATCCCACTCGACATCATCTCGACAATTGCCGGCGCCAGCACCAGAAGCAGGATCGACACGACGATCATCATCGCCGGCATGACGATCTTGGCCTTCAGCTTTTCACTGGCCCTGTCGGCCTTTTCCCAGCGGCGGAAGCGCAGGTCGCGCGCATGTTCGCGCAACAGCTCCACACGATTGCTGCCCTCGACCTCGCCCTGGATCACCGCGCGGATGACGCGCACCACCTCCTCGGCGGTCATGCGGCGCTCCAGCCGCTGCAGCGCCTCGACCATGCCGGTGCCGAGCGCCACGTCTTTCAGCGTCTGGTCGATCTCCTCGCTCATGACGGTGCCGGGTGCGGCCTCGGCATAGAGCCGCAGGCTTTCCGGCAAGGTCGCCTGCGCCTGCTGCGTCATGACGACGAGATCGAGGAAATAGGGAAATTCGCGCGAGATGCGCTCCTTGCGGTCCTGCATCTTGTCGTCGGCGACGACCCAGAAATAGATGGCCGGGATCAGGCCGAGGATCAGCCCTGCCACCAGCCCGCCGATGACGCTGCCGCTGGCAATACCGAATAGCAGGCCGAGCACGACGAAACCGAACAGGCTCAAGACCACGAGAAGGGCGATATATTCCCGCCCCGTGACGCCGCCGAAGGGCCGGCCGCCATAGATCAGCTTCTGCTCGAGCTGTGCGCCGTAATCGGCCAGCAGCGGCTCGAAATGCGCCAGCACGAATTCGACCGGCGTGCGCATGCCGATACTGTCGACGATGTTCGGCGGCGGGCCGTCGCCGCCGACGGACCGGCGCACCACCTGAATGCTGCCGAGCAGATCGCCGATCCACCAGACGAACAGCGCCGCGGTGATGCCGGCAAAAACGACGGCGATCGGGGCGAGGGGGATATGCGACATCATACCGACACCTTCATCATCGCGCGCATCCAGAAGAAACCGGTGGCATAAAGAATGGCGCCGACGATGGCGATGACGATGCCGATAGCGTTGCCGAACACCTTGTCGATCAGCTCCGGCTGGCCGAAGAAGATCATCAGGATCATGAACAGCGCGCCGCCGTTGACGACGCGGAAGTTCATCCGCGCCTGCGACGACGAGGTGGTGATCTTCTGATCGAGCTTCCAGATCTCCTTGAAGGATTTCGACATTTCCGTCAGCGGCTCGGAAATGTCGCCGCCCTGGCGGGCAAACAGGCCGAGCGCCGCATCGACCATCTTGAAATGCAGGCTCGGCACGTTGCGGCCGTGGCGGTCGAGCGCCTCGACCAGGCCGATGCCGAGCTTCTGCTCGCGGGCGATGCGCTCGAATTCGCGGGAGGCCGGCATCTGGCCGGTATCGGCCACCGCATTGACGGCGATGGCGAGCGGCTTGCCGGTGCGCACTGCCGAGACGATCTGGTCGACGGCGTAGGGAAGCTGCGATTCGATCTGCAGCCAGCGGCGTTGCAGGAAATAGCGGATGATCGCTTTGGGCAGGAAGAAGGCGACCGGGATGGCGACGACGATGCCGACGATCGGCCCGAAGATCAGCGAGACCACTGTGAAAACGACGATCGCGGTGATGCCGTAGGCAAGGATCATCGTATAGGGCGGAACGGCATCGCGGCCGAAGACCTGGGCCGCCTCGCTGGCGAGTGCAATGTCGCGTTCGGTCGCCCGCAGCAGCGGCGCCGGCCAGCGCACCGGCGCGCCCCAGACGAGCAGTCCCGCCGTCACCGCGCCGAGGGCGACCGTAAAGATCTGCAGAATGCTGATATCCATGGCTTCCCCCGGTTTTCCCAGGCAAAGCGCGAAGCGCTTTTGCCAGGAATTGCGTAAAAACAAAAGTCTAGAGCGGTTCTGGAACCGCTCTAGACGAACATGTCCAATTTTTCGATTTCGCCATCGTCGTTGAACTCCACGAGTTCGGCGACGAAGCTCGGCAGGTAGCCGGTGAAGGCATGCACGGCCTGGCCGCCGGCGCGGCCGACGAGATGGAAGATCGGCTCGACGATAACCAAGCCGGTATCCGGATCGATGCCGATCACCTCGGAGATCTCGGTGACGGCGCGCCGGCCGTTCGCCAGGCGGTTGAGCTGCACGACGAGTTCGACGGCGGCAACGATCTGCTGGCGGATCGCCATGACCGGCAGCGAGCTCTGACCTTGCAGCACCATCACCTCCAGGCGGGTCATCATGTCCTGCGGCGTGTTGGCATGCGCCGTCGTCATCGAGCCGGCATGGCCGGTGTTCATCGCCTGCAGCATGTCGATTGCCTCGGCACCGCGGCACTCGCCGACGATGATGCGGTCGGGGCGCATGCGCAGCGCGTTGCGCACCAGGTCGCGGATGGTGACGCTGGTTTCGGATTCCGCCGTCTTCGGCCGCGATTGCAGGTAGACGACATGGATACCGTCGAGCTGCAGTTCCGACGTGTCTTCGACGGCCACCACGCGCTCGCCGACCGGGATAAATTGCGACAGGCTGTTCAGCAGCGTCGTCTTGCCGGAGCCGGTACCACCTGAGACGACAATGTTCTTGCGCGAGCGGACGGCAGCCTCGAGGAAGGCGCGCATCGGCTCGCTGAGCGCGCCGGCGGTCACCAGCTTGCTGATATCGAGCCGCGACTTGCCGCCGAATTTGCGGATGGTCAGGCAGGCGCCCTTCACCGCCAGCGGCGGAATGACGGCGTTGACACGTGAGCCATCCGGCATGCGGAAATCGGCCATCGCCTCGCTCTCGTTGATCGAGCGGTTGGAATCGACGGCGATGCGCTCGATCACCTTCATCAGCTGCCGCTCATTGGCGAAGGCGAAGGGATAGCGCTCGAGCAGGCCGAATTTTTCGACATAGATCTCGTCGTAACGCGTCACCATGATTTCCGAGATGACGTCGAGATCCATCAGTTCCGAGATTGTCCCCCAGCGATACATCAGCTCCTCGATATTGGAGCGCAGGTGCATATGGGCGACCTCGTAACGGTCGCCGGCATTGAAAAGCGCCTGCCGGGACTGGAAGGCGGCGCTGAAACGCGTGTCGAGCTGGGCGAAGTCCGAGCGGGTGGATTCGAAGTTGAGCTTCAATTGCAGGGCCGAGATCAGCGCCTTGCCGACATCGAACAGGCGGCGATTGTCCTGCTCCTCACGCGAGAGGCTTGCGGCATTCGACGAGGCGTCGCGCCGGCCGGTGCGGGCGATGCGTTTGGCCAGCCAGCGGTAGACGGCGTTCTTGATGACGAGGATGACCAGATCCTGGGGTGCCGCGTCCAGCGCCTCCTTGATGAACATGTCGAGCCGCTCGCGGATGCGGCCTCGCGTCTCCTCGCGGCCGAAATCGGAGGACTTCACCAGCCGGTCATATTGCGTGTCTTTTAGCAATCGCTCATGGATCTCCATCTGCAGCGCCAGCACCCGCTCCTGGTCCGGAAACTGCGTCACCGCTTCGGCGGCAGCGGCCGGCTCGACCAGTTCGATCGTGACGTTCGGCACCCAGATCGACATGCCGGCCGACACCGCCACCGGCGTCCCGGCCCGCAGCGGCTGGTCGTCGACCCGCGTCGGGTTGCGCCCATGATGCTGCACCGACCAGCCCTGGCCCGATTTCCGCAGCACGAATTGCGGCGAAGAGACGTGGCTGCCGCGCAGCCGAACGACACCCGCGCCGGCCGGCAGCGTCAACGTGCTGCTCTCGCCGACGAAATAGGTCTCGTTCGAAGAAAGCGGGATCACCTCCCGCCCGCTGCCGTCCTCATAGGAAATCTTCAACAGCATGGCTCATTCCCCCGCGACGGTTACATGCGCGTCCAGTTGATGCTCGGCAGGTCCTCGACGGTATTGTCGGCGGGATTGCGCAGCACGAGGTTGAGGCTGCCGTTCGACTGGCCGAGGGCGAAAATCAGCATTTCGGCTTCCGCCGGCGTCACTTCGACGGTCACGTTGTTGTAAGTGCTGTTGGCCTTGGTGACGGCACCCTCCGCCGTCGTCGCCGCGCCGACGGCCAGCACTTTGACATTCTGCAGGAAGGTGCGGGTGACGACGCGGGTGCGCGAGCTGATGCCGAGCTTATAATCCTGCGCCTGTTTGCGGTAGGCGTTGACGTCATTCTCGTCGGCGCCGGGATATTGGGTGAGATAGTTCTTCAGCATTTGCTCGACCGGCGATCGCGGCTGGGCCGGAGCCGGCGGCTGTCCGGTCGCGGCAGGCTGCTGGCCCGGAACGGCAGGTTGGCCCGGCGCTCCCGGCTGCGCCACCGCGGCCGGCGCCACCGGCTCGACCGGTTCGTCGACCGTGCCGAGGATATCGACATAGCTGCCGGGCTCGACGAAGTGGCCGACGGCCGCGGCGGCGTTGACGGGAAGGGTGAGCGCGCGCTTGCCGGGCGCGATCATCGTCGTCAGCCGCCCGCCGTCATTGTCATCGAAATACTGGAAGAGCAGCACCGAGCCCGCCGGAATGTCGGCGGCGGCCGTCCGGTCCTTCAGCCATTCCTGATAGGCGCTGGCAGCGGGAACCGCGAGCTTGGCGAGCGCCCCGAAACTTTCCGGCAGCATCACCGGTTCGGCGAGCATATCGGGCGTGATCGCCTGTCCCCGCGTCACCTTCCGGTCGGGCTGGAGCCGCATGAAGGCGTAAGCCACCTGCTCGTTCTTGACGCTCTCGGTCCAGAAGTAGAGCAGAACGCCGGTGATGAGCCCGACGATGACGGCCGCAATGAGCTTCCAGTTCATGGTGTGATTCCTTCGACGAAGGGTTGCCGGATTTGAATGACCTCGACGGTCCTGCCGTCGGTCTTGCTTCTGACGTACAAAACATTGGCCTCGACGCTGCCGCGCCGGCCGTAAAGGGCGGTGACCCTGCCGCGCTGAGCCGGCGGCGTCTCGATGGTGAAGCCGTCGCGGGCAAGCAGATCGGCGCGCTGATCGGACCAGCGCGCGGCAGACAGCGTGCCCTTCGACACGACCGTGCGCGAGGTGTGGCCCTTGTCGCGATCGCCGATATCGCTCAGCACCTCGACCCCGGCCGGCGGACGCAGCGACATCGGCAGCTTGCTGACATCGGCAGGCGCCGCGAAGGCCGGCAGCGTCGAGGCGACATCGTCGAAGCGGCTCATCAGCACCTCTGTCGTCGGCGCATCGGCGGGGCGGCGGATCATGATCGAAACGCCGGGGATCGGCGCTCTTGCCGACGGATTTGCCGGGTCCTGCCGTCTGAGATAATCGAGGGCGGCCTCGCCGTCGCCGTCGAAGAAGCGGACGACCACGGCAAGGTCGTCGCGGATGCGGCTTACCTTTGGGACGATCAGCATATTGGCGGCGATGACGGCGGTCAGCTCTTGCCTGTCATTGCTCTTGGGAAGGGCAGGCCTGGTATTGACGGCCAGCACCCGCAGCCATTCGTCGGTGATATCGGAAATGCTGCGATCGCTCTGGTAGGGCGTGAACTCCAGCGGCTGGCCGTTGATGACGAGATCGCGCGGCGCGCGCTCCGGCGCGCCGAGGATGCCGGCCAGCATCGAATTCAACGTCGCCCTCAGATCCTTGTAGACCTCCGCACGGCCCGGTGTCGCCATGGTGACAGCGAGCCCGATGACCAAGGCCAAGCCAGTGAGATGAAAGGAGATGCGCGCGCGCTGTCCCATCTCATTTCGCTCCCGGAAAGACGCCGTCGAAGAGATCGCCGGAATCGTCGGCGACATCGCGGATTTCCCGGCGCAGCGTCGGATCGTAGCCGCGGCGCGTGGTCTCGTTGTTGTGCGAGGCAAACAGCGTTGCGTCGTCCACCGTGAACGCATCCTTCCAGCGGAGGCTTCTGATCGTATCGAGATCGTCGGAATCCCTGAACTTGTAGACGCGGTCGGCGGTCGCCGTGACCAGCTGCGGCTTCTCATCGGCGAGGTCGCCGACCATGTCGCCGAAGTCGCGGCCGTCGCTCTTCAGGGTGTTCTGCACGTCGTCCCAGACAAAGCTACGCTGCGGATCGCCGCCGCCTTCATGCGACGGGGTGCGCGAACAGCTCATGGCGTCGCGTCCGGGCAGCGCCGGCAGGGCCGGGATCGGGAAGACGTTCGAGAAATCCGACGTGCAGTCCAGCCCATTCGCCTCGGCGAAGGCGGCGTTGCGCATCGCGAGCATCGTGCCGACCTTCTTGGTGGAAATCCTGTTCGCATGGATGACGAAAATCACGATCAGCAGGATGACCGGCGCCGCGAGCACGAATTCGATCGAGGCAAGCCCGCGCCTGTCGCGGTGCAGCCGCATCATCAGGCCGCCGGCCGGCGCGCCGCCTGCATGTTCAGTGTGTGTTGACGGCAGCCCAGGCATTGGCTCCTCCCTGGTCGAAGACACGGGTCAGGCCGGTATAACTGTCGGCGGCCGGGCTCTGCTTGATGGTGTTCGAAACCGCGCCGATATCGTCGGCGAGCGTGGCCGGGGCGAGCGATGCGAGCCAGTCCTGGGTGTAGAGATCGAAGGCCGTGTAATTGTGGACCCAGCTCTGCGCGAACGCATAGGCGGACGGTGTCTTGTCCTTGAAGATGCGGATCTGCAGCCGGGCACGGGGCGCGCGCGAAACGATCGCCAGGGTCTGATAGTCGTCGAGTTGCTCGCCGCCGAAGGGCGTGAAGTTGAACGGGACGCGTCCCTTCAGCCAGTAAGGCTTGGGGAAGGAGACCACAGGCAGGCTAGCACCCGCCACCGAGATCGCGCCGCCCGCCGGGCCGCAGACCTGGTTCCAGATCATGTCGAACTTGCGGGTGAAATCGTTCTCGTCTTTTGTCTGCTTGTCGGAATAGCGCGGTGGCACGTCGATCGGCAGCTGGAAGGGGTTTACGATGCCGAATTCGATGCCGAAGAATTCCTCCGCGACAAAGAAGCTGCCATCGAGCAGAAGTTCCTGCCACCAGCTGAGATCGGCATATTGCTCGATGATCGCCTTGAACGGGATCTTGCTCAGATAGGCCGGGCCGAAGGCTTCATAGAAGATGTAGAACTCCACCAGCTGATCGTCGATGCCGCTCTCGTGGTTGACCCAGTCGCGGATATGGCTGCCGTCGACGCCGCCGGCCGTCAGCGGACCCTTGCCGTTGGGGAAGCCGCGGTTGGCGAACTCGCCGCGCATGAGCAGCGGATCCTGTCCCTGGGTGCCATTGGCCATGGCAAGGCACATTTCGGCATAGGCCGAGGCGGGATTGATGCCGTCACGATCGACCGGCAGGTTGCCGCCCGCACCCTCTCCGGCGTCGTTGCAGGACTCGCACGGCGGATGGAAGACGACATGATCCGACTTGTTCAGGCGCACCAGATGCAGGGCCTCGTTGCCGACCCGCTGCGGGAAGCTCTCGACGAGGTAATCGTTGAGGTCGTTCATCGCATCGATGATGTCGCTGGACTTGTTGATGAGACCCCAGGGATCGTATTTGACTTGCGCCGCCACCGTATATGCAATCGCCTTGGTGGCCTCCGTCGCCCGGAATCCCTGGAACGCCAGGCAAGCGCCGTAGATGATGCCGCCGACGATCGGGACCTTTTGCCAGCCGGGGCAATAGGGCATGGGCGGCATCGGCGGCAGCAGCGATGCCGGGCCGAAGCCTTCCGTGAAGGAATATTCGGCGAGTTTCGCCAGAATGACACCCGAGCGCAGGGCCAATTCCGCCGTCGTAAGCTGGTAGGCGACCGACGTCGCCATGACGACGGTTGCTTGCGAGGAAGCGACGTTGTTCATCGCCATGATGTTGAGATAGCGGGCTTCCCAGTCGGCATGGACGAGAGCGGCGGCGTCGGCGGTATCCTGCGTGCGCTGCTTGTCGTAGATCATCTGTCCGGTATTCAGGATCCAGACGATCATCAATGCCAGCGCGATCGTCATGTAGAGGATGATCGGCGAGAGGAAGCCGCGTTCGTCGCGGTGCAGACGTTTGATGAGGGTCGGTGTCATAGCAGGTTCACCTCCGCCGTCGAGATCGTGTAGTAGCGGCCGTCCTTCCGCTGGCCGCGGGCAAAGACCCAGCCGGCATATTCGAGCAGCAGGAAGCGCGCTTCCACCTTGGCGGTAACCGGCACGTGCGGCGAACGGTTGATGGCGGCATAGAGCGCCATCGGCGCGCGGTCGACGGTGACGGTGACGTTCTGCGGGTCGAACATGTAGCGGGCCTGGTTGCGCATCGCGCGCCAGTTCTTCGAAAGGCCCGAGGCATCGGCAAGGCTTTTCAGCGCCTCTTCCGGCGGCTGGCAGGCGCCGACGCATTTCAGCTGGTCGTAGGGTGCGGCCGGGATCAGCGCCAGGCGGGCGGCAAGATCGGCCTTGCCGGCAGCGGCATCGTCATCGCAGGTCTTGGCGTCGATTAGGCTGCGGATGGTGATCGGCAGGGCCGGGCAGAAATAGACGCGGGCGCTGCGCGCCGCCGCATAGGCGGCATAATGGGTGAAGAGGTGGTTCTTGGCTAGGATCGTGAACTGGAAGACCACGAACATGAAGAAGACGAAGACCGGCGTGACGAGCACGAAATCCATCATCGTCGTGCTGCCGGATGTATCGCCGTGCAGCTCCGATATCCGACGCCGGCGGGCGGAAAGTCGCGGCAGCAGCAGCATCGAGGCAAGCAGCATCATAGCGATCGCAAAGGTGCCGAAGAGCGCGCCGTGATCCTCAGGGATCCAGAAGGTCCGCGAGTGCAGGATCGAACTCCAGAAGGCACCGTCGAAGAGGGGGCGTTCGAGTTCCGCGCGCATTGCCGTTACCTCACGAGTGAAAGAGGGGTGAAATCAGGCATGAAAAGGCACCAGAGAAGTCCGAGCGCAGCGGCAACGCCGAAGCGGACGGTATGATGGGTTTCGCGCGGCTTCAGCACCGAAGCGGCATCGCGGAAACCGGCGGGCAGGAGCAGCGCGAACAGTCCGACCGTTCGGGCCAGCACGCTCCACTGAACACGCCGCGCCATGGAGAAAACGGCGATCACGCCGCCGACCATCAGCGATGCAAGGGTGACGTCGATGGCGGGCCACAGGCCGAGAATGGCGCCGAGCGCCGCCATCAGCTTGACGTCGCCGCCGCCGCAGCTTCCGGCTGCGAAGGCGATGATGAAGATCAGGCCTGAAGCAAGCAGGCCGGCAAAGGCAAGGCCGATCCCCGCCAGACCGCCGCTGACGGCTGCCAGCATGAAGCCGGTAAGCAGGCAGGGATAGGTCACGGCGTTCGGGATGTGACCATGGCGGTGATCGAGCACCGCCGCGGTCATGGTGCAGGCGACGGCAAGCGCCGCCGCTGCAGGCATCAGGGTCAGATCATAGGTGGTATCCATGATCCCGGTCCACTTATTGACCCGGCTCGGGAATTCTCTCGGCATCCGAGAGCGCCGTGTTCTTTTCGTTGAACCATTCGCCGATCTGTTTGCCGAATGCGAGCAGGAGCAGCATCAGCGGAATGACGATCAGCGCGACGGCCAGGACGATCTGGGCCATGTCGCCGCGTTCGTCCTTGTGAAGTGCAATTGCGAGAGTCTTGAGTTTTCCAAACATCTGCGTATTCCTCGTTCCTAGGTTTGTTTCGGATCGAAGACCTTCGTGAAGATGAAGCAAGCATACGCTATCGATCCGAACCAGCACGTTGCTCGTTCCAATGATATTTTCTGCTTCAGCTTATCTTCCCCGGCGGCCAACGCTTGTTGAGCAACACCATTAAGACCCAAGAGTGCGCCCAAGGCCAGCCCTCCGTCAAGCAAACGAAACGAAGGGTTCCAATTGTCTTGGAGGCATCGCTGGCAGAATCGCAGTTGACGCCGGATATTCTTAACTAACCGTTTGAACCGGCTGCAGTTTTACCGGCGGAAACGAAGTTTTGGGCGGCCTTGTGCGGCTTCGTCTACTGCTCCATAATTGGTCAATTCTTTCAAAGCGATAGAAGAAATGGCGCGCCGCGCGCACAAAGGCTGCCTTCGCGGAGCCCAACCATGGCGTTATTTGAGGATCTGGATTAAGCTTTCCTCAAATGGCGGGCATGGTCCGCCAGTCGATCCGGAGAGAAAACGATGGAAACGATGAGCAGCATCTTGATACTTGGATTGGTCCTCATTCCACTGATGATGTTCTTTCCGACCGCCGTTCAGATGATGGCGACACTGTTCGGCATGAGCTCGGTCCTGGTCGGGATGCCGCTCTGATGAAAGCCGTTTCCGACGATGCAGCCGAACAGGCAACCTTCCAGGTCCTGACCCGAGCGCTGGACAAGTTGCTCGGACCGATCCGTTTCCTCCTCGAAGATCCGAGCGTTTCCGAAATCCTGATCAACGGGACATCCGACATCTTCGTCGAAAGGCGCGGCAAGCTCGAACGCGCCGATGCGCGTTTCGCCAGCCGCGAGGACCTGGAATCGGCCGCACGCAGCATCGCGCAATTCTCCGGCAAACGGCTGACGCCGGAGGAGCCGAGCGTCGAGGCCCGTTTGCCGGATGGCTCACGCGTGCAGATGATCCAGCCGCCTGCCGCCCGCACCGGGCTCTGCATCTCCATTCGCCGTTTTCTGAAGGAACATCGCAGCATTCGCGATCTCGTTACCCAGGGCAGCCTGACCGAGGAGTCGCTGTCGCTGCTGCAGGCGGCCGTCGGGCTACAGAAGAACGTCATCATCTCCGGCGGCACCGGCACCGGCAAGACGACGATGCTAAACGCGCTGTCGGAAGCCTTTGCCGACCACGAGCGCATCATCGTCATCGAGGACACGTCGGAACTGCAGATCCGCAAGGAGCACGTCGTCTATCTCGAAGTGACGAAGCCCGACCGTTTCGGCCGCGGCGGCGCCAGCATCCGCGACCTGTTCCGCTCATCGCTGCGCATGCGGCCTGACCGCATCATCGTCGGCGAATGCCGCGGCGGCGAGGCGCTCGACATGATCCAGGCGATGACCTCGGGCCACAGCGGCAGCCTTTCGACGGTGCATGCGAACACGCCCTACGACGCGCTGCACCGGCTGGAAACCTTAGCGCTGATGTCCGACATCGATATGCCGCTGCGGCCGCTGCGCGCCCAGATCGCCTCGGCGGTCGACGTCGTCGTGCAGATCGCCCGCTTCAAGCGCACCGGCAGACGCCGGGTGATCGAGATTTCCGAGATCAAGGGCCTCAACAATGACGGCCAGTATATCGTCGAAAGCATCTACAAGCTCGAGGGCGACGGCCATTCCAATTCCGATGGCGCATTGCTGTGGACCGGCGTCGTCCCGAGCTTCGCCACCGACGCGATCGAAGAGCTGCAAGGCGCGGAGCGATCGGAGTGGATGAAGGCCGAAGCCGCGGTGCGGGCAACGGCTTGAAATCTATTGGCGGACGCCAACTGCATGATGCATTCGAGGGAAGGGAAGGCAAACCTGGTTGCCTTCCCCGGTGTTTACCGGCGCTTGTTGCGCCAAGGCGCGTTCTTCTGCCAGTCGCCGGCCATGATGCTCCCGTAGGGGATCACCTCGTCGACCACATCGGCGAGGCCGTAGTGCTCGATCTGCGCCCGCACGTTCGCAGCACTCTTGTAGGCACTCGGCAATTCCGACACATCGGCGAAACCGGAGAAGAACCGCGCGTCGAGACCGCTTGTTTCCTTCTCCAGAATAGCCGCGATGTTGTTCGGGCTCAGACCGCGCGAATCCGCCCCATATTCCGCAGACAGCTGCCTCATATGTGCGCTGCGCGAAAAGTTACGGCCGGCGCCATGCGGCGAGAAGCCGAGGCCATGGGCAGCGTTCGAGCCGCGAACGATCAGGATCGGTTCCGCCATATTGAGCGGAATGATGGTCAGATCGGTCGCGTCATGCGCCCAGTTGTCGAAGGCAGGGGTCGCACCCTTTCCGTGGTAGAACAGCCCGTCCGACTTCCGGAAGACGAAATTATGCTCGTTCCAGAAGCGGTCCGCGACCTTGGCCGAGAGCCTTTCCGCCGCCATGTCGTGAAGGACATAGTGGTTTTCTTTTGTCCACTGGCGGATCGTCTGCAGCGCCGACCAGTAGAAGTCACCTTCCTCGGTATCCGCCGGAATCCAGGCATTTTCCCGATGCGTCTCGGGCGAGATGCGTTCCCGAAACTGGTTGGCGACCTTCATGCCCTTGTCGTAGAGCCGCGCTCCCGGTGCCCGCGATCCATGATGGGTCACAAGCGCGGTTTCACCGGTCGATTTCATCGTTCCGACATAGGCGAAATGATTGCCGTCGCCCTGGGTGGCGAAATGCTCGATGCCGGCGCTCAGCACGCCGTCGCGCAGATAAGGATTCTGCTCGAAGGCCGAAAGCGTCGCCTCGGAAGGCTTCAGCTGCGCGCCGCGCGGACGACCGCCGGGACCGAAATGCGTCACGGCATGCACGGCATCCAGAAGCGACTTCGGGTCTGTGCCGGGAAAGATCGAGATCGCCATGGAGCAGCAGATATCGGCCGAATGCATGCCGGGATGGATCGCTTCGGACGCGACTACGCCGCCGACCGGGATCGTTCCCACCGGGCCAGCCGGGCAAGCGTCCGGCATGATCGCCGCGGATCGGACGACGGGTGTGCGCACCAGCGCGCGCATCGTCGCATTGACCTTCTCGACATTGTCCTGCTCAAAGGCGTTCTCGGCACGGATATTGGAATAGATCTCGATATCGTTATCGGCCCTCAAGGCAAGCGTCGGCCCGGGCTGGAAGGCTTTTGCCGCTTCCAGCGCATCCGCCACCGAACCACCCTTGCTCAAAACCGCGTTGGCCGCGTCGAGAGCCGGGCGAAACCACTTCCCCTGGCTCATGCCGGCATCGATCAAATCCTGTCCGCTCATTACCGCTATCATTGTCTTTTCTGCGTCTGCAGTCCTTCTTGTTCCGTTGCTTCTCTTCACACCACCTGGGCGACGAGCATTGCCGGAGATCTCTCTCGCCGCACGCATTCCATGATCATGGCGCGATGCGGCCCCTGTAGTCACCGGTGGCATTCGCCCAGGGCCTTTCTTCATCACCCCGGCGACGAGATGTGGCAGGACAATTTACTGAGCTACGCGCTCCCTTCGGAAGCGCGGGATGATTTGAACACCCGACCTGCCCGCCGGAAATCCGACGGGCCGCTCTACCTGTAGTCCTGCCGGCATTCGCCGGGGTAGTTCGTTCCTGCAGGGCAGGAAGTTGCAGCGGCGACGAGGGTGGACGAAACCGGATGGCCCCGCTCGTGCCAGAGAGCGTATGCCCAGGAGGAGTCGAACCTGCCAGACCATCCAACGTTGGCGGCTGTAGTTCCGTCCGGCATTCGCCGCTGCATTCGGCTATGGCGACAACTGTCCGGGAAACAGCTTGCTCTACCAACTGAGCTACAGGACCAGGTCCTGGCGAGAATCGAACTCGCGACACAGATGTAGTTCCCCATGCATTCGCCATGTCATTTCATTCGTCCGTGACGACGAGGTGTGGTGAAACAGCCTGCTCTATCCGCTGAGCTACGGGTCCATAAACTGGGGGACCCGACGGGATTCGAACCCGCGACCTGGAGATTTAACGATCTGTAGTTTCATCCGGCATTCGTCACGGCTCCCCGCGCCGGTCACGGTGGCGCGAGGGTATTGCTTCTGCGAGCCCGTCAGAGCGCGATCGCCTCGATGGCTTTCACCCAGCCATCCGCTCCCTTGCTATTGGCCGCGAAAGCCGTGATCACTCCGTAGACGGCATCCGAGAAGCCGCCGATATTGAGCACGTCTTCCCGCGTCGGCGCCTGGGTCGTGGCATGGGGCTGGATGTCGAGGCAGACCAGCTTTGCAGCCGGGTTGACCCGCTTGATCCTGGCCCATTCCGTCATGACAGCAGTCGGCTGTCCGCTCCCGCGCGCATCCACCCAGGACTCATTGTCCGAGATGAACACCACGAGATCGACCTTGGCCTTCTCGTTTGCCAGCCTCTTCAGCGGTGCGGAGCAGTTGGTTCCGCCGCCGCCGATTTTCGCCAGCTTGCCGGCATTGGTCATCACCGAATCCCGCTTGTTGAGGCTGACATGCACCACGTCATTCTCGAACGGCAGCACCCGCGCCTTCGGGTTGCGCTGCAGGAACGCCGCGGTCATCAGACCGGCGACATCGATGCAGCGAACCGAGGACGTCGCACCCTTGCGGTAACCGGTCACGGGCGAACCCATGGAACCCGACACGTCGGGGCACAGCACCACATTGCCCGTCAGGGACGGCACGTTGGCGATGGCGATATCCATCGCCTCCTGAAGCGCATCCCGCACGGCATGGGGAAGCTGGCCGTCGACCATCTTCCACGCCATCATCAGCTGATAGGGGAAGACCTTTGCCTTGCGGATTTCCTCCGGATCGGCAAGCCGCGCCGCCAGCGCCTCGGCAAAACCCTCGACCTCGAACACGCCGTTGCGTGCAAAGGTGTTGAGGTTCTGCCGCACCATCTGCCAGCCGCCCTTGCGGGCGATTTCAACCCAATGCTCCCGCGTCAGCGGCAGCGAGGTCAGCATCTGGAACGGGACGTCCGGCACTGGCACCGTCTGGTCACGCCGGAACGCTTCCAATGCCTTGACGAGCTCAGGCAGTGCCGCGTAGTCGTGCGGCTTGCTGATCGCCCAGGCATAAAGCGCCTTGCGCTCCTCCGTCGCCGGCTTCGGATGCACCATGCGGATGACGTCGGCGAGCGAAGGATCGTTTCCGACCATCGCACGCAGGATCTGCTCGGTGCTCGCCCGTTCGAGCCACGCCTGCACCACCTTCTTCGGGCGTGTGCCGAGGGACTTCCGACCCGTGGCGCCGGAGCGCATGACCTGCACGAAGCCGCGCAGCATCTTGCCGCTCTTCACCACCCGCGGGAATGCACGGGCGAAGGCGTCGCTCTGAAGGCTGGAGAGCATGGCGAGCAACGTCACCGGCATGTCCTTCATCTGCCCCTTCTCAGCGGCGTAAACAGCCACCTTGGCGAGAAATTCCGGCTCGACCTGAAGGGCAAGCGTCTTTATCGCGTCGAGCTGCTCGGCCCCATCCGCATAGAAGGTGCCGTTGAAGGTGCCGGTCACAGCATATTGCGCCAGCGCCTCGCGCGGCGTCAGCTGGTAGGCCGGAGCCGCTTCATGATTTTTTGTATCCGTTCCCGGAAGCAGTTTCCCGAGATAGGTTTTGAAGATCGCCTTGTTGACCATGACGGCACCTCTTGTTGGGTTCATGCCAGATACATTTCAAGACGCGTGCCAGTTTGGAGAAAAGAGCGAGGCATACACGAAACTTTCGTACATCTCTTTGTTTTAAAAAGAGAAATTTTTACGCCACATCGAACGCAATCATGAATTGCGAAAATCCGTATCCAGATTATATTATCGCATATTATATCACTTTATAATTCTGGATAAGACATGAAGCGCCGCGTCGCCATCAGCATATTGGGAACCACCCTGGATGCAGGGAAATGGGAAAACCGCTGGAGTCGCTGGCGGCCCAGTGTCGCGCTTTGCCAGCAGCCGGGCCTGTTCATCGACCGGCTGGAACTGATCCACGACAACCGCTCGCAAGCTCTCTGTCACCGTATCGTTGCCGACATCGAAACCGTGGCGCCGGCGACGGAGGTGCGGAGCAACGTCATCAACTTCCGGGACCCCTGGGATTTTTCCGAGGTCTATACGAGCCTCAGGGACTTTGCCCGCAATTACAACTTCGACCCCGACACGGAAGACTATCTCGTCAACATCACCACCGGCACCCATGTGGCCCAGATCTGCTGGTTCCTGCTGACCGAAGCCCGCATCATTCCCGGCCAGCTGCTGCAGCTCTCGCCGCCGCGCGAGCGGGAACCGGAGCAGGATTTCGCCGGCACACATCGGATCATCGACCTCGACCTTTCCCGCTATGACGAGATCGCCAAGCGCTTCGCTTCCGAGCGGGAAGACGCCGCCTCTTTCCTGAAATCGGGAATTTCGACCCGCAACGCCGCCTTCAACAGAATGATCGACGAGATCGAAAGGGTGGTGATCCGCTCGACGGCGCCCGTTCTCCTGACCGGCCCGACCGGCGCCGGCAAGTCGCAACTTGCCCGCCGGATCTACGAGTTGAAGAAGAGCCAGCGCAAGGTCAGTGGCCCCTTCATCGAGGTCAACTGCGCGACGCTGCGCGGCGACCAGGCCATGTCTACCCTGTTCGGCCATGTGAAAGGCGCCTTTACCGGCGCTGCCGGCGAGCGTGCCGGCTTGCTCAAGTCCGCCGACAAAGGCGTGCTGTTCCTCGACGAGATCGGCGAACTCGGCCTCGACGAACAGGCCATGTGCCTGCGCGCGATCGAGGAAAAGAAGTTCCTGCCCATGGGCGCCGATCGGGAAGTGACGGCGGACTTTCAGCTGCTGGCCGGCACCAATCGCGATCTTGGCGAGGATGTCCGAAAGGGAAGGTTCCGCGAAGATCTCTATGCCCGCCTGAACCTCTGGACGTTCCAGCTGCCGGCCCTGCGCGAGCGCAAGGAGGACATCGAGCCCAATCTCGACTTCGAGCTGAGGCGTTATCTGGAACGAGAAGGCGAAAATGTCACCTTCAACAAGGAAGCACGCCAACGCTATCTTGCTTTCGCAACCGGCCCGCAAGCCGTCTGGAGCGCCAATTTTCGCGACCTGTCGGCTTCGGTGACCCGCATGGCGACCCTCGCGCCGCATGGGCGCATCACGACCGACGTCGTTGACGATGAAGTCCGACGGCTGAATGCGTTTTGGCGCAGCTCAAGCGACGACGGCAGGGTGGATCTGATCCTTGAAGAGGTGCTGGGTGCAGAGACTGCCGCTCGCCTCGATCGCTTCGACGCAGCACAGCTTGCCGCGGTTCTGCACACCTGCCGTCAACATGCAACGGCAAGCGCGGCGGGCAGAGCCTTGTTTGCGATCTCACGCTTGGAGAAAAAGAGCAGCAACGACGCCGATCGCCTGAGCAAATATCTCGCGCGCTTCAGTCTCAGATTCGAGGATATCAAGAGACCTGAATAAGGGTTTGGTTGGATGAACGCCAATCATCTCTTTCGCTCATAGGACAACCGTTGGCCGTTGCCGGGCTACCGAAGGGTATCGCCTTTGCAACACTCGCTCTGCCTTCGCGTTCGTTTCGAAATGGACTACCCCTGAGTCATATGCGAATACATATCGACGTAAACAGTGGCTCCGTCGCCGATTTTCCACTGAACCTGCGCGTCTTGTCGTCCAAAACTCGTCTGAGGATTTCTTTTCGAACCTGGTCCCATTATTTCTGGCCTCTCGACATATCCACAAATTCAACCTGCCCGCGAACACCGAACGCCACCGAGAGAGCAATGGGGTCTGCCGAAAGCGGCTCCTTAACCTCGCACCCAATATAGAAGCTCACATTTGGAAGCCACTCGGTTTCTGACTTTTCGATTTTGGAGCAATTCGCAAAACGCATTCGATCGACTTCTCCGGATTCAGTAAGGTATTTTTTCAATATATCTCTCGCCTGCTCGTCCGGACTCTTATGTGATTGTAGAGTTTCTCCGTACATATAAATAGCCATCATACAAAATACGAAGGACACTACTATCCTGCGATATAGAGCCTTACCAGACTGAAAATTCATTCTGTACCTGTAGATGCGACTGATTATCCTGGCGCTACCTTCCCTAACTCCGGTGTAAACCTCAAGTCAACTTGCTTAGATCTGCCAAGCAACAAAACGGGCTCGTTAGCTAGCGGCTATATTCACACCGACCTAACATCTTCCGCTCCGAACGGACCTTTGCCGAAACAGCAGGGTTTTTGCCGGTGATCCCGTGAACTCGATCTCCACGGCCGAAAAGTTTCGCCCCCATCCTCTCCGCTGTCGCGAATTCTCGTGTTGGCTCGATGGTCAACGGTTGCGTGCCACCGCGCCGGAAAGTTGAACCTTCCAGCTAATTTCGCTCAATCGTCGATCTTTGTACCGGCCTGGCCCTCATGCGCCGTCCTTTTCAGCGCTGGCCGCCATATGGGTGAGATCGTCCCAGAGGCTTTCGGCAAAACTGCGCAGAACCGTGAGTTCGAAGCTGTCGTCGCCGGTGCGGACGATCTGTACGGAGAGATGACCGACCATGATCATGGCCGCATGGCCTTCCGGGAAGACAGCGGGATCGAGATCGACGGCGGTGCCCCTCGAGAGAAGCGCCCGCGAAGAGAGGCCGGAGACGCCGATGCGCACACGCCCGTGGCTCTGGTCCATGACGTAGGCCTTTCCCGCAAGTGCGACTGCGAGAGCATCGAGGCCGGCGGGGCTAAGCGGCTCGTCGCCGGCGATGAACCATTGGCGGAAGCCCGCCTTGCGGATCGAACTTTTCGCAAAGCCTGCCTTAGCCAATTCCGCGGCGAGCGCGGTGGGCTCGATTGCGCCGAGCACATGCAGGAGATGGCCCTCCGGCAAGGCTTCCAGCCGGATGCCCGCCCCTGAGATGCCGGTATATCTAGTCCCGGCCAGAACCGGTTTGTGTTGCGGAAGATCAGGCATGGAGCTTCTCGTTTTCGGGATCGATGAAGACGGGATGGCAGAGCACCGCATCGGTGAATTCGTTGCGCAGACCGTTCCAGATCGTCACCTTCTCACCGATGCGCTCCGGCCCGCGCCGGACGAGCGCCAGGCCGATCGTATGGCCGAGCGTCGGCGAGAAAGCACTCGATGTGACGTAGCCCTGATCGTTTTCGAGCGTCGCCGCAGCGCCCTCGGCAAGGATATGCGAACCGGTGCGGAAGCCGCTTGCCGGATTGAGCGGCTTGACGCCGACGAGGCGAGGGCGCTCGGGGTCCTGCAGGCCGTCGCGGGCGAGCATCGCCTTGCCGATGAAATCCGGCTTGGTCGATGAAACCATGCGGCCGAAACCGAGATCGCCTGGGGTGACCGTGCCGTTGATCTCGGCATGGGTGACGTGGCCCTTTTCGATGCGCATGACGCCGAGCGCTTCGGCGCCATAGGCTGATATGCCATGTTTCTCGCCTGATGCCATGATCGCGTCGGCAACGCCTTCGCCGTAACCGGCCGGCACCGCCAGCTCGTAGGCGAGTTCGCCGGAGAAGGAAATTCGGAAGAGCCGGCCTTCGAGCCGGCCGCCGAAAAGGGAGACCTTGCGGGCGCTCATGAAGGGGAAGGCTGCATCCGACAGATCCTCGTCGACGATCTCGGAGAGGATGGCGCGCGACTTCGGTCCGGCAACGGCCATCTGTGCCCATTGATCGGTCGAAGAGGCGAAGCAGACGTCGAGCTCCGGCCAGAGCGTCTGGGCGCAGAATTCGAGATGGGTCAGCACGCCGGCGGCGAGCGCCGTCGTCGTCGTCATGAAGAAATGATCGTCGCTGAAGCGACTGGTGGTGCCGTCATCATAGATGAAGCCGTCCTCGCGCAGCATGATGCCGTAACGCGCCTTGCCAACCGCAAGCTTGGCGAAGCCGTTGCAATAGATGCGATCGAGGAAAGTCGCGGCATCCTTCCCGAAGATTTCGATCTTGCCGAGCGTCGAGACATCGCAGAGACCGGCATTTTTGCGGATGTTCAATACTTCGCGGTCGACGCTTTCGCGCCACGTCGCCTCACCGGCGCGCGGGAACCAGGAAGAGCGATACCAGAGGCCGGTTTCGACGAAGACCGCGCCGTTCTTTTCAGCCCAGCCATGCAGCGGCGATTTGCGCGCCGGCTGGAAATCTTTGCCGCGCGATGCCCCGGTCAAAGCGCCGAAGGAAACCGGCGTATAGAAGGGCCGAAAGGTCGTCGTTCCCACCTCGGCGGGCGACACGCCACGCGCCTCGGCGAGGATGCCGATGGCGTTGATGTTGGAAAGCTTGCCCTGGTCTGTCGCCATGCCTGATGTGGTGTAGCGCTTGGCGAGTTCGACGTGGCCGTAGCCTTCGCGGACGGCGAGACCGAGATCCTTCAAATGCACGTCGTTCTGGTAATCGACGAAAGCCTTGCCCTTCGAGCCCTTGACCGACCAGAGCGGCTTTGCCTGTGCATCCGCCTCGGAAGCAGCAGCAAAGGCCGGCTCCGCCGCTGCAAAGCCGATCGCCTTCAACGCCGCCGCCGCCTTTGCGGCGCCATCACCGAGGCAGGCCGTGGTTTGCCCCATGCCGGCAGCCGAGCCGGCAACGGCAAGGCCCTCCTGCTGGACAGGCGCCAGAAACGCCGAGGCCTCGTCCGACCATTGCGGCTTCGCACCGCGATGGCAGGCAAGGTGGATGATCGGGCTCCAGCCGCCCGACATGGCAAGCGCATCCGCTTCGATCCGGCGAAGGCCGTCTTTGGTTTCAACGCTGACGCCGCGCAGGCGCTGGCCGCCGAACGCATCGATGACCCGGGCGCCCTTCAGCACTTCGGCGCGGCCCTGCCAGCCCTTGCCCGCATCCGCGCGGCTATCGACGATCGCCGCGACGGCGAGGCCGGCCGCTTCAAGGTCGGCGGCGGTGCGGTATCCGGCATCGTTGGTGGTGAAGATGACCGTGCTTCTGCCGGGCGCGACCGCCTGCCGGTTGAGATAGCTGCGCATGGCGCCTGCCATCATCACACCGGGAATATCGTTGCCGCCGAAGACGAGCGGCCGCTCCTCGGCGCCGGTCGCCAGGATCGCCTGGCGGGCGACGATGCGCCACAGCCGTTCGACCGGGCGATCCGGATCGGGCATCGCCACATGTTTCTGCACCCGCTCGACGGCGCCGAAGACATTGTCGTCGTACCGGCCGAACACCGTCATGCGCGGCAGGCGGCGCACGTTCTCCAGGCCCTCCAGTTCGGTAAGCAGTTCTTCGAGAAGAGCGCCCGCCGGCTTGCCGTCGACAGAAACGTTGTCGGAAAGCAGGCTGCCGCCGAGTTCGGGGCCTTCATCGGCGAGGATGACGCGCGCGCCGGCGCGGCCGGCCGTCAGCGCTGCGGCCAGACCGGCAGGGCCGGCGCCGATCACCAGCAGGTCGCAATGCGCCCAGCATTTTTCATAGGAATCGGGATCGGCTTCGTAGGAGGCTCTGCCGAGGCCCGCCGCCTTGCGGATCACCGGCTCGTAGAGCTTCTCCCAGAGGGCCGCCGGCCACATGAAGGTCTTGTAGTAAAAACCGGCGCTGAGGAAGGGCGACAGCAGCCCGTTGACCGCGCCGACATCGAAGCCGAGCGACGGCCAGCGGTTCTGGCTCCTTGCCGTCAGCCCCTGATAAAGCTCGATCATCGTGGCGCGCGTGTTCGGTTCGGTGCGCCCGCCGCTGCCTGTCGTCACCAGCGCGTTCGGTTCGGCGGCTCCCGCCGTCAGGATGCCGCGCGGGCGGTGATATTTGAAGCTGCGGCCGACGAGCTGGATACCATTGGCAAGCAGCGCCGAGGCGAGCGTGTCGCCCGGATGGCCCGCGAGCGCCCTGCCGTCGAAGCTGAAGCCGAGCGACGTGGAGCGGTCGATGCGGCCGCCGGAGGAAAGACGGAAGCTCGTCATGCCGGTTCTCCGCCGAGCTTGGAAAGGGCAGCATCCCTGACGCCGTGGACCGCATGGGTGACGGTGTCGCGCTCGACGATCAGCCAGCGGCGGCAGCCAGAGGCGTGGTGCCAGTATTCGCTGTGCCGGCCACGCGGATTGTCACGGAGATAGACATAGTCGTACCAGGCATCCGCGCCGGCATCCGGCGCCGGCCGGACAAGCTTCGCATCGCCGCGGATCGAGAATTCTTCCTTCGGCCGGGCGCCGCAATGGGGACAGGAAATCAGGCTTGCCATGGTAGAATGTCCTCAGTGCAGATTGGGCTGGGCGCCGACGCCCTTTTCGTCGATCGGATAGCCGCGCGCGAAACGGTCGAGCCGGAAGGCGCGGGCAGTCTGATGCGGCGTGTTGCGGGCGATCAGATGGGCGTAGCAGAAGCCGGAAGCGGGGGTCGCCTTGAAGCCGCCGTAACACCAGCCGGCGTTGAGATAGAGATTGTCGATATGGGTGCGGTCGATGATCGGCGAGCCGTCCATGCTCATATCCATCACCCCGCCCCAGGAGCGCAGATAACGCACGCGCGACAGCGAAGGGATCATCGCCAGCCCGGCTTCGGCGACATGCTCGACCGAAGCCAGATTGCCGCGCTGGGCATAGGAATTATAGCCGTCGATATCGCCGCCGAAGACGAGGCCGCCCTTATCCGACTGGGAGACGTAGAAATGCCCGGCGCCGAAGGTGACGACATTGTCGATGAAGGGTTTCAGCCCTTCGGAGACGAAGGCCTGCAGCACATGGCTTTCGATCGGCAGCCGAAGGCCGGCCATATCGGCGACGACGGTGGAATTGCCGGCCGCCGCCAGCGCCAGCTTGCCGCAGCCGATGAAGCCCCTGTTGGTCTCGACGCCGGTCACCTGACCGTTCTCGCGGCGGATGCCGGTCACCTCGCACTGGGTGATGATGTCGACGCCGCGGCTGTCTGCGCCGCGGGCATAACCCCAGGCGACCGCGTCGTGACGCACCGTGCCGCCGCGCGGCTGGAACAAGCCGCCCATAATGGGGAAACGGGCATTGTCGAAATCGAGGAAGGGCAATTTCCGGCGCACCGCCTGCCGGTCGAGCAGCTCGGCGTCGACGCCGTGCAGCCGCATGGCGTTGCCGCGGCGCGTATAGGCGTCACGCTGGGCGTCGGAATGGAAAAGGTTGAGCACGCCGCGCTGCGAGACCATGGCGTTGAAGTTGAAATCCTGTTCCAGCCCCTCCCAGAGCTTCATCGACAGTTCGTAGAAGGGGTTATTACCAGGCAGCAGATAGTTCGAACGGATGATCGTCGTGTTCCTGCCGATATTGCCGGAGCCGAGATAGCCCTTTTCGAGGACGGCGACATTGGTGACGCCGAACTCCTTGGCGAGATAATAGGCGGTGGCAAGACCATGGCCGCCGCCACCGACGATGATGACGTCGTAATGCGGCTTCGGCGCCGGATCGCGCCAGGCAGGCGCCCAGCCTTTGTTGCCGCGAAGGCCGTTCAGGAAAATCGAAAGAGCGGAATAGCGCATGAGTCACCCGGAAAGAACAGGGGCATGATGCCAGAAAGAAGCAAGCGGACTTGCACAATAGGGACATAAATCGATAAGGATGAGACATGTCGTTGGTTGATACCAGAAATGTCCAGACGATCGGCTTCATCCTCATCCCGGGATTTGCGCTGATGTCCTATGCCTCGGCGACGGAGCCGCTCAGGGCGGCAAACCTTCTGGCCGGCCGCGAGATCTATCGGCTGCGGATCTTCTCGCCGGATGGCGCGCCGGCGCTTTCCTCCTCGGGTGTCGGCGTCCCCGCCGAACCTCTGCCCGTCAGGGGCTCGGGGCTTGGAACGGCTTTCGTCTGCGCCGGCGGCTTGCCGCGCGACTGGCGGTATCCCAGCGTGCTTGCCTGCTTGCGGCAGCTGTCGCGCGAAGGGGTGCGGATCGGCGGCATTTCGGGCGGCCCCTATCTGATGGCCGCGGCCGGGCTGCTCAGCGGCCGCGACTTCACCATTCACTGGGAGCATGCGGCCGCCCTTCTCGAAGCCTTCCCGGAGCTCACGCCGCGCCAGGCGCGATTCATGATCGACGGCAACCGGATCACCTGCGGCGGCGGCATCGCGCCGCTCGACATGATGCATGTGCTGATCGCCGAGCGCATGGGGCCGGATTTCGCCCGCCGGGTCAGCGACTGGTATCTTCATACGGAGGTCAACGAGCCCGCAGCACCGCAGCGCGCCTCGCTGGCGCAGCGTTACGGCGTCCATCATCCGGGACTGCTCAGCGTTCTCGAACGGATGGAGGAGACGATCGAGATGCCGCTCGAGCGTGCCGCCATGGCGCGCATCGCCGGCGTCACCGCCCGCCATCTCGGCCGGCTCTTTGCCGCCCATCTCGGCACCACCTTTCTCGATCAGTACCGCAGGATCAGGCTGCAGCATGCCCATCGCCTGCTGAAGCAGAGCCCGCTTTCCGTCTCGGAGATCGCGGTCGCCACCGGTTTTTCCAGTCTCAGCCACTTTTCCCGGATGTTCCGCACCGTCTACGGCATCGCTCCGCGTGCGGCGCGGCGGGAATAGTTTTCTTCACGGTTGAGAAATTTTCACTATGGCGATAGGGTTGCCTCAGATCAAAGAGAAGGCAGCAGTGAAAATCCGATGAAAGCCAAAGGTGAAGCGGCAGATCAACCGGAACAGGCGCATGGTGGACGCGCGCCCTTTTCCCAGGACCCGCACGCCGTTCGGGAGCCGAAGGAAAACAACCTCGAAATGGCGATCGGCCATGAGGTGCGCGCCTACCGCAAGAAACTCGGCATCACGGTGACCGATCTGGCGGCCGCGACCGGCATTTCGCTCGGCATGCTGTCGAAGATCGAAAACGGCAATATCTCGCCGTCGCTGACGACGCTGCAATCGCTGTCGCGGGCGCTCGGCGTGCCGCTGACGTCCTTCTTCCGCCGCTTCGAGGAACCGCGCAATGCCGTCTTCGTCAAGGCGGGGCAGGGCATCGAGCTCGAACGACGCGGCACGCGCGCCGGCCATCAATATAATCTGCTCGGCCATATCGACAACAATACCAGCGGCGTCATCGTCGAGCCTTATCTGATCACGCTGACGGCCGATTCCGACATCTTCCCGACCTTCCAGCACGAGGGCATGGAGTTTCTCTACATGCTCGAAGGCGAAGTGGTTTACCGCCACGGCGACCAGCTTTTCCAGATGCAGCCGGGCGACAGCCTGTTCTTCGACGCCGATGCGCCGCATGGGCCGGAACAGCTGGTGAAACTGCCGAGCAAATACCTCTCGATCATCAGTTATCCCCAGCAGAGCTCCAGGGGCTGATTTGCCTTAGAAGAAAATTTTATTCTTCCCAGTTGATGTCCTGATATAGACCTGCTAGTCCTTTCTCAACATGAACGGAGGCACGCGCTATGTGCGGCATTGTAGGACTGTTCCTCAAGGACAAGAGCCTTGAACCTCAGCTGGGAAGTCTGCTCTCGGATATGCTGATCACCATGACGGATCGCGGACCGGATTCAGCCGGTATCGCAATCTATGGCGGCACGGCCGAGGGCAGGGCGAAAATCACCATCCAGTCCGCCAATCCGGGCGTGGACTTCGACGGCCTGGCCGGCGACCTCGAAAAGGCCGGCATCAAAGCCGATGTATCGGTCAAGAGCACGCATGCGGTCATCGAGCTGGACGCGTCCAAGCTTGGAGAGGTGCGCAAGGCGCTCGAAGAGATCCGCCCGGCAGTCCGCCTGATGGGATCGGGCGAAAGCGTCGAGATCTACAAGGAAATCGGCCTTCCGAAAGAGGTCGTGGCGCGCTTCGGCGTCCGCTCGATGAGCGGAACCCACGGCATCGGCCATACCCGCATGGCGACGGAATCGGCCGTTACCACGCTCGGCGCCCATCCATTCTCGACCGGCGCCGACCAGTGCCTCGTGCACAACGGCTCGCTGTCCAACCACAACAACCTGCGCCGCGAACTGGTGCGCGAAGGCATGACCTTCGAGACGCAGAACGATTCCGAAGTCGCCGCCGCCTATCTGACGGCCGAAATGGCCAAGGGCAAGGATCTCGGCCAGGCGCTGACCGGCGCGCTCGACGATCTCGACGGCTTCTTCACCTTCGTCGTCGGCACCAAGTCCGGCTTCGGGGTGGTGCGCGACCCGATCGCCTGCAAGCCTGCTGTCATGGCCGAGACGGAGCAGTATGTCGCCTTCGGTTCGGAATACCGCGCACTGGTCAACCTTCCCGGCATCGAGAATGCCCGTGTCTGGGAGCCGGAGCCGGCAACCGTTTACTTCTGGGATCACGACAAGGCCGCCTGAGGGGCGCCTGAAAGCCGAGAGCCGGCGCGGACCGTCTCCCAGATCAACAAGGATTCCCAACGAGGAATAAATGCCCATATTCGATCTTTCCAATACCCCTCTTCGCGAACTGAACAGCGCGCTGCACGCCCTTTCGCAAGGGGCCAACGACACGGAATTCGAAGTCGTCAACCCGCGCGGCAGCCATGCCGTTGCCGTTGGCATCGACAGCCCCGTCACGGTCGCGGTCAGAGGATCGGTCGGCTATTACTGCGCTGGCATGAATGACGGCGGCAGGGTGACGGTTCATGGCTCGGCCGGTCCCGGCGTTGCCGAAAACATGATGTCCGGCACCGTCGTCATCGAGGGCGACGCCAGCCAGTATGCCGGCGCCACCGGCCGCGGCGGCCTGCTGGTCATCAAGGGCAACGCGGCGTCGCGCTGCGGCATTTCGATGAAGGGCATCGACATCGTCGTTCATGGCAGCATCGGCCACATGTCGGCCTTCATGGGCCAGTCCGGCCATCTCGTCGTGCTCGGCGACGCCGGCGATGCGCTGGGGGATTCGCTCTACGAAGCCAAGCTGTTCATCCGCGGCGAGGTCAAGAGCCTCGGCTCCGACTGCATCGAGAAAGAGATGCGGCCGGAGCATCTGGACAAGCTTGCCGAGCTGCTCGAGCGCGCCGGGGTCACGGGCGTCAGGCCCGAAGAGTTCAAGCGCTACGGCTCGGCCCGCAAGCTCTACAATTTCAACATCGACAACGCCGACGCGTATTGAGGCGAGGGACATCCATGAGCTATCACAACCCCTACACCCCGCCGCGCAAATCCGCGACGTTCGATGACTATACGCTCGCCGAAATCCGCCGTGCGGCTGCGACCGGTATCTATGATATCCGCGGCGCCGGCACCAAGCGCAAGGTTCCGCATTTCGACGATCTGCTGTTTCTCGGCGCCTCGATCTCGCGCTATCCGCTCGAAGGCTACCGCGAGAAGTGCGACACGACAGTGGTGCTCGGCTCCCGTTTCGCCAAGAAACCGATCACGCTGAAGACGCCGATCACCATTGCCGGCATGAGCTTCGGCGCGCTGTCCGGCAATGCCAAGGAAGCGCTCGGTCGCGGCGCAACAATCGCCGGCACGTCGACCACGACAGGCGACGGCGGCATGACGGATGAGGAACGCGGTCATTCGCAGACGCTGGTCTACCAATATCTGCCGTCGCGCTACGGCATGAACCCTAGGGATTTGCGCCGCGCCGATGCGATCGAAGTCGTGGTCGGCCAAGGCGCCAAGCCCGGCGGCGGCGGCATGCTGCTCGGCCAGAAGATCTCCGACCGCGTCGCCAATATGCGCAATCTGCCGAAGGGCATCGACCAGCGCTCGGCCTGCCGCCATCCTGACTGGACCGGTCCCGATGATCTGGAAATCAAGATCATGGAGCTGCGCGAGATCACCGATTGGGAAAAACCGATCTACGTCAAGGTCGGTGGCGCGCGTCCATATTACGACACCGCTCTTGCGGTAAAGGCTGGCGCCGACGTCGTCGTGCTCGACGGCATGCAGGGCGGCACGGCGGCGACGCAGGACGTCTTCATCGAGAATGTCGGCATGCCGACACTTGCCTGCATTCGTCCGGCCGTCCAGGCGCTGCAGGATCTCGGCATGCACCGCAAGGTGCAGCTGATCGTTTCCGGCGGCATCCGCTCGGGCGCCGACGTTGCCAAGGCGCTGGCGCTCGGCGCCGATGCGGTGGCGATCGGCACGGCGGCGCTCGTCGCCATCGGCGACAACGACCCGCATTGGGAAGAGGAATATCAGAAGCTCGGCACCACGGCCGGCGCCTATGACGACTGGCATGAAGGCAAGGATCCGGCCGGCATCACCACCCAGGATCCGGAGCTCGCAAAACGCCTCGACCCGGTTGCGGCCGGCCGCCGCCTCGCCAACTACCTCAAGGTCATGACGCTCGAGGCTCAGACGATCGCGCGTGCCTGCGGCAAGAACCACCTGCACAATCTCGAGCCGGAAGACCTGGTCGCACTGACGATCGAGGCATCGGCCATGGCGCAGGTGCCGCTCGCCGGCACCAACTGGATTCCCGGCAAGGGAGGCTTCTGATTTCTACCGGCCGGGCAAAAGTCCCGGCCGTCTCATATCCATAACCTAAGTGTCTCCAAGAAATCCAAAGGGGAACGAGAATGACACTGGACCTTGCTGCTTTTGCCAGAGACAAAGGCATCAAATATTTCATGATCAGCTACACGGACCTGTTCGGCGGTCAACGCGCCAAACTGGTCCCGGCTGAAGCCATTGCCGACATGCAGAAGGATGGCGCCGGTTTCGCGGGCTTCGCGACCTGGCTCGATCTGACGCCGGCCCATCCCGACCTGTTTGCGGTTCCCGATGCTTCCTCCGTCATCCAGCTCCCATGGAAGAAGGACGTCGCCTGGGTTGCCGCCGACTGCGTCATGGACGATCAGCCGGTCGAACAGGCACCGCGCGTGCTGCTGAAAAGACTGGTCGCCGAAGCTGCGAAAGAAGGGCTCCGGGTAAAAACCGGCGTCGAGCCCGAGTTCTTTCTCATCTCATCCGACGGCTCGGTGATTTCAGATCAGTTCGATACCGCCGAGAAGCCTTGCTACGATCAGCAGGCGGTGATGCGCCGCTACGATGTCATCGCCGAGATTTGCGATTACATGCTCGAGCTCGGCTGGAAGCCCTATCAGAACGACCACGAGGACGCGAACGGCCAGTTCGAGATGAACTGGGAATATGACGACGCGCTCCAGACGGCGGACAAGCACTCCTTCTTCAAGTTCATGGTCAAGTCGGTCGCCGAAAAGCACGGCCTTCGCGCCACCTTCATGCCGAAGCCGTTCAAGGGCCTGACCGGAAACGGCTGCCATGCCCACATCTCGGTCTGGGACGTCGACGGCAAGGTCAACGCCTTCGCCGACAAGGAAATGGCCTTCGGGCTCTCCGCCCAGGGTAAAACCTTCCTCGGCGGCATCATGAAACATGCCTCCGCATTGGCCGCGATCACCAATCCGACGGTCAATTCCTACAAGCGCATCAACGCACCGCGCACCACATCGGGCGCTACCTGGTCGCCGAACACCGTCACCTGGACGGGCAACAACCGCACCCACATGGTGCGCGTGCCGGGGCCGGGACGTTTCGAGCTGCGCCTGCCGGATGGTGCGGTCAACCCGTACCTCTTACAGGCGATCATTATCGCCGCCGGCCTCGACGGTATCCGCAGCCAGGCAGACCCCGGCCCGCACTACGATATCGACATGTATGCCGAGGGGCATCTGGTGAAGGACGCGCCGCGCCTGCCGCTCAACCTGCTCGATGCGCTGCGCGCCTATGATGCCGACGAGGGCCTGAAGGCGGCGATCGGGGCCGAGTTTTCGGCCGCCTATCTCAAGCTCAAGCATCGGGAATGGAATGCATACTGCTCGCATTTCACCCAGTGGGAACGCGACAGCACGCTCGACATCTGAGAAGCGGGCAGACATCTGCAGTGACATGCTGGTCACGCCGACAGTTCCGGCGTGACCAGGCCCTCTGCGCTTGAAACGGCGAAGGAAGAGACAGCATGAAGAACGTCGTACTCACCGTATCCTGCACATCGACGCGCGGCATCGTGGCGGCGATTTCGAGCTATCTGGCCAAGAAGGGCTGCAACATCATCGACTCCAGCCAGTTCGACGATCTCGATACCGGCAAGTTCTTCATGCGCGTCAGCTTCATTTCCGAAGAGGGACTTTCCGGCACCGAGATCGGCGCCGATTTTGCAGCCGTCGCCGCGCCCTTCGAAATGGAATACGAATTCCACGACAGCGAGAAGCGCATAAAGGTGCTGCTGATGGTGTCGCGCTTCGGCCATTGTCTCAACGACCTGCTCTACCGCTGGAAGATCGGCGCCCTGCCGATCGACATCGTCGGCGTCGTCTCCAACCATTTCGACTACCAGAAGGTCGTGGTCAACCACGACATCCCCTTCCACCATATTCCGGTCACCAAGGCCAACAAGGTGCAGGCCGAGGCCCGGATCATGGAAGTGGCCGAGCAAACCGGCACCGAGCTGATCGTGCTCGCCCGCTACATGCAGATCCTGTCGGACGAGATGTGCCAGAAGATGTCGGGCAAGATCATCAACATCCACCACTCCTTCCTGCCGAGCTTCAAGGGCGCTAATCCCTACAAGCAGGCCTATGGCCGCGGCGTCAAGCTGATCGGGGCAACCGCGCATTACGTCACCGCCGATCTCGACGAGGGCCCGATCATCGAGCAGGACACGGCACGCATCACCCATGCGCAGTCGCCCGACGACTATGTCTCGATCGGCCGCGATGTCGAAAGCCAGGTCCTGGCGCGCGCCATCCACGCCCATATCCACCACCGCACCTTCATCAACGGCAACCGCACCGTCGTCTTCCCGGCCAGCCCTGGCAGCTACGCTTCCGAACGCATGGGGTAAGAGGGTCGTCGGCGGCAGGCCAGATGCTACAGAAGTTTTGGGGAAATGCATGCCGGATGGGCTTGCCACGACGCGAAAGACTTATATAGTCAAGAAATAAATATTCCGTACAGGAAACAAGAGGGAACGAAAATGGCTCTATCATGGCGTTTCTCCACCTTAGCGGATCGGCACCGCGCTCTTGGCTCGAAGCTCGAGGACTGGAGCGGCATGGGGACCGCCTGGACCTATGACAAGGACATGTCGGAAGAGCATGTCGCCGTCCGCACCAAGGCCGGCATCATGGACGTCTCCGGCCTGAAGAAGGTGCACCTGGTCGGCCCGCACGCCATCGCCGTGCTCGATTACATCACCACCCGCGACCTGACGAAGATCTATCCCGGCCGCTCGGTCTATGCGACCATGCTGAACGAGCGCGGCCATTTCACCGACGACTGCATCGTCTATCGCACCGGCCCGAATTCCTGGATGCTGGTGCATGGCTCGGGCTCCGGCCACGAGGAGGTCGTCAGGCAGGCCGCCGGCCGCAATTGCGCCGTGCTCTTCGACGACGACCTGCACGACCTATCGCTGCAGGGCCCGCTCGCGGTCGACTATCTCGCCAAATATGTGCCCGGCATCCGCGATCTCAAATATTTCCATCACATGCAGACGACACTGTTCGGCGCGCCGGTGATGATCTCGCGCACCGGCTATACCGGCGAACGCGGCTACGAGATCTTCGTGCGCGGCCAGGACGCCGTCATGGTCTGGGACCGGATCGTCGAGGAGGGCAAGGAGATGGGCATCATTCCCTGCTGCTTCTCGGTTCTCGACATGCTGCGCGTCGAAAGCTACCTGCTGTTCTACCCCTACGACAATTCGCAGATGTATCCGTTCGCCGACCAGCCGCCCGGCGACAGTCTCTGGGAACTCGGCCTCGACTTCACCGTCAGCCCCGGCAAGACGGGTTTCCGTGGCGCCGAGGAACATGCCCGCCTCAAGGGCAAGGAGCGCTTCAAGATCTTCGGCATGCTGATCGATGCCGACGGGCCGGCCGATCTCGGCGACGAGGTCTTTGCCGACGGCAAGAAAGTCGGCGTCATCACCTGCCCGAGCTATTCGTCGCTGACGAAGAAATCCATGGCGATCGCCCGTCTCGATGTTGACAAGGCAGTGCATGGGACGAAACTCGACGTCCGCGGCAAGACCGTCGAGGCAGGCGCCACCGCCCACACGCTTCCCTTCGACGATCCGGAGAAGAAGAAGAGGACTGCCTTGGGTTAAGGAGCACGCGAATGCTCGTTGCAGGCATCAAGAGCCGACCAGTCTACACGGGCCTGACCATCCAGCCCAACGCCCGGCGGCACATTTTCGCGCTCGAAGGGGAGGGTGCCAGGGCTCTGCTCGATCAGCAGCCGGCGCTTGACGAAACAGCTCTTTCCCGCAGCGAGATCCTCTATGTCGCCCGCGGCTCGCAAGGATCTGGCCTGGACGAGACGCTGCGCCGCCTCGGCGCCGACATGTTCTTCACGGCGCCGACGATCGCAACGCTGCTCTTCCGATTGAAGGGTTCGCTTGCCACCGCCCATATGGGCACGCGGCTTTATCTTTCGGGCACGGAAGGCTTCATCGGCCAGGCAATGCTCGTGGCGCTCGATTACGGCATGGACCATGCCTCCGTCATCACCGAGCATCGCGGCTCGCTGGCCCGGCGCGTGCAATGCGTCCATTGCAAGGGCATCACCGACGACGTCACCACCAGCCCGTTTGCCTGCAGCCATTGCGGGCTGCCGCTTCTGGTGCGCGACCATTATTCGCGCCGGCTCGCCGCCTTCCAGGGCGTCAATATCGATGCGGAAGAACCGGGCAGCGCGCCTGATCCGGAGGAGTTGTTCCTTTGAGCGGTGGCACTGAAATTCCTGTCCGCGTGGCGCGGATCACCCCGATCGCCGAGCGCGTCAAGCGCTTTCGTTTCGAGCGCCTTGACGGCAAGCCGATGCCTTATTTCTCCGGCGGAGCCCACGTCATCGTTTTGATGAACGATGGCGGCCATATGCGCCGCAATGCCTATTCGCTGATGTCGCCGCCGCATGATTGCGCAGCTTATGAAATCAGCGTGCTACACGTCGAGGATTCACGCGGCGGCTCCACCTTCATGCATGAGAAAGTCCGCGAAGGCGACGAGCTGAAGGTCAGCTATCCCGTCAACCTCTTCCAGCCGGACTGGCGCGGGCGCAAGCATCTTCTGATCGCCGGCGGCATCGGCATCACTCCCTTCATTGCGATGATGGAGCAGTTTTCCCGCGAGGGCGCCAATTTCGAACTGCATTATGCCATCCGCACGCGCGACCGCGGCGCCTATTGGCGGGAACTCCAGGAGCGCTATGGTCCGCATCGGATTAAGATCCATTGCGATGCCGAAGGCGGCGCCATCCCGCTGACGCGCCTGCTCGATAGCCAGCCGCTCGGCACGCATCTCTATGTCTGCGGCCCCTCCGGCATGATCGACGGCGTGCTGAAAAGCGGTCTCAACGCCGGCTGGCCGGAGCAGAACCTGCATTCGGAACGGTTCCTGTCGTCGCTGCCGGGCAAACCCTTCGCGATCGAACTCCTGCGATCCGGCAAGACCGTGAAGGTCGGCCATCACGAAAGCATGCTGGAAGCGATCGAGGCGGCGGGCGTCGACGCGCCCTTCCTCTGTCGCGGCGGCGCCTGCGGTCAATGCGAAACCGCAGTCGTCACCTGCGACGGCAAGCTGCTGCACCATGACGTCTATCTGACGAGCGAAGAAAAAGCATCCGGGCGCAAGGTGATGATCTGTGTTTCCCGCTTCGAGGGAAACACGCTGCATCTTGATCTCTAGCGGCATCTGACACGGCGGAACAAGGAGACCGAACATGGCAATCGCCTTCAAGCAGGAAACCTTCCGGAACGACTTCAGCTACCGCAACAGCCCCGAAAACATCCGGCGTTTCCCGTTTCCCTTCGACCGCGACGAATACATGTATTCGGTCAATATGGAGCCGCATGTGCACGGCCGGGCGGGAACCGTCTACGAAAGCCTGATCGACGTCGACGAGCATTATGTCGCCGAGATGCACGACCGGGCGCTGGTGCTGAAGGAGGATCCGCTGCGCTACCAGGCGCTGCCGCACATGATGAGCGCGCAGTGGGACACGCTCGAACTATTGATGGAACAGCAGGCGGCAGGATACCCCGACCATTTCACGCTGATCCGCAACGGCGACCAGTGGCGCTGGATCAATCGGCCGCTCGGCATCGACGACAGCTTCACCTTCGGCGATGCCTCGACACTGCCCTGTGAGCCATTCGAATATATCACCCGCCAGGCCCAGGGCGATTTCTGCATCGTCGACCAGCGCGACGGCAATCTCTGGATGGATGCCGGCATGGTGACGACGCAGGCCGACTGGTCGCTCGATTTCGACATCGGCATGAACTTCATGGAATGGCACGGGCCGGTGCCGCTCGCCCATCAGATCGGCGTCTTCGACCGGGCTTTGAAATTCCTCCTGAACCTGCAGCAGGGCAAGCCGACACGGCGCTTCAACTGGACGATGACAATCAATCCGCGGCTCGACACCAGCCCGGAGAATTATCACAAATGGGGTCCCGACCGCACGACGGTGACGCCCGACAATGTCGGCGAGAAGGTGCATCTGCGCGTCGAGCTGCAAAGCCTCTGGCGCCTGCCGCGCTCCAACGCCATCCTCTTCGTCATCCGCTGCTACCTGATGAACATGGAAGAGCTCGTCACCGTGCCGAAATGGGCGCGGCGCTTCCCGCGCGTGCTGAAGACGCTGCCGCCGGAGCTGATCGACTACAAGGGGCTCACCCGTTTTCGCGAGACGACGATCGACTGGCTTTCCAAATATGACGACGGGGCGCCGACCAGCCCCGGCATCTATCCCGACTGACGCGCAGCGATGCGCACCAGAGCCGCGCGTCTTCGCAGGCGCGCGATCCAGGCAATGCGATATCATCAAGAGGGGAATGCTTCATGACAAGAGTTGCCGTCATCGGTGCCGGTCCTTCCGGGCTGGCGCAGCTGCGCGCCTTTCAATCGGCCGCCCAGAAGGGCGCCGAAATCCCGGAGATCGTCTGCTTCGAAAAGCAGTCCGACTGGGGCGGGCTTTGGAACTATACCTGGCGCACCGGGCTCGACGAATATGGCGAGCCGGTCCATGGCAGCATGTATCGTTACCTCTGGTCGAACGGCCCGAAGGAATGCCTCGAATTCGCCGACTATTCCTTCGAGGAGCATTTCGGCAAGCCGATCGCCTCCTATCCGCCGCGCGCCGTGCTCTGGGATTATATCAAGGGCCGCGTCGAGAAGGCCAATGTCCGCCACTGGGTGCGCTTCAGCACGCCGGTGCGCATGGTCCGCTTCGACGAGCAGACGAAGAAATTCACGGTAACGGCGCATAACCGGGTCGAGGACCGGATGTATGACGAAGAGTTCGACTATGTGGTCGTGGCATCAGGTCACTTCTCGACGCCGAATGTGCCTTACTTCGAGGGCGTGAAGACGTTCAACGGCCGCGTGTTGCACGCCCATGATTTCCGCGACGCGCTGGAGTTCAAGGGCAAGGACATCCTGCTCGTCGGCCGCAGCTATTCGGCCGAGGACATCGGCTCGCAATGCTGGAAATACGGCGCAAAATCGGTGACGACGAGCTATCGCTCGAAGCCGATGGGCTTCAAATGGCCGGAGAATTTCGAGGAGCGGCCACTGCTGACGAAGCTCGAAAACCGGACGGCGCATTTCCTCGACGGCTCGACCAAGGAGGTCGATGCCCTGATCCTCTGCACCGGCTACCAGCACCATTTTCCCTTCCTGCCGGACGAGCTCAGGCTGAAGACCGCCAACCGCCTCTGGGCCGACAGCCTCTACAAGGGGGTGATCTTCGACAGGAACCCGCAGCTTTTCTATATCGGCATGCAGGACCAGTTCTACACCTTCAACATGTTCGACGTGCAGGCCTGGTGGGCGCGCGACGTGATGATGGGCCGCATCGCCCTACCGCCGGAAGAGGAGCTGAAGGCCAATTTCGACATGTGGCGCGCCCGCGAGGAAACGCTCGAGGATGCCGAGCAGATGATCTGGTATCAGGGCGACTATGTGAAGGAGCTGCTTGCTGAAACCGACTATCCCTCCTTCGACATCGAGGGCACCAACCGGACCTTCATGGAATGGGAGCATCACAAGGCCCACAATATCATGGGCTTCCGCGACCATGCCTACCGGTCGCTGATGACCGGCAACATGTCGCCGACGCATCACACGCCCTGGGTCGAGGCGCTCGATGATTCCATGGAGGAATATCTGCGCAACTGACGAGGCGGGCCTGGCCGGAGGAGGGGGTTCGTGCGCGCTCTTCCGGCGCCTCTTTGAATGAGACGGCATAAATCCATCTGCAACTCTTCTCTTCGGATGTGGCCTTCATGGATTTTCAAACGAGCATTCTCGGGCGCATGAACGGTTTTCTCTACCGCTGCCGCGCCGACGAAAATTACACCATGCTTGAGATGACCGACGGCATCGAGCGCATCTTCGGTTATCCCGCCGACGAGATCATCGGCAACCGCACCCGCACCTTCACCTCGATCATGTACGAGGAAGACGTGCCTCTGATGGACGAGATCGTCGGACGGGCGCTGGAGAAACGCACGGACTGGACGATGGAATACCGCATCCGCCACACCATGGGTCATCTGATCTGGGTCACCGAGACCGGCGGCGGCATCTGGGACGAGAAGGGCGAGCTTCTCTATCTCGAAGGCAGCATCATAAACATCGAATCACTCTATCAGCGAATCGATGACCAGACTGCCGACATGCGCGTCACCGCTTCGAAGACCAATGAGATCCTGCAATCGCTGCGCTACCTGAAGCTGCTCGCCGTCAATGCCGGCATCGAGGCTGCCCGCGCCGGCACGGCCGGATCGGGCTTTGCCGTGCTGGCCGCCGAGATGCGCACGCTCGCCAACTCCTCCGAGGAGGCCGCGCGCGCCATTTCCAACGCACAACGCAAGGCGGAAGGCTGAGCGTTAACCAGCGCAGAGGCGGATTTGCGGCCCAAGCGGAAAGCCGAATTATTAACCGCGTGGTGCGCTGTGGAATATCAAGCCTTTCCAATAAGTTGCGGCAATCCTGAACTTGCGGAATCTCATGTCGTTACGGGTAATATTAAGGTCGCGTTAACTTTTTGTTAACCATAGCAGCGCTACACATGGTCAACGATTTCTTCACATAGATGACCAAAGTGCTAACAGACGCTCGCTCTATCCGCATCAAGGGCCGCTCTTTCCTCGCGGTCATGCTGTCCCCGGATCTCCCCATCGATGATTGGTTGATCAGGCTGGACGATCTGGCCGCACGTTCGGCCGGGTTCTTCCTCGGCCGGCCTGTCGTGCTCGACCTGACGGACCTGCAGATCGACAAGCCGCAGCTGAAGGAGCTGATTGCCGAACTTGCCAAGCGCAATGTCAGCATCATGGGCATCGAGGGCGCACGGCCGTCGATCCTCGGCTCCGGCATGCCGCCGGCACTCAAAGGCGGCCGGTCGGTTTCCGATATCGAGGTTCCCGCCAAGGAGACGGCCGATCCGCCGGCCAGACCGGTGACGGCCGAGACCCGTCCGGCAATGCAGTCGATCGTCATCCGGGAACCTGTGCGGTCGGGACAATCGGTGATCTTTCCGGAAGGGGACGTCACCATCATCGGATCGGTCGCTTCCGGCGCCGAGGTGATCGCGGGGGGATCGGTCCACATTTACGGCGCGCTGCGCGGTCGGGCCATGGCCGGCTCCATCGGCAACGCATCGGCGCAGATCTTTTGCCGTAAGCTCGAGGCCGAGCTGGTGGCCATCGACGGCATCTACAAAATGGCGGAAGACATGGCCCCCAATCTTCGCGGACAGGCTGTTCAGCTCTGGCTCGAAGACGACGCGATCATGGCGGAAAAACTGATCTGACGACAGCGCCGCGCGTCTTTCAGACGCGCAAGGGATGCTGCAACACTTTGAATTACTGCATAATTCCTTAAATCGATGCCGATTTAAGGAATTATGCAGAGGGCCACGGCAAAGGAGAGAAACATGGGGAAAGTGATCGTCGTCACGTCAGGCAAGGGCGGGGTCGGAAAGACGACCTCGACCGCCGCATTGGGAGCGGCGCTGGCGCAACGCAATGAAAAAGTCGTCGTCGTCGATTTCGATGTCGGCTTGCGCAATCTCGACCTCGTCATGGGCGCCGAGCGCCGGGTCGTCTACGACCTGATCAATGTCATCCAGGGCGACGCCAAGCTGACCCAGGCGCTGATCCGCGACAAGCGGCTGGAAACGCTGTTCCTGCTGCCGGCCTCGCAGACGCGCGACAAGGACAATCTGACGGCCGAAGGGGTCGAGCGCGTCATCAACGACCTGAAGCGCTATTTCGACTGGATCATCTGCGACAGCCCGGCCGGGATCGAACGCGGCGCGACGCTCGCCATGCGCCATGCCGACGTTGCCGTTGTCGTCACCAATCCGGAAGTCTCGTCGGTGCGCGATTCCGACCGCATCATCGGCCTGCTCGATGCCAAGACCGCCAAGGCCGAACGCGGCGAGCGGATGGAAAAGCACCTGCTGCTGACCCGCTACGACGCCAACCGCGCCGAACGCGGCGACATGCTGAAGGTCGACGACGTCCTGGAGATCCTGTCCATCCCGCTGCTCGGCATCGTGCCTGAGAGCATGGATGTCCTGCGCGCCTCCAATATCGGTGCGCCGGTCACGCTGGCAGAAAGCAAAAGCCCGGCCGCGATGGCCTATTTCGATGCCGCCCGCCGGCTCGCCGGCGAGGTTCTGCCGATGGCGATCCCAGAGGAAAAGCGGAACATTTTCGGCAAGATCTTCGGACGGAGGGCAGCATGAATATATTCCGTCTGTTCAACAAGCAGAGAACCGCACCGGCGGCCCGCGAGCGCCTGCAGGTGCTGCTTGCTCACGAGCGCTCCTCGGCCGGGTCCGACCTGGTCTCGCTGCTGCGCGAGGAAATCCTTGCGGTCATCGCAAAACATGTCGAACTCGACCACGACAAGGTGCAGGTGACGATCGACCGCAACGAATTCGTATCGACCCTGGAGATCGATGTCGAAATTCCGCTGAATGCAGCCGTACAGGCCGCTTGAAAGACGGCGCTGCCTGTCGTGACAGGCAGCGCTTGGTATCACGACTTTCTGGCTTTTCGATTGGCGTAACGCAGGTCGCGTGCGGCCTTTCGGGCGGCTTCATCGGCAATCACCCGCGCGATCCGGTCTTTGTCGGCGGCTTCGCGGGCCTCGCTCTCGGCCCGTTCCGCAGCCTCGGCGGCAGCCTGACGTTCTGCTGCCGCGGACCGAGCCCGCTCCAGTTCTTCAAGCTTTGCCTGTTCCCGCGCGGCACGCCGTTCTTCCCTGGCCGCGGCAATGGCCTGGCGCTCCGCCTGCTTTGCGAGCCGGGTGGGTTCGGCCGTATCCTTGGCGGTACGATACGCATTGAGGAGAGCGGCCTTGGCTTCGGCAGCCGCGCTGCGACGATCGGAAAGCTCGTTGTTTCTGGCGTGTTTCAAATCTGTTTCCTGACTGTTTGATTTCGATAGTGGAGCATGATGCCGAAAGGTCCGAAGGGGCTCCGGATGACCCTCTGCTCTATTTCTTCGATTTGGATTCGAATGATATTATGCCAATCCGGCGCAAAATCATCCAGATCTTGAATCACATTTTCTTTTTTCGCTTCACGGCAAGGCTATTGGCCGCCATCAAGCGATCCTGCAATTCCTTGGCCTCGCGGGCTTCGCGCAGCCGTAAGGTCTTTTCCTCGCGGGCGCGCACGGTCTGGTCGATTTCTTCAACGGCACGGCTTCGCGCCAGGAACTGCGACTGCACGTTTCCGAAGGCAATCTCCGCCTGCTTGCGTGATTTGCTGTGTGTCTCTGTCATGGTGATCCTGAATTTGATGACAGCGCCGCGCGTCTTTTCAGACGCGCAATGGACGCTGTAACGCTTTGAATTTCTGCATAATTCCTGAAATCGATTCCGATTTCAGGAATTATGCAGCAGTCCGCTTGGCGAACCTAACAAAAAGGCCAGGCAAATTGCCTGACCTCCATGGTATCATGCTTTCAACAGTGCCGGTACATCCGCGGTCAAAGGAAAGCAGATGTCAGTTCAGGCAGCTTGGAGGTTGCAAGCGGACATTTTGCCCGACTTGTTATCGCGCTCAAGCTCATAGCCGATCTTCTGGCCTTCGACGATTTCACGCATGCCGGCGCGCTCGACGGCAGAGATGTGAACGAACGCATCAGCGCCGCCGTCGTCAGGTTGAATGAAGCCGAAGCCCTTGGTGGAATTGAACCATTTAACTGTGCCAGTGGTCATAACAAACCCTTTCATAGCAATTGAATAACCGCACGTGCGGAAAGCACGGCGGATGATGATCTCGATTTTGAAGAGGGAAGTTCGTCCAGGGCACGTTGCCAGCGTGCGATAACAAAAGTCAAACAAGCAATATCGACAACCGGAATATAGTCATCTAAGTCGAATTTGTCAACTTTTAGTTTTTCAGGATCGCGAGATCCCCATCAGGTTGCATATCAACCGCTTTGCATGCCGAGAAGCCAGTTGCCGGCAAAGCAGGCATTACGAGCGGGGCCGCGTCTTCTGCGGGTCGTAATGGGAAAGCGGCACGATCGTCGCCGGCAGGCGCTTCTGGTGACCGTCGAGCTTGCCGATCTCGACCTCGGTGCCGGGGCTTGCATGCATCACGTCGACGCGGGCGAGCGCAATCGTCTTGCCGAGAACAGGCGAGCGGGTGGCGCTGGTGACGACACCCACCTGGGCGCGGCCGATATGGATGCAATCGCCATGGCCGATAGCCTCGTTGGCCTTGACGTCGAGGCCGACGAGCAGATGGCGCGGATGCTCCTTGCGCCGGATCAGCGCCTCGCGGCCGATGAAATCGTCCTGCTTGGATTTCAGCGGCACGGTGAAGCCGATGCCGGCCTCGAACGGGTCTGTCTGGTCGGTGAATTCGTGATGGGCAAAGATCAGGCCGGCCTCGATGCGGACCATGTCGAGCGCTTCCAGCCCCATCGGCTTCAATCCGTGCGGCTGGCCCGCCTCCCAGACGGCGTCGAACACCGTCAGCGCATCCTTCGGATGACAGAAGATCTCATAGCCGAGCTCGCCGGTATAGCCAGTGCGCGAGACGACGACCGGGGCGCCTTCGAAGCCGCCGATGCGGCCGATGGTGAAGCGGAACCATTCGAGCTCGCCGATCGCAGGCTGGCGCGGTGCCGTCCAGATGATCTCCTTCAGGATATCGCGGCTCCTTGGGCCCTGCAGGGCGATATTGTGCAGCTGATCGGTCGAGGATCGCACCCAGGCCTTGAAGCCCTTTTTCTCGGCCTGCTGACGCAGCCATATGCCGCTGAAATCATCGCCGCCGATCCAGCGGAAGTTCGTGTCGCCGAGCCGGAACAGCGTGCCATCATCGATCATGCCGCCGTTTTCGTAGCACATGGCGGAATAGACGACCTGGCCGGTCGACAGTTTGCGCACGTCGCGGGTCAGGCAATATTGCAAGAGTTCCTCGGCATCCGGACCGGTCACCTCGAACTTGCGCAACGGCGAGAGATCGATGACGGCGGCGCGCTCGCGGCAGGCCCAGTATTCCTCGACCGGCCCTTCGCTGGAAAAGCGGTTCGGCAGCCAGTAGCCGCGATATTCGGCGTAATCCCGCGTCAGCGCGGAGAGGCGGGGATGAAAGGCGGTTTCGCGCGTCAGTTCGGCGTCGGCATCTGGGGTCATGCGATAGGCTACCGCTCGTGAGAATTTCTCTTTTCCGGAAAAGGTGCGGACGTGGATATCCGTCGGATCCCAACCGTTCGCCGCGTCGATATCGTCGGGACAGGACGAGGAGACGCAGACGAGATCGGTCAGCGCCCGCATCAGCACGTAATCGCCGGGACGCGACCAGGGCTCGTCGAGATAGAGCTGGTTGTTGTGGTCGATATTGGTGTTGTAGAAATAGTTCAGCGCTTCCCAGCCCTTGCGGCCGGCAATGCCGTAAGGCGCCAGCGCCGCATTGAAATTATCCGTGCAGTTGATATGGCCGGGATAACCCATGTCGTCGTAATAGCGCGCATTGCAGGCAGTCGCGAAAGCGTCGTGGCGCCCGACCGTATCCTGGACGATCTCGACCAGCGGCTCGAAATCCCGGTCGAAGGCCTTGGAGGGCAGACCGGGCGTAGGATAACTGCGGCCGAGCAGCGTGCGGGTGACCGTCGAATCGAGCGCAAGATCAAGGCCCTTGTCGACCTTGCGGGCGGCAAAAGCCTGGAAATCGGTGCACTGGCGTCCATAGACGTCGATGATCTGGATGAATTCGCCGGCGCGCACGAAATAGGCAGCGGCCGTCGCCGCCCGGATGCGGATATCCTCGACCGGATCGGCGGCCGGTTCCGGCAGGGCGGCGGCATAATCGCGGATCAGCAGGCTGCGCTTGATCCTGACTTCGATCGGCGTCGCCGTATCCTGCGCCTCCGGCGACATGGCGGCGGCGGGTGCCGCGACGATCAGCAGACCTTTCATGAAAATGGTGAAATCCGCCTGGCTGCCCGGGGTCGATCCGGTCCCGAAGAGACGCAGCGCTCCGGCTGCCGCAAGGTCGGCGCCGCGTCGTTGAAGGGCTGCGCGCGTGCGCCCGGCACTCTCATCCCCGGTCTGAAGAATGGCCTTCAAACCCTCGGCAGAATTGCTGAACGCCGCTCCGAGACCGGCCGCCAGGAAACGGCCCTTCTCATCAAGGAAAGAGATCTCGCAGACCTGCCCGCCCTCGCTGTCGACGACGCTCACGCGGTCGCCCGCCGCAACGCGGACGACGACCGATCCGCCGCCCTTTGCCCGGTAGCGCTCGGTTCCCTCCGATAGGGTGGGAATGCCGGGATAGAGCACGAGGCTCGCGGTGGCCGGCCGCAGGCCCGTCATAGCAGGATGAAGTTCTCGCATGCTGCCCTCATGGGAGGATCGGGCGTCCTCGGACACCCATCCATGCAGGTTACAAAATGCCCCAGGAAAGTAAAGTCGAGTTGACTAAAAAGAAAATATCTTCACTATGCATAAAGAGTTCAGACTCGGGGAATCCGTTGGGAGCGCGGATCGCCAAAATCATCCGGGCGGACTTAAGACTGTCAGGGAGACACGTTCGGGGAGACGTACAGAGATACGTCCGGAACAGATAGATATGGGGAATTTCACCGATGACAGATGTTGTGGAGGCCGGAATTTCCTCCGGCACCGAAGGTAAACTTGTACGCGCGCTCGACTGGAAGGGCGCATTCTGGGTGGCTGCGGGCGTACCGCCGCTCGTTCTTTTCTCCATCGGCGGCATTGCCGGCACGACGGGCAAGCTCGCCTTCGTCGTCTGGATCATCTCGATGGTGATGGGTTTCCTGCAATCCTTTACCTATGCCGAGATCGCCGGCATGTTCGCCAACAAATCCGGCGGCGCCTCGGTCTATGGCGCCACCGCCTGGCTGCGTTATTCGAAATTCATCGCGCCGCTGTCCGTCTGGTGCAACTGGTTTGCCTGGTCGCCGGTGCTTTCCCTCGGCTGCGCCATCGCCGCCGGTTACATCCTAAACGCTTTCTACCCGATTCCAGCGGCGGATTCGCAGATGGTCCTCGACTGGATCTCAGCGCATGCCGCTTCCATCACGGCCGACAGCCCCCGCGTCGCCGAATATATCGCAGCCCATGCCGGCACCACGCCTGAGGACGCCGTCAAGGCGTTGCTCAGCACCGACGGCGTCGCGGCGCTGACGCCGGCGATCCGCAGCTGGTCGCTCGCAAGCTTCAGCATTCCCTTCCTCGCCACCGCCAATATCAACGCCACCTTCTTCATCGGCGGCCTGCTGATGCTGATCATCTTCGCAATCCAGCATCGCGGCATCTCGGAAACGGCGAGCGTGCAGAAATGGCTGGCGATCATCGTGCTGGTGCCGCTGCTGATCATCGGCCTCTATCCGATCGTCAGCGGCCAGATCCTTGCCACCAACGTCACCGGCCTCGTGCCGCCAACGGCCGCCTATGCCGCTGCCGACGGCACCTGGAGCAACGGCGGCTGGACGCTGTTTCTCGGCGGCCTCTATATCGCCGCCTGGTCGACCTACGGCTTCGAGACGGCGGTCTGCTACACCCGCGAACTGAAGAATCCGAAGACCGACACCTTCAAGGCAATCTTCTATTCCGGCCTTGCCTGCTGCCTGTTCTTCTTCCTCGTGCCCTTCGCCTTCCAGGGCGTTCTCGGCCATGCAGGCATGCTGGCCCCCGGCATCGTCGACGGCACCGGTGTTGCCGAAGCGCTCGGCGGCCTGATCGGCGCCGGCCGGATCGTCACCCAACTGCTCGTCGTACTGATGATCATGGCGCTTTTCCTCGCCATCATGACGGCGATGGCCGGCTCCTCGCGCACGCTCTACCAGGGCTCGAAGGACGGCTGGCTGCCGAAATACCTCGACCACGTCAACGAGCACGGTGCGCCGACCAGGGCGATGTGGACCGATTTCGCCTTCAATCTCTTCCTGCTGGCGATCGCCTCGGATGTCGGCGGCTATTTCTTCGTGCTCGCCGTCTCGAATGTCGGCTACATCATCTTCAACTTCCTGAACCTCAATTCCGGCTGGATCCACCGGATGGATTCCGGCCATATCGAACGCCCCTGGAAGGCGCCGACCTGGCTGATCGGCCTCAACACCGTGCTGGCCTTCGTCAACGCGTTGTTCCTCGGCGCCGGCGCCAAGGTCTGGGGTTATTCCAACGCGCTCTGGGTCGGGTTCATCTTCGCCGCCCTGATCCTGCCGGTCTTCGCCTATCGCCACTATATCAGAGACGGCGGCAAATTCCCGGCCGGCGCGATGGAGGATCTCGGTCTCATCGGCCAGGATCTCGGCGTCAAGAAAGCCGGCGTGCTGCCCTATCTCGCACTCGCAGCGGGCCTCGCGATCGTCCTGATCGCCAACGTGATCTTCCAGCTTCCGGCCTAAAATCGCCTCCCAAGCAGAAAGGCCGAAAAGCCGCCATGGAAACATGGCGGCTTTTTCATTGGTGGTTGCAGACCGGGCGAGACGTCTCATCCGGTTATAGACGGAAGCTCAGCGGCCGCCTTCGATCTTGCGGTGGCGCTGGTTGATGCCGCCCTTGCCGTAGGGATAGTCCAAAGGTTGGGGAGCGCTCACCTCGTTGAGCCGCGCCATATCCTCTTCGGAGAGCGCGAGCTTCATCGCGCCGAGATTGTCGGCGAGCTGTTCGGGCGTGCGGGCGCCGAGGATGACCGAGGTGATCGCCGGCCGAGCCGCCGTCCAGGCAAGCGCCACCTGCGCCATGCTGACGCCATGCGCCCTGGCGACCTCCTCGACAGTGCCGATGATCGCCCAGGTGCGTTCCTGCGCATTGCGCGGCGCGTAGGATTCGCCGCCGCGATTGGGGTTCTCGCCGAGGCGGGTGGCGCCGGACGGCATCTCGTCGCGTTTGTATTTGCCGGTCAGCCAGCCGCCGCCGAGCGGCGACCACGGCAACAGACCCATGCCGGCATCCTGGCAGGCCGCGACGATTTCGAGTTCGATGTCACGCATCAGCAGGTTATATTGCGGCTGCAATGTCACCGGACGGGTATAACCCCGCGCCTTGGCGATTTCCGAGGCCTTGGCGATGTGCCAGCCGACATAATTGGAGAAGCCGTAATAGCCGATCTTGCCTGACGAAACAGCATCGTCGAGGAAGCGCAGCGTCTCCTCGATCGGCGTCAGCGCGTCCCAGGCATGCATCTGGTAGAGGTCGATCTGCTCGAGGCCGAGACGACGGAGCGAATCGTCGAGCGCCTGGCCGAGATGCCGGCGCGACAGGCCGATATCGTTGGGTCCGTTTCCCATCGGAAACCGCCCCTTGGTGGCGACGATCGCCTGGCGGGCCTCGGTCGGGCGCGCCTTCAGCCAGCGTCCGATGATCTCTTCCGATTTGCCGGCACTGTAGACATCGGCGGTATCGATGAAATTGCCGCCCCAGGCGAAATAATCGTCGAGCAGCTTGTGCGAGGCGGCCTCGTCGGCCTCCGCGCCGAAGGTCATGGTGCCCAGGCAATAGGCGGTGACGACGGTCCCGCTGGGACCGAGCTTGCGATAATCCATTTCTTCCTCCTCATGCGGAGGCCCGCAGCCGACGTATAAAATCGCCGGGGCAAAAACGCCGGGGTAGAAGCCGGGGCTCCCGCAATCAATGACAATATCGAGCTTGAGGCGGCCGCTTGCCGCCGGGATGACGTATGGCGCCCTGGCTCTCTGCGCAGGGGCGAGGGCAGCATAACCAATCCCGCCTGTGCGACAAGTGGGAAAAAATATTCCCACCCGCCGTCGCCGCCGGCGACCTTATGGATATTGCGTCAACGAGCCGGCGATCAGATCGGCGGCGGCAAAGCCGGTCTCATAGGCGCCGTGCGCCGTCGAATAACGCGAACGCGAACAGGCTTCGCCGGCAAAGAAAATCCGTTCGTCATGCGGCGCGGCGAGAAGCCCGCGCAGATCGGAGGCGCCGGGCTGGGCATAGGAATAGGAGCCGCCGATATGGGGCGTTGCGGCCCAGGCCGACATTGCTGCCACCGACAATTCCCTGCGAATGTCCGCGCCGAATTGTGCCGCCAGCTCATCGGCGGCGAAGGAAAAGGCAGCCGCGCTGCCTTGCCGCTCCAGATCATGCGCGAGGTCGCCGGCAAAATAGGCCTCGACGACGGGAACGCCGAACGGCTGGAGCTGATAGGTGCCGGTCGCGCAGCGGCTGAGGGAGCCGAGCATATGGGTATCGGCCGGCAGCGCCTCCGGATTTGCGAGCCTCAGGAACAGCTTATTGGCGAGCCCGAGGGGCAAGCGGGTTGCCGCCTCGATCTTGTCAGGCAAAGGCGGGTCGAAGGCGATCTTGCCGGCGGCAAGCACATTCGTCGAAACAGTCAGCAGCACCGCGCGAGCGCTGAGCCCACCCCGGTTGGTCTCGATGCCGATCCGGCCGGCGTGACGATGGTCGATGCAGGTGACCTCGGTGCCGAGCCTTGCCGGAACCGGCCTGCCGTAAAGCGAGACCAGCCTCCCATAGCCCTCGCGCACCCGCCAATCCGGACCTGGGCCGGGATCGTATCTGTTGTAATCGACGATCGACGAACGCTCCAGTTCGGCGCCGGTGATGTAGGTGCCGATCGCCCGGATCTGGCCATTCCAGGAATTGCCGGGTTCGAGCATCGCGGCCAGATCGGTATCATTGCCTTCATGGCGCTCGAGGCGTTCGAAATAGGCGCCGATCGCCTCTTGCCCGGCATGGCGGTCGACGCCATCCCGCTGAAGCTGACGCCCGCCGTTCCAGGGCGCCGGGGTGCGGTCGACCGTCAGCCCGACCTCGCCGGCAATCGCGGTCCAGGCATTGGTGCGTGCGCCATGCAGCCAGCCGCAGCCGAGATCGAGCGCGACGCCGGCCACGCCGGACAGCCCGACCGTCCAGGCACGGCCGCCGAGACGATCGCCGGCCTCCAGCAGCAGAATGGAAAGATCCGGGCGGGTTGCCTGCAGGCGACGGGCAGCGGCAATGCCGGCGGCGCCGGCGCCGATGATGACGACATCCTCCTCGGCATCCCTGCCACTGTCACCAGGCATGCAGTCTCCTTCGATCGTTCACGCCTCAGCTAAGCTCCCATGTCTGCGAAAGGCAAGGGGATAGCACCCCGCCTGCGATGGATTAAACCGCCTCTCCGTGACATACAGGTCCGATGAGCGTGCACAGAGATTCGCAACTCGACATGTTTGCCAAGGCGTCGCCGGCGACGGCCAAGGCGCGCGGTCCATCGCGCCGGCCGCTGCCGCAGCCGGTCGTCCATTCCGATGAAGACATGGCGCGGACGCTTGAGGAAAGCGGCAACTATCGCATCCTCAGAAAATTGATCGCCCGGCCGATTGCCTCGGTCAGACGGCCGGAGTTTTCGCGGCTCGGTATCATTCTCGATACCGAGACGACAGGTCTCAACCATCGCAGCGACGAGATCATCGAAATCGGCGCCGTCGCCTTCACCTTCGACGATGACGGCGCGATCGGCGATATCGTCGGCATCTATGGCGGCCTGCAACAGCCGTCCCGGCCGATCCCGCCGGAGATCACCCGGCTGACCGGCATCACCGACGCGATGGTCGAAGGACAGCTCATCGACATCCAGTCGCTCAGAACTCTGATCGAGCCGGCGGATCTGATCGTCGCCCACAATGCCGGCTTCGACCGGCCGTTCTGCGAGGCCTTTTCGACGATTTTCGCCGGCAAGGCCTGGGCGTGTTCGGTTTCGGAGATCGACTGGAGCGCCCGCGGCTTCGAAGGCACCAAGCTCGGTTATCTCGTCGGCCAGGCCGGGTATTTCCATGACGGCCATCGCGCGGTGGACGACTGCCACGCGCTGCTGGAAATCCTCGATCGGCAACAGAGCGAGGGGGAAAGCCCGTTTGCCGAGCTCTACCGCGCCAGCCAGCGCTCGCGCATCCGCATCTTTGCCGAACACAGCCCGTTCGAAATGAAAGACCATCTGAAGGCGAGGGGCTATCGCTGGTCTGATGGAAGCGACGGCCGCTTGAAGTCCTGGTGGATCGAAATCGGCGAAGACGATCTCGACGACGAGCTTTCCTATCTGCGCGCTGAAATCTACAGATGGAGAGAAGCGGATCCGCCGACGGTGCGGCTGACGGCCTTCGATCGCTTCAAACTCTGACCGCGAAGCGGTTCGGATCCTGAACGAACCTGCCTGACACAATGACCCATGCAAGCGCCGCATAGGTGCAGTGATGCATTGGCGCTGCAACTCCCGAGAGTCCCGTATTATATACAGCGCATCGAAGCGAACGAAGCGCCAAGGACTGGCAGCTAGGCTTCGAAAGCCCACGGAAAGGGGATCATCATGAACGTCGCACGCTCTTTCAACAATTGGCGCAAGTACCGTCAGACGGTCGCTGAACTGGGCCGTATGTCCGCACGCGAACTGGACGACCTCGGCATCGGCCGCGGCGACATCCGCAACGTTGCGCGCGCAGCCATCGGCCGCTAACGGCCCCGCAGACCACATTTTTCGAGACTTGCCCAGCGCCTGCTTCCTCCCGAGCGGGCGCTTTGCTTTTGTGCTTTTCGGCCGGACGACGAGCCGCCCGCTTTTCGCATAGCGCATAGCTGCCCTGCAAAGAAATGCCTACCAACTGAGCAGGAAATAAGTATGATTATTTCCATTGAAGCGATGCACCTCCTCCCGCATCCCTTCGATATACAGGCGCCCCATCCTCCTCCCAGGGTCGCCTGTGGAACGACAGCACTCCTCCTCCCAGCTGTCGTTCGGTTTTTTTCGAAAGCCTGCCGCACCTCCTCCCGCGGCAGGCTTTTTCGTTTTGGGCTGACAGAAATTTCTGTCGGACCACGTGCGATCCATCGCTTGGGAGATGACAGTTTTCCCGCTTATCCTTGATTTTATTTCCGATTTCCTGGGGTCGTTTCCTGCCGCATGCGCGCCGGCAGAAACATATTGACTTCGAACTTGTCGTACAACTATGTAACCGTATGGTTCATTGCCGAGCGGAACGGACGGTCGAACCCGCCTGATTTCGCGGCAGCAGCAACGCTTGACGACAACGAAAACTGAGGAAATTCGACATGCAGATCGACGTGAGACATGCCTCCCATCCCGAGGCTGTGCGCAATTTCGACACCGAAACGCTGCGGCGTCATTTTCTGGTCGAGACCATCTTCGAGGGCGGCGAGATCCGGCTCACCTATTCCCACTACGACCGCATGGTCATTGGCGGCGCCACACCGCTCAGCTCCGGGCTGACGCTGACGGCGCCGACGGCGATCGGACAGGAAACCTTTCTTGCCGAGCGTGAACTCGGGGCGCTGAACATCGGCGGCGCCGGCCGCATCATCGTCGACGGCACCAGCTACGATCTTGCCAAGTATGATTGCCTCTATGCCGGCAAGGGCGCCAAGGACATCCGGTTCGAGAGCGCGGATGCCGCCAACCCGGCAAAGTTCTATCTGGTCTCGACGCCGGCGCATCAAACGCACCCGACTGTGCTGCTGACCCGCGAAAAGGCCCGCCACCTGACGCCGGGCGAAGCCGCGACGGCCAACAAGCGGTCGATCTACCAGTTCATCCATCCTGATGTCTGCCAGTCCTGCCAGCTCACGCTGGGCTTCACCATGATCGAGGCGGGCAGCGTCTGGAACACCATGCCGGCCCATACGCATGACCGCCGCATGGAAGCCTATCTCTATTTCGATCTCGAAGCGGAACAGCGTGTCTTCCATTTCATGGGCGAGCCGCAGCAGACCCGGCATATGCTTGTCGCCAACGAGCAGGCGGTCATTTCGCCGCCCTGGTCGATCCATTCCGGCGCCGGCACCAAGAACTACAGCTTCATCTGGGCGATGGCGGGCGACAATAAGAGCTTCACCGACATGGACCATATCGCCATTGCGGATCTGAGGTGAGCACCGTGGCCAATCCCTTCGACCTTTCGGGCCGGGTTGCCGTCGTCACCGGCGCCAATACCGGCATCGGCCAGGCGATCGCGGCGGCGCTGGCAGAGGCCGGCGCATCGATCGTCGCCGTCGGGCGCTCCTCGATGGACGAAACCGAGGCACTGGTCAAGGAAGCGGGCAGCCGCTTCCATGTCGTCAAGGCCGATCTCGGCACGATCGAGCCGGTCAAGGGGATCGTCACCGAGACCATAGAAACCTTCGGCGGCCTCGACATCCTCGTCAACAATGCCGGCATCATCCGCCGCGCCGATGCGCTCGACTTCACCGAGGAAGACTGGGACGCGGTGATCGACGTCAATCTGAAGACCGCCTTCTTCCTGTCGCAGGCGGCCGGACGCCATATGGTCGAAAAGGGCAGGGGCAAGATCATCAACATCGCCTCGCTGCTCTCCTTCCAGGGCGGCATCCGCATCCCGTCCTATACCGCCTCGAAAAGCGGCCTTGCCGGACTGACCAAGCTGCTGGCCTGCGAATGGGCGGGCAAGGGCGTCAACGTCAACGCCATTGCGCCGGGTTACTTCGTGACCAACAACACCACGGCGCTGCGCGAGGATGCCGACCGCAATGCCGCCATCCTCGCCCGCATTCCGGCCGGGCGCTGGGGAACGCCAGCCGAACTCGGCGGTGCTGCCGTATTCCTGGCATCGTCGGCATCCGATTACGTGCATGGAACGGTGCTGCCGGTCGACGGCGGCTGGCTGGCGCGGTGATCCGCCCCAGTCAACGACGCTGCATAATTCAAACTGCGATAGCGTCGCGCGTCTGAAAAGGCGCGCGGCCTTGCAGGCATAGAGCTGCCGTGACCGACGTCGTTTTGCCTTTCCTGCCGGCATACGTTAGCAAAAGGAAATGGGGCCGGCGCAGCCGCATCGACAGGCAGGATTCGACAGGGATGACGGACAGGGACAACGCGGTCTTCAACACCGTTCGGCAGTCGCCGAACCTGCGCAGCGGCCTCGCCGATACGTTGATGGCGCAGATCGAATCCGGCGACCTGAAGCCCGGCCAGCGCCTGCCGACCGAACAGACGATCATGAGGGCGACCGGCGTCAGCCGGACGATCGTGCGCGAGGCGCTCGCCACTCTGCGCGCCAAGGGGCTGATCACCACCCGCCAGGGCCTCGGGGCTTTCGTTTCGAACGATCCCAACCCGCGATCCTTCTCGATCATTCCCAACGACCTGCAATCGATCGACGAGGTGCTGCGCGTGCTGGAGCTGCGCATGGGGGTCGAATACGAAGCCGCCGGCCTTGCCGCGCTGCGGCGCACGCCGGAGGACATCGCCCGCATGCAGGATCGCCTCGATGCCCTCGACAAGGCGCTGGAAGAGGGCGGATACGGCGCGCAGGAGGATTACGCCTTCCACAGGTCCATTCTGGTCGCGACGCAGAATTCCTATTACGGTCGCCTCTTCGATACGTTCGGCGACATCATGGTGCCACGGCAATGGGCACGGCTGGACAAGATGACGGCGGCCGAGCGCAAGCGGCATGCGGCGCGCATGCGCCGGGAGCACCATGCCATATTCACGGCGATCCGCGACGGCGAAGAAGCCGCCGCCCGCCGCGCCATCCGAACCCACCTGTCAAAGAGTGCCGCCCGCTTCGAGGAATTGCGCGACGCCAATAGCGCGTCCTGAACCGTTACGCGTCGGATTTCTTCATCAGCCGCCGCCAGGCGCCGTGATCCGTCTGCAGATCGACGGAAGCGTGAACCGCCGGCAGGAGCGGTTTGCGTTTGCGCCGGCCGAAGCGCCGTTTGAAGCCCAGGATATTTTCGACGAAACTCCTGGTGTAGAGCCCTGGGCCGCTCGAATAGATGCGCCATCCGCCGTCGACGGCGATCTCTCCCGCCTTGACGCGCTCCCATTCGGCCGCCGCCTGATAGCGATCGTGGAAAGCGGCATCGCTGCTGCTGAAATAGGTGTTGCGCTGGCGCAGCGATGCATGCGGCAGCGCTGCGGTGACCGAAATCGGATTGACGACTGATATCGCCTTCCAGAGCTCTTCCGCCTCGGCATCGAGCGCCAGTGTTTCGCAATAGCGCAGATGCGCATGCACATACATCAGCCCGATCTCGCGGCCGAAGAAGGAGGAGGATTCGGCGCGGCGAAACAGCGTCTCGGGTCCGCCGGCATAGGTCGCGGGCTTCTCCATCAGTCGCACGCCGTCGGGGAAGAGCAGATGCTCTTCAATCAGCTTCATAGGATCGCGTCTTTGCTCCGGCGTGAACAGGCCGCCGAGCATCGCCTGCGTCATCGAGATCAACGAGAAAGAGAGGCCGGTGCGCCGGTCGCTCGGGTGCAGCAGCAATTCGACGCCGTCATGAGCGGGATCGAAGATACCGTAGCCGGCAACCACACCGTCGCGCACGAGATGGCGGTTGAAATCCCGGCGCATCGCCGTGGCGATCTTTCTTAAGCCCTTGGCCTTCTCGCCATGGCCGAGGCGGCGCAGGATCGCGGAATAACGGACGATCTGCTCATAGAGCAGGGCGACGGTCCAGCTGCTGACCATCCAGTCGCGCAGATGCGGATCGGCCGGCTGCAGCGAGTCGTTCCAGTCTCCCTCGCCGTAGCGGATCAGATGCGTACCCGGGATGAACGCTTCGCGGACGGTATCGAGCAGCTTTTCGACATGGATGGCGATGGTGGCGGGCTCCGGCGCCCTGGCCATCGTCTTTTCATCGCGCCAGGAGACTTTCTCGTCGAAGATGGCGAGATCGCCGGTCGCTTCGATATAGTCGCAGAGCGCCTTCAGCGGCCAGACGACGATATCGCCATGGCTGTCGCCCGCCCGGATATTGGCATAGGGCTCCAGCATGAACCATTGCGGCCAGTCGCCCTTTTCCAAGTACTGTTCGCTGAAGACGGTCTTCAGCACCTCTTTGGCCTCGCGATCATGCTCATAGGCGAGCAGGAATTCGATCGGCCCCTGGCAGGCGTCGCGTGTGCCCCAGGCGGCACCGGTATATTGCTCGAGGCCGTGCGGCACGCTCAAATGCACGATCGCATCATGCGCGAGCCAGGGCAGCATCGTCGTCTGGGCGGCGAGATCGGGGGATGCGCTGTCGATCGTCAGACCGCGCACGGCGTTGCGCCAGAATTTTGATGCCGGCGCCAGCATGGCCTCGCCGGTGACGCCGGCCTCATAATGTTGCGCCAGGCGCTCGGCCTCTGCCGCATCAGTCATCGAGCCGACGACGGCAAAGGAGAGCGCTTGTGTCGGCCGGGAGCGCAGCGCGACGAAAGCGCCGTTGCGGGCAATGCCGTCGGCATGGAGCAGTTCGTCGCCGCCGATCTCTTCGATGGCATCGGGCGTCGAACTCACCAGCCAATAGCCGGCATCGGGATAACGCTCGCCCCAGAGCCAGGCCGGGTCCGGCCGGAAAGAAATACGTTTGCGCGCGGTATCAAATTCGATCTGCCCGCCCGCATCATATTCGCGCTCGCCGAGCACGACATGGCCGAACACCAGGAAGCGGCACGGCTTGCCCTCGACGGAAACGCTCCACTGCATCGCCGCATCCTCGCCGGAGGCGGCCGCCGATACGATGATCGTCCTTTCGGGAAGGCGATAGATCCAGCGGCAATCGCTGAGCCCCATTTCGAAGGCCGACGGCACCGCCAAAAGCTGCCAGCCGGCGCCGACATCGACCATGATGCGCAGTCCGCTGGCGCGCGTCAGATTGTAGGGGTCGCGGGACACGGAAAAGAGCTTGTGAAAGGAGGTATTGCCGATCGTCAGCTGGGCGGCGAAAATGCCCTGCATCCAGCAGGTCGCGGCAAGCGTCGCATCGTCGAGCAGCATATTCTGGCCGCTGCGGACGATGGCGCCGTGACGGCGCGCCACCCGGAATTCCTTGTCGCGCAGCACGACATGGCGGTTCAAAACGCCGTCGGAGACGAAAAACGACAGCAGCTTGCCGCCGACGCGTTCTTCCAGGCTGCGCTGGGGATAGAGCCGCTCGACCGCCTTTTTATCCAGCGCCTCGGCTTTCAACAGCGTAGCGTCCTGCAGCAGGCTGCGGACCGGCGTCACCTCTGCGATATCGGCCGCCGTGCCCTCTGTTGTGATGAGCCCGTCGAGCCGTGAAAGGTCGGCATCGTCAGACGCTTCGGGATGGTCGGCGGCGAAGACGGCAAAGAAGGTCGCGGTCGCGCCGTTTGCCGGGACGGCGAGCGATTTCGACTGGATGGCCGGACAGGCCGTCTCCTGCTGGCGCCGTTTGCTCGGCAGGCTGGTGCCGAAGGGGCCTACCAGCCGGTCGTCGAGGCGGTCTTTCGCCTGCACCAGCTGGATCGCATCCGTGGCATAGGCAGCCGCGCCTTCGAGGCAGCCTTGCACGAGCCAGGGGTTGCGGGCGCCCGACTGTTTGAGATTTTGCCGGTTCATCACCACAGGGCCTGATGTCTGATGGTCGGCGATATGGTGATCGACATATTGTGAGGCATAGGCCTCGCTGTTCATCAGGAAGCCGCGGTCGCCGAGACCGACATCCTGGATCAGCACCAGGTCCGCCGGCAGCGTTCCCTTCTTCAGATGACGCAGCGATACCCGCCAGAACCACGCCGTTTCGGAGGGATGCAGCTCGAGGCGAACGGTATAGCCGACATTGCCCGTCTTGCCGCTCCAGGAGAAGCTCGTCGCATCGTGCCCGAAGCTGCCATCGGCATAAGGCCCGACAATCTCGACGACCTCGGGTGCCGCGCCGCCGATGCGCAGATAGAGCCGGCCGATGCCGCCGGTGAGCGGCGAGCCCTGGATCTGGTTGATCTGCACCGATCCCTTGTCGTCGGCATATTCGATGGCAAACAGCGTCCCGTTCGGCAGCGCCGATATCGACAGGCCGGAACCGTTGCTGATCGTAAAGAGGCCGAGATCTTCGCGTCGGGGCATTTGAAAACTGCGGGTGAGGTCCGGGGCCATTGAGATCTCGTCGATTGGCTTCAAGGGGAATTGGAGGATGACGCAAAAAGATTGAGAGAAATCTTACCGGCGATGGGCAGACCGGCAAGTGCCGTCACGTGACGAACGCACATTCGAGCGCAACAAACACTGGTCTATCACGTACCCGTCCGGCTCGTGTTGGCGAAGATCGAGTGCAGCCGCACATCCCTTCGAACGGTGCAATACAAGCCGCATCCGTGGGCGTTTCCAACAAGACGCTTTTTGCTTGGCGAATTGGCTTAACTCTCGGTAAAGACCCCTCATTGAGCGAGGGCAACATGCGAAAATTATTATCGATTCTATTCAGCTCAGTTATTTTGGCGGGAACAGCGCATGCTCAAGCGAGAGTCCAGGCCACCCACAGCAACCGCTTGATCGAGAGCTATCGCGCGTATATCGGCGAGGCTGATCTTTACAATTCAAATGGGGCCAGACTTACCCAGCCGTGGCAGATCATCCGGCAAGACAGGGCGAATTTCCATCAGTACCATGTGCGCGATTCTGACGATCAATCAGACTCATTCTTTGCCGATCCGGCAAATCGCCAAGCTCTGGAGCAAATGCTTCGGAACGGAACGATGACGCGAGAGGCCGCCAATATGATCCTACGTGGCAATGTATGGATTGACGTTGATATCCACGGTGACCAAGGAACCGGTCGATGGATCGACGTTTCTGTATCTGAGTGATATTTCCCGTAGGGCTGCGACCGCACCCGATCCGATCACCGCTGAACGATCACCCGGGTCCCTGGCTGAACCATATCGTAAAGCTCCTCGACGTCCTCGCGGTACATCCGGAAACATCCGCTCGATGCGTTGGTGCCGATGGAAGTGGGGTCGTTGGTGCCGTGGATGCGGAGCAGCCCGTCGGCAAGGTAGATCGCGCGGGTCCCAAGCGGATTGGCGGGGCCGGGTTTCACGACTGCCGGAAGCCTTGGGTTCTTCTGGCGCATGCTGGGTGTCGGCCGCCATTCGGGATGCAATCGTTTCGACACCACCCGCGTTGTGCCGTACCATTGTTTGCCTTCCCGGCCGACGGCAATGGGGTAAGCGAACTGCTCACCCCATGACGTCGTGTAGATAAGCGTATGTTCGCGCGTAGCGATGGTGATGGTTCCTCTCGCGCTTCGTGTCGACGGTTGCCGACGTTCTTGCAAAGGTTCCCGATAGCCAGGTTCCGGCTCGTAGTAGGGAGGAGGTGGATAGGGGCTGTAAGGGTCGTCATAGCCATAGCCGTCGTATTCATCATATCCATCATACGGCGCGTAAACTTGGGCTTGGGCATGCACCGCTATCAGAAAGAGGGCCGCAGCAAGGAGAACCAGCAATCGCATTCTATGCCATCCTCTTGTTATACACGCATGATTGGGCGGAATTCTGTGGCGGCACTATGGCATTACGTGACGGGCCTCATGCCGGCGCCGGTCGCCTGGCGAAGGGGACGGAGAGCAGGGCGCAGCCGGTCAGGACGGCAACGACCATCCAGGCTTCGTTGATCGCCTGAACGCTGGCTGCGGTCTGGACCAGCGGATCGAGCAGCGCCGTGGTCTCCGCATCGAAGCTGCCGCTATGGCCCGAAATGGCCTGAAGCGGCGCGCCGACGAATGTCGCGGTGTCGATGTCGCCGGCCTGAAGACGCGACCAGAGGCTTTGTCCCAGCGGGTCCGAGCGGGTGTAGATGATGGTGTCGATCAGCGCGATGCCGATGGCGCCGCCGAGATTGCGCATCAGATTGAAAAGACCGCTCGCGTCGGGAATACGATCGGGCGGAAGCGTGCCGAGCGCCAGCCGCGTCGGCGGCAGCAGGCAGAACATGATGGCGACGCCGCGCACGATCTGCGGCCAGAACATCGCGTCATAATCGGAGCGGGGATCCTGAAAGGCGCTCATTGCGACGCCGATCGCAAACAGGGCAAAACCGGCGGCCGACAGCAGCCGCGCATCCATGCGCTTCTCCAGCGCCACCGCGACCGGCGCGGTGATCAGCTGGGCGATGCCGGTGACCAGCATCGTCATGCCGATTTCGAGCGCGTCGTGGCCTCGGATGAAAGCGAGAAACACCGGCATCAGATAGACCGAGCCGAAAAGGCCGATGCCGAGCACGAAGCTCAAAACCGAGCCGACGAGAAAGTTCCGATCGCCGAAATTGCCGAGATCGACGACCGGCCGGCGCCGGCGCAGCGATCGCCGGATGAACGCGCCGCCCGACGCCAGGCAGACCGCCAGCAGGCTGAGAACATAGGCCGAAGCCCAACCGCTGGTCGGCGCCTCTTTCAGGCTGAGTTCCAGCGTCGTCAGCGCAGCTGCCATCAGCACAAGCGACAGACCGTCGAGATACCTGAGTTCGGAGGGATCGACGGCCTGGCGCGGCAGGAAGCGCGCCGCCAGGATTGCCGAGGCGATCCCCGGAAGGATGTTGATCAGGAACAGCCAGTGCCAGGAATAGGTCTCGGTCAGCCATCCGCCGACGATCGGACCGACGGTCGGCGCAAGCACGGCCAGCACGCCGGCGATCGTCGTCGCCAGCGCCTGCCGCTCGTTGGGGAAAAGGATGAATACGGCTGAAAACACCGAGGGGATCAGGGTTCCGCCGGAAAAGCCCTGAAGCACCCGCCAGGCGACCAGCTCACTGAAGCTGCCGCTGGCCGCACAGCCGGCGGAGGCGGCGACGAACAGGCCGATGGCGGCAACGAACAGCCATCGCATCGTCAAGAGCCGGGTCAGGAAGCCGGTCAGCGGGATCGCCACCACTTCGGCGATGAGATAGGCGGTCTGTATCCAGCTCATCTGATCGGGATCGATATCAAGCGCCGACTGGATGGTCGGCAGCGATGTCGCCACCACCTGAACATCGAGGATCGCCATAAACATACCGACGCACATGGCGATGAAGCCGAGCCAGACGATGGCGGGCGTTGCATCGGGATGGGCAGGCTCAACTCGTTCCATGCGATGATCCCGCAAGCGCTGCGTTTTCGGCCCCGGGTGCGAAGGCCAGGGCCGATCCCGTCGACGATCGAGACGGTCGATCGCATGCCTCAAGCAAAGACGTGGAGCGCGAACCCGCCGATGCCGACACCATAGTTCGGATGAGGACTGAAGCGATAGGGCCTGCCAACACAAATACGTCACCAACGCAACCGAGCCTGACCGGGAAGGCCAGGCTCGGTGTTTGCGCAAATGCGGTCCGGGCGCGCTATGCGCCCGGCTGCCTTTGCGGCCAGGACGATTAGCCGCGGAAGAGCGACAGGATGTTCTGGGACGACGAATTGGCGATCGACAGCGACTGGATCGCCAGCTGTTGCTGTGTCTGCAAGGCGGAGAGTTTGCTCGACTCCTCCTCCATGTCGGCATCGACCAGCCGCCCGACGCCGGAGTCGATCGAGTCCGATAGCGCACCGACGAAGTCTTCCTGCAGATCGATGCGCGTCGAGATCGAACCCAATTGCGCACCGGCCGAGGTCATCGCCGATAGGGCGGATTCGATGGTCGACAGCGCCGACTGGATCTGGCCGGTGGTAAAGTTGGTAATGTCGAGCGAGTAAACGGAATCGCCGTTTGCATCAGCCGTTCCGAGGATACCGGTGGAGGTTTCGATCGACCCGCCGTTCATGCCGAACAGCACGTTGCCGGCGGAGCTGGTATCGAGAATGTAATCGGTCATCTTGACGGAAACGGCGCCGGAGCCGTCGCGAACAAAGGAGGATACGACACTTTTCGTGCCGTCTGCGCCGGCGACCCAGTTCTCGCCCGAGAACGTCGCCGACTGGGCAATGCTCATCAGCTGCTCCTGCAGCTGACTGATTTCTTCCTGCACCTTGGACTTGTCGACGCCATCTTCGGTCGCCGCCACCAGCTTGGACTTGATCTCGTCGACGACGTCGATCGCACTGTCCATGGCCGTATAGGCGGTATCGACCTTTGCCGCGCCGAGGCCGAGGGCATCGGACACGGCAGACAGCGCCTTGTTGTCGGATCGCATCGTGGTGGCGATCGACCAGTAGGCGGCGTTGTCGGAGGCGGTGTCGACCCGGTAGCCGGTGGAGACGCTGTTCTGTGTCGTTTCGAGATTGGAATTGATGCTGCGCAGCGTCTGAAGGGCAGCCATCGCGGAACATCCCGGCCGTGGCGAGCAGCTTCATGCTTATCGACCGTTGTTTCCGATCAATTCGCCACCGTTGGATTAATTATCGTACTTAAAAGTACCTTAATGGTTAACGCAGCCGGCCCGGTGCTTATTTTTTCGTTCATCATGAAATCGCGCATGTCGATGCCGGCCGCGAGCGGCTTCGGATGCCGCCCGCAAAAATTTGAGATCGGCAATTGACGCGCCCGCGGGAAACTGACTATCAATATTAAATCAATTTGATTGACTCCAAAAATACATAATGAGGGGAGCGTTGGAATGAGATTGAGCAAAAGCCTATTCCGCAACATTTCCATGCGTACCGGCTGGGCGGCGGCGACTGCCCTGACGGCGCTCGTCGCGTTCGGGACGGGGGGTGCCGCGGCTGAATCGGTGCTGACGATGCATATCGAGGAGCAGACCAGCTGGGTGCAGAACTTCAATCCCTTCGATCTTGCCGGCCGCCGGCAGAGCACGATGGATTTCATCTACGAGCCGCTGGTCATCTTCAATGCCGAGGATGGCGGCAAGCCGGTGTTTCGCCTGGCGACCGACTATAAATTCGCGGCGGATATGAAATCGGTCACCTATACGCTGCGATCCGGCGTGAAGTGGTCGGACGGCCAGCCGCTGACCGCGGCCGACGTGAAATACACGATCGACCTGATGCTGAAGAACCCAGCCCTCGACACGGTCGGCGTCGGCGAGACCGTTGCCTCCGTCGAGACGCCGTCGGCAACCCAAGTCAAGATCGATCTCAAGGCCGTCAACTCCGATTTCCCGGAAACGCTTGCCGATCTCGCCGTCGTTCCCGAGCATATCTGGAAGGACGTTTCCGATCCTGTCGCCTTCAAGAACGAGAAGCCTGTGGGGTCGGGCCCGATGACGGAGCTGCGCCGCTTCACGCCGCAGGTCTACGAGCAGTGCCGCAATCCGAACTACTGGGATGCCGCCTCGCTGCATGTCGATTGCCTGAGGCTGCCGCAGATTTCGGGCAACGACCAGATGCTCGCCATTCTGCCGGAAGGCAATATGGACTGGATCGGCTCCTTCATTCCGCAGATCGACAAGACCTTCGTCGCGCTCGATGCCGGCCATAATGGCTACTGGCAGCCGCCGGCCGAAACCGTCGCCTTCCAGATGAATTTCAAGAGCAGCAATGAGGGCAACCTCGAGGCCTATAAGGACTTGAACTTCCGCCACGCCTTCAGCCTCGCCATGGATCGTGCGGCGATGGTCGATATTGCCGGCTTCGGCTATCCCGTCGTCAACGAGCATGCGACCGGCCTGCCGCCGCGTTTCGAGACCTGGCGCAACAAGGCGGCGGAAGGCGACAAGGACGCCTTTATGGGTTTCGATACCGAGAAGGCCAACAAGATCCTCGACGATGCTGGCTACAAGAAGGGCGCCGACGGCTTCCGCACGACGCCGAGCGGCAAGCCGATTGCCTTCCCGATCATCGTTCCGAACGGCTGGACGGACTGGATCGACGCGGTGCAGATCGCCGTCGAAGGATTGCGTGCCGCCGGCATCAACGCGTCGGTCGCCACCCCGGAATATGAACAATGGCGCAAGCAGATTATCGACGGCAGCTTCGAGGTCGTCATGAACTCCCGCGCCGACGGCGCAACGCCGTTCCGCGGCTATTACCAGAGCCTGTCGACCGCCTATGGCGGGCGCATTACCGGCGCGCCCTCGCGTTATTCGAACCCGAAGCTGGACGCCCTTTTCGATCAATATCTGAAGGCGACGTCGGATGACGATCACAAGAAGATCTTCAACGATATCCAGCTGCTGATCGCCGACGATTTTCCCGTCGTGCCCGTCTTCAACGGACCGACCTGGTACCAGTTCTCCAGCAAGCGCTTCACCGGCTGGGTCACCGACAAGGACCCGATCATGAATCCGGAGGATCATGACAACAACCGCATGCGCCTGATGCATCTGCTGCGCCTCAAGCCGGTCAGCTGAGTCTGACGAGGGAACGGATATGCGCATTTCGAGCCGGCGCCTCGGCGTCTATGCGGTCGCCCTGGCGTTCGCCATCGTCGTGAACTTCATTCTTCCCCGGCTGATGCCGGGGAGCCCGGTCGACGCCATGGTCGCACAGCTCGGCCCGCGGGCGACACCCGCTGCCGTCGAGGCGATCAAGGCGCGCTTCGGCGCGGTCGACCAGCCGATGCTCTGGCAATTCGCCGATTATCTCAAGGGGCTTGTCACCCTCGATCTCGGCGTCTCGGTCAAATACTACCCCCAGACCGTCGTCCAGGTGCTTGGCCGGTCGACGCTCTGGACCGTCTTCCTGGTGACGACGGCGATCATCTTTTCGCTCTGTGTCGGTGTCGTGCTCGGCGCGGTCTCGGCCTGGCGCCGCGGCGGACGTTTCGACACGATCGTCTCGCCGCTGTCGGTGATCATGATTTCGGTGCCGCCCGTCATCGTGGCGCTGACGACGCTGTTCGTCTTCGCGGTTTCGCTGCGCTGGTTTCCGGTGGGCTACGCCTATGATCCGAACCTCGATCCCGCTTTCAACTTCACCTTCATCGGCAGCGTCTTCGCCCATGCGATCCTGCCGGTGCTGACGCTCTCGCCGTTCCTGATCGGCGAATTCCAAACGACGATGCGCTCGTCGATGATCTCGGTGCTCGGCGAGGATTATGTCACCATGGGCCGCGCCAAGGGGCTCAGCCACCGCACCGTGATGTTCGGCTACGGCGCGCGCAATGCCATGCTTCCGGTGCTGACCAACCTGGCGCTGATGCTCGGCGCCGTCTTCGGCGGCTCGATCGTCACCGAGATCGTCTTCAACTATCCCGGCTTGGGATTGACGCTCTACACCGCGAGCATCGCCCGCGATTACCCCGTTATCCAAGGTCAGCTGCTGCTGATGACACTTGCCACCCTCGGCGCCAACTTCCTGGTCGACATCATCTACGGCTTTGTCGATCCGAGATTGCGGGAGGCTGCGTGATGAGCTTTACGCTATGGCCCATCCTCAAGCAGAAGAAGGCGTTGGCCGGCCTCATCATCATTGCCGTCCTGTGGCTGATGGCGCTGTTTGCGCCGCTCGTCGCACCCGGAGAGCCTGGAGCGCGTGTCGGACGCTCGCATCAGCCGCCGTCGATCGAACATGTCATGGGCACGACCAAGATGGGACGGGATGTCTACCGCCAGTTCGTCTGGGGCGCCCGCAGCTCTCTCTCGGTCGGTTTTGCCACCGGGATTGCCATCACCGTTCTCGGCACGGCGATCGGCCTCGTCGCCGGTTATGCCGGCGGCAGGACCGATGCATTGCTCGACCTTGCGACCAATGCCGTGCTCGTCATTCCGAACATGCCACTGTTGATCCTGCTCGCCTCCTTCGCCGGCACGGTGGGGCCGATGACGATCATGACGATCATCGCGCTGACCTCCTGGCCGTGGGGCGCCCGTATGACGCGATCGCAGACGATGGCGCTGCGCAATCGCGATTTCGTCACGGCGTCGAAGATGATCGGCGAGCCGGCCTGGCGCATCATCTTCGTGGAAATCCTGCCGAACCTGACGACGCTGATCGGCATCAACCTCGTCGGCAGCATCATCTATGCCATCGTTGCCCAGACGACGCTTGAATATCTCGGCTTCGGCGATCCCTTGAAGGTCTCCTGGGGCACCATGCTCTACAACGCCCAGAATTCCTCGGCGATCATGGTCGGCGCATGGTGGGATATCGGCGTGCCGGCGGCAGGCATCGCGCTGACGGGGCTTGGCCTTGCGCTTTTGAATTTCACCTTCGATGAGATCTCCAATCCGCAGTTGCGCTCCGGCCCGGCGCTGACGCGCTGGTTCCGCCTCACCCGCGCCCGCAACCGGGAATTGGAGCTTGGCCGATGAGCGACAATCTTCTTGAGATCGACAAGCTCAACGTCGACTACCTCGTCGACAAGGGAGAGTTCCGCGCCGTCAAGGACGTCTCCTTCGCCATCGGCCGCGGCGAGATCTTCGGGCTCGCCGGTGAATCCGGCTGCGGCAAGAGCACGATCGCCTATGCCATCACCAGTCTTTCCAAGGCGCCGGCCTGGATCAGCGGCGGCAGTATCCGGCTCACCGGACAGGATCTGCTGAAGCTGCCGGAACGCGAGCTGCAGATGATCCGCTGGAAGCGCATCGGCATGGTCTTCCAGAGCGCGATGAATTCGCTCAATCCGCTAATGCGGGTCGAGGCGCAATTCCATGACGTTCTCTACCGGCACACCCATTGCTCGCGGGAGGAGTCCCGGGCTCGGGCCGAGGAGATGTTCCGCCTCGTCGGCATTCCCACCTATCGGATCGGCGACTACCCGCACCAGTTTTCCGGCGGCATGCGCCAGCGCATCGTTATCGCGATCTGTCTGGCGCTCAGACCCGAGCTCATCATCATGGACGAGCCGACGACGGCTCTCGACGTGGTTGTGCAGCGGGAGATCCTCGAGCAGGTCGTCGACCTGCAGCGGAGCTACGGCTTCTCGGTGCTCTTTATCACCCATGACCTGCACCTGATGGCGCAGCTCTGCCGGCGCATCGGCGTCATGCTGAAGGGCGAGCTCGTCGAAGTGGGCGATGTCAGCCAGGTCGCCGATGCGCCGCGACACGAATATACGCGGAAGCTCTGGAATGCGATTCCGCAGCTTCCCGGCAATCCGCATCTATCAGGAGTCGTGGCATGAAAGCGGAGGCAAATCCTATTGTCGCTGACGCCGTGATCCGGCTCGAGGACATCCAACGCAATTTCGGTCCGGTCCGCGCGCTGAAAGGCGTGTCCTTCTCGCTCTTTCCCCGCAGGGCATTGGCGCTCGTCGGCGAATCCGGCTGCGGCAAGACGACCTGTGCCCGCATCATCGCCCGCCTGGACAAGCCGACCGGCGGCAAGCTGTTTTTCCGCGGGCAGGCGCTCTCCGCCCGCGGCGGGGCCGGGGACGAGCATCGCTACCGCAGGGAGGTGCAGATGGTCTTCCAGGATCCGTTCTCCTCGCTCAACCCGGCCTTCACCGTCAGCCATCATCTGGCGCGGCCGCTGCAATTGCATCGGCAGAGTGGCGCGAGGGCAGATCTTGCCGAGGAGATTGCCCGGCTGCTGGCAAGCGTCGGGCTGAAGCCCGATGTGACCAGGCAGAAATTCCCGCACGAGCTTTCGGGCGGGCAGCGGCAGCGCGTCAATATCGCCCGCGCCCTTGCCGTCACACCCAGCGTGCTGGTGGCCGACGAGCCGACCTCGATGCTCGACGTCTCCATCCGCAAGGACATTCTCGATCTGCTCGCCACAGTGAAGCGTGAAAACGATCTCGCCATGCTCTATATCACCCACGACATCGCAACCGCAGCGCATGTGGCCGAGGAGATCGTCGTGATGTTTGCCGGCCAGATGGTCGAATGGGGCGACACCGATACGGTTCTTTCCGATCCCCGCCATCCCTATACGCGATTGCTGCTTTCCGCCGTTCCGGACGGCAGCAGGCCGTTCGTGACGGGCGGAAGCGCACGGTTCCTCGAACAGGCGGAAAAGGTGCGCTCGCTCAGCCGTCCTGAATCGACCGTGATCGAACAGGTTGGCCCCAACCACTTCATACGCGCGCTCGGCGTTTCCAATGCCGGAATGCTCAAGAGCTGATTTTCAAAAGGCTTCACCTCCAAGAGGCCAGCTTTCAAGAGGAAAGAGTGACCATGTCCACACCGCGACCGAAAGCCCTGCGGCTTGAAACCCTTTGGAATCCGCCTGCCGACGGCAAGGAGTTCTCCTATGTCCTGCGCCTCAAGAACCTCGGCACTGCGCCGCTTTCGAATTTCTCCCTCTGCGTCAGCGGCCCGGGCCGCGTCGATCCGGCCGGGCGCGTCGAGGGCGCGACGGTCTCGCAGCGGCTCTCGAATTTCACCGAATTCCAGCCGCCGGCCGATTTCGTTCTCGGCGCGGGCGAGACCTGGACGATCTCGGTCTATGCGCTGAGCTGGCAGTTCCGCCACTGGACGGACGGCGCGACGAGCGCCTATCTCGCGCTTTCCGACGGCAGCACCATCGTGCTCGGCATCGAGCCGACGCGGTCTTCGGTCAGCAATGCGCCGCTGAAGCGTGGCGCCGAGATCTATCCGGTTCCCGTCAATGCGCCGGTTCAGGTGTCGATCATTCCCTGGCCGAACCACGTCTCCGTCACTTCCCGCCGTCCGCTGCCCGCCGGTTTTGCGCCGCGGGCGCAGAGTGCCGAAGGGGAGGCGGCGGCGCAAAGTTTCGCGGCGCTGGTCGAGCATCTCTTTGCCGTCGAAGGCATTGTGCGCACCGAGGCGGAAGGCGCAGTGGCCGTCGCCCTGAAGGATGTCGCCGGCTTCGGTCCCGAAGCCTATCGGCTGAGCTTCGACGAAGAAACGATCACGATCGAGGCTGGCAGCCGGACCGGCTTTCTCTACGGCCTGGTGACACTCGGCCAGATCTGGCGCGGCGCAAGGCTGCATCCCCAAGTCTTCCAGTTTCCGGCATCCGGCGAGATCGTCGATGAGCCGGCGATGGGCTGGCGCGGGCTGCATCTCGATGTCGCCCGCCAGTTCTACGGCGCGGCCGAGGTCAAGAAGCTGATAGCGGTGCTGGCCTGGAACAAGCTCAACCGCTTCCACTGGCACCTTTCCGACGACGAGGCCTGGCGCGTCGAGATCGACGCCTATCCCGCTTTGACCGAAATCGGCGCCTGGCGCGGCCACGGCCTTGCGGTTCCGCCGCTGCTGGGATCAAGCCCGGCCCGCACCGGCGGTTATTACACCAAGGCCGCCATCCGCGAGATCGTCGCCGAGGCAAAGAGCTTCGGGGTCGAGATCGTGCCGGAGATCGATGTACCCGGCCATTGCTACGCCATGCAGCAGGCGATACCGGATCTGCGCGATCCGGCCGAGGTCGGCAGCTATTATTCGGTTCAGGGTTTTCCCGACAATTGCATCAATCCCGCCCTTGAGAAGACCTACGAGATCGTCGAGACCATCCTGACGGAACTCATCGAACTCTTCCCGTTCAAAACAATCCATCTCGGGGCCGACGAGGTGCCGCTCGGGGCGTGGTCCGGCTCGCCGGCAGCGCTCGAGCGCCTGCGCAGCGTCGCCGGCGACGCGGTTGCCGACGCGCATGCCAAGCGGCTGAACGTCGTCACCAACACCCATGGCGCCGACGATATCCACGGCTCGGGCGCCGCCATCCTGCAGGCGGAGTTCCTGAGCCGCGTCCAGCGCTTCCTGGCGAGCAAGGGCTGCATCACCGGCGGCTGGGAAGAGGCGGCCCATGGCGATGTCATCGACAAGGCGAAGAGCTATCTCTGCAGCTGGCGCAATGTCGAGGTCTCGGCCGAACTCGCCGAACGCGGCTACGACATGGTCGTCTGCCCCGGACAGGTCTATTACCTCGACATGGCGCTCAGGCCCGACTGGGACGAGCCCGGCGCCAGCTGGGCGGGAACATCAGACGCGGAAAAGCTCTATAATTTCGATCCGGTCGGCGGCTGGACCGCAGCGCAGAAACAGAAACTCCTCGGCATCCAGGCCTGCATCTGGTCCGAACCGATGACGGATCGCGCCGTTTTCGACCGCCTCGTTTTTCCGCGCGTTTCCGGACTTGCCGAAACCGGCTGGACGAAGCCGTCGTCGAAGTCGTGGGAGCGCTTCAAGGCGCTCGCCGGGCTGATGCCGCTGCTTTACGGGCTGCAGCAGTCGTAGGGGAGGCGGCGATGGCTATGGAGACCTGAGATGGCTCTCAAGCCGAGAGCTTGAGAGCAGGGCGGGCCTGCACTGAGCGTCAGTCCTGCTGAGCCTGCGGCAGGGCGCATCCGGGTGCGGCGATGCGAATGGGCCGGGTTCCAACAGGAGCGCCGGTCGCCCGGTCGATGGTGACGGGATCGATCTCGGTTCCGGTTTCGGCGTCGAAGAAGCGGGTGACCTCGCCGCCGCCGCGATGTTTGCGGCCCCAGGCGCCGATCGCAAACAGCACCGGCAGAAAGTCTCGGCCGGCCTCCGTCAGCACATATTCGTCGCGCGGCGGGCGCTCGGAATAGCGGCGTTTTTCCAGGAGCCCTTCCTCGGTCAGCGATGCCAGCCGCCCCGTCAGCATGGTCGGGGCGATGCCGAGGCTTTTGCGAAAATCATCGAAACGGGTCAGCCCCGCATGGGCGTCGCGCATGATCAGCATGCTCCAGGCATCGCCGACGAGCGCCAGGCTGCGGGCAATCAGGCAGGGCTGGTCCGAAAGATTTTTCATGTCGATATCTTTTTAGTAGTGACTTGCTATCAATTTGATAGTAACAGATTGCGCATGGATGTTCCACGACAAAAGTAAAGGTGGAGATTGATGAGCAAGAGAGAACGCGGCATTGCCCTGGTCACCGGAGCGTCCTCCGGCATCGGGCTGGTGACGGCGAAAGCGCTGCGGCGCGACGGTTACCGGGTGTTCGGCACCAGCCGAAAGCCGATGGCCGACACCGCCGACGGCATCACCATGCTGGTCTGCGACGTCATCGACGATCAATCCGTGCAGGGCGTCGTCGACGAGGTGCTGAAACGCACGGGACGGATCGACCTGCTCGTCAACAATGCCGGCATCGGCCTGCTCGGCGGCGCCGAGGAATCGACGACGGCGCAGGCCAAAGCCGTGTTCGACGTCAACGTCTTCGGCACGATGCGCATGACCAATGCGGTGCTGCCGGTGATGCGGCGGCAGCGCAGCGGCCGGATCATCAACCTGAGCTCGATCCTCGGGCTGATCCCAGCGCCCTTCAACGCGCTCTATGCAGCGACCAAACACGCAATCGAAGGCTATTCGGAATCTCTCGACCATGAGGTGCGCACGCAGGGCATCCGCGTCGTGCTGGTCGAACCCGGCGTCACCCGCACCTCCTTCGAGGAGAACATCACCCGGCCGGACAAGCCGCTTGCCGTCTATGATGCGGTGCGCGCCGACGCGGAAAAGCTGATGCGCGAGATCGTCTCGAAGGGCGATGCGCCGGAAGTGGTCGCCGCAACCGTCGTCAAGGCCGCCAATGCGGCATCACCCAAGAGACGTTACACGGCCGGGAAGGCGGCAGGACAGGTCCGCTTCATCCGCCGCTTCCTGCCCGAGTCCTTCGTCGACAAGAGCCTGCGGAAATTCAACAAGCTTCCTGGCTGAGCCTTGCCGCATTGCCGGCGCGCCACAGACACGAAAACCCGTCCCACGAAAGCATTCCTGATCTCCGGCACTATCGGTCGGAGATCAAGGCTGCCGCCCCGCCCACAGCGAACAAAGGTTTAGCGCGCGAAAGGCTTTACTGTCGTTGCCGGTAGGCAGAGGGCGTGATGCCGGTGCCCAGTTTGAATGCCCTTGTCATGTGGCTCTGGCTGCTGAAGCCGCAGGCCGAAGCGATCTCAGCGATCGGGTCCATGCCTGATAACATCGATTTGGCGCGCTCGACACGCCGGTGGGCCACCCAGCCATGCGGGGACACACCATAGCTTGCCCGGAACATCCGCTGAAAATGAAACGCGCTGAGTTGCCCGATCGCAGCCAGATCCTGCAAGCGGATTGTCTCATCGAGATGGGCCTCGATATACTCGAGAGTGCGGCGCCGCACATGCGGAGCGAGCCCGCCGCTGATCGCGCAGGGACGCATGCCTCCATAGCGCGGATCAACGAAGAGATCGTTGATCGCCCGCGTCATCGCTTCTTCAGCCAACAGATGACCGCCCGCCGACATCGCTTTCGTCATCTGCCCAAGCGCGCGCGCCAAGGCGGGTGCATCTGCGAAGGTCACTTCGGGAAGGACCATAAGCCTGGAATCGCGGTCAAACGTCTCTGCAAACATCCGACGCATCTGATCGTCTGGAACATACAGATGGACGAATTCGAAGGGATCGGTGATTTCCCATTCAGACGAATGCCCTTGTGGCATGATGCACAAGGCTCCGGGCCGGCCTCGCGCGGCGGGGCCGCCATCCAGACGGCGCGTTCCGGCGCCACCCTTCAAATAAAGACTGAACGTATGTCCGTCCGGCCGCTCGTAGCTCATCCTGTCGCCGGCATTGCTCCAGAGGGCAGCGGATCGCCCGAAACCCAAATCGATGGACTGTGACATCCGAGCAGAGGGAGATGCGGACAAAAAACTGAAAACCGAAAGGCGGCTATCTTTCACCAATTCTTCCCCACACCTGGCCACGCCTTGCGAACAATACCGGTGGACGATCCGCATGGCGAGCAGGAAGTCCGGGCAAACCAATTTCATAGCAAGAATCTGCAAGAGACCTGCCTGCGGTTCGCCTATTGGTCGGGGAAACGAGGATCATCCCATGGCAAATGCCGCTCTCTTCATCGCGACCGTTCTCATATGGGGGACGACCTGGATCGCCATTGCGATGCAGGTCGGTCCCGTGCCGGTCTTGGTCTCGGTCTTTTACAGATTTGCGGTCGCAGCAGTGATCCTCGTCGCCATCCTGGCTGTCATGCGGCGGCTCAAGTTCCCTGCCTTGCGCGACCAACCTTTCATCCTTGCGCAAGCGCTCTGCCTGTTCAGCCTCAATTTCATCTGTTTCTACAATGCAGCCGCCTCCATCCCGTCCGGGCTGATCTCCGTGATCTTCTCGCTTGCAACGATCTACAATGCCGTCAATGCGCGCCTCTTCTTCGGCGACCGCATTACAGGCCGCACGCTTCTCGCAGCGGCACTCGGAGCAACCGGCCTCCTCCTGCTTTTCGGAGAGGACGTTGTCGTCGATTTCGATATGGGCACGTTGAAGGGGATCGGGCTCGCAGCGCTTGGCACGCTGTTCTTCTCGCTGGGCAACATGGCATCGCGCCGAAACAGCGCGGCCGGAATCTCACCGGTGACCGCCAATGCCTGGGGCATGACCTATGGCGCGGTCATCCTCCTCGCCCTGATTGCCGTGACGCAAACGCCGATCGTGGCGCCGCCTGACATCACCTATCTTGCCGCGCTGCTCTATCTCGCGGCTATCGGATCGGTTATCGGCTTCACCACCTACCTCATGCTGGTGTCGCGCATCGGCTCCTCACGCGCTGCCTATGCCACCGTCCTGTTCCCGATCGTCGCCCTGTCGCTGTCGACGGTCTTCGAGGGTTACCACTGGAGCGGTCTGGGCCTGATCGGCCTGGCGCTGACGCTTCTCGGGAACGTGGTCATCTTTGCGCGACCTCTCGCGCGTCGCCCGCCGCAGGCAGATGCGAGGCTGCCGGCAGGCGGATGAGCAAGGGGCTCGGCAATCTCCCGGACCGAGCAGTGCGCGTAAAAGTCGCTTGACAAAACGCGTCCGTCACCACTATTGGGTAATCGATCACCCAAGGAGGATGGTGGAGATCGTGGCAGCGTCGCTTTCTGACATCGCGGAACGTGCGGGCGTCTCGGTAAAGACGGTTTCCGGCGCATTGCACGGCGGCTCCGCCCGCATGTCGGACGATACGCGCCAGAAGATCAAGGCCATTGCGGAAGACCTCGGCTATGTCACCAACCTTGCGGCGCGTGGCGTGCGTCAGGGCTGGCTGCCGCTGGTCGGCGTCGTCTCCGACGGCCTCATCACGTCGCCCTTCGCCACCGAGATCGTGCGTGGCCTCGACGGGGCGGCCCGCGGCGCCGGCATGGCGGTCTTTGCGGTCAACCACAGCAGCGGCCAGTCTATCGGCTCGGTGCTCGACGAGGTGCAGCAGTTCCGGCCGCGCGCCGTTGCTTATGCCGCCATGTACCACAAGCACGTTGCCCTGCCGGACAAGTTGGCGGGCGCCGTCGGCGTCATGATCAACTGCCGCGAGGCCGCCGGCCGCGTCACCGCGCTGGTGCCGGACGAAGAGGGCGGCGCGCAGGAGATCGTGCGTTATCTCCTCGCCGCCGGCCGCCGGCGCATCGCCTTCATCAACCTGCCGGGCATTCTCGCCGGCACGCTGCGCGAGACGGGGTTTCGTGCAGCGCTTGAGGAGGGGGGCATCGATCCCGTCGGCGTGTTGCCGGCGGTGCGCCGCAGCGTCTATAGCGACCGCGCGCCAAGCCTTGTTGCCTCTCATGTGGAGGCGCTTCTGAAATCCGGTCAACGGCCGGACGCCATCCTGTGCGGCAATGACCGCGTGGCGATGGAAGTCTATGCGGCGCTTGCCCGCGCCGGCCTTCGCATTCCCGATGATATCGCGGTGGCAAGCTTCGACAACCAGGTCGAGCTTGCCTCGCGGCTGGACCCGCCATTGACGACGATGGCCCTGCCGCACCGCGCCATGGGCCGCCTTGCCATGGAGATCCTCCTGGCCGAGCAGCCCGAACCGCCGCATCTGCGGAAACTGCCGTTCCATCTGGTCGAACGGGCATCCGTCTGAACTTCGAATAGTGTTTAACAGGAGGAGAATGCCAATGAGGATTTCACTGGGTAATCGATTACTTCCAGCATTCCTAGCGTCCGCCGCGCTGGTCGCAACCGCCGGCTTTGCCGAGGCGAAGACCGTCATCCACGTCATGCACCAGGGCGATCCCGGCTGGGTGAAGGCCTATGGCGACGTTGCCGCCCGCTTCGAGGCCACCAATCCCGATGTCGACATCGAGATGATCTACGCGCCGCACGATGCCTATAACGAAAAGTTCAGCGCCGCCGTGATGGCCAAGCAGCTGCCCGACATCATGGAACTCGATGCTCCGTTCCTCGCCAATTACGTCTGGTCCGGCTATCTCAAGCCCGTCAAGCCGCTCATCGACAAGGACCTGCTCGATGACATGACGGATTCGAATATCGCCCAGGGCACCTATCCGATCGACAAGGACCTCTATGCGATCGGCCTCACCGACTCCTCGGTCGTGCTCTACGGCAACAAGAAATATCTTGAAGCCATCGGCGCCCGCATTCCGAAATCGGTCGACGATGCCTGGACCCGTGAGGAATTCGAAACCTATCTCGAAAAGCTTTCCAAGCTCGAAGGCGTGAAGTGGCCGATCGACACCTTCCGGGGTTACGGCATCAAGACCGAGTGGATCACCTATGCCTACGGCCCGCTGCTCGAAAGCGCCGGCTGCGACCTGATCGACCGCAAGACCTGGAAGGCCGGCGGCACGCTCGATGGCGAGGCCTGCGTCAAGGCGCTGACGATGATGCAGGACTGGGTGAAGAAGGGCTGGGTCGTACCGACGTCCTCGGGCACCAACCAGTTCTACGCCGAGGGACAGCCGGCAGCACTCGCCATGGGCGGCCACTGGTTCTACGCCGAGGCGTCGGCAGCGATGAAGGACAATATCGTCGTCATGCCGCTGCCGAAGATCGGCGACAAGGGCGTCAGCCCGAACGGCACCTGGATCTGGGGCATTTCCGCGACCTCTGAAAATCCTGAGATCGCCGGCAAGTTCCTGAGCTTCCTGCTGAAGGACAAGGAGTACCGGGAGTACGCCAAGACCCAGTCCGCCTATCCGGGCCTGAAGAGCTTCGCCGCCGAATCCCCGCTCTATGCGCAAGGCGGTCCGCTCGCCATCGCCTTTGAGCAGGCTTCCAAGACGGCGATCGCCCGTCCGCCGCACCCGGCCTATCCGACGATCACCTCGGCCTTCATGCAGGCCGTCGACAAGATCTTCAACGGTGGTGACGCGCAGGAAGCGCTGACGGCCGCGGCCAAGAAGATCGACGAGGATATCGCGGACAATGCCGGCTACCCGCCCTTCGACGAGCAGCAGTAAGGGTTTTGCCGGGGCCGGCTCTCCGGCCGGCCCTCGACTATCTCAGGAGGGATGACCGATGAGGAGGAAACAATGACTTTGCAACAGACCTCCACGCCCGCTTTGCGGCGTCCGGCGAAACGCCGCGACACGCAGCGGCTCTGGCAGGAAATGGCGATGATCGCGCCTGCCTTTCTGCTGCTGGCGATCTTCCTGATCGCGCCGTTCCTCCTGTCCTTCTGGACGGCGATGACCAACCAGCCGCTCGTGCCGCGCCCGACGCCGGTGCGCTTCGTCGGCCTCCTGAATTTCGAGCGCGTCTTCACCGATCCGCTGTTCTGGACCGCACTGTGGAACGTGACGCGCTTCACCATCTGGGTGCTGCCGGTGCAATGCGGCCTCGCCTTTCTGACCGCGCTGCTCCTGCACCAGAAGCTGCCGATGCAAAACCTGTTGCGCGGCCTGTTCTTCCTGCCGGCGATCACCTCCATGGTGGTGGTCTGCGTCATCTGGGGCACGCTGTTCCAGTATCCGAGCGGCCCGCTCAACCAGATCGTCGGGTTCCTTTCCGGCGGCGCGATCCAGCCGATCGACTGGCTCGGCGATCCCAACTGGGCGATGTTCTCCATCGTGTTGCTTTCGGCCTGGCAGGCCTATGGCTTTCAGATGATCATCTATCTCGCCGGCCTGCAGGGCATTCCCGACGAACTGTACGATGCCGCCCGCATCGACGGGGCAAGCGCGCTGCGCCGCTTCTGGCACGTCACCATGCCCGGCCTTCGCCCGACCCATGTCTTCGTGCTGGTTATCACCACCATCCAGGCCTTCAAGCTCTATACGCAGGTGGCGATCCTCACCCAGGGCGGCCCTAAGGAAAGCACCGAAACCGTTGTCCACTACATGGTGCGCGCCGGCTTCGAGGAGCAGAAACTCGGCTACGCATCGGCCGTTTCCGTCATCCTCTTCGTCATCGTTCTTCTGATCGCGCTGCTGCAACGCAAACTCCTGAGGCGCTTCGATGTCTGATATCGCTTTGAGCCGGCCCGTCCCGCTGGCAATCGCAAGGGGCAACGGCAAGAGAAGCCTGCGCATCGTCCAGAGCCTCTGCATCCTGGTCATCGCGCTGGTGATGATCTCGCCGCTGTTCATGCTGCTGATCGCCAGCCTGAAGGACGACCGCTTCCGCATTCTCGCCGACATGGGCAGCTTCCGCGCCTTCTGGGTCAGCGAGCCGACGCTGTCGAACTACAAGGAGATCGCTCATTTCTCCGGCGAGCTGGCCTATGGCCGATATCTCTTCAATTCGCTGGTGATCCTCGTCGCCACTGTTGTCTCGGGTCTGGTCGTCAATTCCATGGCGGGCTTCGTTCTGGCCTGGGGCTCGCTGCGCGGCAAGGCGGCGCTCTTGGCGCTGGTCGTCGCGCTCTATGTCATCCCGCAGGAAAGCATCATCATGCCGCTCGTCGTCATGATGTCGCGGGCGGGGCTGACCGATACCTTCGCGGTGCAGATCCTGCCCTGGGTGGCAAGCCCGCTCTATGTCTTCCTGTTCTACCAGTTCTTCGCGCAGCTGCCGAAAGAACTCTATGAAGCGGCGGAAATGGATGGCGCATCGGTGTTCCGCATCTACCGGTCGATCTACATGCCGCTCAGCCTGCCGGCGCTCGCCACGGTCTCGATCCTCATGGGCATCGAAAGCTGGAACCAGTATCTCTGGCCGACGCTGGTCACCCAGACCGACTATGCCCGGCCGATTGCCGTCGCCATCGCCACCTTCTTCGGACAGGACAGCATCTACTGGGACCGCGCCATGGCCGCCTCGGTGCTGATGATGATCCCGGTCCTCATTCTCTATCTGGCTTTCCAGCGCTGGTTCGTCAGTTCATTCGTCGGCTCCGCCGTGAAAGGTTGATCATGTCTCTGCAGGCAAAATCCGAAACGCCGGCACCGGAAACCATCGAAGCGGCGCTGCCCGAAGGCACGGTGCTGCATCTCTGGCTGAAGGCGCGCCATGCCGGCGGCGAGGCAAAGCTCTTGGTCGCCGTTGATGGCAACGACATCGGCGAGCCCTCGACCCGCCGCACGGGAGAATTTGAGTTCTTCGCTGTGATGCTCGTCAAAGGCGGTCGTGCCACGCTGTCCTATGATGCGACAACCACGGCGCTCTCCGTCGCTTATGCTTTCCGGCCGGAAACCGTGATGACGGAGGGCATCCGCGTCCTGCACTGCGATGCCCGCACCGCCGCTCCCGATGTGCCCGACAGCTACCACTTCCGCCCGCCCTTCGGCTGGATGAACGATCCGAACGGTTTTGGACGTTTCGGCGGCAACGCTCACCTCTTCTACCAGCATTATCCGCATAAGCCGCGCTGGAACACGATGCACTGGGGCCATGCCGTCTCGAAGGATTTCGTCCGCTGGACACATCTGCCGATGTTCCTCTTCCCGGCGGCGCATCTATCGGAAAAGGACGATGGCCGCGGCGGCGCCTTCTCCGGCTCGGCGATCCCCGGCGCCGGCCCGGACGGCGCGGAAATCCGCGTCTTCTACACCGAGCATGTGCGTGACCGGCAACCGGAAGAGCAGATCCAGCTTTCCGCCGTCAGCCGCGACGGCATCGTCGCCGGCCCGCCGGAAACCGTGATGCCGCTGCGCCCGGAAGGCTTGAACCTCACCACCGATTTCCGCGATCCCTATGTCTTCAAAGGCCCGGACGGCCGCTGGAAGATGCTGCTCGGCAGCCGCGACAGGCAGGGCGGCGTCATCCTGCTCTATGAAACCGCGGACGCGCAAGGTGCCGATGGCTGGACCTTCCTCGGCATCATCCATCGCGAGGACGGTTTCGGCATGACGGCGGCGGAATGCCCCTGCATGGTGCCGCTTTCCGGCAAAAACGCAGAAACCCGCTGGGCGCTGATCTTCGGTCTGCTCACCAGCCGCGACCCGGCCACCGGCCGCCGCAACCTCACCTCCGTCTCCGTCGGCGGTTTCGATGGCCGCACCTTCACGGCGGAGTTCGCGCAGGAGTTGGATTTCGGTTCGGATGCCTATGCCTTCCAGGCCTTCGTTGATGGCGACGAGCCGGTCGGCATCGCCTGGCTCGCCAACTGGACGGATTTTTCCAAGAAGGACGATTTCCCGACGACCATGACCGTGCCGCGCCGCGTGCTTCTCGACGGCGACACCGTGCTGACCCCGCCGGTCGCAGCCGTCGAAAGCCTGCGCCATCAGTTGCTTGACGATACCGCGCTTGCCGCCGGCAAGACCGTGCCGCTCGGTACCGGCGCCGTCGAGATCGTCCTTGATCTCACCGAGCCGGGCGCCGCCTTCGATCTCACCTTCGATCATCCGGATGTCGATCTAGGCGTGAAACTCGATGCCGATGGACTGGCGATTGTCTTCAACGCTCGCACCGGTAACACGCCGCCGCGTTACGTCGCCACCGGCGCGAAACCGTCGAGCCTGCGCATCTTCCTCGATGCCGGCTCGATCGAGGTCTTCGCCGACAACGGCCGCTGGACGGGGTCCAAACGCATTCCGGGCTTTGCCGCCGCACGTTCGGCAACGCTCACCGGCGCCGTCGCCGAGGCCGGCGTCTGGCAATTGAAACTGTGAGGCGCCTCCCTTTCGGTCAGCTATTGCGCCGCGCAGGGAGCGGTCGCGGCCGGCTCACGCCCGTCGGTATTCCTGGCTATCGCCGTGGCGCGAAGCAAGTTGCGGACTTCCGCCACCAGCCTGTTGGCGAGGATGCCGATCGCCAGGCCGCCTGTGATGGCCAGCAGGTGAAAGACTGAGGCCGGCAAGGCGCCGGCTGCCGGCGTCATCAGCAGTTCCGGTACGAAGCGGTGCAAGAGGTAGATGGGGAAGGCGGAGACGGCGATCGGCGTCAGCAGACGGCCGAGCCAGACGGGTAAGCGGATCCGCGGCAGATAAAGAAGGGCAAGAAGTGCGGCGAAGATCGTCAGATATTTGATCGTCGTTCCAATCCAGACCGTTTCCCAGAAGGCGAGATAACCAAGCACTGCCGCAGCCAGCGCCGTCAGAACCATGCGCCGTGCCGCACGATCGGCAAGGCCGGCGCACCAGCCGAAAATACCGAGGTGGAAACCCCAATAGATCGTGAAAATCTGCCGCTTGCCGATATCGAAGACGAGCGGAAGAGAAAAGCGCGCGGCGACCGCCAGCCCGAGCAGGCCTAGCGAGAAGGCAAAGGGTCGTGCTCGCGCGAGCTTGCGCACCGCAGGCATCGCAAAAATGAGCGAGAAGACGAGAAGCGTCTGCGCATAGGCTTCGATGAACCAGTAGAGATAGGGGACCATCTCGTGGCGCTCCGGATCGGCATAGCCGAAATTGCCGGTCAGCGTGATCGAGGCCCAGGGAACCGTCCGCCAGGCGAGCGCATAGGCGGCGACAATGCAGAAATAGGGAATAAGAACGTTGATGGCGGGCCGCAGCGCGTGGCGGAACTGGCCGGCGAGGAAATGGCCCGACTGGAAGCGCGCCAGGCTGAAGCCAACGAGGAGCAGCATGACGCCCGATCCGCCGGGAATGGGCCACAGCATCTCGTGGTGCAGCACCACCAACAGGATGGCGATCGCCCTCAGGACCAGATCGGTTGGCAAGGCCCTGATGTCTGCAAGGCGCAAGAAGCGTGCCGCCGGCCGGCCATTGTCGAGCTCGGCGATCCGCGCCTGCGCCCAGCCTTCCGGCAGGTCGACGCCGAGCCGGTCGAATTCCATCGTCAATTGCAGGAAACGAAGGGAATCGCCGCCGAGCGAGACAAAGCTGTCATTGCGGCCGACGGTGAGGGGATAGAAGACGCGGGCATAGGCTTCGAGCACGCTGACCGTCGCCGGGCGACTTTTCGCGCGCGTCTTCCGCATCGTCTCCCCGAGCCTGTCATAGTCGATTTTGCCGGAGGCAAGCCTGGGCAGGTCCGCCTGCTCGGTAACGCAGATCAGGTTCGCGGGAAGACGGCTCGCCTCCGCAAGGATCCGCCGCGCCCGATCGGCCACGCCAGCATCGGTCACATAGGCCTGCAGGCCTTCGTCGTCGCCCACGACAGCAGCCGCGATGCCCGCCTCCACTAGCACCTGCTCCATGAGGTCGAAGCCGATCCGCAGTCCCGCGACCTTGGCGAAACGGCTTTTCCGCCCGACGATCCGGAAGAAACCCTCTTCGTCGCGAACGGCAATGTCGCCGGTGTGCAGCGCCCCGACCTCGGCTGGGCGGGCGAGATCGGCGCGATCCGCACCGTAGCCCATCATCACGTTCGGGCCGGAATAGACGAGTTCTCCGGCAACGCCCGGCCGATCGACCGGATTTCCGTCATCGTCGGCAAGGCTGAGGCTGCCGCCGGGGATGGCAATGCCGATCCGCTCTTCATTGTCCGACAGGCTTTCCGGCGGGACGAAGGCGATCCGGGCCGCCGCTTCGGTCTGGCCGTACATGACGAAGAAGCGGCCATTTCCGGCACTGATGTAATCACGGTAACGGCGAATGAGTTCGGGCGCGAGCCTGCCGCCGGCCACCGTCATGAAGCGCAGCGCCCCGACCTCGGTCGTCCGGAAGCGCGTCTTCTCCATGAGTTCGTAGGAATAGGGCACACCCGAAAAATTGGTGCAGCCGCCTTCGCCGATCACTCTGGCGAAATCGTCGCTCATCACCGAGACCCCGGGCAAGAAAATGCTGCCGCCGGCGATCAGGTGAGAATGAAGAACGGACAGTCCGTAGGAATAGTGAAGCGGCAGGACCAGAGCGGCCCGGTCGGCCGATGAAAGCTCGAGATAATCCGCTATCACACGCGCATTGGCGTCGAGATTGGCTTGGGAAAGGCGCACCGCCTTGGCAGCGCCCGAACTGCCGGAGGTCATCAGCACGAGAGCGAGATCGGGATGAAGTGGCTCAGCACGGCCAGGCCGGCTTTCCTCGATCAGACGCCAGCGGCCGTCGGCCGGCCGGAAGGTAAAATCGGGCCGGAAGGCTGCGAGAAAATCACTCCAAAGCCGGTCGTCGCATGGGGGCAGCATGGCCACGGCGTGGCCTGCGCGCAACGCGCCGAGATATGCGACGATCATATGCTCCGAGGTTTCCGCCGAGATCGCGACAAGCCGCTTTTCTCCCTGGCCCAGCCGTTCCGCAAACCGCAAGGTTCGCGCGTTGAGATCCGCATATGAAAGCGTCCGCCCATCGGCGAAAACAAGCGCCACGCGATCATCCGCGCGGACGATTTCGGACAAGATGTCGACAGTGGTCATGCTTATGCTTCAGATTGCCGGAAAACCTGCCGAAGCGCGTATAATCCTTGAGTATCACAGTCAACTAACCAGCGGCGTGACCCGTCGGTTTTTCCGATCCAATGGGGCCTTCAGGTGGTGGCGACAGCGCGCCGCCTACGAATGTCCTCAACCGTCGGCGCTAAGCACGGAAGCCTTTAGAGGGATGACATCATACATTGTTTTACTAGCACAAGTTGTGGTATGCGAGGTGGTGAACATTGGGGGAATGATCATGCGCTTCAAATCCAAGAAGGTTGGGGGGTTCCAGGTCTTCGCAGTTAGCGGCACCAATACGGTCTCCTTTGGCATAGACTTTGACCGGAGCACCGTTGACGGCCTTCTCGGTTTCGCCATCGAGCGCGAGGATACTGTCGAGAATGAGCGATACTTCATGTATGGCTTCAAGGTCTTCGAGAGTATCTATCCCAATCCTGACAAGGACCTTCAGGTCTCGACCTTCTCACAGCCAGTGCAAAGTTTTGTTTGGGACGATTTCACAGCGAAAGACGGGCGAACCTACACCTACTATTTTCATCCACTGAAGGGCACGCCCAAAAATCTGGACCGCTCGGCCAAGGCGATCCCGATCACGGTGACGACGGAAAAGCTCTTCACCAATGGCACCCACGATATCTTCTTCAACCGGGGCGTCGCCAGCAGCCAAGCTTATGCGCGAAAGTTTAAAAACAAGGCGCCGGACGCGTTGACCGAGCCCGATCGCACCAGGGCGCTCGAATGGCTGAGCAGGTCACTGGACGAGGCGATCTTGGCCTTCATCGACAATGCCGAGGCGGGAGACACTCTCCTCGGCGCCTTCTATGAATTTCGCTACTTGCCGGTCGCCGAGCGGCTCAAGGCCGCGATCGACCGCGGCGTGTCGGTGAAACTCGTCATCGACGCAAAGAAGAACGGCTATACCGACAAAAAGGGGAAAGTGCATCCCGACTTCCCGCGTGAAGACAATTTGAACACGGTAAAGGATGCAAGACTTCCAGAGAGTGCGATCGAGTGTTGGCGCGAGCACAATCCCGACGCCATCGCGCATAACAAATTCATGGTTCTACTGAAGGGCGGGGCACCGGCCGAGGTCTGGACGGGATCGACCAACCTTTCGGCAGGTGGCATCCATGGGCAGACCAATGTTGGTCATTGGCTGCGGGATCCCGCCACCGCCGATCATTTCAAGGCCTATTGGCAATTGTTGGCGACGGATCCGGGTAAAACCGGCGACGAGGACGCCGCTGGTGCCAGAAAGCTGATGGCCGCCTGCCGCAAGTCCGTTGGCAATTTGCTGGCGACCCCGACGGACTGGAAGGCAATCCCCTCCGGAACCACGCCGGTATTCAGCCCGCGGGCAGGCGGCGAGGTGCTGAGCATGTACGCGGCAGCCCTCGACGAGTCCTCGACGCTCGGATGCATCACGCTTGCCTTCGGCATCAGTGCACTGTTCAAGGATAAGCTCGTTCTGAACGACGGGAAAGGACCGCTAACCTTTCTTATGCTCGAGAAGAAGGACGAAGCGCGCAAGGGCGCCCGCACGCCCTTTGTCAGGCTCGGTGCGCACAACAATGTCTATGCCGCCTGGGGCTCGTATATCGAGGATCCGCTTTATCGGTGGACGCGCGAATCCAATGCCCGGGCGCTCGGCCTCAATCTCCATGTAAGCTATATCCATTCCAAGTTCCTGCTGCATGATCCGCTCGGCGCCGATCCGATCGTCGTCACCGGCTCGGCGAACTTCTCGACGGCTTCGACCAACGACAATGATGAGAACATGCTGCTCATCCGTGGCGAGAGACGGGTTGCCGACATCTACTTCACCGAGTTCAACCGGCTTTTCTTCCACTACTATTTCCGTTCGGTCCACGAGGAAGCGCATGACCGCGCAGAGGCAGGGACCGCCGCCGCGAACGCGGCCGCCGACCAGAAGGCAAGCCTGTTCCTGGACGAAACCGATGGCTGGCTGACCAAGTACAAACCGGGAAGCCTGCGCACGAAGCGCGTCGCGATGTTTACGAAGATGGAAGGAACTGTGACCTCATGAGCGTGAAAGGCACCGCCTGGAAAGCTATCAAAGCCATCCTGATCGCAGCCGTATGCGGCCTGATGGCGATGCCTGCGGGAGCCGACGAAGCGCATCATGCCTATGCCTATCTCCATCGAAATCCGGAGATCGGTAAGGACCTGCCCAAGGCTCATGCCTATATCGTCGATCGCCTGCAGGCCATGGGCGGTTTCTCGCTGGTGGCCGTGCCGGCTCTGCCGTCGGCAGTGATAGCCGTGCTTGACAGCGGCAAGCCCGGCCCGACGATCGCTCTGCGTGCCGACATGGATGCCCGCCGCCTCGATACCGGCGAGGAGCCCGAAGACCACGATCCGCGTTCAGAAACGCCCGGATTGATGCACAACTGCGGCCATGATGCCCACAGCGCCATGCTGCTCGGTGCCGCTGCCGAGCTACGCGGCCATCCAGAGAGGTTTACCGGCAAGATCGTATTCCTGTTTCAGCCGGCCGAGGAGGTAAAGGGCGGCGCCGACGACATAACTGCCGACGGTGTACTCCTGCGCCTTGGCGTTCGCGCGATCTTCGCACAGCATGTCGTGCCCGGCCAGCCTGTCGGTGAGGTTAGCGTGTCCCAGGGCTCGGCGATGGCTGGCAGCAATACGTTCAAACTCAATTTGCGTGGTACGGCATCGCACGCGGCGATGCCGTATGAGGGCGCGGATCTCGGCGTGACGGCCGCCAAGGTGATCGTCGAACTCGCAAACCTGCCTGCGCGGGGATGGGATGCATCGAACCGCCCTGCCGTCATCTCGGTAACCAAGATTGCCAGCAGCTCGACGTCGATCAACGCCACCCCCGCCGAGGTGACCGTAGAAGGCACGCTTCGCGCCTTCGAGCCACTCGGCGATGCCGCAGCGACCGGCACGCTCAACAACCTCATCGCTGCAAGGATCAGCGCACTCGCTCAAGTTTACGGCGCGACCGCCGAGTGGACCGTGACGCCGGGAACGCCGCCAACTGTCAACGATGTCGAGACTATCCGCGCCCTTGCGGCGGACCTGCCCAATGAGGCCGGCATACAGCTGACCGTGTCAACCGAGCGTTACATGACCTCCGAAGATTTCGCCTACTACAGCCAGTTGTTGCCAGCGGTGTATTTTGGACAGGGCATCGCCAAAGATGCGCTGGGCAATGTCGGGGTCCATCAGGGCGGCTTCACGATCCATCCCGATGCGCTCGACAACGGCGTCCGGCTTCTGGTCGCCCTGGCACACCTCGCAACCGAAAAATTGCATTAGACAATCGAGCAGATCATGGAAACCACCGAAGAACTGCTCGACGTAATTATCGGATCCACCATCTCCGTGCGGGTCGCGGCGCCGCCGGAAGCGGAAGTCATCTTCCTGCCGACCGATGCGGTCGGCACGCCCGGACAATTGAACGGAGAGATTTTGCGTCGGCTCGGCCTTTCTCTGGATCTGCCGAGCGCTCGTGAGCTGAAGCGCGGATATCATGTCGAACGAACGTCACGCGGTCTCATCTGCTTTGTCGTCACCGTCGCCAGCCGTCCCCCGGAAGAGGCGCTGCGAGTAAATCTCGGTCTGGCGCTCGCCGATCCAGGGATCGAGGGCGCGAGCTCGATCTGGGTTCCTTTGATGGGTACGGGCGTGGGCCAAATCCCGTTCCACCGGAGCTTTTCGATCATCCTCGATGTGCTACAGACCGACCGGCGTATCATCAGCGGCACCATGAAAGCGATTATTTCGGTCCCCGACGACATGCCGTTGGACCAGCGAGGCTTTCTATCTGACCGAATCCGTGCAACGTCTGCGCCCCTCACGGTTACCCCACCAACTCAGGCAAGCGCCAATCCCTACGAACTCGCCCGGTCGGAGGCGGTGACGGCCGCCCTCGATCATGCGACCAGCCTCGGTCAATTGCATCGCAGGCCGCGCAAAGCACTTTCGACAACGCTCCTGTTCTTTGCACTCGCCGACAGCCAGTCCAGTACGACGCCGGTCGAGCTTCGCGAGGATGTGGCGGCCGAATTCTTCCGAGCCGCGGTTCATTTCCTGGCTGGCGATCGATATTCTGTGGCTTGGCAGGACTATTTCGGAACAGATCAACAGCTTTCGTCGCCAGACAAAGCCGTCAAACTGCTAGAGCCGACCAAGAATATCGCGTCAGTGCTCCACAGTGCGTCCGCGATTGCTGGCGGAGCAGAGAGGCCAATCCAGATCGATCATCTTGTCACGGCTCTGCTCGCGCAAGAAGAGGCCAGGCTCCGGCGTGTGCTCTCAGAGATGGGGATGACGGCGGACAAGCTTGCTACGGAATACAAGGACGCACGTCTCGGCCAAGTCCTCAAGCGATTTAACAACGACGTCCCGACGAGCGATGATCAACTCGGTTACGACAGCTATGCAACCGCAATCTATGAGTTCCTGACGCACGTCGAAACGCCGCCGCCTCTCAGCATCAGCATCCAAGCGCCATGGGGCGGCGGAAAATCATCGCTGATGAACTTGATACGCGAGAAGCTCGATCCGCGCAGTTTCAGGGAGAAGCACAAACCGGCAATCGGGGGAATTGCGGGCGCGCCGCGACTGTTGCTCGGAGCGGTCCTCCGGTTTCTCGACCGTGATGAGGATTTCTCCGTCAACCCGGAACCGATGCCGAACATCGGCCAGCCGACGAAGCGGCTCTGGACGATCTGGTTCAATGCATGGAAATACGAAACAACCGAGCAGGTCTGGGCGGGGCTGGTCGACGCCATCGTTTCGCAGGTTGCCGAACGTTTGCCGCCGCTCGAGAGGGAGAAATTCCTTCTAAAGCTCCAACTCGCGCGTATCGACGACGGCGAGATCCGCAAGCGCATCTATAACAGGGTCATCACCATTTGGTGGGCCAAGGCTCGCGCATGGGTGCTTGCGGGTGCGTCGACGACCTTGGCGTTGTTTGGTCTCGGTGTCGTGAAACCCGATCTCCCCGGGACCATTCAGAAGGCGATCTCGCTATGGATACCCGACGGCAATGGGTACGCCAGCGCGGTTGCAGTGCAGATCATTCTGTCGATCTATCTTGTCGGCAGCTATTTTAAAAGCCGCAATGAAACACGTAAGGAACCGGCAACTTTCAGCCTTGCCGAATATATTCGGGTGCCCGACTATGGCAAAGCAGTCGGAGAGATCCATCACATTCACTCGGACCTCAGGCGCGTGCTCGGCGTCGTACCTAAAGAGCCCGGTGAGAGCGAGCACGCCCCCATCGTCATCTTCATTGACGATCTAGACCGCTGCTCACCAAGCAAGGTGGCGAGCGTCGTCGAGGGCGTGAGCATGCTGCTCGCCAGCGATACCTACCGCTGCATGTTCGTCATCGGCATGGACCCGCAGATGGTGGCTGCAGCGCTCGAAAGTGCGCATGAAGACGTACGCAAGCAGCTTCCGACCTATGAGCGCTCCGTGCCGCTCGGCTGGCGCTTCATGGACAAGTTCATACAGCTCCCTTTCACAATCCCGCCAAGCGGTGGGCGGCAGTTTGAAGGTTATGTGGACTGGCTCGTCGGCGCTGTCCCGCCCACCACACCATCCGGGAAGAAGGATGGGACAGATGCCCCCGCGAATGGGTTTGAGCCGCGGCGCCCGCCGAATCCGCCTGAGGAGACAGGGCGCGACACGCCAGCGCGTAAACCAGTGTCGGCTCTCCCACTGAACGACAAGCCGGCAGACATGGCCACGACAGCGTTTGCGGAGAGTCGCGATGTTGGTGCGATCATTCGTAAGATTGCCGCCTACTCCATCGGCAATCCACGCGAAATGAAACGGATGGTCAATCTGGCTCGCTTCTATCTTTCTTTACGGTCGGCGAGACGCGTGCGCGATGCTCATTGGCGCGCGCCCGATCTGGATCAATATGCACGCTGGATTGCGATCACATTGCGGTGGCCGGATATGTTGCGGTGGCTGCAATGGGGAGCCGACGAAGCTCATTGGCCGCCGGAGCAGCAGGGAACTGACCTTGTAATCCGCCGGTTAAGGGTTCTTGAGTTCCACGCATCGACATCAGACCTCCCCGATAAGTGGCGCGCCGCGCTTAGATCCGAGCTTAATGTTCCAATCGATTCCGACAGTGACTGGGCATGCGACACCAAACTGTTCGAGTTCTTCAAGACGGAATCTGCGTTAGCGGAGGGTAAGCGCCTCTCGGATGCGGTGATGCGCGGTTTTTGGTGACATCGCACGTTGTCACGTTTAGGGTTCAGCCGGACCAAGGGAGATGTTCAATAAAATCGTCAGCGGATAATTGCGTCGGTTCTTTAGGCTAAACCGAATTCACCCGACCGGCTTTTGCAGGACGTCGAAGCGTGGATTGGTTTCGGAAAAGATCGGCAGGGCGGCGGCGCCGAGGATGGCCGTGTCCTTGCCGGTCATGCCGATCATGACGCGGGGCACGCTGCGCGTCCGGTCGGCGTCGATCGGGACGTGCAGCGGCTCCAGCCGTTCTGCGAGCCTCTGCATCAGCGATGTCGATATGCTGCCGCCGAGCACGATGGTCTGCGGATCGAAGGCCAGTTCGAGGAAATCGAGGGTCTGCCGCAGCGGCTGGACGGCCTGGTCGAGCCAGGCGTCCAGGCCTTCGCCACCCTTGGCGATCACCGCGTCGAGAGCGTCTGATGACAGCTCCTCGGCATTGGCAATGCCCATGAATTCATAGGCGACGGCAGGCGAGACATAGCGGTCCAGGCAGCCGCGCTTGCCGCAGCTGCACAGCTTGCCGTGCGGCTCGACGATGATATGGCCGATCTCGCCGGCATTGTTGCGGCTGCCCTTGTAGAGATGGCCGTCGAGGAACATTCCGGCGCCGATGCCGCCGCCGCCGGCCAGGAACAGATAGACGAAGCTGCCCAGGCCGCGGGCGACGCCGTGAAGACGCTCACCGATTGCGGCTGCCGTCGCATCGTTTTCGACGAGCACCGGCACCTTGACCCGCTGTTCCAGCTCATGGCCGACGGGAAAATCCTGCCAGCCGGGCAGGTTCTGCGGGCTGAGCGAGGTGGTGCCGCCATCGGCATAGCGGCCGGGCAGCGCCATGCCGACGCCGAGCAGCCGGTTTCGGTCGAAGGCGAAGGACTGCTGAAGATCTTCGACGATTGTCTGGAGCGCCGGCATGGCTCTTTGCGGATCGGGATGTTCGACATGGCGCTCGATGCGGGCGCAAACGGCGCCGGAGAGATCCGTCAGAACCCCGCTGGCGCGCTGGCGGCCAAGTTCGAGGCCGATCGAATAGGCGCCGGCGGGATTGATCGAATAGGGGATGATCGGCTGGCCGCGCGCCAGCTTCTGCGCCTGCGCCGGCACAAGAAGATGCGACCTCTCCAGTTCCTCGACGATATTCGACACGGTCTGGGCGGTCAGCGCCGTCATCCGGGCGATCGCCGCACGCGACAACGGACCGTTCGTCCGCACGGCCTCGATCACCACACGCCGGTTGTGAGACTTGGCCTGCTCGAGATTCGTGCCGGAGATCGCCTTCATGTCGCCTTCAAAGGAAATGGAGCCTCACCCTTGTCACAAGACGGATAGTGATGAAAGCCACATTCTTCGCCGGCTTTTATTGAACCCCGGCGTCAACAGGCGCAACGGCATTTCGTCTCTGCAGCAGGCCGAGGATCGCAATCCCCGACAGGCCGGTAACGGCGCTCATGATGGCGGTCCCGGAATAGCCTGTCACATAAGTGCCGGCGGCAAAGACCAGCGCACCGATCCCGGCGCTGGCAAAGATATTGACGGAGATCAGGGCGCTGCCGAGCCCCGGCCGATCGGCAATGAGATCCTGCAGATAGGTGATCGGAATGCTGATGATCGCCGCCGCGCCGATGCCGGCGAGCAGGGTGAGCGCATAGAGGTGCCACGGCTGCGAGGCAAAGCCGAGAAGGCTGAGGAACACCGCATAGATGATGGTGCCGGCGGCAAGCGCCGTCATCTGGCCGGCCTCCCGCGCGATCCGCGACCAGACGATGATGAAGACGATCTCCAGCAATGCGACGATGCCGACGAGAATGCCGACGTCGCTGAGCGCACCGTGGGCGGCGCCGGTGGCGATCAGCGGCAGAAGGGCGTCGTTTAGATGCAGCGTGCTGGTGATGAGCGCCACGCCGGCGACATGCGCCGAAATCCGTGGCGAAATAACCTGCCGCAGCGCGCCGAAATAGGTGAGATGCTGAACCGCTGTTATCTCCGTTGCCACCCGCTTCGGCAGGGCGAAGAGGATGATGCCCTGGCATAAGAGGCATGCGATGGCGGCAAAGAGATAGGCCGGCAGCATGCTCGATGCGCCTGATAGCAGCAGGCCGGTTATGCCAGGGATCAGCACCCAGGAGAGCGAGATCATGGCGCGCACGCCGGAGTTGGCCGTCACCATGTCGCTGCGGTTCATGCCGTGCATCGCCGCGCGTGCATTGGCAAACAGCAGCGAGTTCAGCGCCCCGAAGATCGGCAGCGGCAGCAAGCCGCTGATGATGAAGATCGCCGCTGTGGGAAAGGCGTAGACCATGCCGTAGCCGACGATGCCGAAGAGGCAGGCGCCGATCATCGCCGAACGGTATTCGCCCAGCCGATCGGCGAGATTGCCGAGCAGGATGCTGATGACCACGTTCACCGCCGCCGAGGCGAAGGCCAGGAAAGAATAGAGACCATCGCTCAACCCCAGCTCACGGATGCCGATGATCGAGCGGTAGGGTGCGGTCATCGCCCCGGCCATGCCGAAGGTGAAAATGGCGATCATGCTGGCGCGGATCGCCGGATTGCGGAAGACGGCGGGGAAGAGGCGGCTCATGGGATCATCAATCGTCAGGGAGATCGGCAGGCGCGGCCGCGGCGGGCCTACCTGAAGGTCATATCATGCTATCGTTTCGGCTCGGAGATCGGAGGCCCAAATTTAATAATGCTCCGATTGGGAGAAGGTCCGCGCCAGTTCCGCCTGGCCGGCCGTCAGGCCGCAGTCGACAGGCAGGCAGACGCCTGTGATCGCTGCCGCCAGCGGACCGGCCAGGAAGGCGACGGCATTGGCGACATCTTTCGGATCGACGACACGCTGCAGCGGATACCAGCGGCGCGCTTCCTCGAAAACATTCGGGTTGGCGCTCGCGCGTGCCTCCCAGGCCTGCGTCTTCACCGTGCCGGGTGCGACGGCGTTGGAGCGGATGCCGAACTTGCCGTATTCCACCGCGACCAGCCGGGTGAAATGCAGCAGGCCGGCCTTGGCGGCGCTATAGGCCGGATGTCCGAAGACATGGATGCCGTTGACCGAGGCGATGTTGACGACGGAACCCTTCGAGGCCTTCAGCATCGGCTCGAAGGCGCGGAAACACAGGAATGCCGCTTCGAGATTGAGCGCAACGTCCGCCCGCCAAATGTCAGGCGTCGTCTCGTGCAGGCTGGTGGCGCGGGCCGCCCCGGCATTGTTGACCAGCGTCCGAACCACGCCGACTTCCCCAGCGCGTCTAACCAATTCGGCAATGCTCGTTTCGCTGGTCACATCACATCCGACGGCGACGAAGCGATTGTCCGGCCCGAGCTTCGAAGCGACCGCCGCCGCAGCCTCGGCATCGATGTCGGCGAGAAACACGACGTCATGCTCATCGGCCAGCCGTGCGGCGATCGCAGCACCTATATCGCCCGCCGCACCCGTGACGATCGCTGCCGATTGGGTCATTTTCCCGCGCTCCCGCTCATTGTTTCAATCTCGTGGGTTTCAATCTCGTGGGCTTCAATCTCCAAGCAATTGCCGGTCATCGCCGTCGCGGTGAATGACCAGCTGCTGCTTGATGCGCCGAAGCGTGGTCGTCGCCTTCGGCTGAACGGCGTAGGCGATGAGGCTCGACAGAATATCGACGGTGGCGATGTAGGCGATGCGCGTCGAGGTCGGCCGATAGATGTTGTTGCCCTCGGGAAGGTCGATCGGCACGACGATTTCGGCGGCCTTGGCAACCGGGCTGTCCGTCTGGGTGAGAGCGATCGTCTTCACCTTGGTCTCACGGGCAAGCTCGAAGGCCCGCACCAGCTCCATATTGCGGCCGGAGAAGGATGAGCCGATCAGCACGTCGCCCGGCCTTGCCGCGGCGGCCATCATCAGCTGCATACTGTGATCGGAACTGGCGGTGATGCGAAGCCCGAGACGGAAGAGACGGTTCTGCAGCTCGTCGGCAATCATCGACGAATTGCCGCCGGAGCCGAAGGCATAGATCATATCGGCCTTGGCGATCAGCGCGACGGCGGCTTCGATCGCGGCAAGATCGAGCGACCGGTGCAGCAGAAAGAGCGCGTTCTGCGCCTTGGTGATGATATCCTGGGCGACATCGGCCGGATCGGTGCTTTTCGATTCCGGCTTCAGATACCGCACGCCGATATGGGCGGTCCGGGCAAGCTGCACCTTGAAATCGGAAAAGCTCTCGCAACCCAGCCGCCGGCAAAAGCGGGTGACGGTCGGCGGCGAGACCTTGGCCCGTTCTGCAAGCTCGATGATCGAGGCATTCACCGCAAATTCGAAGTCGTTGACGATGATCTCCGCGATGCGGCTCTCGGAGGGAGAAAGCCGGCTCTTGTCTTCCTGCAATGTCGAAAAGATATCCAAATCCGCTCCCGCCCTTCTTCTCTATGCATCCTTCTTCTTATAGGCCACGCAATCGATCTCAACCTTGCAATCGACCATCATCGACGATTGCACACAGGCGCGTGCCGGCGGATGTTCGCCGAAATACTCCTGATAGATCTTGTTGAAGGTCCAGAAGTCGCGCGGATCGTCGAGCCAGACGCCGACGCGCACGACATCCTCGACGCCGTATCCGGCCTCGTCGAGAATCGAAAGAACGTTGGCGATCGTCTTATGGGTCTGGGCGATGATGTTGCCGTCGATGATTTCGCCATCTTCCATCGCAACCTGGCCGGAAACATAGAGCCATCCGTCGGCTTCGACCGCACGCGCGAAAGGCAGGGCCTTGCCGCCGGCGCCGGTTTGAACAGTGCCATAGCGCTTGATGGACATGCTGAAGTCCTTGCAAATTATTTTCTTGATAAGTTGACAAGTGACCATAGAAAGCAGAATTTGACCAGTGAAAAACGCCATTTATGAAAAGAATTTCAATCCGGGGCAGACATGCGCGATCCTTTCCTGAATCCTTTTCCCACCGACAGCGCCCGATCCGCGATCTGGGAAATGCTCGTTCCGCGCGATATCGATGCCTTTCTGGCCGCCGACTGGTCGATGGTCGAGCATGATTTCGTTGAAGAGGGCTTCATCGGCATCGATGCTCAGAAGGCCGTCAGCCCCGACAAGTGGCGCCTCGCATTTCCGACGCGGTCGGCCTATCGCCAGGAATGGCTGAGGCAGGCGGAGGATTTCGCCCAGCAGAGTTTCGCGGAAGATGCGCGCACCGCGATCTTCACCACGACGACGCTCGAAGATATCGAGATCGAAGGCGAGACGGCGCTCGTCCGCAAGAAGTTCGACGGCGGCATTACCAAGTCCGACGGCACCCGCGACATCCTGCAATGGCAGACGCTCTATTATTGCAGGCTTCACCAAGGACGCTGGAAAATCTCAGGTTTCACCGGCTACCTGCCGAACCCGATGGGTTGAGGCGGGGCCGACAACACGAAGGCCACTTTCTTGCGCATTTTCACCGCAGCACTGGCGACCGAGACCAACACGTTTTCCCCGATCTGCGTGGATCGCCGCGCATTCGAAGCCTCGCTTTATGCCCCGCCCGGCCAGCATCCGGAAACGCCGACGCTCTGCACCGCGCCGATCACCGTCGGCAGGCGCGTCGCCCGGGAAAAAGGCTGGGAGCTGATCGAGGGAACCGCCACCTGGGCAGACCCCGCCGGCCTCGTCAACCGGGCGACCTACGAGGAACTGCGTGACGAAATCCTCGGCCAGCTCAGCGCGGCAATGCCGGTCGACGCCGTCGTCATGGGTCTGCACGGCGCTATGGTGGCCGCCGGATACGAGGATACGGAAGGCGATCTTCTCCAGCGCATGCGGGCGATCGTCGGGCCTGACGTGCTCATCTGCGCCGAGCTCGACCCGCACAGCCACCTCACCGCAAAACGCGTCGCGGCCCTCAATTTCGCCGTCTATTTCAAGGAGTTTCCGCATACGGATTTCGTCGATCGTGCCGAGGATCTCTGGCGCATCGCCGTCGACACGCTCGAAGGCCGGGTCAAGCCTGCCATATCGGTGTTCGATTGCCGGATGATCGACGTCTTCCCGACATCACGCGAGCCGATGCGCTCCTTCGTCGACAAGATCATGCGGATCGAGAAGGACGATCCGGATATTCTGTCGATTTCGGTGATCCACGGCTTCATGGTCGGCGACGTTCCCGAAATGGGAACGAAACTGCTTGTCGTGACCGACGACAAGCCGGAAAAGGGCGCGGCTCTGGCGCGCGAACTCGGCCTCGAACTGTTTTCCAAGCGCGGCACTTTCATGGTGCCGCAGATCGACGAGAAGGAAGCCGTGTCGCGGGCGATGGCCGCCACCGCATGGCCTGTCGTCATTGCCGATGTCTGGGACAATCCGGGCGGCGGCACGGCAGGGGATGCGACCGTCATCCTCGCAGAACTCCTGGCCCGCGGCGTCACCAGTGCCGCAATCGGCACCATCTGGGATCCGGTCGCCGTGCAGATCTGTTTTGCGGCGGGCGAGGGGGCTGATATTCCGCTGCGCTTCGGCGCCAAGTCGGCGCCCGGCACCGGCAATCCGATCGACGGCACCGTGAAGATTGTCAGGCTGGTGAAAAATGCCGAGATGCAATTCGGCGAGAGCCTGGCGCCCTTCGGCGATGCCGCTCATATCGTGCTTGACGGCATCGACATCATCCTCAATTCGACCCGTGCCCAAAGCTTCGATCCCAGCCTGTTTTCGGTGATGGGCATCGATCCCACCAAGCAGAAGATCCTGGTGATCAAATCCACCAACCACTTCTTCGCCTCCTTCTCGAAGATTGCCGCCGAGATCCTTTACTGCTCCGCCGGAACGCCCTATCCCAATAATCCGGCGACGACACCCTATCGGCGAGCGCCGAAGACGATCTGGCCGATCGTCGCCGATCCACACGGGCTACAACGCGGAGCCGCTTAGATGCATGATGCCAGCTTTGCCGTCGTCGCCAAGGCAGGCGACAGGATCGCCGATCTCTCGACGCCGCGTCCGGTCATCGACGAAGACCGGCTGGCGGCAAACATCGCCCGCGTTCAATCCTATATGGATCGGCACGGGCTGAACTTCCGCCCGCATATCAAGACGCACAAGATCCCGGCCCTCGCCGTCGCGCAGATCGCCGCCGGCGCCAAGGGCATCAACTGCCAGAAGGTGACGGAAGCAGAGGTCTTCGCCGCAGCCGGCTTCGGCGACATCCTGATCACCTTCAACATCCTCGGACAGCAGAAGCTCGAACGCCTGGCCAGGTTGAACGAGAAAATTTCGGCCCTCAAGGTCGTCGCCGACAGCGAGGTGACGGTCGATGGGCTGGCAGCGCATTTCTCCGGCCACAAGCCGCTGACCGTGCTTGTGGAATGCGATACCGGCGGCGGGCGCTGCGGCGTGCAGACACCGGACGATGCCGCCTCGCTCGCCAAGCGCATCGCCGCTGCCGACGGCCTGACCTTCGGCGGCATCGTGACCTATCCGAAGCCGCAATCGGCCGCCGCCGTCGAAGCCTTCATCGCTGAAACGCTGGCACGACTGAAAGCCGAAGGCATAAGCTGCCCGATCGTCAGCAATGGCGGAACGCCAAGCCTGTTCGAGGCGCATCTCGTCACCTCGGCCACGGAACACCGCGCCGGCACCTATATCTACAACGACCGCCAGATGCTGCGCATGGGCCATTGCACCGAGGAGGATTGCGCCATGCATGTGTTGGCAACCGTCGTCTCACGGCCAACCGCCGACCGCGCCGTCATCGATGCCGGCTCGAAGGCGCTGACCTCGGATCTTCAAGGCTTCAGCGATTACGGCCTGATCGTCGGTTATCCCCAGGCGCGGATCAGCACCCTCTCGGAAGAACACGGCGTCATCGATCTCTCGAACTGCACCGGCCCCCGGCCGCAGATCGGCGAGAAACTCTTCATCATCCCGAACCACACCTGCGTGGTATCAAACCTGTTCGATACGATGGTTTTCCATCGGGGCGGCATCGTCACCCGCGTGGAGGATGTCGCGGCCCGCGGTCTCGTCTGGTAGCGGTCGGTTCCGGTTGAGGGCGAGCTGCGTCCCTACGAATGCTGTCTCGATCCGCCTGTAGGGACGCGTGGGCTTGCGTTACTACCTGAGCGGGCTATTAGTGGCAGAGAGCAAGTATCATCGTCAGTAGAGAATCATGAACGCAGCAAATTCACGCATTGGCCGCCGCCGCTTCGATATCGCCGTAGTGATTCCACTGGAAGAAGAGTGTCAGGAGTTCATCAACGTATTCGAGCTTCAAGACGATTTTTCGACCGAGATTTTGTTTCGGTCGTCAGTCGTTTCGCCCTGCGAGGACCTATCGATAATAATCATCAAGCAGGAGGGCATGGGGCGAACCCATGCTGGCAATGCACTGTCTTCCCTTCTGGCTGACTTCGATATTGGCCTGGCGATCTGCTTGGGGATTGCCGGTTCACTCAGCGATGATTTGCAGTTGGGCGACGTCTGCTACAGCACTCAGGTGTTTGACGTTTTGGATAACGCCAAGGCGAGTGATATCGAGAAAGGCAAACTGGACCTTGAATTCTCTCCCACTCATTTTCGGACAGATCGAGCGCTGGTTGCCGCACTCAATTTCATAAGGATGAAGAAGGACCTTCGTCCGCTATACAAAGACTGGCAAACTGAGCGGGGTGGTTTTGCAAAGACGTTGGTTCCAGGAGATGTTCCAGGCAGAAATGGTCGGCGAGAAGTTTTAACCGAACCGAAGGCGATGGAAGGTACGGTTGCGTGCGCTTCCGTTACCAAGAGTGCCGAATACAACAAGAAGCTCAAGGAAATCGACAGGAAGGTTCTAGCGGTAGAGACAGAAAGTGGTTCGATATATGAAAGAGCCACGGCAAGATCGATTCCTGCGTTGACGATCCGTGGTATTTCTGATCACGCCGACGCCTCCAAGAATGAACTGGAGTCCATGTCTGCAGGGGCTGTGCGGCAGATCGCGGCATCAAACGCGGCGCACTTTTTGAAACTCCAGCTCTCCAACTCGGAATTCATCAACTATGTAAAGCGCAGCAGGGGTTCCGCTGATCTAACAATAGCAGACCAAGCTGCTCGGCCAACTACGACACGGCCTCTGACAGAAGCCTTTGAAGAAGCGGAAAAGGTCATTCGTTCGAAGCTGAAGGAATTGTGTCCTGAATACCAATTGCAGCAAAAAGGCTACCGCCTTCCTGTGCCACGCGTCCGGAAGATTGAAAGCCAGCAGCATATTGACGATAGTGAAGATGACAAACCGCAGGACATAGCGGACGTATTGCTAACGAATGATACGCTGGTTCTTACTCTGCCCGCAACTTATCCTGATGATAGCATCCCTTGGGTAATTGCAGATCATCTATTGGCAAATGGTCTCGGCACTTCGCAGGTCATGCCGACAGTCGTTGATGGCGATGCTGTAACACCCCCAAAGAACACTTTATCTCACCTTGCGTCCATCAAAGTTGACGATCTTGTCGCTGACGAATCCGGAATCCAAATTGTTTATATATTAGACGGCATTCCGACAGCCTCCAAATCAAGGATGGCATTTCTTCGGGAGGAGATTAAATCGAAATCGGGCGCAAAATTTATATATATAAGTCGCGACGAGACTCAGATTGTTGAGCTGACAGAGTTTTCCAATGAGCAGTCTGCGGACCTATATCGACTATGCTCTATTTCATTTCACGATATAGCGCTTTTTCTGCAAAAGAATTTTTCGATGTCGCCATCAGAAGCTGAAGTGGTCGCTTATCGATTGAGCAGAACCTTCGATCAATTCGAGTTAGCTGCCCACCCAAGCTATTTTGCAGGAATACCCAAGGAGACGCTGTCCGCGCTTCTGCAGGCCAATCGGCGCTCCGAACTGATTCAGCTTGCCGTTGACGGCTTTCTGACATTCGTGGTTGCCGATGACAAATCGGACATAGCACTAAGTCGAACGACCCGGTCTCGTTTCCTTCGCAACCTCGTAGTCGAGCTTAAAGTCGAACGAAGGACATTCTCGCAAGCTCAATTGGTCGAGTATACAGAGACGTTTTCCAAGCTTTACGATTTTGCGATTGATCCATTAAGGTTCATTCAGGCGTTTGTTGATAAAGGAATAATTCACTTCGACAATCTCGGATATGTTAGATTTTCTCTGCCATTTGTCGAAAACTATCTTCTAGCAAGCGAGTTAAGCCTGAAAAATGAACTCGCAGGTAGATATTATGATTTTAAGGCGTCCGATTTTGACTTTCAATCGTTCGATTTATACTGCGAAATCGGGGCATCAGACGACCTCGTTCGTACTTATTTGGGGTTGATGGACGACCTCCTTGCTCAATTCAAACTGGACGACGATGATAATCACCTTCTCCTGTCGGACAAGATTCATTCTGTCATGCTCGGATCGCAGGACCGCCTGCATATGCTGCAGAAGAAGATTCAACAGGCACAGGCGGCAGTAAAAGCCAACCGGGGGGACATAAAGGCAAAGCAACGAATCCTCGATATCGCGGATTACGTTAAAGAAAAAGTAGCCGAGGAAGGTCGCCTTGAAGACGAGCAAAGATCGAGCGACGCAAACGAGATAGATCAACAGGACTTGCAGAACCTGGACAGTTTGCAATACGCGCTCGGCGTTTGGGCGCTCGGGGTAATGATCCTGGGGTCCGGAGCAGAACATCTTACCGGGGATACGAAGCAAAGAATAGCAACCGGAATTGTTCAATTGGGAAGCGCTCTGATCCATCACTGGACACAAACCAGAGTAGCTATAGATTACGAAAAAGCTAAACGAGAACTAACGACCCCAGAAAATGTGCTGAAATTCTTTCAAGCGAACGGAAAACATACAGAGGATATCGATGAGGCTAAAAAATTCATCGAGATGATGGTGGATGTTGTTGAGTTTTACATGCTTGCTCAACCGCTCCGCCGAACTATGGGCTATCTCTGCGAACAAGCTCGGCAGAAGGTCCTAGCGGAAAGTGTGGCAAAGCCTTCCTTCAAAGAGCCGATGGAAAAAATCCTACATAGCGCTTGGCTCACCGACATCGAAAGCGGTCGCGGCAAAGACGCGCTTCACCGTGCAATCAGAGACCTCCCACCAGCAAAGTTTCTGCGCGTGAACTTGGCATCTCACTTCCTGACCCGTGTTCACTGGAACCACTGGCGTAAAGATGACCGTTTGGTCCTGCTTGATATGGCCGAGGAGGCGCTGAAGCCCCTTTCCCTCAATTTCAAAAAAGGTGAACTCATGCGAGCTATTGAAAAGGATAACAAAAAAAGCGAAGGCGACGAATAGCGACTAACGGCCAGGAACTGCTTAGGGCATACTTTTGCGAACATTGCTTGTTGCGACGATTTCGCGTCCGCAAGCCTCTGGAAAGGCAAGTCGCTTCAAGCCGCCGTCGGATTGATCACGTTCATATCGATTTCGGTCAGTTCCACCCGCCGCTCGAAGGCGATGCCGGCCTCGTCGAAGAGGTGGCAGTCCTTGGCATTGATGCCGGTCGAAACAGGCGCATCCGCGCGGATGCCGACGCTGCCGGGCAGCATGGCGCAGAAATTCTCGCCCTCTCCGTTGAGCGAGGCGTAAGCGACCGTATTGGCCCCGAGGCGCTCGATGACCGTCGGCGTCACGGTAAAGACGATATCGCCGCCGCCGAGCTGGATATGCTCCGGCCGGATGCCGAGCGTCAAAGCCTTGCCGCTCATGCCATCGCGCGGCGTCACCGGCAGAACGGCCGTCTGGCCTTGATACTCCACTTCGACGCCGCTGACGCTGACGCTTTTGCAGGTCACGGGGAGGAAATTCATTTTCGGATTGCCGATAAAGCCGGCGACGAACTGGTTTGCCGGCTTGTGATAAAGCTCCAGCGGCGCGCCGGTCTGGGAGATATCGCCGGCGTCGAGCACGACGATGCGGTCGGCCATGGTCATCGCCTCGACTTGGTCGTGCGTCACATAGATCATCGTCGCCTTCAACGCCCGGTGCAGCTTGGCAAGCTCGATGCGCATGTCGGCACGCAGTGCCGCGTCGAGATTGGACAGCGGCTCGTCGAACAGAAAAATCTTCGGTTCGCGCACGATGGCGCGGCCGATCGCGACGCGCTGGCGCTGGCCGCCGGACAGCATGCCGGGTTTCTGCTGCAGCCGCTGTTCGAGGTGAAGGATGCGGGCGGCATTTTCCACCTTGGCCTTGAGCTTTTGCTCCTCCATCTTTTCGACGCGAAGCGGGAAAGCGATGTTTTCGAAGACGGTCATGTGTGGGTAGAGCGCATAGGACTGGAACACCATGGCGATGCCGCGCTTGACCGGCGGCAGGTCGTTGACCCTGATGCCATCGATGACGATGTCGCCCGCGCTGGTCGCGTCGAGACCGGCGATCATCCGCAAGAGCGTGGACTTGCCGCAGCCGGACGGGCCGACGAAGACGACGAACTCGCCATTCCCGACTTCGAGCTGCACGCCCTTCAGAACTTCGTAGTCGCCATAGAATTTCTGAACTTTGTTGAGAAGAAGCTGTCCCAAAAATCTGTCTCCGCCGGCGGCCTTCGTCGCACATTCGATCGTCATAAGGGGAGGGCCGCGGCCATCCCGCCGCGGCCCGAAGAAGCCTCAAGAGCGCTTACTTGAAGGCTTCGATTTCGCCGGCAGCCTTCTTCAGCGCAGCTTCCGGTTCGGCCTTGCCCGTCACCACCGACTGGATCATTTCGATGATCGAGTTCTGGAAGCCCTTATAGTCGGTGAAGAGCGGTTCGGGGCCACCATAGTTGATGCCCTCGATCAAGGGCTTCCAATAGGGATCCTTGGCGACGAACTCGTCGACCTTCGCCGACGGACGCAGCGGGGTCAGGCCGGCGCCGCCCTGCAGTTCGTATTCCGACTGGACGTCGGGCGAGGTGATGAACTTGGCGAATTCCGTCGCCTTGTCCTCGACCCCCGAACCCTTGAAGATCGCCAGGCTGTCAGTAATCAGCAGCGTGCCGGGGCCCTTGGCGTCGGGACCGAGCGGCAGCGTCGTGATGCCCCAGGCAATCTTCGTCTCCTTCAGCCGGGAGGCGGCGCCCGATCCTGCCTGGATCATGGCGACCTTGCCGTCGAGGAAGATGGCGCGAACTTCGTTCTGCTCATAGGCCGTCGGGCCTTCCTCGGAGTAGGGGACGATATCCTTGTAGGCCTTCAGCGCGGCGAGAATCTGCGGGCTGTCGAGCGTGACCTTGCCTTCGGCATCCGTCACTGCGCCGTTGTTGGTGTAAACCCAATGCATGAATTGGTGCATCGTGTTGTCGAAGGTCTTGGCGGAGAGACCGAAGCCCGGAATGCCGGTCTTTTCCTTGATGGTCTTGGCCATCTCGATTTCTTCAGCCCAGGTCTTCGGCGGCTTCTCGGGATCGAGGCCGGCCTGCTTGAAGAGGTCCTTGTTCCAGTAGAGCGCCTTGGTGGAGAAAGCGATCGGAACACCCCACTGATTGCCCTCGAAAGTCACGGTATCGACGATATGAGGATAGTAGCTCTTCTTTTCGTCGTCGGTCATCGGCACCGGAACGATGAGATCGTTCTGCGCGAATTCCTTCAGCGTGCGCGAGCCGACATAGGCCATGGCAACGGGCGTGCCGGCGGCGGCGAGCGTCGTTGCCTTGTCCTGGCACTGCGCCCAGCCGACAACTTCGGGCGTGACCTTCCAGCCGGTGTTCTTTTCTTCCCACTGTTTGATGTATTTGGTGTGGACCGGGTCGATCGTGTCGCCGCAATAGATCCAGCTGATTTCCTTGTCGGCCGCCTGGGCAGTGACTGCGGTCAGTGCCGTCGAACCGAGCAGGGCAAGCGCCATAAGGCCTGTCTTAATGGTAATGCTCACGTCGTGACTCCCATTGTGGTTGTTAGCTGTTCACTTGTTTTTTGCTCTTATTGTTTCACCGCACCGGCGGTCAGACCGCCGACGAGGTAACGCTGAAGGAAGAAGATGACGACCATCGCCGGCGCGATGCCGACGAAGGAGGCCGCCATCAGTTCGTTCCAGATGACCTCCTGCTTGCCGAAGTAAGCAAAGAGCCCCACCGGCAAGGGCATGTATTCGGTCTTCGAGTTGAATGTCAGCGCGAAGATGAATTGCTGGGCGTAAGCGCCGATGAAGGTGGTGATGGCGACGACGATGATTCCCGGCATCGCGATGGGCAGGATGACTCGGCGCAGCGTGTAGAAATGGCTGGCGCCATCCATATAGGCCGCTTCGTTGAGCTCCTGGGGAATGCGGATCATATAGGTGCGCAGCAGCCAGATCGCCGACGGGATCAGGAAGGCGACGCCGGGCACGATCATGGCGAGATAGGTGTTGAGCACGCCCATGCTGCGCATCAAGCGGAAGAGCGGGATCAAGAGCACGGCGCCGGAGAACATGTTCACCGTCAGGAAGGCGCCGAGCAATATCCCCATGCCCTTGAACTCGAACTTCGCGAAGGCATAGGCCGCCGGGATGACGAGGCAGAGCACGATCACCGTGACGACGGTCGAGATGAAGAAGGAGTTGAAGATATAGCGGCCGAAGCCCGGCACGCTGATCCACATCGTCCGGTAGGCTTCGAACGAGCCGTTCTCCGGCCAGAAGCGGTAGGGCGAGGAAAAGAGCTGGGCGAGCGGCTTCAGGGAAACGAGGAAGCCCTCGACGAAGGGCGAGAGCACGAAGAAGAGAAACAGCGCGATGCCGCAATAGATCAGGATGATTTCCCACCAGCGGTAACGGTCGATCATGGCTGCACTGCTCATGCGCGCTTCTCCGGATTGAGACGGCGGGTGACGCGGAAATAGGCGAAGCAGAAGAGCGACAGGAAGATGCAGATCAGCACGGCGCGCGCCGCACCTTCCCCGTATTTCTTCGAGCCGATCGCGGTCTGATAGGTATCGATGATCATCGTCGTCGTCTCGCCGCTCGGCCCGCCCTGCGTCAGGATCCAGATGATGTCGAACGAGTTGAAGGTGGCGATCAGCGACAGCATCGACATGGTGATAATCGCCGGCACCATCAGCGGCAGGGTGATGCGGCGGAAGCGGTACCAGCGGCCGGCGCCATCGGTCCAGGCGGCCTCGTAAAGATCCTTGGGAATGGATTGGATCGCCGCCAGGAAGTAGATCGTCACCAGCGGCACGCCGATCCACACGTCGGTGATGATCGTTGCCCAGAAGGCGGTGCTGCCATAGGCGAGGAAGGCGACCGGGCCATCGACGAGGCCGAAGCGCTGCAGCATGCCCGATATCATCCCGAACTGGCCATTATACATCCAGCCCCACATGAAGATGCCGATCGCCATCGGCACGATCCAGGGCGGCATGGTCAAAAGCCGAAACAGCGAGCGCCCCGGCACCGCGGCATTGAGCATGGTCGCACCGAATGTGCCGATCACCATTTTCAGCGCGACCGAGAAGAACGTCCAGATGAAGGTGCGGATGATGACTTCGGCAAAGCGCTCGTTGAAGATCTTCTCGTAATTGATCCAGCCCACCCAATTGGTGGTCTTCTTGAGCGATGCATCGGTGAAGGAGAGAATGAACGTATCGACGAGGGGGTAGGCGACGATGGCAAGAACATAAAGGACGGCCGGAAGGAGAAGGATCCAGGCAAAGATGACCGTGCTTCTTTGAACACTCATCCTGCCGCCCTCCTCAAGCCGCTCTTGCGTGAAGGGCTTCGTCGAAGCGGTCCCAGATCGGTCTGAGATCGACGACGGTTTTCTTCATCCTCGCTTCGTCCATCGCCAGCGCCAAAATTCCGGCTTCAAGCGCGTTCAGCGTGGACACGGGAAGTTCGAGCCCGGTGCGCACACTTTCCAGCAGATCGCTCGCCATCTGTTCGTCGGCGCCGTAATGCTGGGAGAGCTCGGTGGCGGCATATTTGTTTTCGACCACCTTGTTGCCGGTCAGCTGCTCATGCACATCGAGATAGCCGCGCACGAAATCGCCTTCGGCCATGCCGCGCGAGCCCATGATGGCGAAACGGCGGAACTGGTCGGGCACGTTCAGATTGGTGTGGAAGTTCATGCCGACGCCATTGGCATATTCGACGATCGCCACCTGATAGTCGATAATATCGGCATCGCTGTCGAAGACCTTGTCGGAACCCATCCAGCCGCTCGGCTTGCGGTGGAAAAGCTCGAGGTCGTTGATGCCTTCGCGTGCCGGGTCGTTGGCCGGAATGAAGCTCTTGCGGCCGCCGAAACTGGCGACGCGCTCCGGCCGCGCGCCGACGACACCATTATAAAGGTCGAGGTCGTGGCAGCATTTCTCCAGCATGAAGCTGCCGGAATAGCGCTCGTAGCGGCGCCAGTCGCGCATGAAGAAGGCGCCGTGATAGGGCTCGATATGTTCGGAGGCCTCGATCGACACGATCTGGCCGAGCTTGCCCTCCGCCTGGATGGCGCGCAGATCCTTGTAAAGCGGGGAGTAACGCAGCACCAGGCCGACCATCAGCCGCTCATGGCCGAACTTCGCCATCAGATGGGCAAGCTCGATGCTTTCTGCGATGGTCGTAACGATCGGCTTTTCGCAGAAGACCTTGAGACCGGCCTGAAGGCCGAGCCTGATATGATCGAGATGCAGGTGATTGGGGGAGCCGATCATCAGCAGATCGAGCTTTTCCGCCAGCAGTTCCTCCGGCGAACCGTAAGCCTTGCCGACTGAAATTCCCTTTTCCGTCAATCCGGGAAGCCCGGCGGGTTCCGGATCCACATAGCCGACAATGTCGAAGCTGCTATCGATCGCTTTAAAGACATAGCCGAGATAGCCGAGCCGGAATCCGAGCCCGATGATTCCCACTTTCATGCCGATCAAGTTCCCAATTTAGGTAATTTATTTTCTTTAAGTTGGGACAAAAAACGAGAGGCGTCAATAGAAAACGGGCATCGAAGCGCAAGCATGAAATTAATTTTCATAGATCGACAGCTGGCGACCGATTGCTTACAGCGACTGGCCGGACGCGGTTCGCCGACGCAGCGCGCATGCTCCCGAAGCCAAAGCAGTCGTTCAGCGCCGGTTGCCCCAGCCGGCAAGCTCACGCGAAACTCGCGAAATGTTGAAAAGAGTCGCGAGCTTACCTGTGTAGGATGGCATGAGAACAAAAGAGGCCAGGAGGAACCAGAATGACCCGTATGACAGCCAAGGATTTCCCTCAGGAACTTCTCGAACTCTACGATTATTATGCGCATGGGAGAATCACCAAGCGCGAGTTTCTCGACCGGGCCGGCAAATTCGCCGTCGGCGGCGTGACGGCGGCGGCCATTCTGGCTTCGCTGAGCCCCGATTATGCGCTCGCTACCCAAGTCGAGTTCACCGATCCCGATATATCAGCCGAATACATCACCTATCCCTCGCCAAAGGGAAATGGTGATGTCCGCGCCTATCTCGTCCGCCCCGCAAAAGCCGCCGGCAAAGTCGCGGCCGTGGTAGTCGTTCACGAAAACAGAGGTCTGAACCCCTATATCGAGGATGTGGCGCGGCGGGTGGCAAAGGCAGGTTTCATCGCGCTGGCGCCGGATGGCCTCACCTCGGTCGGCGGCTACCCCGGCAACGACGAAAAGGGACGGGAACTGCAGCAGAAGGTCGACCCAGAGAAGCTGATGAACGACTTCTTCGCGGCGGTCGAGTTCCTGATGCACAGCGATCTCACCACCGGCAAGGTCGGCATCACCGGTTTCTGCTACGGCGGCGGCGTCGCCAATGCGGCGGCAGTGGCCTATCCGGAACTCGCCGCCGCCGTGCCGTTCTACGGCAGGCAGCCGCGCGCCGAGGACGTGCCGAAGATCAAGGCGCCCTTGCTTATCCATTATGCCGGGCTGGACAAGGGGATCAACGAAGGCTGGCCGGCCTATGAAGCCGCGCTGAAATCGTCTCAAAAAACCTACGAGGCCCATATCTATCCCGACGTCAATCACGGCTTCCACAATGATTCCACGCCGCGCTACGACGAGACGGCAGCCAAGCTCGCCTGGCAGCGAACGGTCGACTGGTTTACGAAATACCTCGCCTGAGAAGGCCGGATTTGAACGCGCTGCGGCGGGGAGCCATTCCCCGCCGCCTATCCGTCCCGTGGCCTGTCAAGGCGACTGACGGCCTGTGATCAGGTTCCAGAAGGGATCGTCGCCGGACAGGTTTTCAAAATCGGCAAGCCGGCGAAGCTGCAGGAAAGAGGCGCCGGACACATTCCGATTTCCCCAGCGCAAGCAGTCCAGGAATTTGACTTCACGTTCATGAACGCTCATCGGCGCTTCAAGCGATCCCTTCGCATGCAAGCGGGACTTGTTCAAAATGCGCCCGTCGCGCAGCGTCACCGTGACGACATGCGGGAGGCGCTCCACCCCTTTTTCCTCATCAGCCGAATAGGACTGCATTTCGATGCGCGGCATGAGTTCCCGGATTTCCGCTCGCCTAATCTCCTGCCGTGTAAAGTCCGAAAGGCTAAGGGAGCCTTTGAGGAAAGCCGTCGCCAGGCAATATTGCATCGAGAAGCGTGCCTGCATCTCGTCGGTGGGATCGGGATAAGCGAGGTTGCGGGCAGCGGATATGCCGACTTTCGTCTCGATCCCGGCAATGTCGCTGGCCAAAAGTCCATGCTCCTGCTTCAGATCCAGAAGCGCGTCGATCGCCCGATGCGTCGAAGCGCAGCAGGGATGGCACTTGGTCACCACGCCCCGGCTTTCGATGATATGCTCCTCCTCGAATGCCAGGTCTTCCCAGCCCTTGGCATCATCGCCCCCGAAAAGATCGAGAAAGCCTTGCGGCCGTTCGAGGATATCCGTCCGGCCGCTCATGCCCGCAAGCGCCATGCGGGCCGCGTCCACGGCATTGCGCGCGGCAATGCCGGCATGAAGCGGTTTGGCGGTCGTACCGAATTGCCCTTTCGGGCCGCAGGCGAAGCTCGTCGCGAGGCTCATCGCCGCGGCGAGGCTCTCTTCGTCGGCGCCGAGGAGCCGAGCCACGCCAGCCGCAGCCCCTATGCTGCCGACCGTCGCCGTTGCGTGCCAGCCCCTGTTGTAGTGAGAGGGGTTGACGCCATAGCCGAGCGCCGCTTGTGCTTCCAGCCCGGCCAGGTAGGCATCGAGAAACCGTCTTCCGCTTGTCGTCTTGCCGCGCGCCAGAACCGCCAGCAAGGCCGGCACCAGCACCGCGGAAGCATGCGCTCTCGCCGGATGGAAATTGTCATCGAAATCGAGCGCATGAGCCGCCGTTGCGTTGATGAGTGCGGCGAGCGAGGGCGAGGCGGAGCCGCCGGTGACGAGCCGCGCTGCGCCGCCTCCGGCGATTTCTCCGTCGAAGGCGCGGGTGAGCGCGACAACGCTTTCATCGCCCCTGCCTGCAATCATACAGCCGATGGTGTCCACCGCAGCATCTCTTGCCCGGTCCATGGCAAGGTCTGAGAACGTCGTTCGCGACAGGACCTGTTGCGCGATCGTCCGGAGAATGGTGGCCATTGACGAAAGTCTTTCCGTGAGTTTGGTTCTCGGCGGAAAATGTTCAACTTTCCGCAGCTCCGCAATCTTATGCGGATCGCGGGTAGGACTATCGACATTGGAGATAGAATGGCGCGAGACACGAGTGCGGCGATCAGCCTGAAGCATATCGAAGCCTATGACGCCATTGCCGCGACGGGCTCGACGATCGCCGCTTCCGTCGAGCTTGGGATCTCGCAATCGAACGCCAGCCGCTTGCTGCAGCAACTGGAAGACTATCTCGGCGTCCGGCTTTTCGAACGGGAAAAGAACCGGCTTCAGCCGACCCGCGAGGGGCTGCAGCTCGGCCCGGAAATCCGCGCCATTTCCGACCGGCTGCGCGCCTTGAAAACCGCGGCGATGGAGCTCGAGAGCGGCCGATCGCGCGAGATCATGCTGCGGCTCGCCTTTCCCGCCAGCCTTTCCTCGACGCGCATTCCGAAGCTGGTGAAGAATTTTCTCGCCGCGAACGGTCCGATGCGCGTCGAAGTCGCATCCGGCAGCTATCTCGCAATTGAACGGATGGTGGCCGACGGCGAGGCCGATCTCGGTTTCGCGCGTCTGCCGCTGATGAGCCCAGGACTGAAACAGGAGAAAATCCTGTCGTCGCGGATCGTTTGCGTCCTGCACAACGATCATCCCAAGGCCGGCAGCGGCCTGTTGTCTGTCGCCGATCTGAAGGGGCAGGATCTGATCATGCTGAACAGGGAGCGACCGGTTCGCCATGAGCTGGAGGCGTTGTTCTACAAGGCCGGCATCCGTCAGCGCCCCTTGCTCGAAGCGCATTCGGTGGCAAGCGCCTGCGCGCTGGCCGCGCAGGGGCTCGGCATTGCGCTGGTCGGCGAGATCATCGCCCGCGAATATGCGACGCTGCCGCTGCAGTTCATTCCACTCGAACCCGAACTGCCGGTTGCCTACGCGCTGATCAGCGGAGAGAAATTTCCGATGCCGAAGGCCTCCGGCCTTTTCCTTCAGAGCATTTCGGACTGGGCATGATGACGGTGCTTGAACTGTCCCGGGGGATCGCAAACGCATGAATATCAAGCAACTGGAAGTCCTGCGCACGCTTCTGGCAACGGGGTCGACGATTGCCACGGCAAAGACGATGGGGCTCAGCCAGTCCGGCGTCAGCCGCCTCCTGCAGCAGCTCGAGGCCGACCTTTCGATGTCGCTTTTCGTGCGCGACAAAGGCCGTCTCGTCCCCACCCCCGAGGCCCTGCTTCTTGCCCGCGATGCCGAGAACATCTTGCTCGCGGTCGATCGGATGTCGGGTCATGCGGAGGACTTAAGAAGCGGCGCCGCCGGCCCGGAGATCGTCCGCATCGGCCTGCCGAGCAGCATGTGGGAGCACTTCGCGCCGGCAATGCTGGTCGATTACATCAGGGATTTCCCCGGTGTGCGGATCGAAACCTTCTTCGAGACGACGACGGCGATCAACAAGCTCGTCGAGCAGAGGGTGATCGATTTCGGCTTTCTGCGCATGGAGGGCGAGAGCGGACCGGGCATCGAGGTCGAGCGGGTCGCGACCGGCGAAAGCGTCTGCGTCGTTCCGAAAGATCATCCCCTGGCGAAACTGGAGGAAATCACGGTCAGCAATTTGCGCGACGTGCCTCTCATTCTGATCGGCCGCCAACGGCCGAACCGCATGGCGCTCGACCAGACCTTCCGGCGGGCCGGCGTCAAGCAGATCGTCAAGATCGAGACTCATACCAACAGTTCCGCCTGCTCCTATGTCGCGCATGGCCTCGGGGTCACGATCATCAGCAGCTTCTATGCAAATCTCTATCGCCACCTGCCGGTGGTTCACCGTCCTTTCGTGCCACGCGCAACCCAGGAATTCGGATTGGCGAGGGCGGTCTCCACACCGCTCTCGATTGCCGCCCACGCTCTGAGCGACGCCTTGAAGCGACAGATCCAGCTTTCTCAAAAAGACATTTAAAATCAAATTTTTAGCCTGAACCCTTACGCCAACGTAGCCGTTTTTGTTGCGGTCGTATTCCGCATAGACTTATGACAGAATCGCATAATATTGCGGATATTTCTTCACTCGATCATAGTCTGCGGCAACGAAACCGATGGCGCCGGGCACTGTCCGTCGCCCATCGCGGGGAACAAAAATGCTGAAATTCATTCTCAACCGCCTGCTGATGGCATTGCCGACGATCGTCCTCGTTTCGGTGACCGTCTTCACGCTGATCCGCTTCATACCCGGCGATCCGGCGGCATTGATGCTGGGTGATATGGCTGAGCCGGGTCAGATCGCGGCGATGCGCTCGGAACTCGGGCTGGACAAATCGCTGCCGGAGCAGTTCCTGATCTGGACCGCCAATGTCGTGCAGGGTGATTTCGGCCGCTCGATCGTCAACGGCGAGGCGGTGCTGCCGCTCGTCGCATCGCGTTTTCTGGTCAGCGCCGAAATCGTCGTCGTCGCCGTCCTGCTGGCGAGCCTCATCGCCGTGCCGGCCGGTGTCATCGCCGCCTGGCGGCAGAACAGTCTGACGGATCTGGCGCTGGTCGGCACGGCGACGATCCTGCTGTCGGTCCCGACATTCTGGCTCGGACTGCTGCTTCTGCTTTTCGTCGGCTTGAAACTCGGCTGGTTACCGGTCCTCGGCTATGTCTCGATCGGCAGCAACATTACCGGCGGCCTGGTCTACCTCGTGCTGCCGATCATGACCCTGGTCATTCATGAGATGGGTGTGCTGATCCGCATGGCGCGCGCCTCGACGCTGGAAGTGCTGCGTCTCGACTATATCACCCACGCCCGGGCCAAGGGGCTTTCCGAAAGCGCCGTCCTTTGGCGGCACGCCTTCAAGAACGCCTTCGGCCCGACCTGGACGGTCATCGGCCTGATCCTCGGCAATCTGCTCGGCGGCATCGCCGTCATCGAGACGGTCTTCACCATTCCGGGGCTCGGGCGGTTGATGGTCGACAGCATTTTTGCCCGCGATTACCCCGTGATCCAGGGGTGTCTGCTGTTCGTCTCGCTTTCCTATGTGCTGGTCAATTTGGTCGTCGACCTGCTCTATCCCTTGTTCGATCCGCGGGTGGTCGCCGAATGAAAAACGTCACCTTCAACGGCTTCATCGGCAGCATTCTGATTGCCGCATTGCTCATCGCCGCTGCGATCGGCCTGTTCTGGACCCCCTATGATCCGATGAAGCTCGGCTTCACCGCACGGCTGGCGGCGCCAAGCAGCGCCCACTGGCTCGGAACCGACGAATTCGGCCGCGACGTGCTCAGCCGACTGATCGTCGGCGCCCGGGCGAGCGTTTGGATCGGCACCTTGACGGTCACATTCGCAACGGTCTGCGGTACGCTGATCGGTCTCGTCAGTGGTTATGCCCGCGGTTGGGTCGATGCCGTCATCATGGCCGTCAACAATGCGCTTCTTGCCTTTCCCGGCATCCTTCTGGCGCTTGGATTGCTCGCCGTCTTCGGTGCCAATCAATATGGCATCATCTTCGCGCTGGGCATTGCCTATTCGCCATCCATGGCCCGCGTTGTCCGGGGCGCCGTGCTGTCGCTGCGCGAGCGGGAATTCATCGAAGCTTCCAAGGTGATGGGCAATGGCGAGCTCTATACCATGTTCCGCCATATCCTCCCCAATTGCGTCGCCCCGATCACCGTGCTGGCGACCTCGATGTTCGGCTGGGCGATCCTTTCGGAAAGCGCGCTCAGCTTTCTCGGCCTCGGCGTTCCGCCACCGGCGCCGACCTGGGGCAACATGCTGGCTGCCGGCCGACCATTCATCGAGCAGGCGGTCTGGCTGGGTCTGTTCCCGGGCCTGGCGATCGCCCTGACGCTCCTCGGCATCAATCTTCTGGGCGACGCTCTTCGGGACAAGCTTGATCCGCGGATGAGGGGGCTGAAATGACCAATAGAACGCTTTTGAATGTCCGCAACCTGTCGCTTCAGGTCACAGGGACCGGTGTCCAGGTCGTCAAGGACGTCAACTTTGACATCGCGCCAGGCGAGATCTTCGGCATCGTCGGAGAAAGCGGATCGGGCAAGACGCTGGCAACACGCGCCCTGATCTCGCTGCTGCCGGCACCCATCAAGGTGATCGGCGGCTCCGTTGCCTACAAGGGACGCGACGTGCTTTCCATGAACGGCGCGCAATTGCGCCAATTGCGTGGTGCGGAAATCGGTGTCGTCTTCCAGGAGCCGATGACCTCGCTCAATCCCTCGATGACCGTCGGCCGCCAACTCGAAGAAGGGTTGCAGCTGCATACGAAACTCTCGCAGGAGGAACGGCGCAGCCGGATCCTCGATATGCTGAACCGGGTCGGGATCCGCGATCCCGCCGGGGCGCTCACGTCCTATCCGCATGAATTCTCGGGCGGCATGCGCCAGCGCATCATGCTGGCATCGGTGATGCTGCTGAAACCGGCGCTCTTGATCGCCGACGAGCCGACGACAGCGCTCGATGCCGTGATCCAGCGCGATGTCATGGAATTGATGGTGGAACTGACGCAGGCGGAAGGCACCGCCGTGCTGCTGATCAGTCACGATCTGCCGATGGTTGCCCGCTACACCAACCGCATCGTCGTCATGGAAAAGGGCGTGATCGTCGAAGAAGGACGCACCGCCGATCTGCTCGACGCACCGCAGCGTGCCTACACGAAGAAACTGCTTTCCTCTCTGCCGTTCCGTGGGCAAACGCGAACGATCGACAAGACCAAGGCGCCGATGGTCTCGGCGCGGGATATCGTCGTCGACTATGCGGGCCGGCGGTCGCTGATGAAGAAGGCAACGCCGAAAAGGGCGCTGCATGGCGTCAGCATCGATATCCACGAGGGCGAAGTCGTGGCATTGGTCGGCGGTTCGGGTTCCGGCAAGACCACGCTCGGCCGCGCCATTGCCGGACTGGTCCAGGAGAGCGAAGGCGATATCCGGTTCAAGGGACGCAGCCGCGACGACGACTGGATGGATTATCGGCTGAATTGCCAGATGGTGTTTCAGGATCCTTATTCCTCGCTCGATCCGCGCATGACCATCCTCGCGCTCGTGGAAGAAGCGCTGCGGCTCGTTCCCGATCTCGACGCCATGGCAAAGCGCAAGCGCGCCCTGGAGACGCTGGAGGAAGTCGGCCTTGGGTCCGACTATGCCGGGCGCTACCCGCATGAGCTTTCGGGCGGCCAGCGTCAGCGCGTGGCGATTGCCCGGGCCATTGCGCGCCGGCCGAAATTCCTGATCGCCGACGAACCGGTATCGGCCCTCGACGTGACAGTCCGGGCGCAGGTGCTCGAACTCCTGTCCGATCTACAAAAACGCTACGGCTTTTCCTGCCTGTTCATCAGCCACGATCTCGGCGTGGTCGAACAGGTGGCCGATCGCGTCGTCGTCATGCAGGACGGCCGGATCATCGAGGAGGGCGACCGCGATACGGTTTTCGACAGCCCGAAGGAAGCCTATACGCAAAGGCTTCTCTCGGCCATCCCCGCTCTGGACCACAATGCTCAGGGCGGCGTGATCCTCAAATGGCGCCTGGAGAACTGACATGACGACGATGATTGAATCCGCAAAGCTCGCGGAGCGATTGAACGCGATCTGCGATGCCCAGCCTTTCGTGACGCGCTTCATGGTGCGCGCGCTTGGCAGCGGTGAAACGATCGGCAGAGGCGCGGACGAGGAAACCCCCTCCGCCAGCACCCGAAAGACCTCGATCATGATGGCAGCCCTGAAGGCCGCGCATGAAGGCCGCCTGGATCTGGACGAGCGGATCACCTACGAAAAGCGTTTCGCCGAGGAAGTGGCGAGCGGGATGTTCCGCTATCTCAGCCCCGGTATCGTCATATCGCTGCGCGACGCCATCACCGGCATGATGGTGCTGAGCGACAATGTCTGCACCAAGATGGTCTTCGAAAGGCTGACGCTCGAAGAGGTCGACGGCTATTGCAAGTCGATCGGCATGTCTGGCACCAACCACCGCTTCCTCATCCCTCCCTTGGCGCTGTCGCCCGATCATTCCTTGAAGGCCGTCACCACGACGACGGCGCGGGATCAGGTCTATCTGCTGCAGACCATCCTCGATGCGCAGGATTCGCGGGAAGCCGCGGACCGGCTCGGCTGCTCGCAGGCGCTGTGCGCTTACGCGCTTCAAACCTTGAAGAACCAGATCCTGCGTTATGCCATTCCTTCCCGGCTGCCGTTCGGTGTGCTCGTCGCCCACAAGGGCGGCACGGGAAAGCGCGGCCGCATGAATGCCGGTATCGTCTATCGCGACGGCTCCCCCTTCTACATCATCGCCGCCTATACCGACGACGTGCCGCAGGAAATGCCGGACGGCACCCCTGGCTACACGGTCGCGCTTGAAACCATCGGCAGGCTTTCACGCGCCTGCTGGGATGAACTCCGATCCTAACAATCCATAAAAGAGGGTAGAACAATGCATAAGCTTCTTCTTGCTGGGACCATGTTGATGGCGATGACCGGCGCAGTCGACGCCCGCGACATCGTCGTGGCGCAAAGTTCCGATCTGCGTAGCGCCAATCCAGGTGTCAATCGCGACGGCAATACCGATGGCGTCATCCTGCATATCGTCGAAGGGCTCGTCGGCTATGCCAACAACGGCGAGGTCAAGCCGCTGCTGGCAAAGAGCTTCGAAGTCTCGGCGGATGGGCTGACCTACAGCTTCAAACTGCGTGACGACGTCAAATTTCACAACGGCCAGAAATTGACCGCCGATGACGTCGTGTGGAACTGGAACCGCTATCTCAAGCCCGAAACGAAATGGACCTGCCTTCCTGATTTCGACGGTAGCGGCAGCGTGCATGTTACCGGGCTCAAGGCAGTCGATGCTTCGACCGTCACCATCACGCTGGAAAAGCCATCCGCGGTATTCCTTGGCCTGATGTCGCGCCCCGAATGCGGTTACACCGGGATGATTTCGCCGGAATCGGTCGGCGCGGATGGCAGCTTCATCAAGCCGATCGGCACCGGTCCCTTCAAATGGGATGAATGGAAGAAGGGCGAGTATATTCATCTCGCCAAGTTCGACGATTATGTCTCGCCCCAGAACGACGGCAAGCCCGACGGCATGGTCGGCTCCAAACGCCCTCTCGTCGATGGCATCAAGTTCATGGTCATTCCCGATGCTTCGACCGTAAAGGCCGGCCTTCAGTCCGGCGTGCTCGATACCGCGGAGATTTCGCCGGAACTCATTCCCGAATTCAAGACGAGCGACACGATGCAGCTGATCGTGGCTCGCAACAACGGCAAAAACCTCTTCTACATCCAGACGCGCGACAAGGTTCTGAGCAATCCTGGGGTGCGCCGCGCCATGGCGATGGCACTCGATCTCGACCAGCTCGTCGAGGCCGCCTCCAATGGCACCGGCGCAGCCAACGGTTCGATGGTTTCGGAAGACTCGCTCTATTTCGACGATGTCCAGAAGGAGCGTCTGCCCTACGACATCGAGGCCGCGAAGAAAGAGCTTGCGACGGCCGGCTACAAGGGCGAGCCGATTACCATCATCGCCAACAAGCGCAGCAACGTGCCAAGCTTCCCGGCCGCGGTGATGGCGCAGGCCATGATGCAGCAGGCAGGTCTCAATGTGCAGATCGAGGTGCTCGACTATGCGACGCAGGTCGATCGCCGCCGGTCCGGCAACTACCAGATCATCTCGCAATCGGTCGCGCCGCGGCTCGATCCGGCGCTGATGTACGGCTTCTATGTCGGGAGCAAGGACAAGAATGCGTCTTTGATGTGGGATGACCCGAAGGCCGTCGAGTTGATGAAGGCCGCCTATGCGGAGGCCGACCAGACGAAGCGTCAGGCGATCTTCGACGAGTTTCACACGCTGATGCTCAAGGAAATGCCGGGCATCTTCCTCTATGACATGGTCGATGTCTGGGGCGCGACCAAGAAGCTGAAGGGCCAGCCCGTCTGGCAATCGAATGCCCGTCTTTGGGAAGTTTCGCTCGACAATTGAGCCTGAACTGCCGCGCCCGGTGGGTCGGGCGCCGCCATCCCGCTTCGAAAGTCAACGGGACATCCGGCAGGCAGACCTGCCGGGTCCGGTGCAACGCGTCCCTGTGGCGGCAGGGCAGACAGCGAGGAATATCATGAATCTTAACGCGATCAGCTCCATTGCCGCGACGGTCGAAAAGATGAAGCCGGATTATATCGCTCTCAGCGACAGTATCTGGGACTTCGCGGAGTTGAAATTCGAGGAGCGGCGCTCGTCGCAGTTGCTGGCAAGGACACTCGAGGAAAACGGCTTTGCCGTGCGCCGCGGCGTCGCAGGCATGGAAACGGCCTTCATCGGCGAATCCGGCAGCGGCAAGCCGGTGATTGCTTTCCTCGGCGAATTCGATGCCCTGGCCGGGATGAGCCAGACCGCCGACCTGGCCGAGCCTTGTCCCGAAGCGGCGGGAGCAACCGGTCACGGCTGCGGGCACAATCTGCTTGGCGTCGGATCGCTGATGGCGGCGGTTGCGCTTGCCCGTCACCTCAAGGAGAACAACCTGCCCGGGACGGTGCGCTATTACGGCTGCCCGGGAGAGGAGGGCGGTTCCGGCAAAACCTTCATGGTTCGTGCCGGCGCATTCGATGATGTCGATGCCGCCCTGACCTGGCATCCGGCTCCGTTCAACGGGGTTCGCTCGACGAACAATCTTGCCGTTCTCGAATATTACTATCGCTTCACGGGTGTCGCGGCCCATGCCGCCAACAGCGCCCATCTCGGCCGTTCGGCGCTCGATGCCGTGGAACTGATGAATGTCGGCGTCAATTTCCTGCGGGAACACATGCCGCAGGATTGTCGCGTTCACTACGCGATCACCGATACCGGCGGCAGGGCCGCCAATGTCGTGCAGGCAAGCGCCGAGGTTCTCTATCTGATCAGGGCGCCCGACATGCCGCAGGCGCTTGCGCTTGCCGGGCGCGTCGAGAAAGTGGCACGCGGTGCGGCGATGATGACCGAAACCGAGGTCGAGATCGTGTTCGACACCGCCTCGACCAACCTTCTTCCCAACATTACCCTCGAAACGGCGATGCACGAGAACATGGTCGCGCTCGGGCCGATCGCCTTCGACGAGGCCGACATCGTCTTCGCCAGGCAGATCCAGGCTACCTTCACTGAGGAAGCCATCGCGAGCAGCATCCGCCTCTATCAGATCAAGGGCGATGTGTTCTCCAATGCCAAGGTCGATGGCTCGACGCCCCTGCACACCGGTCTGCGGGATTTCGAAGGACAATCGCATTTCCGGGCCGGATCGACCGACGTCGGCGACGTCAGCTGGGTGACGCCGACCGCGCAATGCTGGGCGCCGGCCTGGGCGATCGGCACCAATCCCCATACCTGGCAGGTGGTCGCGCAGGGAAAAAGCCCGGCCGCGCACAAAGCCATGGCGCACGCGGCCAAGACGCTTGCGTCAACCGGTCTCGCATTGATGTCGTCATCCGACCTCCTGGCGGCCGTGACGGCCGAGTGGCAGGAAAAGATCAGCGGCAAAGCCTATCTGTGCCCGATCCCCGACAATGTGATGCCCGCGGGGGTTCACAGCCGATAGCTCGCGTCTTCGTCCACCGGGACAGCGACCTGCATCGTACCCGCTTGCAGCACCGCATGAAAAAGCACTAAGGATATGGAAGTCGAAAGCGCGGAACTGAGGCATTCACCGCTTTCGAACCTTCAACACGTCGGAAAAGGCAAAGATGACAAGCTCCGAATGGCGGGTGGGAGTGCTGTTTTCCAGAAGCGGAATTAGCGAAATTACGGAAACCGAGCACTTTCTTGGCACCGCACTTGCGATCGAGGAAGTCAATGCGGCGGGGGGCGTGCTCGGCAAGCCCATCGTTCCGATCGCCTATGATCCGGGCGGGGATCAAACCGCCTATCGCAATCTGGCCCGGCGCCTGCTGGCCGATGACGACGTCAACATCATCTTCGGTGCGTCGATGTCGGCCAGCCGAAAGGCGGTGCTGCCGATCGTCGAACGGCACAACGGATTGCTGTTTTATCCGTCGATGTATGAAGGTTTCGAATATTCGGAGAATGTCGTCTATACCGGCGCCACCCTCAATCAGAACACCTTCGCGCTCGCGGAATATCTTCTGCGCCACCATGGACGCCGGATCTTCTTCGTCGGCGCGGATTATATTTATCCGCGCGAATCCAATCGGGTCATGCGGGATGTGGTAGAGGCAAAGGGCGGTGAAGTCGTCAGCGAGCGATATCTTCCTCTTCATGCCGACGAACAGATCTTGCGTTCGGTGATTTCCGATATCGTCCGTCTTCAGCCCGATGCCATCTTCTCGACGATCATCGGCCGGCCGGCGCAGCGTTTTTACCGCATGTATGCCGAGGCCGGGATCGATCGAACGCGGGTTCCGATTGCCAGCCTGACCATGGCCGAGAGCGAGATTCGCGAGATCGGAGCCGACGCCTGCACCGGCCATATTCTTTCGGCGACCTATTTCCAGACGGTCGAGAACGAGGCGAACAAGCGTTTCGTGGGGGCATTCAAGGCCCGTTTCGGCCAGGACTTCACCACAAGCGTCTGGTCGCAGCCGGCCTATGCGCAGGTTCACCTTTTCGCCCGCGCGCTTGCCCGGGCCGGCTCGCTCGAGACCCATCGCATTTCCGAAGAAATTCTCCTGGAAGATTATCTTGCTCCGGAGGGCCGGATCAATTTCGACGCCGACACCCGTCACCTCTGGCTGCATCCCCGCATCGGCGTGGCGCGGGCCGATGGGCTTTTCGACATTGCCTGGCAGGCGCCTGGCCCGATCCGGCCGGACCCCTACCTGACGGCGTCGCGGTTCGAAGACGTTTGGCTGGAGGCCTGAGATGGCGGGACCAAGCAGGATCGTTCAAGATCTGCGGCGCGCACGCGTTCTGGTTGTCCATCCACGCGACGAGGACGGCAACGTGCTGATCGCCCACCTCAAACGCCTTGGCTGCGAAGTCCGGGCCACCTGGCCGCTTCCGCCAGCCTTGCCTCCCGACATAGACACCGTCTTCCTGCATGTCGAGGATGTGCATGTCGAGCACGCGCTTGAGATCATCGACCTCCAGCAGACCGCGATCATCGCCATCGTGACCTATGAGAGCCCGACAGCCCTGCAGGCGATCATCGATCTCAACGCCCACGGCGTTATCAGCAAACCGTTGCGGCCGCTCGGCATCCTGACGCAATTTGCGCTTGCACGCTATCGGCAGAGCTACGAAAAACGGCTCGCCGGCAAGGTGCAGAAACTTGAGGAAACCTTGAAAAGTCGCCGGCTGGTCGAAAAAGCCGTTTCGGCGCTGCGGGTCATGAATGGTCTCGACGAGGCGGCGGCCTATAAGCTCTTGCGCGATCAGGCGACGTCAAAGCGCGTTCCGATGGCGGCGATCGCCGAATCCATCATTGCCGCGCAAGACACCATGAAAAGTCTCGGACTTTCCATCGGCACGAAAACTCAACCTTAAGTCGCCGACCCTTGCACCCTTGAAAATGCCCGTTAAAGCAGCTTGACGGTCACATTCTTTCGTGCAAGCCTAAAGACAACGAGCAGGTTTGCTCAGCGGCAGGGCTGCCGCATTCACATCATGGCTATGTAGCCTCTGGTTCACGGATTGAATTCCGTGCCAGAGGTTTTTTGCGTTTGGAGACTAGATTGAGCGTCAAGACCTCAACTGCACGGACGGTAACCGTCGCAACCGTCCAGTTCGAACCGATCGTCGGTGATCGCGCCGGTAATCTCGCAGCTATCGAGCGGCTGGCGAGGACGGCGAAGGCCCAAGGCGCGGAGATCGTCGTCCTGCCGGAACTGGCCGATAGCGGCTACACCTTCCGTGACGGCGACGAGCTTGCCGCATTGGCCGGCCCGGTCCCCGGCGGCGCAAGTGCCGAGACGCTCTGCCGCCTTGCCGGGGAGCTTGGCCTTTACATCGTCAGCGGCGTTGCCGAGCAGGATGGCGACCGGTTTTACAACAGCGCTCTTCTCTGCGGGCCTGAGGGATATATCGGCAAATACCGCAAGCTCCATCTGTGGAACAACGAAAACCGTCTGTTCAGCAAAGGCGATCTCGGGCTGCCGGTATTCGACCTGGCCTTCGGCCGTATCGGCATCGCCATCTGCTACGACGGCTGGTTTCCGGAAACGTTCCGCGCCTTGGCGCTGGCCGGCGCCGAACTGGCCTGCGTGCCCACCAACTGGGTACCGATGGCGGGCGCGGAAAGCGTTCCCGAGCCGATGGCCAATATCCTCCACAAGGCGGCCGCCCACACCAATGGCCTTTACATCGCCTGCGCCGACCGCATCGGCATCGAGCGCGGCCAGCCCTTCATCGGCCGCAGCCTGATCGTCGGCCCGCAAGGCTGGCCGATATCCGGTCCGGCCAGCGCCGATCGCGAGGAAATCCTCCTTGCGCAAATCGATCTGTCGAGCGTCACGGAAACCCGCACGCTCAACAGCTTCAATCATCTGCTCGGCGACCGCCGAGCCGATGTCTACGGGCAACAACGACCCACTCAAGAAAGGGGAACAAAATGCAAATGAGAACCATCGTCCTGACACTGGCATCCGCGGCATTCGCCACCGCGGCTTTCGCCGAGGAGCCGATCAAGATCGGTGTGCCGGTCGGGCTTTCCGGCGCAAACAGCGTGGTCGCGCCGTCCGTCGTCCAAGCTGCGGAGCTTGCCGTCGAAGAAATCAATGCCAAGGGCGGCGTGCTCGGGCGGCCGGTCGAGCTTGAGATCGCCGACGACGCATCGGGTGCGGCCGGCGCGCAAAAGGCCTTCGATTCCCTGGTTTTCCAGAAGGAGGTGAACGTCGTCATCTCGATGGAGACGAGTGCTGCGCGCAATGCCGGCCTGCCGATCATTTCTAAGGGCGACGTGCCTTACATCTACACGTCGTTCTACGAGGGCAAATCCTGCAACGCCAATCTTTTCGTCGATGCCTGGGTTCCGGAACAACAGGTGCCACCTGTCGTCGACAATTTCATCAGCAAGCAGGGTGCTAAGAAGTTCTTCCTGATCGGTTCGGATTATGCTTTCGGACGCGGCATGCTGACCTTCGCGAAGGGCTATATCGAAAAAGCCGGCGCAGAGGTCGTCGGCGAGGAATATCTGCCGATCGACGGCAGCGACTGGACGGCGATCATCTCCAAGGTCCGCTCCTCCGGCGCCGATGCCCTCATCACCTCGACGGCCGGCGGCGCACCGAACGTGACCTTGACCAAGCAGTTGCGCTCGTCTGGCGTCACCCTGCCTTACGGCAATCTCGCGGTCGACGAAGGCACCGCCAAGAGCATGGGCGCGGATGCCAAGGACATCTTCCTCTCCGCATCCTACGTCACCGGCATCGACAGCCCGGAAAACAAGGCTTTTCTCTCGGCCATGGAAAAGAAGTTCGGCAAGGAACTGCGCACGCCGAACGATCTTTCCGTGCCGCAATATGAAGCGATCTACCTTTACAAGGCAGCCGTCGAAAAGGCCGGCAGCACGGATACAGCCGACGTGCTCAAAGCCCTTCCGGACGTTTCCTTCACCGGTCCGCGCGGCAAGATCTCCATGAACAAGCAGCACCATGCGCCGCTGACAATGTATCTTGGCCAGGTCAAGGACGATGGAAGTGTTGCAGTCGTCGATAGCTTCAAGGACGTCGATCCCGGCGATCAGTGCCCGAAGCTCTGAAACCAGCGTGGCGGGGCAGGGCGCCCCGCCTCCAGCATCGGAGTTCTAGAAATGACGCTCTTTCTCGATATTGTCAGCACTGCGGCCATTCTGTTCATCGTTGCCGCCGGTCTGCTTGCGATCTTCGGCGTGCTGAAGATCATCAATTTCGCGCATGGCGCATGGCTGACCATCGGGGCTTACTGCGCTGTTATCGTCAGCGGGTTCGGCCTCAATCCGTGGCTTGCCATTCCCTTCGCGTTCCTGGTCGGAGCGATCCTCGGCGGCGTTGCCGAACGGTTCATCGTACGGCCTCTCTATCGCCGGCCGCTCGACGCCATTCTTGCGACCTGGGGCCTTGGCATCGTCATCGGCCAGTTGATCACGCTGTGGTTCGGCCGCGACGTGCAGTTCACGCCGGCGCTGCTGCCCGGCACCTTCGATCTCTTTGGCACCGGCTACTCGGCCTACCGTCTTTTCGCCATCGTCGCGGCGATCGGTCTGGGTCTCGGCTTCACCTTGCTGCTCGATGGGACACGGCTTGGCCTTTCCGCCCGGGCGGTCATCATGAATGAAACGCTGGCCCGCGCGCTCGGTATCGATACCGAAAAGGTGCGGCTCGCGACCTTCATGATCGGCACCGGCCTTGCGGCCCTTGCCGGCGTGCTGCTCGCGCCGCTGACCAGCGTCGATCCCAATATGGGCGTCGCCTGGCTGACAGGCGCCTTCATGCTGGTGATGGTCGCAGGCTCTTCTTTCACTGCGCTTGCTGTCGCCTGCCTCATCTTCGGGGCCGCTCAGGTGCTTGTCAGCATCTATTTCAGTCCAATTCTCGGCGGCATCACCGTCGCCGTCCTCTGCGCCATCACACTGCGCATACGTCCGAAGGGATTTGCCCGTGCCTGACAGACAAAAACTCCGGCTTGTCCTTCTTCTGACGCTGGCGCTCACAGCTCTGCTGCTGATCGTCTTCGGACCGATGTTTCTCGGCCGCTTCAGCCTCAACGTCCTGACGCGTTCGATGATCTACGCCATGCTGGCGATCACAGTTGACCTGCTCTGGGGCTACACGGGTGTTCTCACCTTCGGGCAGGCGGCATTCTTTGGCGTCGGCGCCTATGCCACCGCCATGGTTCTCACCCATATCGGCGCAAGCCCGGCGCTTTTCGTCCTCGCTCTTGCCGCCGCCGTGCTCGTTCCGCTGGTGCTAGGCCTCGCCGTCGGCTGGCTGTCGTTCTATCACGGATCGACACCGCTTTACGCCACCGTGATCTCGCTCGTGGTACCGATCGTCGTCACCCAACTCGTCTTTTCCGGCGGCACCTGGACCGGCTCCTCGAGCGGTCTTGTCGGCTACGAAACCCTCCCGCTCGGGCTTCCCGGCTATTTCCGACTGTCGGGCGCCTGTCTTCTGGTCTTGGCCGTTCTTGCCATCGTCTTCGTCCGGTCGGACGCCGGCCGTCTGCTCGTCGCAATCCGCGACAATGAAGCCCGCGTCGCTTATCTCGGCATGAACCCCGCCCGGCTGAAGATCGTCCTGACGGGTATTCTCGCCGGCATATGCGGCCTGGCGGGCTTCCTCTACGCCAACGCCTCCGGTGTCGTCGCACCGGAGAATACCGGCTTCGTGTTCGGAACCGAACTCGTCGTCTGGACGGCGCTCGGCGGCCGGGGAACGATCATCGGACCCCTGTTTGGCGCAATCGGCATCGATTACCTGAGCGCCAGTCTTTCAGGCGATCTGCCCTTCCTGTGGCAACTGATCGTCGGTGCGCTCTTCGTCGTCATGATCATCCTTTTGCCGGGCGGCCTCGCCTCCCTGGTGACGCGATTCCTGCAGTCCGCAAACTCCAACAGCACTCTGCAGTCATCGCAGACGCGCATCGCTGCCGGCCATGGTGCGTCCGCGGGAAAAAGCCTTCTGTCGATCCGCGGTCTCGGCAAGTCCTATGGCAGCTTCTCCGTCCTCAAGGGCATCGACCTCGAAATCGGCGCCGGAGAACTCGTCAGCCTGGTCGGCCCGAACGGCGCCGGCAAGACCACGCTGATGCGCTGTCTGTCGGACGGCACCCAGCAGATCGAAGGTCAGGTGGATATCATCGGTACGAATATTGCCGGTCGCGCACCCGAACGGATCGTCGCCCTCGGCGTCGGCCGCAAATTCCAGGTCGCCAGCATCTTCGACAGCATGACCATCGGCGAATGCCTGAAGATGGCGCGTCTCAGCCGCGAGACGCCCAGCCCCATGCGATCGCTCGCCGAGATCATGCTGCCGGCCGCGGCGGCCGAGATCCTGACGCTCACCGGCATGGCCGACATGCTGGACAAGCCGGTCTCGCTGCTGTCGCACGGTCAACGGCAGGCTCTCGAACTGGCGATGGTCGTCGCTCTCGAACCACGCATCATTCTTCTCGACGAACCGACCGCGGGTCTTACCAAGACCGAGCGCATGACCATCGGCACCATCCTCAAGAAACTGACGGACGAGATGGGGTTTGCCGCCATCCTGGTCGAACACGATCTGGATTTCGTGCGCGAGATATCGAGCCGCATCGTGGTTCTCCACCAGGGCAAGCTCGTTCTCGACGGCACGGTGGATGACGTGGTCAATTCCGAAACGGTCCGCACCATCTACGCAGGAGGCGCCCATGGCTGACGCGTTCAAACTCAAGCTCAGCGGCGTATCGAGCGGATATGGCGTGGTCGATGTCGTCAATGACGTGTCGCTTGCCATCCGGCCGGGCGAGATCTTCGCCCTCATGGGCAAGAACGGCATGGGCAAAACGACGCTGCTGAAGACGATTCTTGGCTTCCTCAGTGTCGGCAAAGGCAAGATCGAGGTGGACGGTGCTGCCATCACCGACAGGAAGCCTGCAGAGCTGATCGCTTCCGGCATCGGTTACGCCCCCCAGGAATTGCCATTGTTTCAGGATCTCTCCATCCGCGACAATCTGCGCCTCGCGCTCAAAGGCGACCGGGATCTGGCATCCGCCTTGGAGCGGGTCTACGGCTATTTCCCGTTCCTGAAGGACCGGCTGGCGCAGAAGGCCGGCACTCTGTCGGGCGGTGAGCAGAAAATGCTGATCCTCGCGCGGGCGCTGATGCTGCGGCCAAAACTGCTGCTGATCGACGAAATCTCCGAAGGCCTGCAGCCCTCCGTCGTCCAGAACATCGCCAAAGCCTTGAGAGACGACCGCGAAAAGCGCGGCACGACCATCCTGCTGGTCGAACAGAACCTGGATTTCGCCCTTTCGGTGGCGGACCGCTGGGCCATTCTCAAACTCGGGGCGATCGAAGACGAAAGCCTCAATGGTCCAGAGAGCCGCGGCCGTGTCCTGCAACATCTGAAGATCTAGGGGCGGGGCAAGTGCGAGACCCATGGAACGCCTTCATGCCCTATCCGGATGCGGATGTCGGGCACGCGGCCATCGGCCCGCTTTCCGGCCTTCGCCTGGCAGTCAAGGACCTTTTCGATGTTACCGGCTATCCCACAGCGGCCGGCAATGCCGCAGTGCTTGCTGCCTCCGGCATCAAGCCAGCGACGGCGCCTTTGGTCCAAACGCTGCTCGATGCCGGCGCCTGCTTCGTCGGCAAAACCAATACGGATGAGCTCGCCTATTCCCTGATCGGCGGCAACATCCATTTCGGCATGCCGATCAATCCGCGCGATCCCGACCTCATTCCCGGTGGATCGTCGTCGGGTTCAGCCGTCGCGGTTGCCGCTGGCCTTGCGGATATCGGCCTTGGAACAGACACGTCCGGCTCCATCCGGCTGCCGGCCGCCGTCAACGGCCTCGTCGGCTGGCGGCCGACACAGGGAAGTCTCGACAACAGGGCATTGCGTCCGCTGGCGCCAAGCTTCGATGTGCCGGGCTTCATGACGAGAAGCCTGGAACCAATGGCCTCTGTCATGAGCGCCGTCGGCCTGCCCGCGGCAAATGAGTACCCCGCATCTATTCTCGTTGCCGAGGATATCTTCGAAACCATCGACGACCTGGTCGCCGACCAGATGATCGCCAGCCTTCGATCGGCGGCCATACCCATCCGTAGGATCAAGGCGATCGCCTCGTGCAGCCGCGCCGATCTTGCTTTGGCGTTCACCACCATCCTTCAAAGAGAAGCCTGGGAAAGCAACAAAACGCTCTTCGAGCGGAGCCCTGGGGCCATTGCGCCGGATATTGCCGCGCGCCTTCTGTCGGGATCTCGCCTGAACAATGAGGAGGTGCGCGAGGCACGCGGGATTGTCAAACTCTTTTCCGGGGAGATCGACCGATTGCTTTGCGAAAATGTGGTCGTCGCTCTTCCGACATTGCCGATCAGCCCGCCAACGCGCGATGCCCTGCCGGAAAGCTTCGCTGCATTTCGTTCCGCCTGCATCAAGCTTCTGTGCCTCTCAGGCCTGAGCGGCTGCCCGCAACTGGCTTTTCCGATTGCCAATTGTGCCGGCAGCGTTTCGCTTTCCTTGCTCGGCGCAAGGGGCGCTGACAGGATGCTTGTCAATGTGGCCGGGCGACAAAAACGAACGGGAGTCGCTTCGATCCGTGTCCGATAAACATCCTTTCCATTGACGCGCGCTTCCAGCGGATGACTAATGGCCTGCTGTCGCCACTGCCTTGCAAGCATGGAGGATGCGATGCTGCTCAAGGGCGAGCGAACCTTCGTGGTGCGGGATGCGGGCGGCTTCGTCGCCCACGTCAACATGCCGGGGTGGTTGAAGCCGAAGCCGACCGATCACGGCCATGGCCCGCTTGCCATGGTCGTTGAAACCATCCTCGATCCTGGCCGCGTGATCGCAATGCACGAGCACCGGAATGACGAGATCATTTCCTGGGTGCCCGAAGGCGTCATGCGTCACGACGACAAGGCCGCCGGCCGGTTGCTGATCGATCGCAATCATCTCATGGTGATGAATGCCGGCGTAAGCTTTTGGCATTCCGAGGAGACGCTGACATCCGATCCGCCGTTGCGGATGCTGCAGATCCTTGTTCGCCCTGACGCGGTCGATCTTGAGCCGAGGATCCAGCACGGACCGGTCCCGGCCGCTGCGGTAAACGTCTGGCGACACCTGGTCGGGCCGGAAGGGGAAGGCGCGCCGTTTTATGTCCGCAGCGCGATCGATTTCTTCGATGTCGGGCTGGAGGCGGGGGCCAGGGTGGAATTCCCCCGGAAACGAGGCCGAGACCTCTATTTCTACGTGTTTGGCGGTTCCGTCATTGTCCGTGCCCAGACGTTTGCCGAAGGGGAGCAGGGGCTGCATTTATCCGATGACAGGCTCGACGTGGAAGCCAAGAGCCCAAGCACGTTGGTTGCGTTCCTGCTCGATCCGAACGCAGCGATCACCAAGCAGGGGACGATCGGCGACCACAAAAAGATTCCGCCGGCAATCATCATTCGCGCATTTCTGAGGTGGAAGAAATTTCGCAATATGTGGTATCGTCATTTTTCGCGCGTTTTTTCATATCGCGCGAAGCATTGCGCCGATGCCAAACACCGCCCGCGAAGGACCGACGTCGGGCTACCAGGATACGTGGCTCTCTGTAATGATTCCGGGGCCAAAAAGCCGATCTGGACGGAACAAGGATGTTCGTCATCGGTTTCGAACCTTAGCGTTCAAAGGAGGAGCATTCATGCCTAGGGTTGCCGCCACACCCATTACTCCACCCGACCAGCACCTCGTCACAGCGCGCGAAGCCATCGAGCCGCTTTACGAGAAACTCGAGCTTCAGACGGAATCGCTGGTCCTGGCCGCGGCGCTGGAAGCGGGATGGCCTCCGGACGAAGCCACGAAGGCACTTGCGGCGCTCAGGCTGCAGGACGCCCTGTCCACCCTTGGACGCACGAGCTAGGCTTGCTGCGCTGCTCGGCATGCGGAGCGTTGGCTATTGCGAACCGCCGGCTTTCCGGCGTCTCCGGCTGACCATCATTCCGCCGATGATGAGAACAATTCCGGTCGCGTTCGCCCAGAACGAGGTTGGAACAGCGCTGATATAATCAAGCGCCACCCCTGTGACCATCTGGCCACCGATGATCAGCAGAGCCGAATTGACCGCGCCGATGCGAGCAATCGCCCAGCTGCCTGCCGCGACGAAAACAACGCCGATGGAACCACCCAGATAGGCATACCAGGGCGCCTCGGCAGCACCTGCAGGCAGCAGGCCTCCGACAAAGAGACCAAGGCAGGTAAGCACGGCAAAGCCGACGGCATGATTCCAGAAGGATGCGATCAGCGGCGTGGTGGAGATGCTCAACCGCCCATTGAGCTGACGGCTGAGGCCGACGAGCACGCCGCCCAGGCAAGCCAGGAGAACGAACACCGTCACGCTCCACCTCGCCCAAACAGGATAATGAGTGCACCCCCGGTGACAACCAGGCCGAGGGCGGCGATGTCTTGCATATCCGGGCGCCGCTTCTGCAGACCGAACAATCCCCAGCTGTCGGCGGCGAGGCTGAAGGCGACCTGGCCTGCCAAACCCAAAGCCAGGGTGCCGGAGAGACCGAGCGGCGAGTTGACCGCGGTCGAGGTCAGAATGACCGTTGCCGCACCCGATACCCCACCGAAATAAGCCCACCAAGGCGCGCTTGGCGCCTTTTCCGCCGTCGCAGCGCGTCGGCGGCGGAGCACCAGGAGAAGAATGACGGCGGCGATGATGCCGGTGCCGTGCGCGGTCCAGGATGAGAACAGGGGATTGCCGTAACGGGCCAACTCCCCGTTGAGGTGCACCATGAACGTCAGGAGCCCGCCTGTCGCAAAAGCGCCGATGAAGTAGATGGGATGCGAATTACGTGCCGCTTCGATGGTCATTGCAGATCCCGTCAGAGAATCGATTTAAGGAATTATGAAGTAGGGCCATTCATCGGCAGGTTCAGCAACCATTTTTGGCGTGTGTTGCACCAGGCTGGAGCTTTCAGCTTCGATATCGGAGTGCTAAACGGCGGCGTTGCATTTGAAGGAAATATTATGAAAAAACTGGTTCGCCTGCTGCTGCTCATCGCTCTGGCTGTCGTCGTTTTTACCGGTTTCCGCTGGTATCGCTATGTCACCAACACCGACAGCCCCTATGATGAAATCGGCATCACGCTCAACGATGCCATGCCCGGCCCGATCAACAGCTGGGGCTGCGCCAAGCTCAAAAGCACCTTTGCCGGTTCCCTGCCACCTTACGGCTGCGCCGCCGCCGACGGGACGCAGTGGAAGTAACGCCGCCAGGCTGCGCCGATGGCGCAGCCTGATTCAGCAGGGATGCCCGAATTTAGGATCGGCTGGGTGCATCAAAGCTGGTCCGCCACTTCTCCCATCAGCCCATTCCCGGCGTCGCGAACCGCTTCCGGTAATTTGACGGACTGACGCCATAGGTTTGAACGAACTGCAATCGGAGATTCTCGGACCTGCCCAGGCCCGTCGCAGCAGCGATCTCATCAAGCGATACGCGGCTGGTTTCGAGCAGCACCCGTATCTGTGTCTTGTGAAAGACAAGGACGGCTGGCGGATCGTTGCCAAGTTGGCATCTCGAAAGAAGACCGGCATAAGTCAGATTGGCCAAACAGCCAGCAGGACAGGCACACTGACAAGCACGACGATGAGCGAAAGCGGCAGGCCCAATCGCGCATAGTCACCAAATCGATAGCCGCCCGGCCCCATAACCAGCGTGTTGCACTGGTGTCCGATGGGCGTCAGGAAATCACAGCCGGCGCCGATCGCCACCGCCATCAGAAAAGCATCGGGCCGAAAGCCCAGCTTGGCGGCAAAGGTCGCGGCGATCGGCGCCATGACCAGAACGGTCGCCGCATTGTTCAAAAACGGCGTCACGGCCATGGCCGCAACCAGGATCAATGCCAGAGCGCCGAATGGCGGGAGCATTTCGGCGGTTCGCGAGAGGAGGTCCGCTATAATGTCGGTGGTGCCTGTGGTTCTCAGCGAGTCACTGATCGGAATGAGAGCGGCCAGCATGATCAGAATGGGCGCATCAAGATGATGATAGACTTCGCGCAACGGTACAGATCCGGTGACCACCATCAGAAAGGCGGCGGCAAAAAATGCCGTCGCGACAGGAATGCCACCGAAGGCTGTCGCCGCCATCGTGGCCATCAGGATCATGACGGGGATCATGCCGTTGCGGGCGTTGCCGAGCTTCATATCGCGTACGACCAGCGGCAGACATCCCCATTCGCGTAGGAGATCCGGTAGTTTCTGCAAGTCGCCCTGCAAGACCACGACATCGCCGTTGCGGATCTTGATCTCGCCCAGACGCTCGGTGAAGCGCCTGTCCCGGCGGCTGACGGCAAGAAGGTTGAGGCCGGTATTGTGGAAGAGGGAAACGTCTTTTGCGCTGACGCCGATCAATCGGGAATGTTCGCCGACGATGGCTTCGACCGAACTGATGTCCTGGCGTATCTCGGGCTCGTGTTTGCGATCGGACAACTGAAGCCTGGCTTCGCTGACGATCTTGTCGAGGGCGCTTTGCTCTCCCTCGATGATCAGAAGGTCGCCATCCTTCAGCACGGTATCGGGAAGGGGCGTTCGTCTCTGGCCGCTGCCGCCGATAATGGCGGTCACCATCGCATCGCCGCCAGCCGGTTTCTGCAGCCAGCTGACGGACCGGCCAATCGCCCCCGATGGCGTGGTGACCTTGGCTTCGGTCGTGTAGTTCTTGATCGCCACCGCTTCATCCATGGACGTTTCCATCCGCGATCTTTCGGGAAGCAGCTTGTAGAACAGCGCCAGAAAGACAACGCCGGTGACGGCGAGCGCCAGGCCGACGGGCGTATAGTCAAACATTGTGAACGGCTGCCCGGTGACCTCCTCACGCACCCGGGAAACGATGATATTCGGCGATGTGCCGATCTGCGTCATCAGCCCTCCAAGCAGAGAGGCGAAAGACATCGGCATCAGGAACATGGACGGCGATACACGTGATTTCCGCGCCATTTGCACGGCAACCGGGATCATGATCGCCAGCGCACCGATATTTTTTACGAAGGCGGACAGGGCCGCGACAATGGCAATCAAAATGATCAGCTGCATCCGTGGCCCGCGTCTTTCCGGAGAAAATCTGCGCAGCGCGACATCCATGATCCCCGACCTGGATATCGCCGCGCTGACAATCAGCGCGCTGCCGACGATGATGACGATGTCATCGGCAAAACCGGAAAAGGCAGTTTTGGCCGGGACGATGCCGACGATGATTGCCACGAGAAGGGAACTCACGGCGACGATATCGTATCGATAACGCCCCCATACGAAAGCGCCCATCATGAACGCGATGACGAGAAGAGAAAGCCATTGATCAACGCGCATGTTTGCATCCCGGTGGTAGCAATTAACGTTTGACGCAAGAGAATGATGCGGCGGGCCGGACAATTTTTCATCGCTCCTCGCGGCTTCCTGCGGCCGGCAATCGGATGGGCCTGGAAAGCCGGCCGTTCATCCGTCCCGGGCGGCACGCGAGGCTCGACATCGACGCAGTTGTTTCCAATATTCAGCTGGAGAAGGCCATCATGGAACTTCCTGCCGCCGGCCGGCATTCCGTGCTTGGATGCTGCTTGCGGGAACGACAATGGCCAGTGACAACCTCTCGACATATCGATCGAAGCGCGACTTTCAAAAGACGGCGGAGCCGAGCGGCGATAAGCAGATCGCGCGCAGCAATCGCCGCCGCTTCGTCATCCAGAAACATGATGCCACCCGGCTGCATTACGATCTGCGGCTCGAACTCGACGGCGTCTTCAAATCCTGGGCTGTGACCAAAGGCCCATCCCTCGATCCGCACGACAAGCGGCTGGCCGTCGAGGTCGAAGATCACCCGCTTGATTATGGCGACTTCGAAGGCACGATCCCGAAAGGCCAGTATGGCGGCGGCACGGTGATGTTGTGGGACCGCGGCTATTGGGAGCCCGAGGGAAAGAAAAGTCCGGAGCAGGCGGTTGCCAAGGGTGACTTCAAGTTCACCCTGGAAGGCGAACGGCTGCACGGCAGCTTCGTGCTGGTGCGCATGCGCAATGATCGCGACGGTGGCAAGCGAACCAACTGGCTGCTGATCAAGCACCATGACGCGTTCTCGGTCGACGACAATGGCGAAGCGATCCTGGAAGAGAACGACACCTCCGTCGCCTCCGGCCGAACGATGGACGCGATCGCCGCCGGCAAAGGCCGCAAGCCGAAGCCGTTCATGATCAAGGGCGGCGATATCAAGGCCGATGCCGTCTGGGACAGCAATCATGGGCTGGCCGCCGAGGAGAGGAACGAGGACGCCCGGGCCGGGGGACAGCCGAAGAAGGTTGCGACCGTCGATCTCCCGGACTTCATTGCGCCGCAGCTTTGCCAGACACTTGAACGTCCGCCTGGTGGTTCCGGCTGGATTCACGAGATCAAGTTCGATGGCTACCGTATCCAGATGCGCACGCTCGACGGCGAGGTGACGCTGAAGACGAGGAAAGGCCTCGACTGGACCGGCAAATATCCCGAGATCGCCGACGCGGCATCGGCGCTGCCCGACGCCATCATCGACGGCGAGATCTGCGCTCTCGACGACCATGGCGTACCGGATTTCGCCGCCCTGCAGGCAGCCATTTCGGAAGGCAAGACCGGCGATCTCGTCTATTTCGCCTTCGATCTTCTTTATGAGGGGGGCGAGGACTTGCGATCGCTGCCTCTCGTCGACCGCAAGGCGCGGCTGCAAAACTTGCTGTCGGATGCCGGCAACGACCCTCGATTGCGTTTCGTCGAGCATTTCGAGACCGGCGGCGATGCGGTGCTTCGCTCTGCCTGCAAGCTCTCACTGGAAGGCATCGTCTCCAAACAGGGCGATGCACCCTATCGATCGGGCCGCACCGATAGCTGGGCGAAGTCGAAATGCCGCGCCGGCCACGAAGTGGTGATCGGCGCCTATGCCAAGACCAACGGCAAATTCCGCTCCCTGCTGGTCGGCGTCTACCGCGGCGACCACTTCGTCTATGTCGGCCGCGTCGGCACGGGATATGGCGCAAAGACAGTGGACACGCTGCTGCCGAAGCTGGAAGCGCTCGAGACGGCGAAATCGCCCTTTACCGGCATCGACGCGCCGAAGAAGGAGGCCGAGGTCACCTGGCTGAAGCCTCGGCTGGTGGCGGAAATCGAGTTCGCAGGCTGGACCGCCGACGGCATCGTCCGCCAGGCGGCCTTCAAGGGACTGCGGGAGGACAAACCGGCCAGGGAGGTCAAGGCCGAACGGCCGGCGAAGCCGGCCGAGACCGACGTGCCGGAGCCGGCGGCGGAGGTGAAGGCCGGGCCGATCCGCCGAAAGGGTGCCAAAGCCGAGGTCATGGGCGTATTGATCTCCAATCCGGACAAGCCGCTGTGGCCTGATGCCAATGACCGCAGGCCGGTGACCAAGGAAGAACTGGCACGCTATTATGAAGCCGTCGGCGCCTGGATGATCGCGCACATAGAGGGACGCCCCTGTTCGATCATCCGTGCGCCCGATGGGATCGGCGGCGAGCAGTTCTTCCAGCGCCATGCGATGCCCGGCACCTCGAACCTTCTCGAACTGGTCAAGGTCTTCGGCGACAAGAAGCCCTATCTGCAGATCGACCGGGTCGAGGGTCTGGCCGCAGTCGCGCAGATCGGCGCGGTCGAGCTGCATCCGTGGAATTGCGAACCGCACAAGCCGGAGGTGCCGGGCCGGCTCGTGTTCGACCTCGACCCTGGACCTGATGTGCCATTCTCCACAGTCGTTTCCGCGGCCCGCGAAATGCACGATCGTCTCGACCAACTGGGTCTGATCAGTTTCTGCAAGACGACCGGCGGCAAGGGCCTGCACGTCGTCACTCCGCTTGCGATCAACAAGCGCAAGCCGCTGTCCTGGGCGCAGGCGAAGAGCTTTGCGCACGACGTCTGCCAGCAGATGGCGCGCGACAATCCCGACCTCTATCTGATCAAGATGACCAAGAGCCTGAGGAACGGCCGCATCTTCCTCGACTATCTCCGCAATGACCGCATGGCGACGGCCGTGGCGCCCTTGTCGCCACGTGCCCGGCCGGGCGCAACCGTCTCGATGCCGCTGACCTGGACCCAGGTCAAATCAGATCTGGACCCCAAACGCTTCACCATCCGCACCGTGCCGACACTGCTATCGAAATCGCCGGCTTGGGAGGATTATTGCGATGGCCAGCGCCCGCTGGAGCAAGCGATCAAACGCCTCGGCAGGGCTTCCAAGGCGGCTTGAGCATCCGAGTGAATTTCTCTGCGTGCCCGATATTGCACCTTCACGAAACTACTCCAAATAACTGTGGAATCGATCGAGGACATCCAGGCGTTGACAATCTCTTGCCCCTGAGGTCTACTGGCCCACTTACCGGACCAGTAGACCTCAGGGGGAGGGATGGTGATGGATGTTCGGGCGATGCTCGAAGACGACGTTGCGACGCTTGGGGGAGCGCCGAAGAAGTCGATGAAAGACTTCGTCGTCCAGAAGATTGCGACCTTCATCGCCACCGGCATCCTCAAAGCCGGCGATCCGCTGCCCAGCGAACGGGAGCTGGCTTCCGCACTCTCCGTCAGCCGCGAGACGGTCCGCGGCGCGATCCTAATCCTTTCCACGCATGGAATTCTCTCGGTTGCGCAAGGAACGCGAACGGTCGTGGCGTCAGAGGACGTCGGCGAATTGGCGGTCCAGGCTGCGCGTTATCGCGACATTGCCGCCTACAGTCTCGACCATGTTCACCAGGCGCGGCTGCTGATCGAAGCACAGGTCGTCAGGGCCGCCGCGCTCAAGATGGAGCCGTCGACGCTCGATTATCTCCGCAAGTCGATTGCAGCACAGGACGCCGCCTGCGACGATCCCGTCCGTTTCTTGATCTGCGACCGGGAATTTCACACCGTCATCTACCGTTCCAGCGGCAATGCGGTGCTGGCCGACATGGCCGCCGACCTCTATTCCTATCTTCTCAGCCACCGAAGGCGCGTCGTATCGCAGCCCGGGACGATCGCCACCAGCATCGCCGATCACCGGTTGATCCTCGCCGGCTTGGAGACGCAGGACCCGGATGCCGCGGCGGCGGCCTTCGCAATCCACGAAACCCGTATTTATACGACGACCAAATTACTCTTCTCGTAGTTCGCAGGGAGGCGAAACGCGATGCATATTCTCATTATCGGGGCGGGAGGAATGATCGGCCGGAAGCTCGCCGCCACACTGGGGCGCAGCGGTTCCCTCGGCGATCATGCAATCACCCGCATGACGCTCGCGGATGTCGCGGCTCCGCCGGTGCCCGCCGGCATCTCCGTGCCGGTCGAAGCGCTGGCGGCCGATATTTCCGAAAGCCGTGCGGCGGAAGCCCTGGCGGCTTTCAGGGCCGACGTGATCTTCCATCTCGCCGCGATCGTTTCCGGCGAAGCCGAGCGCAATTTCGACCTCGGCTATCGGGTCAATCTCGACGGCACGCGAGCCCTGTTGGAAGCGATCCGCCGGGAAGGATCCCGCCAAGCCTATGCCCCCCGTTTCGTCTTCTCCTCGTCGATTGCGGTCTACGGCGCGCCGTTTCCCGATCCCATTCCCGACGATTACGTGCTGGCACCGCTCACCAGCTATGGAGTCCAGAAAGCGATGTCGGAGCTTCTGCTTGCCGACTACTCGCGCCGCGGCTTCGTCGACGGCATCGGCATTCGGTTGCCGACCATCGTGATCCGGCCCGGTGCGCCGAATGCCGCCGCCTCGGGCTTCTTTTCCGGCATCCTGAGGGAACCGCTGGCCGGCCAGCGCGCCGTTCTTCCGGTCGAGGAAACCGTCAAGCATTGGCTGGCGAGCCCGCGGTCGGCCGTCAGCTTCCTGATCCACGCCGCCACGCTCGACACATCGTCGCTGGGTGTTCGGCGCACGCTCACCATGCCGGGGCTTGCCGCCACCGTTGCCGACCAGATCGATGCGTTGCGCCGTGTCGCCGGGCCGGAGGCTGCGGAACTGATCGACCGTCGCCGCGACGAGGTGATTGAAGGGATCGTCGCCGGATGGCCGAAATCCTTTACGCCGGAACGGGCGACGCAGCTGGGTTTTTCCGCGGAAACCAGCGTCGACGAGCTGATCGAGGTCTACCTCGCCGAAGACGCTCCGGATGCGTCCCGATGAGGGGGAAAACCCGATAGGAGAACGTCCCGCCCCGGGCACCCGCACAGATGCGGGATTGCGATGGCTGAAGGACCTGAGAGAGAGAGAAGATGACAGCCGCCGGCAAGACATAACGAAAATACCAATACACAGCATGTAGCGCTCGATTTCTGGGAGGAGTGAGTATGGCAGGCGTTCAATTCGCGGATGTGCGAAAGTCCTTCGGTGTGCATCCTGTTATCAAGGGGGTGGACATCGACATTGCCGATGGGGAATTCGTCATCCTGGTCGGTCCGTCCGGTTGCGGCAAATCCACCCTGCTGCGGATGCTGGCGGGGCTTGAGAACATTTCCGGCGGCGAGATCAAGATCGGCGGGCGCGTGGTCAACACCCTGCCGCCCAAGGATCGCGACATCGCCATGGTGTTCCAGAACTATGCGCTCTATCCGCATATGACGGTGGAGCAGAACATGGGCTTCTCGCTGATGCTGAACAAGGCGCCGAAGGCGGAAGCCGAGAAGCGGGTGAAATACGCCGCCGGCATCCTCGGTCTCGATAAGCTGCTCGACCGCTATCCGCGCCAGCTTTCCGGCGGCCAGCGCCAGCGTGTCGCCATGGGCCGCGCCATCGTGCGCGATCCGGAGGTCTTCCTGTTCGACGAACCGCTCTCCAACCTCGATGCCAAGCTGCGCGTCGCCATGCGCGCCGAGATCAAGGAGTTGCACCAGCGGCTGAAAACGACGACTGTCTACGTCACCCACGACCAGATCGAGGCGATGACCATGGCCGACAAGATCGTCGTCATGCATGACGGCGTCGTCGAGCAGATCGGCAGCCCGCTCGAGCTTTACGACAAGCCGGTCAATCTTTTCGTCGGCGGCTTCATCGGCTCGCCGGCAATGAACATGATCAAGGGCAGGCTCGATCCGGAAAACCCGGCACGTTTCAACGCACCAGACGGCACCGCGCTCCCGGTCGCCAATCCGCCGGCCGACGCCATCGGCCGCGATCTCGTCTACGGGCTTCGTCCGGAATATATCCTGCTCGATGCCAATGGCCTGCCCGGCGAAATCGTAGTGATCGAGCCGACCGGCTACGAGACGCATCTCATCCTCAAGCTCGGGGGCAGCGACCTCAGCTGCGTCTTCCGCGAACGCGTCAACGCGCGGCCGGGCGAAACCCTGCGCGTGGCGATCGACGCCGCGCATGTTCATCTCTTCGACGCCGAGAGCGGCCGGAGATTGACCGACTGAGGCCGGCCGGCGGCAGCGCGGGGGCGGAGGAGCCTTCTCGTCGCCCGCAGGCAGGCACGCATCCCTTCTCAGGGATGCAAGGAGCGGCGTTCACCAAGCGGGAGGTGAGTGCCGGCAAGTTCGTACCCGCTTTTTGATGAGGAGGAATCTCATGAGGATCAGAAGACGTGACTTTCTTGCCGCCTCGGCTGCCGTCGCCGGCGCCGCCGGCCTCGGCATCCGGCCATCCCTGGCGCAGGCCGAACCGACTTACACGCCGGAAAGCGGCGCCAGCCTCCGGCTGCTGCGCTGGACGCCTTTCGTCAAGGGCGACGAAGAGGCCTGGATCGCCAATACCAAGAAATTCACCGAAGCCACGGGTGTGGAAGTCCGCATCGACAAGGAAAGCTGGGAGGACATTCGTCCGAAGGCAGCCGTTGCCGCCAATGTCGGCTCCGGCCCCGATCTCATCATGTGCTGGTTCGACGACGCCCACCAATATCCGGACAAGCTGGTCGATCTCACCGAACTCGGCAACTATCTCGGCAACAAGTATGAGGGCTGGTACGACGGCGTGAAGGGCTACGCCACACGCGACGACAAGTTCATCGCCATGCCGTTGACGGCGATCGGCAATGCCGTCGTCTATCGCGACACCCATGTGAAGGCCGCCGGCTTCAGCGAATTCCCGAACGACACGGCTGGTTTCCTCGAGTTGTGCAAGGCGATGAAGGCAAAGGGCACGCCCGCCGGCTTTCCGCACGGCAAGGCGGTCGGCGACGGCAACAACTACGCCCATTGGCTGCTGTGGAGCCACAACGGCATGATGGTCGACGAAGGCGGCAAGGTGACGATCAACAGCCCCGAGACGCTGGCATCGATCAACTACGCCAGGGAACTCTACGCCACCTTCATTCCGGGCACGGAAAGCTGGCAGGACGTCAACAACAACCGCGCCTTCCTGGCCGGCCAGGTCTCGCTGATCGCCAACGGCGTCTCGGTCTATTACACCGCCAAGAACGACCCGAAGCTCGCCGAAATCGCCAAGGACATCCGGACGACGAACTTCCCGATCGGGCCCGTAGGCAAGAGCGTCGAGCTTTGCCAGACGAGCTCGCTGCTGCTCTTCAAACACAGCAAATATCCGGAAGCGGCCAAGGCCTATATCAAGTTCATGATGGAAGCCGACCAGATGAATGCCTGGATCCAGGGCTCCAGCGCCTATTGCTGCCAGCCGCTCAAGGCCTTCGCCAAGAACCCGATCTGGACCTCCGATCCGATCCACGCGCCCTATGCGCGGGCTTCGGAAAAGCTGCGCCCGAACGGCTATGCCGGCCCGCTCGGTTATGCCTCGGCAGCGACCATGGCCGACTACGTTCTGGTCGACATGTATGCCGCCGCCGTCACCGGCCAGATGTCACCGGAGGATGCGATGAAGGAAGCTGAACGCCGGGCAAACCGCTACTATCGCGTCTGAGCCGCGCCTGAAAACAAGCGGCATGCCGAAAGCCGGCATGCCGCAAAATCTGGCAGTTCAAAAGGCAGAGGGAGATAGGCAATGTCGATGGTGAATACGGAGAATAGACGCGGGCCGGTCGCCTCGCTCCTGCAGAACAACAATGTGCTCGGCTTCCTGTTCATGCTGCCGGCGGCGGTGTTCCTCGTCTGCTTTCTCACCTACCCGCTGGGGCTCGGCGTCTGGCTCGGCTTTACCGATACCAGGATCGGCCGCGACGGCATCTTCATCGGCCTGGAAAACTACCAGTTCCTGATGGACGACTCCGTCTTCTGGCTCTCGGTCTTCAACACCGTTCTCTATACCTTCGTCGCCTCGGTGCTGAAATTCGCGCTCGGCCTCTGGCTGGCGATGCTGCTCAACCAGCACCTGCCCTACAAATCCTTCTTCCGGGCAATCGTACTGCTGCCCTGGGTGGTGCCGACGGTGCTTTCGGCGCTGGCCTTCTGGTGGATCTATGATTCCCAGTTCTCGATCATCTCCTGGTCGCTGATGAAGCTCGGGCTGATCAGCGGACCGATCAACTTCCTCGGCGACCCGATCAATGCGCGCATCTCCGTCATCGTCGCCAATGTCTGGCGCGGCATTCCCTTTGTGGCGATCTCGCTGCTTGCCGGGCTGCAGACGATACCGGCATCGCTGCAGGAGGCTGCCTCGCTCGACGGTGCCACCAGCTGGCAGCGTTTCCGTTATGTGACGCTGCCGATGCTGACGCCGATCATCGCCGTTGTCATGACCTTCTCGGTGCTCTTCACCTTTACCGATTTCCAGCTCATCTACGTGCTGACCAAGGGCGGCCCCGTCAACGCGACGCATCTGATGGCGACGCTGTCGTTCCAGCGCGGCATTCCCGGCGGCCAGCTCGGCGAGGGCGCGGCCATCGCGGTCGCCATGGTGCCCTTCCTGCTCGGCGCCATCATGTTCAGCTTCTTCGGCCTGCAACGGCGCAAATGGCAACAGGGCGGCCAGGATTAGGAGCCAAGATTAGGAGAATGACGATGTCGACACATTCCAACACCGCCGATCAAGCCCTGACCGACAATGCCGAAGGCATGAGCTATCTGAACCGCCTGCCGCGGCGGATCGTGATGCTCTACCTGCCGATGGCCGTCTTCGTCTTCGTGCTGCTCTTTCCCTTCTACTGGATGGCGATCACCGCGGTGAAGCCGAACGAGCAACTGACCGACTACAGCAATTACAGCCCCTTCTGGGTGGTGGGACCGACGATCGCCCACATCAAATACCTGTTCCTCGAAACCTCCTATCCGGGCTGGCTGTGGAACACGATGCTGGTGGCGGTCTGCTCCACCTTGCTCTCGCTGGTGGCCTCGGTCCTGGGCGCCTATGCCATCGAGCGCGTCCGTTTCACCGGCTCGCGTTCGGTCGGCCTGGTGATCTTCCTCGCCTACCTCGTGCCGCCGTCGATCCTCTTCATCCCGCTTGCCTTCATCGTCTTCAAGCTCGGGATCTACGACTCGCGGCTGGCGCTGATCTTCACCTACCCGACCTTCCTCATTCCCTTCTGCACCTGGCTGCTGATGGGTTATTTCCGCTCGATCCCCTTCGAGCTGGAGGAAAGCGCGCTGGTGGATGGCGCCAACAGGTGGCAGATCCTCATCAAGATCATCCTGCCGCTGGCCGTGCCGGGGCTGATTTCGGCCGGGATCTTCGCCTTCACGCTGTCCTGGAACGAATTCATCTATGCCCTTACTTTCATTCAGTCCTCGGAAAACAAAACCATCCCGGTCGGCGTGCTGACCGAGCTGGTGCGCGGCGATGTCTTCGAATGGGGCGCGCTGATGGCGGGAGCCCTGTTCGGCTCGCTCCCGGTGGTCATCCTCTACTCGTTCTTCGTGGATTACTATGTTTCGTCGATGACCGGTGCGGTGAAGGAGTGACGGCGGCAAACGGCATGCCGAACCACATTCAGCGTCTCAACGTCGAGCACTGGGCCTTCTTGCGACAAGTGGTATAGTTGAATTTCGGTCGTCCTCTTGGACGATACGATAAAGGAATTATTCCATGGGAGACCAGAAACGCCCGCTGCGACCTGGAGAAGCCGCGCCCGGCTTCGAACTGGCCACGGCCAACTTCGACGGAACGGTCTCTTTCGCCGACTTGAGAGGTCGCCCGTTCCTGATCGGCTTCTTTCGCGGGCTGCACTGCCCGTTCTGCCGGCGTCAACTGGAACAGCTTGCCAGCGTAGAGCCGACCCTGCGCGCCGCCGGGGTGGAGACCGTGGCCGTCATCAACACGCCGGTGGAACGTGCCCGCCTGTATTTCCGCCACCGGCCGACGCCGATAACGCTTCTATGTGACCCGGACTGCCGCACGCATCGGGCCTACGGTGTGCCGCACGCCGAGTTCCTGCCCGATGGGAGCCGCAAGCAGCCCGAATGGCCCTATGGCGCAACGATGGCACAGTTCCAGGCGGCACGCATCAACCCCACCGGCGAACTGCCGGAACCGCTGCACCCGATGGAAGCCAACACGATACTCAACGCCAAAGACCGCTTCGAGCTTACCGAAGCCGATCATGCGATCTTCGCGAACCACGCTACCCAGCTCGTTGGGCACTTCCTGGTCAATGCGAACGGTACCATCGGCTGGGTACGAATCGAGGCGCTCGACGGGCCGAACAGCCTCTCCGTCTTCCCCACGACGGCGGAGATCATCGCCGCCGCCGGCAACCTTGGGCACTGACCTGCTGCGAACGGTCAGCGTTGCTAGAGCATTTCCGTTTTTCTTCGAATCACGAAAATGCTCTAGCTCTTTGTTTTCACGCAATTCCCGGCAAAAGCGTTTCACACTTTTGCTGGAATTGCTCTAGCAGATCACAAACGCTGCAAAAGCAGACCTGCCGCCAAGGCATGAAAGGCCTCGACCGCCTTCGGCAGCACGCTTTGCGGGTTTTCGCTGGCGGCGATCCAGAGAGCCGCATTGAGAGCCGCGCCGCTCAGCAATCGGGCCGCTGCTTCGGCGTCGAGCGGCTTGAGGATACCTTGTGCGGTCAGGCGCTCCACCGTGCTCCTGGTCACCTGCAGGCAGTTATTCTGGCTCGGCCACTGCGAGGGATCGCCCAACACCGCAGGTCCGTCGAGCAGAACGATGCGCTGGACTTCCGGATTGAGCGCCATCTCGATATAGGCCGCGCCCTCGGCGAGCAGGCCCTGCCAATCGTTATCAGCCCGCGCCCCGATCTCTTTGGCGCGGGCCGCCATTTCGGTGTCGATCTGCTCGACAACCGCCGCCAGGAGCCCGCGCTTGTCCCCGAAGTTGTGGTAAAGCGCGCCGCGTGTCAGACCGGCGTCAGCCGTCAGCTCGTCCATGGACGCTGCGGCGTACCCCTTTTCGGCAAAAGCCTTTCGCGCCGCCGCGATCAGTTTGGCGCGGTTTTCCTGCATCGTTTCGCTGCGTGTTTTCGCCATTCGACCCCTCAATTCACATACGAAGCGTATATGGACTTGACATATGATACGTATGTCAGTTATTTCACATACGCACTGTATATCAAATGAAGAGCGCGCTTGTGAAGTGTCGCCAGGCCCTCATCGGCGGTTCCCAACAATAAAGAGAGATCAGAATGACCCAACGCGAAGCAATCTTTCCTGCCGACAGGCATGCTCTCTACGAGCAGCACGGCTATTCCGCCGCTATCCGCTCCGGCGATCTGCTGTTTGTATCCGGGCAGGTCGGCAGCCGCTCGGACGGGACACCAGAACCCGATTTCGAACGCCAGGTGCGGCTGGCCTTTGAAAACCTGAAGGCGACGCTGAGTGCCGCCGGCTGCACGATCGATGATATCGTCGATGTCACCTCCTTCCACACCGACCCCGAAAACCAGTTCGGAACGATCATGGCGGTCAAACAGGAGATTTTCAGCCAGCCGCCCTATCCGAATTGGACGGCGCTTGGCGTAAACTGGCTCGCCGGCTTCGACTTCGAGATAAAGGTCATCGCCCGCATTCCGGCCAGTCACTGACATCGCCAAACCGGCGGCACGGGAAACGCCCTGCCGCTGCCGTCGTCGAGAACTTGCCGATGTCGGTCGCCGCTCCTATCTCATGTCTACGAGACCGATGGAGCGACGAGATGGCGGAACTTGTGGCTGACACCCTGTTCGATACGACGATCGAGATCATTCCTCCGGAAGACACGAAAGAGCGGGCCGATGGCCGCATCTGCCTTTGCTGCAAGCGCCGGTGCCGGTGGATGGACGACGACGGCTGCGGCATCTGCGAGGAATGCCTGGCCTCGTGATGAACGCATGAAGGGCATAACGCGATGGCAATCCGCAGCGCCGGCCTGCTCATCTATCGGCGCCTGTCCAAGGATCTCGAAGTCCTTCTCGTCCATCCAGGCGGTCCCTTTTGGGCTGGCAAAGACGAGGCTGCCTGGTCGATCCCGAAAGGCCTGGTCGAGCCGGGAGAGGATGAGCTGGCGGCGGCGATGCGGGAGACGGCCGAAGAGCTGGGTGTGACCGTCGACGGCATGTTCACACCGCTGGGTGAATACCGACAGCCCGGCGGCAAGATCGTCGTCGCGTGGTCGATCGAAGCCGATCCGATGCTGGATGTGAACGCGATCCGGAGTTCCGAATTTCAAATGGAGTGGCCGCCGAAATCGGGCCGGGTCAAGAGCTTTCCGGAGGTTGATCGCGCAGGCTGGTTTTTACTCGCCGAGGCGGGAACCAAGCTCTTGAAAGGGCAGCGGCCGATGCTTGCCGACCTGCTGAAGCATCAGCAATGATCGGCGGGAAATATTGATTGAGCCGCCGGTCTTGCTGCACATATGCGTGAAGCGCGCGGCAGCCATGCGTTGCTTCTGAAGACACCCATCTCCATTTGACAGTCACAGCCACCTCTCTCGAATCGAGAAAATCGGCGCTGCGGGCCGCCTTGAGCACGCGCGAGGAGACAATCATGAACGGCATTTCGAAAACCCTGAACGACATGACGCTTATTGAACGGTCGAGCCTGCTCGACACTGTCGCCGATGCCTTGGAAGCAACCGCCGAGGAGGCCGAAGGGGAGGGCGACGTCCGCTTCGTCGCCAACTCCGTCTGCATCGCCAATACGATCCGCGGATTTTCCGGGGAGCTCGGCCCACACGATCTGCGGGCGGCCGAGTTGCTCCTCGAGCAAGGCATCATGCTCGTCCACCAATTTGCCAACCGGGCGAAACCACGCGGAATGGTTCATTAGAGCACGTTGCAATCTTTCAGATTTTTGGCTTCACCAGGTTTGCATTGTCGGCAGGCACTGGATGCCAGACCCGCCGACAATCTGGCCATCAATCAGCCTTTTTGCGATACAGCAATGTCATGAGTGCGAGGACGCATCCTACGGCTCCGACCGATGCGAAGATGTAGAAGTTCCATTGCGGAGCCAGGCCTGCACCCAGAACCGCACCGCCGATAGCCGGTCCTATCATGCCTCCGATACGGCCGATGCCGAGCGAGAAGCCAAGGCCAGTTCCACGGATCTCGACCGGATAGAGGTTTCCAACGAGAATGTTGGCGAGGATCTGCGTGCCGATCGTTCCCGTACCCGCAAGGGCTACCAGACCATAAACCTGGAGGCCCTGATCCACCTGCGTCAGCAACCAGATCGAGCAGGCTCCGAGAAGAAACATACCTGCCACGACTATTTTGACGTTTCCGCGGTCGGCAATCCTTGCGCCGATCAGGAGGCCGACTGCGGCTCCGAGATTGAGCGTTACGGAGAAGAGGAGGGCGGAACCGAGATCATAGCCCATCTTGTTCATGATCGTCGGAAGCCAGTTGACCATGCCGAATGTGAGCAGAAGCGAACAGAAGTGGATGCCCCATGCGTTCAATGTCGGCAGCAGGCGACCTTCGGAAAACAGCGACCGGATGCCGGCCTGCGCAACAGGCCTGGCAACGGGATTGGGCAGCCTGTACTGGTTTGCGATCTGGTTGGCTTCGGTCTGGCGGTTCTTGGTCGCCAGCCATTCGGGGGACTCGGGTATGAGGCGGATGAAGAACGGCAGAAGCAATATCGGTGCGCCGCCGATGATCATCAGTGGGCGCCATCCGTATTTCTGTATCAGCAACATTCCGAGGATACCCGAGATGATGCCGCCGGCCAGATAACCCAGAAGAGCAATCGAATAGGCCATTGCCTTCCGCTTCGGCGGAGAAAACTCGATGATTAAAGCGGTTACCGTGGGAAAAAGAGCTCCAAGGCCCAGACCGGCGAGAAAGCGTGTTCCCTCGAAAACCAGAAAGTTCGGCGCAAGACCGCTACCGATCATCATCACGGAGAAGCTCAGCAGACTGCCTATGATGACCTTGCGACGACCTATCCTGTCAGCGAGTGTTCCGGCGACGAGAGCCCCCAGTAGCATACCGAACAGGGTGATGGAGGCCGCTCGTCCGACCATGCCGGGCGTCAGCCCCCAGCTGGCTTCGCCGAGCAAAGCCGGCGCGACTGCGCCGTAAACGATCAGGTCATAGCCGTCGAACAGGATCAGCAGACCGCAAAGGGCGATGATGATATTCGGGCTGCTGACGCGCTCCCTGATAATAGCGAGATCTTGTATGGCCAATTTTCCCTCCCCATACATCTGAGTACAGGAAGTCCGCTCCTGCCAGCGGCAGGTCGCATCGATCCATGTACAAATCCTCCTGGATCGTTGCCGGCGTGGTTCCTCCCAGCGCCAGACTCACCCGCGAGCGGGCAATGTCAAGACAACGATGACACGCTACTAAATACTTGCGAATAAAATATTTGCAACTGCAAACTTTTCAGCTCGCAACTTTTCCCTTTCCGGATATTGCCGGCAGGTTGCTGTGCATGCGGCGCAGCGCCTTCTTCAGGGCTGCGACCTCTTCGTCCGACATGTCCTGCACCGCGGTGCGTTCAAGTTCCACGGCAAGCGGCATAAGCCTTTCCGTCAGCGCCTCGCCCTGCGGGGTCAGCCTTACGATGACGATACGGCCGTTATCTTCCGGACGTGTTCGCGACACCAGCTTACGCTTGGCCAGTGTGCCGACGAGGCGCGAAAGTGTCGAAATCTCGACAGAGACGACGTCGGCGAGATCCCCCAGGGTGCTCTCCCGACGCTCCTTGAGCATGGCCAGAACCCGGTACATCGCCACGCTGAGATCGTCTTCGGCAATTCTCTGCGCGAACACCTCGGCTATCCGCACGCCGGCGCGGTTGAGAAGATACGGAACGGAATCGGTAAGTTTGTACATATCTCTGTCTGCTGGTGGGATTCGGCCTGCTGAGGGCTCTCTCCGACATGCACCTAAATGACCGGGATGACAACATGATTGGCTTTCGGCCGCCGAGAACGGCTGGGTAGATCAAGCATTTTCCGTCTAAATTATAAATTTGCATTGACAACAATTGCAATTGCAATAATTTGGATGCCGAGGAGACACGGGAGGAAATCATGTCTGCCACTGCTGCCCTCGGCATAGCGCCGCCCCCCGCATCGATCAGCGATGCGTTTCGATCGACCATGCGCCGTTTCCCGGCGACGGTGACGGTCATTTCCGCCTGTCGCAACGGTGCGGATCATGGAATGACGGCAACGGCCGTCACATCACTTTCGATGGATCCGCCATCTCTCATCATCTGCCTGAACAATCGCACCTACCTGCACGACATGCTGCTCGAGGTGCCGGAATTCGCGGTCAGCATTCTGACCGACAGGCAGGCAGCCGTATCGGAAGGTTTCAGCGGCAAGATTCCGCCTGAGCGTCGCTTCGATGCTGCCGATTGGATTCGCCACGAGCGCGGCATGATGGTGCTGGGCTCCGCTCATGCCTCGGTTGTCTGCCGCCGTATGGGCGCAGTTCCTTATGGAACGCACACGATCTTCATCGGGCAGGTGGTGGATACACGCCATTCCGACGACACGACCGCGCTGATGTACGAGAATTCGAAATATTGCGCGCCACAGCACGCGCTTCCTGCATCCCAGAACTGAAGGTAGTTCCATGAACAATACAGCTGCCCTGTTTCCCGCCTCGGCGCGGGTCGAGACCGCATGTCTTGCAGATCGTATCGCCCCGGTGCTGGAGGAAATCCGCGTCGGCGCGCGCGATACCGAAAAATCCGGCCGCGTGCCGGCACGCAATATCGATCTGCTGCGCTCCGCCGGCTATTTCGATATCGTCAAGCCTGCCCGTTTCGGTGGCGACGAGGGATCGTTTGCCGAGCTTGTCGATGCAAATATCGAACTGTCGTCGGCCTGTGCCTCCACCGGCTGGGTTGCCGGCCTCCTTTCCGCGCATCAATGGCTCCTCGCCATGTTCGATGAAAGGGTTCAGCAGGAGGTGTGGGGCAGCAATCCGGATGCGCTGCTCTGCGGTTCCTATGCGCCGGTCCGTATGGCGGAACGCGTCGAAGGTGGTTTCCGGTTATCTGGAGATTGGGCCTTTGCGAGCGGATGCGAAAATGCCCAGTGGGCGCTCTGTGCGGCGATCATTCCGCCAAACGGCGAGGGGGAGCGTCCTGTACCGGCGTTCCTTCTGGTTCCCGCCAGCGATTATGCCATTGCCGAGACCTGGGATGTGGTCGGCCTCGCGGGCACCGGCTCAAAAAGCCTGATCCTCAAGCACGTCTTCGTTCCGGAATACCGCATGCTGAGTTTTCCGGACGCGACCTCCGGCAGAACGCCGGGCGGACGAGGCTATAGGGGTATCGGCCTTTTCAACATTCCGCTCCTCATGGGGGTCCCGTTCTGCCTCGGCAGCGCAGCCGTCGGTGCGGCGAAGGGCGCACTGGAGAGCTATATCGACCATATGGGGGCCCGTGTGACACGTGGTGCGGTTGCCGGTGGCAACAACAAGATCGCGGAATTTCCGACGATCCAGCTGCGCGTGGCGGAAGCCTCCGCATCCGTGGATGCCGCCCGCGAAATCATTCTGCGGGATATTGCCCGGGCGCAGCAACTGGCCCAGGCCCGCGAGGATGGCACCGGCGAGATCACCGAGGACGATCGGATTCTCGCCCGTCGCAGCCAGTCCTTTGCGGTCAGCCTGGCGCTTCGGGCTGTGGAAGCACTCAATGCGTCGACGGGCGGCCTCGGCCTGCAGATGTCCAACCCCGTCCAGCGGGCATGGCGCGATGCAAATGCTGTCGGCCGCCACATTTCCATGAACTGGGATGCCGTGGGCACCATGGTCGGCCAGCAGCTGCTCGGTCTTCCGCCCAAGGGACAATTCTGATCCGCCATCCTCAGTATTTCGATTCAAGACAGGAAAGAGAGCATATCGTGCAAGGCAAGATCGCGCTTGAAGAACATTTCGCCATTCCCGAGACGCTGCAGGATTCGGCTGGATTCGTGCCGGGCGACTACTGGACGGAACTGTCCGCCCGTCTTCTGGATATACAGGACAAGCGTTTGCGACTGATGGATGCCCACGGCATCGAGAAAATGATCCTGTCGCTGAACGCTCCGGCCGTGCAGGCGATCCCGGACAAGGCAAAGGCCCTGGAGATTTCCCGGCGCGCCAACGACTTTCTGGCGGAGCAATGCGTCAAGAACCCGAACCGTTTCCTGGGATTTGCAGCTTTGCCCCTGCAGGATCCGGATGCGGCGGCGCAGGAATTGCAGCGCTGTGTGACAAGGCTGGGTTTCGTCGGCGCACTGGTCAATGGCTTCTCGCAGGAAGGCGACGGAACGACGCCGCTCTACTACGACCTGCCGCAATATCGTCCGTTCTGGGCCGAAGTCGAAAAACTCAACGTTCCCTTCTATCTGCATCCGCGCAACCCGCTGCCGCAGGATAGCCGGATCTATGCCGGCCATTCCTGGCTGATGGGTCCGACATGGGCATTCGCACAGGAGACCGCTGTTCATGCGCTGCGCTTGATGGGGTCCGGCCTGTTTGACGAACATCCGGCTTTGCGGATCATCGTTGGTCACATGGGCGAGGGGCTGCCATACATGATGTGGCGCATCGACAACCGGAATGCGTGGGTCAAGGTGGAAAAGAACTATCCGGCCAAACGCCCGATTGCCGACTATTTCAACGAGAATTTCTACATCACGACGTCGGGGAACTTCCGCACGCAATCGCTTATCGATGCTATGCTGGAAATCGGCGCGGACCGAATTCTGTTCTCGACGGACTGGCCATTCGAGAACATCGACCATGCTGCAAACTGGTTCGACAGCACCACCATCTCCGAAGCCGACCGTCTGAAGATCGGTCGCACCAATGCGGTTTCACTCTTCAAACTCGATCGATAGCATGGTTGCACCTTTCAGATACACGGTCAGCGCGGCCCAGGTGATCTTCGGGAGCGGCTCGTTGAACCGTCTCGCCGAGGCGATTGCAGGGCAGGGCGGCAAGCGCGCCCTGATCCTTTCGACCCCGCACCAGAAAGCGGAGGCTGAACGGATCGCTGCTTCCCTCGGTCCGCTTGCTGCAGGATTATTCCACGATGCGACGATGCATACGCCGGTCGATGTGACCGAGCGCGCGATGGCGGCATATAACGCAGCCGGCGCCGATTGCGTGGTCGCGATCGGCGGCGGATCGACGATCGGTCTCGGCAAGGCGATCGCCTATCGCAACGACGCCCCACAAATCGTGGTGGCGACGACCTATGCGGGATCGGAGGTTACGCCGATCCTCGGCCAGACAGAGAACGGGCAGAAGACGACGGTCCGCGGGCCCGGCATCCTGCCCGAAGTGGTGATCTACGACCCTGAATTGACATTGGGATTGCCGGTCAACATCAGCGTCAGCAGCGGGCTCAATGCGATGGCGCATGCGGTCGAAGGTCTCTATGCACAGGATCGCAACCCGATTTCGTCAATGATGGCGATCGAGGGCCTGCGCGCGCTGAAGCAGGCTTTGCCTCAAATCATCAATTCACCTGGGGACATCGAGCCGCGAAGCGAAGCGCTTTACGGTTCCTGGCTGTGCGGCACGGTGCTCGGAGCAGTTGGCATGGCCCTGCATCACAAGCTCTGCCATACGCTGGGCGGTAGCTTCGATCTGCCGCATGCGGAAACCCATGCGGTCATTCTTCCCCATTCTGCCGCTTACAACGCCGCAGCCGCAGCGGATGCGCTAAAACCCGCTGCCGATCTTTTCGGCGGTTCGCTGGGCGGCGGTCTTTATGATTTCGCCGCTTCGATCGGCGCCCCCTTGGCGCTGCGGGATCTGGGTATGAAGGAAGCCGATCTGGACCGTGCGGCGGAACTCGCCGCCCGGAACCCTTACTGGAACCCGCGCCCGATCGAACGGGAAGCGATTCGGGCTTTGTTGCAGAGCGCCTGGGAGGGCGCGCGGCCGCGTTAACGCCTTAGGAGGATGGCCACGTGCCTGAATATTTCACCGAAGAGAGATCCGCCGAAGCCGTCAACTCACGGATGGGGCAGGACATCAATCCGCGTCTGGCCGAAATCATGGCGTCGCTTGTCAAGCACCTGCATGCCTTTGCCAAGGATATCAGCCTGACCCAGGAGGAATGGGAGCTGGCCATAGGCTTCCTGACCCGTACCGGCCATCTTTGTCATGACGAGCGACAGGAGTTCATCCTGCTCAGCGATACGCTGGGTTTCTCGATGTTGGTGGATGCGATCAACAACCGGCGTCCACCAGGCGCCACGGAAAATACCGTGTTTGGACCGTTTCATCTCGAAGGGGCGCCGGTACGGCAGATGGGTGAAAACATTTCGCTCGACGGCAAGGGCGAGAGCTGTCTCTTCATCGGGCGAGTGCTGGACCTTAACGGCAATCCGATCGAGGGAGCCCGGATCGATGTATGGTCGGATAATTCCGATGGCTTCTACGACGTCCAGCAGCCGGATATCCAACCGAAATGGAACAACCGGGGCATTTTCGTCACCGGCGCAAATGGCGCCTATAGCTTCGTCGGCATAAAGCCGGTTTCCTATCCGATCCCAGATGACGGCCCGGTCGGCCAGATGTTGACGTCCCTCGGCCGCCATCCCTACCGTCCTGCCCATACCCATTACCTGATCACAGCTTCAGGTTATCAGAAGCTCGTGACCCACACGTTCGTCGGCGACGATCCCTATCTGGAATCCGATACGGTGTTTGGTGTCAAAAATAGCCTGATCGCGCCTTTCGAGCGTGTCGATCGTGCGACCGTCTGGCGCTCCGACTTCGATTTCGTGCTGACGCCCGTGGAGAATAGACAATGATCGTTGCCCGCTATGCGCTATCCGACCCCGGCAAGGCTGCCGAACGTTCCCGCTTGATCGAGGAACACAAGGCCTATTTGCATGACGCGGCGATCCGCATTCTGCTTTCCGGACCTTCCGCACCGCCGGCGGAGGGCAAGGGTTCTGCGGCCTTAGTGATCGCGGACGTCGAAACGCTCCCCGAGTTCGAGGCGTTCAGCGCAGGGGATCCCTTCGTCCGCTCCGGTGTTTACGCGAGCGTCGATATATTCGAATGGCGGCCCAGTTTTGGGCTTCTTCGGGAGAATCTCTGATCGGCGTTTCGAGCTACTGAACTGCCGAAGCTGGTCATCTCGAAAACTGCGAGTGAAGCTGGCCACGCCTCGACCGGCGACGCGACGCAGGTGCAACAGGGTCAGAGCCTGCTCTTCATCGCGGCGCGCAATATATCGTTGATCCGATCCTGCCAGCCGGGACCATCTTCTTGGAAAAAAGCAAGCACATCACTGTCGATCTTGAGCGAAACAAGCTCCTTGCTATTCGGCAGCGCCGGCCGCTCAACAGCTTGCTCCACCTTCTTCTTCGCTGGTTTGAACAACGCTTCGGCAGCATCCATTGGATTGACGGGTCTGCGGGGCGGGTTTGCCATAGTTGTCACTTTCTACTGCCTGTCGTAGCGACATTTGAGCGGCATACGTGATGTCGACCGCTTCGTCGACTATTTATCTCATTTTACGATGCGGCGATTTAGCCGACCTGTTCGATCGCCAGTGTGCCGGGCGGCAGGGACTTGATCAGCGACGTCGCAGAGACGGCCGGATCCAGCTAGGCCGCCCAGGTACTGCGGTCGGGCCGTTCTTAAAGAACTGATGGCTCGATATCCGCGACCGACAACTACTTTCGCTCGAACTCCCGATCCATAAGCCAGAGCACCACCCGAGAGGTAGGCTGATGGTCGTGGTCCTTCAACTGCCGAAGCCGGCCATATCGAACACGGCCGCATTATCCTGGATCTCGCGCAGCCCCTTGTAGGAGGCGTGACGAAGACTGCCGTCATCCGTCCAGCCGCGAAACTCGATCTCGGCGATGAGGGTCGGCTGCACGAAGACGAAGCGCTTGCCCTTCAGGGAAACGACCGGCCGGCTCGTCTTCAAGCGGTCGAGCGTCTTTTTCAGCTGCTCGGCATCCCTGGCGCTGAAACCGGTGCCAACCGAGCCGACATAGACCCAGTCGAAGCCCTTCTTGCCGGCGAGCAGCAGACTGCCGATGCCGCCGCGGGCGGATGCCGATTGTTCGTAACCGACGATCATGAAGCTCTGGCTCTCGACGCACTTGATCTTCAGCCAGTTGCCCGTGCGGCCACTGCTGTAGGGCCGGTCGCGATGCTTGGCGATAATGCCTTCCAGCCGATGATGGCAGGCATGCGCAAGCAGGTCTTCGGCCGGCAGTTCCAGCTCTTCGGAGAAGCGGATCGTTTCGTTGCCTTCCGGTATCAGGTCTTCCAGAAGGTGCCGGCGCACGGCGAGCTCGGTGCCTGTGAGGTCATGGCCGTCAAGATACAAAAGGTCGAAGGCGTAGAGCATGGACTCGGTCGAAGCCCGTTTGCCGCCTCGGCCGCCGAGCGAACGTTGCAACGCGCCGAAATCCGATCGGCCGTGATCGTCCAAAACCACCGCTTCGCCGTCCAGTATGGCGGTGGTCACACCCAGGTCTTTTGCTGCCGCGGCGATGGCGGGAAAGCGGTCGGTCCAATCATGGCCGCCACGGGTGATGACACGAACGCCCTTCGGCTCGATGTGGATCGCCAGCCGATAGCCATCCCACTTCACCTCGTAGAGCCAATCCGATCCCAGCGGCACGCTGGGCTTCAGCAGCGCAAGGCAAGGTTCGATCCTCGACGGCATCGGATCGAACGGAAGGCTTGGCTGGTCAGGATCGCGCTTGCGGATCGGACGAGACTGCAGGGTCGAGCTGGACTCGTTGAGGAATGGCAATGAGGGGCGGCGCGAGCGCGTCATGATCAAATTTACCCTTCCCGGACCGGTTTCGGCCTCGACCGACTTTCGCAGTGCGTCCAGATATTAGTGACATGACGCAACCAGTGCGAGTCAACCGAATCGGTCGACGGATTGTTCCGCGTCGAGGTGACGGGCGACCGCGGCGATCGAACCGTCAAGCACTGACAAGGCGGCGCACGCTCGGGCCTCACGGCAGCTGAGCACCGGCGAGGCTCAGACCAAGCATACCTCACGCCTTAGATCATATACTCCGGTTCGGACAGGGTCTGGTCCATGGTGATGCCCGGCAGGTTGAAGTGGCGCTTGCCCACCTGCTTCGCCGGAATGCCGGCCACCGATGTGTAGGCTTCAACGGCATTGACGACCACGCTGCCTGCACCGACCTTGGCGCCGACGCCGATTTCGATGTTGCCGAGGATCTTGGCTCCCGCCCCAATCAGAGCGCCGCGCCGCACCTTCGGGTGCCGGTCGCCGGTCTCCTTGCCCGTCCCTCCCAATGTGACGTTCTGGAGGATCGATACATCGTCTTCGACGACAGCCGTCTCGCCGATAACCAGGCCGCTTCCATGGTCGAGCATGATGCTCCTGCCCATCCTTGCGGCCGGATGAATGTCGACGCCGAAGACTTCAGAAATACGGCTCTGGATGTGGCGCGCCAGATGCAGGCGGTCATGGTGCCAAAGCCAGTGGGCGACGCGTTGGCCCTGCAAGGCCACAAAGCCTTTGAAATACAGAAATGGCGTCAGGATTTCCGTGTTCGACGGATCACGCTCCTTGATCGCCGTCAGGTCCGCCGCGGCATCGGCAACGATATTGCGATTGCCGATGAAGGCCTGGGCGATCACCGCCAGCAACTCGTCATGGTCGAGGTCGTGATTGGCCAGTTTGATCGCGACCCGCTGGGCGAGCGCCTGGGCGAAACTCGCGTGATAAAGCACGGCGGAATTCATGGCGCGCGTGAGGGCTGCATCCCTAGCCGAAGCATTGACGGCCTCCGCGCAAAGGGCCTCCCAAATCCCGGCAACCTGAGGCGAGGCCAGGGGCTCCGTCGACAGATTGCTCAAGCTGACCAAGGGGACCGTCATGCTAGCTTCCTTCCGCAGGCGGATGTCGCGACATCCGGCATGCAGACGTTACGGCAATCCCGCCTGTGATAGAGGGTCTAAAATTACATGGATCTTCGCGGCCGCTCTAAAATTCCTCTCTTTTTTCGCAAGGACCGGGAAATTATTTCCAAGCCCGCCGCATCACCCATCACCGGTGCTCAGCAAGGTTTGAAGCCGGCATCCGCAAGGGCAAGCCAAGGCTCGCCGGACGCCAAAACCGCGCCGTCATCATTTCAAGTCGAATAGGGCTTGCGTTCCGGATATCATTTTCTATTATTTTGGTAGAGAATTATGCGGCCGGTCGGACCTGGCGGATACAGGGCCGGGCGATCAAACGCAGAAGGAGCCGATGAATGACTCTTCTCTCGTCACGTTCTTCGAATTCGGAGAACAGGAATGCGGACCATCTCGCAAGAATTGCGATTATCGGCCGAGGCTTTACCGGGATCATGACGGCAATCGCTCTTTTCAAAAGAGTTGATCGGCCCTTCCATCTGGTGATGTTCGATCCGCGCGCAAAGATCGATATCGGCGAGGGCATCAGTCAGCCCGCGTCGACGGTGTTGACCAGCCGCGTTCGCGACCTTTCCGTCGATCCCGTGCAGCCGGATGATTTTCGCCGGTGGCTGGAAACGGATGATACATGGTGCGATCGCCTGACCTCGGATCCTGCCGGTCTCGAACACGCCTTCGTGCCCGGAGACATCTTCAGCACCTATGTGTATAAACGCTTCTCCGAAGCCCTGACGCATCGGCCCGAGGTCATCGTCCAGTTTGGCTCGGATGCCGTGACGGCGATCGACAGGCATCCCGGCGGGGGATATTCGGTTGCCCTCGGGCCTGAGCAGCCGACCCGCTTCGATGCGGTGTTTCTTGCGACCGGTTACGGCCTGCGGGAAACGTCTGATGTTGCTCCGGCCGTTGGAGCGCAAAGCGCTGTCGTGATCGGCGGCGGCATCCACGCGGTCGACAGGGCGCTCGGATTGCTGGCAGACGCGAAGATTTCCCATGTCACCTTGATTTCGGAATCGGGTTTCCTGCCGCAGTCGCATGCTGCCGCCGCCGTCGGAGCTGTTCTCACCGATCAACCCGTGCCGGGGACGCTGCGCGGCGCCTTCCGCTTCCTGCGTGAGGCGGCGAGCAAGGCCGATCTCGAAGGTACGGGATGGCAAGGCATCATGAACGGCTTTCGTTCACGCGCGCGCGACCTCTGGGCCGGACTGACGCCGCAAGAGCGGGCACGGTTCAAACGCCACGTGAAGGCCATTTACGACAGCCATCGCAACCGCTTGCCGCCTGAGCACTATCAGCGCCTGCATCATGCGATCGCCAGCGGCGCAATTACCGTCAGGAAGGGAAAAGTGGATCGTATCGTCACGAACGGCGTGCTGTTTTCGGCTCCGGCCGGGCTCGAGGTCCTTCCCGCCGATCTGACGATAGACTGCCGCTTCCGGCCGTCCGGCACCGATAGCCCGCTGGTCCGCTCGCTGATCGTTGCGGGCCTGGCAACGCGGGACGAACTCGAAATCGGGATCGTCGTCGACGAAAGCGGGCGGACAAAGTCGGGCGCGCTGCATGGGCTGTTCGCAATGGGGCCGCTTGGTCTCGGCAGCCTCCCGGATATCGATCTGGTGCCTCAGATCGTGTCGCAAAGCCATGCGGCTGCGTCATTGCTTAACGGTTGGATCGGTGAGGTGGCTAAAGCCCACGACGTCGTCAAAGTCTTTGACGACGTGTGAGAGTGAGCTACTTCTTCCCGAGCTGGGGACGGCCTGCCGTCAGGCCGTTCGCGATGCTTGGCTGACCGTCGGCGGCGCCAGCGGCGGCAGCTCCAGATTGGAACGGAAATCATCTCCGACATAATCGGTATCGATCAGTTGACGGCGCCGGAGTTCCGGAAGCAAGCCATTCAACAGCAGGTCCTCCTGGTCGGGATTGCCCAGGCCGTGCAGCGACAGGACATCGAGAACGCCTGACTTGACGCGCTCTTCGATCGCATCCGCCAGCTGTTCCGGCGTGCCGGCAACCGACCAGTGACCGGTTTCCTGCGCCTGAATGATCAGTTCGCGCAGCGTCAGCCCCTGGCGGGCGTAGCGACGGAAGATTTCCACCCTGCCGCGCCGGCGATTAATGCTGGTCACGTCAGGCAGCAATGTTTCCGGCAGCGGCCTGTCCAGCGGCAGATCGGAGAGATCGAGATCGCCGCCCAGCATGTCGGCCAGCTTCAGCCGGCCCTGCTGATAGTCGATACGCTCGTGTTTTTCCCTGAGCCGCCGCCCCACATCGGCGTCGGACTCGCCGATCACCGAGTGGAAGGAATTCATGATGAAGGGCAGGTTGTTGCCACGGCCGAAACTCGCCGCGCGCCGGCGCAGATCGGTCGCGAAGGCAATGGCGTCCTCGAGCTTGGGCTGCGAGGTATAGACCACCTCCGCATAGCGCGCGCCCACCATCACCCCGGCTTCGGACTGACCGGCCTGAAACTGCACGGGGCGGCGCTGCGGCAAGGGCGGCACGTTCAACGGGCCGGCGACGCTGAAATGCTTGCCGCGATAGTCGATGCGGTGGAACTTGGCCGGGTCGATGCCGACGGCTCCGGAAGCCTTGCGCTGGGCCGCGTCCCGTTCGTTGGCATCATAAAGAGCGTTGACGATCTCGATGAATTCGGCGGCGCGCTCATAGCGTTCTTCCGGGCTCGGCAGCGTCTCTCCGAAATTCTCTTCGCCGACGGAGGAGGTCACCGCATTCCAACCGGTGCGGCCGCCGCTCGCGTGATCCAGCGTGCCGATCTGGCGCGCCAGATTGTAGGGATGGTGGAAGGTGGTCGAAACGGTGGCGATCAGGCCGATCTCGGACGTCGCCTGGCTGAGCGCCGCAAGTGCGATGATCGGCTCCTGGATGCCGGCCGTGCCGGCAAGGCCTGCCGGATCGATATGCAGGAGATCGGCAGTGAACAGGCCGGTGATCTTCTCGGCCTCGGCTTTGCGGGCGAGCTCGACGGCGCGCTTTGCACCGGCCGAAGGCGTGGTGTCGTTCGATGCGGAGATGACGCTGCTGGCGCCGGTCAGGGTTTTCAGGCGACGTTTGCGGGTAGGGGTCATGACGGGTTTCTCGCAGATTGTTTTGATGTCTCCGGCAAACTCTTGCCGGACGTTCTTGCAAGCGCCGGTCAGGCGAGCGCCGGGACCGCATCGAGGAGGGCGCGGGTGTAGCTGTGCTGCGGCGCGGAAAAGACGTGCTCGACGCCACCCGCCTCGACGATCCGGCCGTCCTTCATCACCAGCACGCGATCGGTGAGATGATTGATGACGCCGAGATCATGGGAGATGAAGAGAAGCGCCGTACCGGAGGCGGCCTGCAGTTCGGCGAGCAGATCGAGAACCTGGGCCTGCACCGAAACGTCGAGCGCGCTGACCGGTTCGTCCGCCACCAGAAGCCGCGGCCGCGGCGCGAAGGCGCGGGCGATTGCCACTCGCTGGCGCTGGCCGCCGGAAAGCTCCCGTGGATGACGGCGGAGATAGGCCGACCCCAGGCGGACGGCATCCAGCACTTCGAGCACGCGCTCGCGGCGGGACGCGCCAAAGATGCCGACGGAGTCGAGGCTCTCGCCGACGATTTTTTCCACGCTGTAGCGCGGGTCGAACGAACTCAGAGCGTCCTGTGCGATCAATTGCATGCTGGCGCGCCGCAAGCGGCGCCGTGCCTCGGGGATATTGCTCCACTGCTCGCCGTCGATGAACACCGTGCCGTCATCCGGCTCGACCAGGCCGAGGACTATCTTCGCAACGGTGGTCTTGCCGGAGCCGGATTCGCCGACGATCCCCAGCGCTTCGCCGGCGGCGAGGTCGAACGACACGTCGTTGACGGCGAATGCGCCGCCGGCCCCTCCGTAACGCTTGAAGAGATTATGGGCCGACAGGACGCGGTTCTCCTGGTCGATATGTTTGGCCGGCAGCGGAATGCGCAATCGCTCGACTGGTTCTGCAGGCGGCCGCGCCGTCTGTTGCCGGGAATGAGGCTCGCTGGGAGGAGACAGACGATAGCCCCGCGATCCCGCCGACGGCACCGCATCGAGCAATTGCCTTGTGTAGGGATGTTCCGGATTGCTTAGGATCCTGCCCGGCGGTCCTTCCTCGACGATCCTGCCATTCTGCATCACCAGCACGCGGTCGGCCAGGCGCGACACGACGGCGAGATCGTGGCTGATCAGCAGCAGCGTATGCCCGGCCTTCCGGCGCTCGGCCAGGAGATCGAGGATTTGCTTTTGCACTGTGGTGTCGAGCGCCGTTGTCGGCTCATCGGCAATCAGCAACGACGGCTGCCTGGCGATCGCCGTCGCGATAAGGGCGCGCTGGCGCAGCCCGCCGGACAGCTGATGCGGATATTGCGGCAGGCGCCTTTCCGGATCGGGAATGCCGACCGAGCGCAGCAGCGCATGGCTGTCCCGGCCGACATCCGGCCGGGAGAAAAGGCCGCGCCTGCCGAAGGCATCCGACAGTTGCTGGGAAATCCGTCGCAGCGGATCGAGCGACACCAGCGCATCCTGAAGAACGAAGCCTATCTTTTCGCCACGCAGGCGTCGCCAGTCCCTTTCGCCGAAATCGAGGACGCTTTCACCATCGATATCGAACCGGTCGGCCCGCACAGTGGCGCCGCTCCCGGAAAGGCCGATGAGCGAACGGGCCGTCACGGATTTGCCGGAACCGGATTCACCCACCAGAGCAACGGTCTCGCCCTTGTTGATCGTCAGGTCGATGCCGTGGACGACGGCATTGGCGCGTTCGTCCTGCGGAAAGCCGATGCTGAGATTGGTGATGTGAACGACTGATGTCACGACTGCCTCCTGCCTTCGAAGGCCAATTGCCAGCGTTTTCCGAGAACGCTGATGGCAATGACCGTCAGCGTGATGGCAAGACCGGGCCACACGCCGATCCACCAGGCGACGCGAAGGTAATTGCGGGCTTCGGCCAGCATCGCGCCCCATTCCGGCGCCGGAGGCTGCGGCCCCATGCCGAGAAAGCTCAGGCCAGCGGCCTGGATGATCGTCGTGCCGAGGCCGATCGTCGCCAGAATCGGAACCTGGGCTATCGCATGCGGCAGGACATGGCGGATGACCAGCACACGCGGCGTCAGCCCGAATGTTTTCGCCTGTTCGACATAGCCGCTTTTGGCGATCACGAAAGTCTGGGCGCGCACCACCCTGGCGAAACGGGGGACCGACGCCACGCCGAGCGCGAAGATCAGGTTGACCGTGCCGGGACCGGTGAACGAGATCAGCACCAGCGCCAGCAACAGATCCGGAAAGGAGGAAACCACATCGAGGAAACGCGAAATCGCTTCGTCGACGAGACCGCGGGCGAGGCCCGAGACAAGACCGAGCAGCGAGCCGACGACGGCAGCGATGGCAACGGCGCTGACGCCGATCAGAATGGAGTAGCGGGCGCCATGCACGACACGGGAAAAGACATCCCTGCCGAGATGATCGGTGCCGAACCAATGGTCGATGGAAGGCGGCAGCTGCGCCTGCAAGGGATCGGCGGCGATCGGGTCGGCCGCGGTCAGGACATGCGGCCAGATGGTTGCAACCGCCACCAGTAACAGGAAAAGTGAGGATACGACAACGCCCGGTCTGGACAGGGCCGCGCGGAGCAGGCGGACGGGTCGGCCGCTTCCTTGCTCCGGCGCCGTGGAGGAAACACTCATCGGCCTGCCTCCCTGGCGTCGTTGCGCAGGCGAGGGTCGAGCAGCAGATAGAGAATGTCGACCAGCGTGCTCAGCACGACATAAACGAAGGCGGAAAGCACGGCGACCGCCAGCACGACCGGCAGGTCATGCGCCAGAACGGCGTTGACCGTGATCCGCCCAAGGCCCGGCCGGCCGAACACCGCCTCGGTGATGACGGCGCCGGACAGCAGGTTGCCGATCAGCCAGCCTGTCAGCGTGACGGCGGGCAGAGCGGCGTGCCGCAGGCCATGTCGCAGCCGCAGCACGAGGTCGCCGGCACCCCAGCTGCGAACGGTCAGGGCGAACGGCTCTTCCAGAGCCCGCTCCAGCCCCTCACGCAGAACCTGGCCGATGACGGCGCCGAGAGAGAGGCCGAGCGACAGGGCCGGCAGCACCAGTGCGGAAATATCCCGGTCGCCGGAGACGGGGAAAAGCTTCAGCGTGAAGGAGAAGACGAACAGCAGCAGGATGCCGAGCCAGAAGGTCGGCGTCGAGATCAGAATGAGCTCGATCCCGCCAGCGATGCTGCGCGGTAGGCGCTTGCCGGCGGTGATGACGGCGCTGGCCACCGCAAATACCACCGCAACCACCAGTGCCGCCGCCGTCAGCTTCAAGGTCGGCAGCATTTGCGATAGGACCAGGCCGGAAACGTCGGTTTGCAGGATGTAGGAACGGCCGAAATCGCCATGCAGGATACGCGAGAGATATGAGAAATACTGCGTCAACAGCGGCTCATCCAGACCCCACTCGGCGCGGATGGCGGCTTCCACCTCCGGCGTTCGCAACTGTTCACCGATCAGAAGGCTGACAATGTCGCCAGGGGCGAGCTGGAGACTGATGAAGCTCAGGCTCACCGCCGCCCACAAAACCAGGATACCGGAGCCGAACCGGGCCAGGATCTGCGACCTCAGGCTGTTGCGATTGAGCCGGCGCCGCCGTGAGAAAAAGGCGGCGGGCGTCTTGCCGAGCGCCGTCGTGTTATCGGCAGTCATTGTCTGTCACTCCTGCATTGACCCTGCGGCCACGGCCGCAGGGTTGCGTTGACGGAACTGATTTATTCGCTGCGCCAGATGTCGTAGGCGCTTTCGGGCAGCTGCTTGAAGGCGCGGAAGCTGATGCCCTTGACATAATTGGCTGCCGCCACCTGATCCTCAGGTTCGTAAAGGGGCAGGGCGTAAGCCTGGTCGACGATGGCAAAGCGCTGCAGGCCCGCATAGAGTTCGAAGCGCTTCTTGTTATCGAGGGTCGAGGCGGCCTCGTTCAGCCATTGCGCCAGTTCAGGCGCGGCGGCGCGGCTGTAATTGATGGTGCCGCCCTTATCCAGGGGCAGGTAGTGATATTCGATGTCGATGGCGCCGGTCGGGGTGTTGGAATTGGCGATCGAGCCGAACTGGCCGGTTTTGCGCCGGTCGGTATAGGTGCCCGCATCGACGAAGACTATGGCGAGATCGATGCCGGCGTTCTGACGCGCCTGCGCCTGCAGCGCCTGTAGCAGCACGTCGCGCTGATCGCGCACCGTGGCCTGCGCCTGGACGACCTCGATGGTCAGCCGCTTGCCGTCCTTCGTGCGGAAACCGTCGGCGTCGCGGGCTGTCCAGCCGGCTTCATCCAGCAGGCGGTTGGCGAGCTTCGGATCGGCGCCGTAGGCCTTTTCGATGCTCTTGTCGTAGAACTGCGGATCGATCGGGGAGGTGATGCCCCAGGCCCGCGTGCGCTCGCCGCGATAGACGGCTTTCAGCACGGCATCCACATCGATGGACGCCACCAGCGCCTTTCGCACATTGATATCCTGGGTCGGCCCCCAGGTGACGTTCAAGAAGAGCGAATAGGGCGTACCGGTGTTCAATGCGGTCTGATAACTGAAATCGCCATTTTCCTTAAACAGCGCCGCATCATTGCCGGAAATGCCTTCGATCACGTCGACCTGGCCTGAGGTGAGCGCTCCGGCCCGCACCGAGGATTCCGGCAGGAAACGATAGGTGACTTCGTCGAGATAGGCCGGTCCCTGGTGGCCGGCAACTTTCGGCGCCCAGTTGTAGCCGGGGTTTTTGGCGAACTGGATTTCCTGGCCCTTGGCGTAACGCTTCAGGATGAAGGGTCCGGTGCCAGCGATTTCAGGTCCTCCGGACTTCAGCTGCGAGGAGGCGAAAGCGGAAGGAGAGAGGATTTCCAGGCTGGCGACATAGTCGAGGAAGGGGGCATAGACTTGGCTGAGCGTGAAGGAGACGGTGTCGTCGCCCGCAGCCTTCACTTCCGCGATGCGCGAGACCGGGCCGGCGCTGACACTGCCGGAATAGGCCGCATCCTTGAGCTTGGTGAAATTCGTCACGACGGCTTCAGCGTTCAGTTTCTGGCCATCGGTGAAGCTGACGTCGCTGCGCAGCTTGAATGTGTAGGTCTTGCCGTCCTCGGAAATCTTGTACTCGGTTGCCAGCCACGGGGTATATCCACCCTCGACCGTTCGGGCGAGCAGCGATTCATAGGCGTTGCGCAGCAGAAGCTTGGTCTTGTCCTGGCCGTTCAGCTGCGGATTGAGCGTGGCGGGCTCCGTTTCGACGCCCCATGCCAACTTGCCACCACTGACGGGTTTGGCATCCTCAGCGATGGAAAGACCCGGCAGCACGGAGGCCGCAAGAATGGCTGCGGTCACGGTCAGGAACTGTCTGCGGATAGGCATTTCGGTTTTGTCTCCCTTGTTGGAAAGCCGACGCAGCTCTGCTCATGCTGGCTGCTGCAGCCAGATGTCGTATGCGTTTTCAGGAAGCCGCTTGAAGGCCGGAAGCCGACGCCGTTCACCGCGCTGGAGGCGGCGATCTGATCATCAGGCACATAGAGCGGCAGGCCGAGCGCCTGATCGAGCAGCGCAAAGCGCTGCAGTTCAGCGTAGATCTCGAAGCGTTTCCTGGCATCGAGTGTCGAGGCCGCTTCAGCGAGCCAGGCGGAAATTTCAGGCGCTTCCGTGCGGCTGTAATTGATCGATCCGCCCTTGGCGCGCGGCAGATAGTGGAAATAGATGGTGACGCCGTTTTCCTGCGTCGTGGTCGAATTGGGGATGATGCCGTACTGCCCGTCCTTCTGACGGTTCGCATAGGTCCCGGCATCGACATATTGCAGGGCAAGATCGATGCCGGCGTTCTGGCGGGCCTGCGCCTGCACGGCCTGGAGCAGGATGTCGCGCTGGTCGCGCAGCGTCGCCTGGGACTGGACGATCTCGATGGTCAGGCGCTTGCCGTCCTTCGTGCGGAAACCGTCCGCGTCCCTTGCGGTCCAGCCTGCCTCGTCGAGAAGGCTGTTGGCGAGCTCGGCATCGAAGCCGTAACGGCCTTCGATGCTTTTGTCGTAGAAGTCCGTGTCGGCGGGCGTGAGAATGCCCCAGGCACGCTGGCGTTCACCGCGATAGACCGAGGCGATCACCCGCTCCACGTCGACGGCCGCCAAAACCGCCTTGCGCACCCTGACGTCGGTGGTCGGGCCGGCGGTCACGTTGAGGAACAGCGTGTAGGGCGTTCCGGTGTTGATCGCGCTTTGGTAGGTGAAATCCGGATGGTCCTTGAACAAGGCGGCATCGTTGCCGGCTATGCCTTCGATGACATGCACCTGTCCGGAGGTCAGCGCGCCCGTTCGCACGGCCGACTCCGGCAGGAAACGGTAGATCACCTCGTCGAGATAGGCAGGCCCCTGATGGGCAGCGTTTTCAGGAGCCCAATTATAACCAGGGTTCTTCTTGAAGCGGATTTCCTGGCCCTTGACATAGCGGTCGAGAATGAAGGGGCCGGTGCCTGCGATATCAGGGCCGCCCGACTTCAGCTGCGACGACGAGAATGATTTCGGCGACAGGATCTCTATGCCGGCGGCGCCGTCGAGGAAGGGCGAATAGACGTCGTTAAGCTTCAGCACCACCGTGTGCGAATCCACCGCAATCGCTTCGGCGACATGCGAAACGTGACCGGCGCTGATGCTGCCGGAATAGGTCGGCTCCTTCAGCTTGGTGAAGTTGAGCGCCACGGCGGCGGCATCGAGCTTTTCGCCGTCGCTGAAGGTCACGCCGTCGCGCAGGGTGAAGGTGTAGGTCTTGCCGTCGTCGGAGACCGAATAGCCTTTCGCCAGCCACGGCACGTAGCCGCCGTCCGGCGTGCGGGCCAGCAATGTCTCATAGGCATTCCGGAGGATCAGCTTCGCCTTGGCCTGGCCGTTCAGGTGTGGATTGAGCGTGCTCGGTTCCGTTTCGACGCCCCAACTCAACGAGCCGCCGCCGGCCGGCAGATCCTTGGCCTCTGTCGTGGAAGGCCGCAATCCTGCTGTCAGGGAGAGTGCCGCAATGCCGGTGCCGGCTAGAAAATCTCGTCTTGTTACCACGGTGATGGCCCCGATTTGTTATCCGATGTCAGGCGGCGATGGCTGCGCGCCCATTGGCCAGGAGTTCGATCGTTTTCAGGCGTTGCGCCCCATCCGACAGCGGGCAGTCAATGATGAATTCGTCGATGCCATAGGTCCTGTGCAGCTGCTGCAGCTCGGCATGGACGCTCGACGGCGTGCCGCGAATGAGGCGCGGATTTCGCTCCTCGATCTGGTACTGCGTCTTGCCCGACTGGCGTACATATTCGCGCGCCTGGTCTTCGCTGCCGACATTCACCGCCTGGCCGCCTTCGACCTCGACCCGGAACCGGCGGGTCTCGCCGCCGATGCTTTCGGCAAGCGCATTGGTTTCCGCGGTGATGACGCTCACGGCCAACAGCGCCGATGTACCGCCGGCGTTGCGGTAAGCCGCCAGCGCTTCGGCGATCGCGCTCGCATCACCATGGATATGCGCGGCATAGACAAAGCCCCATCCGAGGCTGGCTGCGAGCGTCGCGCTCTCCGCACTTGCGCCGAGCAGAAAGCGGCCGGGCGGCTGATCCGGCACCGGAAAGGCGACAGGACGTTCATCCCCGGATTGGCCGGCGTCTCCGTGGTGCAGAAAACCATTGAGTTCGGCCAACTGCGCCGCGAAGGACGGTTTGCGTTCGGGGTCGTAGGCCTGCTGCAGGGCGCGTGTCGACAGCGGTAAGCCGCCTGGCGCCTTGCCGACGCCGAGATCGACCCGGTCCGGCGCGAGAGCGGCAAGCAGGTTGAAATTCTCCGCGACCTTGTAGGCACTGTAGTGCTGGAGCATGACGCCGCCGGAGCCGATGTTGATGCGGCTTGTGCGGGCCAGCAGGAAGGAGATCAACACCTCCGGCGACGAGCTGGCGAGGCCGGGAGAGTTATGATGCTCGGCCACCCAGAACCGCCGATAGCCGAGCTCCTCGGCCCTTTTGGCCAGGCTCAGGCTGCGCTGCAGTGCCGCGGCTGCCGGTTCCGGGCCATGGATCGGACTTTTATCGAGAAAGCTGAGGGCGTATGACATATCTGCTCCCGACCCGACAGGTCGATTAAAACAGGTAATCTATATTTTTAGTAAACTATCAAATCGAGCAATGATCTTTTAATATTCGGCGGCAAACGCAACAATCATGCCGTGCAAACCGATCCTCCGATCGGGCATGCTGACGATGCTAGGCGCGCGCCGGACGACCTTCAGGGCATTTTTCTGAAGCCGCCTCCGGAAGCGATCAGACCTTCATCGGAGGCGTGTTCATGAGTGATATAGTTGTCCGGTCGTCATTGCTGGACCCTGCTGCCCAGCCCCTGATCGACGGGCTGGTCAGCGAATATGACGGGAGATACGGAGCCGCGAGCCGCCCCGGCGGGGCGCGGGCGGAAATCTTCCGTTATCCCGTTGCACTGTTTTCCCATCCGCTCGGAGATTTCCTGCTGCTGCAGCGGGATGGTCAAACCGTTGCCGGCGGCGCCTTCATGAGCCATGACGATGAGACGGCCGAAATGAAGCGGATCTGGACAAATCCGGATCTCAGGCGTCAGGGCCTGGCCCGCGCCATCATGCTGGCGCTCGAGGAAAGCGCTGCCGGGCTCGGCTACACCAGATCCTATCTTTCGACCGGTTTCCGCCAGCCCGAGGCGGTCGCCCTTTATCTGTCGCTCGGCTACCGTCCGCTGTTCGATCCATCGGCCGATCCCTCGCTCTATCGTTCGCTGCCGTTCGAAAAACATATCGGCGAAAAGGCCGGGCAGGTGGGGACAACGCCGATCTACCCGCCCGCAGCCTCCTTCGAAGAGGCGACTGCGCGGGTCACCGCGCTGAAGACAGGGCAGGAAGCGAAGATCCGGGACCGGCTGGCAAGCCACGACGCCTCCGCCGCATGACGGCGCGAGCGCGATGACCAATCTACCATTCCAACGGAACAGATCATGACGCTTCCCAATGGACTTCAAGTCGGCATCGGCGTTGATGTCGCCGCATACCCGCGCGACATCAACACCTCCCAGCGCGATTTTTGGCGGACATTCGTGTCCCGTCTCGACGAGCTGGTCGAATTCATCACTTTGGAGGACGGTTTCGCTGCAGCCGGCGGCGACGGGCTGGATGCCATTCTGCTTGCCAACTGGCTGGCGCCGCGCAGCCGCAGGATCGGCATCATCGCCGGCGCCCCGGTCAACTATCTCGAGCCTTTCCACATTTCGACCGCCGTCGCGACCCTGGATTATGTCAGCGAAGGCCGGGCCGGGCTTTTCGCGCAACAGCTCCGCGGCGATCGCGCCCTGCAGGCAAAGCAGGCGATCGGCGCACTCGACGGTTTTCCCACGACAGACGCGCCGGTGCTGGAACAGGACGCAAAAGATGCGATCGAGGTCATTCGCCGCCTGTGGGACAGCTGGGAGGAAGACGCCATCATCCGCGACCGCGAGAGCTTTCGCTTTTTGGACGGCGCCAAGCTGCACTACATCAATTTCGAAAGCGCGGCATTCAAAGTCCTCGGGCCATCCATCACGCCGCGTCCGCCGCAGGGCCAGCCGGTCGTGGCCGCCGTCCGGATCGAAGGCGACGACGCCTCCACCACGGCCGATCTCGTCTTCATTCGGCCCGGCAACCCGGAAGAGATCAATCTCCGCACTCGTCGAGGTGATCCGAAAACACAGGCCATCTTTGTCGATCTCGACGTCGACGCCGAGCCGATTTCCGTCGCCGAGTTTGCCGCACAGGTTGCCCGGGTCGCAGCATCAGGCGCCGATGGCGTCCGCCTGATCCCTAGCGATCCCAGGCAACTCGATCACCTCGTCAACGACCTCCTTCCGGCGCTCAAAGCCGCATCTCTTTTGCGAAAGCCGGGAAGCGGGACGCTTCGCGAGCGCCTCGGCCTGCCCACGGCCATCAATCTCTACACCTCTGCTGCGTGAGCGGAAAGGACCGTCCATGATCAAGAAACAGGTTATCCTGGGAGCCCAGTTTCCCGGTGTCAACAACTTCACAGTCTGGAGCGATCCGGCGGCCGGAAGCCAGATCGAATTTTCGTCGTTCCGGCATTTTGCCGAAACCGTGGAGCGCGGAAAATTCGACTTCATCTTTCTGGCGGAGGGTCTGCGGGTCCGCGAACAGAGTGGCCGCTTCCATGAGCTCGATGTCGCCGGTCGCCCCAACACGCTGGCGATCCTGACGGCGCTTGCGTCGATCACCGATCATGTCGGCCTGATCGGCACCCTGACGACCACCTTCAACGAACCCTATCCGCTGGCGCGGCAACTGGCGACGCTGGATATTCTCTCCGGCGGACGCGCCGGCTGGAATGTCGTCACCTCGCCGGGCGCATTTACCGGCGCGAACTTCCGCCGCGGCGATCACCTGCCGCACCGCGAACGCTACGAACGCGCCCGCGAATTCCTCGAAGCGGCGCGCCGGCTGTGGACCGAGGGAGACTTCGCGGCCAGTTCCAGGCATTTCGACATTGCCGGGCAATCGGCATTGTCGCCGCTTCCGCAGGGCGCTCCGGTGATCGCGCAGGCGGGAGACTCCGACGAGGGACGCGAGCTTGCCGCCAGCCATGCCGACCTGATCTATTCCCGCCACGGCTCACTCGAAGCCGGTCAGGCCTTTTATGCCGATGTGAAGCGGCGTCTGACGAAATACGGCCGCTGCCCGAATGCGCTGAAGATCCTGCCCGGCGCCAATTTCGTCATCGGCGATACCCAGGCGGATGCGCAGGAGAAGCTGAGAGCGATCCGTCTCCAGCAGGTCAGTCCCAGGAATGCGATCGTCTTTCTGGAGCAGGTCTGGAACCGGGATCTGTCGAACTACGATCCGGAGGGACCTCTGCCTGAGATCGAGCCGGATATTTCCGAGACGCGGCTGGCACAGGGACGCGCCAACAATCAGGACGTCGCCGGCAGGCTGGAAACGGCGCGTGTGTGGCGCGAGCTGGTCGAGCGCGACAAGCTCAGCATTCGCCAGCTGATCATCCGCGTCACCGGCCGGCAGCATTTCGTCGGCACGCCGGATGAAATCGCCACCGAGATCAACCGCTATGTGCAGGCCGACGCTGCCGACGGATTTGTCTTCGCACCGCATCTGACGCCCGGCGGCTTCGACGAATTCGTCGACCGGGTCGTGCCGATCCTGCAGGAAAGAGGTGTCTACCGAAGCGACTACGGCGAGGGCACGCTGCGTTCCAACCTCGGGCTGCCGGATCCGACCGCGCAATATTCGACGCCGCCTCTTGCTGCTGCCGTTTAGAGCGGTTCAGCTTTTCACGGAAGCTGAGCGCCGCTGACTGCGACATAGACCGCATAAACCGAATGTGTCGCCGCAATGAACAGACGGTTGCGTCTGGGGCCGCCGAAGGTGAGGTTGGCGACGGTTTGCGGCACGCGGATCTTGCCGATCAGTTTACCCATCGGGTCGAAGCAGTGCACGCCATCCCCTGCACTCGACCAGAGGTTTCCGTTCACATCGGTGCGGATGCCATCCGGAATGCCGCTGTCGATCAGGCAGAAAACGCGGCCGTTGGTCAGCCTTTCGCCGTCGACCACGTCGAAAGCGCGGATGTGACGCGGCAGGCTTTCGTCGTGGCTGGCTGCCGAGTCCGCCACATAGAGGATGGTCTCGTCGGGCGAGAAGGCGAGGCCGTTCGGCTGGGTGAAATCCTTGACGACGGCCGCAAGCGCGCCGGTCGCCGGGTCGAGCCGGTAGACATTGCGGGTCGGCTGCTCCGGTATGGCGCGATAACCTTCATAATCCGACATGATGCCGTAGATGGGATCGGTGAACCAGATCGTGCCGTCCGATTTCACCACCACGTCGTTCGGCGAATTGAGCCTGGCGCCCTCGAAACGGTCGGCGAGCAAGGTGATCGAGCCGTCAACTTCGGTGCGGGTGACGCGGCGGGTCCCATGTTCGCAAGAGATCAGCCGGCCCTGCCGGTCGCGCGTGTGGCCGTTGGCGAAGTTGGAGGGCTGCCGATAGACGGAGACGCCGCTTTCCGGCGTCCATCGCAGCATGCGCTGGTTGGGAATATCACTCCACAAGAGCTGGTTCGCATCGTTGAACCAGACGGGACCCTCCGCCCAGCGGCAGGAGGAATAGAGTTCGTCGAGACCGGCGCTCGTGACGATCAACTGCCGGAAGCGCGGGTCGTGGATTTCGTAGATGCTGGCCTCGGCCATGGCAGTCTTCCCAATTATCGCATGCCGGCCCGGCGGCCGCCGGCAAGCATGATGACGCTGATGATGATAAGGCCGGTCATGATCAGGCGAATGCCGGCGCCGACCCCGTAAGTGTTGAGCATGGAGACGACCAGGAACATGAAGAGCGATGCGCCCCAGATGCCTGGCACGTTGGAATCGCCGCCGGCGACCGCCGTGCCGCCGATGACGACGACGGCGATCGACATCAGGAGATATTCCGAGCCCATGTTGAGCGCCGCGCCGCCGGAGAAGCAGGCGAGCAGATAACCCGCGACCGATGCCAGCACGGCGCAGAAGAGGTAGGTGACAAAACGCGTGCCGTCGACCGGAATGCCGGCCATGCGCGCCGCCGGCATGCTCTGGCCGATCGCCGAGATCCACCGCCCGTAAATGGTCTTCTCGAGCAGGAACCAGGCCAGCAGCGAGATCAGGAGCGCGACGATCGCCACATTCGGCACGCCGAGCGTGTTCGAGGTGGTGAATTCGGCCAGCAGGCTCGGGGGCTTGATGCGCAATCCCCGGTTCGTCCAGATCGCGGCGGACTGGACGATGAAGCTCATCGACAGCGTGGCGATAATCGGCGGAATGCGTAGCGCCTTGATGAGCGCATAATTGCCGAGGCCGACGACAAGGCCGATAAGGATGGCGACGAGAAGACCGGGCAGGATCAGGCCGTTTTCGACATTCATCAGCTTCAGCGCCACCGTGCCGGCAAGCGTCATGGTGGCGGGAACCGAGAGATCGATATTGCCGGGGCCGAGCGTGATGACGAACATCTGGCCGATGCCGACGACGACCGAGAAGGCGGCGAAGGTGAGGGCAGCCTGCGACAGGCCGAGCGCGCTCGCCCCGAGCGTCACCATGATCGTCAGAAACCAGACGACAAAGGCGGCAAGCCAGGACCAGATCCAGGGCCTGCCGAAAAGGCGAAGCAGCGGGCTCATCGGCGTTTCTCCCGCTTTTCCAGGCGGTTCAGCATCAGGCGGAGCGCCAGCACGATGATCAGGATCGCCCCCTGGGCTCCGATCTGCCAATCCGGCGAGATGCGCAGGAAGGACAGGAACGAACCGGCGAGCGTCAGCGTCAACGCGCCGATGACGGCGCCGACAGGGGAGACGCGACCGCCGATGAACTCGCCGCCGCCGAGGATGACGCCGGCAATCGACAACAGCGTGTAGCGCAGCGCGATATTGGCATCGGCCGAGGTCGTCAGGCCGACGAGGGCGATGCCGGCGAGCACGGCGAAAAGGCCGGCAAGACCATAGGCGGTGGCGCGCGCCCCGACGATCGACCAGCCGGCGCGCTCGACCGAGCGCTGGTTGCCGCCGATGCCGCGGATCAGCACGCCGAGCGAGGAGCGCATGACGAGGAGATGGGCGACCAAGGCGATGACGATGCTGGCGACGATCGCCATCGGCGCCAGCGGCGGCTTGACGGTCATCAGCCAGCGCACCCAGTCCGGCGCCTGTCCGCCGGGCGCCGGCAGCAGCAGCACGGCAAGGCCACCCCAGACGAAGCTCATGCCGAGGGTCACGACGATGGAGGGCAGATTGCGCAGATGGATGACGACGCCGAGCGCCGCATAGGTGGCGATCGCGCCGGCCAGGATCAGCATGCCGATCATCGGGGCATCCCGTAGAAAGGTGGCGGTGACGCAGGCGACGAAGCTGACGAAGGTGCCCATCGACAGATCGAGATCGTTGACCGCCATGACAAGCATCTGCGCGATCGTCGCGAGCGCGATCGGCACCGCCAGGTTGAATAGCAGATTGAGCCCGACATAACTCATGGCGCGTGGCTGCAGCCAGAAGACGGCGGCGAGCAGCAGGGTCAGCGACAAAGCGGGAATGGCAAGACGCAGGGCGTCGGACGACAGCCGGACCGTCATGCGGCAACCCCTTCGAAAGAGGCGGCGATGATATTCGTCTCGTTGACGGCGTCACCGATAAGTTCGGCCGTGATGCGGCCTTCGCGGAAAACGTAGACGCGGTCGCAGAGGCGCACCTCGTCCATTTCGGTCGAGTACCAGATGAAGGTGCGGCCGTGCGCTGCCTCCTCGCGGATGATGGCGTAGACCTCCTGCTTGGTGCCGACATCGACGCCGCGCATCGGATCGTCCATCAGCACAACAGGTGCGCGCGTCGCAAGGGCGCGGGCAAAGAGCACCTTCTGCTGGTTGCCGCCGGAAAGCGACAGGATGCGGTTGGCCATATCAGGCGTGCGGATCTCGATCCGCCGCTTCCAGTCGGCGCCCTTGGCCTCCTCTTGGCTTGCGAGAAGGAGGCCGCGTCGCGACAGGTCACCGAGCGAGGCGATGGAGAAATTGCGCAGGATGCTCCAAAGTTCGAAGACGCCGTTGAGACGGCGGTCGCCGGCGACGAAGGTGACGAGCGGATCGCGCTCCGGCAGCCAGTTGCCGGACTGGGCGGCATGGAGCGCAAGCAGCAGCTCGGTCTGCCCGTGGCCGGCCAGACCCGCCAGTCCGATGATCTCCCCCTTGCGCGCCGTGAAGGGCAGGCCTTTCGCCTGATGCGACAGAATGAGCGGCGCGGTGGAGAGTTCGCGCGCCGAGCGCTGCCCGGTCTCCTCCTTGGCGACGGTGCCCATGGCTTCCACGAGCCCGTGATGGTCGAAGCCCTGCGCCGGGCGTTCGGCGACGACGCGGCCGTCCTTCATGACAATAATGCGATCGGCGGTTTCGAGGATCTCGTGCAGGATATGTGAGATGAAGATGACGGCGCCGCCCACGGCGATGAAGCGGCGGACATGGTCGAGCATCTGGCGGGCAAGGCTAGCATCGAGCGACGAGGTGGGTTCGTCGAGGATTACCAGCCGCGGCGGCGTGCCGGCGTCGGAAAAAGCCATTGATATCTCGACCATCTGCCGCTCGGCGATCGAAAGGTCGCCGACAGTCCGGCCGCTGTCGATGCCGTGGCCGGGAAAGACGGTGTCGAGGCTCTTCTCGATGATCTCTGCGGCGCGCCTGCGCCACCCGAAACCGCCGAGATGGCGATGCATGATGCGCGTATTCTCGACGATGGAGAGATTGGGGCAGAGCGAAAGCTCCTGGAAGACGCAGCGCACGCCGCGGGCGCGCGCTGCGTTGATGCCATAGCGCTCCAGCCGCTCGCCGTCGCTCGCGACACTTCCTTCATGCGGTGTGAGGCCGCCATTGATGACGCTGACGATGGTGGATTTGCCGGCGCCATTGTGGCCGACGAGGCCGACGCATTCGCCCGGCATGACGCGGAGCGTGACGCCGTCGAGCGCTCTGACCGCGCCGAAGCTCACCTTGGCGCCATCGACGGCGATCACCGCCTTCAAAACCTCATCCATGCTGCCCGCCATGCCTGCTCGCAAAGAATGCCGCACGGCCATTTGCGGCCGCGCGGCACTCGCCGGGAGATTTACTTTGCCTGCTCGATCACCTTAATTGCGTCCGCCTGCGTGTATTCCACATTGGCGACGCCACCGGCCTGGGTATTGGCGAGGTTGGTTTCGAGATTGTCCTGGTCGATGCGCAGGAAAGGCACGACGAGGTCCTTCTTCACCTGCTTGCCGTCGAGGATCTGCTGGGCGACCCAGAAGGCGAGGGTGGAGACGCCGGGCGCGATCGATACGGACATGGTCTCATAGCCCTTGGCTTCCTTCTGCTCCTTCCACCATTTCAGCTCGTCTTCGCGGTTGCCCATGATGATGGTAGGCATCTTCCGGTCGGTCGCGGCAATCGCCTGCGCGGCGCCATAACCGTCGCCGCCCTGCGTCACCACGCCGACGATGTCGGGCAGGCTCGGCAGGATGCCGGCAACCGCCTTCTGCGCCACGTCCTGCGCCCAGTCTCCATGAACGGAGCCGACAATCTTGAACTGCGGGAACTGCTTGACGCCGTCGTGAATGCCGGCCGAGATCTCGTCGTCGACGAAGACACCGGCAAGGCCGCGGATCTCAAGCAGATTGCCGCCGGCCGGAATTTTCTTCGACAGATATTCGACCTCGCTGCGGCCCATTTCCTTGAAGTTGACGGCGATGCGCCAGGCGCAGGGTTCGGTGACGATGCCGTCGAAGGAAACGACGGTGATGCCGGCGTCGCAGGCTTCCTTGACCGCACCATTCAGCGCCGTCGGCGAGGCGGCGTTCAGCACGATGGCGTCGTAGCCCTGCAGGATCATGTTCTGGATCTGCGCGGCCTGTTCCGTCGCCTGATTCTCGGCTGTGGTGAAGGGGTCGGCAGCGGCAACGACGCCGGCCTTAACAGCTTCGCCCGTCACCTTGCCCCAGCTCGTCAGCATGGCCTGGCGCCACGAGTTGCCGGCATAGTTGTTGGAAAGGGCGATTTTCTTGGCCGACGTGTCGGCAAAGGCGGAAACGGGCATCGCGGCGCAAGCAATGGCGGCCGATGCCAGAAGCATCTTGCGGATTGTCATGTCTTCCTCCCTGATGATCGCGCCGGTCGGCGGATCGCTTCACCCTGCCGGCCCAATCGGGGTCCGAGTGAAAATTGTTCTTGCACTGAGCTTCCTCCTCTCAGTAAGGGCAGGATGCGGGAGATCGACCGGCCTGTACAGGGGCAAGGCAGCACGTCGTTTGCGGGTTTTGCGCAACAAGCTGCGGGTTTATGCAAGACGCGGCGCTTCCGCGGGCGCTTACTGCAAGGGATCGCGGCGGGTTGAGGAGCCTGTTGCCGTCTCGGGGAGGAACTACAATGCTGCAACCTGCACCCGCAGCCATGTTCGACCATTATCTCGGCATTTCCCGGCTGCTCGCGGGCCAGCTCGACTTCCGCTCGGCCATCCGCTCCGTCGCGGCCGAGGTCGCCCATATCATCCCGCACGACCACCTCGATGTCTGTGTGCTGCTGGAGGGCGGCAACTACCACACCGCCTACGAGACCGGCATCGAGACCGCCTGGGGCGATCTTGCCGGCGCGCCTGTGGTCAACAGCCCCATCCGCTCGCTGCTGCGGGGCGAGGTGGAGTTTCTGCTGGCCGACGACGCCATGACCGACCCGCGTTTCCACTTCGAGGGCGCATTCAAGCGGCCGATCGTCGAACAGTCGCTGCGCAGCCGCCTGCATGTGCCGATGAAGGTGCAGGGCACGATCATCGCTGCACTCTCCTGTTCGTCGCACCGGGCGGGCGTCTATACGATGGAGGATATCGAACGCGCCCGCATCATCGCCGACCTGCTGACACCCTATTTCTTCGCGCTGCAGGCGGCCGAGCAGGCGCAGCGCTCGGCAATCGTCGAGGCCGAAGCCCGCGCCCGCGAGGAGGGGTTGCGGCAAGGCGCGCTGAAGCTGACCGAAGCGCTAGAGCAGGAACGCCAGCGCATCGGCATGGACCTGCACGACCAGACGCTCGCCGACCTGACGCGGCTTGCCCGCCGGATCGATCGGCTGTCGCGCAACGGCGAGGTGGCGTCCGAGGCGCTGGAGCCGCTCTCCCGTTCGCTGCAGCATTGCATGCAGGATCTGCGGCAGATTATCGAGCAGGCAAAACCCTCCGTGCTTCAGCTCTTCGGCCTCGCCCAGGCGATCGAGCATCATCTCGACCGCTCCACCCGCGACACAGGATCGGCCATAGAATGGGGCCTCGTCGACGAGACGCACGGCGCGCTGGAGCAACTGGAACCGACCGTCAGCGTCGCGCTGTTCCGCATCGCCCAGGAAGCGATCAACAATGCGGTGCGCCATGCCGCGCCGCTCGCCGTCACGGTGCGGCTCGAGGCCGACGACGACCGGCTGTCGATCGAAATCTTTGACGACGGCACTGGGCTCGCCAAGGCGCGGGGACGGATCGGCGGCGGCATCGACAATATGAAGACCCGGGCGCGGCTGATTTCGGCACGCTTTGCGACCGGGCCAGGCCATAACAATCGCGGCACTGTGGTGCGCGTCGTGCTGCCGCTCGGCCCGCACGACCCGGCAAGCGAGCCGAACTGAGGAGATGAGCGCAATGAAGGTTCTGATCGTCGAGGACGACCCGCTGCACCGCTCCTATCTGCATGAGGCTGTCAACGCGGCCCTGCCGGAATGCGACACGGTGATCGAGGCGGAGAACGGGACGGTCGGCGAAAAACTCGCCCGCGACCACAAGTCGGCGCATATCGTCATGGACCTGCAGATGGCCAACCGCAACGGCATCGAGGCGGCGCGCACCATCTGGAAGGAGCGGCCGGAGACCCGCATCCTGTTCTGGTCGAATTATTCGGATGAGGCCTATGTGCGCGGCGTCTCGCGGATCGTGCCGGATGGCGCCGCCTATGGCTACGTGCTGAAATCCGCCTCCGACGAGCGGCTGAGGCTTGCGCTGCGCTCGATCTTCATCGAGAGCCAGTGCGTCATCGACCGCGAGGTGCGGGGCCTGCAGCAGAAGAGCCTCGGCCAGACGAACGGCTTTACCGATTCCGAATACGAGATCCTCGTCGATATCGCGCTCGGCCTCACCGACCGGGCGATTGCCAAACGCCGGGGCCTGTCGCTGCGCAGCGTGCAGAACCGCCTGCAGCAGCTCTACGACAAGCTCGATGTCTACCAGAGCGCCGGCGACGACCACGAGGACGGCCGCTTCAATCTCCGCGCCCGCGCCGTCACCGTCGCTTTCCTGCGCAAGCTCCTGAACTACAGCGCTCTGGAGCGGGCTGAAGCCGAGCTCCAGGAGTGGCTTGAGGGACGGTAGTTTCCGGACTTGCGTAGAATGACTGGGGATCAGAGACGTGGGCGCGGCCGCCTGCCTTTCACGGAGCATGAGCCAGAGCGATCGCATCGGCGGCTTCCTCGCAGCGATCGCTGAGCGTGCTGGTGGCCACTCGAATATGACTGCTTGGCAGGACGGAGAATTTATTGCCCGGATTGACGGCGATATTGCGTGCGGCGAGCGTCACCATCGCGAATGGTTCGGAGACGACGGGCACCCACAGGCACAGGCCCTGGCCTGGTGGTATCGCTATTCCCCGTTCACCGAGCGCATCGGCAAGAGCGTCGCGTCTCTGCTGATAGATCTCGCGCGCCTCGCCGATACGCTGCCAGGTTGCCGGATCGCGCAATAGCCAGGCAGCGGCACCCTGCAGGATGCGGCTGCTCCAGCCGGCGCTGAAAGAACGGTAGGACTGGATCTGGTCGACGATCGGCGCGGAACTCGACAGGACCGCGAGACGCAGATCCGGGCCGAGGCTTTTCGAGAGTGAGAGGATATGGATCGTCCGCTCCGCAAATCGGCCGCCGAGCGACTGCGGAGGTGCCGCCGACACGTCGCCGACGCCATCGTCCTCGATGACAAGCGTATCGCTGTCTTCCAGCACATCTCCGAGCTGATCGAGGCGGGATGAACTGACCGTAACGCCGGTCACGGAATGCAGCCGCGGCTGGAACAGAAAAGCCGCCGGACGTTGCCGCAATGCTTCGCGCAGCGAATCCGGCAGGGGGCCTTCGCCGTCGCAGGCGACAGGGATGATTTTCACGCCGAGATCTTCCAGAATATCGAGCAGTCGCATGGCGGTCGGATGTTCGATCGCGACCGACGAGCCCGAGGAGACCAGCGCATGCAATATCGTATAGACGGCGTTGTAACCGCCATTGGTGGCCAGAAAGGCTTCCGCCTCATAGGGCCATCGCTCTGAAACGGCGTCCTTCAACTCAGGGACGATCCGGCTGCGCTCATAGCTGTTGAGATCATCGACGGAGGCGCCATAGGCCATTGCTTCGGCCAGGCGAGGAAGAAGTACTGCATCCGGCCCGGCTAAGGTAAGGTCGAGCACACCTTCCCTATAGTTTCCCGAGCTGGCGAGGCGTTCCGGCTTGGCGACAAAGCGGTCGCCGCTGACCCAGGTGCCGTTGCGTCCCCGGCCGCTGATGATCTTCTGCCGCCGCAACTCGCCCCATGCTTGGGAGATCGTTGCCGGGCTGACACGCAATTCGTAGGCGATATCGCGGATCGCCGGCAGGCGCGTGCCGACCGGCAGGGCACCGGCGCGGATCAGCGCACCCGTTTCGAGGGCGATCCCCCGGATGCTGCAATCGGCTATTTTTTCGGCAAACCAGGAGGCTTCGACGGTGTCGCCCATTTTTCTCTCACTTTAAATGTTCAATAACGTAATAACATTTGTACTCGTTATTTTGAACATTTAATTTGCCCCTCGTCGAGCCATTTCAGTGAGTTTTTTGCATGCCTGTAACGCTTCGCATCGCCCTCAGAGACTGGGATTACATGACACCGCTTGTGCTCGGTGATGTCAGTTCTTCCCGTCTCGCCATCAAAGTGGATCGTGTGGGCACGCTGGTCTCCAGCCTCGCCGATGACACGGCGCATGACGCCGCGGAGATGTCCTTCAGCCGCTATTCGCAGATGCGTCATGACGGCGATGATCGGGTTCTGGGCATGCCGAACTTCATCATGCGCGGCTTCCGCCATCGCTGCATCATCACCACCAAGGATAGTCCGATCCGCACGCTGTCCGATCTGGCCGGCAAGAAGATCGGCGTGACCGGCTGGCGCGATTCCGGAAATACCTGGACCCGTGCCGCGTTGCGCCGAGAGGGCGTCGGCGTCGAGGACGCCATGTGGTATGCCGGGCGCCTGACGGAAGCTCATCCGATCGCCGACCGGCTCGATGGTTTTGGACGGCCCGGCCGCATCGAGGCAGCTCCCGGCGAGCGTCCGATGGTCGATCTTTTGCTGGATGGCGGGCTCGACGCCGCGTGCACGCCTTTCATGCCAAAGGGTTTCTTCGATCAGGAATCGCCCTTGCGCCAGGTGCTGGATGATTTCCGCGCCGCTGAAGTCACCTACTTCCACGAGGTCGGCTATATCCCGGGCATGCATCTGATCGGCTTCAAGGCTGATATCGTCCAGGAGCATCCCTGGATCATGGATGAACTCAGCGAACTGATCGACGAGTCCCAGCGTCTGTGGCTGGAAAAGCGTGAGAAATACGCCGACACCACGCCCTGGATGATCGACGAACTGCGCCGCTGCGCGGCCGACCTGCCGCCGACCTGGAGGGCCAGCGGGCTTGTCGAGAACGAGGCAATGATCTCCGACTTTGCCGAGGAACTTTACGAACAGAAGATCATGCCGCGCCGTTTGACACCTGCCGATCTGTTTCCATGGCACGCCAAGGCCCGGTGAACGAAGCCAACGAAACTCCTCACAGTCGTTGAATTACCATTTTCGCAAACCAAAAAAAGGGGAATGACATGCATTCGAAACTGATCGCTTCCGCCGTCCTGCTGGGTCTGATGATGACGACTTCGGTCTTCGCCGAGGAGGCGGCCGTACCAAAACAGACCGTCAACGACGCGCTTCGCGCCCGCCTGCCGGAGAAGATCCGCACGGACGGCAAGATGATCTCCGTCAACAACGGTTCCTTTCCTCCCTATGAGATCGTCACCGGCACGAAACTGACCGGCGCCAGCGCCGATCTGACCGATGCGATCGGCCAGATGCTCGGCGTCACGATCGAGCACGAAACCGTCAGCGGACTGACCGCATTGCTCGCCGGCATCAATTCCGGCCGATACCAGTTCGCCTTCGGCCCGATCGGCGACTTCAAGAGCCGTGAAGAGGCCAATGACTTCGTCGACTGGGTTCAGGAATACGTGGTCTTCTCCGTCCAGAAGGGCAATCCGAAGGCCATCGCTTCGCTCGACAGCGCCTGCGGCAATCGCATTGCAGTCATGGCCGGCGGCTCCGCCGAAAAGGTGATCCAAGCCCAGGTCGAAAAGTGCAAGGCGGCCGGCAAGTCCGCGCCCGAAGTGCAGTCCTACACCGACCAGCCGAGCTCGATCCTGGCGGTCCGCTCCAAACGCGCCGATGCCTTCTTCTCCTCGCAGGCGCCGCTGACCTATTTCGTGTCTCAGGCAAACGGCCAGTTGGAACTGAGCGGCGTCGGCCAGAAGAATGGCTTCGACGATCTCTATCAAGGGGCCGTGGTACCGAAAGGCTCGCCGCTCGGTCCCATTCTGCTCGACTCGGTCAAGGCGTTAATGGATAACGGCACCTATGCCGCCATCATGAAGAAGTGGGGTCTTGAGAACAACATGATCAAGCAGCCCGGCCTCAATCTTGGTGGAGCCCTGCCGAAATGAGCAACGATCACACGACTGTTGCACCGCCTTTGGGCGGTGCAGACTTCCGGGACGTTGCCCATGCCCACAAGCCCTTTCAAACGGGCCGGCTCGTCCTCTGGGTGGCCGTGCTCCTCATTGCCGCCAACTTCCTGTGGATCGTCGCTCATAACGAGAATTTCGGCTGGCCTGTCGTCGCGGCCTATTTCTTCGATCCGACGGTCATCAACGGCCTTTACGTCAGCCTAGGCCTGACTGTGGTCGCGATGGCCATCGGCATCGTTCTCGGCCTCGGACTGGCGATCGCCCGGCTGTCGAATGACCGGCTCGCCCGTTCACTGGCATCGCTGTTCATCTGGTTCTTTCGCGGCACGCCGCTCCTGGTGCAGCTGATCTTCTGGTACAATCTCTCGACCCTTTTTCCCGAACTTTCGATCGCCATTCCGTTCGGCCCGGCGCTCGCGAGCTGGGAGACCAATTCGGTGATCACGCCGATGACGGCGGCGATCGTTGGCCTTGCCTTGAACGAAGCGGCCTACATGGCCGAGATCATCCGCGGCGGCCTGCTCTCGGTCGATCGCGGCCAGTTCGAGACGGCGGAAGCCTTCGGCATGACTAAGGCGAGGGCGCTATGGCGGATCATCATTCCTCAGGCGATGCGCTCGATCGTGCCCCCGACGGGCAACCAGCTGATCAGCATGATCAAGGCGACGTCGCTCGTCAGCGTCATCGCCATGGCCGATCTGCTCTATTCCGTCCAGTCGATCTACAATCGCACCTTCGAGATCGTGCCGATGCTGCTTGTCGCGGTCCTCTGGTACCTCTTCATCACCTCGATCCTCAATCTCGGCCAGAGCTATATCGAGGCCTATTACGGCCGCAGCGAACGGCGCAACAATACCGCCACTGTCAAATCCGAGACACTTGTCGAGGAGGCAAGCCATTGACCGCCGCCGAGATTCCAAAGCCTCTCGTTAGAGCCCGCAACGTCCACAAGTCCTTCGATCAGCTCAAAGTGCTGAAGGGGATTGATCTCGACGTCATGCCGGGGGAAGTCGTCGTGGTGCTTGGCCCGTCCGGCTCGGGAAAATCGACCTTCCTGCGCTGCATCAACCATCTCGAAGCGATCAACAAAGGGTTCATCGAAGTTGATGGTGAACAGATCGGCTACCGCCTGCGCAAGGACCGGCTGGAAAAGCTGTCCAGCAACAGGATCGCTCATCAGCGGCGAAAGATCGGCATGGTATTCCAGCAGTTCAATCTCTATCCGCACATGACGGTGCTGCAAAACATCATCGAGGCCCCGGTCGGCGTGCACGGAGAAAGTCGCAAGGCCGCAACCGAGAACGCCATGCGGCTTTTGGAGCGGGTCGGCCTGTCGGAAAAGGCGGGTAGCTATCCCCGCCAGCTCTCCGGCGGTCAGCAGCAGCGCGTCGCCATCGCCCGCGCCCTTGCGATCAAGCCGAAACTGATGCTGTTCGATGAACCCACCTCTGCACTCGACCCCGAACTCGTCGGCGAAGTCCTGTCCACCATGCGCGATCTCGCCAAACAGGGCCTGACCATGATCGTCGTTACCCACGAGATCGGTTTCGCCCGTGAGGCTGCCGATCGGGTGGTGTTCATGGACGGCGGCAATGTCGTCGAGATGGGCAAGCCCGAGGATGTTATCGGCAATCCGCAACATCCCCGGACCCAGGCGTTCCTCGCCCGTTTTCTCTGAACAATGTCAATCGGTTGCTTCGGCCATGGGCCGAAGCAATGGTTCTTTCGAACAATACTGGATGTTTTCATGCCCACGCTCGACAATGCCTATGCCCGCCTTTCCGACTTCGAAGCCATGGAGGCGGAGCTGAAGGCGACCCGCCAGTACCTGCATGCCCATCCGGAACTCTCCTTCGAGGAGGCGGAGACGGCACGTTATGTCGCGGAAAAGCTGGAAGGCTGGGGATATGACGTGACCCGCAATGTCGGCGGTCACGGCGTTGTCGCGCGGCTCAGCGCAGGCAAGGGCAGCAAGGGCATTGCCATCCGCGCCGATATGGATGCGCTGCCGATCGTCGAGGAAACCGGGCTTGCCTATGCCAGCCGCACGCCCGGCAAGATGCACGCCTGCGGCCATGATGGCCACACGACCGTGCTGCTCGGTGCCGCCGAATACCTCGCTCGCACCCGCCGTTTCAACGGCACGGTGACGCTGATCTTCCAACCGGCGGAAGAGGCAGGTAGGAATAGCGGTGCCCAGGCAATGATCGCCGACGGCCTGTTCGAGCGCTTTCCATTCGACGCGATCTTTGGCCTGCATAATCACCCCGGCGCTCCCGAAGGCACCATTCTGCTGCGACCCGGCCCGATGATGGCGGCGTCCGATACCGTCGAGATTACCATCAAGGGCAAGGGCGGCCATGCCTCGCGGCCGCACCTGACCATCGATCCCGTGGTCGTGGCGTGCAACCTCGTCGTCTCGCTGCAGACGATCATCTCGCGCAACCTCGACCCGACCCAGACGGCGGTCATCACCGTCGGCACGATCCATGCCGGCGATGCCGTCAACGTCATTCCGGAATATGCCAAGCTCGCCTTGAGCGTGCGCTCCTTCGAGCCCCGCATCCGCGATCTCTTGCAAGAACGCATCACCAAGCTGACCCGCGCGGTGGCCGAGGGTCACGACGCTTCGATCGAGATCGACTATGACCGCGGCAATCCCGTCGTCGTCAACTCTCCTGCCGAGACGGATTTTGCCCGCATCGTCGCGGCAGAACTCATCGGCGAAGACAAGGTGGCGACGTGCCCGCTCATTCCCGGCAGCGAGGATTTTTCATACTTTCTCGAGCACAAGCCGGGCAGCTTCCTGCGTCTTGGCAACGGCATGAATTCCGCCATCCTGCATAGCCCCAAATATGACTTCGCCGATGCCAGCCTGACAGTCGGTGTGGCAATGTGGGCAAGGCTGGCGGAACGCTACCTCCAGGACGATGCCTGAGGTTGCGGACGTCCGGCTTTCGCTGCGCACCACAATTGGTGCCTGCACTTTCTTGTGGCGCAAAAGGATTTCGCAGTCCGATCGCGCGCAGCTGACTGAGCGTGGAAAGCCGCACGGCTCTTCCGACGATGTTTCGATGATCCTCTGGTAGACGAGGAACAGCTCACTTCTGTCGAGTGCGTACCGCAGATCGTGTTCGAGCTGCCGCCTGGCCTTCCGACAGTTCGCCGAAATGGTTCGCAAAGGTCGGCTGAATCGTAAAGAAGGTGGTTCGGCGTTAGCGCCACAAGTTCCATAAGACAGATTACGCCACATTACAATTTTAGGTTGATTAATAGTGACATTTACTCTTCTTAGCCTCAGCCCAATCAACGGCCGGTACGAGCCCTGAAATCCGGCTTTCAAAGACCGTTTGGTGATCGCAGCTCGTAGAGCACGTGATGGCGCAACGGGTGCCCCTCGGCGAAATTGGGATGATTGAATTCACCGACCCAGCTCATTCCCAGCCGTCTCATCAAACCCCAGGAATTGCTGTTTGCCGGCACCGTGAAGCTGAAGATTCGATCAAGCTTCAGATCGTTGAAGGCAAAATCGAGGGAGCATTCCGCGGCCTCACGCGCATAGCCGGCGCCGTGCCGGGAGGCTGAAAGCCGCCAGCCGATTTCGACGGCCGGCGCGAACGGCAAAGCCTGCGAAACATTGTTGAGGCCGCACATGCCGATCAACCCGCCGCTTGCCTTTTCCTCCAGCGCCCACAGCCCCCAGCCATGATCCGCGAAGTGGCGGTCGATGCGGTCGAGCATCGCATCCGACTGTTTGTCGGTCAGAGGATTGAGATATCGGACGACGGCGGGCTCGGCGTTGATCGCAGCGAAGGGTTTGCGATCCTGCTGCCGCCAGGGTCTCAAAATCGGGCGTTCGCTTTCGAGCCTCATCATCCCCTCGCGATAGCGCCTACCAGAGCGTCATGTGACGGTTAACGTCCTTGTAGAGCAGGTAGCGGAACCGGCCGGGGCCGCCGGCATAACAGGCCTGCGGGCAGAAGGAGCGCAGCCACATGAAATCGCCGGCCTCGACCTCGACCCAATCCTGGTTCAGGCGATAGACCGCCTTGCCCTCCAGCACATAGAGACCATGCTCCATGACATGGGTTTCCATAAAGGGGATGACGGCACCCGGCGCCAGGGTAACGATATTGACATGCATGTCGTAGCGCACGTCGGCCGGATCGATGAAGCGGGTCGTGCCCCAGCGGCCGTCGGTGTCAGGCATGGCGCGGATCGGATGATCGTCCTCATGCGTGACGATCGCCGGCGGCGGCTCCAGCCCGTCGACCTCCTGAAACGCCTTGCGGATCCAGTGGAAGATCGCCGCGGCCGAACCATCGTTTTTCAGCCGCCAGGCCGAACCCGCCGGAATATAGACGAAGGAGCCGGCGCGCAGCGCGTGGCTGACGCCTTCGAGCTCCACCGTCATGCCGCCTTCGACGACGAACAGCACTGCTTCGGCCCGCTTGTCGGGCTCCGGCCGGTCGCTTCCGCCGCCCGGCTGAACCTCCATCACATATTGCGAAAAGGTCTCGGAGAAACCGGAGAGCGGCCGGGAGAGCACCCATGCCCGCGTTCCCGCCCAATGCGGAAGGACACTGCTGACGATATCGGTCATGACGCCGCGCGGGATGACCGCATAAGCCGTGGTGAAAACGGCCTTGCCGGAAAGCAGCTGGGTCTGCGGCGGCAAACCGCCGAGCTTCGAAAAATAATCTGTCTTGTTCATTGGTGCGGCTTTCCAAGCATTTGCCTATGTATCTGCTTTATGCGCCGACGGTCCGTTAGGCAACTCCCAATGGGCCAAGCCAAACCTACCGATCGGCCATCACCAAATGACCCGGCCCGACTTCGCGATAGAAGGTGGCCGGAGGCCGATAATCGACCGGGCGCATCGGGCTCTTGATCTCGTCATTCGCCACCATCCGCTTTTCGTGGCGACGGTCGGGATCGGGCACCGGCACGGCGGCGATGAGTTTCTTCGTATAGGAATGCTGCGGATTTTCGAAGACGGCGGCGCGCGGGCCGATCTCGACGATCTCGCCGAGATACATCACCGCCACGCGGTGGCTGACACGCTCGACCACCGCCATATCGTGCGAGATGAACAGGAAGGCGAGGTTGAGGCTCTGCTGCAGGTCGAGCATCAGATTGATGACCTGCGCCTTGATCGAAACGTCGAGCGCCGAGACGCTTTCATCGGCGACGATGACCTTCGGCTGCAAGGCGAGCGCCCGGGCGATGCAGATACGCTGGCGCTGGCCGCCGGAAAATTCATGCGGATAACGCGCCGCCATATCCGGGGACAGGCCGACCTTTACAAGCAGGTCGGCGACCACGTCTTTTGCCTGTTTCGCATTGCCCATCCTGTGTTCGAGATAGGGTTCGGCGATTGCCGCACCCACCGTCATGCGCGGATTGAGGCTGGCGAAAGGATCTTGGAAAATCATCTGCACGGATTTGCGCATCTCGCGCAGATCCCTCCTGTCGAGGCCGAGCACCTCCCTGCCCTCGACGAGAACGGAACCGGCCTGCGGCTCGATGAGGCGCATGATGGCGCGCCCCGTCGTCGATTTGCCGCAGCCGGATTCACCGACCAGCGACAGCGTCTCGCCGGCATGCAGATCGAAGGAGACGTTTTCGACCGCATGCACCCGGCTGGTCAGCCGGCCGAACAGGCCGGTATGAATGTCGAAGCGCTTGGTGAGGTTCTTCACCTGCAACACCGGCGTCGCCGCCACCGTATCGGCAGCCTCAGTGGGTACGTCGGATTCGCCGGTCGCCGTATTGACCACCGGAAAACGCAGCGGCCTTTGCCGGCCCTGCATGGAGCCGAGCACCGGCACGGCCGAGAGCAGCGCTCTCGTGTAGGGATGCCTGCCGCGGTGGAAGATATCGGCGGTGATGCCGCTTTCGACCTGTTGGCCGCGATACATCACCACCGTCCGGTCGGCGATTTCGGCAACGACGCCCATGTCATGGGTGATGAACAGAACCGAGGTCCCCTCCTCCTCCTGCAGCATCTTGATGAGATCGAGGATCTGGCCCTGGATCGTCACATCGAGTGCCGTCGTCGGCTCGTCGGCGATCAACAGCTTCGGCCGGCTGGCGAGCGCCATGGCGATCATCACCCGCTGGCGCATGCCGCCGGAGAAACGATGCGGATATTCGCCGAAGCGCGAGGCGGCCGAGGGGATGCGGACCTTTTCCAGCAGTCTTATCGTCTCGGCTTTGGCGTCCGCCTTGCTCATATCGGAATGGCAGAGCAGCGCCTCGGAAATCTGGTCGCCGATGGTGAAGAGCGGATTGAGCGATGTCATCGGCTCCTGGAAGATCATCGCCACCTCGTTGCCGCGCACCTGCCGCATGGCATCTTCCGGCAGGGCCAGGAGGTCGCGCCCGCCGAGCATGACGCGGCCCTCGACATGGCTCGTTTCCGCCTGCAGCAGCCGCATGATCGAGAGCGAGGTGACGCTCTTGCCCGAGCCGGATTCGCCGACGATCGCCACCGTTTCACCAGGTGCGACGGTGAAGGAGACGTCGCGCACAACCGGTTTCCAGGCGCCGTCCACCAGAAAGGACGTCGTCAGCCTGTCGACGGAAAGAACGTCTGCCGACTCGATCGGTTGCGCTTGGACCTTGGCCATATCGACTCCTCTTCGGCTCAATCCGGCCAGCGCAGCACACCGTCGAAACGGTGCCGGCTGCGGTTCTCGATCGGCGTTGCGATGATCTCGTTGGAGGCGCGCGCCTTGTCGAGTTCTTCTGCCAGACGTTCGGCGACGATCGTCTCCTGACCGGGATGCAGGTTGCACGGGTCGAGATAGAAATAGCGGTGCTCCACCTCGTGATCGCGCACGATGATCGGCGGGGTGCCCCTCGCCAGCGCATCGGCCAGATCCCAGGCGGTGATATGGGCCTGCTCGGGGTCGACGATCAGCCGCAGCCGATCGAGCGGATTGTTGGTCGGGTCTGGCTCGATCAGCGCGGTGAGACCGGGACGGCCGTCGAGCGTGCGTTTCCACAGGTTGAGATAACCGGTCTCGCGTTCGCGGATGCCGGCATGGTCGCGGCTTTCCCAGGCTTCGAGTGCCGCCATGACGCCGAAAATGCTCTCCTTGCCGACCTTCATGCCGCGGCCGATGCCCATATTCTGCAGGAAGGCGTGGCGCACCAGTTCCTTCCGGCCGGCAACGATGCCCGAGGTCGGGCCGCCGAGGAATTTGTGGCCGGAGTAAAGGGCGATATCGGCGCCCTGCTCCAGGAAAACCCTGAGATCATATTCCGAGGCCGCATCGACGATGACCGGCACCCCCCTGGCATGGGCGATCTCGACAAATTCCTTCAGGTTGAGCAGGCCGTAATCGACGACATGGTGGGAGACGACATAGACGGCGGCTGCGGTCTTGTCGGTGATGGCGTTTTCCATGTGAAAGCGATGCGTCGAGGTCGCCTGCCCCACAAGCACGACCTTACCGCCGGCGAGCCGGATCGCCTGGTCGACGGGAGCGCCATAGCTCACCACATGGCCCATCTGCACCAGCACTTCGTTCTTCTCGGAGGTGACATCCGGCAGCTTCTCGATCGCCAGCAGATTGTCGCCTGTGATGGCGCCGGCAACGGCGAGCGAGATGCCGGCCGAGCAGGAGGCGGTGACGAAGCCCGCCTCGCCGCCGGTCAGCCGGCCGATGACGGTGCTGGCCTTGCGCTGCAGGTCATTGATCTCGACGAAATGCGGCAGGATCGACGCCATCGCCTCGATCGCCTGCGGCACGACGATCGAAGCGCCGAGGCTGGTCATCGTGCCCGACACGTTGATGACGGGGCGAAGGCCGAGCGAAGGTCTGATATCATTAGGCATGAAGGTCTCCAGAATTCCGGGGCGAGTAGCGGGATAAGATGGAACGCTGCGCCCAATATGAAAGTTCTCGTCAGCCGTGCAAGGCGACGATCGCCTCGATCTCGACGGTGATGTTGCCGGGCAGCGAGCCGAAGCCGACGGCCGAGCGGGCATGTTCGCCGGCCGGCCCGAAGACCTCGATCAAGAGATCCGAGCAGCCGTTGATGACGCTCGGATGATCCTCGAACTCGGGCACGGCGTTGACCATGCCGAGCAGCTTGACCACCCGCTTGACGCGGGAGAGATCGCCGAGCGCATCCTGCATGACGGCAAGCAGATTGATGCCGGTCAGCCGCGCATGGTCATAGGCCGCCTCGACACCGACATCGGCGCCGACCTTGCCGGCATGCAGGAAGCCGTCGGCCTCGCGCGGTCCCTGGCCGGAGAGATAGAGCATATTGCCCTCCAGCACATGCGTCACGAAATTGGCGATCGGCGGCGGTGGCGGCGGCAGCGTTATGCCGAGCGCGGCAAGCCGTTCGTAAGGCGAGTTCTCGACCTTGCCGGCGGCGGTGGGAAACTGATTCACGCAAACTCCTGTCATGCAATTTTCGATTTGGCGAATTTGGATTAAGCCGACCGAGGGGTCGGCGGATTTAAAGATCTTTGCGAAGTCTCGGGTCCAGCATGTCCCTGAGGCCATCGCCGACCATCTGCAGCGACAGCACCGAAAGGATGATGGCGACGCCGGGAAACAGCGTCATCCAGTCGGCCTGGCCGATATATTGCCGGCCGGCGGCGATCATCGTTCCCCAGGTCGGGATCTCAGGGCTGACGCCGAGGCCGAGGAAGGACAGACCGGCTTCGGCGAGCATCGCGCTGGCAAAGAGGAACGTCGCCTGCACCAGGATCGGCGACAGCAGATTGCGCAGCACATGCCGCGTCATGATGTGGAAGGTCGAAATCCCGAGCGCCCTCGCCGCCTCGACATAGGGCAGCTCGCGAATGACCAGCGTCGACGCGCGGACGATGCGGGCAAGGCGCGGCGCATAGACGATCGACAGCGCGATGATGACCGTGGTCAGCGAGGGACCGAGGGCGGCGACCAGCGCGATCGCCAGCAGAATATCCGGGAATGCCATCATCGCATCGATCAGCCGGGCGATCGGCGTATCGAGCTTCTGGAAGAAACCAGCGAGCAGGCCGAGCGTCACGCCGATCACCGCCGAAAGCGTCACGACGGCAGCACCAACGAGCAGCGACAGGCGCGCGGCGAAGATGGTGCGCGAGAAGACGTCGCGGCCGAATTCATCCGTGCCGAAGAAGAACATGCCGCTCGGCGGCTTCAGCCGGTTGACGATGGAGAGCTTCGACGGTGAATAGGGCGCGACGACCGGCGCAAACACCGCCAGCAGCACGAAGATCGTCAGGATCAGCAGACCAAAGGCCACCGTTCTGCGCTTGAGCAGGCGGCGGACGAATTTGCCGCCCTCGCTTTCGGTTGGCTTGATCGCGATATCGGCCATCAGTAGCGCACCCTCGGATCGACCAGCAGATACAGCATGTCGATCGCAAAATTGATCAGCACGTAGAGGGCGGCGATAACCAGCAGCGCGCCCTGGATGACGGGGTAGTCGCGGCGCAGCACCGCCGAGACGACGAGATTGCCGACACCCGGCAGGCCGAAGACGGTTTCGGTGACGACAGCGCCCGAAATCAGCACTGCCGCCGTTAGGCCGATCACCGTCAGGATCGGGATCAGCGCGTTTTTCAGCGCATGTTTGAGGATCACCTTGCGCTCGATCAGCCCCTTGGCGCGCGCCGTGCGGATATAATCATCGCCGAGCACGTCGAGCATCGAGGCGCGGGTGAAACGCAGGATCAGCGCCGAGGAGACGATGCCGAGCGCAAAGGCCGGCAGCGTCAGGTGATACATCCGCTCGAAGAAGGTCGAGCCGGGGCCGCCATAACCCGAGACCGGGAAGAGGTTGAGCCGGACGGCGAAGAACTGCATCAGGATGAGGCCGAGCCAGAAGCTTGGAATACTGGCGGCAAACATTGCAAGCGTCGTTGCCGCCTGGTCGACGATGGAGCCGCGGCGATAGGCGGCGTAAATGCCGATCGGCAGAGCGATAATGCTGGCGATGGCGAGCGAGAACAGCGTCAGGAAGAAGGTCGGTTCGGCGCGGTCGAGCAAGGCCGAGGTGACAGGCATGTTGAGGAAGATCGACTGGCCGAGATCACCCTTCAGCAACTGGCCGAGATAATAGAGATATTGCAGGCCGAGCGACTGATCGAGGCCGAGCCGGGACCTGAGGTCGGCAATATCCTGCGGCGTCGCATCCGGCCCGAGCATGACGGCAGCCGGATCTCCAGGCGTCACGCGCACGATGACGAAGACGATCGTGACGACGAGAAACATCACGACGATCATGCCGAACAGGCGCTGGAGGATGTAGCGTATCATCCGCACCTTGCTCCTATCGTTGATGCATGGAACACCGTCGCGGACCCCGCCCTCCCTCTTCCCTCATTCCTGTGCTCGTCACAGGAATCCAGCGCGCCCAAGTCCTTGGGCGCAAAAGAAGCTTCCGCTGGATAAGGGTCATTCACGGCGCAGACGCGCCGTGGCTGGTTTCCTGTGACGAGCACAGGAATGAGGGAGAGGGAGGTGGCCAACGAACACTCCATCACTTCTTGATCGAAGCATTCCAGAAATACGGCCACGGCGCCGGATCGACACCGTCGAGCTTGACCGACTTCGCCGAGACGGCGTTGAAGTCGCCGATCTTCATGAAGGGCGCGTCTGTATAAACGGCCTTCTGGACATCCGCCCAGAGCGCCACGCGCTTCTTCGGGTCGACCTCCGAGGTGAAGGCATCGACGGCGGCCTTGCGGGCCGGCGTGTCCCACCAGCCCGGCGAGCTGGTCGAGAGCGAGCCGATGAGGGCCGGCTCCGGCAGGAAGGGGCTATGGGTGATGTAGATATCCCAGAGCTTCGGATCGGTGCGGCGCTGCGTCAGCGTCGCCCAGTCCACCACCTGCATATCGATGGTGAAGCCGGCAAGCTTCAGATATTCGGCGGCGACCTGCGCCATCTTGTAATGGAATTCATACTGGCGGCTGGTCAGGATGCGGATCGGCTCGCCGTTGTAGCCGGCCTTTTTGGCGGCAGCCGCCGCCCCTTCCGGATCGGCGACGTTATAGGCGCCCTCGACGCCGGCATCGGTATTCCAGGCAAAGGTTTTCGGATAGATGGCGCCATCGAGCGCGTAAAAATCCGTGCTGCCGAAAGCGGCGGCCAGCATGTCTTCCATGCTGAGCGCCTGGCGGATCGCCTTGCGAACCTCGACATTCCCAGCAACACCTTCCTTGGTGTTGAAGACGAAGACCGGATAACCGAAGGGCTTCAGCATGACCGGCTGCGAGGCGGTCGAAGCCTTCAGCTTGTCGTAGGATTCGACCGCGATCGAGTCGACATAATCATATTGGCCGGAGATTGCTGCTTCGACGCGGGTATTCGGATCCGGCACCGGCACAAAGCGGATTTCATCGAGATATTGGTGGCGGGCGCCGCCATAACCGTTGCTGTCGCCTTCGCGAGACTTGTAGCCGTCGAAGCGGACGAGCTGGATATACTGGTCGGCCTTGCGCTCCTTGAGCATATAGGGACCGGTGCCGATGAATTCCTTCATCGGCTCGTCCTGCTTTTCGGCAGGGATGATGATCGCGGCCGAATTGTTGAAGGCAAGCAGCGAGGTCAGCGGCGCATAGGGCTGCTTCAGCGTGATAGTGACGGTCGCCGGATCGACGGCCGTGACCTTGTCGATGAAGCCGGCCACCTGCTTGCCCCGCGAGGCAATCTTCATCCAGCGGCCAAGCGAGGCGACGACATCTTCCGAGGTCATATCGCTATTGTCGTGGAACTTGATGCCAGTCCTGAGCTTGATCGTATAGGTTTTGCCATCGGCGCTGATCTCAGGCAGGCTTTCGGCCAGAAGCGGCGTGACGTTCCAGCTCTTGTCGAAAGTGTAAAGCGTTTCGAAAATATGCTGCGTGACGATGCCGACGAGATCGGCCGTCGACGACATCGGATCGAGCGTCGGCGGCTCGCCGATCGTCGCGACGTTGATGACGCCGCCCTTTTCTTGGGCAAGCAGCGTCGAAGGCAGGGCGACGAGCGCAGTGCCGAGAAGGAATGCGACCAATGTTTTCATCTAAGGGCTCCCGTTTAGTTCCACAATTATGTAATTCATCTTTTTGTAACAGAATAGGAGCTGGATCGATCCTGTCAAGCATCAGTGACGGATTATGCAGCCGCGGATAGCGCGACATCGAAAAAACACCATCTTCAGATGCGCCTGCGCCCCTCTGCACTGGGGCTGCGTGATATGCCAAGGTCGGGCGATCGCCCTGCGGCCAGGCTTCACGGAACGGGAGAACAGGATGAGCATCGATTTCACCGGCGGAAAATGGCTGAACGAGCCGGCAAACTGGCAGGCGGACGAAGCCGCCCTCACCCTGACGACCGATGAGAAAACCGATTTCTGGCGGCAAACCCATTACGGCTTCACCCGGGACAGCGGCCATTTCCTCGCCTTTCCCACGGCCGACGGCTTCACCGCGCAGATCCGCGTCCAGGGCGAATTCCGCACGCTCTACGACCAGGCCGGCCTGATGGTGCGTATCGACGAAAAACGCTGGGTGAAAACAGGCGTCGAGTTCACCGACTGCGAACCCTTCCTCAGCACCGTCGTCACCGACGGCAGATCCGACTGGTCGGTGGCGCAGCCCTTCAAGAAGCTGGAGGACTTCCGCATCCGCGTCACTCTCGCCAACGGCGCGATGCGTATCCAGGCGTCGCGTGATGGCAGCTTCTGGCCGCTGCTGCGGTTAGCGCCCTTCCCCGTAGCCGAGCACTACGAGGTCGGGCCGGCTGCCTGCACGCCGGAGCGCAGTGGATTGAGGGTGCGGTTTTCGGAGTTTTCGATTGGGGCGGCGATTACGACGGATCTGCATGATTTGAGTTAGGGAATGGGCGATGCTTACGCCACATCCAGCTGACATCAACGGCGCGAAGGCCGCACAGTTTCGCGATATACTTTGAAAATCGGCCATCCTCCCCGGCATGATTTCTACCGGGGAGGTTTTATTGGGCTCACGCGAACAGGAAGTCGAACGAGTCTAGGCTTGATACGGCCACGTTCTTCAACGTTATGGTGTTGTCGATATCGGCTGTAACGATTGTATCGCTGCCAGACTGACTGGATGCAGCAAGAAGCGACGCCCAATCGGCGAAAATGCTGTGATCGATCCGGATCGTGTCATGCGCCGTGCCGATTGCCATGAAGTCTATGATCGTATCGTGACCCCAGTTCGGCGAATAAACGAAGAAATCAGCTGCCTCCCCGCCAATGAGAATATCGTTGCCGGCGCCACCGGTCAGCGTGTTGGTCCCACTACCGCCGAGAATGAGGTTATCCAGCGAATTTCCTGTTCCGCTGAAATCAGACGTTCCGGCATAGGTGAGGTTCTCGACATCGCTGCCAAGCGTATAACTCGCCAGCGTCGTGCGAACCGTGTCGCTTCCTGCATCGGCGTTCTCGGTGACGCTGTCGGCGGCATTGTCGACGATGTAGGTGTCGTCACCCGCACCGCCGATCAAGCTATCGGCGCCAGCGCCACCGTCCAGTATGTCGTTGCCGGCGCCGCCGGTGATGGTGTTGGCGAGCGCATTGCCGGTGCCGGTGAAGTTGGCGGATCCCGTATAGGTCAGATTCTCGACATTGTCGCCGAGCGTATAGCCCGCAAGCGCCGTGCGGATTTCGTCGGTGCCGGCGCTGACCGCCTCGGTGACGACGTCGCTCGTACTGTCGACCACATAGATGTCGTTGCCAGCCCCGCCGATCAGTATGTCATTGCCGGCGCCGCCGTCCAGAAGATCATTGCCGGCACCGCCGGTGATCATGTTGGTAAGCGCATTGCCGGTGCCGGTGAAGCTGGCGGATCCCGTATAGGTCAGGTTCTCGACATTGTTGCCGAGCGTATAGCTTGAAAGCGTCGTATTGATCAGATCGCTGCCTGCATTCAGCCCTTCGATGACCGCGTCGGAAAGATCATCGACAATATAGGTATCGTTGCCCGCTCCGCCGATCAGTATGTCTGCTCCTGCCTTTCCGTCCAAGGTGTCGGCACCTGCCCCCCCGGTCAGGATGTTGTTCAGCGCATTGCCTGTTCCGGTAAAGGCTGCCGTTCCCACATAGGTGAGGTTCTCGACATCGCTGCCAAGCGTATAGCTTGCCAGTATCGTGCGAACTGTGTCTATCCCCGCGGCGACGGCTTCGGTGACGCTGTCGCCGGCATCGTCGACGATGTAGGTGTCGCTGCCCGCACCGCCGATCAAGCTATCAGCGCCTGC